>JFHF01000017.1 GCA_000648925.1 Caballeronia jiangsuensis
CAGCTCGTTAAGGCCCGCGGTCACACGCAGTTTGGCCATGCTTGCCAGCCCGCCGTGGCCCTCGCCTAAGTGTCGCCCCCAAAGGACCAACCGGGCTTGGCTCGCGCACGGTCTGTCGCCTCGCACCGCTTCACTGACTGGTTCAGCACAAAAGAGCTTCGGCACAGCGCTACGCGCTGCCGTTGGGTATGCGAGGGAAACCATCGGAGAAGATGCACGCGCAGACCCGATGGACCCATCGGCCGCGTAGCGGGCTGGAGCTATTTGGTGCTGAACCAATTTGTTATGCGGTGCGATGTGTCAGACCGTGCGCGATCCAAGCCCCGCGAGACCTACGAGGGCACTCGCTACTGCCGGGCCATTAGGCCAATCGTCTGTGCCGCGGCCGGTGTGAAGTGCTTAGGCTGGGGAGAGCTGTTTCTTTGGTTACTTTCTTTGCAGCAGCAAAGAAAGTGACTGCCGCCCCGCACAGGGGCAGTGCTAATAGACCACCGCGAATACGGGATCCGGCAAAAAACCAAAACATCTGCCAAAAAACCAACCTAACCGCCGCGCAACGACCTGAACCCACCATTCCGCCATTGCCCTGGCGAAATGCCGAATCGTTTAGAAAACGCGTGCGTGAACGCACTTTGATCGGCGAACCCGACATCGAGCGCGATATCGATAAGCGTCGCACGAGGATCGGCGAGCAAGGTCAACGCGGTATCGAGCCGCAGACGATGCAAATACCGATGCGGCGTCTCGCCAAACGCCTCATTGAAGAGCTGATGAAACCGCCGCATGCCGAAGCCGCAATGCGCGGCGAGATCGGCGATACGCAGCGGCTCCGACAAATGCAGACGCAACCACCGGTCGATGCGCGCGAAATCGAGCCCGCGCATCATGTCGATGGAATCGTCGGTATCGTGCATCAGCGCGCCGCACAGATGCGCGGCAACCTGCCATGCGAAGCGCTCGGAGAAATGCGCAGTGCCGTTCGCGCGATGAGCGACCTCGGCGACTGCCTGCGTGACGCGCGGATCGATCGCGACCGCGCGCGCCCGCTCGAAGTAACGTTCGGGCACCGCGACAGACGTGGCAGGCAGATCGAGCACGAGCTGGCGATTATCGCCGTCGGCCCAGTAGTCGTGGCGCGCGCCCGCCGGGATGATCCACGCGCCGCTGCAATCGATGCGCGCGCCGTTGCCATCGACGGCCATCTCCATCGACCCGTCGAGGCCGAGCACGATCTGATGAAAGTCGTGCACGTCCGACGCTTGCGCCGCCTCATAGCGGCGCAGCGACACGGCGGGACGATGAAGCGGCGCGCTCATGCCGTAATCGCTCAGACGTCCAGCAGTTCCACTTCGAACACGAGCGTCGCGTTCGGCGGAATCACGCCGCCCGCGCCACGCGCGCCGTAACCGAGTTGCGGCGGAATCGTGAGACGGCGCACGCCGCCCACTTTCATGCCCTGCACGCCTTCGTCCCAGCCCTTGATGACCATGCCGCCGCCCAGCACGAAGGCGAACGGGTCGTTGCGGTCCTTGCTCGAATCGAATTTCTGGCCGTCCGTGAGCCAGCCCGTGTAGTGCACGCTGACCGTCTTGCCCGCGACGGCTTCAGCGCCCTCGCCAACGGTGACGTCTTCGTATTTGAGACCGGAATCGGTCGTGACAATCGACATGGTTGCTCCCTGGTTGCCCGGCCATCGCCGATGGATGGCCGGTGGTCGAAACCATCATTGTAGAACGTCGCAGGGAGCGGAGCCGGGCTCGGGCGATCAGAGATGACGGCCGCGCGGGCCGAAGCGCGAGCCGATGCGCGGCCCGATCTCGGGCCTCACGTGCCTGCCGATCGCGGTGCCGATCGATGCGCCTTCCTGCGCATCGTGCATCGCGGCGGCAGCGGCCTTGTCGCCGACCTGCTGCCTCGCGATCTTGAGCGCGCGCACGCGCACGTACGCCATCGCGACCAGCGTCCAGGGCGCAAGATAGGCGAACTCGGGCACGGACACCATCATCATCGTCCAGGTCGCGGCGCAGCACTGGCGCAACGCCATGCCGCGCGGGTCCCAGTCGAGCTTGAACGCCGGGTAAAGCATCAGCGAACTGATGAACACCGTGCCGACGACACCCGTATTGACGAGCAGCGTCGAGAACAGATCGGTCGAGCGGATATAGCCGAAGCCGATGCCGAAGATCTGATTGAGCGGCGACGCATTGAACCACAGGCGCATCGATTCTACGAAGAGCAGCGTGCGGTCCGAGCCCGACTCGGTTTTCTGTTCGAGCTTGTCCACCACCATCTGCTTGAAGAGATCGGCGATGTAATCCTGCAAAAGATACGCGATCACGCACAGCACGAAGAGGCCGATCAGCGCCTTCACCGGATTGATGCCGAGCTTGCGCACGCGGATGAGCGAATACACCGCGTAGCCGATCAGCACCGTCGACGACGTGGTCATGAGCAGCGACAGGCCGATCACCCATACCGGCCAGCGCACGCGCGACGTCGCGTTGAAGTAGACCCAGAACGGAAAGATGGACATCGCGTACATCGACGGCTCGCCGGTGAGCGCCTTCAGGCGCTGGATCGGAATGCCCTTGATGTCGATCTGCTGGAACGAACTGCCGTTCACCGTGCCGTCCGAGCGCACGATGCCCTTGCCGAACTGATCGCCGAATGCTCGGTTCGAGATGAAGTCGCCCGGCTGCCCCGTGGCGATGTAATAGGCCACCTCGAACATGCCGTACAGCGCGAACAGCGTGACGGCGGCGAGAACCCACTGGTCCCACGTCGGCTTGTAATAGTGATACACGTAAGCCGCATAGAGCACGACCGCCGCCACGTAGATGGACTGCGTGAACATGCTCTTGCGCATGATGAACGTGAAGGGATCCTTGTCGTCGACGAGCACGATCTTGCTGAAGTCGGGATCGAAGGGCGCCATCATGTCGGCGAGCTGCGACGTGCAGACCATCAGCAGCCACACGAGGATCGCAGCGCCCACGAAGTGCATCCAGCTCTTGCGCGCGCGTCCGCCGAACAGCAGCACGAGCGGCACGGAAAGGAAGCACATCAGATAGCCGATCGTCGTGCCTTGAATCGATGGCATGACGAGGAACGACGTCACCGGCATCGCGAAGGCCCAGATTCGGTAGTACAGGTCGGTCAGCGCCGCTTTTTCTTTCATCATCGAAGGTTGGATGGGCCCGTTTCAAACGGGCTGTCGATCGTTATGAATGTCGGTGCGAACCATGCTTCGTGGGTCATGCACGGCGCCGGAATGTCGCCAGCATGGCCAGCAGGATCACGAGCATCGAGCGCGAGGGCAGGTCGGTCGTTTCTGCGATCGGCGTCTCTTCGATCACCGGGATAGGCGCCTGAACGGGCACGGGCGCCGGTGCCGGCATTGGCTCAGCCTTGCGCACGCGATGAAAATCGCAATGCGGACACACGTTCATGCCCACGGCAACCTGCCTGCGGCAGCGCGGGCATTGCACGAGCCGATTCCTGAAGGAAAAAGGTCCGCTCATATGCGTCTCCCTCATCGACCCGGTTGACGGCGCGAGCGCGTCGAAACCTTCGAATCCACCCTCGCGGACAAGACGTATGAACAATCGAGCACGTCCCACGGCCAGCGTTACAACGCAATGCGCCGCGTGACGGGCACGCGGCGCGATGCCTTCAACCACGCTTCATTATGCGCGCGCCGTCAGTGCGCCGACTTGAACGAACTCGTATATGCCGCGGCATAACCATAACTGCGACGATTGCTCGGCCGTCGCGGAATCGCATTGAACACCGAGCCGACGAGCCTGCCGCCCGAACGCTGCACCTTCTTCACGGTTTCCTCGATCTCTTCCTCGCTCTGGATGCCCGAGCGCAGCACGAGCACCGTCGAACCCGCGTCGCTCGCGACGATCGCCGCGTCGGTCACGACGAGGAACGGCGGCGTATCGAGGATCACGAGATCGAACTGATCGCTCATGCGCGCAAGCATGTTGCGAAAGCCCGGCATCATCAGCAGCTCGGAAGGATTCTCCGGATAGCCGCCGCACGACATAAACGACAGCCCCGGCACGCCGACATAGCGGATCGCGTCGCCGAGCGCCAGTTCGCCCTTGAGCACTTCCGACAGGCCGCCCGGATTCGACTGCTTGAAGAACGAAGCGATATGGCCGCGCCGCATGTCGCCGTCGATCAGCAGCACTCGCAGGCCGATTTCCGCGAGCAGCACCGACAGATTCGCCGCGACGAAGCTCTTGCCCGCCGACGGAATCGGACCCGTCAGCATCACGATGTTGTTCGGCGCATTGGCGAGATCGCGATACAACTCCGTGCGCACGGCGCGCAGCGCCTCGATCGCCGGATCGTGCGGGAAGCGCGTGGCGAGCACGCGGGCATCGCGATCCGTGTCGGCGACGTGCGGCATCGCGAACGCGTCATGCTCCGGCAGATGAACATAGGGCAGCGCCTTCGGTGGTCCGCCGTTCTGCGCCCCGGAATAAGTGAGCGGCGCATGTTCGACCGGCGATACGGCGATCTCGTGATCGAGCATGGCCTGCTGCCGGCTGTACAGCACTTCGCCCAGCACGGGCACCGAAAGACGGCGCTCGACGAACATCGGATCGGTCACGCCGATCATCGCGTGGCGGCGCAGGAAGATGAAGAACGTGCCGATGAAGAAGCCGAGGCCCGTGCCCGCGGCGATCACCAGCGACTTGTGCGGTTTCACCGGACGATACGGGCGCAGCGCGTTATCGACGATATGCGCGCCGCCGCTCGTGCTCGCGCGCCGCACGGAAAGCTCCTGTGCCTTGTTCACCATGCCCATGTAGATGGTTTCGGCCACGCGCGCGTCACGCGTGAGAGTCGCGTTCTGGCGTTCGGAAGCGGGCATGCTGTCGAAGCGTTGCTGAATCTGCTTGTTCGATGCTTCCAGTTCCGAGATCTGCTGATTCAGATTGACCACTTGCGGGCTGCTCGGCTGGAAGCGCTGCAAAGCCTGCGTGCGTTGCAGCTTGAGCGTCGCCAGTTGCTGCATCGATACGATGCTGCCTTGCAGATACGCCTGCGCTTCGTTGAGCGGCTGCACCGACTGCGATTTGGAACGGAACGCGCTCAGGTTGCCCTCGGCGCGACGCAGATCGCTTTCGAGGCGCGGCAGTTCTCCGCGGATGAATTCGAGCGTCTTCGTGTCGTTCGCCTGGCGCGCCTGAACGGCCGCTGTCAGATACGCCTGGCCGAGCGCGTTCGCGACATCGGCGGTCAGGGCGGGATCGTCGGCGTTGAAGGTGATCTGCACGACGCCCGTGTCTTTCGCGGACTCGGCCACCTTCATCGACTTCTTCATGAGCGCGATCGCGTCGAGCGTATTGAGGCGCGTCACGTCGAAGTGCACGCCCGGATGGCCGAGCGCGCTGTTGACGAGAATCGACACGCCGTTCGCCGATGCCGGACGGCCGATCGTGCCGCGCAGAAGCATCGCGCCATCGGGGTCGCGCAACTCGTACTGGTTGTTGTCGAGCAGAACGAGATCGAGCTTCTGGTCTTCGAGCGAGGGCGGCACGTCGAGGCGGCCGATCTGCAGCGATTCGCCGCCCCAGCCATACGAATCGAGACCGAACCATGCCGGAGACAGATGTCCCTTCTTCGCGAAGATATCCGCGATCTGGCCGAGCACGGGGAACGTGGTCGGCTTGACCTTGATGTCGAAGTGGAACTGTTTCACGACGGGTTCGAGCACCGAGCGGCTTTGCATCACGGAGATTTCCGCGGGCGCGAGCTGGTTCACCGTCGGCTGAGACTGCTGCATCTGCATCTGGTTCTGCGGCGCGATGCCGAGCGCGTTCGGATCGGGTGGATCCACGCGCACGACGACGTCCGAAGAATAGATGGGCGTGGCAAGAAATGCATACGCGGTCGCGAGCGCGGCCGTGATCCCGATGAACAGGAACAGGATGCCAAGGTGATCGCGCAGGAGCCTGAGCATGTCGCTCGCGGTGAATTCACCGTCGTCCTTGCCGGGGCGCGAAGATCCGGAGTTCACATAGAGGGTGTTCAAAGGCGCCGTCCTCAGTTCGATAAGTTGACCGTTGTTTCCCGGGCCGAGAAAAACAGAGAGCCCGCGCGGCATGTCCGCGGTACGTCTTGCGTGTTGTTGATCCGGCCTATGGCCGTCGGAACTTCCAGACTAAAGACGCGAGAGGCTCTGAAAAGCGGGCGAAGCACATGTTGCTTCGAGGTCGCATGACGAAGCACGTCGGCTCGTCGGAGTGCGATATCTGCCAGGAGCACACTCCGTGCCTCGGCATCGCGCCTCAAGATTCGGCGGATGAAACTCGCGAATCCCGTTACGAATCGCTTGCTGTCAAACGATACGGTAAGTCTGGAAAATAAAGCGTCAAGGCTATCTTCCCGGTACAAACTGCACGCGTCTGTTGAGTAGCGAACATAACGGGCATGGTAAGGGCGGGTACGCCACTTGCGCCCCCGCTCTTTCGCGCGATAATTTGCGGTTTCGCCCATGCTTTATTTGTCGTACCAAAGTGTCGATCCCTTACGGCATCGGGTTGGCCTTGATGAAATCCCGCACGGTATCGAAGCGCGATTTGCGCGTTTTACCGTCGTCCTGGATCACACCGTAGTTGCCATCGCCGCCGTAGCGCTGGTCGTCATATAGCTCGTACAAGGTCACGTTCTGTATGTTGTAGGTCTTCGCGAGCGACACGAATCCCTTCAATGCATCCTTGCCGACGAGATAGCCGGCCGGGTCCGCGTGGGTCGGCCGCACGCCGTACTCGGTGATCCAGATGGGCTTGCCGTAGCTGTCGCGCAGGCGTTCGAGCACGTTGACCTTCTTGTCGCCGGCCGCCGTGATCGATCCCATGTTCGAATACCAGTGCCACGCGGTGATGTCCCAGTGCGGAATGGGATGGCCGCGCGTGCCGTCGGGCTGCGTGCCCGCATACAGCATGTCGGTGAAGCCGTAATGCAGCCAGCTGAACGATGTCAGCAGGATCTTCGCGTCCGGATTCGTTTCGCGGATGCCTTTGATCAGACCGAGGATCGAGCCGCGCGCTTTCATGAATCTCGCGTTGTCGTAGTCCTGCGGATGCTCGCCGCTGCGGTCCGAGCCGAGTATCGTCCAGTTGTCGTACTCGTTGCCGACCTGATAGTACGTAACGAGGCCCTTCAGCACGCGCCCCGCCGTCTTACCCAGAGCATAGCCGCGCTCGAAGGTTTCCTGCTCGTTCGCGCGCTTTTCCGGCTCGAAGGGCGTGACGAGCGCGAGCACGCCGATGCATTGTTTCGCCGCCGCGCGCGCGAAATCCGCGACCATGTGGGCGCTTTGCTCGCTCGATACATCCTGCGCGTACATCGTGACGCCGAGATCGCGAAGCTGTGAAATCTGCAAGGCGTAGTCGCTCATGCCGTACGCGCCGTGATGCTCCAGATGCCCCGCGATGCCGTAGAACACGCCCTTCGATTGATTGCCGCAAGCGATTTTCGGTGACGCGACGTTCGCGGCGTGCTCCGTGGAGCTCGCCGAGTGACTGCTGTGATACGCGTCCGATGTGCCGCTGCGCGCGTAGATCAGCACCGATGCGCAGCAAAGCGCACCGAACAGGGATATGGCAGCCACCAAGGTTCGCATCGATGTTCGGCCCTCGAAAAAGTTCGCGCTGTCATTCGATCAGCACGTTGGAATGTCGTGGCGTGGGCTGAGCGCCCATGTCGCGCGTGGCGCTCTCGTGCAGCAAGACGTTTTGCGCCTGCTCGTCGAATGCTTCGCGCGAGAAGCGATGCCTGAATGCGCGTGCAAGAGCGGCGAGCGGAAGATCACGCGCTGCGAAGATGCGTTCGACGAATGCATCGTGATCATCCGCGGGAAAAAGCAGCGCATCGGGCAGATATGAATCGAGGCCCGACACGCGCGATACGACGATCGGCCGCTGCGCGAGCACCGCTTCGATCATCACGAGCGGCACGCCTTCGTACGCGGAAGGCAGCACGAGCGCATCGCTCGCGACGATCCAGGGCAGCACGTCCTTCTGCGGCCCGACCATGCGCACGCACGCGGACAGCGCCGGGCTCGCGTCGATCATGGCTTGCAGGCGCGCCGCATCCGGACCTTCGCCGACGATCAGCACGAGCGTACGTGCGAATGCATCCGCGTGACGCTCGATGGCCTGCATCAGAAAGTCCTGACGCTTCTGTTTGAAATTGATCCGGCCGATATGCGCGATGATCGTCGTGCCGTCGTCGGGCAGGCCGAGCGAGGCGCGCGCGGCTTCTTTCGTGAGCGTCGTGCGACCGAAGCGGTCGTCGGCATAGTTTTCGAGGACCATCGCGCGCGCATTGGGCGCAAGCGCCTTCAGCTTGCCGCGCAAATGATCGTTCAACGTGACGTACTCGTGCGGCGCGCGATACAGCGCGCGCTTGACGAGCCATTTGATCTTGCCGGGACCGCCCGCGTTCGCGGGAGCATCGTCGACGAGCGGCAGATAGCTTACCGCCGTGGTGCGCGCCTGACGCGCGGCGAAGAGTCCCGCGAGACCGGAAGCGATCGTGCCTTGCGCGATGAGCAGCTTGTTCAGCCGCAGCGCGCGCAGTTTCGCCGCGGTCGCGCGGACCGTGCGCCACAGCGCGAAGACATCGCCGCGTATCGATTCCGCCGTATGCGGAAGCCCGATCGTCTTCACTTTCGGATGCGCGTTCGCCAGGTCGTTGACATAGCGATACAACGGCTCGTTCGCGGTCGGCACGAGGATATGCAGAGTCTTCACATGAGTGCTCGCAATGAGCGCAAGCATGAACCGTTTAAGCATCTTTTCGTGGCCGCCGTTGATACCCGAGTCACAATAAATTCCCAACTTCACCAGCCTTTTCCCCCTCGAAATGCGTCTGTATCTGTAGCGCCGCTTGCTCTCACGGCTTGTCGATGAACTGCATCAGCAGGCGGGCGCTCTCCGTCCAGCGGAAGCGCTCGGCATGAGCGAGGCCGCGACGTTTGAGGTCTTCGCTCAATTCAGGCGAGGCCAGCAGCTCGCGCAACTTGCTTGAAATATCTTCGACCGAATACGGATCGCAATAGATCGATGCGTCGCCGCATGTCTCCGGCAGTGCGGCCGCGCGCCCGACGAGCGTCGGGCAGCCGTTGCGCATCGCTTCCAGCGGTGGAATGCCGAAGCCTTCGTAAATCGAAGGATAGAGAAAGCATGCGGCGCGCTGGTAGAGCGCTCTCAGCTTTTCATCGCTGACATAACCCGCCTGCTTGATGTTCGGCGCACTCGACAGATCATGCGCCTTGCCGAAGATCGCGGCATTCTTCATACCCACGATCACGAGATCGATGGACGGATCGTTCAGACGCATGAACGCTTCGACGAGGCGCTTGAAGTTCTTCGTCGGATTCATGCTGCTCACGGCAAGCACGTAACGGCGGTCCGTGAGATTCAGCTCATCGATCACGGATGCATCGGGCATGATGTGATCGAGATGATCGGCTGCGAGCGGCACCACGCCGATGCGCTCGGCAGGCACGCCGACATGATGCGCGAGCCGGTCGCGCGAGAACTTCGAATTGGTCAGCACGCAACTCGACGTGCGCGCGAGGATCCAGAACATCACGTGATACCAGGTGCGAAACTTCCACGAGAAGTGCGCGGGCGTGTCGAACACCGCGGCATCGTGCATATAGATGATCTGGTTCGCGCGAAAGATGGAGCCCGAGTTCGATAGATTCACGATACGCGAGCGCCCGGCGAAGAGCGGCAACACGATCTGCTCCCAGAAGACGCCCTTGCCGAAGCCGAGCTTCACGGTCTCGACACCTTGCACGGGATCGAGTCCGCTTTGCGGCGGCACCGCGAGCGTCACATGGGAGCCTTGCGGCAATTGCACGAGCGCGGCGACGAGTTCGCGCGCGACACGTTGCACGCCCGTGGTCTTCTGGCTCGTGAAGCGTCCGTTATAGACGAGCTTGTTGCTGGCGATGGATGTGTCCATATCAGGGCGTCAGAACTGTGAATCGGAGCTGGTTTCATAGGCGATCTCATCGGCATCGAGCGGCGCGCGCGCGTGCTTGACGGAGTCGAACTCGTACATCGAAAGCCATTGACGGAAGATCGCGTCCATCGAAAAGCGCTTGCTCGCGGATGCTCTGGCTTCGGCGCCCATGCGTGCGCGCAGCGACGAGTCGTCGCGCAACAACGCGATGTACTTCGCCATATCTTCCACGTTCGATGCGACGAAGCCCGTCACGCCATGCTGAACGACATCGCGATTGCCCACGACATCGGTCACGACGGCGGGAATGCCCGCGACCTGCGCCTCGATGAGTGCGATAGGCATGCCTTCCCATCGCGATGTCTGCACATAGATATCGAGCCCTGACGTGAGTTCGAGCGCGCGATCGCGCGTGACCCAGCCGCTGCACGATACGGCGCCTTTCGGCGTTCCCGCGGGCAACTCGTCTTCATTGCCGCCGATCCAGAGGAAGCGGACGGACGCGTCGCGCAATTCGGTTGCGAGCTTCACGAAGGCCTCATGATTCTTTTGAAACATGGCGCGCCCGCTCATGCCGATGAGAATCCCGTCGGCGCGCTTGTCGACGCGCGGCGGAATCTCCGGCACGTTCACGCCGTTCTCGATCATACGTGCGCGACGCGCGCGCATCTTCGTCTCGATCTCCGCAAGCTCGCTCTTCGAACATGCGACGATGGTCCCGCCCAGCCGGGCGGCGATGCGCTCGAAGCTCAGATAAGCGAACTGCTTCGCGGGCGACACGTCGCGCCGCAGGAACGCGAGGCCATGCGGCGAATAGAACACACGTGCGCGTGGTGCGGCGATGCGCGCGGCGGCACGCCCCAGCACGCCCGCCTTCGACGAGTGCAGATGAATCACGGATGGATCGCACTCCTTCAGCTTGCGGGCCAGGTTCCAGAGGCTGCTCAGATCGTTTTTCATGCTCACTTCGCGGAACATGCTGACGTAGGTGAGCTTTACCGCAGGATGAAAGAGCTTCGCGAAGTTATTCGGTGTTTCCTGCCGGATCGAATGAAGGATCGTTACGCCGACACCGGCCGCCGCCGCGCGGTTCGAAAGCTGGGTCAGCATGGACAGCACACCGCCGCCGAAGGCCTCGGTGATATGGACGATCTCTTTCATATTCAACTCTTCGATTGGCGTCTCGCCGACACCCGCGGCAATACGCAATGAGAAGGAATGGCCTAATCGTTATGGAAAGATGACGCGACACACTCGCTTAGGGCGAACGCATCCCGGGTGGACGTTCAAGACCACCTCGAGGAACATGAAAGGCCGGGATGTGCGTGTCGGAGTACTAATCGCGCGACGATGTAATACGCGCGCGATAAATACACACGAGATCCGGCATAGCATTACGCGTTCCTTGCGCACAGGGTGCGAGGAACCCCATCAAGCCTGATAACAGGCCTGGATTTACCTGCCGCAGAATCCCGGACCAGTCAATTTGGCCGGATGGGCGCCCCGATGTCGGTCTTTGCGAAGATTATTCTGCGTCGCGCCGAAAACACAGTTCAGCCAGTGAAGCAGCCTTTCTGTAGCGGGACGTAAAGCCGATAGGTCCAGTAAAGATCTGAGTTCTTCAGAGCCGGAGCCGTCGTTCGCCGGCTTGAGCACTTACCTCGGTCCGTGCCCGGGACGTCATTGACGCCAGCGCTGTTTCGCTGACGTATACGAATTCGTGAAGCTTATTTCGTGGCGGTTGCATTCTGCTGAGCAATCGCCGTTTCGCATATCTGTAGAAGGATTTGCAGATCCTTGAGTGGCACCGCGACTGATTGCATGCGCAGGTTCTCGGCTTGATCGGCTAACTTTTGCACATGCTCGACTGACGTTTCATCCGTTTCCATTCGGCAGGCTCGCTTAATTAAACACTGTTTGGACCATTAAGATATCGGCTCGAACTGCATGGGTCGGTTCGTTGACTCACATACTTAAATGCAACTTTTGGAGTAGAGCGCAATCAAATGCGCCTAATGCGCGCTTGGCGTGCAATTCAATGCTTTGTGAAAGCCAATCATTTGAAAAACGCGTTAACAAATAGAATCACTTGTTACCGTTTATAACACGTCAATTTCTTCATTGCCGAAAGCGCAAATAAGCATTACGCCGGTCCTGATATCCACATCGCATTTCCGCATACGGTTCACGTGGTACCCGAACCCGCTCCTTCGGCAATTGGACGCTTGAGCAACGACACCCCTTGCAGATGCAGCGTGAAGGCCATTGCCGCCGCCGCGAGCGTCTCGACGATCAGTACCGTAGCCGCCGCGCCCTGTTCGCCGAAGAGCTTCGCCAGCACGGCGAGCAAGCCGAAATTCAGCACGGCGGACGCCATCAGCACGCGGCTGAACTGCGCCTTCATGCCGAGCGGAAGCATGGTCTGAACGCCGAAGAGATCTGTCAGGCCGACCATCAACGGTACGAACGCCATCCAACGCAACACCTCTACGGTAGGCAAGAACTTCGGTCCATACAAGAGTTTTACCGCAAGTGGCGCGCCAAAGAAGATACAGACGGAGATCAGCGACACGATCAAGCCCTGCACGACGAACATCTTGCGCAGAAAAGCGAAGGCGTCGTCCTTCGCATGATGCATCAGAAAGCTCACGCGCGGATACGCCGCGGTCTTGAGTGGCGATAGCATGTTCAATGCCGCGCGGATCAGCTTGTCGCCCGCAGCAAAGTAGCCGGCCGCGACGTTGCCCGAAATGAACGTGAGCAGCACGATGTTACTCGATGCATAAATGTCGACGATGGAAGTTGCCATGAAAACGCTCCAGCCGTCCTTTAGACGACCGAAGATGGTCCTGAACGACACGGGCACGAAGTCGATCTCGCGACGGAAATACAGATACGTGCAGATCGCGATGCCCGATAGCAGCGGAACCAAAGCATTGACCGCCATCGCGATATCGACATCGTCGTGCTCGCGCACGAAGAGATACATGGCAGGAATGCTGAGCGCACGTCCGATGAATACGAATCCGCTCAACATGCCGAGATCTTCGATACCTTGAAAATACCACGTAGGAATCAGCATCGCACCGATCGCCATGCCATAGCCGATGATCAGCAGCTCGCGATACTCTTCCAGAGAAGGTATGAACGACGTCAGCGCGAGCACGACGAAGAACCCGGCGCACGCGAGCGCGGCCTGCGTGATGATGGTTTCCCAGAAGATCTTCGAGCGCTCTTCGCGGCTCGCCCGATTGATGGAAATCTTCGGCGTCGCGGTCAGGGAGAAGCTGTAATTCGTGATCGAGATGAAGTACGCGATAAAGGCCAGGCAAAATGAAAGGCGTCCATATCCGCCCGGACCGAGGACGCGCGCGAGCCACGGCAGCGTCAGCAGCGGTGCAAGGTAGGTGGACACCTGCAACGTCATCAGAATCGTGAAGTTCTTTCGGAATGAAGCCATTGAACGGTTTTTCCCCGGCTGGAGCGCAGCATGTTTTATGACTATGACGCAGGGTTATGAATCCTGCAGGCTCGCCTGTGCTTGGCAGCCTTTGCGTGACAGCGCCTGCGGCGGATAGTTTCGCCCGAGCGACGTGTCGTCAATGCGACGCGGGGCCAAAGAGGTCTGCGCGCCCGCGCCTTGGCCTGGCTTCGGGGCACTTCGAATCGAAGGAAATGCGTCGGTTCCGGATGGTCGACAACTTCCGGAGACGGCGCAAGCGTATGAAAGAAGCTATTAAACAAGAGAAAAATGTATCTATCAGTGGGGTTGCACACGCAAGACCGGCTCCAGCGTGCGATCGTTCGGTTGAAATTTGCGCCGAGTGCTGGTAGGAAAACATGGATGCGTGGCGTGGGATCGTCTTCGAAGCGGGATCCGTCGGATCGCAAATCTCGATCGCCCTCGATGATCTGGATAACACGACTATATTCTTGCAAGCGTCATAGTCGCGAAAAAAATAAATCGTTCACACGCAACTCATATATGACGCTTCAAAAATCGAATTAATAGCAATCCGATATTTTCTACAGCCCATTGCGCGCGCCCCATAAAGCGGCACGCGTTTCAAAGTAGTGCAACGCCGGGCGTGCACGAGAATTGCTACCTTGGGGCGGCAGGGCGCGCGGTGCGCCTGTCGCGTGCGCCGTAGGCGCTCACATATAATGACCTGCAAAGGGCTTCATCCGCCGGCCCATTCTTCAGGGCAGACGAGCAGTGCGGCGGCGCATCTCGCGACATCAACCGCAACACCGATACACGCAAGGAACCATAACCGTGACAACGTCTTTTTCCAGTACGGTCGAGCCCGAAGGCGACAAGGCTTTCGATGCGGCCGTCGCAGGAAACGACGGCGTGCTGGTGCTCGACGCCGCCCAGCGATGCCTCTCCGCCGACGCCGTCTTCACTCATCTCTTCGATCTCGATCCCGCCGCGCTCAGCGGCCGCCTGCTTGCCGATACCCCGTTGCCTCGTCCGCTCACCGCCGCGCTCGCCGCGGCCGCGGATGCCGCGCTCGCGGGCAATGGCACGCGTCGCGCGCACGTGACGTTCGGCGAGGGCGACGCGCCGCGCGCCTTCTCGATCATCGCGCTGCCGGGTCCGGATTGCGTGACGCTGATCGTGTCGGCGGCGACGGGCGCGTCGGATGACGAACATGGCGGCGCCGATCGCGTCGCGCATCTGCGTGCCGAGGCCGCGCTCTTCATGCGCGATCATGTGCTCTCGGTCGTGTCGCACGATCTGCGCGGACCGCTCAACGCGATCCATAGCTGGGGCTACGTGCTCGAACGAAAGGTCGACGCCAACGATCCCGCCGCGCAGCGCGCGCTCGCGGGGATTCGCTCGGGCGTCGAGCAGCAGGTGAAGCTGATCGAGCAATCGGTCGATACGACGCGGGCCGAAACCAAGGCGTTGCAAGTGGCGCTCGCGCCCGTCGCGTTGCGTCCGCTGCTCGAAAAGAGCGCGGCGCTCGCGCGTGCCAGCGTGGCGCGTGCGCGTGGCGTGACGATCGAGATCGATTCGCCGCTCGCGGAAGAACAGCTCGAAGGCGATGCCGAGCGTCTGTTGCAGACGCTCTGGCTCATGCTTGCATTCGCCGCCGAGGCGAGCCCGTCGGGCGCGGCCGTGCGTGCGTCGAGCAATATCGAGGGCAGCATGTGGCGCACGGACGTGCGCTTCAGCGCGTCGGCGCGGGCGCTTGGCGATCCGGCGTCGCCTCATGTGCTCGAAGCGTTCGCGCGCCGGCAGGCGCTGGAGCCGCGCGAAGGCGGGCGCATCGCGTGGGGCCTTGCGCTGTGCAAGCGCGTGGCCGAGGCGCATGGCGGCGCGTTCGAGCACAGCGACATCGCGGATAACGCGGAGGTGACGCTGTCGGTGCGCGTGCCGGTCGCGGGGATGTAAATTGACTTTCGATCAGCTGTCGCCCATATACTGACGCTTTCCACTTTCGAAGAGAGTTGCTTTGGCTCAGGTTGTCGCGCTGATCGGCGCATTGTTGCTCGTCGCGCTGAATGGTTTCTTCGTCGCGGCGGAGTTCGGGCTCGTCAAGCTGCGGCCCACGCGCGTCAAGGCGCTCGCGCGCACCAACGGCCTTCCTGGCCGTCTGCTCGCGAAGGTGCACGGGCAGCTCGATGCCTATCTGTCCGCATGTCAGCTCGGCATCACGCTGGCATCGCTCGGGCTCGGCTGGATCGGCGAGCCTGCGTTCGCGACGCTGCTCCATCCGCTCTTCTCGCTGCTCGGCGTCGAATCGGAGAAGCTCATCGAGACGGTGTCGCTCTTCTTCGCGTTCACGGTCATTTCGTTTCTGCATATCGTCGTTGGCGAACTGGCGCCCAAGTCGTGGGCCATCCGTCGCGCGGAGCAGGTGGGCCTGTGGCTCGCCACGCCGCTGTACGGCTTTTACTGGCTGATGTACCCGTTCATCTGGGTGCTGAACACGAGCGCGAACTTCGTGCTGCGGCTCTTCGGCATTTCGGCGGACCACGGTCACGATGCGCATTACTCCACTGACGAGCTCAAGCTGATCCTGCGCGGACGACGTCATGGCGGCGCGTCTTCGTATAACGAGGACGAGTGGAACACGATCGCGCATTCGCTCGACTTCAGCCGCATGACGGTGTCTGACCTGATGCGTCCGGCGCACGAACTCGTCGGACTGCGCAATGATTTGCCGATGCGCGACAACCTCGCCGTGATCTCGCGGCATCGCTTTTCGCGCTATCCGCTTTTCGCCGATGCTTCGGGCGAGCGTGTGATCGGCATGATTCATCTGAAGGACTTGTTACTTGCGGGCGATGGCGCTCCTCGCGGCTTCCACTTCACCTTTTCGAAGGATGCCGCCGAGAAGATCGACAAGCTTTCGCGGCATGTGCGGCCGGTGCAATATGTCGCGCCGAATCTCTCGGCGCTCGAACTGTTTCGACGCTTTCGCAAGGGCGCGCCGCATCTGGCGATCGTCGGGCGCAAGGGGGCGAAGCCGATCGGCTTCATCACGCTCGATAACCTGCTTGGCGCACTCGTCGGGCAGATTCACGACGAGTTTCGTCAGGGCGATGCCGACTGGTCGCGTATGGACGACGGCACGTTGATGGGCAAGGGGAGCTTGCCGGTGGTTTCTCTTGAGCGGGCGCTCGGCATCGATATCGATGAAGGGCGCGCGGAGTCGGTTGGCGGACTCGTCATCAATGCGCTGGGGGATTTGCCCTCCGAAGGGCAACGGGTCGAGTTCGATCGGTTCGATATTGTCGTCAAGAAGATGAAGGGGCCGAGGATTGTTTTGGTGCGGGTTTATCCGCGGGAGGAGGCGCTTGAGGAAGCGGATTAATTGGTTTTTTGGTTTGTCGCCGGATCCCGTTTTCTTATTGGTCTATTGGCACTGCCCCTGTGCGGGGCGGCAGTCACTTTCTTTGCTGCTGCAAAGAAAGTAACCAAAGAAACAGCTATCCCCAGCCTAAGCACTTCACACCGGCCGCGGCACAGACGATTGGCCTAATGGCCCGGCTGTAGCGAGTGCCCCCGCAAGCAGACAAAGACTTGGACCGCGCACGGTCTGACACATCGCACCGCATAACAAATTGGTTCAGCACCAAATAGCGCCGTCCCGCTACGCGGCCGATGGGTCAATCGGGTGCGCGTGCGCTTCTTCCTCGACGGTTTCCCTCGCAGACCCAACGGCAGCGCGAAGCGCTGTGCCGATGCTATTTGGTGCTGAACCAGCGCCCTCAAACAACTAGCTTGTCAGACCGTGCGCGAGCCAAGCCCGATTGGGCCTTCGAGGGCGACACTTAGGCGAGGGCCATCGACGGCTGGCAAGCATGGCTAACGTGCGTGTGACCGCGGGCGGTGAGAAGCTGTTTCTTTGGTTACTTTCTTTGCAGCAGCAAAGAAAGTGACCCCCGCCCCGGGGAGGGGCAGTGCTAATAGACCGACACGAACACAGGATTCCACGCGAGAAGAACCCGCGACCCAAACCCTCAAACCTTCGGCACACCTTCCTCAACGAGCAAAGCCACCGGCATCGCCGCCAGAGCATCGCGCAAAAACAGCCTCTCACCTTCGGCCTTGGGCGCATTAGGACTGAGCCAGTCGAACAACGCACGCGAATGAAGCGCCTCGGGCAGCACGACCGAAGTATCCCCCCAACGCTCCGGCCCAACGATCGGCACGTCACATCCCGCGCCCAACAACGGCGCCGCAAGCCGCGTAGCAATCACGATCGCATACGCGCTCCCCGCATGCCGCGCATACGCAATCACCCGCCCCGCATGTTCGCCCTGCACATCGAGCGCCACATACTCGCCCTGAGCGAACAACGACTCGCAATGCTTGCGCAAAGCCAAAGCCCGCCTCACGAGCGACAGTTTCACGCGCCCGTCGCGCCAGTTCGCCAACTGTTCCGAAGGCGGTCCTTTCTCTTCGACCTCAGCGAGCCACTGCCGACGCAACTCATAATCGACAGGCCGGCGATTATCCGGGTCCACAAGACTGAAGTCCCACAACTCCGTGCCCTGATAAAGATCCGGCACACCCGGCGATGTCAGTCGCAAAAGCGTCTGCTGAAAACTGTTGATCGCACCGAGCGGTCCGATGCGCGCGACGAACGCCGACAACTCCTGCAGAAAGCCATTGCGCCGCTGCGGCGCGACGATATCGAAGAGAAAGTCCTTGCACGCATTCTCATACGCTTCATCGGGGGCGAACCAGCTCGTGCGCAACTTCGCCTCGCGCAGCGACTTCAGTTGCCATCCCGCGACACGCTCCGCGAGCGCGTGAACGCCTGCCTCGTCGTCGGGCTCGAGCGTCATCGGCCAGCAGCCGACGAGCGTCTGATACAGCATCGCCTCCGCAGCCGGTCCCGGCGCCCAGTCATTGACATCGCTCGTCTCGCCGTGTCCGCCGCTCGGGCCGCGTCGCAACGGCGTGTTCAACGTGGACCATTGCCGAAGTGTCGCGGCCCATTCATCGGGAATCTCGCTCAATGCCGCGATGCGCGCGCGCACATCCTCGCCGCGCTTGTGATCGTGCGTCGCCGTGCAGAGCATCGCGTGCGGAAACGCATCGAAACGTTCGCGATTGCCCGCGTGAAACGCATCGACGGACAACGCAAACTCGCCCGGATCCGCGCCGACTTCATTGCGCGAAATGAGGCGTCCATAGCGATAACACGCCGTATCCTCGACGGCCTTCGCCGCCACCGGCGATGTCAGTTGCGAGAACAGCGTCTGCGCCGCGCGACGCTGCGAGCCGCTCGAAGACGGCGGCGTCTGAGCCGCCGGCGCCTGATTGCGGTCGCGCTCGCGATTGCGCTCCGCAGCGCGATCGCGTCCGCGGTCCGGACGTTCGTTGCGCTCCGGCTGCGGCGGCAATTCGTCGGGCAGCTTGCCGCCGAGCCATTGCGCGACCTGATCGAGCACGACATGATCCGCGCGCGCAAGCACGGCGCGCGCAGCTTCGAGCGCCTGCGAGAAGAAGTGTTCGTCCTCGGGGCTGCGCACGCCGCTCACGGGATAAATGCGATAAACCGGAAACTGCACGACGAGTTCCGCGACCGCGCGCCTGATCGACGTGAACGTGAAATCCCGCGTCGTATGCGCATCCCGCGCGATGCGATGCAACGCGCGCGTCACGCGATCCAGTTCGGCCGACAGATTCTCCGCGAGTATCTTGCGGCGCGCGGCGAGCGCTTCGTCAGCGAAGCACGCGCTCTTGCCCGTGACCTCGGCCCACAGCGCGGCGAGCGGCTCTGCACCCGCCGGATCGTGCAGCAGCGCGCCGACATCGTTCATGAAGTCGTAGCCGGTCGTTCCATCGACCTGCCACTCGCGGCGCAACGGCTCGCCGCGCGCGAGTATCTTCTCGACGACGAAATACGTGTGGCCATTGCCGTGTCGCAATGCCTCGGGCCGCTGCGCCGACAGCTCTTCCAGCCGCGTTCGCAGGCGCTGGCAATACTCGCGCGGCTCGGCGAGACCATCGACGTGATCGACTCGCACGCCATCGATCAGACCTTCGGTGAAGAGCCTGAAAATCAGCGCATGCGATGCCTCGAACACCTCGGGCCGCTCGACGCGCACGCCGCCCAGCGTGCTCACGTCGAAGAAGCGCCGCCAGTTCACTTCGTCGGCGGCGGTGCGCCACCATGCCAGCCGGTAATGCTGCCGCTCCAGCAGCCGATGCAGCCGATCGCGGCCCGCGGGCGTGTCGGGCGCGTGCGCGGCGAGGATCGCCTCGATCGCGGCACGACCGCCCTCGGTCTGCGCGATGGTGACGAGCGCGGTGCGCGCATCGGCGGCGCGCGGCTGATCGGTTGGCTGCGTCGTCAGGCCGACGAAGCGTTGCGCAAGCTCCGGCGCTTCCTGAAACACGGCGGGGTAATCGACCGGGCAAACCGGAAACACGTTCGAGTAATACTCGATGACGAAACGCCCTTCGTCCGCCCGATACGCGAGCCGGATCTTGCCGTTCTGCAACTCGTCGCCGTAGGCGCCGCCGAGAAACGGCGCGAGCACCTTGCCGCGCAACGCGGGATCGGGCGAATGCCAGTCGACGTCGAAGAAGCGCGCGTGCGCGGCGTGCCGGCCCCATTCGAGAATGTCCTGCCACCACGCGTTTTCCGATCCGCCGACGCCCATGTGATTCGGCACGATATCGACGATGAGGCCCATCTCGTGCGCGCGCAGCTTCTCGACGAAGCGCCGCAAACCGTCTTCGCCGCCCAGTTCGGGATTGACCGACGTGTAGTCCACGACGTCATAGCCGTGCGTGGAGCCGGCGGTCGCGGTCGTGATCGGCGACACGTAGGCGTGACTCACGCCGAGCCGCGCGAAGTAGTCCACTTGCGCGGCGGCATCGTCGAAAGTGAAGCCCTTGTGAAGCTGAAGCCTGAGCGTGGAACGCGGTACGGTCATGGTGATTCGGGTTTCGATGTGTGTTCGTTCGGTTGCACGGAGCGCTTGCGCGCGGTGTCGACGGCGAGCAGGCGGTCCGAAAATGCATCGTCGAGAAACAGCTCGTCGACGGGCAGGGCGAGCCGCCTGCGCCAGTTCGGATGCTCGTCGATCGAGCCCGGCAGGTTCGGCTGCTCCGCCAGTGCAAGCAGGTCTTCGAGCGGATACGTGACGAGCGGCGCGGGCGTCGCGGCGACGAAGGCGAGCGCTTCATCGACGGGCGCATTGTCGATGTCGGGCGCATCCACGTCGCCGGGTGCGATGCCCGCATCCTGGAACGCGCGCCACAAAAGTTCGCGATCGCCGCCGCGCTCCTCCAGCGCCACTTCGACGGCATCGCGGCCATCCGCGCGCGCCATCGTCTGGCCGATCTTCGAGCGCCACACGATGTCCTCGCCGCGCCACCATCCGGTGACGGTCGGCAGGTCGTGCGTCGTCGTCGTCGCGGTGACGCCGCTGTCCCATTCGCGCGGCGGCTTGAAGCCCGGGCCGTCCACTTCGCGTTCGAACCACAGTACGCGAATGCCCAGCAAGCCGTGCTCCTGCAAGCGCTCCGTAAAGCCGGGCGGCACGGTGCCGAGATCTTCGCCGACCACGATCGCGCGATGCCGCCACGATTCCAGCGCGATGAGCCGCAGCATGTCCTCCAGCGGATAGCGCAGATACGCGCCGTCCTTCGCGCTTTCGCCTTCGGGCACGAGCCAGAGCCTGCGCAAGCCGAGAATATGATCGATGCGGATGCCGCCCGCGCGCGCGAACGCACAGCGCAGCATGTCGATGAAGGCCGCGAAGCCCTGCGTGCGCATCGCGCGCGGCGAGAAGGTCGTGAGTCCCCACGACTGCCCCGCCTGATTGAAGAGATCGGGCGGCGCGCCGACGGACACGCCCGTGAGCATCTCCTCGCGATACGACCACGCGTGACTGCCCGCGCTGTCGCAACCGACCGCGAGGTCCGCGACGAGGCCCACGGCCATGCCCGCGTCGCGTGCGGCGTGCTGCGCGTGCATGAGTCCCTTCGCGGCGAGCCATTGCGTGAAGAGATAGAAATCGACTTCGCGCCGGTTGGCGTTCGCGAATTCCGCCACTTCGGCGCTGCGCGGATCGCGCAAGGCTTCGGGCCAGTTGCGCCAGTGGCCTTCGCCGTTCGCGGCGATCTGCGCGGCCTGCAGCGCTTCGAAGCGCGCATGATCTTCGAGCGGGCGGCCGCCTTTATCGACGAAATCGGCGAAGTCCTTCGCGAAGGGCGAATCGCGGTCTTCGGAGAAGGTATCGAAGAGCGCGCGCAGGATCGCGAGCCGCGCCTTCGATGCGCGCGGCCAGTCGATCAGCGCAAGCCCTTCGAGTTCGGCGAGCTGTTGCGCCACGCCCGCTTTCTCGATCGCCGCACGCGCGGCGGGCGCGCCGAGCACGGCGGCGGGATCGACATGAGCGATGTTGAGAAAGAGCCGCGACGACGGCGAATACGGGCTGAACTTGTCCGGCTCGGCGCTGAACATCGCGTGCATCGGGCTGATCGCGACCGCATGTCCGCCGCGCTTCGCGGTCTGCGTCGCGAGCGACGCCAGCGCCGTGAAATCGCCGATGCCGCCATCGCCGCTGCGCCGCAAGCCGTACACCTGCGCGGCGACGCCCCAGAGCGGCGGCGCGTGAGTCGAGTTCGCCGCGTCTTCGTCGAGCGTGCGCCAGGCATCGTCGATCGTGTAGCAGCGCGCGGGCGCGACCGCGAGCGTCGTGTGATGGTCGTTGATGACGAGCGTGTGATAGCCCGGCTCCGCGATCGGCGAGAGCAGCGCGATCTCGCCCTTGGGCGACGTGAAACGCCCGTCGATGACCGCGCCGCTTTCCAGTTCGATGCGATAGCGCGCCCCCGACTTCGCCGCCGACACCGGCAGCGCGATGCCGCGATCCACTTCGGCGGTGATGAGCGGCGGCAGCTTGCGCCCGCTCATCTCGGCATCGACGGCGGCCATGCTCTGCCTGATCTGCGTGGCGTTGCCGCACGGCAGGCCGAGTTTTTCGAGCAGGCTGCGCAGCGTCGTCTCCGGCACGCGCTGCATGATCTTGTGCGCGTCCTTCCATTCGATCTCGAAGCCCGCGCGTTCCGCGAGCGCTTCGATGCTGCTCACGGGGCGCGCAGCCTTCGTGTCGTTCGGGTTGCTGGCGGCGGCGCTCACGAGACCTTCCCTTCGGCCGATGCCGGTTCGAAGCGGCGCGCGTCGTGCGCGATCGCGTATTCGTTCACCTCGCCGGTGAGCCATGCGAGGAACGTGCGGCCGCCGAGCTCGCCGTCACGTGCGCGATCCTGCGCGCGCGCCGGCGTCTCGAAGATGAGCTTGCCAGGCGGCTGCTCCTTCAACGCGATGGCGTTTTCCCCGAGATTCAGCGCGACGCTCAGCGTCTCGCCGTCGCCGAGCTTCCAGCGCGCGACGAGCGCCTTGTCGCCGAGCACATCCGCTCCGAGCGATTTCGCGCCCTTCAGACGCGGCGTGACGAGCTTCGCGCGCACCGTGAGCGCCGAGCGATAGAAGTGCAGCCATTCGAGCCGGTCCGCTTCGTCCTGTTTGTCCGACAGCTTCGGCGACGACATCTCGAAGGTCTTCGCGTCGTTCGGATCGGGAATCAGCGCGCGACGCTTTTCATCCGTGAACGCGGAGAACTTCGCGAACTCCTTGCGGCGGCCTTCGCGCACCGCGTCGGCGAGCTGATCGTGATAGTCCGTGAAGAACAGGAACGGCTGCTTCGAGCCGTACTGCTCCTCCATGAAGAGCAGCGGAATCTGCGGCGACAGCAACAGAAGGCCCGTCGCGGCGAAGAGCGATTCATCGTCGGTCAGCGAGCGCAGGCGATCGCCCATCGCGCGGTTGCCGATCTGATCGTGGTTTTGCAGGAACATCACGAAGCGCGTCGGCGGCAGATGCGCGCTCGTTTCGCCGCGCGGTTTGCCGTCGTGTATCGGCGACGGATCGCCCTGATACGCGAATCCTTCCGTCAGCACGCGCGCAAGTTTCTCGATCGGCTTGTCGCAATACGCGCCGTAGTAGCTCTCGTCTTCGCCCGTCAGCAACACGTGCAGCGTGTTGTGCGCGTCGTCGTTCCATTGCGCGTCGAAATGCGTTTCCAGCAGATTCGCGGTGTTGTGCTCGTTCTCCAGCACGAGATGCACATGACGGCTCGCCTCGACCGAACTGCGCACGCGTTGCGCGAGCTCGCGCAGCCATTCGTCGTCGTTGATCGCGTGCACCGCATCGAGGCGCAGGCCATCGAAACGGTATTCGTTGAGCCAATACAGGGCATTGTCGAAGAAGAGATCGCGCACTTGCGGGCGCTCGAAATCGATCGCCGGACCCCACGGCGTATGCACGCCTTCGCGGAAGAAGGTTTTCGCATACGCGTTCAGATAGTTGCCGTCGGGGCCGAAGTGGTTGTAGACCACATCGAGAAAGACCATCAGGCCGAGACCGTGCGCGGTATCGACGAGCTTTTTCAAATCTTCGGGACGGCCGTATGCCGAGTCGGGCGCGTAGGGCAGCACGCCGTCGTAACCCCAATTGCGCGTGCCGGAGAAATCGTTGAGCGGCATCAGTTCGATGGCCGTCACGCCGAGTTGCGCCAGCTCGGGCAGCCGCGCGGTGACGCCCGCGAAACCGCCCATCGCGCCGACATGCAGTTCGTACAGCACGGTTTCTTCCCACGGCCTGCCGTGCCAGTTCGTGTGCGTCCAGCGATACGCGCGCGGATCGACGACTTCGCTCGGACCGTGCACGTCCTGCGGCTGAAAACGCGAAGCGGGGTCGGGCACGGCGAGATTTTCGTCGAGCCGATAGCGATAGAGCGTACCCGCGCCGCCGTCGGCTTCGGCTTCGAACCAGCCGTCGCCGGTCGCCTGCATGTCGACGAGTTCGGGCGTGCCGCCCGCGCGCTGGATTTCCACTTGCACGGCATCGCGCGATGGCGCCCAGAAACGAAAGCGCGTGCGCGGATTCTCGCGCACTGCGCCCGTCAGATGAGCGCCGAAAGGAAGGCAATACGCATGATGATGCTTGTGCGGATCGATCGGACGTTCGGACATGATTTCCTGCCTGTATTGCTGCGATGGACTGCGAGTGTCAGTGGGACGAATCGGTTTCAGGCTCACGATGCGACGCAATCGTGCCGGGATCGGGCGGCAGCGCCGTCAGAAGGCGCGGACCCTGATGCGCGCCCGCCATCCAGACCGCCTGCCAGTCCGCTTCGCCGGTCGGCTCGGCCAGCATCACCACGATGCTGTGCGGCGCCAGTTCCACTTCGCTGCCGACAAGCGGCCGCGTCACGGAGTCGGGCTCCGCGCTATCGAGGAGCACGTTCCATTCCAAGTGCGGCGCGGGCGGCGTGAATACGAGCGCCTGCGACGATGCATTGAACATGATGAGCAGCACATCGATTTCGCCGTCGATGCCCGGGCCGGCACGCCGCAGCGTGAGCGCGCGGCCTTCGGGGTCCTGCCATGCTTCGATCGCGAGCGCGTTGCCGCGTTCATCGAACCAGCTCACATCGTAGAGTCCCGGCAGCACTTCGCGGTCGCCGTAGAGGAAGCGCGTTTCGCGCAGCACCGGGTAGTTTTTGCGCAGTGCAATAACTCTTGCGACAAACGCCGTCATCTCGACGCCTTGCGGACTCTGCGCCGCGTCCCAGTCGAGCCAGGAAATCTCGTTGTCCTGGCAATAGGCGTTGTTGTTGCCCTGCTGGGTGCGGCCGAATTCGTCGCCGGCGAGCAGCATCGGCGTGCCGAGCGAGAGCAGTGTCGTCGCGGCCATCGAGCGGGCGAGACGTGCGCGCACTTCGAGGATCGCGGGGTCGTCGGTGGGGCCTTCGACGCCCCAGTTCGCGCTGCAGTTTTCGTTGTGGCCGTCGTTGTTGCCTTCCTGATTCGCTTCGTTGTGCTTGTGCGAATAGGCGGTGACATCGGCGAGCGTGAAGCCGTCATGCGACGCGACGAAATTCACCGACGCCCACGGTTTCCTGAAGCGGCGATTGAAGAGTTCCGCGGAACCGGTGAGGCGCGCGGCGAGATCGGGGCGCATGCCGGAATCGCCGCGCCAGAAACGTCGCACGCCATCGCGATACTTGTCGTTCCACTCGGCGAATCCCGGCGGATGATTGCCGACCTGATAGCCGTCCGGCCCGATGTCCCACGGCTCGGAGATGAGCTTGCGCGTGGAGAGCACCGGGTCTTGGCGAACCGCGTCGAAGAAGCCCGAGCCTGGATCGAAGCCGTGTCCTTCGCGGCCGAGCGTCACGCCGAGATCGAAACGGAAACCGTCGATGTTGAACGCGGTGCACCAGTAGCGCAGCGAATCCATCACCATCTGCAGCACGCGCGGATGCGACAGGTTCAGCGTATTGCCGCAACCGGTCTCGTTGATGTAATGGCGTTCGTCGCCGGGAATGAGGCGGTAATAGCTTGCGTTGTCGAGGCCGCGCCACGAGACGGTGGGCCCGAGTTCGTTGCCTTCGCACGTGTGGTTGTAGACGACGTCGAGAAACACTTCGATGCCCGCCGCGTGCAACTGGCGCACGGCGATGCGCATTTCGTTCAGACGATGCGTCGAGAGATACGAAGGCTCGGGCGCGAAGAACGCAGCGGTGTTGTAGCCCCAGTAGTTCTTGAGGCTGCGCTCGACGAGAAAGCGGTCGTTCAGAAACGCGTGCACCGGCAGGAATTCGACGGCGGTGATGCCGAGCTTCTGCAAGTGCTCGATGAACCACGGCGACGAGAGCGCTGCGAAGGTGCCGCGCTCGTGCTGGCGGATGTCGTTGCGCATCATCGACGTGCCGCGCACGTGCGTTTCGTACACGATGGTTTCGCCCCAGGGCGTGTCGGGGCGCACGTCGCGCGACCAGTCGAAGGCGTCGTCGGTGACGATGCACTTTGGCATCGCGGGGGCGGAGTCGCGGCGATCCATCGACATGTCGAGCCGGTTCGAATGCACGCGATAGCCGAAGAGCGCGTCCGACCAGCGCCACGGACCGACGAGCTTTTTGGCGTAGGGGTCGAGCAGCAGCTTGTGCGGATTGAAGCGATGCCCCTGTTGCGGCTGATACGGGCCGTGTGCGCGAAAACCGTAGACGGTGCCGGGATGCGCGCCGGGGAGGTAGCCGTGCCAGATTTCATCGGTGCACTCGGGCAGGTCGAAACGCATCAGTTCCTTGCGGCCGGTGCTGTCGAAGAGACAGACCTCGATGCGGTGCGCATTCGATGAAAATACCGCGAAGTTGACGCCCAGACCGTCCCAGTTGGCTCCGAGCGGGTAGGGTGCGCCCGGGAGCAACCTGTCGGGGAGTGCATTTGCCATGTGGGCGGTCCTTTTGTTTTTTGCCTTTCTTTGGCGGTTCGGTAAGTTTATGCCTTTGTTTCGGGGGCGGTTTTGGGTTGTTGTGGGGTTGTCTGCTGCGCTTGTTTGTCTGTGCGGTAACGCGCTTTCGTTTTCTGGCTTGTTGTCGTGGAAGCCTGTTTTCGTGTCGGTCTATTAGCGTTGCCCCTATGCGGGGCGGCAGTCACTTTCTTTGCTGCTGCAAAGAAAGTAACCAAAGAAACAGCTATCCCCAGCCTAAGCACTTCACACCGGCCGCGGCACAGGCGATTGGCCTAATGGCCCGGCACTAGCGAGTGCCCCCACAAGCAGACAAGGGCTTGGACCGCGCACGGTCTGACAAGCCATAACCCAGAGCACGCTGGTTCAGCACCAAATGGCTCCGGCCCGCTACGCGGCCGATGGGTCAATCGGGTCTGCGCGTGCTTCTACTTCGTTGGTTTCCCTCGCATACCCCACGGCAGCGCGTAGCGCTGTGCCGAAGCTATTTGGTGCTGAACCATCGCCCTAAAACAACTAGCTTGTCAGACCGTGCGCGATCCAAGCCCGATTGGGCCTTCGAGGGCGACACTTAGGCGAGTGCCGCCGACGGCTGGCAAGCATGGCCAAACTGCGTGTGACCGCGGGCGGTGAGAAGCTGCTTTCTTTGGTTACTTTCTTTGCAGCAGCAAAGAAAGTGACCCCCGCCCCGGGGAGGGGCAGAGCCAATAGACCGACACGAAATCAGGACTCCACGAAAGCCCCCGCGCAAAAACCCCCTCTAATCCGCTCGCAAAACAATCGTCGCCAACGGCGGCAAGGTCAACGCCGCAGACTGTTCCTTCCCATGACTAGGATAGTCATCCGAATGAATGACCCCGCCATTCCCCGTATTCGACCCGCCATAAATGGCAGCATCCGAGTTGAAGACCTCACTCCAACGCCCGCGCCGCGGCAATCCGATCCGATAAGCCAGCCGAGGCACCGGCGTCATATTGCACACGACGACAAGATCACGCCCTTCGGCATCCGTACGCCGATACGCATACACGCTGTTCGCATTGTCATCACCGACGATCCACTCGAACCCGCGCGCATCGCTGTCGAGCTTGTGCAACGCAGGCTCGCTCGTATAAAGATGATTCAGATCGCGCACGAGCTTCTGCAAACCGCCATGCAGCGAATCGTCGAGCAAATGCCAATGCGGCGATTCATCGTGATTGAACTCCGCGAACTGCCCGAATTCGCCGCCCATGAACAAAAGCTTCTTGCCCGGATGCGTCCACATGAAGCCGAAATACGCGCGCAGATTGGCGAACTTCTGCCACCGGTCGCCCGGCATCTTGTTGATGAGCGACCCCTTGCCGTGCACCACTTCATCGTGCGACAAGGGCAGCACGAAGCGCTCGGAGTACGCATACACCATCCCGAACGTATAGAGATGATGGTGATACTGCCGATAAACCGGATCTTCCTGCATGTAATGCAGCGTGTCGTGCATCCAGCCCATGTTCCACTTGAAGTCGAAGCCGAGGCCACCGCTCTCGACATCCGCCGTCACGCCCGGCCACGCAGTCGATTCCTCGGCCACGGTAATCGCGCCCGGAATCTGCCGCACTTCATGATTCAGCCGCTTCAAAAACGCGATCGATTCGAGATTCTCACGCCCGCCGTATATATTCGGCACCCACTCGCCCGCCTTGCGCGAATAGTCGCGATACAGCATCGACGCGACCGCATCCACGCGCAATCCATCGATGTGATAGCGCTTCAGCCACGCAAGCCCCGACGCAATCAGGAACGCGCTCACCTCGTTGCGGCCGAGGTTGTAGATCATCGTGTTCCAGTCCTGGTGATAGCCCTCGCGCGGGTCCGCATGTTCGTAGAGCGGCGTGCCGTCGAACTGCACGAGACCGTGCGCGTCGTTCGGAAAATGCGCCGGCACCCAGTCGATGATCACGCCGAGCCCCGCCTCGTGCGCACGGTTCACGAACTCCGCGAACTGCTCCGGCGTGCCGAAGCGCGCGGACGGCGCGAACTGCCCGAGCGGCTGATAACCCCACGAGCCGCCGAACGGATGTTCCGCGATCGGCATGAATTCGAGGTGCGTGAAGCCCATGCCCTTCGCATACGGGATCAGGCGCTCGGCAAGTTCGTGCCAGTTCATGCCGCGATTGGCTTCCTCCGGCACGCGCAGCCACGATTCGGCGTGGGCCTCGTAAATGGTGATCGGCGATTGCGGGGTCTGCTTGCCGCCGCGCGTGCTCATCCAGTCGGCATCGGTCCATGCGTAGTGATCGATCGCATCCGCATCCGCGACGACCGATGCCGTCGACGGCGGCTTCTCGCTCTGCATCGCGCAGGGATCGGCCTTCAGCGGCAGCGTGTGACCATCGCGCGTGACGATCTCGTACTTGTAGCGCGTGCCCGCGCCGATGCCCGGAATGAACAGCTCCCATACGCCCGCGCCGTGACGCAGGCGCATCGGATGACGCCGCCCATCCCATGTGTTGAAGTCGCCGACCACGGACACGCGCCGCGCATTCGGCGCCCACACCGCGAAGCGCGCGCCCGCGACATTGCCGTGCGTGACAGGACGCGAGCCGAGACATTCGAGCACCGCATACGGGTCCGCCTGCGAGAGGCGATCGAGCCATTCATCGGACAACACGGGGCCGAACGAATACGTGTCGTGCGTTTCCTGCGGCGTGCCGTGCCAGTCGACCTGCAGGCGATACGCCGTCGGCCTTTCGACGAAGCCCGCGTAGAGACCCGCATCGTGGATGCGCGCGAGCGAGCCGATGTGCTCGCCGTTGCCCGAATCCGTCACGCTCACCGACGACGCGCCCGGCAGGAACACGCGCACGACATGTCCCCGGTCGGTTTCATGCAGGCCGAGCATCGAGAACGGGTCGGGATGCCTTGCCTCGACGAGCGCGTCGATGTCGAGCGGATTGAGTCCGTGCGCGGGATTTCTGGAATCCGCCGGATCGCTACGATTGTTCATGGTGGGTTCCATCCGGATTGTCCTTGGTTGCTCCGAATACGGGTCGCGTGCCCGGAGCGGGCGGCTCGCCCGTGTCTCCCAGCAAGCGGCTCGCGAGCGACGCGAGACCCCGCAACGGAAGGCCGATCCAGGTCGGCCGGTTCGCTGCTTCGTAGCGGATTTCGTAGGCGGCCTTTTCGATCAGGAAGAGATCGAGCAACGGTTCGAAAACGTCTTCGGCCGCGATCGTTTCAGGCGACGATGCGATCGCCGCCATGTACTCCCGCAAGAAGCTCTCCTCGGCGAAGGCGCGCAGCCGTTCGAACAGCGCGCGCTTGCGATCCGCGGTCTGGGCGGGCGCGTTTTCGGTCGTCGATTGCGCGGCCGCGCTCGCATACGACAGCGAACGCAACAGTCCCGCGACATCGCGCAGCGGGCTCGTCTTCCTGCGACGCTCTTCAAGCGCGCGCGCAGGTTCGCCTTCGAAGTCGATCAGATACGCATCGCCCTGCGCCATCAGCACCTGGCCCAGGTGGAAATCGCCGTGAATGCGGATGCACAGCGCATCGGCGCCGGCCGCGACGAGTTTCTTCACGGCATCGACGAGCGGCGCGCGGCGATCGAGCAGGCTCTGCGCGAGGAAACGGTCGTGCTCGTTGAACTCGCCGATCTTCTGCGCAAGGATATCGAGCGCCGATTCGAGCAGCTTCAGCGTGCCGTCGATCCAGCCCTTCACGTCCTCGGCCGTCGCGCGTTGCGGCGCGAAGGCTTCGTCTTCGGTCGGCGATGCGAGCGCGACATGCAGTTCGCCCAGCCGCTTGCCGATCACGCCCGCGATGTTGCCGTAGCCCGAGAAGCCTTCCGTTTGCGCATCGCGCTCCGCCGTGTGCTCTTCCGATTCCACCACGACCGCGAGTTCATCGACGGTGCGGCGCAGATAGTCGAGCGCGTAGTTCCACGCATCGCCCTGATTGTCGATAAAGCCCTGCAAAATGACGAGCGTATGCGGCACGCCCTGCGGATCGACACGCACCACTTCGCCATAGAGCGGGCCGGTGTTCGCATAGCCAAGCTTCGTCAGATAGCGGCTCATCTCCGCTTCGGGATGAATGCCGCCGACAACTCGCCGCACGAGCTTCAGCACGACCTTGTCGCCGATCACGAGCGAGCTGTTGCTCTGCTCGGCCGCGAGCCAGCGGATCTCGGGCAGATCGGTGGGATAGTAGTTGAGCTCGTTGAGGCGCTCGGTCGGGATGAAACGGATCTCGCTCTTTTGCACCGTCGGCACGACCGCGCGTTCCTTCAGCTTGCGCATCACGCCGTAGGTGAATTGCGGCACCGAGAACGCATCGGTCAGATGCCCGATGTTGCGGTTGCGGCGCACGCGCGCCAGCGCGAGCTGCATATAGAGCGGCGATGTCGTCTCCGTGCCCCACGCGATGGAAAGCGGCAGCACGTAGCGCTCGCAATGATCGCCGACATCGGCTTCGATCTCGGTGAACGCGAATCCCGCGCCTTCGATCGTCGTCAGCGCGGCGAGGCGCACGCCATGCAGCTTCTGATCCTTCGACGCGAACCAGCGGCGCTTGCTCAGGTAATTCGGCAGCACTTCCGATTCGAGCAGGCGCACGTTCTCGGGCGTCGGGCCGGTCTGTCCCGCGCGAATCACCATCGTCACGAATTCGGGCAACTGCTCCGACGGCGCCTGAGCCCACGCCGGACGCAGGTTGCCCGGGCAAAGCTGGAACCACAGGAAGCCGTAGGGCGGGAACGTCAGCAGATACGTGAGCTTGCCGATGGCCGGAAACGGCGAATCGGCGGTCATTTCGAGCGGCACCGAGCCATCGAACTCCGACAGGTCGAGTTCCACCGCCTGCGGCGCGCGCGACAGATTGGCGACGCACAGAATCGGCGGCTCGCCTTCGAGCTCGCGCAGATAAGCAAGGATCTTGCGATTCGCGGGCCGCAGGAAGCGGATCGTGCCGCGTCCGAACGCGTGCTTCGAGCGGCGCACCGCGAGCATCTTGCGCGTCCAGTTCAGCAGCGAATGCGGATCGCGGCTCTGCGATTCGACATTCACCGCGTCATAGCCGTAGAGCGAACCCATCACCGGCGGCAACACGAGTTGCTCGGGATCGGCGCGCGAAAAACCGCCGTTGCGATCGGACGACCATTGCATCGGCGTGCGCACGCCGTCGCGGTCGCCCAGGTGGATGTTGTCGCCCATGCCGAGTTCGTCGCCGTAATAGATGACGGGCGTGCCGGGCATCGACAGCAGCAGCGAGTTGATCAGTTCGATGCGGCGGCGATCGCGTTCCATGAGCGGCGCGAGACGCCGGCGAATGCCGAGATTCAGGCGCGCGCGGCGATCGCTCGCATAGGTGTTCCACAGATAGTCGCGCTCGGAGTCCGTGACCATTTCGAGCGTGAGCTCGTCGTGGTTGCGCAGGAAGATCGCCCATTGATTCGTGGTGCCGAGATCGGGCGTCTGACGCATGATGTCGGTGATCGGAAAGCGGTCCTCGCTCGCGATCGACATGTAGATGCGCGGCATCAGCGGGAAGTGGAACGCCATGTGGCATTCGTCTTCGTCGCCAAAATATTCCTTCACGTCTTCCGGCCACTGATTCGCTTCCGCGAGCAGCATGCGGTTCGGATACTCCGCATCGATCGTCGCGCGAATCTTCTTCAGGATGTCGTGCGTCTCGGGCAGGTTCTCGTTGTTCGTGCCTTCGCGCTCGACGAGATACGGCACCGCATCCAGCCGCAGCCCGTCGATGCCCATGTCGAGCCAGAAGCGCATCACGGAGAGCACTTCCTTCAGGACCGCGGGATTGTCGAAGTTCAGGTCGGGCTGGTGCGCATAGAAGCGATGCCAGTAGTACTGGCCCGCGACCGGATCGTGCGTCCAGTTCGACGGCTCCGAGTCGATGAAGATGATGCGCGTCTCTTCGTACTTCTTGTCCGTATCGGACCACACGTAGTAGTTGCGATGATTCGAGCCCGGCTTCGCATGCCGCGCGCGCTGAAACCACGGATGCTGGTCCGACGTGTGATTGATGACGAGCTCGGTGATCACGCGTATGCCGCGCGCGTGCGCTTCCTGGATGAAGCGCTTGACGTCCGCGATCGTGCCGTAGTCCGGATGCACGTTGCGGTAATCGGCGATGTCGTAGCCGTCGTCGCGCCGTGGCGACGGATAGAACGGCAACAGCCAGATCGTATCGACGCCCAGCTCCGCGATGTAGTCGAGCTTCGCGAGCAGGCCGGGGAAATCGCCGATGCCGTCGTTGTTCGCATCGAAGAAAGACTTGATGTGAACCTGATAGATGATCGCGTCCTTGTACCAGAGCGGATCGTCGCTGAGAATCGAGGCCTTCTTGTTGCGCTTCACCCTTGTATCCACGGTTTCGCTCCAATGTCCTTATGGGCTGAATGCATCGCTATTCGCCCTTGTTATTCGTGTGCTCTCGTTCGCTGCTGAGGATTCATCCTTCGTTGTCCGGCTGCGGCTTCGGCAAGCCCCATGTCGGTGAAATGCGCCAGATCGCGAACGGCAGCGAATGCGGATCGAGCCGCACGTGCTGACGCCGTCCGCGCCATTCGAATCGTTCACCCGTCACCTGATCCTCGACCGCGAGCGCATCGCCTTCGTGCACGCCCCAGCGTTCGAGCGTCTGCCATGGCAACTCGATATCCGCGCCTTGCTCGTTGAACGGATCGAGATTGATCGCGACGAGCACGACGTTGTCCCGCGATGCGTTCGCCTTCTCGAAGAACAGAATGTGATCGTTATGCGCGGGCAGGAAGTTCACGCCGAGATGCGTCTGCAACGCGGGATTCGCGCGGCGGATGCGATTGAGCGCGGTGATCTCGGTCACGATGTTGCCGGGACGATTCCAGTCCCACGCCCTGATCTCATACTTTTCGGAGTCGAGATACTCCTCGCTGTTCGGCAGCGCGGCGGACTCGCACAGCTCGAAGCCGCTATACACGCCCCACAAGCCCGACAAGGTCGCCGCCAGCGCCGCGCGAATCACGAAGCCCGGACGCCCCGAGCTTTGCAGAAAGCGCGGATTGATGTCCGGCGTATTCACGAAGAAGTTCGGGCGGAAGAATTCCTTCGCGTCGGTCTGCGTGAGATCGTGCATGTAGTCGATGAAATCGCGCTTGCTCTCGCGCCACGTGAAGTACGTGTACGACTGCGAGAAGCCGAGCTTGGCAAGACGATTCATCACGCGCGGCCGCGTGAACGCTTCGGAGAGGAAGATCACGTCGGGATGGCGCGCGCGCACGTCGCCGATCACCCATTCCCAGAACGGGAACGGCTTCGTATGCGGATTGTCGACGCGGAAGATGCGCACGCCCGCCGCGATCCAGTGAAGGAAGACATCGCGCAACCCGATCCATAGATCGGGCTTCGCGTCCTGCGCATAGAAGTCCGGATTTACGATGTCCTGATACTTCTTCGGCGGATTCTCCGCATAACGCAACGTGCCGTCGGGACGCCATGCGAACCACGTCGGATGTTCCTTGAGCCACGGATGATCGGGCGAGCATTGCACCGCGAAGTCGAGCGCGATCTCCAGACCATGTTCATGCGCGGCTTCGAGCATGCGCTTGAAGTCGTCGAGATTGCCGAGCTCCGGATGCACGGCGGTATGTCCGCCTTCCTTGCCGCCGATCGCATACGGGCTGCCGACATCGCCGGGACCTGCCGTCAGCGTGTTGTTCTTGCCCTTGCGATTCGCGACGCCGATCGGATGGATCGGCGGGAAATAGAGCACGTCGAAACCCATCTCGCGGATGCGCGGCAGCTTGCCGATCACGTCGATGAACGTGCCGTGACGGTTCACGTCGTCGCTCATCGAGCGCGGGAAGATCTCGTACCAGCTCGCGAAGCGCGCGGCGGCGCGTTCCGCATCGACGCGATACACGACCGGATCGCGCGACAGGAACGGACGATGCCGCGCCGCTGCAATGGCTTTCGCGGTCGCCGGCGCGAGCGTGAGTTCGAGCTTGCGCGCGTCGTCGGCCTTCGTGAACTCCTTCACGATCGCGTCGAGCGGGGCGCTGTCGCTGTCGGGATCGTCGGCGGTCTTCACTTCGGCGAGGATAAGCGCGAACAGATGCTTCGCTTCCTCGACTTCGAGTTCGACGGTCTGCCCGGCCTTCAGCTTCTTGTGCATGTGATCGACGAGCGACGCGAAATCGTCGCGCCACGCCATCACGACGAACTCGTGACGGCCCACGCGTTCGAGCGGAATGCGCGTGCTCCACAAGTCGAGGCCGGCGGGCTGCACGGCGCGCATCGGCGCTTCGTGCCAGTCGGTTTCGTCGGCGGCGCGCCATTGCACGGCAGCGGCGATCTTGTCGTGGCCTTCCGCGAAGATCGCGGCCTGAATCTCCACCGCCTCACCGACGATGCGTTTCGCCGGAAAGCGCCCATGATCGACCGAAGGCGTGACGCTTTCGATCGACACGCGCGGCGCGGCGATCGCCTCGGTCACCGCCTTCTTGTCGGCGGTCTTCGCACCGCGTTTCACCTGCGGCTGCGCGAGCAGGATGAAGGGCTCGGCCTCGGCGCGGAACAGCCGCACTTCGCCCGCCTTCAGCGTGAACGGCGCGAGACGTTCGGCCTTTCCCATGGAATCGTCGATGAGCGCGAAGCGCGTGTAGTTGCCCGGCACCGATTCGAGCAGATGCAGCGTATCGACATGCACGGGCGCGACGAGATCGGGATTGATCACGGCAAGCACGGCGTCGTTGCTGTGGCGCAGATCGCCGCCATCCGCGCGGATCAGCGCCGCGTACGGCGTGCCCGCGCCCGTCAGCGCACGCAGTTCGCCGACGCTCGACAGCGTAGCGACGTTGCGTTGCAAGTCGTTCGCACGTTTGACGCGCGCCGTGAGGTCGATGCGCTTCTCGTTCTTCGCACGTTCGTATTCGGCGGCGATGCCGTATTGCGGCGACATCGGCAGGCCGACGCCATACTCGAAACCCATCGGCACCATGATGCCGGTGCCGAGCGCGGCGGCGGTGTCGAGCACGCGCGTGTAGGCGCGTTCGACGAGCGCGGTGTCGCTCGTGTCGGAGAGATCGCTGATGAGCCGCGCGCCGAACGGATCTTCGGGAAACGTGATGGGCGATGCGATGCGCGACAGCGCCGCGTGCTCGTCGAAGAGCCACGCGCTCCTGAAGTCCCACCAGCGCGTCGATGCGAACACGGCGTCGAACGCGGCGTCGGCGAGACCATGCAGATCATGGCGCGTGACGCCGACGGTCCATGCGAGCCAGCGCGTCTCGGGATGCTTCTCGCGCACGGCCGCGCCGAGCCTGCGCCACACGTGCGCGGGCACCGCATGCGGCGAATCGAAGCGAAAGCCGCCGACGCCCGCATCGGCGAGCAGGTTCAACTCGCGCGCCCACCATTCGGTCAGATGATGCGCGGACTCGCCATCGGCGAAGTTCGCCCAGGCGACATCGCGCTGACGCGGCGGCTTGCGCGGATCGAGCCGCGCATCGGCGCTCTCGAACGGCTGGAACCAGTGTTTGTTCTCCTGATAGAGCCCGCCTTCCGCGCTCACGCGATCGATCACGATATCGACGAGCAGCGTGAGCTTGTGTTTCTTCGCGGCGTCGGCGAGCTGGCGCAGGCCATCGGATGCGCTCGCATCGGATTCGAAAACAGGATGCAGCCGATGATGATCCGCGACGGCCTCGCGATGCCCGTTGCTGCCGGGCACGAACGGCGAGCCGATCAGGACGTGATCGAAGCCGAGCGCGGCCGCATGTCTGAACTGGTCGGGCCAGTTCGCGAGCGGGCCGACGAGCAGGGGATCGATGAAGTAAATACGCGGCGCGTACGCATGATGAGCTTGATGGTTTTCCATCGTTCGTCTTTTCCAGAGTCGTCCTGCGGTGGCGGGGATGCGGGCATCAATCGCGATCACGCTCACGGGCCAAACTGCTGAAGAGCCGGTCCGCACATACGGAATCGCGCGGCGCTCAGGCGGAACTCAGATTACACCCTGGCGCCGCGTGAATCGACGCCTGCCTGGCCGCGTATCGCGATGCACCGTGCATCGAGCGCTGGCCGCGCTCACGGTGGGCGCCACGATCCCAAGTGATTTCCTTCGGTCATTCCACGGGGCGAGGCAGCACGTTGCGTGCCGCGCCCCTTGCGAATGTCCGGTTCGGCTTTGCATCAAGGCACTACTATGGAGTAACTGCGCCGCCCATGCTCATGCGGTGCGCGCAAGCGAACGCGCGTCCTGCGCATGCGTCTGCACGGGCGCCTGCATGACGTCGGGAACGCGGCGCGCACGCAATGTCGAGCGGCTCGGGCGCGCATCGCTCAGGCCGACGTACAGTGCGACCATCGTCGTCACGGCTTCGTTCCATCCGAAATCGCAGGACATCGCGTTGCGCTGCAGCGCGCGCCACACTTGCGGACGCATGTAGGCATCGAGCGCGCGGCTCGCGGCGTCGATGACATCGGCGGCGCGTTCGCCGTCGAAGAGAAAGCCCGTGGGCGCGTGCGAGGCGCGCGGCGCGGGGATCGACGCGATCGGCATGTCGTGCGTGCCGTCGCGCAGATACGCGGATGGACGCAGCACGTCGCGCACGCGATGCGCCACGTTTTGCGCCGCATCGACGATCGTGTCCGCGAGGCCGCCCACACGCGACGCGATCGGCAACGTGCCGTAGCGCATCGCATACATCTGCGTCAGGCCGCACGGCTCGAAGCGGCTGCCGTGCAGCAGAAGATCCGCGCCCGCGTGCAGTGCATGCGCGCGCCGTTCGTCATATCCGATATACACGCCCACGCGGTCCGGCCATTCCTGCGCGAGTTTTCTGAAGCCCGCCTCGATATACGCTTCGCCCTTGCCGATCACCGCGAGTTGCAGGCGCGGATGTTTTTCGAGCAGCCGGGGCAGCGCCTCGATTACGACATCGGCGAGCTTTTGACCGGTCATGCGGCTGCCGATCGCCATGAGCGGCGCGAACGGATCGACAGGCAGGCCGAACTTGCGTTGCAGCGCGCGCTTGCACGCGTGCTTGCCGCGCATGTCGTCGAATGAATAGTTGCGTTCGATGAGCGGATCGGCGGCGGGGTCCCACGTTGCTTCGTCGATGCCGTTCACGACGCCCTGCAATTTGTCCGCGCAGCTTTGCAGCACGCCTTCCATCAGATGCCCGAAGCGCGGCGTGAGAATCTCGCGCGCGTAGGTTTCGGAGACGGTCGTCACGCGATCGGCGTGCACGATGCCCGCTTTCATCAGACTCAGCGCGCCGTAGAACTCGATGCTCTGCGGATCGCTGAGCGCATGCACCAGCCATTTTTCCGGCACGCCGAGCGACGCACCAAGCGAGAGCGCATAGTTGCCCTGGAATGCGAGATTGTGGATCGTGAATACGCTCTTCGCGTGCACGCCCGCGTGCTTCATCAGGAGCGGCGTGAGGCCCGTATGCCAGTCGTGCGCATGAACGATGTCCGGCTTCTTCACGCCGCGCACGCCTTCTGCGATCCTGACCGCGGCGGCCGAGAGCGTCGCGAAGCGGATCGCGTTGTCCGGATAGTCGCGGCCCTGCGCATCCTGATAGAGGCCGGTGCGCGCATAGAGCGCGTCGCAGCGCAGCAGCAACACGGGCACGCCGGTGTCGGGCATGCGGCCGCGCAACAGCGCCGCATCGCCGCCGGGCAGGCCTGTGAGCGTGCCGACCTTGCTCAGACCTTCCGCCTGGGCGATCGCGTTCGGATAGGCGGGCAGCAGGATGGTGGCATCGACGCCGGCTTCGCGCAGCGCGGCGGCGTAGGCGCTGACCATGTCGCCGAGTCCGCCGGTCTTGGCGAGCGGTACGGCTTCGGAGGCGACCAGCAGAACGTTCAAAGGCAAAATGGGGCTCCTGAGCAAGAGGAACGTGCGGGCGATAAGCCGCGCATGCGAGCGCTGATCGGGGTTTCGTCGGAACTGACTGGCGCAGTGCAGCAATCGGTGTGCCACGAGACCGATTGCGTGTACGGTGCAGCCCGTCCATGTGCGCCGATGGCGCGAAGAGAACGCCGGCGAAACGGCACGAACGTGCCGCGTGTAAAACTGACAGCGGCGCGCGCCGCGTTTTTACACGGCGTATCCGACGAGCTTATGGAGCGCGCGTGACAGCGTCGTTTCAGCTGCCGACCATGCTCGCGGCGATGTTGATCGAGAGCCCGAGCACCGCGAGATTGAAGAAGAACGACAGCACCGCCTGCCCGAGCGCCGTGCGGCGCGCGGCTGTCGATGCGAGAGCGACGTCGGCGGTCTGGGACGCGACCGCGATCGTGAAGGAGAAGTAGAGGAAGTCCCAGTAATCCGGCTTCAGATGCCGGTCGGGAAACTTGAGCGCGGGATCGTTGTCCGGCGACTGATAGTAATGCCGCGCGTAGTGCAGCGTGAACATCGTCGGGATCAGGAACCAGGCGCCAAGCATCGTCGCGCCGGTCAGCACATAATGCAGCACCGCTCCGGCGCCCATGTTCTTCGCGGTCGACAACTCGACGACGATCGCCACGATGCTCGCGATCGCCGCGACGCTCACGACCATCAGGACGGTCGCGGCGTTTTCGTCCTCGCGTTCGGCGAGCGCCTGCACGTCGCTCTGGCGCGCGGTCGCCATCTTCAGCCAGATCAGCACGAGATAGAGCCACACCGCCGAGTCCCAGCCGATCAGCGCCCGCGCGGTCGGCCGCACGTGCGCCGGAACCAAAGCGGCGACGACGCAACCAACCAGAAGGCCGATCAGGGCGCGCGGCCGGTAGCGCAGAACGGGCGGGAGAATCTGCTTCATTTCGTTTTTATCCGCATGAGAGCCAGGCTTCGCTCGATGCCTGCGATTATTGCCCGGCTACCTTTCGGCAGCCTGAGGAAAGCGCATGAAAGCGTCTGAGCGCGTGTCTTTCGTGATGCGGCGGGGCATCGTGGCAGGCGTGTGCGCCGCGTGGGCGTTGCCGCCGCTGCGCGCTGAACCGGCGCGCGCACCCGGCTTCGATACGTTTCTCGCGGTATCGGCGCGACTCACCGGCCGTGCGAGCTTCGATCCGCTTCTGGCCGACCGCGTGCACGCCGCGCTCGCCCGCAACATTCCCGGATTCGCCGCGAAGATCGCCGCGCTGAATCAATGGATCGCGACGCACGGCGGCACACCGACCGACATCATCACCGCCGCGCTCGAAACCACGCATCCCGAACTGGCGAAGACAGTGAGCGCGGTGATGCGTGCGTGGTATCTCGGCGTCGTCGGCGAGCCGCCGCATGTCGAAGTCGTTGCATACGAACGCGCACTGATGTTCGATCCGGTCGGCGACATGCTCACGATTCCCTCATACTGCCGCGGCGAGCCGGCCGACTGGGCGCGCAAGCCCTGAAGGACCGGACCGCCGTATCACGACCAAGGACAAAGGCGCGCGCATGGCGGGTTCCACTTCGGCGGATGTGGTCGTCGTCGGGTCGGGCGTGGCGGGAAGTCTCGTCGCGTATCGGCTGGCGAGGGCGGGCGCGTCGGTGATCCTGCTCGAAGCCGGGCCACGTCTCGCGCGCTGGCAGATCGTCGACAGCTTTCGCCGCGTGGCCGACAAGCGCGACCTGTGCGCGCCGTATCCGCTTCTGCGTCACGCGCCGCGCCCCGAGCCGATGAATCCCGGCGCGTATCTCGTCGATCGCGGCGCAACGCCGTATCAGCCGCAATATCTGCGGCTCGTCGGCGGCACGACGTGGCATTGGGCGGGCTCCGCGTGGCGTCTGTTGCCCGCCGATTTTCGCGTGAAGTCGCTATACGGCGTCGGGCGCGACTGGCCGTTTCCCTACGAGACGCTCGAACCCTGGTACGGGCAGGCGGAAGCCGAACTGGGCGTCGCGGGCCCGGACGTCGATCTCGGCTCGCCGCGCTCAACGCCGTATCCGATGAGCGCGCTGCCGCTTTCATGGATGGACCGGCGCGTGGCCGAGGTGCTCGGCGCGCAGTCGATGCGCGTCGTGCCCGAGCCGATGGCGCGCAACAGCCGTCCGTACGATGCGCGCCCCGCGTGCTGCGGCAACAACAATTGCATGCCCATTTGCCCGATCGGCGCGCTGTATCACGCCGCCACGCACGCCGACAAGGCCGAGCGCGCGGGCGCGACGCTGATCGCGCAGGCGGTCGCGTATCGCATCGAGGCGAACGATCGCGGGGAGATCGTCGCGATTCACTGCAAGGACCCGAACGGCCAGAGTACGCGCGTGACCGGCAGGCGCTTCGTGATCGCGGCGAACGGCATCGAAACGCCCAAGCTGCTTTTGATGTCGGCGTCGGCGCGTTATGCGAAGGGCATCGCCAATGGCTCGGATCAGGTCGGGCGCAATCTGATGGATCATCCCGGCGCGAGCGTGAACTTTCTCGCGAACGAGGCGCTGTGGCCGGGGCGCGGGCCGGTGGAAATGAGCTCGATCGTCGATTTTCGCGACGGCCCGTTTCGCGCGCAGCAGGCGGCGAAGAAGCTGCATCTGTCGAACGCCGCGCCGACGCTCGCCGTCACCTGGAATCTCGTCGGCCGAGGTCTGACGGGCGGCGAGCTCGACCGGCAGATCCGCGAGCAATGCGCGCGCAGGCTGACGTTCGGCAGCTTTCACGAGCAATTGCCATCGGGCGCGAATCGCGTGACGCTGTCGGCGCAAAAGGATGCGCTCGGCTTGCCGCGCCCGGAGATCGCCTATTCCATCGACGATTACGTGCGCAAGAGCGCCGCCGATACGCACGCGCAGTTCGAGCGCATCGCCGGGATGTTCGAGGGCACCGAAATCGAATACGACGATTCGCTCGGCGCGAGCAGCCACATCATGGGCACGGCGATCATGGGCCGCGATCCGAACGATGCGGTCGTCGATGCCGAATGCCGCGCGCACGATCATCCGAATCTTTTCATCGCGGGCAGCGCGGTGATGCCGGCGGGCGGCTCGGTCAACTGCACGCTGACGATCGCGGCGCTGTCGCTGCGACTCGCCGGCACGATCGAAACGTCGCTCCGATGAACGCGCGGCTCGCGTGTCTGATCGTCGCGCTGGCTTGTCTGCCTGGCCTCGCCAGGGCACAAACGAATGCCGCTCAGGGCGAATATCTCGTGCGCGCGGGCGGCTGCATGAGCTGCCATACCGCCGATCCCGCGCGACCGTTCGCGGGCGGCAGGCCCATCGCGACGCCGTTCGGCAACGTGTTCGCGCCGAACATCACGAGCGACCGGGAAACGGGCATCGGCGCATGGACCGACGCGCAATTCGTCCGCGCGATGCGCGAGGGCATCGGCCGCAACGGCGAGCGGCTGTATCCGGCGTTTCCGTACACCGCGTACACGCTGCTCTCCGACGCCGATCTGCTCGCGATGCGCGCGTGGCTTGCGACCGTGCCGCCCGTGCGCGCCGCGACGCCGCGCAACACGCTCGCGTTTCCGTTCGATCAGCGCTGGCTGATGCCGCTGTGGAATCTGTTCAACTTTTCGCCGGGGCGCTTCGTGTCCGATCCGTCGAAGAGCGCGGAGTGGAATCGCGGCGCGTATCTCGTCGAAGGGCTCGGGCATTGCGGTGAATGTCACACGCCGCGCAACTGGCTCGGCGGATTGAATCGAGGCGAGCGGTTTGGCGGCGCTACGGTCGCGGGCTGGCGGGCCGGCAATCTCACGCCCGAACGCGTTGCGGGCATCGGCGCATGGCGCGACGATGAACTGCTGCGCTTTCTGTCGACCGGCGCCGCGCCCGGCCGCGCCTATGCCATCGGACCGATGGCGAAAGTCGTCGCCACGAGCACGCAATTCCTGACGACTGCCGATCTGCGCGCGATGATCGCGTATATGCGCGCGCTGCCGCCCGTCGCGGTGAAGGACGCGCGCTCGCGCACGAGTTTCGGCCGGCCAGCCCGCACGGATATCACAGCGCTCGACACGGACGGCGCACGGCTCTACGCGGCCGCGTGCGCCAGTTGCCACGGCATGACGGGCGAGGGCAGCAAGCCGTTTCCCCCGCTCGTGCACGACGGCGTGACCGGCGCACTCGGCACAGCGACGACGAGCAATCTCGTCCTCGTGATCCTGCATGGCGTGAATCGCCAAACGCGCGATGCCTACGCGCAGATGCCCGCGTTCGCCGCGCAACTGACGGACGAACAGATCGCCGCGTTGAGCAATTTCATCACGCGCCATTTCGGCGATCCACGCGCGACGACCGATGCGAAAGCGGTCGCGCGGCTTCGTTCGATGACGCAATAAATACGGTCCCGGCAAGCACGTGCGGCAGCTTTTACGCGCACTTCGAGCGCGCCGGTAACGCCGTTGTAACGAGTGTGGATGCGGCTTGCGGACTGCTTGCAAAAGCGAGGCAGCACTCACATTCCGTCATTGAGCAGCGCTATCATGGGCGCATGAATGGTCCTACCTATCCTATCGTCTGCAGGCATCCTGCCAATGATATCGGCCGCGATTTCGTGGTCGGCGATCTGCATGGCTGCGTGGATGCGCTGCGCTATCTGCTGCACGAAATCGGCTTCGATGGTGCGCGGGACCGGCTGTTTTCCGTCGGCGATCTGGTCGATCGCGGCACGGACTCGCTCGCGGCCGTCGATCTCATCGACAAGCCGTGGTTCTATCCGGTGCTCGGCAATCACGAGGATTCGCTGATCTCCGTGGCGGCGGGCACGATGCGCCGTCAGTCGTGGTACGCGATCGGCGGCGCGTGGGCCGAAACGGTCCCCGACGATCAACTCGCCGCGCTCGCGGCGCGGCTCGCGACGCTGCCGCTCGTGCGCATCGTGGGCGAGGGCGAGCGGCGCTTCAATGTGCTGCACGCGGAGTTTTTCGGCAACGACGCCGAACTCGACGCCGGCGAGTTCCACGAAGACGTGCGCAGCCAGATTCTGTGGGGCCGCGGCCTCGCGCTCGGTCACGCGGACCCGCAGCAACAGCTCGGCCTGTCGCCGACCTACTGCGGCCATACGCCGACGCGCGCGGTGAAGCAGATCGGCTCGCAGATTTACATCGATACGTGCGCTTTCGCGCCTGAAGGCCGGCTCACGATCGTACAGGCCGGCACCGAGGAACGCTGGTCCGTCAAGGAGCGCTGGGCCGCCTCCGAAGGCGCGCGCGAACTCGCGCTGCCCTGATTTTTCCCTCCCTGCTCGCACGGGCGGCCGCTCCGGCACGCACGTTGCTCGATGCATCGCCATGACTCGAACGACAATCAGGCGAGGCGCGCGGTGGCGAGAATCGGAACGAACAACGAGACAGGCGGCGGGGCCAGCGACGTTCTGACGGGCGGCGTGCAGGGCTGCCCGGAAGATTTGCCGCCGGGCCTGCGCTACATGGACGATTCGCGACGCGGCTATACGCGCGACTGGATCGACGGCGCATTCGCGTACTTCAACACGCAAGGCAAGCGTATCGACGACGAAGCCGAGATTCGCCGCATCAATGCGCTCGCCGTCCCGCCCGCTTATACCGACGTCTGGATCTGCCCCGACTCGCGCGGCCATCTCCAGGCGACCGGACGCGATGCGCGCGGGCGCAAGCAGTATCGCTATCACCCGCAATGGCGCGAAACCCGCGACGCCAACAAGTACGAACGCATGCTCGCGTTTTCCGTGGTGCTGCCGAAACTGCGTTCGCGCGTCGCGCGCGATCTCAAGCTCGACGGCATGCCGCGCAACAAGGTGCTCGCGACCGTCGTGCGCCTGCTCGACACGACGCTCATCCGCGTCGGCAGCGAGGAATATGCGCGCGAGAATCGCTCGTACGGGCTGACGACGCTCAGGAAGCGCCATCTGAAAGTATCGGCGGGAACGTTGAGGTTCAGGTTCCGCGGCAAGAGCGGCATCGAGCACGATGTCGCCGTGAGCGACACGCGGGTCGCGCGCATCGTCAAACGCTGCATGGACTTGCCGGGGCAGGATCTCTTCCAGTATCTCGATGCGGACGGCACGCGCCATACCGTCTCTTCATCCGATATCAACGACTATCTGCACGAGATCACGGGCGCGGATTTCACCGCGAAGGACTATCGGACGTGGGCCGGCAGCGTGTTCGCGCTCGCGGCGCTCAGACGGCTGAAATGGGAAACCGTGACGGAGGCGCGCAAGCATATCGTCGGAACGATCAAGGAAGTCGCGCAACTGCTGCGCAATACGCCCGCCGTGTGCCGCAAGTGCTACGTGCATCCGGCGGTGATCGACGCATTCGAGGCCGGCGAACTCGCCGAGACGATGTCCGCGTCGCGCCGCCACGGGCTGAAGACCGACGAGGCCGCGCTCGCGATCTTCCTCGAAAAGGAAGCGAAGCGCCGCACGCGCGAGGCGGCGCGCAAGAATCGCAAGGGCGAGACGCCCAGCGACGCGCGCCTGACCAGGCTGCTATCGGAATCGAGCCGCAAGGCGCGCGCCGGCGGGCTGAAGGCGAGCGGCAAGAACGCGGCAGCGCAGGCGCTGGAGCATGTCGCGAAGAAGCCGGCGAGAAAGGCGGCGCGCCCGGCTTCGAAGAAGCTCGCGCGCACGCGCACCGAAACGGCAATCGCGATCCGCTGAAGCATGTGAAACGTTTGCCCGCTCAGCCGATCTGTTTCAGCTCGAAGACATAGTCGATCGTCTCGCCGTTCCAGTTGTATTCCAGATACGCCGCGTGCCGGCAGTCGCGCAGCATCGTCGTGCGCAGCGCGGCGAGGCATTCGCCCTCCGGATCGCGCACCGACGGATACGCAATGCCCGGCGCGCTCGCCGCACGCACCGCGCGTCCGAGCGCCGTGCCGGGGCCGTAGTCGTCCGGCGCGAGAATGCGCGGATCGAGACCCGCCTGCACGATCGCGTCGCCACGCAGATCGACGACTTCGCCGCGCGCCATCACCGTATAGAGGCGCATCTGCTGGCGCAACGGCGCTTCGTTCGTCGCCGCGAGAAACAGGCCGGCGTGATAGCGCGTTTCGGCGATCGCGGTCTGCCGTTCGCGGCCGCAATAGAACACGCCGTAGCTGCCATCGGAAAAGCGGCTGCCGTTCGGATTCAGATGCGTGAACGCGGCCATGATCGGCCCGCAACCCGGCCCGAAACAGCGTTCGTCGGCCGGCACGAGATCGAGTTCGCCGACTTCGGTGCGCAGGCGGTCGTTGGTCATCGCTTCGAGCGCATAGAGCGCTTCGAAATCCTGCGGCGACGCCACGCGGTCGAACAGATTGACGGCCGGAAAACGCGTGGGAATCACGCGATACGCAGGCGACCAGTCGATAAAGCTGTGGGGCCACCGTTCGCGCCAGTTCGATTCGTCCTTGCTGAATGCTATCCCCATCACGCCCAGCCGCCTCGCATCGCGTCGAGGTACTGGCGCACGGCGACGAGGTCGCTGATATTGCCCGCCAGCAGGCGATCGAGCGCCGGATGGCCGCCGAAGGGCGGCGCGGCGTTAGGGCGGCGAATCCAGGTATCGGCGGCTTTGGGATCGGGCAAGAGGATTTGCAGCGCCTTGTAGATGCCGAGAATCAGCGAAAGGCGCTCCAGCGTGTCGCGTGCGAGCCGCGCGGATGCCGGGTCCTGCTTCCACTTGAAATAGGTCGAGCGGCCGGGCGAGCCGAGCAACGTGATCTGCTCCTCGGCCGAAAGCTCCCAGTCGCGCGCGATATTGAAGAACGCGCGCAGGCCGGCAGCAGAAAGATCGCCCGAATCCAGTGCCGGGCGCGGCACCGGGCGGCTGGCCGGCGCGAGTTCGGCGCGTGCGGCGTTGGACATGTCGTTAAGTCTCCAAAGGAACTTGTTTCACATATTAGTCCACATTTGGATTAATACAAGCATGCCATGAATGTTTCGACTCGCAGCGACGGATCAGCCGTCATCGTCAGTGGGTCCGTAGCGGCGGCCCGGCACGTGCGACTTGAGCGCATCCGCGATCTGCGAGGGCGTGCAATCGGCGGGAAGCACGCGCCGTTGCACGCGCTGATCGTTCTTCAGCACCCATTCGACCATGCGATACGCCGGTCCCCACAACGGTTCGACCGGCAGGGACAGACGGCATTCGCGCAGCGTGAGCGCGTATTGTTTGCGCATCGTCGGAGCGAGATTGGCAGAGCTTCGGCGCGCGGCGGTGTTGGCTGACATGGCACATTCCTCACGGTGATGACCCGGCCGCCCGATGCGGACGGCGGCAATTGAGCCGGATCGCACGACGAGTGTGTCGGGCGAGAATTAAGGGCGACTTAATCGCGAGCGACGTCGCGTCGAGCCGCGACGAAATGCCGCCGAAAGACGCCGCGAGCGCAGGTCAAGAGGTGCTTCGGCATTTTCGCCACGCCGCGTGCCGCCTGTTTGCCGTGGCGACGGCTTACTGTATATTCGTACAGCTTGTCTGCAACAGGGAGCCTGCCGATGATTCCACGCAACGATCCGCTCGAAGCGGCTGCGCTCGAACGTTTCATGCGCGCGACGCGCGCGGTCAACGTTGCGTTCGACGCCACGCGAGGCGAGCCCGATTTCATGCAGGACGGGCAATCCGTCGCTCGCTCGCTCGAGCGTCTAGACGCCGCGTTGCGCGAACTGGAAACCTCCGAGCAATCGCTCGACGCCATCCTCTCGCGCAGAGCGGGCCACTAACCGTTGGAGCGAATCACTTGAAGCGCGTATTCCTGATCGTCGTACTTCTGATCGGCTCGTCGTCGCTCTTTGCGGCCGAGCGCTACACGGAAGTCTGGAATCCTCCCGAAGCACAGTCCGTCAAGGGCAAGAGCAAGACGCACGCGGCCGCGCAGACCGCCGCAGCCAGGAAAAAGCACAAGAGCGCCACGTCGGTGAAGCAGGTCGCCGACAGGGCCGCCATCGAGCAGCCGTCCGCCACGCCGCGTTCGAAGTCGGCGTCGCCGAAGCCGGCCGTGCCGGTCATTCCGCGCAAGATCGAGCCGAACGGGCAGGTGATGCGCGTCTAGAACGCGTGCGCGCGGCACGAACAGCAAAAAGGGGCGCCCGAACGGAGCGCCCCTTTTTGCTTTTGCGGCCAGACTGACCGCGCTATGTCACAACCGACCCATCAACAACAGAACGATCACCACGACCAGCACGACGCCGAGAATCCCGCTCGGCCCGTAGCCCCAACTGCGGCTGTGCGGCCAGGAAGGTATGGCGCCGATCAAAAGCAGGATCAGGATGATCAGCAGTATGGTTCCGATCGTCATTCGACTTCTCCTTTGTTCAAATGACCGCGGGACGGACCGGCGTCCGGCGCAGCCTCCCAACTGTCATCGACAGTCATGCGCCAGGGGAACGGCGGCTCGTGGCCGCCGGCACGATCAGATGTGCGATCGACGAGAGGAGAAGAGCAACGGTCGTGCCAGTAAGCCTGAAAGACCGTGGCACAAGGCGCTCCGCGCGTCGAAGGAACGCCCGCGTGAGCATACGATTGTCGAAAAGGAGAGGCGAAACGAGGCAGGGCGGGCAAAAGTTGCACGGCGCTTGAAAGCCGCCGTGCAGTCATCGCAAAGAATCGGTCAGAAGATGCCGCGGAACGCCCAGAACAGCAGGCCCGAGAGCGCGATCGACACAGGCAGCGTCAGAATCCACGCGAGCGCGAGGCTGCGCACGGTGCGCCATTGCAGGCCGGAGCCGTTCGCGGCCATCGTGCCCGCGACGCCCGATGACAGCACGTGCGTCGTGCTGACCGGCAGGCCGTAGACATCGGCGGCGCCGATGGTCACCATCGCCACGAGTTCCGCCGACGCGCCTTGCCCGTACGTCAGATGCGTCTTGCCGATGCGCTCGCCGACCGTCACGACGATGCGCTTCCAGCCGACCATCGTGCCCAGCCCGAGCGCGACCGCGACGGCGACCTTCACCCAGGTCGGAATGAACTTGGTCGCATGGTCGAGTTGCTTCTTGTAGTTGTTGAGCACGGCGTCATCGTCGCTGGAGAAGGCCGGCGCTTTCTGCTTCTCCATGATGCGCAGCGCTTCGGACGCGATGTACATCTCGTTGCGCACGTTGCGGACGTTGCCTTGCGGCACGTCGGCGATCGTCTGGCTCGGGCGGATCTGCGATTCGATCGAATCGACCACGCTCTTCAGCGACGCGATCGTGTCCGGCGCGAGCGTTTTCGTCTGCACGTACTTTTCGACCTGGCCGCGCGCGTCGGCTGCCGGCGCCGCGCCGTTGCTGTAGCGCTGCAGCACGTCGGACGCGCTGTGGCTCACGGCGACGAAGGTCTGCGTCTCGTTCGCCGTCACGGCCTTGTTGAGCGCGTAGGCGGTCGGCACGGTGCCGATCAGGATCAGCATGATGAGGCCCATGCCCTTCTGGCCGTCGTTGGAGCCGTGCGCGAACGACACGCCCGTGCAGGTGAGGATCAGCAGGCAGCGGATCCAGAACGGCGGCGGCGTGTTCTTCTCCGGCTCCTTGTAGAGCGCCGGCACGCGCACGACGAGCTTCAGCACATAGAGCAGAAAGCCCGCGAGGACGAAGCCGATGATCGGCGAAAACAGCAGCGACTTGCCGACCGACATCGCCTGGCTCCAGTCCACACCCGACGTGCCGTTGGTGCCGTGCAACATCTGATTCATGAGGCCGACGCCGATCACCGAGCCGATCAGCGTATGCGAACTGGACGAAGGAAGACCGAGCGCCCAGGTGCCGAGATTCCAGATGATCGCCGCGATCAGGAGCGCGAAGACCATCGCGAAGCCCTGCGAACTCCCCACGCCGAGAATCAGCTCGACCGGCAGCAATTGCAGGATGCCGAACGCGACCGCGCCGCTCGAAATCAGCACGCCGATGAAATTCCATGCGCCCGACCAGACAACCGCTAAGTTTGGTGTCAAAGAGTGCGTGTAGATTACGGTTGCGACAGCATTCGCGGTGTCGTGAAAGCCGTTGACGAATTCGAAGCCGAGCGCGATCAGCAGCGCGACGCCGAGCAGGACATACGGAAACACCGACGATTCGCGCACCGGCGCGAGATCTTCGAGCAGATGCAGGACGCAGTAGACGGCGCCCACGCCGATGGCGAGCAGAAAAAGCAGCAGCGCGAGCCGCTGGCCGAGCGTGCGGCCTTCTCGTGATTGGGGAAAGGCAATCTGGTTCATGTCGCGTCCTTGGGTGGTCTTGCGCGAGGGCGTATCGGAAGGTGAAAAGGCAGACGAGAAGCGTTTCAGAAGCTCAAGTGGCCATGTTTCCCGGTGCGTGTGTCGATTTCATGAATCGGGAAATACAAGCCTTTCGTATGAATTGACGGGCGGCGCGAGACCGCTCCGGGAGACTTCATGACGATGTGGGTCGAGGTGACGCTGCAATCCAGCCGATCGGACGACGGATCGATCTGCGCGCTCGCGGAGACGTTGCAGCGCATCGCCGCGTTCGCGGGCGCGACATCCTTGTCGACGCGCTTCGCGACGCGCGAGATTCCGCTGAAAGCGCCGGGCTGGCGGCTGTCGGTCGAAACGCTGGAGGGCGCGCGCACGCTATGCGCCGTGGAGACGGAAGGCGCGCCGATGCCCGGATTCATGCGCTACCGGACCTTCGCGCGGCCTGCGGGCGAGGATCTGTCGGCATCCCTGATCGAATTCGCGCATGCCGACGAAGCGTTGCGCGGGCCGCTTGCGAAGGCGTATCGGCAGGCGGAGCCCGAAACCGTCGCGACGTCTGATGCTTTTGCGCCCGAGCTCGAAGTCGAGCGCATCGAATGGCGCATCGACGCGAGCGGCGCGGACATCCTCGCGACGCTCGAAACGTCCGCACAGACGTTGCCGACGTTGCGGCTCGCGGCGCCATCGGTGAACGGTGCGCTCGATGCCGTCTTCAGCGTCGCGGGCGAAGTGATCGATGCCGCGCCGTTTTGCATCGCGCCGGACGATGAGCACGCGTCGGAAGCGGAACCGGTGTACGCGGCGACGCTCGATCTTCCGCGCACCGCGACGCGCCGCGAGGCGTTCGTCGCGATCGCGTCGTCGGTGGCGGGGCAGTGGTTCGGCAACGCGGCGTCATCGCGCGCAGGTCTCGGCGACGAGCACGTGCATCAGTTGCGCGTCGCGCAGCGGCGGCTCAAGACACTGCTGAAACTCTTTCGCGATTATGTCGATGATGTCTGGAGCACCCGCATCGCGCCGGATCTGACGTGGTTCGGCGACCTGCTAGCCGATGCGCGCGACTGGGACGTTTTCGTCGACAAGACGCTCCCCGCGTACGCCGAATCGGACGACAGCGCCGAGCGCTGGCAGACGCTCATCGCCGCCGCGGACGTGAAGCGCCGCGTCGCGCGGGACAAGGTGCGCGATGCGCTCGCGTCGAAGCGCTACGCGCGTCTCACGCTCGCGTTCGTCGAATGGCTCGCCCGCTTCGCCTCGCAAGAGGACGAGTCGCCGACGCGCTTCGTGAGCTATGCCGAAAAGCGCATCCGCAAGGACTACCGGCGCATCGCGCGCGTGCCCGATCTCGCATCGCTTGAAGCGCATGAGCGGCATCGTGTGCGCATTCATGCAAAGCGGCTGCGCTATGCGCTCGAATTTTTCCGCTCGGTCACGTCGCGGCGCACCCGCAAGGACACCGCGAAGCTGCTCGGCGAGTTGCAGACGGCGCTCGGCGAAGCGAACGATGCGGCCGTCGCCGCCGAGCGGCTCGCGTCGATTCCGGAAGCCAGCGATTATCAGCGCGGTTTCGCGCGGGCGTGGGGCGCGGCGTCGGCGAGGAAGGACGCGCAGGAGGGCGAGCGGCTGCTTCGCTCGATGCGTCGTCCGCGTGTGAAGGCATCGATATAATGCGTCACGCGTTCATTGATCCGGCACCGTCCGCAAAGGCGACAGATGAGTAAGACAGCACCGTCGAACGTGCGCGATCCGCTGGAACTCGGTGGCTCCGTATGGCTGCGAAGCGGCACCGAGACGCTCGGCGGCGCGGCGCGCATCGCGCTTCTGGCGGCGATTCGCGACACGGGATCGATCACCGGCGCGGCGAAGGCCGTCGGCATGAGTTACAAGGCCGCGTGGGATGCGGTCGATACGATGAACAATCTGGCCGGCGAGCCGCTCGTGACACGCGCGGTCGGCGGCAAGGGCGGCGGCGGCACGGTGCTCACGCCGGCGGCGCTGCGTCTCATCGACACGTTCCGCGCGATCGAACGCGAGCATCGAAAATTTCTGGAACGGGCGGGCGCGGCCATCGAAGGCTTCGCCCATGATTGGCAACTGATCGGGAGACTAGGCATGAAAACAAGCGCACGCAACCAACTGGCCGGCAAGGTAACGAAAGTCACGCGCGGTGCGGTCAACGATGAAATCGAACTCGGCTTGCCGGGCGGCCAGACGATCGTCGCGGTCGTGACGCACGAGAGCACGCAATCGCTCGGACTGAAGGAAGGCGGCGACGCGTTCGCGCTCATCAAGGCGTCGTGGGTCATGTTGATGGAAGACACGAACGCGAAGCTGTCGGCGCGCAATCAATTGCGTGGCACGGTTGCCAGCGTGACGAAGGGCGCGGTCAACGCGGAAGTGTCGCTGTCGCTCGACGGCGGCACCACCATCACCGCGATCATCACGAATCAGAGCGCCGATACGCTCGGTCTCGCGCAAGGTCAGAAGGCCGTGGCGGTGATCAAGGCGTCGAGCGTGATCATCGGCGTAAACGACTAAGCAGCGCGCCTTGCGGGCGCGGGCGCCGCATCAGGCGGCCGCGCGTTGCGCCGGCGGCAATTCGGTGCGGCGATCCGGCGCGCGAAAGGTCTTCGCCTTCCAGCTCGCTCGCACATAGGGACGCTCGTGGCCCGACAGCCCGAGCGCGATTTCCGTGATCCAGTGCTGCGTCGGCACGGGCACGCCATGCAAGGCCACGACGACCGCCGCGAGACTCGCGGCGACGGGCGCGGGCGCGAGCTTGCCGGACTCGGCACGCCACGCGATCCACACGAATGCGAGCGCGACCACGGCGCCGAGCGCGCAGCCCGCGACCACTTCCGAGACCGAATGCGCGTCGAGCACGACGCGCGACACGCCGACCCAGATTCCCAGCATCAGACCTAGCGCGACGCCGATGGCGCGGACTGCACCACGCATGGGCAGGAGCGCGACGAAGATCGCGACGGGCAGAACCGCCGTCGACATCAATGCATGTCCGCTGATGCCGGTGAAATCGAGATGACGCACGCCGATTCCCCAGCCGATGAAAGCGATCTTGCTCAACGCGACGAGGCCGCTCGCCGCGCCGAGCAGCGCGAGCCACGCGCCAGCGTATTTCCATCGATAGCCGAGCGCGAGCCACGCGGCGACGATGAGCGCCACCGGCCCCATCACGCCGACGCTGCCGAGCGCGGTCACGAAAATCCAGGCGGAAAAAGATAAATCCACGTTCATTGCTACTCTTGGGAATGAGGGTTGCTGCAGTGCGGCAGCCGCGCCAGAAATGACCCGCGACTTCGGAAGTACGCCAAATGCGACGCCGCAAATTTATAGCAGTATAACGCTTGGGAACATGCTGAATTATGCGCGCTAGTTCAGAGCGGCTTGTCGTTACATCGCGTAACTTTCGTTTAATTTTGGCTTTTTTGTTGAATTGCTGTTAATTCATCCCGATATGTGAGTTCGGGGCGCGCGTCGTCAAAGCGGTTTAGTGCTATTGTGCACTGCACAACCCGACGCGTTTCGACGCGTCATCCGATTGCACGTTTGTGGAGGACCCAGCCCAATGTCAAAAAGCCTTACCAAGCTCTGGTTGCGCGGCTTGAGACGCCTGGTCGCCGGCCAGGTGGACGCGATTCGCTCACCGAAGCCCCGCGCGGCGGCCAAGCCCGCGCGCGTGAAGACCACCAAGTCGAAGCTGAAGCCACGCACGGCCGCGAAAGCGACGGTCGCGCCCGGTGCCGCCGCGCGACCGGCGGCGCGTGAATCGCGCGTTCGTCCGCGTGCGTCGGCGTGGGCGCGCGGCAAGTGGGCGCGCTCGTACCACTCGGCGCCGCCCACGGCCGGGCGCTTCGTGAATCACATGTCGTACGCGCTCTATATGCCGCCCAAAGCTGGGCCCGAGTCGATGCCGCTCGTCGTGATGCTGCACGGCTGCAAGCAGAACGCCGACGAATTCGCGCAAGGCACGCGCATCAATCTGCTCGCCGACCGATACGGTTTCGCCGTGTTGTTCCCCGAGCAGTCGAAGCACGATCACGCGCATCGCTGCTGGCGTTGGTATGACGATGCCGGGAGCGGCGGCGGCGAGGCTGCGTCGGTCGTATCGCTGGTGAATGCGGTCGTCGAGCAGCACGATCTGGATGCGGAGCGTGTGTATGTCGCGGGGATGTCGGCCGGTGCGGGGCTTGCGGCGCTGCTCGCCGTGCGTTATCCGCACATGTTCGCCGCCGTCGGCCTGCATTCGGGCGTGGTGTTCGGCGAGGCGCGCTCGGCCATCGGTGCGATGGATGTGATGCGTCGTGGCGCGCGCAGCGATCCCGTCGCGCTGATCGACGCTGCCGTCGACGTCCGCGATTATCCGGGCATGCCTGCGATCATCGTGCACGGTGAACTGGATTCCGTGGTGACGGCAGCCAATGCCGCGCAACTGGCGAAACAGTTTCTGCGGCTGAACGGTTTCATCGATGCGGCCGGCAATCGCCGCGCGGGCGAGGCGCGCGAGGAAAAGCATCCGGACGGCGTCGTGACCGATTACTTCAAGAACAGCCGGCGCGTCGTGAAGACGTCGATCGTGCGCGGCCTCGGGCATTCATGGGCCGGCGGCGACGATACCGTCGCGTTCCATTCGTCCAAGGGGCCGGATTCGGCCGCGGTCATGTGGGAGTTCTTTAAGCACCAGCGGCGCCCCAGCGAGGCTGCGCGCGGCGCATACGTCGCCTGAAGGTCGCCGCCCAGCGTTTCGGGTGTTGCAAATTAGTCTTTCGTATCAATCTTCTAGCGGTTAGGGCTGGCGTTTGATCAGGGATTACCCTATAATCGGTTTCATAGGTAGTAACCCCAGTATTCAAGCGAGGTCCACCATGTTCCTGATTAGCCGCATTTTCCTGTTCCTTACCAAGTCCGCTGACGAGCGCGATCGTGCGCGCGACGACGCCTATCTCGCCGAAGCCACGGATATCTACGATCTCGAATATCGTATGAAAAAGCTGGATCAGCGTGCGATCGCTCGTCACCCGTCGTGGATGGCGAACTAAGTTTTTCGGTTTGAAGTGCGCCGGTTTGTTTCGGCGTCACTGCGGGATGTAAATGCAAAATGCCGGCTTTCGAGCCGGCATTTTTGTTTGCGACGCCGCCAGATGCGGCACACAGTCAGGCGTTGGGCGTGCCGGTCGCGTCCGGAATGTCCGGCGAGTCCGACGACTGCACGCCGAAACAGCCGCGATAAGTCGCGTAAAACGAGCAATACAGCGCGGTCGTGACGATGATGGACGCGGGCATGAGCACCGCCAGCGCCATTTCCTGACCCGCGCCGAGCGCCTGCATCAGCGCGGTCAGGCCGAACGACACCGCGAGCGCGATAGCGATCCACAGCACGCCGTAGTAAATAAACGCGCCGCGGTTGCGCCAGCACGACACGAGGCTGAAAAACAGCGCCTTCGCGGGCGGCACGTCGTGCCATGCGACGAGGATCGGCGCGAACCAGAACAGCATCGCGACTGGCACATAGCACCCCATCGCGACGAGCACTGCGAGCGGGCTGAAGCTCGCCGCGACCGTTTCCGGATCGCCGCTCGGGCCATCGCCCATCATGATGCTGAGCAGTGTGCCGCCGTCGACGAGCGCCGATGCCGTGAAGATCACCGCCATCGCGACGATATACAGCGCGCCCAGCGCGAGCAGCCGTCGCGCGACGACGCTGCCGTACGAACGGAAGCCATCGACGAGTATGGTCGGCCAGACGGGCTTGCCCGCGATCGTGTTGCGGCACGCCGCCATGAAGCCGACCGCGATGCCCGGAATGAAGAGCAACGGCAGGAGCGGGCCGAGGAGCGGCACGCGCGAGATCAGCGTCATCACGAACAAATAGGCGAAGAACACCGTGAGAAACGCAAACGGGTTGCGGCGGAACAGCCAGATGCCCTGACGGAACCACACGTAGCCGGTCTTGGCGGGAACTTCGATCAGTCGCATGTGGCTAGGTTATCGATTTACGGGAGAAGCGGCTTTGACGCGTTCGCGCAGAATGCGTTCGAAGTGGCCGGGATCGTGCGCGTTCAGCATTTGTGCTTCGCGCGGGCGATAGAAGTCGAAAAGGCGCGAGACCCAGAAGCGCATCGCGCCGGCGCGCAGCATGTCGTTCCAGTGACGCTCCTCCGCGGGCGTGAACGGGCGCACGGTCTGATATGCGCGCAGCATCGCATCGACGCGCGCCGAATCGAGCGTGCCCGTGGCGAGGTCGATGCACCAGTCGTTTACGGTCACGGCGACGTCGAAGAGCCATTTGTCGACGCCCGCGAAGTAGAAATCGAAGAAACCGCCGAGCCGCGCGTGCTCGCGGCCGTGGGCGAACAGCACGTTATCGCGGAACAGATCGCAGTGACATGGGCCATCGGGCAGCGACGCGTAATCCGCCGAGCCGAAGAACGCCGCCTGATGCGCGAGCTCGCTCTCGAACAGCTCGCGCTGCTCGCGGCTCAGGAAATCGACAATCGAAGGCGCCTTCTCCTGCCACCACGAAAGGCTGCGCAAATTAGGCTGATGCTGCGGAAAATCGCGGCCCGCCAGATGCATGCGCGCGAGCATCTGCCCGACTTCGATGCAATGCGCGGGCGTCGGCGCGAGTTCGGGCGCGCCTTCGAGCTTCGTCACGATGCTCGCGGGCTTGCCGTGCAGCATGCCGAAGAGCGAGCCGTCGCGGCGCGGCATCGGATCGGGAACGGGCACGCGATGCGACGCCAGATGCCGCATCAGATCGAGATAGAACGGCAGTTGCGTCGCCGTGAGGTTCTCGAAGATCGTGAGCACGTACTCGCCGTGCGTCGTCGTGAGAAAAAAGTTGCTGTTCTCGATGCCCGACTGGATGCCGCGAAATTCGACGACATCGCCGAGATCGTAGTCTTGCAGCCAGTCGCCGAGATCGGCGTTGGTGACGGGAGTGAAGACGGCCATGCGGGAAAGCGTCGGTCAGGTTGGACGGCCGGGAAGAGGCCTGTGAACGGAGGCGCCGGGCAAGGAGCCACAGTGCCGCGACCCGCCCGGAAAGAGCGGGTCCGAGAGCGATACGGGATCAGTAATGCAGGTTGATCGATGGCAGGCGCGTGCTCGCCTTGCCGTTGTCGCGCACTTGCGGCGATGTATCGGCCGGCGCGCTCATCTGATAGCGCGTGCCGAAATTGGAATGCACATCGATTTCGACGGGTTTGCCTTTGTCGCGGAATTCGGTGATTTCCGTGCCGTTGGTGCTCAATTCGTGATAGCTCGGCGTGCGCGGCGGCGAAATCTCGACTTTCGAGCTGACATTCGCGGGCGGGCGATTGATGGCTTTCAGATCCGGAAGGCCAGCGGCTTCTTCCGGCGACATTTTCTGGGTCGCCGGTTGGGGTGCCGTGCTGCCGGCCTGCGCCGGCTGCGCGAATGCGCCGAAGCTTGTTGCGGCGAGGACTGCCGCGGCGGCGGCGCAAAGGTGCGGCTTCATGATGGTTCTCCAGGCGATGGCCGGATTCTAACAAAACGGTTGCGGACTCAGTGACTCGCGCTGGGTCAACGCCTTATTTTGCGCTGGTTTCGCGAATTTTGACTTCGGAAACCAAAAAGGTGTTGCGAGGTGTGATCGCACGCACTCACGCAAAGAGGGACTTCATGGTTCGCACATTCTTCCGTGTTAATGTCGATTCACTACGAGGGCATTTGAAGAACACACAAGATCATGACAAACGACCGGACTCAAAGCACACAGGGCACGCCTGCCAACGATTTTCCGACCGAATCCTTCGACGATCCCGCTGCGGCCGTCACGCGCCTTTCGTCGATCTATGAAGCGAATACCGCATTTCTGCGCGATGCGTTCGCGCGCTACCGGCGCAACGAGCGCTTCACGCATCGCGTGCGCGCGTGCTATCCGTTCGTGCGCGTGCGTACCGAGCTGAACACGCAGATCGATTCGCGGCGTTCGTATGGTTTCGTGGCGGGCCCGGGCATCTATGAAACGACGCTCACGCGTCCCGATCTCTTCGGCGATTACTATCGCGAGCAATTGCGACTGCTCACGAAGAACCATCATGTGGGCCTAGAAGTGGGCGTGTCGGCGCATCCGATTCCGATTCACTTTGCATTCGCCGAAGGCATTCATCTCGAAGGCGATCTCGATCGCGACCGGCTCCTCGCGATGCGAAATATCTTCGATACGCCCGATCTCGCGCTGCTCGACGATCGCATCGTCAACGGCACGTACGAGCCGGGCCCGGGCGAGCCGCATCCGCTTGCGCTGTTCACGGCGGCGCGCGTCGATTTCTCGCTGCATCGGCTGAGACACTACACGGCGACGTCGCCCACGCACTTTCAGAACTACGTGCTGTACACGAATTACCAGTTCTATATCGATGAGTTCGTGAAGCTCGGCCGCACGATGATGTCGCGCGCCGATGACGAAGAAACGCGTGCGTATCGCAGCGAGTATTCGTCGTTCGTCGAACCCGGCGATGTCGTCACGTATAACGCGAATCTCGGCGAGCAGCCGGAGGAAGGCACGGCGTCCGCGCGTCTGCCGCAGATGCCCGCGTATCACCTGAAGCGTGCGGACGGCAGCGGCATCACGATGGTGAATATCGGCGTGGGGCCGTCGAACGCGAAGACGATCACGGATCACATCGCGGTCTTGCGGCCGCATGCGTGGATCATGCTCGGGCACTGCGCGGGCTTGCGCAACACGCAGCGTCTGGGCGATTACGTGCTGGCTCACGGCTATGTGCGCGAAGACCACGTGCTCGATGACGATCTGCCGCTGTGGGTGCCGGTGCCGGCGCTCGCGGAAGTGCAGGTCGCGCTCGAGCGCGCGGTCGCGCAGGTGACGCAACTCGAAGGCGTCGAGCTGAAGCGCGTGATGCGCACGGGCACGGTCGCGAGCGTCGATAACCGCAACTGGGAATTGCGCGATCATCGCGAGCCGGTGCGTCGGTTGTCGCAGAGCAGGGCGGTGGCCCTCGATATGGAAAGCGCGACGATCGCGGCGAACGGGTTCCGTTTCCGCGTGCCTTATGGGACGTTGCTATGCGTGTCGGACAAGCCGCTGCATGGCGAACTGAAGCTGCCCGGCATGGCCGATCAGTTTTATCGCGCGCAGGTCGATCAGCATTTGCAGATCGGGGTGAAGGCGATGGAGTTGCTGCGCGAGAACGGGTTGTCGAAGCTGCATTCGCGCAAGTTGCGGAGTTTTGCGGAAGTGGCGTTTCAGTGACGCCGGTGAACTAACAAAAAGGCGGGCGGCGCGGGATGCCGCCCGCGAAGTGTTTACAGCTGCAGACGCAGGGCTAACTGCCCGCGCGGGCGCTAGGATACATTTCGGATAACTATATTTTGTGGAAATGTATGATGCCGCGGCATTGCGGTGCCGGGATATGAGAAGCGCGCTACAACAATTTCAAGCTCAAGGCCGTGTGCGCACACGGCCTTTCGCACGGGTGGTGCTACCGCGTCAAAGATAAAACATCCGATCCTCATCCGACTTACCTTCCGCCGGCTGCTCGACCGAATCTTCGCGGTCTTCATAGAACCGCAGCACGGCATCGAGCACCTGATCCGGATCGTCGATCACCTGCATCAGATCGAGATCCTTCGGGCTGATCACGCCGTTGGTCAGTAGCGTGTTCTTGAACCAGTCGAGCAGTCCGGCCCAGAACTCCGCGCCGACGAGCACGATCGGCACATGACGCGACTTCTTGGTCTGAATGAGCGTCAGCACTTCGGCGAGTTCATCCAGCGTACCGAACCCGCCCGGCATCACCACGACCGCATCCGAGTTCTTCACGAACGTCACCTTGCGCGTGAAGAAATGACGGAAGCGCAGCGAGATGTCCTGCCACTGATTGCCCGATTGCTCGTGCGGCAGTTCGATATTGAGGCCGACCGAAGGCGACTTGCCCGCGTGCGCGCCTTTATTGGCCGCTTCCATGATGCCCGGCCCGCCGCCGGATATGACGGCGAAGCCCGCGTCGGAGAATTTCTGCGCGATTTCGATCGTGAGCTGATAGTACGGCGACTCCGGTTTCAGACGCGCCGAACCATAGATGCTGATGGCAGGGCGAATCTCCGAGAGGTACTCGGTCGCCTCGATAAACTCTGCCATAATCGTGAACATCTGCCACGATGCGCGAGCCTTCTTGGCCGTCGCGCGCTCTTGATCTGCGAGTGATCGCAGACTCGGAATCACTTTTCTCTTGTTCATAATGCCTGAAGAACTAAGTCTTGAAGGTAAGACCCTGCTATTGGTCGACGGTTCTAGCTACTTGTACCGGGCCTACCATGCGATGCCGGACTTGCGAGGCCCCGACGGCGGGCCCACCGGCGCTCTGTATGGCATGATCAACATGCTGCGGCGCTTGCGGCGCGAAATCAATGCAGAGTATAGCGCGTGCGTATTTGATGCCAAAGGCAAGACTTTCCGCGACGACTGGTACGCCGAGTACAAAGCCAACCGGCCCTCGATGCCGGAAGACCTCTCCAGACAGATCGAGCCCATTCACGTCGCCGTACGCGCCCTCGGCTGGCCGCTCGTGATGATCGAGGGCGTCGAGGCCGACGACGTCATCGGCACGCTCGCCGTCGAAGCCGAGAAGCGCGGCATGAAGGTGATCGTGTCGACGGGCGACAAGGATCTGGCTCAGCTCGTGACGGATCATGTCACCCTCATCAATACGATGACCAACGAAACGCTCGACCGTGCCGGCGTGCTCGCGAAGTTCGGCGTGCCGCCGGAGCGGATCGTCGATTATCTGTCGCTCATCGGCGATACCGTCGATAACGTGCCGGGCGTCGAGAAGTGCGGTCCCAAGACAGCGCTCAAATGGCTCACGCAATTCGACACCCTTGATGGCATCGTAGAACATGCCGGCGAGATCAAGGGTGCGGTAGGAGACAATCTGCGCAAGGCTCTGGACTTCCTGCCGATGGCGCGAAAGCTCGTCACCGTGCACACGGAATGCGACCTCGCTTCGCAGATCGAGTCGATCGAAGGCACGCTTCTGGCGCGTCCCGAATCACGCGACGAACTGCGCGACGTGTTCATGCGTCACGGCTTCAAGACATGGCTGCGCGAAGTCGAAATCGCCGATGCCGTCGAAGGTCCGACCGACACGCCGCCCGCCGAAGTCACCGAAATCGTGCATCACTACGAGACAGTGCAGACGTGGGAGCAGTTCGACGCATGGCTCAAGCGCATCGATGAAGCGGAGCTCACGTCCTTCGACAGCGAGACCACGTCGCTCGATCCGATGACCGCGCAGATCGTCGGCATGTCGGTGTCGACCGAGCCCGGCCACGCGGCCTACATTCCGGTCGCGCATCGCGGGCCGGATGCGCCCGAGCAACTGCCGCGCGATGAAGTGCTCGCGAAGCTCAAGCCCTGGCTCGAAGACGCATCGAAGAAAAAGGTCGGTCAGCACCTGAAGTACGACGAGCAGGTGCTCGCGAACTACGGCATCGAAATGCGCGGTGTCGAGCACGACACGCTGCTGCAATCGTACGTGCTGGAGTCGCATCGTCCGCACGACATGGACAACCTCGCGTTGCGGCATCTCGGCGTGAAGACGATCAAGTACGAGGACGTCGCGGGCAAGGGCGCATCGCAGATCGGTTTCGACGAAGTGCCGCTCGACAAGGCCGCCGCCTATGCAGCCGAAGACGCCGATATCACGCTGCGTCTGCATCAGGCGCTCTATCCGCAAGTGGCGCGTGAGGAAGGTCTGTTGCACGTGTATCGCGACATCGAATTGCCGACCTCGCGCGTGCTGCGCAAGATGGAACGCAACGGTGTACTGATCGATCGCGCGCGGCTCGATACGCAGAGCAACGAGATCGCGAAGCGTCTCATCGATTTGCAGGCGCAAGCCTACGAACTCGCGGGCGGCGAATTCAATCTCGGTTCGCCGAAGCAGATCGGCCAGATCTTCTTCGAGAAGCTGCAATTGCCGGTCGTGAAGAAGACGCCGAGCGGCGCGCCTTCCACCGATGAAGAAGTGCTGCAAAAGCTCGCGGAAGACTTTCCGTTGCCGAAGGTGCTGCTCGAACATCGCGGACTGTCGAAGCTCAAGTCCACGTATACGGACAAGCTGCCGCGCATGGTGAATGCATCGACGGGACGCGTGCATACGAACTATGCGCAGGCCGTCGCGGTGACGGGGCGCCTGTCGTCGAACGAGCCGAACCTGCAGAACATCCCGGTGCGCACGGGCGAAGGGCGGCGCATTCGCGAAGCGTTCATCGCGCCGCCGGGCAGGAAGATCGTGTCGGCAGATTATTCGCAAATCGAACTGCGCATCATGGCGCATATTTCCGGCGATGAATCGCTGATGCGCGCGTTCAAGGAAGGCGAGGACGTGCATCGCGCGACGGCGTCGGAAGTGTTCAGCGTCACGCCGCTCGAAGTCGATAACGATCAGCGGCGTATCGCGAAGGTCATCAACTTCGGCTTGATCTACGGCATGAGCTCGTTCGGCCTCGCGTCGAATCTCGGCATCACGCGCGATGCGGCTAAGCTTTATATCGACCGCTATTTCGCGCGTTATCCGGGCGTCGCGGCGTATATGGAGAACACGCGCGTGAGCGCGAAGGCGAATGGCTTCGTCGAGACCGTGTTCGGCCGGCGTCTGTGGCTGCCCGAGATCAACGGCGGCAGCGGGCCGCGTCGTCAGGCGGCAGAGCGCGCCGCGATCAACGCGCCGATGCAGGGCACCGCCGCCGATCTCATCAAGCTGTCCATGATCGCGGTGCAGGACTGGCTGGAAGCATCGGGCATCGGCGCGAAGATGATCATGCAGGTGCACGATGAACTCGTGCTCGAAGTGCCCGAGGAAGCGCTGCCCGAGGTCAGGAAGCGCTTACCTGAACTGATGTGCGGCGTCGCGAAGCTGAAGGTGCCGCTCGTCGCGGAAGTGGGTGTCGGCAACAACTGGGAAGAAGCACACTGAAGGCGCACTGAAATTCTTTGCGCAAGGCATATGCGGCGGATGTCGCATATGCCCGACATGTTGGTGACACGCTTGTGACTGTCATCGAAGCTCACGCACAATAAGTCAGTCGAGGAAGAACAGCACGAAGGCCGATCCAATAAAAAGCACAGGGAGAGATCCATGCATCGCTTCATCATCGTCGGCGGAGGGGCTGGCGGCCTCGAACTCGCGACTCGTCTCGGCGACCGTTTCGGCTCGACGGACAGCAAGACCCCGCCCAAAGCGCAAGTCACGCTCGTCGACCGCAATCCGACGCATATCTGGAAGCCGCTCCTGCATGAAGTCGCAGCGGGCAGCATGGACCCTTTCACGCAGGAACTCGAATACGCGGCGCAAGCGCTGTGGCATGGCTTCGAATTCCAGCAGGGCGACCTCGTCGGACTGGATCGCGCGGCAAAGCGCATCACGATCGGCGCGTTGCGCGATGAAGAAGCCGGCGAGCTGCTGCCCGAGCGCGAGCTGGAGTACGACACGCTCGTCATCGCTATCGGCAGTACGACGCATTTCTTCGGCGTCGAAGGGGCGCAGCAGAACTCGATCGCGCTCGATACCGTCGGTCAGGCGGAGCTCTTCCGCAAGCGCCTGATCGCGGCCTGCATGCGCGCCGAGCACTTCGCGCCGGAACCGGTCGCGGCGGGCGTGGAGGACGGCGAGGACGATCCCGGCGTCGATCCGGTGCCGCGCATCCAGGTGGCGATCGTCGGCGCCGGCGCGACGGGCGTCGAATTGTCGGCGGAACTGCGCAATACCGCGCAGGTGCTTTCCGCATACGGATTGCACAAGCTCGATCCGAAACACGATATCGGCATCGTGCTGATCGAAGCCGGGCCGCGCATTCTGCCCGCGTTGCAGGAGCGCGTGTCCAGCGCGACGGCGGAACTGCTCACCAAGGTCGGCGTGAAGCTGATGACCGGCGAAACGGTCGCACAGGTTTCGCGCGACACGATCCGCACCGCGAGCGGCAAGATGATTCGCGCGGATCTCACGGTCTGGGCGGCGGGCATCAAGGCTCCCGCGATCCTTTCCAATCTCGAAGGTCTGCCGACGAATCGCCTCGGCCAACTGATCGTGCGCCGCACGCTGCAAACCGAAACCGACGACAACGTCTTCGCGCTCGGCGATTGCGCCGCGTGTCCGTGGCCCGGCAACGAGCGCAACGTGCCGCCGCGCGCGCAGGCCGCGCATCAGCAGGCGAGTTTCCTGTTCAAGTCGTTCGAGCGGATGTTGCAGGGCAAGCCGCTGCCCGAATACACGTATCGCGATTTCGGCTCGCTGGTGTCGCTCGGGCATTACAGCGCGGTCGGCAATCTGATGGGCGGGCTGATCGGCGGCAACATGCTGATCGAAGGGCTCTTCGCGCGCTTCATGTACATGTCGCTCTACCGGCTGCACGTCGCCGCGCTGCACGGCTATGCGCGCATGGTGCTCGATACCGTCGCGCACTGGCTGCGCCGCTCCACCGCGCCGCGCGTGAAACTGCACTGACACGGACGGAATAGAACGCCTGCGTCATTCGTTCAAAGCTGTTTAGAATGGGCGGCGCGCCCGATCGAGGGCGCGCGTTCTTCGTCGTGCAGCGCCGCGCCGCGTGCAGCCTCGAGCACGTCGCGCGGTTTCAAGGATCCACGCCGTCGCGCTCGATCGCGAAAGTGACGCGACGGCCCCGCCGCGGGAGCTATTCATGCTAGACCCTGAAGTCGACAGCCTCATTCCGCACGTTCCGTTCAATCGGCGCACGTTCATCAAGGCGACCTTCGGCACCGGCTTCGCGGCCGCCGTGCTGCCGGTGTCGGCGCAAACCATTCATACCGATTCCGACGGGCTGGAAGCGGGCGCGATCGGCATACGCGGTGCGGACGGCACGCTCGTGCCCGCGTATCGCGCGCAACCGAAGGGCAAGACGCATCTGCCGGTGATCATCGTGATTCACGAGATTTTCGGGGTCCACGAGCATATCGCCGATGTCTGCCGGCGCTTCGCGAAGCAGGGTTATCTGGCCATCGCGCCGGATCTCTACACGCGTCAGGGCGATGCATCGGCGTACAAGTCGATGCAGCAACTGAACGAGCAACTGGTGTCGAAGGTGCCCGATTCGCAGGTGATCTCCGACATCGATCAGACCGTCAAATGGGCGGGCGAGCATGGCGGCGATCCGAAGCGCATCGGCATCACCGGATTCTGCTGGGGCGGGCGCATCGCCTGGCTCTACGCCGAGCACAATCCCAACCTGAAGGCGGCGGTGGCGTGGTACGGGCGGCTCGTCGGCAACAAGACCGAGAACACGCCGAGCAATCCCATCGACCTTGCGAGCCAGCTCAAGGTGCCGGTCCTCGGGCTGTATGGCCGGCAGGATCAGAGCATCCCGCAGGACACCATCGAGCAGATGAAGCAGGCGCTCGCGAACGACCCGCCGCCGGCGAAGAATTCGCAGTTCGTCGTCTACGACGACGCGCCGCACGCGTTCTTCGCGGATTACCGTCCGAGTTATCGCAAGGCCGACGCGGAAGACGGCTGGAAGCGCGCGCTCGCGTGGTTCCGCGAGCACGGCGTCAAATAACGACGTTCAGGGATTCGGGCCGGTCGCGACCGGGCGGCCCGGATCGGCGCTCCACTCGCTCCACGAGCCCGGATAGAGCGCCGCGCCGTGCAGGCCCGCGATTTCCATCGCGAGGACGTTATGGCACGCCGTCACGCCCGATCCGCACTGCAGCACGATACGGTCTGCCGGCGTCGTGCCGACCAGCGAGCCGAACGCCTCGCGCAACTCGTGCGCGGTCTTGAAGCGGCCTTCCGTCGTCAGATTGTTCTTGAAGAAGTGATTGAGCGCGCCGGGGATGTGCCCGCCGACGGGATCGATCGTTTCGTTCTCGCCGCGATAACGGTCGGCGGCGCGGGCATCGATCAGCAGATGATCACGCGTGCCGATGCCGCGCTCGATCGCCTGCGCATCGATGGTCACCTGGAGCGGCGCGCCGGCCTTGAACGTGCCTTGCGTCTTCGGCGGCACGGCGCTGTCGAGCGAATTGCCCGCGGCTTCCCACGCCTGCAGGCCGCCATCGAGCAGCGCGACGGAATCGTGGCCGAGCCAGCGCAAGAGCCACCAGAGACGCGCGGCGTACATGCCGCCTTGCGCATCGTACGCAACCACTTGCTGGCCTTCGTTCAGGCCAAAGCTCGCCAGCTTCGCGACGAGCGCGGCGCGTTCGGGCAGCGGATGACGGCCGTTCGTGCCGGTCTTGACGCCGGACAGATCGCGATCCAGATGAAGATAGTGCGCGCCGGGAATATGCCCTTGCGCATAGGCCGCTTCGCCCGATTCCGGCGCGGCGAGATCGAAGCGGCAATCGAAGACGAGGATGCTGCCGGGCGCGGCGGCGAGCCGTTCGGCGAGATTCGTCGCCGAGATGAGCGTGGTGTAGTGGGTGTGCGGCATGACGGCTCCTCAAGCGGCGCTTGTAATGCGGGGATGAGCCAATAGTCTAAAAGAAAAAACGGGCTCGAAAGCCCGTCTTTTGCCGACGTCCGACGCAAACCCGGAACCGCCGTCAGATGGTCCCGAGTTGATGCCGCAAGAACTCGTGGAAGTGCTGCATGCCGGATTCCATCGGGCTCTGATATGGGCCGACCTGATTCTCGCCGCGCGACATCAGCGCGCGACGGCCGGCGTCCATGCGCTCGGCGATTTCGTCGTCCTCGCGCGCGGTTTCCATGTATGCGGCGCGTTCCGCCTCGATGAACTCACGCTCGAAGAGCGCGATTTCCTCGGGGTAATAGAACTCGACGATGTTCGTCGTCTTCTGCGTGCCGTGCGGAATGAGCCACGATACGACGAGCACGTGCGGATACCACTCGATCATCAGACCGGGGTAATACACCATCCAGATCGCGCCGAATTCGGGCGGCGTGCCGTTGCGGAAGCGCAGGACCTCGTCGTGCCACTTGCGGTACGTCGGGCTGCCCGGCTTCTCCAGATTCTTGTGGACGCCGACGGTCTGGACGCTGTACCAATCGCCGAATTCCCACTCGAGGTTGTCGCACGACACGAAGCTGCCGAGGCCCGGATGGAACGGCGCGACGTGATAGTCCTCGAGATAGACCTCGATGAAGGTCTTCCAGTTGTAGTTGCACTCGTGCACTTCGACGTGATCGAACATGAAGCCCGAAAAGTCGAAATGACGCGCCGTGCCAAGTCTCGCGAGATCCGCGGCGACGTTGCGACCCTCCGATTCGAAGAGCAGGCCTTGCCAGTTTTGCAGCGAAGTCTTGCCGAGGTTCAGGCAGGGCTTGTCCGCGAAATGCGGCGCGCCGAGCAGTTGACCGTCGAGATCGTAGGTCCAGCGATGCAGCGGGCAGACGATGTTCTCCGTGCTGCCGCGGCCATTGAGCATGATCGCCTGACGATGACGGCACACGTTCGACAGCAGCTCTATATTGTTCTGCTGATTACGAACGAGCACGCGCCCTTCGCCTTCGCCCGGAAGCGCGAAATAGTTTCCCGCTTCGGGCACCATGAGTTCGTGCCCGACGTAGCGTGGACCTTGCTTGAAAAGTGTGTCGAGTTCGCGCGTAAGAAGCGCTTCGTCAAAGTAAGCCGTGACTGGCAGCTGACTGTGAATGGCATTCAGCTGCAATGCATTGCTCAGATTGGACATTCCCACTCCCGATGAAAACGTGAAAGCAGTGAACAACCCAACCATCGAAGATTCGATTTAGGGAGCCCGCGATTATACCGAAATCCCCCTCCTTGGGGTACTTAAGGCCTTGATTTGGGTATAAATTGTCGCGAGAGTTCCTCGCAATCGCCACGCAGACGAATGCGGATGGCACGCTCCGCGACGTTTGGCGGACAATCCGGCAAAGCACCCGTGGTGCTTCCGCGCGGACGGGATGCGGGTCGAAAATTTGTCTTTTGCCGTAGAATGTGCGACTTGGTTCCAAAAATTCAATTGCACATCCACGATTCATGGCGAAGACCGCTGTCCAGGAAACAGTCGAGCAAACCGGCGACGCGCAAGGCGCGGACGCCGCGCAGCTTCCGGAGAATTACGAGTCGGCGCTGGAGGAACTCGAATCGCTTGTCGCGCGCATGGAAGAGGGCGCGCTGAGTCTCGAGGAATCGCTCGCGGCCTATCGCCGCGGCGCGGCGCTTGTGGGCTTTTGCCAACAGCAGCTCGAAAAAGTCGAGCAGCAGGTGCGCGTTCTCGATGGCGAGACGCTCAAGCCGCTGCCCGCCGAGGTACAGCGCGCCACCCAGGGTGCCGGAGCGACAAACGACAACGGGGACGACGACCTATGAACTTCGAACAATGGATGCGCGTGACGCTCGATCGCGTCGAGACGGCGCTCGAACACTATCTGCCGGGCACGGACGTCGCGCCGGCGCGTCTGCATGAGGCCATGCGCTATGCGGTGCTGGGCGGCGGCAAGCGCGTGCGACCGCTCCTCGTCCACGCGGCCGGCGAACTGACCGGCGCGAGCGCGCCGGCCGTGGAAGCGGCGAGCGCGGCGCTCGAGATGATTCACGTCTATTCGCTGGTGCATGACGACATGCCCGCCATGGACGACGACGCACTGCGCCGGGGTAAGCCCACGGTACACATCCAATATGACGAAGCGACGGCACTGCTCGTCGGCGACGCGCTGCAATCGCAGGCGTTCGTCGCGTTGACGGCCGAAGGCAATGGTCTGGACGATGGCCAGCAAGCCGCGCTCGTGCGCGAGCTGGCAGTCGCGAGCGGTTCGCTCGGCATGGCGGGCGGTCAGGCGATCGACCTCGAAAGCGTCGGCCGCAAGCTGTCGCGCCCCGAGCTCGAGACGATGCATCGCAAGAAAACGGGTGCGCTGTTGCGCGCGTCGGTGCGCATGGGCGCGCTTGCGGGCACGCATCCGGGCGCGGATGCGCTCGCATCGCTGGACCACTACGCCGCCGCGGTCGGCCTCGCATTCCAGGTCGTCGACGACATTCTGGATGTCACCGCCGATTCCGCCACGCTCGGCAAGACCGCCGGCAAGGACGCGCAGCACGACAAGCCCACTTATGTGTCGATCATCGGGCTCGACGCGTCGCGCGAACTCGCTGCGCAGCTCGGCCGCGACGCGCACGCCGCGATCCAGCCGTTCGGCGCACGCGGCCAGCGCCTGGCAGAACTTGCCGACCTGGTCGTGAACCGGGTGAATTGATTGTTGAACGCGTGACGAACCCCACGGCGAGAAGAGACATAATCGCGCCGAACGAATCACGCCAGTTTTCCTAAAATGGGACGACGATGTACGACTTGCTGAAAACCATCGACGATCCGGCCGATTTGCGCGCCCTCGATCGCCGCCAACTGCAACCGCTGGCCGACGAGCTGCGAGCCTACGTGCTCGACAGCGTGTCACAGACGGGCGGCCATCTGTCGTCCAATCTGGGCACGGTCGAGCTGACGATCGCGTTGCACTATGTGTTCGATACGCCTAATGACCGCATCGTCTGGGATGTCGGTCATCAGACGTATCCGCACAAGATCCTCACCGGCCGTCGCGATCAGATGCCGGGCCTGCGCCAGCTGGGCGGCATTTCCGGCTTCCCGCGCCGCGCCGAGTCCGAATACGACACCTTCGGCACCGCGCATTCGAGCACGTCGATTTCGGCGGCGCTCGGCATGGCGATCGCCAACAAGCTGCAGGGCGACAACCGCTATTCGATCGCCGTGATCGGCGACGGCGCGATGACCGCGGGCATGGCCTTCGAGGCGATGAACAACGCGGGCGTCGCCGACGACGTGCCGCTGCTCGTCATCCTCAACGACAACGACATGTCGATTTCGCCGCCGGTCGGCGCGCTGAATCGCCATCTCGCGCGTCTGATGTCGGGGCGTTTCTACGCCGCCGCGCGCGCGGGCGTCGAACGCGTGCTGCGCCATGCGCCGCCGGTGCTCGATCTCGCCCGCAAGCTCGAAGAGCACGCGAAGGGCATGATCGTGCCGGCCACGCTGTTCGAAGAGTTCGGCTTCAACTACATCGGGCCGATCGACGGTCACGATCTCGATTCGCTGATCCCGACGCTGCAGAACATCAAGGAACTGCGCGGCCCGCAATTCCTGCACGTCGTCACGAAGAAAGGCCAGGGCTACAAGCTCGCCGAAGCCGATCCGGTGCTCTATCACGGTCCGGGCAAGTTCAATCCGGCAGAAGGCATCAAGCCGTCGACGGCGCCGTCGAAGAAGACCTACACGCAGGTGTTCGGCGAGTGGCTGTGCGACGCCGCGGCGCAGGATTCGCGTGTGGTCGGCATCACGCCGGCGATGCGCGAAGGCTCCGGCATGGTGGAGTTCGAGAAGCGCTTCCCGGAGCGTTATTTCGATGTCGGCATCGCAGAGCAGCACGCGGTCACGTTCGCCGGCGGCATGGCCGCGGACGGCATGAAGCCCGTCGTCGCCATCTATTCGACCTTCCTGCAACGCGCGTATGACCAGTTGATCCACGACGTCGCGCTGCAGAACCTGCCGGTGGTGTTCGCGATCGATCGCGCGGGCCTCGTCGGCGCGGACGGCGCGACGCACGCGGGCAACTACGACCTCGCGTTCCTGCGCTGCATCCCGAACATGACGGTGATGGCCGCGTCGGACGAAAACGAATGCCGCCAGATGCTCTACACGGCGCTGCAGCAGCCGAATCCGACGGCCGTGCGCTATCCGCGCGGCGCGGGCACGGGTGTCGCGACGGTCAAGCAAATGACCGCGATTCCTGTCGGCCGTGGCGAGATTCGCCGCGAGTCGTCGCAGAAGCTCGGCTCGGGCAAGCGCATCGCGATCTGCGCGTTCGGCACGATGGTCGCGCCGTCGCTCGCCGCCGCGGAAGAGCTGGATCTGACGGTCGCCAACATGCGTTTCGTGAAGCCGGTCGACGCCGATTTGCTGCGCGAACTCGCCGCGACGCACGACGCCATCGTGACGATCGAGGAAGGCGCGATCATGGGCGGCGCGGGTTCCGCGTGCGTCGAAGCATTGCTCGCTAGCTCGATCGTAAAGCCCGTGCTGCAACTCGGTCTGCCCGACGCTTTCATCGATCACGGCGATCCGGCCAAGCTGCTGTCGAGCGTCGGTCTGGACTCGGCTGGCATCGTCAGGTCGATTCGCGAGCGCTTCATCGACGCCGTCGAAAGCGCGCACGCCGGCAAGCTGACCAAGCGCGTCGCCTGACGACGCATCGCTCGAACGGCGCGCTCGGGGTGCGCCGTGCATCAACGCTTTGGCACACGGCGCGGGCATCGTCCCGCGCCGTGTGCGCTTGAACGTTTCGATCCGCTCGCGTCCTCGGTGACGCGCGGCGCATAAGGACAAAACAAATGAATCAGATGAATCCCGCCTTCGTGATGCCCGATGTTCAGAGCACGCCCGACACGCGTCAGATCGCGATTCAGCGCGTCGGTGTGAAGGGCGTGCGGCATCCGTTGTCGGTGCGCACGGCGAACGGCGTGCAGCCGAGCGTCGGCGTATGGAATCTCGATGTGCATCTGCCCGCCGATCAGAAGGGCACGCACATGTCGCGCTTTGTCGCGCTGCTCGAAGAGAATCGCGAGCCGCTCGATCAGGCCGCGCTGCGCTCGCTGCTCGCTTCGATGCTGACGAAGCTCGAAGCGCATTCGGGGCGCATCGAAGTAACTCTGCCGTACTTCGTCATGAAGACGGCGCCGGTCTCCGGCGTGCAAAGCCTGCTCGATTACGAAGCGACGTTCATCGCGGAGAAACGCGACGGCGAAACACATCTGTCGATGAAAGTGCTCGTGCCCGTGACGAGCCTGTGCCCGTGCTCGAAGAAGATCTCGCAATACGGCGCGCACAATCAGCGGTCGCACGTGACGATCGCGGCGCAACTCGCGGGCGAAGTCGCGGTCGAGGAACTCATTCGCATCGCGGAAGAAGAGGCGTCGTGCGAACTATGGGGGCTCTTGAAGCGCCCCGACGAGAAGTTCGTGACCGAGCGCGCGTATGAAAACCCGAAGTTCGTCGAGGATCTCGTGCGCGATGTCGCAACGCGCCTGAACGCCGACGAGCGCATCGTCGCGTATGTGCTCGAAGCCGAGAACTTCGAGTCGATCCACAATCACAGCGCGTATGCGGTGATCGAGCGAGACAAGCGCCGCGACGCCTGAGCGCGTCTTCAGGCGAGCGCCGTTTCCGCAGGAACGTGCGCTGCCCGCACGGAAGCCATCACCAGCGACGCGAGCCGCTCGACCGGCGGCGACGCGCTTCCCGATGCGCGATGCAGCGCAAGAGGAATCGAAGGCAATGCGGGTAATTCGCCTTCGCCGGCATCGAGCGCACGAACCGTCGACGGCAATCCATAGCTCGTTCGCACGGTGACGCCCAGACCCGCCGCCGCTGCCGCCCACAATCCCGACAGACTCGGGCTCGTGAACGCCACACGCCATTTGATGCCCGCGCGATCCAGCGCCGCGGCCGCCGCGCTGTGAAAGAGACACGGACGATCGAACGCGATGAGCGGCAAGGGTTCGTCGGGATCGAACTGCCACGGAACCGTCGACGAAGCGATCCAGCGCATCGACGGCGCCGCGATCGGCTCGGCGATCATCGCGGCGTTGCTTTCGTCGGTGACGCCCGGCGCGCCCCACACGAGCGCGAGATCGAGCTGCCCGCTATCGATGCGCTCCAGCAGTTCGGTATTGCGCGCCACGCGCGCTTCGATCCGCACCTTCGGATGCGCCCGCGCGAAGCGGCCGAGCACATCCGGAAGCACGACTTCGCCGAAATCCTCCTGCAAACCGAGCCGTATCCAGCCTTCCAGATCGACGCCGCGAATCGCGACGGCGGCTTCGTCGTTCAGTTCGACGAGCCGCCGCGCATAGCCGAGCATCACCTCGCCCGCGTCGGTGAGCGCGAGCCCGCGTCCGGATTTGCGAAAGAGCGTCGCGCCCGCCTGTTCCTCCAGCTTGCGTAACTGCGCGCTCACCGCCGATGTCGAGCGCCCGACGCGGTCCGCCGCCTTCGCGAAGCTGCCCAAATCCATCCCCGCGACAAAGCTGCGCAGCACCGCGAGATCGAATGTCGTCTGGCTCATGGCAATCGTCCTGATTTTCTGAATGATCGATGAAAAACTTTGCGATTTTCAGGACGATCCTAAGCCGTCAAACTGGCCGAAGTCAAATTCGAATGGATTGCATGATGGCCACTTCTCTCGTAAAAGGCGCTTACGCGTTCGGCGACGCGCATCGCTGGAAAGTGCTGGGCGTCGGCGTGGCGGCCAACGCGAGCTTTTCGGCTGCGGCGGCGGGCATTCCGACCACGGCCGTGTGGATGCGCAGCGGTTATCACCTGAGCAACGGCGAACTGGGGCTCGCGCTCGGGGCGCTGGGACTGGGCGTCGCGCTGTCGGAACTGCCGTGGGGCGTGCTGACGGATCGCTGGGGCGACCGTCCTGTTTTGCTGACCGGCCTGCTTTCGACAGCCGCGATGCTCGTCGCGATGAGTCTGTTCGCGGTGCCGTCGTCGGCGACGCTCGGCTGGCTCGTTTTCGCGATGTGCGTGCTCGGTCTCCTGGGCGGCAGCGTCAACGGATCGAGTGGGCGGGCGGTGATGGCGTGGTTCGCCGACGGCGAGCGCGGCCTCGCGATGAGCATCCGGCAAACGGCCGTGCCGCTCGGCGGCGGCATAGGCGCGGCGTTGCTGCCGTGGCTGGCGTCGTCGCACGGCTTTGCGGCGGTCTACGGCGCGCTGGCGGCGATGTGCGCGGTCTCCGGTGCGTTCGCCTGGCGCTGGCTGCATGAAGCGCCGCACGCCGTGCATCGCGCGGTGACGGGCAAAGGCGTTCCGCCATTGAAGAACGCGCTGGTCTGGCGCGTCGTGCTCGGCATCGGCATCCTGTGCGTGCCGCAATTCGCGATTCTGACCTTCGCGACCGTCTTCCTTCACGACGCCGGCCATTTCGGCGTAACCGCGATCAGCGCGACGATGGGCGCGATCCAGCTCGGCGCGATGGTCATGCGCGTCTGGAGCGGCCGGCACACGGATCGTCACCGCAACCGGCGCGCGTACTTGCGCGGCTCGGTGATCGTGGCGTCGGCGTCCTTCGTCGTGCTCGCGGCAGCGGTCGCGGGCGGCGCGGCGCAAGCGCCTTTACTGCTTTCGGCGATGCTCGTTTTCGCGGGGATTTGCGTGTCGGCGTGGCACGGCGTCGCGTACACGGAACTGGCTACACTGGCCGGCACCGAACGCGCCGGCACCGCGCTCGGCATGGCGAATACGGCCGTGTACGCCGGGTTCTTCGTGACGCCGCTCGTCATTCCGCATGTGCTCGCCGCGGGTTCGTGGCCAGTCGTATGGCTGGCGTCGGGCCTGTGCGCGTCGTTGGCGCTGCTGTTGTTTCCGAGGCCCGCACGACCTTAAACTGGCCGTCCGAGAAATCGACCACGGAGCGCATCTTGATTCTCATCGGCCAATTCGATTCCCCGTTCGTGCGGCGCGTCGCCATCGCGCTGAATCTCTACGGCATGGCGTACGAGCATCGCCCGTGGTCCGTCTTCGGCGATGCCGACAAGATCGCGCCCTTCAATCCGCTGATCCGCGTGCCGACGCTCGTGCTCGATTCCGGCGACGTGCTCGTCGAAAGCGCGATGATCCTCGACTATCTCGACGAACAGGCGGGCGAGCACGCGATGATCGCATCGGGCGGCCCGGAGCGGCGTCAGGCGCTGAAGGTCTGCGCGCTCGCGACGGGTCTCGCCGACAAGGCCGTCGCGCTCGTCTACGAACGCGTGCTGCACAAGGAGAAATCGCAGGCGTGGCTCGATCGCTGCACGGGGCAGGTCGAGCGCGTTTTGAATGCGCTGGAAGCGGACCGCGCCGCGCGTGCGACGCAATACTGGTTCGGCGACGCGATCGGTCACGCGGACATCGCCGTGGCCTGCGCGCTGCGTTTCGCGCGCGAGGCGCATCCGGAGATTTTCAGCTCGACGCGCTGGCCTACGCTCATCGGCCATAGTGACCGCTGCGAAACGCTGCCTGTCTTCAAGGCGATCGTGCAGCCTTTCAATCCGCCGCGATGAACGCTCAGGAGCGCGCGAGCGACGTGAGATCCCAGCGCGGCTTCACGGTGAACGCGTAGTCGCGCACGGCCTGCTCGGGCCAGCGCGACAGCCGCAGCGCGCCGGCGAGCGCGATCATCGCGCCGTTGTCGGTGCAGAGCGAGAGATCGGGGTAATGCACGTCGAAGCGGCGCTTCTTCGCGGCCGCCGACAGCGCCTCGCGCAACTGCCGGTTCGCGCCGACACCACCCGCCACGACGAGCCGCTTCAGGCCGGTTTTCTTCAGCGCGGCGAGCGATTTCGCGACCAGCACATCCACCGCCGCATCGACGAAACCGCGTGCGAGATCGGCCTTCGCCTGCTCGCAGACGTTGGTGCCGAGCTTGCGGCTCTGCGTGAGCACGGCCGTTTTCAGGCCACTGAAGCTGAAATCGAGATCGCCGGAATGCAGCATCGGACGGGGCAGCGTGACCGCGCCCGGCGTGCCGAATTCCGCGAGCCGCGACACTTCCGGCCCGCCGGGATAGCCGAGGCCGAGCAGCTTCGCGGTCTTGTCGAAGGCTTCGCCGGCGGCGTCGTCGAGCGTTTCGCCGAGCGTCTCGTAGACGCCGACATCGGTTACGCGCATGAGCTGCGTATGTCCGCCCGACACGAGCAGCGCGATGAACGGAAACGGCGGCGGCGCATCGACGAGCAGCGGCGACAGCAGATGCCCTTCCAGGTGATGAATGCCGACAGTCGGCTTGTCCCACGCCATCGCCAGCGAATTCGCGATGCTCGCGCCGACGAGCAGCGCGCCCGCGAGTCCCGGTCCCTGCGTGAACGCGATGGCGTCGATGTCGGCGCGCTGCGCGCCGGATTGCGCCAGCACTTCTTCCAGCAACGGCAGCGCGCGCCGGATGTGATCGCGCGAAGCCAGTTCCGGCACGACCCCGCCGTATTCGCGATGCATCGCGATCTGCGAGTGCAGGGCGTGCGAAAGCAGGCCGCGCTCGGTGTCGTAGAGCGCGAGGCCGGTTTCGTCGCAGGAGCTTTCGATGCCGAGAACGAGCATGGATTCAATGCGTCAGAGGTAACAGAAAAGTATAGCAGCGGGCTTCGATGAGCGTGTCGAAGGTAAAATGCGCGCCATGGAATCCTTCGATATCGCCGTCATCGGCGCGGGCGCGGCCGGCATGATGTGCGCGGCCGTGGCCGCTCAATCCGGGCGCCGCGTCGTGCTCATCGACCACGCCGAGCGTCTCGCCGAGAAAATCCGCATCTCCGGCGGCGGACGCTGCAACTTCACCAACATCAACGCGCAGCCGGCCAATTTCTTGTCGGCGAATCCGCATTTCTGCCGCTCCGCGCTCGCGCGTTATACGCCGCGCGATTTTCTCGCGCTGCTCAAGCAATACCGCGTCAAGTGGCACGAGAAGCACAAGGGCCAGCTCTTTTGCGACGACTCCAGCGAAACCATCATCGATGTGCTGAAAAGCGAGTGCGATGCGGGCGGCGTCGCGTGGCGGCGTCCGGTCGTCGTGCACGAGATCCGGCACGACGGGGCGCGCTTCACGCTCGATTCGACCGCGGGCGCGATCGACACGGCGGCGCTCGTGATCGCGACGGGCGGCCTGTCGATTCCGAAGATCGGCGCGACGGAGTTCGGTTATCGCGTCGCGAAGCAGTTCGGGCACAAGCTCGTCGACACGCGTCCGGCGCTGGTGCCGCTCACGTTCACGTCGGCCGACTGGGCGCCGTTCGCCGCGCTCTCGGGGCTTTCGTTGCCCGTGCGCATCAGCACAGGGCGCGGCAAGACGCGCGGCGAGTTCGACGAAGACCTGCTGCTGACGCATCGCGGCGTGTCGGGGCCGGGCGTGCTGCAGATTTCGAGCTACTGGAATACGTCCGAGCCGATTCATGTGGACCTGCTTCCCGATGCCGACGCCACCGAGACGCTGCTCGAAGCCAAAGCCGGTTCGAAGAAGCAGATCGGCAATTTTCTGGCCGAGCACGTGCCGGCGCGTCTTGCGCACGCGTGGCTGGAAGCGCAGCGCGTGCCTGTCGATGCGCGCCTCGCCGACTTGCCCGACCGCACGCTGAAGGCGATCGGCGCGTCGCTCTCCAGCTGGACGCTCACGCCGAGCGGCACCGAAGGCTATCGCAAGGCGGAAGTCACGCGCGGCGGCGTCGATACGCGCGAGCTTTCGTCCGCGACGATGATGAGCGAACGCGTCGCGGGGCTCTATTTCATCGGCGAGGCCGTCGATGTCACGGGCTGGCTCGGCGGCTATAACTTTCAGTGGGCGTGGGCGTCGGGCGTGGCGGCGGGCAAGGCCGCGGGCGAGTTCGCGCGCAACGCGTCGACGGCCGCCTGAGCGCGCCTGGCCGGGGGTTTTGGCGAGTCTCGAAACGCGAACCCGTTTGCTATACTCAGACGGTCATCGGAGGATTCTCTCCGCTCTGGCAGGCGCTATCACGGTTAGCGCGGCAAGGGTCGTCGCACCGCTTTGCCGCGCCTCAAAACGGCCCGCTAAAAGTCCCGCTTGAGGAGATGTTCCCAAGCGGGTTTTTGCTTTCGCGGGACAGCCGGGCGCCGGCCGGAATCCATACTTTCGCAATTGCACCGGGTGAACGATGAGCCTCAAAGACCAGATCAGCGACGACATGAAGACTGCCATGCGCGCAAAGGAAACCGAGCGCCTCGGCACGATTCGACTGCTGCTCGCGGGAATCAAGCAGCGTGAAGTCGACGATCGCGTCACGCTCGACGACGCGGGCATCACCGCCGTCATCGACAAGATGATCAAGCAGCGCAAGGACTCGATCAGCCAGTTCGAAGCCGCGGGCCGCACCGATCTCGCCGACAAGGAAAAAGCGGAGCTCGCGGTGTTGTCGGCGTATATGCCCGAACAGCTTTCCGCCGATGCGATCGCCGCCGAAGTTCAGGCCGCCGTCGCCGCGACCGGTGCCGCCGGCCCGCAGGACATGGGCAAGGTCATGGGCGTGCTGAAGCCGAAGCTCGCAGGCAAGGCCGACATGACCGCTGTCTCCGCGCAGGTGAAAGCCGCACTCGCCAAGTAACTTGCACTGCTTCTGATTCGGTGATTCCGCACGCTTTCCTGCAGGATTTGCTCAACCGCGTCGATATCGTCGACGTGGTGGGCCGCTACGTCCAGTTGAAAAAGGGCGGCGCGAACTTCATGGGCCTCTGCCCGTTTCACAACGAGAAAAGCCCTTCGTTCACGGTCAGTCCGACCAAGCAGTTCTATCACTGCTTCGGCTGCGGAGCGCATGGCACCGCGATCGGCTTTTTGATGGAGCACACCGGCCTCACGTTTCCCGAGGCCGTGAAGGACCTCGCGCAGGGCGCGGGCCTTACGGTTCCGCAGGAGCCATCGAACGGCTTCCGTGGCGGCAGCGGCGGCGAGAGCGCGCCGAGCAAGGCGGTCAGCGTCGCGCTGACGGAAGTCATGCAGACCGCGTGCGATTTCTATCGCAAGCAACTGCGCGGCGCGCCCGACGCCATCGCGTATTTGAAGAAACGCGGTCTGACCGGCGAAATCGCCGCGCGTTTCGGGCTCGGCTACGCGCCGGATGGCTGGCAGAACCTCGAATCGGCGTTTCCCGATTATCGGGATGACAACCTGGTCGAATCGGGCCTCGTGATCGTCAGCGAGAAGACCGATTCGCAGGGACAGGCGCGGCGCTACGATCGCTTCCGCGAGCGCGTGATGTTCCCGATCCGCAATGTGAAGGGCAGCGTGATCGGCTTCGGCGGGCGCGTGCTCGACGGCGGCGAGCCCAAGTATCTGAACTCGCCGGAGACGCCGCTATTCAGCAAGGGCAGCGAGCTTTACGGATTGTTCGAAGCGCGTCTCGCGATTCGTGAACTGGGCTACGTGCTCGTCGTCGAAGGGTATATGGATGTCGTCGCGCTCGCGCAGCTCGGCTTTGCGAACGCCGTGGCGACGCTCGGCACGGCCTGCACGCCGATCCACGTACAGAAGCTCTTTCGGCAGACGGACACCGTGGTGTTCAGCTTCGACGGCGATTCGGCGGGCCGTCGCGCCGCGCGCCGGGCGCTGGAAGCGGCGCTGCCGCACGCGGCGGACAACCGCACGGTCAAGTTTCTCTTTCTGCCGAAGGAGCACGATCCGGACAGCTACGTGCGCGAATTCGGCACCGACGGATTCGGCGAACAGGTCGATCGCGCGATGCCGCTGTCGCAGTTCCTTCTGAACGAGGTGCTGAACGACAAGGAACTGGAGCAGCCCGAAGGCCGCGCGAAGGCGCTCTTCGACGCCAAGCCGCTGCTTCAGGCGCTGCCCGCGAATGCGTTGCGGGTGCAGATCCTGCATATGCTCGCGGACCGGCTCGACACGCCGTTCACCGAGATCGCGGCGTTGTGCGACATCGATTCGCGCGCGGCGGCCGTCGCGCGCGCGAACGTGCCGAAGAGCGAACGCCGGCGTGTGACCGGGCAGGAACAGCGCGCGCTGCGCAATCTGGTGATGTACCCGGGCATCGCGGCTGCGCTCGATCAGGACAGCGAGCGCACCCTCGTGACGATGACCGAGCACGGCGAACTGTTCAGCGAGGTGGTGTCGCACGCGCGCGAACTCGGCGATGCGGCGGAATTCCAGTTGCTGTCCGAGATCTTGAGAAATGCCGCAAACGCGCCCACGTACGACGATATCTTCCAGGAAATTCTCGCCTATGATGAAAACGTTCGCGATTTGCTGATGCGCGACCCCGCCGACGAGGACGCGGCGCAGCGAGTCGAGGAACAGAAGCGTCTGCTCGCGGAAGAGTTGCAGGCGACAGTGGTGAAGTTGCGGCACGACAGCTATCGGGCGCGGCTCGATCAACTGGCGAGGCAAAGTAGCTTGTCGGCGGAAGAGGTGGCGGAGTTTTCGGATCTGTCGGCGAGAGTCGCACAGATCAAGGCTGGGCGGGGCGCGAGCCCGGATGCCGGAAAGTGAGAATGCTATAATAAAAAGTTCAAAATGAATGTTTTTTGTCAACTGTTCAGGCGTTTTTCGTCGTTCTGAAACGTGGTTCGGCGACGGCGCCCGGGCAATGGGCAAAGAGCATTTGGATGGTTTTGGCGGTAATGCCGGCGTGGTTGTCCGGTGCGGGAGAGGAACGGGAAGGAAGCAGGAAGGCTGGCTGAATCGGTTTCCGGGAATGCGGCACGGTCATACGTGGTGCACGCCGCATAAATCTTACAAAAGAGGCCGATAAGCACGCCGACGAACAGACGGGCATAAGGGAAGCGGCTGCTATTGAGGGTAGGGCGAGGAGACGATTCACACTCGTTCGAACGCGATGGCGCCCCGGGCAGGGCACGCAGGACGAAGCAGCGTGCGCGTATTGGGTATTCACGGTTCCATCGGCTGTTGTCCAGCAGCCGCGAGTCGAGACTAAGGCCGGTATGGCGAACTCCATGACGAAAAAGCTGAACGATGTATCCGTCGAAGACGACGCAACGCAAAACGCAGAGTCTGTTGCCGCTCCTGCGGCGAAGGTCGAAAAGGCCAAGGCTCGCGATCGCCGCGCGAAGGAAAAAGCACTGCTGAAGGACGCGTTCTCGTCGAGCGCGCCTGGCACCGTAGAGGAACTCGAGGAGCGGCGCTCGAAGCTGCGCGCGCTCATCAAGCTCGGCAAGGAGCGCGGTTTCCTGACCTACGGCGAGATCAACGATCACCTCCCGGACAACTTCACGGAGACAGAGGCGATCGAAGGCATCATCAGCACGTTCAATGACATGGGCGTGGCGGTGTACGAACAAGCGCCGGATGCCGAGACCCTGCTTCTGAACGACAACGCGCCGAACGCTTCCTCCGACGATGAAGTCGAGGAAGAAGCCGAAGTCGCGCTTTCCACCGTCGATTCGGAATTCGGACGCACTACCGATCCGGTCCGCATGTATATGCGCGAGATGGGCACGGTCGAGTTGCTGACGCGCGAAGGCGAAATCGAGATTGCGAAGCGCATCGAGGATGGCCTGAAGCACATGGTCATGGCGATCTCCGCGTGCCCGACGACCATCGCCGACATCCTCGCAATGGCCGAGCGCGTGCAGAACGAAGAGATCCGTGTCGATGAACTCGTCGACGGCTTGATCGATCCGAATGCGCAGGACACCGACGGTTTCTCCGAGCAGGAAGCCGAAGCGATCGAATCCGAAGACGAAGAAACCGAGGAAGAGAGCGACGAGGAAGAGGAAGAAGAGGACGACGGCAGCGCGCAAGCGAGCGCCAATGCTGCGCAACTCGAAGCCCTCAAGGCCCAGTCGCTCGAGAAGTTCGCGCTCATCAGCGAATGGTTCGACAAGATGCGCCGCGCCTATGAGAAGGAAGGCTACAAGTCGAAGGCCTATCTGAAGGCGCAGGAAGCCATCCAGACGGAGCTGATGAACATCCGTTTCACGGCCCGCACCGTCGAGCGCCTGTGCGATACGTTGCGCGCGCAGGTCGATGAGGTGCGTCAGGTCGAGCGGCAGATTCTGCATACGGTCGTCGACAAGTGCGGCATGCCGCGCGCCGAATTCATCACGCGTTTCCCCGGCAGCGAGACGGATCTCGAATGGTCCGACAAGGTCGTCGCGGAAGGTCACGAATACAGTGCCGTGTTGGAGCGCAATATTCCGGCTATCCGCGAGCAGCAACAGCGTCTCCTGGATCTTCAGGCGCGGGTCGTATTGCCGCTGAAGGACCTGAAGGAAACCAACCGTCAGATGGCGGCGGGCGAGCTGAAGGCGCGTCAGGCGAAGCGTGAAATGACCGAGGCGAACCTGCGTCTCGTGATTTCCATCGCGAAGAAGTACACGAATCGCGGTTTGCAGTTCCTCGATCTGATTCAGGAAGGCAACATCGGTTTGATGAAGGCGGTGGACAAGTTCGAATATCGTCGTGGCTACAAGTTCTCGACCTACGCGACGTGGTGGATCCGGCAGGCCATCACGCGCTCGATCGCGGACCAGGCGCGCACGATCCGCATTCCGGTTCACATGATCGAGACGATCAACAAGATGAACCGCATCTCGCGGCAGATTCTGCAGGAAACCGGTCTCGAGCCGGATCCGGCGACGCTTGCCGAGAAGATGGAGATGCCGGAGGACAAGATCCGCAAGATCATGAAGATCGCGAAGGAGCCGATCTCGATGGAGACGCCTATCGGCGACGACGACGATTCGCATCTCGGTGATTTCATCGAGGATACGAACACGGTGGCGCCGTCCGATGCCGCGCTGCATGCATCGATGCGCGATGTCGTGAAGGACGTGCTCGACTCGCTGACGCCGCGTGAGGCGAAGGTGCTGCGGATGCGCTTCGGTATCGAGATGAGCACGGATCACACGCTCGAGGAAGTGGGCAAGCAGTTCGACGTAACGCGCGAACGGATCCGCCAGATCGAGGCGAAGGCGCTGCGCAAGTTGCGGCATCCGAGCCGGTCGGACAAGTTGAAATCGTTCCTGGAAGGCAACTGACGGGACTTGTTTTGAGAGGCGTTGTGAGGCACACTCGCAACCCTTCGTAGTCGCCTCGCGCAATGTTCTGGAGTAACAGAAAGCGCCGCTATCGGCGCTTTCTTTTTGCCTCTTGAGTGCAAAGGGCCGGAAGCTTAACTGGTATAAGCTGTCGACTCATAATCGACCGATAGTGGGTTCGAGTCCCACCCGGCCCACCATTCATTTCTTCGTTCTATCATCCCTTCCAGTTCGTCCGCCGCTTTCGCTCTGACACTTCGCTATCCCGCATCAATCCCAACTCACAACAAAGCTTAGGTTTCACGCATCGGCTTCGGTCGCAAACAGCGCGAGATAGTCGGCGGGGTTGACCGCTCGACCGCCCACGCGGACTTCGAAATGCAGATGCGGACCTGTCGAGCGACCCGTCGAGCCGACCTTGGCGATCAGCTCACGCGGCTGCACCCGCTGCCCGACCCGCACCCCTATCTTCGAAGCGTGAGCGTAACGCGTGATGAAGCCGTTACCGTGATCGATCTCCACGGTGTTGCCATAGCCGGGCATGCGTCCGGCGTGGATCACGCGACCGCTGGCCGCCGCGAGGATCGAGGTGCCTGTCGGCGCGACCAGGTCCATGCCCGGATGAAAGCTCAGGTGGCGCGTGAACGGGTCGAGGCGGTTGCCGAACGGTGAGCCGTTCCGCCCGAGCGCTAGCGGACGGCGGCCCGGGAAGGCTGCCCATGCCGCTTCGTGCTGCGCGACGCCCTGTTCGACGGCGGCAAGCGTCGCTGCCAGGCAGTCAAGATTGTCGCGGGTGATTTGCGGATCAGGATGCGCGTCAGTTGCTTCACAAGTCCGGGGCGGCAGTTCGGGCCCACCCGCCGCGTTGCTGTAGCGAGTGCGCGCCGATGCCACCGCGTTCGTCGGGATTGCTCGCAGTGACTGCGCGCGCAGGCGTTGGTCAAACGCGCTGAGCGTGTCGAGCTGCGCGGCGAGTCGCTCCACGCGCGCGTACAGCGAGGCGTTCGCGGCCTGCAAACGCGCAACCTCGTCGCTCGTGTAAGGGTCGGCGGCGGACGCCCTCGCGGACTCGTAATCGGCACGCGGCGTCTGAACGCCGTAACGCGCCAGAGCAAGGCCGGCAGCCAGCGCGAGCACGGCCACCGAGCACGCGGTGCCGACAATGGCGCGCAATGAGCTACGCCGCATCACAACGTACAGATCGCTTTTCGACCGCGACACGACTGAAGCCACTCTTACCTCCCAGCAACCAGTGCGAATTTTGAGATAGTAAGAGTGCGTCGGACATCGCTCTATCGGACAAATCAGATAAATTTGGGATAGGCGTGGGCAGAACTGCAATCGCAGCGCAACGAACCGACCGGCCCTTGCGGCGTTCTAGATCGCAGCCCCGTCCCCCTGTCGCGATGCAGAGACTTTCGGTTTGATAGCTGCGAGATACGGAATATCGCTGTCCGGTTCGTGCAAGAACACCCGCTGTTCGAGCGACGCGGCGGTATGAAAAGCGGCGGGATTGTCGAGCCGCAATTGTGCGACCACTGCATCGATGGCGGCGATTCGCTGACGGTCGTCTTGCTCTCGCGCGATGGCTTGCATCAGCGCGGTGCGTTGGCTGGATGTCAGATACACGTTATCTCCTTCTCATTGTTCGAGACGCGAGGCGCAGCGACGGCGATCAAACGATCGGCAGTGGTCGCTCGAATCCGGAAGCGCATCGCAGTCGAGCAAAAATTCTGCTGATGGGAGCATTGGCGTCCCATCGGATAACACTGAAACATTCGTCACGATGTTTCTTGCTCAACGCTCGAGTCATGTCGTGGTTTCACGCTCAGCGGCGTCATGAGATGCTCGCTGCCGAAACTCATCGATCTGGTTTGAAAGACGCAGACGAGCCGAGCGCCGCCCGCCATATCCACGAGGGGGCGCTCGGTGTGCTGGGTGCGGCGCTGCCGTAGGCCGCGCCCGGTGACATCGCATAGGATGCGAAGCTCGCGTGCGATTCCGCGAGCGAGGGGAATTTCTGCTTGGAGGTGGTGCTGTTTACCGCGCCGCCGTCGCGTCTGTTGAACGTGATTCAGGTGTCGCCGTTCGGCGCGATCGATCCGAAGCCGAAGCCGAAGCGCCTGCCGTATCGATCCCGCCGCCGAGCGCCAGATACAGATTCGCGAGTTGCATGCGCTCTTCGCTTTGCACGCGCACCAGTCCGGAACGCGATGACGCGTAAGCGATTTCCTGCTGAGTCACCGCGACGAGATCCCCCGAACCGATCCTGTAGCGCACCTGCTGCAAATCGAAGAGCTTTGCATTATCCGAAACCGCGCGCGCGAGAATAGTCTCCCGCTCGCGCAGCGCGCTCTCGGCGGCGAGCGCGTTTTCCACTTCACCGAAAGCCTGCAACGCAACCTGTCCATAGCTCGCGAGCGCCTGATCCTGTTCCGCGGTTCGATACTCCGCCTGAGCCTTCAATGCGCCGCCACGAAAAAGCGGCAACAGGATGCCTGCGCCGACGCTCCAGCTCGGGTTGTCACGATCGGCAAGCAGAAACAGCTCGCTCGACACACTCAGAAGACCCGCGCTCAGGGTGACGCGTGGCAGTCGCGCGGCATCGGCCTGGCGCGCGAGATCGAACGCGGCCGATATCCGCCGCTGCGCAGCCAGTATGTCAGGCCGACGCTCGAGCAAATCGGCAGGAACACCCATCGGCAGCACCGGCGGCAGCGGACCGAGGTTAGCCGGGACCGCAACTTCTGCCGCCGGATAACGTCCGAGCAGCAACTCCAGCGCGCGCAGCGACTGCTCGCGCGCAAGCTTCAACTGCCGCGCGGTATCGCGATACGACTGCGCCGCTGCTTGCGCGCTCGTCACCTCGATCTGCGAGCCTTTGCCGATGCGCAGGCGATGTCCAGCGAGGTCGCGCAATGCATCGGCGTGGCGAACCATGTCATTGGCAATGGCATATTGCATCTGCGCTTCCGTTGCGCCGAACCATGCCTTCACGACCAGCGCGGCGATCGACTGGCGAGCGTAATCGGCATCGGCTTGTGCGGACGCATACTGATCTTCGGCTGCGCGCGCGCCGTAGCGTACGCGTCCCCATAGATCGACTTCCCACGAAGCCGATACGAGCCAGCCCTTCAGTCCCGATCCGTCACCGCCGAGCTTGCCGCCCGGCCGGGCGAGAAAGCTGGCTGCCGGATAGAGCTCGCCGCCTGCCACCTTGACGAGCGCCGCCGCCTGCGCAACGCGCGCGCCCGCGATCCGCAGATTCGCGTTATACGCAATCGCTTCGTCCACGAGCGAGTTCAAGGCCGGGTCGCCGAAGGTGTCGATCCAGTCGGCGCGCACGAGACCGGACGTGGCGCCCTGCGCGGTCCACGCAGCCGGAACGTGCGCGTTGCTCAGGCTGTCGCGCCGGATGTCCGCGGCGTCCGGCGGATTCTTCAGCGCGCAGCCGCCTGCACCGAGCAGCAACGCGATCAGGAGAAAGCAGCGCGTGCGCACCGTCACACCTTCAGCACGAGGTAGTTGATATACGCGCCGACCCGGATGATCACCTTGCGCAGAATCTGGATCTCCTCGATATGGTCAGTGTAGATTGCCGCATGTCCGCGCGCGCCGGCGGCGAGGAAAACGTCGCGCTCCCTGTCGTCGAGTCGCAGCCGCACGGCGAAACGCGCGGCCGGCGTCGGTTCCGTGCCGGTGATCGGAAGCGTGCCGCTCGGTGTGAGCTGACCCTGGCCCTGCGCCCACACGACCGATACCACGTGCGCTTTCAGCACCTTCCCCGGTATCGTCTGAAGCGCGATCTCGGCTTCGTCGCCGGGGACAACCATCCGCAATTCGTTCTGTTCGAACAGCGCGATCACCTGATAATCGTCCTCGACAAAGCTCAACGCTGGGTTCTGAAGAAGCGGCGTCACGATCGAGCCCGGCCGCAACTGCAGATTGATCGCGACGCCGTTGGCCGGTGCGACGACCGTCGTCTGCGAGAGATCCCATCGCGCGGATTCGAGTTGCGCGCGAATCTGCGCGACTTCGGCCTGATCGTTGTCGACGGTCGCGTTCAGCACCGCGCGCACCTGCGCTTCCTGTGCGCGTGCGGCGGCGAGGTCGGCTTGCAGCGACTTCAGGTTCGTCTCCGCTTGCTCGAGCGCGAAACGATCGCCGGCGCCATGATCGACAAGCTGACGGTTCTCCGATACGCGCCGCTTCGCGAGATCGATTTGCGCGCGCACGGCATCGCTCTTCGCTGTGGCGGCTGACAGGTCTTCGTTGAGCTTCTTCGCCGAACCCTGCGCGTTCACGAGCTGCGCTTCGAGCGCCTTCACTTGCAGGTTGAAGGGCGTCGGATCAATCTTGAAGAGCACATCGCCCTTTTTGATGCGCGTGTTGCCCGTGATCGGCACTTCGACGACACGGCCACGAACCTGCGGAACGATTTGCACTACGTATCGAATGACGCGCACGTCTTCCGATGCAGGCGCGACAACGTTGAGCGTCAGAATCAGGATGGTGAGCGCGATGATCGGCAGGACGATCGTGATCGAGCCGGTAACGATATTCCAGGGCAGCCACCTGAACTTGCCGAAGATGAGCCACGCGATCGTCGCGTATATGGCGAGAAGAAGGATTTCCATCAGGCTTCTCCTGCTTCCTTGGAGTTGTGTGCAGGCGGCGGAGCATTCGACTGAAGCGCCTCTAGTGCGTCGCGCGCGCGCCGCAGTTCCGGCGGCAGAATGCGTCGGGCAGCGATGCTGTCGAGTTCGCCGAGGATATAGCCCAGTTCATCGCTGGGTAATGTCCCGAGCCTTGCCCGACGGACGGCTTCGAGGAAGAAGTCATCGTGCTTATCGGTGCCGTAAGCCATGCGATAGCCAAGCGGTTTGAAATACGTCCAGAGCCATGCAATCGGCCAGAGGAGCCCGCCGAACACCAGTGAGAGAAAGCACAGCATCTGGATTGCTTCTTTTTGCGGATGATGACGCCTCTCCGCGATTTTTTCGGGCAGCACGTGAATAAGTAAAAGGATCGTGATACACGCGACCGGCGCAAAGCAAATAACGAAGATGGCTAGCCAGTCAGCAATCTTGTCCACCGTTTCGCTGGACGCGTGTGCAAAGCCAAAAGAAGGAATGAATGACAGAAGAACGCCAAGGAGCGTGTGATTGGCCTTCATCGCGTCGAACCCCCTAAAGGATCGCTCGTTGACTACCGTCAGTAATCGGTACCTCTGAGCGTTTATGTTCATTCTTTCTACACGCCACAAACGAATACGCTGGTGGTGAACTTTGACCTGACTCATCGATATCACAGACTGTGTTCGACGCAAAGGTGTCAGACGGGGGAGCGCATAAAAACGCCGAGGCGCGACGAAACGGACAAAGGGAAAGTTGCACTCGACGCATGCCATCGACGCGGTCGATGCATCCATGATCTGAGAGACCCCCTTGGTTATTTACTAAGACATCGCAGAAAACATCGATGAAGCGAAAACAGTAAAAATCGACGGAAAGCTCGTCTCCGCCTTTATTGCGAGTTGCGAATAGCCCTTGGTGAAAAAGTGAAATGAAGTATTATCGATGGCACTATGCGCCCAGCTAATACCAAGTCGTTGGACCTGAATCTGCTTGCGGTCTTCATGATGCTTTGGGATACCCGAAGCGTGACGCGGGCAAGCGATCGGCTGGCATTGACACAGCCTGCGGTCAGCCATGCGCTGCGTCGCTTGCGCGATGCAACCGGCGACGAATTGTTCGTGAACGCGAAAGGCGGACTCGTGCCGACCTCGCGAAGCGAGGCGCTGATAGGCCCCGTCAGAGAAGCGCTAGAAAAGATCCACGGCGCCCTTCGAGATCAGGAGACGTTTGTTCCCTCGCTGGCTCGAAGAGAGTTCAATATCGCGGCCGGCGACCTGGTGGAGTTTTCGTTCATTCCCGAGTTGGTCGAACATATCCGGCAGCAGGCTCCCGGCATTGTCGTGCGGCTGGGACCTGTCCCGGAGGAAGGGCTCGCGTACCAGCGCCTGGAGTCCGGCGATCTCGATGCGGTCATCAGTGGTCAGCCGATCAAGGAGATGGGTGTCCACGACGAAACCCTCGCGCAGATCGACCTGCTCACCCTGGTCTGGAAGCGCGAAAACCTGAGCAAGCCCCGGTTTCCCCTCGCCTTGTATCTGAAGCGACCCCACGTGGTGATCCGGTTGCCAGATCGGCAAGGATCGATCGTCGATCAGACGCTTGCGCAACGCGGTTTGCAGCGGCAAATCGGTGCAGTGGTGCAGAACTTCATGGCAATGCCGATGGTCGCCGCGAGAACGGGATACATCTGCAATGTCCCGAGCCGCATGGCCAGCACATTCGCGGAACTGTTCGAACTGAGTGTGCACGAGCCTCCCATCGCATTCGACACATCTCCGCTGTTCATGTCGTGGCATAGACGATTCGACGCGGATCCCGCGCACGCGTGGTTCCTGGATCAGATCCGGTTCGTCGTGTCCGTAGCCTGAGGGCGACGACACTCACGCAGGTGTCATGACCCGACGAGGTTTGAAGCGAGCGTGCTCGACTACGACAGCTCGAACAGTTCCCCTTGCGCGCTTCATTCACCACTTGAACTAAGGGATAACGTGACCTCGACGGGCCTCGCGCCTGCGTTCGAGTTCATTCCCGACATCAGTGATTTCCCTTGCTCCCACGCGGCTCATCGTGCGCATTTCCATGCGGACAATCGGGTATTAATCGTGTGCATGTGACAAATTAGAACACTTCATTTTACTTATGTATGTGTCGCTGATGTTATGTAGGCATTGAGCACGCACAACAAGGAGACACACATGAGTCACGCAGTTCCCCTCTCGATGGGCTGGTTCTGCCCCACGCTCGGCGACACGAGCGCATTCGGCGATCCGTCCAAGGCCTTTCCTCAGTCGATGGAGCACTTCGAGCGCGTCACCCGCGCCGCCGAAAATGCCGGCTTCGACTACATGCTGGTGCCGGTCACGCCGTACTGCTGGGATGCGTGGGTGGCGGCGTCGTTCGTCGTCAGCCGCACGTCGAAGATCAAGGCCCTCATCGCCGTCAAGCCCGGCTTCATCCATCCGGTCGCTCAGGCCAAGATGATCTCGTCCTTCGATCAGATGTCGAACGGGCGCATCTACATCAATCTCATTGCCGGTCTCAGCGAAAAAGACGCTATCGCTGAGGGGCAACTGGGTTCGAAAGAGGCGCGTTACGAGCAGCTCGAAGAAGAGGTCGTCATCATCAAGAAGCTGCTGTCGGAGGAGCATGTCGAATACTCCGGCAAGTACTACAGCGTCGACAAGCCGCTGATCATTCCGAAGGCGGTGCAGCACCCGCATCCGCCGATCTTCCTCGGCGGCGGCTCGGAACAGGCAGCCGAGATCTCCGCTCGCCACTCGGCCGTGCATCTTTTCTGGGGCGACTATCCGGAGCGCATCGCCGGGCAGGTCAAGGAGATGCGTGCCCGTGCCGCGAAGTACGGCCGCGAAGACGAACTGCGTTTCGCCATGCGCCTGCAGATCGTTTGCCGCGAGACCGAAGACGAAGCATGGGAAGCGGCGAATCAACTGGTCGAGGGCGCGCAAGGCTGGAAGGACCAGGCCACGAACCTGAGCGCGAACATGAATTCGGTTGCCAACCAGCGCCAGCGTGAACTGGCGCAGACGGTCGGCAGCAAGATGACGCCCCATCTGTGGACCGGCATCACGGAAGTGCGTCCCGGTGCGGGCGTCGCGGTAGTCGGCAATCCGCAGCAGGTGGCCGCGCAACTCCTGGAGTTCGTCGACGCGGGTTGCAGTGGTTTCTGCCTGTCGGGCTACCCGCACCACGAAGAAGCCGAGCGCTTCGGACGTTTGGTCATGCCGCTGCTGAAGCGGTAACGAAAGCACATCGAAGCAAGACATTACAGTCCCGGCCCACACGATCAAAACAACTAATCGGCCGGGACATAGAGACGGAGACAGACATGAATACGGCAATCGACGCCAAGCAATTTCGCAAGGCCCTCGGCTCATTTACCACGGGCGTTACGATCGTCACCACTAAAGGTGAAGACGGAAAAGACTACGGACTGACGGCGAACAGCTTCAACTCCGTTTCGATGGACCCGCCCATGGTGCTCTGGAGCCTGGGAAAGAAATCTTCCAGCCTGCCGGTCTTCGCGGCCACCGGGCATTTCGCGGTGCATATCCTCGCGGCCGATCAGGAACGCCTGTCGAATCAGTTTGCGAAGAGCGGAACCGACAAGTTCGCGGGCTGCAAGCTTGCGCGCGGCGATGGCGGCGTCCCGTTGCTCGAAGGCTGCTCGGCACGGTTCGAATGCCGCGTGGTTCACCAGTACGAAGGAGGCGACCACGTCATCTTCGTCGGAGAAGTCATGAACTTCGACAGCTTCGAGCAGCCGCCGCTGGTTTTTCACGGAGGAAACTACGGTTTGGTGATGAAGAAGGCAGAGGACGTCGCCGATGCGAATTCGAGCTTCGGTAACGGCTGGCTCGGCTTTTTGCTGGCTCGCGCCTATTATCAATTATTGATGCCGGTCAGGCAGAACCTGCGCAGCAATGGCCTGCGCGACATCGACTACGACATTCTGACCGTGCTGAGCATGGGCGATAGAAGAACGGTCGCGGAACTCGATCAACTCGTGTCGATTTCCGGCTCGCGAGTGTCGGAAGGCGATATCCACAAGCTAGTGGAGGGCGGTCTCCTCGCGCTGGAAGTGAGCGATCACGGCGAGCGCGTGGTGTGCTTTACCGAGGCTGGCCGCCTTTACGTATTCGAGTTGCTGGCCATCGCCAAGGCGGCGCAGAGCGATGCGGAAAGCGATCTCGACTACCGCGAGGCGCAAGTCATGACGCTGTTGCTGAAGCGCGTCATCCGCTCGACGGCGGCAACGCTTCCCGATCATTGGCAGAAGAATCATTTCTGGCGGGGCAACAATCTTTGGAACGACACCGCATCGCCCAACGCGGCATGACGCGCTGAAGCTCCAGAAAGATATCCAGAGCCATCGAAAGTCGCGTTCAGCTACGCTGCGTGACAATCGCCAGACTTATACCTAATTAATGCCCGATCGATCGCCAATAAAAAAAATCAGGCGATCCGATGAAGGGGAGACAAACATGAGAGCAGAGACAATTGAACCGCGCCAGGACAAGTATGCTGGTCGGCGGGAAGTTTCAAGTACGAGTGCGGGCCGTTCCTGGTATGCGGTCAGCGTCTTGCTGGTTGCCTACATTTTTTCCATCATGGATCGGCAGATCCTCACGCTGCTGGTGGGCCCGATTCAGCAGACACTGCACGTCAACGACACGCTGATAGGAACGCTGCACGGCTTCACCTTCGCGGTCTTTTATGCGCTGATGGGACTGCCGATTGCCCGCATCATCGATCGCGGTGATCGGCGTTTGATCATTGCGATCGGCATCGCCCTGTGGAGTCTCGCGACGGCCGCCGGCGGCCTCGCGACCGAGTACTGGCATCTGCTGCTCGCCCGCGTGGGTGTGGCGGTTGGCGAAGCGGTCCTGATTCCGGGCGCGGTGTCCCTCATCGCCGATCTGTTCCCGGCCGGCCGGCGTGGTCGTCCCATGAGCCTGTTCGGCGCGAGCGGATCGTTCGGCTCCGGCGCCGGGCTGATCGCGGGAGGATTGATTCTGGGCGTGTTCAACGTTTCGCCTCCTGTGCTGCCGTGGCTGGGCGCGCTCCATCCGTGGCAGGCTACGTTCATGGTTCTGGGTCTGCCGGGTCTGATCGTCGCATTGATGATGCTGGCTGTGCCGGAACCCAGAAATGCGCGCCGCGCTGCCGGAATCCACTCTTCCGACGACACGAACGCGCAACCGAAAGGCGTGGAAGTGGCTCTGGTCAGGCGCTACATCGCCGAGAACCGCAGGACGATGATCGCGCTCATGATCGGCGCAGGGTTTTTCAATGCCTGCGTGTACGGTTGGGCCGCCTGGGCGCCGACGTACTTCGTGCGTGAATTCGGCTGGAAGTACCCGCAGATCGGCGCGGTGCTGGGCGTGCTGCTGGCTGTGATCGGTCCGCTCAGCGCGATGTTCGGTGGCTGGCTCGGCGGCTTCTGGACGCGTCGCGGCGTGCCTCACGGCTACCTTCGCGTGGCAGTCGCGGGCGGTGTCGGCATTGCTGTGTCGACTGTCGGGATGATAAGCATGCCGAACGCAAATCTGGCGCTCGTCTTCATGACATTGACGACGTGCTTCACGTTTCTGATGTTTGCCGCCGGGCCGCTGGCAGTTCAGGAAATTGCCCCGAGCCCCATGCGCGGCCAGTTCGCGGCGTTCTATACGGGCATCGTGAACCTGATGGGCGCGGGCTGCGGTCCGGTCGCAATAGGCATTCTGACCGACCACGTGTTCCGCGATCCGAGCGCGGTCGGGCGTTCGATCGGAATCCTCTGCTTCTCATGCGGCATGACCGCCGCACTCATCTTCCGATTCGGCTTCGCGTCGTATCGCAACACGCTGAAGAACGCGGCCGACTGGCATCCCGTGCCCGTCGCCGCCATCGGGCAAGCGGCGTCGAAAGCCAGCGCGCCGGTGCGCTGACGCTACGCGGTCGGTAGCGAACCAAACAAAACTGTCTGCGTCACGAAGCATGCACGGCGAAAGCCGGGCAAGGCCTCGTGCGCTCTAAAGATTCGATATCTCGATAACCAGGTTAATTGAGGAGCAGGAACCGTGAAAATTTTCGATCGGGTTTATATCAACGGCAAATGGATGGACCCGCACGGTAGCGAATATGCCGATGTGACCAACGCGTCCACGGAAGACGTCATCGGACGCGTGCGCCTCGGCGACGCAACCGATGCCGACCACGCCGTGCGCGCCGCCCGCGCCGCGTTCGAACGTTGGTCGCAAACCACGCCGGGGCAGCGTGCCGAACGGATCGCGAAGATTGCACAAGGCCTCGAAGCCCGCGCCGCGGAAGTGGCGCAACTCGTCAGCGATGAAGTCGGCACGCCGATCGGCTGGTCGCAGTTTGCGCAGACCGGCGCGGCGATCGGGCATTTCGCGGTGGCGGCGCAGTTGCTCGGCGGCTTCGAGTTTGCCGAAACCGTGGGCAACTCCGAAGTGTTGCGCGAACCGGTCGGTGTCGTGGCCTGCATCACGCCGTGGAATTATCCGCTCACGCTGATCGCGGCCAAGGTCGCGCCGGCGCTGGCCGCGGGCTGCACCGTCGTGCTCAAGCCGTCGGAAGTGGCGCCGCTCACGGCCTATCTTCTCGCCGAGGTGATCCACGAGGCAGGCTTGCCGGCGGGCGTATTCAACCTGGTGCCGGGTTTCGGTCCGGTAGTGGGTGAGGCGCTGGTGTCGCACCCCGAGGTCGACATGGTGTCGTTCACGGGTTCGACAGGCGCGGGCCGCCGGGTCACCGAACTCGGCGCGCAGACCGTCAAGCGCGTTGCGCTCGAACTGGGAGGCAAGTCCGCCGCGATCATCCTCGACGATGCCGATTTCGCCGCCGCAGTCCCCGGCGCGATCAACGCGTGCTTTCTCAACAACGGTCAGACCTGCTTTGCCCATACGCGCATGCTGGTGCCGAAAGCGCGCATGGAAGAGGTCAAGCAGATCGCCGCTCGATTGGTCGGCGGCATGAAAGTAGGCAGTCCCCTGAACGAACAGACCCAGATCGGCCCGGTCATCTCGGCTGTGCAGCGGCAACGCGTGCAGGACATATCCGCAAGGGCATGGAAGAGGGCGCCGAACTCGTGAGCGGCGGCCCGGACGCGCCCGCAGGGCTGGAGCGAGGCTTCTTCGTCAAGCCGACGGTGTTCGCGAACGTCACATCGAAGATGACGATTGCCCGGGAAGAAATCTTCGGTCCGGTGCTGAGCATCCTTGCTTATGAAGATGAGGACGATGCCGTGCGCATCGCCAACGACTCGATCTACGGCTTGAGCGGCGCGGTCTGGTCGGCCGATGTCGGGCGTGCGAAGCGCGTCGCGCGTCGGCTGCGCACAGGTCAGGTGGATATCAACGGGGCGCCGTTCAATCTGCTTGCGCCGTTCGGCGGCTACAAGCAGTCGGGCAACGGCCGCGAGTTCGGCAAGTACGGCCTCGAGGAATACCTCGAATTCAAGGCCGTGCAGTTACCCGTTCAGTGAAAGGACGATCTCATGTTTGGATCAATGATGGACCGACCGTTGCTGGTTTCGTCCCTGCTCGAGCACGCCGAGCGCCAGTTCGGGAATAGCGAAATCGTATCGCGTGAAACGAGCGGCGCGTTACACCGGTACACGTTTGCCGATGCCGCGAAGCGAGCGCGACAACTGGCTCGCGCGCTCGCGCAGTTCGGGGTGAAGCATGGAAGCCGTGTCGCATCGCTGGCATGGAACGACCATCGGCACCTGGAAGCGTACTTCGGCGTGTCGGGCAGCGGTGCGGTGCTGCACACCTGCAATCCGCGCCTGCATCCGGAGCAGCTCGTCTATATCGTCAACCACGCGGAAGACGAAGTGCTGCTCTTCGACAGCGCCTTCCTGCCGCTGGTGGAGGCGATTGCGGCGCATTGCCCGACGATCCGCCACTACGTGCTGTTGGGCGGCCCGCAGGAGATGCCGAAAGACGGTCGTTTCCCGAATCTCGTTTGCTACGAGGACCTGCTGGCGGCATGTGAAGATGACTTCGTCTGGCCCGAACTCGACGAGCGCATGGCGAGCTCGCTTTGCTATACGTCGGGCACGACGGGCAATCCGAAAGGCGTGCTCTACTCACACCGCTCGACGATACTCCACACGTTCGCGGTCAGCCTGCCCGACACGCTTTCGCTCTCCGCGCACGACTGTCTCCTGCCGGTCGTGCCGATGTTTCACGTCAACGCGTGGGGCATTCCCTACGCAGCCGCGATGAACGGCTGCAAGCTGGTGCTGCCGGGACCGAAGCTCGACGGCGCGAGCCTGTACGAGCTGATCGAGGGCGAAGGAGTGACATGCAGCGCCGGCGTGCCGACCATCTGGCTTGGCCTCACGCAACACATGGAGCAGCACGATCTATCGCTTTCGACGATGAAGCGCACCGTGGTCGGCGGCTCGGCGATGCCCGAAGCACTGATTCGCACGTGGACACAAAAGTTCGGCGTCGAGGTGCGGCACGCGTGGGGGATGACGGAAACGAGCCCCCTCGGCACGCAGGGAAGCCTGCTGCCCAAGCACGCGAACCTGACGATCGAGCAGCAATGCGCGCAGCGCGCGAAGCAGGGGCGTGCGGTGTTCGGCGTCGAAATGCGGATCGTCGATGCAAGCGGCAACGAGCAAGCGCGCGATGGCAAGAGCGTCGGCGAGCTGATGGTTCGCGGACCGTGGATTGCCGCGGCGTATTTCAAGGGCGAGGAGTCCGTGTTGCGTGACGGCTGGTTTCCGACCGGCGACATCGCCACCATCGATGCCGACGGTTACATGCAGATCACCGATCGTGTGAAAGACGTCATCAAATCCGGCGGCGAGTGGATCAGTTCCATCGACCTTGAGAACGCGGCCATCGGACATGCGGCGGTGTCGATGGCGGCGGTGATCGGCGTCAAACATCCGAAGTGGGATGAGCGGCCGGTGATGTTCGTCGTGACGAAGCCCGGGCAGACCGTGGACAAGGCGGAGATTCTCGCTTACCTCGAGGACAAGGTCGCGAAGTGGTGGCTACCCGACGAAGTGATTTTCCTCGATGCACTGCCGATCGGCGCGACGGGCAAGGTACAGAAAATGGATTTGCGCCAGCAGTATGCGAACGTGCTGACGCGTTCGGCTTAATTAGTTTGCCTGCACGTTCTTGTGCGACGAGGCGGCTTTCACAACGGGCTGACGGCCGATGGCCATCAGCTTCCATCAGGAAAAAACATGAATGAGATCAAGGGTGGCTGCCTGTGCGGCAGCGTTCGCTATCAAACGGCGCAAGCGCCTCTGATGAGCGCGGTATGCCATTGCATCCATTGCCAGAAGCAGTCCGGCAGTGCGTTCTCGACCAACGTGGTCGTGCCTTCCGCGGGCTTCGAGATTGCGGCATCGACCCTCGCCACGTTCAATGACGTAGGCGAAAGCGGCGCAGGCGTCAAACGCCACTTCTGCCGGAATTGCGGCTCGCCGGTGTACACCGAACTGGACGCCAATCCGGATGTCGTCGCGATCAAGGCCGGTACGCTCGATGACCCTTCGTGGGTGCAGCCGCAAGTGCATATGTGGCGTTGTTCGGCGAAATCCTGGGGGCAGGTTTCCGAGGGCGCCGTTTGCTTCGATCGCAATCCCCCGGCCTGAATCCACAGCGCCGCGCGGACGCCAATCTAATCAATCAGGAATGCATGAGATGGAAATTGAAGAACTAGGATCGATCGATCGGATCGAGGATGCGCTGTCGGCCATCCGTCGTGGCTCGCTCGTCGTGGTGGTGGACGACGAAGATCGCGAAAACGAAGGCGATCTCATCATGGCCGCGGAACTCGCGACGCCGGAGGCGATTGCCTTCATGGTGCGCTGGACGAGCGGCGTGCTCTGCGTGGCGCTGTCGGGCGAGCGGCTCGATGCGTTGCAGATTCCGATGATGGTCGCGCGCGGCAACGATTCGATGCAAACCGCGTTCACGGTGACGGTCGACTACCGGCACGGCACGACCACCGGCATTTCGGCGGCCGACCGTGCAACGACGATTCGCGCGCTGGTCGACCCGCAGGCCCGCGCCTCCGATTTCAACCGGCCCGGCCATCTCTTCCCGTTGCGTTCGGTGCCGGGTGGCGTGCTGCGTCGCCCGGGGCACACCGAAGCGACGGTGGACCTGTGCCGGCTGGCGGGTCTGCGCGACGGAGGCGTGCTCGCGGAAATCGTCAACGACGACGGCAGCATGGCGCGTTTGCCGCAGTTGATTCGATTCGCACGCCTGCACGGCTTGCCGATCGTCTCGATTCGCGACCTGATCGCATACCGCAAGCGTTCGTATGAAGTGGCGACGAGCGAGTGCGAAGCCGTGGCTTCCTGATAACGCGGCATGCCGTTAATGAAGTTTGATCCAAATACAAAGATACAAGGAGACGAGATGAATTTGAAATGGGTGGCTGCGGCCGCAGGCGTTGCAATCGGCAGCGCAGCACAGGCACAATCGTCGGTGACGCTGTACGGCGTGCTCGATGCCGGGCTGATGTATCAAAGCACGTCGGCGGCATCGTTCAATCCGGCATCGAAGAATCTGGGCAAGCTGTATCGCTTCAAGGACGCCGGCATTTACTCGAGCAATTTCGGCTTGACCGGCACCGAAGATCTCGGTGGCGGCTATCGCGCGAATTTCAAGCTGCAGGGAACCTTCGATACCGGCACCGGCAAGGCCGGCATCACCGATACCCCGGGCGTCACGGGACTATTCAACCAGATCGCGAGCGTCGGCATATCGGGGCCGTTCGGATCGTTCAATGCCGGGCGCCAGATCGCGCCGCTCGCCATTGCGATGAGCGAGACCGATGTCCGCGGCGGCAGGTGGTTCGGAAGCATCCTCACGTCGTGGCTCGGCATGAACCAGGCGGCGGGCTGGACGGGCACAAGCACCAACGGGCCGATCGGCGCACTCTACGACAGCAACGCACTTATCTACGAATCGCCGAGCTTCGGCGGCGTGAAGGCTTCGCTTGAATACGCGCCCGGCGGCGTCGCGGGGAGCTTTCAGGGCAACACGCGCGAGTCGGCCGTGCTGAAGTACGCGAACTATGGACTGCGACTCGCGGCCGCCTATTACAACGGCCACGACACCAACCCCGGTCCGAACGCGGTGCCGACCGGTCTCGCCAACAATCGGCTCTTCTATCTCGGCGCGTTCTACACGCTGCATGACTTCTCGGTATCGGCGTCGTACACCAACGGCAAGAACCCGGCACGCTCGAATCAGGTGAACATCGACATGTACACCTTCGGCCTCGGCTATCTGTTCACGCCCGCGTTCAGGGTGACGAGCGGCATCTACTACCTCAGGGACCGCAACAACTCGGCGAACAAATCCATCGAAGTCGCGGCGGGCGGCGAGTACAGCCTGTCGAAGGCGACGTTGGTGTATGGAGAAGTCGGGCACGTGAACAACAGAGGAACGATGACCCAGACGATCGCTTACGGTCAGCCGGTCGCGCCGGGGATGGCGACGACGGCTGTCATGGTTGGCTTGCGTCAGAAGTTCTAGGCGCACGGTACGGTTTCGGCAACGATGATGCGGGTCACGTGACCCACTGGCCCCGCTTCACGACGTCACAAATCAAAAGCGATCATCCCGCTCACCGCACCACATCACCGATCCTCACCTCGACAACCCCGGCCCCCTCCAACGGCACGACCCCGCTCGACCCCGTCATATCGCCCGACGCCGGCCGCGCCTGTCCCGACGCCGACACGCGCGCATCGATACTGATACGCGAGAAATCGGACAGCCGACGCCCCGGCGTCATCGACATGGAATCGTCGAGACGCACGGTCGCGGGCAACTGATTCACGCTCAGGCGCTGCACCGCGAGCGGCATGCGCGAACCATCGTCGGCGAGCGCGTAGACGAAAACGGTGTCGGTCGGCCTGACGCGCTTTTCGAGTTCTTCACTCAGACTCACACGTACATTCACCGACGCTCCCTTCGCGGCAAGCGCGCGCGTTTCGTCAATATTCTTCCGGGCCTGTTGCGCAATCTCCGGCGCCAGATCCGGCACATTCATCAACCTCTCCCAGTACCGGATCGCACTCGCGAAATCGCGCCGGTCGAATGCCGCCGACGCCGCCAGCGCCAGCGCTTTCGGCTGATTCGCGTCGATGGCGAGCGCGGATTCTATGACCTTCGACGTCGCGCCGTCGAGATTGCCGTCGTTCGCGCTCGCGATGGCGTCGGCGTAATCGGCGCGCAGTTCCGCGTCGCGCGGATTCAGCGCGACGGCGCGGCGGTACGCCTCGGTCGCGTCGCCGGGACGATCGAGCACCATGTACGAGCGCGCGAGCATCGACCAGCCTCGCGCGTCGTTCGGATCGCGCTGCAATCGTGCGGCCAGAAGACTGACCGCCGCTTCCATCGATGCCGGCGTGTCCGCATGTTCGCGCGTCGGTGCGCTCGCCGCCTCCTGGATCGCGAGCGCCGCAGGATCGCCGATGCGCATGTACAGCGTCAGCGCCGACGCCGGCACGAGCGCGATCAGCAAGCCCGCGAGCGCCGCGTGCGACGTCCCGCGCCCCGAAGCCTGCCCGTGCAGCAGCGGCGGCACCACGCACGCGAGCGCGCCCGTCAACATCGCGGCGACGATCAGCCAGAACGCCATCATGGAGACAGACTCCTCTCGCGCCGGGCATTGCGCGCGCGTCGAACATGTCGCGCCATCGCGACCGCGCCCGCCGCCAGCACCGCGAACGGTCCGAACCACAGCGCCCATGTGACCGGCTTCACCGGCGGCCGGTACAGGACGAAATCGCCATAGCGGCGCACCATGTAGGACTCGATCTGTTCGTCGCTCGCGCCGTGCTCCACCTGCTCGCGAATGCGCGCGCGAAGATCGGCGGCGAGACTCGCATTCGAATCGGCGAGACTCTGGTTCTGACACACGACGCAGCGAAAATGCTCGGCAAGACGGCGCGCGCGCTCATCGACGGGCGATTCCTGCGCATGAACGCACGCCACGAACGTGAGGAGCAGCAACGCGATCCGCCTAATCACGAGCGTTCTCCTTCTGCAACTTGCCGACGAGCGGCAGGATCACGCGCTCCAGCGACGCGCGGGTAATCGGCCCGGCCTGCCGGTATCGCACGACGCCCGCCCGATCGATCACGAACGTTTCCGGCACGCCATACACGCCATAGTCGATGCCCGTGCTGCCGTCGCGATCGACGAGCGTAGCGACATACGGATTGCCGGCCGTGTCCAGCCACTGCAACGCGGGCGCGCGCTCGTCCTTGTAGTTCAGGCCATATACCGGCACCGCGCCGCTCGCCGCGACGTTCATGAGGACGGGATGCTCGTCGCGGCATGCCTCGCACCACGACGCCCACACGTTCAGAATCCACACCTGTCCGCGCAGCGCATCCGACGACATCTTCTGCCCGGACGTATCGAGGCGCGGCAGATCGAACGCGGGCGCGGGCTTGCCGATCAGCGCCGACGGCAGCCGGCGCGGATCGTGTCTCAGGCCCGCCGCCAGCACCGCGACCAGGAAACCCAGCACGGCGAGCGGGATCAGGAAGCGTTTCATCGTCCGGTCTCGCCGAGGGCTTGCGGCGTTTCGGCAGGCGTCGCCTCGGCGCGCCGGGATTGCGGCGCACGTTGCCGCATGTAACGCCGGTCCGCCGCCGCGAGCAGGCCGCCGAGCGCCATCAGAATGCACCCGCCCCAGATCCAGCGCACGAACGGCTTGATCTGGATGCGCACGGTCCACGCGTTGCCGCCCGCCGGCTGATCGAGCGCGACGTAGAGATCGCGCAGCACGCCTTGATCGATGGCCGCTTCGGTCGTCGGCGTGTTCGAGACGATGAACTCGCGCTTCTCCGGATGCAGCGTGGCGATGGCGCGGCCATCGCGCGTCACGCCGATGGTCGCGCGCGTCGCGCGGTAGTTCGGGCCGTCGCTCGCGCGGACATCGTCGAGACGGAAGCGATAGCCGCCGATATCGACGCTGTCGCCGGGCGCGAGCCGCGCATCGTGTTCGGTGGAAAAGCCCTTGACCATCGTCACGCCGACGATGAACACGCCGACGCCCGCATGCGCGAGCCACATGCCGATGGTCGCGAGCCGCACGCGCCGCGCGCCGCCGGCGAATCGCTGGTACATGCCCGTCGCGATCGTCGCGAAAGTCCATGCGGCGAGCAGGAAGCCCAGGCTCACGAGCGGGCGCGACACGCCCGGCACAAACGCCGACACGACGCTCACGAGCGCCGCCCAGCGCAGGCGCACCGCGATCTCCGGCAGGCGGGCCGCCTTCCAGCGCGCGAGCGGCGCGACGCCCATCAGGAACACGGCGGGCGCCATCAGCGGGACGAACACGCTGTCGAAGTACGGCGCGCCGACGGAAATCTTGTCGAGGCCGAGCGCGTCGAGGATCATCGGATAGAGCGTGCCGAGCATCACCGAAGCGGCGGCCGCGAGCATCAGCAGATTGTTCGACAACAACAGCGCTTCGCGCGACACCGGCTCGAATCCCGCTGTCGACGATGCAGCGCGCGGCGCGCGCCAGGCGAAGAGTGCGAGCCCTCCGCCCGAAAAAATCGCGAGCAGCACGAGGATGAAGACGCCGCGCGCCGGATCGGACGCGAATCCGTGCACCGATGTCACGACGCCCGAGCGCACGAGAAAGGTGCCGAGCAGCGACAGCGAGAACGCGCAGATCGCGAGCAGCGCGCTCCACGCGCGGAATGCGCCGCGCTTCGCGGTGGCGGCGAGCGAATGAACCAGCGCGGTGCCGACGAGCCACGGCATGAACGACGCGTTCTCGACCGGGTCCCAGAACCACCATCCGCCCCAGCCGAGTTCGTAGTACGCCCAGCCGCTGCCGAGCATGATGCCGAGCGTGAGAAACATCCATGCGGCGAGCGTCCAGGCACGCGATGCGCGCGCCCACGCGGCATCGAGCCTGCCGTCGAGGAGCGCCGCGATCGCGAACGCGAAAGCCACCGAGAAGCCGACATAGCCCATGTACAGCAACGGCGGATGAATCACCATGCCCGGGTCCTGCAGCAGCGGATTGAGATCGCGGCCGTTCATCGCGGGCGGCATGATGCGTGTGAACGGATTCGACGTCAGCAGCATGAACAGCAGAAAGCCCGCATCGATCCAGCTCATCACGCCGAGCACGCGGGCGGCGAACGGCCGCGGCAGCCGGCGGCCGAAAGCGGCGACGGCGATCATCCACAGCGCGAGCAGAAGCACCCAGAGCAGCAGCGAGCCCTCGTGGCCGCCCCAGACGGCGGTGAAGCGATAGATCGCCGGAAGCGCCGAATTGGAATTTTCGATGACGTAGATCACCGAGAAATCGTCGTGCAGAAATGACGCCGCGAGACAGGCGAACGCGATCGCGACGAAGCCGAACTGCCCGCACGCGGCGGGCGCGGCGACGCGCATCCATCGCTCTATGCCGAATCGTGCGCCGAGCATCGGCACGATGCCCGCGACGAGCGCGAGCAGCATCGCCAGAATCAGCGCGAAGTGACCGAGCTCGGGAATCATCGGCGCGCGCCCGGGTTCGTGTCCGCTGCCGCACGCACTTCGCGCAGCGCGCGTTCCAGTTGCGGCGGCGTGTACTTCTCGTCGTGCTTCGCGAGGACTTCGTCGGCGTGAAAGCGGCCATCGGCGCCGAGCGTGCCTTGCGCGACGACGCCGCTGCCTTCGCGGAAGAGATCGGGCAGCGCGCCCGCGTACGTGACCTCCACCGATGCGCGCGCATCCGTGACGACGAAGCGCACGGCACGTCCATCGCGATCGCGCACGAGCGAGCCGCGTTCGACGAGTCCGCCGAGCCGGAAGCGCTGTGTGCGCGCCGCTTCGTGCGAGGCGATCTGGCTCGGGCTCACGAAGAACATGACGTTGGCGCGAAACGCATCGAGCACGAACGCGCACGCGAGCGCGACGCTCGCGACGCCGAGCGCGATGAACGCGAAGCGGCGATGCCGTGTTCTCATCGGCGCAACTCCGGTTCGCGCAGCGCGCGGAACACGAGCCAGGCTTCCGCGCCCATCAGCAGAAAAGTGATCGCGAGCGCGGCGCAGAGAATCGGATTCGCGGCGAGCATCGCGATGACGGACTCGAACGTGCTCATGCGGCGTGCTCCTCGATTCGCGACGGACGTTCATCGCCTGCCGGCACGCGATCCGCCGCGCGCATGACGACGCGCACGCGCGCGAGCGATATCGCGATCGCGTACGACCAGAATCCGGCGCTCATCACGACGATGCCCCATGCCATCGACGCGCTCATCGACACGCCGCTGCCGAAGCCGAGCGATGGCCCCTGATGCAGCGTGTACCACCACTGCACGGAAAAATAGATGATCGGGATATTCACGACGCCGATCAGCGCGAGCACCGAGCACGCGCGATCCGCGCGGCGCGCGCCGTCGATCGCGGCATGCAGCGCGAGAAAGCCCACGTACAGGAAGAACAGGATCAGCTCGGACGTGAGCCGCGCGTCCCAGACCCACCACGTGCCCCACGTCGGCTTGCCCCACAGCGCGCCGGAGATCAGCGCGATCGCGGTGAAGAGGGCGCCGGTCGGGGCGAGCGCGCGCGCCATCATCGCGGAGAGGCGCGTGTTCATCGCGAGATGCAGCGCGCTGTACGCGGCCATCACGAGATAAATGAACATCGACATCCACGCGGCGGGAACGTGCACGAACATGATGCGGTAGATGTCGCGTTGCAGCGCATCGGCGGGCGCGATGGCGAGGCCGATGACGAGCCCCGTCGCGATCAACACAATGGACGCGATGCCGAACCACGGCGCCGCGCGCGCGGCGAAGCGTTCGAAGTTGCGCGGAGACGCATAGCGGAACCAGTTCATGGCGCTATTCCATCGATATGCGCAGCGCCGCGGCGCTTGCCCACGGACATAGCCACAGCGCAAGACAGAGTGCCGCCGCGAGCAGCGAGAAATTCGCGTTCGACCACGCGATGCTCGCCGCCGGATCGGCCACGCCGACGCCGAACACGAGCACCGGCACGTAAAGCGGCAGGATCAACAGAGCGAGCACGACGCTGCCGCCGCGCACGCCGAGCGTGAGCGCCGCGCCCATCGAACCGATCAGCGACAGCAGCGGCGTGCCGATCAGGAGCGAGGCCATCAGCATGAGAATCGTGCGCGCATCGAGCCCGTATTCGAGCGCGACGACCGGCGCAAGCACGACGAGCGCGAGACCCGTCGTGAGCCAGTGCGCGGCGATCTTGCCGAACACGATGCCCGCGAGCGGCTGAGGCGAAAGCAGCATTTGTTCGAGCGCACCGCTCGCGAAATCGTTGCTGAAGAGCTGGCCCGCCGAAAGCAATGCCGCGAACAATGCCGTGACCCACAGCACGCCCGGCGCGATCGCGTGCAGGAGCTTCGGATCGGGACCGATGCCGAGCGGAAAGAGGCTCGACGCCAATACGAAGAACAGCAGCACCGACAGCGTCAGCGTGCGCGAGCGCCAGTTCAGGCGCAGTTCGCGGCGAATCACCTGAAGCGTCAGCCCGATCATGCCGCGCCTCGCGCGAGATGCAGATGCCGTGCGCGCGCGGCATCGACGGGCAACGGGCGATGCGTCGTCGCGACGAGCGTGCCGCCTTCCCGCAGATGATCGTCGATGCACGCGGCGAACCAGAGCGCGCCGCTGTCGTCGATGGCGTCGGTGGGTTCGTCGAGCAGCCAGAGCGGTTTGCCGGACAGCACGAGGCGCGCGAGCGCGACGCGCCTTCGTTGCCCTTGCGAGAGACGGTTGAGACGCGTGTGCATGAGCGGCAGCACGGCGGCGCGGTCGAGCACGTCGCGTTCGTTCCGGTGGGCCGCGCTCGCGCCGAGCAACGCGGCGAAACGCAGATTCTCCGCGACCGTCAGTTCTCCGTTGAAGCCGTCGGCATGGCCGAGCCAGGCCAAGTCGCGGCGAAAGCGCGAAGGATCGTCGCGCACGTCGATGCCGCGCCACGACACGCGTCCTGCCGCGAGCGGCAGCAGACCCGCGAGCGCGGCGATCAGCGAGCTCTTGCCGCTTCCGTTCGCACCGTGGATGACGAGCGCCGCGCCGCTATCGACACACAAATCCGCGCCGGCCACGATGGTGCGGCTGCCGCGTATCACGTCGAGTTGCCGGGCGCTGAGCATCGATGTTTCCTCTCTCCTCGAAGGCGTGGCCGAGCGTCGCTTACTTCTTCTTTCTGTCCTCGATCTCCTGAGCCTTCACCATGTTCGGCAATTCATGCGCGATGCCCTTGTGGCAATCGATGCACGTCTTCTCGCCCGTCTCCAGGAAGCGCTGATGCGCCTCCTGCGCACGCGGACTCTGGCGCGTGAAGTCCATGTACTGGAACGAGTGGCAATTGCGGCATTCGAGCGAATCGTTGGCCTTGAAGCGCGTCCATTCGTGCTCGGCGAGTTCGAGCCGCTTGTCGAGAAACTTCTCGCGCGTGTTCACCGTGCCGAATACCTTGGCCCACACTTCCTTCGACGCCTGCATCTTGCGCGCGATCTTGTCGGTCCAGTTGTGCGGCACATGGCAGTCCGAGCACTTGGCATGCACGCCGGTGCGATTGCTGAAGTGGATCGTGTTCTTGAGCTCCGCATAGGTGTTGTCGCGCATCTCGTGACAGCTGGTGCAGAAGACTTCGGTGTTGGTGAGTTCCATCGCGGTATTGAAGGCGCCCCAGAAGATCACGCCCGCGACGAAGCCGCCCAAGGTCAGAAAACCGAGGCTGTAATACAGGCTCGGCCTTCGGATGGTGATCCAGTAGCGCTTGATCAGTGCCCACATGGCGATCGCTCATCGTTTCTGGTTCTTGGATGCCGGCTGCCGCTTGATGTCTTCGACAGCGACGAACGTATTGCCGACGAGCGGCTTCGTATCCGCCTGCGGAACGTGGCACTGCGTGCAGAAATAGCGGCGCGGCGATAGATGCCCGGACACCATGCCTTCGCGGTCCATGTAATGCGATACCGCGACGGGCACGGCGCCGCTCTCTTCGACACGGCTGCGTGCATGACACGCGAGACAGCGGTTCGCGTTCTTGTCGAGCTGATAGTTGTCGATCTTGTGCGGGATCGTCGGCGGTTGCTGCGCGTAGTTGAGGCCGCGTATCACGTCCTTGTTTTCGGTGGGCGCGAGGAGCGGCGCACGGGTCTCTTCGCCGATCGGCGTCGTGCCCCGCAGCGAGTCGTGGAACGGCAGATTGGGGATGGTGGGCTGCGCGATCGCGATCGCGGCGAGCGCGAGCAGCGATGCGATGACGAGAGCGATCAGCGTGCGCATGACATGTGCTCCTAGACCCGCACGATCCTGACCGCGCACTTCTTGTAATCGGTCTGGAACGAGATCGGATCGGTGGCGTCGAGCGTCACCTTGTTGATGAGCTGGCTCGCATCGAACCACGGCACGAACACGAGCCCGCGCGGCGGCTTGTCGCGGCCGCGCGTCTCCACGCGCGTGCGCATCTCGCCGCGCCGCGATATCACGCGCACTTCCACGCCGCGCCGGATGCCGAGCGCCTTCGCGTCATCGGGATGCATGAAGCACACGGCGTTCGGAAATGCGCGATAGAGCTCGGGCACGCGGCGCGTCATCGACCCGGAATGCCAGTGTTCGAGCACGCGGCCGGTCGCGAGCCAGAACGGATATTCCTTGTCCGGCGATTCGGGCGGCGGCTCGTAGGGCAGCGCGTAGATCACGGCGCGGCCATCCGGATTGCCGTAGAACTGCCAGTCGGCGCCGGCCTTCACGTAGGGATCGGAGCCTTCCTTGTAGCGCCAGAGCGTCTCCTTGCCGTTGACGACCGGCCAGCGGATGCCGCGCGCCTGGTGATACATGTCGAACGGCGCGAGATCGTGACCGTGACCGCGCCCGAAACTCGCGTACTCCTCGAACAGACCCTTCTGCACGTAGAAGCCGAATGCCGCGGCTTCGTTGTTGCGATACTTCGCGTCCACTTGCGATGCGGGAAACTTGTCGACCTGGCCGTTCCGATAAAGAATGTCGTAGAGCGTCTTGCCCTTGTATTCCGGCTTCTTCGCAATCAGTTCGGCGGGCCAGACCTCCTCGACCTTGAAGCGCTTCGAGAACTCGACGATCTGCCAGAGATCCGAACGCGCGCCGGCGGGCGCCTGCACCAGTTGATGCCAGAACTGCGTGCGCCGCTCCGCGTTGCCGTACGCGCCTTCTTTCTCGACCCACATCGCGGACGGCAGGATCAGGTCGGCGGCGACGGCCGTGACCGTCGGATAGACATCCGACACGACGACGAAATTCGATTCCTTGCGATACCCCGGCAACGCCTCGTTGTTGATGTTCGCGGCGGCCTGCATGTTGTTGTTGACCATCACCCAGTAGGCGTTGAGCTTGCCGTCGCGCAGCATGCGGTTTTGCAGGACGGCGTGAAAGCCCGGCTTGTCGGGAATCGTTCCCTCGGGCAGCTTCCAGATGTGCTCCGCTTCCTCGCGATGCTTCGGGTTGGTCACGACCATGTCGGCGGGCAGCCGATGCGAGAACGTGCCGACTTCGCGCGCCGTGCCGCATGCCGAAGGCTGTCCCGTCAGCGAGAACGGACTGTTGCCGGGCGTGGAGATCTTGCCCGTCAGCAGATGCAGGTTGTAGACCATGTTGTTGGCCCACGTGCCGCGCGTATGCTGATTGAAGCCCATCGTCCAGAAGGACACGACCTTGGTCTTCGGATCGGCGTACAGCTTCGCGAGCTGATCGAGCTTGTTCTTCGGCACGCCCGAGAGCTTCGTCACATAGGCTGCGTCGTAGCGCGAGACGAACTGCGCGAATTCGTCGAAGCTGATCGGCTGCGAGCCGTTCGGATCGCCGGCGTTCTTCGCCGCCTTTTGCAGCGGATTGTCCGGACGCAGCCCGTAGCCGATATCCGTGTTGCCCTTCCTGAAATTCGTGTGCTTGTCGACGAACGCCCGGTTCACCTTGCCGTTCTTGATGATGTAGTTCGCGATGTAATTCATGATCGCGAGATCGGACTGCGGCGTGAAGATGATCGTCTCGTCGGCGAGATCGAACGAACGATGCTCGAACGTCGAGAGAACGACGACGCGCACGTTCTGATTCGACAGCCGCCGCGCCGTCACGCGCGTCCACAGCACCGGATGCATCTCCGCCATGTTGGAGCCCCACAGCACGAAGGCATCGGTTGCTTCGATGTCGTCGTAGCAGCCCATCGGCTCGTCCATGCCGAAGGTGCGCATGAAGCCCGTCACGGCCGAGGCCATGCAGTGCCGCGCGTTGGGATCGAGGTTGTTGCTGCGAAAGCCCGCTTTCATCAGCTTGACGGCCGCGTAGCCTTCCCACACGGTCCATTGCCCGGAGCCGAACATGCCGACGGCGGTCGGGCCTTTTTCCTTCAGCACGCGCTTGAACTGGTCGGCCATCGTATCGAACGCGACGTCCCACGAGACGGGCTGGAACTCGCCGCTCTTGTCGAACTTGCCGTTCTTCATGCGCATGAGCGGCGTGGTCAGGCGATCCTGGCCGTACATGATCTTCGAGAGGAAGTAGCCCTTCACACAGTTGAGCCCGCGATTGACTTCGGCTTGCGGGTCCGCCTGCGTCGCGACCACCTGATTGCCCTTCACGCCGACGAGCACGCCGCATCCCGTGCCGCAGAAGCGGCAGGGCGCCTTGGACCACGCGATGTCGTCGCTCTGTGCGACGGCCTCCATGCCGGGCAGCGTGATGCCCGCGGACGCGGCGGCCGTGGTGGCGGCGGTCTGCTTAATGAACGCGCGACGAGTCAGTTTCATCGGGGATTTCCTCGTTCAGCGAATCGGCGTGTTCGTGATGCTGATAGACGAGCGCGATGCTCACGACATCGGGTATCGACTGCGCCGCGTGCAATTGATCGGCGACATGGGATGAGCGGTCCGCCTCGAGCGTGAGCACGATCCTGCCTTCGGCGCTCGAACCGTGGACCTGTGCGCCGGGCAATGCGGCGAGCGCCTGCGTGACGCGTGCCAGGGCTTCTATCCGCGCGTATACAACGACTCCGGCAATGTGATATTCGCAAGACTGGTCCGTCTTATCGTCGAAACGATGACTGCTGTCGACGAGCTTGAGCTTCATTTAATTGAAATAATCGCGACGCTCGTTAATGATGCGGCGGGCCGCCAACCAGCATCTGATAGAACCAGACCGCGAATCCATAAGCGGCAATGATCATGACCGTGAGCACGGGAACCATCACGACGGTCAGAAACAGAAAGCTGCGCAACTCTTCGGATTGGCGTATTTCGTTTTTCTCATCCATGGGGCGCTTCGGATCTCGCTTGGCAATGTGGGAACGGCCAGCACGAAGGATGACTTCATTGTTGGTATAGGGAATACATCTTTTCAAGGTGAAAATGCGTTATTCGCGATGCGGTTCGTGTAACGGCTAATTAAGTCTTGTCGGGCGAGGCGTATCCGATTGCGGTGCGACAAGCCGTTATCGTTTCGGATTATTGAATAGTCGGTTCGTTGCGTGCCTGTGTGTCGCAACGTTGCATTGCATGTCTGTGCCATGACTTTCGCCGTCTTCCGAAAGCCGCATGACGGCCGGGTTCATAGAATTCGGGCATCCCCAATCACGCAAGCCGGATCATGCCGACCAAGCTCGAATTCGAAACCCCCGAAGGACGTCTCTCGCTCTCCATCCTCGACACTCAATTCATGGCCTATGACGCGGGCGAGCTCGCTTATCGATCGACGCGGGATTTCGTCGCGCGAATGCAATCGATGGGTCTTGGCGAATTGGCGCAAGCCTATGCGCGTCTTCTCGCACAGAACAAGGTTTCGGTGATGGAGCTGCACGAAGCGCGCGAGGATGCGCAAGCGTGTCTTGGTGAAGAGGCTGAGCGCAGCGTGATTGCGGAGGGCATCATGCCGCGCCTCGAAAGACTTCGCGAGACGATCACGCAGACGCAAGTCGACATGCGCGCGAATGTGGAGCGGCTGGCCGCGCTATCGGCGGCTTGCGATCGTGCGTTGCGTCAGGTTCCGGGGTATCGGCCGCCGGTGCGGGGGGTGTGAGGAATGTCGATCTGAGGCGCGGCTCCGCATTCGCAAAATCAGATCATATAAGGATGCCTACACAATTCGTCGCGTATAGGCTTCCTGATACGTAGACTACGTCAAGCCTTTTTGACGAATTCCGTCTTGAGACTCATGGCTCCAAAGCCATCGATCTTGCAGTCGATGTCATGATCGGCATCGACGAGCCGAATGTTTTTGACTTTCGTGCCCATCTTGACCACGCCGCCGCCGCCTTTGAGCTTCAGATCCTTGATGACGGTGACCGTGTCGCCATCGTGAAGAACGTTCCCAGCGGAATCTCGAAAGACCTTGGCGGCGGGTTCCGCTGCGCTGTCCGTCTGCGCGGACCACTCGTGCGCGCATTCGGGGCAGATATACATGCCCGCATCTTCGTAGGTGAATGCCGATTGGCACTGAGGGCAGGAAGGTAGTGGGTTCATACGTATCGCTCGATGATTTGCGGAAATTTGAAGGCCCGCAGTATAGCGCCGTCCGATGGTCAAGGCCATGCAATGAGCCGCGTGCTTGAGGCACGAAGGCTCAGCGCTAAGTCGGATTTCTACATCGGATCGTCGGCTACGGAATGCGGGGGCGCTACGCCGATGTACGAGTCGTACCTTCTCTTCGACGCGTCTCAAATGCGCGTGATGTCACGGCGCTATTTCGCGGCATGATCTGCTGCCGCACCGGCATCAGTCGCAGCGCATTTCTTTGCCGCCTGGACCGGTACAGGCGCATCGAGGCCACGCCCGTCGATCTCGCGCACCGCGATCCAGCAACGCCTGCTTGGCATCTCCAGGAAAGCTTCGTAGTCGTGACCCGCCACTGGCGTGAACGTAATCCGCGGTGGCGAACATGTCCACGACGCATTTCCTGCGGAGCCGCCAATGCCCATCGAAATCACCATTGGCTCACCGCTCGCCACCACGTATTCCCGAATCGAATCCTTGAAGCCGAGGCCATCCACGCGCATGTACTCGCGTGGGCTAGGCGGCATACCGATGGTGATGCTGCGCGAAGAATACTTCCAGGCTGCCAGATAGCCATCGTCGGCGCGCACCAGCGCTTTGTCCTGCCCCCAGCCTTTGTAGCAAGCGCTATTGGGGATGTACGAGGTGGATCGCGCGCCGTTCCCCGAGAGCAGGCGGATGCGCGACGATGTGGCAGGTTCGTATTGAGGCGTTTCCGTCGTGACCTGATGCGAGGGCTGCGGAAGGAGTCTACATGCAGCAAGAGCCGTCGCGGTAAAGGCCAAAAAGCATGAGCGAAGTACTGGGCGCGGGAGGGCAGTCACGGAGCTTCCTGAAAATCGGGGATTTTCTCCAATGTCATACCTATGCGCAACAACATAAGAATTCCTAATTCGATGCAATAGTGAAATAGTGATGATCCGCAGCCGACGCGTCCTGTCGTCGTTTCAATCGAGTATTTCGCCATCGCATTCCATCTCGCCTGCAAATAGTCGCCGCTGAACTCGCGGTTCACCGACGTTGGTGCCAATGCCGACTACTTCCGCACCTTCCATGACCGGCGCAGCAACTGTGCCGCACCAGCCCCAGCCTCACCCTCGCCGCTATATCCGTTCATACATTCCGTCCTATATAAACGATAAGAATGTTTTGCTTTCGTGGATGGTGGTTCTGCGCCAACATGAGGTGATTCTGAAAAACATATGGAGCGAGACATGGACAACAACACGGACCTCAAGCGCTACGAATTGCTGATCAACGGCGAATTCGTTCCTCCGGGCGGAGGTGAATACTCGACGAACCTCGATCCCGCCACCGAAAACCCGATATCCCGCGTGGCACAAGGTACGTCCGCCGATGTCGATCGCGCAGTGCAGGCCGCGCGCGCCGCGCTCAAACCGTGGAACGCAATCCGTGCAGCCGAGCGCGGCCGCATCCTGATGAAGCTCGCCGAGTTGCTCCGCGAAAATCAGGAAGAACTCGCGGCGCTCGAAAGTCTCGACGCAGGCAAGCCGATCGCGGGCGTGCAGCGCCAGGACGTGCCCGCCGCCATCGACACACTCGCCTATTACGCCGGCTGGTGCGACAAGATCAACGGCCAGGTCGTGCCCGCGCGCCCCGACGCGCTGACTTATACAGTGCGCGAACCCGTCGGCGTCGTCGCGGCGATCGTGCCGTGGAATTTCCCGCTGATGATCGGCATGTGGAAGATCGCGCCCGCACTCGCATGCGGCTGCACGCTGATCGTGAAACCCGCCGAAATCACGCCGCTCTCCGCGCTGATGGTCGGACGGCTCGCGCTCGAAGCCGGCGTGCCGCCGGGCGTGCTCAATATCGTGACCGGCAAGGGCTCCGTCGTCGGCGACGCGCTCGTCGCGCATCCCGGTGTCGACAAGGTCACGTTCACCGGGTCGCCGTCGGTCGGACGCGGCATCCTGCAGGGCGCGGCGCGCAACTTCAAGCGCGTCACGCTCGAACTCGGCGGCAAGTCCGCCAACGTGATTTTCGCGGACGCGAATCTCGATGGCGCCGTGCGCGCGGCAGCCTCCGGCATCTTCTTCAACGCCGGCCAGGTCTGCTCGGCGGGCTCGCGGATTCTCGCGCAACGCGCCGTCTACGATGAAGTCGTCGAACGCCTCGCCCAGCGCGCGCGAACGATCAAGCTCGGCGATCCGTCGAGCCGCGATACCAATATGGGCCCGCTCATCTCCGCCAAGCAGATGAAGAGCGTGCTGGACTATGTGGACATCGGCAAGGAGGAGGGCGCATCGCTCGTGACGGGCGGCAGGCGCTCAGGCGAGCGCGGCTTCTTCGTCGAGCCGACAGTGTTCGCAAACGTCGAACACGAGATGCGCATCTCGCAGGAGGAAATCTTCGGGCCGGTCGCGAGCGTCATTCCCTTCGACGATGAAGCCGACGCATTGCGCATCGCCAACGGCACCGCGTACAGTCTCGCCGCGGCCGTGTGGAGCTCGGATATCGGCCGCGTGCATCGCATGGCCGCCGAACTCAGGGCGGGCACGGTCTGGGTGAATACCTACGGCTTCACCGATGTGCGTCTGCCGTGGGGTGGCTCAGGCGATTCCGGCTTCGGCCGCGAACATGGCGATGTCGCCATCGAGAACTTCACCGAGCCGAAGGCGGTCTGGGTCGCACTGACGCCCTGAGTTCGACGCCGCCGCGGGCAACCGCGGCGAATCATGCAAACACGAAAAATGCAAAAGGGCGGTCCGGAATTCCCGGACCGCCCATATCGAGAGTGAGGAGCGTTAAGCGCGCGCCGTTTCCTGGTTGCGCGCTCGCCAAAGCCGCGCCCGCTGCGTGCTGTCTTCATATTGAACCGTGTTTTGCCGGCATGCTTCGACGGTCGAATTCTTGCGCTCGACGATCGCCTGGCAGAGAAACTCCGCGCTGTACGCCTTCAGGAGATGCGGAGAGTGCGTCTCGATGTACTGCGCGATTTTCCCGTAGTCGCTGTCCGCCGACGCGAGCGAGAGATAGGTCTGCGCATCCCAGCGGAACATCAGATCGAGTTCTTCGAAAGCGGTATTGAATGCGCAGACTTGCGCCTGAACTTCGCGGTCATCGCTGTACATTGCATGGATCATGATCGTCTCCTGTATGGCCGGGGGGCATGAATGCAGGATAGGGAACACGATCCATATACGATAGTTAAAGTTTTTTCGCTTATCTATTCAGTAAGCGTTATGAATTGGGCTTGCCGGTCTTCGCGACGATTTGCGTGATCGCTTCGATCTGCGCGGCGCCTTCTTCGACGAGAAACTGCTTGAACGCGAGCGCGACCGGCGGCAGACGCTTGTTGTTCCGATGCACGACGAACCAGTTGAGCATCACGGGAAAACCCTCGATATCGAGCACCGCCAGTTTGCCGACCTGCAACTCCATGCTGATCGTATGCGCCGACAGAAAGCTCACGCCCATGCCGGCGATCACCGCCTGCTTGATCGTCTCCGTGCTGGTGATTTCCATCGCGACGTTCAGGTTCGAGAGCCGCCCGGCGAAACCTTCCTCCATCGAATTCCAGGTATCCGAACCGCGCTCGCGGACGATGAACGGCTCGTCGGCCAGTGCTTCGAGCGGCACGTTTTTGCGTCCGACGAGCGGATGATCCGGCGGCGCGACGATCACATACGGATGCGGCGCAAAGGAAACGTTGACCGTATCCATGTCGCGCGGCGGACGCACCATCACGGCGAGGTCGGTGAGATTGTCGGAAAGCTGATGCAGCAGTTCTTCGCGGTTATGTACCGCAAGGTTGAGCCTGACATCGGTATTACGCTGCGTGAACGCTGCAAGCAGGCGCGGGAAAAAATAATCGCCCGCGCTGATCACCGCGACGCTCAGCGTGCCGCCCGAAATGCCCTTGAGCCGCGCCATCGCGTCGTCGGCTTCGCGGAATTGCTCCAGGATCGCACGGCTGTAATGGAGCATTTCATTCCCGGCCGGCGTGAGGTAGATTTTCTTGCCCAACTGCTCGAAGAGCGGCAAGCCAGCGTGCTCCTCCAGTTGCTTGACCTGCGTCGAGACCGCGGGCTGAGTGAGATAGAGTTCCTCGGCGGCGCGAGAAAAACTCAGTCGACGGGCAACGGTCTCGAAGATCTTCAACTGACGCAGGGTAGCGTTGCGGAGCACGGCGATCCTTCATCCATTAACGATAGCTAATTTATACAATAATTTTTTCTAACTTTCCTTAATCGTTTTTCTCCCCCACGATGCTTTCACGTCCCCAAAAGTTGTAAGGAGGACGGTCGCGGTTAGCACGAACGGTTATGCTTAACCCCGAGCATCGGCCACGCGCTTTTCGCCATGTATCACGGCACAACTCAGCAAAAACCCGAAGCCTGCAAAGGCGCATCAACCATCCGGACTTTATTGGGAATCGCTTGAAATGATTCGTCGATCGCCTGACGCGGATGTTTGCCTGACGTGCGAATCGATCGCCCACTTCAGTATGTGCAGCACGCGCGACATGCGCGACAGGCGGCCTCACGCCCACGCCGCCTGGACCGAGCACTTCCCCTGACCGACCGCTCGCCGCCGGCGCACCCGCGCCGGTTTCTCGCAGCACATCAAGCGCCGTACGAGCGCTAGAAAACATAACGGAGACAGACATGGCAAGCGCAGACACGGTTGTGTCCGGGCAATCGCACGGGCGTCATCACAACAGATGGTTCCAGCTAGTGATCGGCATCATATGCATGGGGCTGGTCGCCAACCTGCAGTACGCATGGACCCTGTTCGTCGTCCCAATGGATGCGAAGCATCACTGGGGTCAGGCGGCGATTCAAACCGCCTTCACTATTTTCATCGTTACCGAAACCTGGCTTGTGCCCGTCGAGGGCTGGCTCGTCGATAAATTCGGCCCGCGGCCGGTCGTCATCGGCGGCTCGATCTGCGCGGCGCTCGGCTGGATCATCGACGCGAACGCGACGAGTCTCATCCATCTCTACATCGGGGCGGTGGTCGCGGGCATCGGCGCGGGCTGCGTGTACGGCACGTGCGTCGGCACGGCGCTCAAGTGGTTCCCGGATAAGCGCGGTCTCGCTGCGGGCATGACGGCGGCGGGCTTCGGCGCGGGCGCGGCCGTCACCGTGATTCCGATCTCCAACATGATCCAGAGCTCGGGCTACGAGCACGCGTTCATGTTCTTCGGCATCCTGCAGGGCGCGTGCATTTTCGTGCTGGCGCTGATGCTCGTGCGGCCCAATCCGCCGAAGGGCATCGTGCCGGCCAAGCGCATCGTGTCGACGAAAATCGACTACACGACAGGACAGATGGTACGCTCGCCGCTCTTCTGGGTGCTGTACCTGATGTTCGTGTTCGTCGCGGCGGGCGGCGTGATCGCGACCGCGCAGTTCGGGCCGATCGCCAAGGAATACGGCTTCGCGAAGATGCCGGTGAACCTGCTGGGCGTGACGCTGCCGCTGCTCGCGATGACGCTGTCCATCGATAACCTGTGCAACGGCTTCACGCGTCCGCTGTGCGGTTTCATCTCGGACAAGATCGGCCGCGAGAACACCATGTTCATCATCTTCCTGGGCGAAGGCATCGCGCTGCTCGGGCTGATGGAGTTCGGGCACGATCCGTATCTCTTCATGCTGTTCGCGGCCATGACGTTCCTGTGCTGGGGCGAAATCTTCTCGATCTTTCCCGCGACCTGCGCCGATACCTTCGGCAGCAAGTACGCCGCCGCCAACGCGGGCACGTTGTACACCGCGAAGGGCACGGCGTCGATGCTGGTGCCGCTTGCATCGGTGCTCGCGTCGGTCGGCTCGTGGAATGCGGTGTTCATCGCGGCAGCCGTCACGTCGATCGCGGCGGGACTGTGCGCGAAGTTCGTCCTCGCACCGATGCGCAAGCGCTGGATCGAGAACACGCTGACGGAAACGTCGGCGGAATCGTCGGTCAACGCATCGTTCCAGACGGGCTGGGACGCATCGCGCAACACGGTTCAGTAAGGCGGTCGAGGCATGCCGCGCGAACCGTCTCCATCGCTCAGCGTATCGCTGCATCAGTTGAGATTGTTCGTCACGCTCGCGCGGCATCGCAGCTTCACGCGCGCGGGCGATGAATTCGGCATCACGCAATCGGCAGTCAGCCGCAGCATCAGAGAACTCGAAGACGAAGTCGCGCTGCGGCTCTTCGATCGCACCACGCGTCAGGTCGCACTCACCGACACCGGACGCCGCCTGCTCGCGCGCATCGCGCCGCTCGTCGAGGAACTGGAAGCGACGCTGCGGCCACGCGCGCAGGAGGGCGGCGAGCCGGGCGTCGTGAATCTCGCGACCAGTTGCGGTCTCACCGCGAGCGTGTTGCCCGGCATGCTCGCATCCTGCCGCGAGCGCTTGCCGGACATCACGATCGTGATGATGGATCGGCCGCAGAACGCCGTGCTGCAACTCGTTCGTTCCGGAGAGGCGGAACTGGGCGTCGTGATCGCGCCGGAGAATCTCGACGAACTCGCCGCCGAACCGCTTTTCGCCGATGGATTCGCGGCGGTCGTGAGCGCGTCGCATCGGCTCAGCGAGGCGGCGCGCATCGACTGGCAGCAGTTGCGCGGCACGCCGCTGCTCCTTCTCGATGACGACACCGGCAGCCTCGGCGCCATCGAAGCCGCGCTCGCGCTGCACGGCGTGACCGGCGCGGTTCGCCAGAAACTCACACAGTCGGCGGCGGTTGCGCGCATGGCGGAAGCGGGACTCGGCGTCGGTATTCTGCCGATGCACGCGCGCGCCGCGTGCGACAGCGCGCACACACGCTTCATCCCGCTCGTGCCGGACACGTCGCGCACGATCATGCTCGTGCGGCGCAAGAGCCGCGCGTTGCGCGCGAGCGCGGCGAGTGTGTGGTCGCACATCGTGGCGGCCTCGTCGCATACTGTGATCTCGGGTCAGCCTGTCGACGCCTGACCGGCGCTTTTCCCTGTATTCATCCCAACCCGCGGCGCGCCTCGCGCATGCGGGTTTCCGCTCGTCCGCAAGAACACGATTCGCCTTGTTCTTGGTCGATACGGAATGTAGTATCTTGTATATCAGAGAGCTAAAAGGCTACAACCCTCAGGAGACGAACCATGAAAATCTGCGTGTACGGCGCCGGCGCGATCGGCGGATATATGGGTGCGCAACTGGCGCGCGCCGGAGCGGAAGTCAGTTTCGTCGCGCGCGGGCCGCATCTCGCGGCCATGCAGGCGAACGGCGTGAAGCTGCGTATCGATGGTCAGGAGCACGTCGTCAAGGTGCGCTGCACGAACAATCCCGCCGAACTCGGTCCGCAGGATTACGTGATCATCGCGCTCAAGGCGCATTCGATCCCCGGCGTCGTCGATCTGATTCCGCCGCTGCTCGGCCCGGAGACGGCGATCGTCACGGCCGTCAACGGTCTGCCGTACTGGTACTTCTACAAGCACGGCGGCGAGCTCGAAGGCACGAAGTTGCAGAGCGTCGATCCCGGCGGCCGACAGTGGGACGTGTTCGGGCCGGAACGCGCGATCGGCTGCGTGCTGCTGCCGGCGGCGGAGATCGCTGAGCCGGGCGTCATCGAGCATCACTACGGCAAGAAGTTTCCGATCGGCGAGCCGAGCGGCGAAATCACGCCGCGACTGCAGGCGCTGCACGACATGATGGCCAAGGCGGACATGGAAGCGCCGATGCGCGACAACATCCGCGACGAAATCTGGCTGAAGCTCTGGGGCAACCTGTGCTTCAACCCGATCAGCGCGCTGACCGGCGCGACCCTCGACGTCCTGACGAGCGATCCCGGCACACGCGCGCTCTCGAAGGCGATGATGCTGGAAGCGAAGGCCATCGGCGACAAGATCGGCGTGAACTTCCGCGTCGACGTGGAGCGGCGCATCAACGGCGCGGGCGCGGTCGGTGCGCACAAGACGTCGATGCTGATGGACTGCGAGGCCAATCGCCCGATGGAAATCGATCCGCTGATGACCGTCGTGCAGGAAATCGGCCGTCTCGTTCACGTGGATACGCCGATGCTCGATGCGGTGCTCGCATTGATCAAGCTGCGCGAGGGCGTGAATCAGGGCACGGCGAAGCCGCTGCCGCTCCCGCAATCTCAAAAAGCCGCCTAAACTGCAGACGAAGGCACCAGCGTTGTTTCTGATATACAAGATGCAAAATATGTTGATCTCTGTTGCGATGCAGCATATACTGAGGGCTCTTGAGTGATTTGACTGGAGCCTGAAATGAGCATCGCCCTGTTGGTGGTTGTCGGATTCGCGCTGGTTGCCGTGGGTACGGGTGTTACGTTTATGATTGCGTCGGCGGTGCCGCAGAGCATGCTGCAGCGCGCACAGAATCACGGTCGCTTCGCCGGTCTCGCGGCGGATGACCAGAACGGCGGTTCGGGCAAGCGTGTCGACGCTCGCCGTCCGCACATGGGAAATCAAGCCATCAATGCCATCTGATACTCAATCCGTAGACAGGCCGGAAGTTCGCCCCGACGTTCGTCCGTCCGGGCTCACGCTTTCGCTGGAGCCGATCAATGCCACGGTTTCGCTGCGCGATCAGGCGTACGCGAAGCTGCGGCAGGCGATCGCCGAGGCGGACATCTACCGCTCGCGGGAAGAAATCCGTCTGGACGAGAAAGAGCTGACCGAAGCGCTCGGCGTCTCGCGCACACCCATCCGCGAGGCCATGACGCTGCTGGAGCAGGAAGGCTTTCTGCGTACGGTGCCGCGCCGGGGTGTCTATATCTTGCGCAAGACCAAGCGCGAGATCGTCGAGATGATCCACATGTGGGCGGCGCTGGAAAGCATGGCGGCGCGGCTCGCGACGCAGCGCGCGACGGACGAGGAAATCGCTCATCTGCGCCACATGTTCGACAACTTCCGCGACTCGACGCCCGCCGAGCACATCGACGAATATTCGGATGCGAATATCGCGTTCCATTCCGCGATCGTGCGTCTGTCGAAGTCGGAAATCATCTTCGAGACGATCAAGAACATCTTCGTGCACGTGCGCGCGATCCGTAAGATGACGATCTCGCAGAGCGACCGGGCGTCGCGCTCGATCGTCGATCACATGCGCATCATCGAGGCTCTGGAGAAGCGGGACACCGAACTGGTCGAGCGCCTCGTGAAACAGCATTCGCTGGATCTGGCGGCGTTCGTCGAGGCGAATTGCGACTTTCTGGACTGAAGCCGGATTGAAGTTCGAGTCATGAAAAAGGCTGCGTGGCGTTTGCCGCGCAGCCTTTTTTTGCGTTCAGGCTCGCTGAACCGGTATGGCTTAACGTATCGCGTGGACCATCGTTTCGCCGAGCGCGGCAGGCGAATCCGCGACATGGATGCCCGCCGACTTCATCGCGTCGATTTTCGCGCTCGCGGTGCCCGAGCCGCCCGAGATGATCGCGCCGGCGTGGCCCATGCGGCGTCCCGGCGGCGCCGTCGTCCCGGCGATGAAGCCGACCACCGGCTTTTTGGTCTTCGACTCCTTGAGGAATTGCGCGGCGTCCTCTTCCGCCGATCCGCCGATCTCCCCGATCATGATGATGCCTTCGGTGGCGTCGTCTTCGAGAAAGAGCGCGAGGCAGTCGATGAAATTCGTGCCGTTCACCGGATCGCCGCCTATGCCGATGCACGTCGTCTGCCCGAGCCCGGCGGCGGTCGTCTGCGCGACGGCCTCATACGTGAGCGTGCCCGAACGCGACACGATGCCGATCTTCCCCGGCTGGTGAATATGCCCCGGCATGATGCCGATCTTGCATTGCCCCGGCGTGATGACGCCCGGACAGTTCGGCCCGACGAGCCGGCTGTTCGAGCCGGCGAGCGCGCGCTTGACGCGCAGCATGTCGAGCACCGGAATGCCTTCCGTGATGCAGACGATGAACGGCACCTGCGCGTCGATGGCTTCGAGGATCGCATCGGCGGCGAAGGGCGGCGGCACGTAGATGACGGACGCGTCGGCGCCGGTTTTCGCGACCGCATCGGCGACGGTGTCGAATACGGGCAACTCCAGATGCGTCGTGCCGCCCTTGCCGGGCGTCACGCCGCCGACCATGCGCGTGCCGTACGCGATCGCCTGCTCCGAGTGAAACGTGCCCTGCGCGCCGGTGAATCCCTGGCAAATCACTTTCGTATCTTTATTGATCAAGACGCTCATGCTGGTGTCCTCTCAGTGAGCGACGGCGCCGACGATCTTGTCGGCGGCATCGGCGAGGTTTTCGGCGGGGATGATCGTGAGGCCGGAGGTGCGCAGGATTTCTCGGCCCGCATCGACATTCGTTCCGGCGAGGCGCACGACGAGCGGCACGCGCAGATCGACTTCGCGCGCGGCCGCGACGACGCCTTGCGCGATGACGTCGCAACGCATGATGCCGCCGAAGATGTTGACCAGAATGCCGCGCACTTTCGGGTCGCGCAGAATCAGCTTGAACGCGGTGGCGACGCGTTCCTGCGTCGCGCCGCCGCCGACATCGAGAAAGTTGGCCGGCTCGCCGCCGTATAGCTTGATGATGTCCATCGTGGCCATCGCGAGGCCGGCGCCGTTCACCATGCAGCCGATGTTACCGTCGAGCGTCACGTAGTTCAGGCCGTGCTTCGCCGCTTCGATTTCGGCGGGATCTTCCTCGTCCACATCGCGCAGCTTTTCGATGTCGGGATGGCGATAGAGCGCGTTATCGTCGAAATTGAGCTTGGCATCGAGCGCCATCACGTCGCCGGAACCGGTCACGACGAGCGGATTCACTTCGACGATGGACGCGTCGAGATCGACGAACGCCTGATACAACGCCGTGATGAATTTCGACGCCGCGCCGACCTGCTTGCCGCTCAAGCCGAGGCCGAATGCGATCTGACGCGTGTGGAAGGGCTGAAGTCCGGTCGCCGGATCGATCGCGACCTTGAGTATTTTTTCCGGCGTGCGGTGCGCCACTTCTTCGATTTCCATGCCGCCTTCGGTCGACGCCATGATCGTGATGCGCGACGTGGCACGATCGACCAGCATGCCGAGATACAACTCGCGCGCGATATCGCAGCCTTCCTCGATATAGAGACGCTTCACTTCCTTGCCCGCCGGCCCGGTCTGCTTCGTCACGAGCACCGATGCGAGCATCTTCTGCGCGTTCTCGCGCACCGCGTCGACGGACTTCACGACGCGCACGCCGCCTTTGCCGTCCGGATCGTTGGAAAAGCGTCCCGCGCCGCGGCCGCCGGCGTGAATCTGCGACTTCACGACCCAGACCGGTCCGCCGATCGCGCGCGCCGCGTCGGCGGCTTCCTGCGCGGAAAAGGCGACGCGGCCTTCCGGAACCGCGACGCCGTACTTCCGCAGCAGCGTCTTCGCCTGATATTCGTGGATGTTCATTGCGTCTCCTGATGTCCTCTAATGGGAGTAGGCGCGGCGAAAAAACGGGTCCGTCGTCGCGCTGAAATACTGTATATCAGATTTCACGGCGAGCAAAAGGTTTTAGCGGGTATGGTGGAGTGACGCAAGTAATGGAAGAAACTTCGGAAGAATACGGTAGTTGCTGCGACGCAATATCGATGATGGCGAAAGCACCATCGGTAAAGCCTTTCAGACAATCGTGCAGTGCATCACAGGGTTTGTTCCGACCGAACTACAGTTGACTAATATTGTGTCTGGAATATTGTATATCACGAGAGCCGAGATGCTCGGCAGCTGCCGCGAAGATGCGCGCAAGGCTGGCACGATGGCGCAAAGGATGTACAAATGAATCTGAATCCATAAACGTCGAACTAAAGAATTGGGAGACAAGCCATGACGGTGAACAACTCTGGCAAGGCGCTGGACGGCGTGCGCATCCTGGATTTCACGCACGTTCAGTCGGGACCGACCTGCACGCAGCTGCTCGCGTGGTTCGGCGCGGACGTGATCAAGGTGGAACGCGCGGGCGCTGGCGACATCACGCGGGAACAACTCCGCGACATTCCCGACGCCGACAGCCTCTACTTCACGATGCTCAACCACAACAAGCGCTCGATCACCATCGACACCAAGAATCCCGAAGGGAAGAAGGTGCTCGAGACGCTCGTGAAGCAGTGCGACGTGCTCGTCGAGAACTTCGCGCCGGGCGCGCTCGATCGCATGGGCTTTACGTGGGAGCGCATCCAGGAGTTGAATCCGCGGATGATCGTCGCGTCGGTGAAAGGCTTCGGCCCCGGACCCTATGAGGACTGCAAGGTCTACGAAAACGTCGCGCAATGCGCGGGCGGCGCGGCTTCGACGACCGGTTTCGACGACGGCCCGCCGGTGGTCAGCGGCGCGCAGATCGGCGATTCCGGCACGGGCCTGCATCTCGCGCTCGGCATCGTCACGGCGCTGTATCAGCGCAACACGAGCGGACGCGGCCAGAAAGTGCTCGCCGCGATGCAGGACGGCGTGCTCAACCTCTGTCGCGTGAAGCTGCGCGATCAGCAACGGCTGGAACGCACCGGCGTGATGAAGGAATATCCGCAATACCCGAACGGCTCGTTCGGCGAAGCGGTGCCCCGCGCGGGCAATGCATCGGGCGGCGGTCAGCCCGGCTGGATTCTCAAGTGCAAGGGCTGGGAAACCGATCCGAACGCGTATATCTACTTCATCACGCAGGCGCCGGTGTGGGGTGAAATCTGCAAGGTGATCGGCAAAGAGGAGTGGATCGACCATCCGGACTACAAGACGCCGAACGCGCGCCTGCCGCATCTGAAGGACATCTTTGCGGAGATCGAGCGCTGGACGATGTCGAAGACCAAGTTCCAGGCGATGGAAATCCTCAACAAGCACGACATTCCGTGCGGCCCGATTCTCTCGATGAAGGAAATCGCCGAAGAGCCGTCGCTGCGCAAGACCGGGACGGTGGTCGAAGTCGATCATCCGGTGCGCGGCAAATATCTCACGGTCGGCAATCCGATCAAACTGTCCGACAGCCCGACCGAAGTCGTGCGCTCGCCTTTGCTCGGCGAGCATACGGACGAAGTCATGGCCGAACTCGGCTACACGCCCGATCAGGTCGCCACACTGAAGAGTCTCGGCGCGATCTAGACGCCTCTCACGCACTTGTTTTGCCTCCCGCCGCCTTCGAAAAGAAGGCGGCGCGGACCCGGCACGTCCCTGGAAACCGGAGACGCGCGACGTGAACAGCACGGTTGTCCTGTAACGAAGTGAAGCAGCCGGCCCATGCACGGAATTGCCCGTCATGGTGCTCGGTGCGAAGTACACGTGGGCCCGCGGCGCGGGCCTGATCCGATGTAAGGAGGAGGGGACGAGAGCGCGGGCCATGTACGCCCGCGCTCCTTTTCTCAGGGAGACAGACTTGACACACTGGATTCGTTTTCGCGATGCCGGCGGCAGCATCGGCTTCGGTACGCTCGATCAGCACTCGGGCCGCGTCGTGCAGCACGAAGGCGCGATGTTCGACCGCCCGCGCCCGACCGACATTTCCTTCGCCGCCGACGATCTCACGCTGCTCGCGCCGTGCCAGCCGAGCAAGGTCATCGCGCTGTGGAACAACTACTACGCGCTGTCGCAGAAGCTCGACAAGGCGCCGCCGCAGCATCCGCTCTTTCTGATCAAGCCGCCGATGTCGGTGATCGGGCCGAACGAGTCGATCCGCCGGCCGAAGAGTTATCAAGGCAAGATCGCGTACGAGGGCGAACTGGGCATCGTGATCGGCAAGACGGTGAGCGGGGCGTCGGTCGAGGAAGCGGAGGAGGCGATCTTCGGCTATACGTGCGTGAACGATGTCACCGCGATCGAGTTGCTTCAGCAAGATCCCAACTTCGCGCAGTGGTGCCGCTCGAAGGGCTTCGACACGTTCACGTGCCTCGGACCCGCGATCGTCACGCCGGGCAACGGCTTCGACTGGCGCACGGCGAACGTCGTCACGACGCTCGAAGGCGTCGAGCGTCAGAACTATCCGCTCGACGACATGATCTTCTCGCCCGCCGAACAGGTGAGCATGCTGTCGCAGGACATGACGCTCGTGCCCGGCGATGTGATCGCGTGCGGCACGTCGATCGGCGTCGGTTCGATCAAGGACGGCGCGCGCGTAGATGTGTCGATCGCGGGTATCGGCACGCTGTCGAACGTGCTGGCCGTCTGAAGGAGCGACGCATGTCCGATGCTCTGGCCGGCGCGCTCTGCGTGCTCGCGGCGTTGTCGGCGGGTTCGTCGATGCGGGCAGGCGCGGCGCGTGCCCATGCGCGTGCGTTGGCGGCCGCCGGCGCGGTGATCGTCGTCGCGGCTTGCGCGAGCGGCGGGCCTGCCGCCATGGCGACGCTGGCCGCCGCGCTCCTGCTCGCCGGTGTCGCGGGATTCGCCGGATATCGATTCGGCGGGAGCGCTTCGATCGCTTCGGGTGCATCGACGCACGCGTCGCTCACCACGATCGCGTTCGTCGCATGGGTGCTGCCGGGCGCGAGCGGCGCGTATGCGGTTCTCGCAGGCGGCGCGATGGCGGCGCTGGCGTATCTCGTCTGCGCGCGGGCGAATCGCGAAAGCATGTCCTTGCAGCCACTGCATCTCGTTTGCGCGGGTGCGTGCGCGGCGCTCGCCTATGTGCTCGGCGCTCAACCCGGCGCGCACGCCGTGGTGCTGGTCGTTGCGATGGTCGCGCTGATCGGCGCGCATTTGTCGCTCGCGATGGGCGGTGCTGCGGGCGCGCCGGCCGCGAGCGCCTTGAGCGCGGCAGCGTCGTGCGGGCTTGCCGTCGCGGCGGCGCTCGGCGGCGCGCATGGCGCGCTCCTGGTGGCGGCCGTCGCGATCGCCATCGGTTGCGCGCGGTCCGCGGCGCTCGCCGGCGTCGCGCACGAGGCGAAATAAACGAAGAAGCCGGCGTGGTTTCCCACGCCGGCCTCGTTTCCATGCGTCATGCGCACTGCCAGTCGCGCATCAGCGATCGCGGTTCCACAACGCGCCGAGCACGAAGCCGACCGCCGCGGCGATCAGCACGCCCTGAATCGGCTGATTCGCAACCGCCAGGCGCACGTTGTCGACGGTCTGCCCGTAGCTCTGCTGCAAATTGCCATAGGCCTGCCGCACTTTGCCTTCGGCTTGCGTCGCTTCATCGCCGGTCAATGCGCCGACCGCGTCCTGTACCTTGCCGACGACTTTTTGTGCCGCGCCTTCCACTTGATCCTGCACCATGGTGCCTCCTTTCGGGTTGAGCGGTTTCTCGTAACTCCGGAATCGCCGGAACGCACCTCTACAGCACGCCGCGTGCCTAAGTCCGCTCAGGCCGGACCGATAAGGCTTCTGACGCTGTCGACCAGATCATCGATGGACAGCGGTTTGCGGTGAAACTGCGCGTGCGGATGCTCGAGCGCCGGCGCATTGGCCGCCGCGCTCATGAGGATCACCGGCACGCCCGCGAGCCCGTCGCTCGCGGCCAGTTGCCGGATCAGCTCGACGCCGTCCATGTGCGGCATCATCCAGTCGGTAATGACGAGCGCGGGCGGATTCGCGCGCGCCGCCTCGAGCGCGGTGCGTCCGTTGGAAGCAGTGGAAACCTCGTAGCCCTCCATTTCGAGCACGAGGCGCCACGTTGTCAGAATGTCGAATTCATCGTCGACGACGAGGATTTTTTTCATGCGCGCGCGCCGGGATCCGACACAGAGAGCGCGGGCGCGATCGACGGGTGTCCGGACAGCAGACCCGTCGGGCCAATGAAGCCTTCGCTGATATGCATGCCACGCGAGTCGATCGTGAGACGGCGAATCGCCGAATCGTGCGGGCCTTCGCGCTGCTTGACGATCGACACCATGCGATACAGCGCGGAATTCGCCTCCACGTACCGCATGAGCACGATGTTCTCCGTCATCGCGGACGCGCGCAGCGTCGTGGGCAGCCCCGCATCGCCGTAGAGCGGCAGCTCCTCGGTGAGGACGGTGGTCACGCCCGCATCGCGCAGGCGGTGCGTGAGCGCGTTGAGAAAGAGCCCGAAGCGCTCGGTGCGGTTCGCGGATTGAAAGAATCCGTCGATACCGTCGACGACGAGCCGCGACGCGTTCGAATTCCTCACAGCGTTCATCAGTTCGACGGCGAGTTCGTCGATCGCCAGTTCGACTGCCGGATGCCAGTGAATCGCGAGACGTCCGTCCTGCGCGGCCGGCACGAGATCGATACCGACCGACTGCGCTTTCGCCAGCAGCCGCTCGGGCGACTCGTACAGGCCGAAATAGACGCAGCGCTCGCCGCGCTCCACGCCCGCCTGCAGGAACTTGAGCGACATGAGCGTCTTGCCGACGCCCGACGGCCCGACGAGCGTGGTCGTCGAGCCGCGCACGACGCCGCCGCCGAGCATCTGGTCGAAATCGGGAAATGCGAAGCCGAGCTTGCTCTTGAAGTCCGGCGTCCCGCGATCGTTGGCGGGCGACGCCTCGATGCGCGGAAAGGTCACGAGGCCGTTTTCGGTGATCTTGAAGAAGTGCTTGCCGAGCAGATGATCGCGGGCGCGCAGCTTGTGGACCTCGATCTCGCGGGCGCGGCGCATGCCGGTGTTGTAGCGGTTCAGTTCGATGAGCCCATCGACGAGCGTGTGCTCCGGATGCGGCTCGTTGCCGGAAAGCGGCGCGAGAATCAGCGTCGTGCAGCGCGCGGCGCTCACGAATGCCGACAGCTCGTGGATGAATTGCGAGAGTTCGAGCTCCGTCGAGCTGAATTCGCGCGCGCTGCGAAATCCGTCGATGACCATGAAGCGCGGACGGCTCGTCTTGATCGTCGCCGCGATCAGCGCAAGAAAACCGGACAGGCCGTCGCGCATCAGTTCGTGATAGCCGGACACGAAGAGCATCCGGTCGGAGATGGCGTCGGCGTTGTAGAACGAGAGCGCCCGCAGGTGGGACAGAAGCTTGGTGTGCGATTCGGCGATCAGCGTGATGTACAGCACCATGTCGCCCTGCGCGACGCGGTGAAAGCCGATCTGCGACGAGAGAATCGTCTTGCCCGCGCCCGCCATCCCTTCGATCAGATACAGGCCGCCTTCGACGAGACCGCCGCCCAGGATGTCGTCCAGGCCCGCGACGCCGGTCGTCACGTTGCCGTCGTTGGCGGCGGGCTGTCTGGGTTGATCGGTCGAGTGCTTGTCGTCTTGAGTCATGGCATTTTCGTTTTTACTTGCCGATCGGCATTTTCGCGAAGGCGCATTATGGCGGACTCTTGGCAAGCTGTGGCTGCTTGTCGCACCGGCGATCCCCGCAGCCGTGGCTTTTACAGGCCGTTCTCTGCTCTGCTGCTGCACTCCACGAGGCGTGCGCCAGCCATGCTTGCGCTGGCAAGCGAACGCCTATCGTCCGCATTTTTCACGCCTGAACGCTCTGTCGGATGGGATAGGCAGCCCTCGGGCCAGAATTGTTTGAGAACTCTCTCATGGGCAGGTGGCGCGACAGCTGTTGAAATGTCGAACGATGCAGTACACGAACGCCGCGTATGTTTCTCGCGGCGGCTCCATTCCGGCGCTCGTGCGCCCTCATTGCCTTCTCCTTGCCATGCACCGTTCGCACTCGATTCCGGGCGCTCTTGCGCTCATCGCCAGCTCTTTCGCGTTTTTCGCCATGTCCGCTGTGCCGGTTCACGCCGTCGAGCCTTTGCCCGACGCGCGCATTTTGTCTGCCACGCCGTTCGACTTCAGGGCGGATCGCGACATTTTCTCGCGCATGCCTGCCGAACACGGAGACTCGCGTATTTTCAAACCGACAGAAACCGTGCGCAGCGCAAGCGAAGCGCGATTGATGACAGAACGTTTTACACGCCAGCCCACGATTTGAGTCGCGATCGGATATAAGCGATTTAGATCGTCTGGAGTTAATAGCATTAAACCGCCATAATCCTTTTCGGGCAATGTGCTTTACCGTTAAGGAAAAATCGCAATGAAGCGTTTGGTGATTGCGGAAATCGCGCTAATCGCGGCGGGTTTGCTTATGCCGCTTCCGTGGGCCCGCGCCGCCGGCGATATACGCGCTGGTTCATCAACGGCCGTTACGACAAATGGCGATGTCGCGGAACTCGAAACGCTCACTACCGCCGGAAAGATCGTCGAATTGCGCAGGACTTCCAATGGCAGTTATGGCGCGAGTCTTTCGTATTATGCCGAGCAGATGACTTATTACGTCGCACTGTTTCAGCAAAACAATATCTGGCGCGTGTTTAAAACGCAAAACGACGGTCGTGCCGACGCGGTCTATTCCGATTTCGCGAAAACATCGACCACGCTTGCCGATGCCGAAATCAAGCGCATCAAGCTCGAAGCAGAAAAGGCGTATGCCGACCGGCAAATTGCCGTCCAGCAGGAACGCGCCAATCGGCTGCAAACGGATCTCGATATTGCTCGCGCGCAGCAAAGTCAGGTGACGACCCATCAGCTGGAGCAGCAGAACGCGATCCGTGAATTGCGTACCGAGCAGGCGGCCGCGCAGGCGCAGCTTCGCGCGCTCCAGACACGCGTGCAGGAACTGCAAAAACAGTCGGATGGCGATCTCCCCGCGCCGGTCAAATAGGCATTTCGATGTGCGCGCGTCAGCCCCCTGCAATTTGGGAGTTGTCCGCTTAAAGCGCACGAAACACCGGGCTACAATCCCGCAGCTTTTGGATTGCTCATCGATAGTTGAACGCATCCGAAATCGAATCATGAATCTGCCTGCCGCCTTTGGGAATGTTCCCGGGCCCGGAAACAAAAGGCGCGCTTTCAGCGGCTTCGCGCTTTCAAATTGACTCGCATGTACACCAAATTGCTCACGAAAACTCTTGCCGTTAGTCTTATCGCCGCTGCTGCACTCGCGGGCTGCTCGTCCACCTCGGGACCGGCGTTCAATATCAGCCAGATTCAGACGTCGGACGGCCAGAAGGCTTACCGCGCCGAATGCTACGGTGTTTTTGAGAATGGCAGCGCCTGTATGACCGCTGCTCAAAAGATGTGCGGCAATCAGCCGGTCAATGTGCTCCAGGCGCTCGCCGGCACGAACGCGTCCAAGGATCCCCGCAGCGTGATCTTCAGTTGCGCGACGCCGGTACAGCAGGCACAGCCGGCTCCCGTCATGCCGGCAACCGAGCCGCAGCCGGCTCCCGCCAAGGCAATGGCCACCGCGCCGCGCAAGATCTCGCTGGACGAGAAAACGAACTTCGCGTTCGACAGCGCTGCATTGACGCCTAAGGCGAAGGGCATTCTGAATCAGCTCGTCGCCGACTCGAAGGGTGCGAATTTCGCGTCGGTGACCGTCGAGGGTTATACGGATTCGACGGGCCCCGATGCCTACAACGTCGGTCTGTCGAAGCGTCGCGCGCAAGCGGTGCTCAGCTATCTGAAGGAGCGCGGCCTGCATGCCGACAACTACTCGCTGAAGGGATTCGGCAAGGCGAACCCGATCGCGTCGAACGCAACGGACGTCGGTCGTGCGGAGAACCGTCGCGTGGAAGTCACGCTCACGCCGTAATCACAAGAAGTACGGCGCTCCACGGAAAAGCCCGCGAACCATCCGGTTCGCGGGCTTTTTGTTTTTGCGCCGCAGACGGCAGCTTCAGAAGAGCGTGAGTTGCTCGCGGCCCGGCCCGCCTTCCAGCGTGAGCAAGTGACGCTTGCGCTCCACGCCGCCTGCGTAGCCGGTCAATTCTCCGTCGCCGCCGATCACGCGATGACACGGCACGATGATCGCAACCGGATTGCGGCCGTTCGCGCCGCCTACGGCCCGCGACGCGCCCATCGGCAAGCCGAGCCGGCGCGCGAGATCGCCGTAGGTCCAAGCTTCGCCGAAGGGAATCTGCCGCAGCGCATCCCAGACTTGCCGCTGAAACGCCGTCCCGTCGAGGTTCAGCGCGATCGAAAATTCCTTGCGCACGCCGGAGAAGTATTCGCCGATCTGCTCGCGCGCCTCGCCGATCACGCGCGATCTGGGCAACGTGTCGGACAGCGTCGGCTGCGGCAGACCATCGGGGAAATGCTTCTGTCCGACGAAGAAGAGCCCCGTCAGACAGTCGTTTTCGGCGCGATACAGGATGTGCCCGAGCGGGCTCGGGCCGACATGGCATTCGATCACTTCGATTCTCCGCGCGGCTGTTTCCGACGATCGCCGCTTCAGATGAACGGATTGTCGGCGGTGCCCGACGGCGCGCCCGGTTCGTCGGGCAGCTTCGCGGGCAGCGACGCATCGCTCTGCAAGACTTCGATGATCGCACCGATCGCCTTCTGAAGCGCGAGCGCGTTTGCGAGTCCCGCCTTGTCGCGCGCGATCGTCAGATCGGCGCTGATCGTCAGGCGCTTCACGCCGTTTTCGATGTTGACCGCGTCGCCCGCGATGTTCAACACGTCCGTATCGTTCGCAAATGGCTTAAACACCTTGCAACCCTCCAATTCGTTTGTCCTTCAGTGCGTCCGGTATGCCGGGAAACGCGAGGCCGCTCATCGCTTCCAGCTCGCGCACGGTTTTCATCGTGTAGGTGTTGGTCGGCGTGTTCTCGACCACCACCGCGAACGCGATCTGACGCTGCGGCAGATAAACCACCTTATACAGTTGCGTCGGCACGAACACGCGCGATTCGCCGATCGTCTGCAACTGACGTCCCGAAAAAAGCGGCCCCGTGACGACGAACGCCTCGCCCGACTCCTCGGTCAGCCTGCGCACCGCTTGCTCGATGCGCGACCAGATGCGCCGGTTGTTCGACGGATCCTGCGGCACGATGTTCGCGAGCGAGAACGATTCGGCCATGCCTTTCTTGCTCGCGCGATCGCCAGCGGGGCTCATATGGCCGCGGTCGTAGCCGCTCTTCTTGTAATCGGAAAGCTGCGCGCTATCACCGGGCGGCAGGCGCTTGTCGACGAAAAAACGATTGGTGCGCGTGTTGTTCTTCGCTTCATCGACACTGTTCGCGGTCAGATGCTCCGCCGACCAGAGCGGGCCTTTCGTGATGCCGGAGTGAAGCAGCGCGAAGTCGGTGTAGCAGACTTCCTGCGTCGCCGCGCGCATCCTCGAATTGACGACGACGGGCGCGCGGCCGTTCGGACTGAACTGCGGGCAGTCGTTCGCGGATGCGCCGACACAGACGAATGCGAAGAGCGCGGCGGCGAATGCCTTGATGCTAAATGGCATGCTTGAGAAGGTCCAGTCGACGTTCGGGGCCGCAAGTATAAGCGCTCGGGACAGCGCGCGGGGCGGGCGAGCCCGCGGGCGCGTGTGAAATTCAGGCGCGCTAGAATGCGTCGGCCGACGTCATCCCGAAACCAAAAATGAATTCGTCCGTTCTTCGTTCTCTGGTGTTGTCTCTCGCGTTGTCCTGCGCCTTTCACGCGCATGCCGAGGACGCCGCGCAATCGACCAGCAATGACGGTCCCGCCTACGGTCCCGAGTTGCAAGGCTTCGATTATCCGTATCCGGTTGCGCAGTTTGCGCTCACGTCGCAGCGCCAGGTCGTGCGCATGGCCTATATGGACGTGCATCCGCTGCATCCGAACGGCCGCACCGCGGTGCTTCTGCACGGCAAGAATTTCTGTTCGGCGACCTGGAAGCAGACCATCGATACCTTGACCGATGCGGGCTATCGCGTGATCGCGCCGGATCAGATCGGCTTTTGCAAGTCGACCAAGCCCGCGCGCTATCAGTACAGCTTCCAGCAACTCGCGCGCAACACGCATGCGCTGCTCGGGGCGCTCGGCGTATCGAAGGCGACGCTCATCGCGCATTCGACGGGCGGCATGCTCGCGGTTCGCTACGCGCTGATGTATCCGCGTGAGACGGAGCAGCTCGTGCTCGTCAATCCGATCGGGCTCGAAGACTGGAAGGCGAAAGGCGTGCCGTCGATATCGATCGACGACTGGTACGCGCGCGAGCTGAAAACGAGCGCCGATGGCATCCGCCGTTACGAGACGAGCACGTATTACTCCGGCCAATGGCGCGCAGATTACGAACCGTGGGTGCAGATGCTCGCGGGCATGTATCGGGGGCCGGGCAAGGACGTCGTCGCGTGGAACTCGGCGCTGATTTACGACATGATTTACACGCAGCCGGTCGTCTACGAATTCGATCAGTTGAAAACACCGACGCTGCTGCTGATCGGCGACAAGGACACGACCGCCATCGGCAAGGATTTCGCGCCGCCCGAGATTCGCCCGATGCTCGGCCGTTATCCGGATCTCGCGAAGCTGGCGAAGGAACGCATCGAGGGCGCGAGGCTCGTCGAGTTTCCCGAACTGGGCCACGCGCCGCAGATGCAGGACCCGGCGGCGTTCCACAAGGCGCTGCTCGATGGCCTCGCCGCCGTGAAGCCGCTTCCGCAGTGACTCAGCGCCGATCGGGCGAGCACGACGCGCGCTCGATCGCGGGCACCTGAACCGCCAGCGTGATGCCGCGCGCCACCATGAAAAGCGTGAGCGCGAGCCACAGTCCGTGATTGCCAAGCGATCCCGCGAGCGCCCAGGCGGCGAGCAGGAACACCGCGAGCGAGACGGCCATCGCTTTCATGAGTTCGTGCGTGCGGGTCGCGCCGATGAACACGCCGTCGAGCTGAAAGCCCGCCACCGATGCGAGCGGCAGAATCGACGCCCACGGCAGATAGCGCACCGCCGCCGCGTGCACGACGGCCTGATCGGTCAGCTTGCCGATGATCCATTCGCCGCTCATCCAGTAGACGACCGAGAAGCCCGCCGCGCCGATCGCCGACCAGAACATCGTGATCTTGACGGCCTGCCGGAACGCGTGACGGTCGCGCGCGCCGGCCGCCGCGCCGACGAGCGCCTCGGCCGCGTGCGCGAAGCCGTCGAGTCCGAAAGACATGAACGTCTGAAAATTGAGCAGGACGGCGTTGGCGGCGAGGATCGCGTCGCCCTCGCGCGCGCCGAGATGCGCGAACCAGCCGTACGAGCCGAGCAGACAGATCGTGCGGATGAAGATGTCGCGGTTGATCGCGACGAGCCGCCTGAGCGCGTGCGCATCGAAGATCGAGCGCGGTGCGAGCGGCGCGAGGCCGCGCGGACGCGAATGCCAGAGGATCGCGACGCCCAGCGCGAAGCCGCAAAAATCCGCGAAGGCCGTCGCCGCGCCGATGCCCGCGATGCCCCAGTCGAAGCGATACACGAACAGCAGCACCGCGACGATATTCACCAGATTGATGAAGATCTGCGTGACGAGCGCGAGCCGCACGCGCTGACAGCCGAGCAGATACCCGAGCACGACGTAATTGCCGAGCGCGAACGGCGCGGCCCAGATGCGCGCATGACAATACGCGCTCGCGGTGTCCTGCACGGCGGCGCTGCCGCCCAGCGCGATGAGCCCATAGCGGATGATCGGCACCTGCAGCGTCAGCACCACCGCGCCGATCGCGAGCGCGAGCAGCAGGGCGCGCAGCACGCTCGCGCGCAACGCCTCGTCGTCGTGCGCGCCGAACGCCTGCGCGACGAGTCCCGTCGTGCCCATGCGCAGAAAGCCGAAGCCCCAGAACACGAAGCTGAACACGAGCCCGCCGAGCGCGACGCCGCCGAGATACTGCGGCCCGTCGAGATGCCCGGCGACGGCCGTATCGACGGCGCCGAGAATCGGCTGCGTGAGATTGGCGAGGACGATAGGAAACGCGAGTGTCAACACGCGCTTGTGCCAGTGCACGGGCAGCGCGGCGGTTTCGGTCGAATCGTTTTGTGGGGGCGTCTGCAAGGTGTTCGGGCCGGCGGTTCGTGACAAGCGCGTCATTGTCCGGGCGCGGCGATGGCGACGCAACTTCGGGCGGACGTCGATAATGCGCGTCATGAATACATTCGCGCTCTATGTCGTCACGGCCGTCGCCGAGATCGCCGGCTGCTATTTTCCGTATCGATGGCTCAGGGAGGGCGGCTCGCCGTGGCTCGTCGTGCCCGGCGCGCTGTCGCTCGCGCTGTTCGCGTGGCTGCTCACGCTGCACGACGCCGCCGCCGGGCGCATCTATGCCGCGTACGGCGGCGTGTATATCGGCGTGGCGATCGCGTGGCTCTGGGCCGTCGATCGCATCCGGCCGACGGCGTGGGACATCGCGGGCGCGGCGATCGCGCTCATCGGCATGGGCGTGATCGCGTTTCAGCCGCGCGTCTGAGGCGGATCAGGCTTCGAGCGCCAGCAGCGCGAATGTCGCGAGCCAGTGCTCGCCCATGTAATCGCCCGCGACGTGCGCGATGCCCGACGTCAGATGTTCGTTCGCGGCCGTTTCGAGCACCGCGATGCGCGCGTCGCCCGCAGGCAATGCCCGCGCGATCGTGCGCTGGCACCACGCGCGGGAGAGGTTCAGGCCGTCGAGGTGCGCGAGCTTCCCGTCGCTGCGATCGGTGACCGTGGCGGGCGTGAAGAGCGTCGCCGGCTCGCGCGCGGCAATGCGCGGCAGAAACCGGTCGAACCAGCCGACGAAGCCATCGCCCGGCAGCACATGGCGCATCAGCACGGCTTCCATCAGCGACGGCGACAGGAATTCGTCGCCCGCCGGCTCCCACGCCTGACAGCCTTCGTCCTTCTCGAACCAGCGCAAGGCCGTCTCGCTCAGCAGGCGTTCGAAGCCCGCGTTTCGCGTGGCGCGCGCGTAGCCGATCGCGAGCGTCAGCGCGAACGCCATGTTGAAGTGCGTGCCGACCCGAAGCGGATACGTCGACTTGGGCAGAAATTCCTCGAAGCGCGCGACGAACGCGTCGGCGAGCGGCTGAAGTGCACGGGCCCAGCGCGCGCCGTCGTCGGAAGGCATCGAGTGGAGCTGCGCGGCGAGCGCGAGCAGCCACGCCCAGCCGTAGGGCCGCTCGAAACCGCGCGCAGCCGGGCGTTGCAGATACGCGACTTCGGCCGCGACGTTGGCATCGGTGAAATGCTCGTCGATCACCGCACGGATGCGCGACGCCTCCGGCAATCCGGGAAAGCGGTCGTAGAGCCGCGCGATCAGCCAGTAGCCATGCACGCACGAATGCCAGTCGAAGCTGCCGTAGAAGATCGGATGGAGCGCGCGCGGGCTCTGGACATCGGCTTCGCTCGCCATCACGTGATCGAGCTTGTTCGGATATTCGCGCGTCAGATGGCCGAGCGCGACCTGGGCGAACTTCGACGCCAGCGCCGCGTCGAGGGTGATCGGTTGATGCGGGTTCATGCGGTCCTCGTCGATGCGAATCGTGATTCCGAGACTTTATCGATAAATAGTCAGCAAAATCTTTGATCAGGGTAATTACCTAACTTGAACGACCGAGGCATCGGCGGATCGTGTCGAAAGCGTTGCATAAACCGGTCGCAAGGGCGGCGAATGCTTTTGCGGCAAGCCTCGGCGGACGCCTGACGTCATTGTCGGACACGGCGCAACCGCGCGACTGCGCGAATTCGCCTATGACTTCCGGCCGTGTTCGGCGCGCCACGTGAGCGCGCTTTCGCCCGAACCGTCGTATAAACTTGCGCCCGAACGCCGCAAGAGCGCCCGGACCGGGGTCACGAGCCCCGGCAAACGCCATCCAGACAGTGACCAAGAGATCAGAAACAACATGACCGACCTTCCCGCTTATACCGCAGAGGACACCCGGCGCCGCGTTTTCGCAATCGTCGGGGCCTCGTCGGGCAACCTCGTCGAGTGGTTCGACTTTTATATCTACTCGTTCCTCGCGCTGTATTTTTCGTCGGCGTTCTTTCCGGGCGGCAATCCGACGGTTCAGTTGTTGAACACCGCGGGCGTGTTCGCGGCGGGGTTCCTGATGCGCCCGATCGGCGGCTGGCTGTTCGGCCGTATCGCCGACAAGCACGGCCGCCGCAACGCGATGATGATCTCCGTTCTGATGATGTGCGGCGGCTCGCTCGTCATCACCTTCCTGCCGACCTACGCATCCATCGGCGCGTGGGCGCCGTTTCTGCTTCTGATCGCGCGCCTGTTCCAGGGATTGTCGGTGGGCGGCGAGTACGGCACGAGCGCGACCTACATGAGTGAAGTGGCGTTGCGCGGCCGGCGCGGTTTCTTCGCGTCGTTCCAGTACGTGACGCTGATCGGCGGGCAGCTTGCCGCACTGCTCGTGCTGGTGGTTCTGCAACAGTTTCTGTCGACGGAAGAGCTGAAGGCGTGGGGCTGGCGCGTGCCGTTCTTCATCGGCGCATGCGCGGCGCTGGTTTCGCTCTACCTGCGACGCTCGCTCGACGAAACCTCGACCGCCGAAACGCGCGATCGCAAGGAAGCGGGCACGCTCGCCGGGCTGATGAAGCACAAGGCCGCGTTCATGACCGTCGTGGGCTTCACGGCGGGCGGCTCGCTGATTTTCTACACGTTCACGACCTACATGCAGAAGTATCTGGTCAACACGGCGGGCATGCATGCCAAAACCGCCAGCAACGTGATGACCGCCGCGCTCTTCGTCTATATGCTGCTGCAGCCGGTTTTCGGCGCGCTGTCGGATCGTATCGGCCGCCGCGCGTCGATGCTGTGGTTCGGCGCGCTCGCGACCATCGGCACGGTGCCGCTGCTGCACGCGCTTTCCACGGTGGCGAGCCCGGTCATGGCGTTCGTGCTGGTCGTGATCGCGCTCGCGATCGTGAGCTTCTATACGTCGATCAGCGGGCTCATCAAGGCGGAAATGTTCCCGCCGGAAGTGCGCGCGCTGGGCGTCGGCCTGTCGTACGCGGTCGCCAACGCGGTGTTCGGCGGCTCGGCGGAATACGTCGCGCTGTGGCTGAAATCAGTGGGCAGCGAATCGACCTTCTTCTGGTACGTCACGGTGATGTGCGCGATTTCGCTCATCGTTTCCTGGCGCATGCTCGACCCGAGCAAGGAAGGTTATCTGCGCAACGAGCCGTAAGCTGGCCGGCGGCACGCGTGTGGCGGCGATGCAACTGTCGCGTCGCGCGCGTGCCATATCCGCCACGCTTGCCGATGACGTTAGTATGGTGTTTTATGCGGTATGTGGACGGCGCACCGGTCGAGGTGCGCAGCGATATTCGGGAACCGGATATGCATGCGCGCGGATCTCGCGCGCGCAACGCTGATGCGCACGATCGGGCGCGTCGGTCTGCCTGGAGCCTGTTCATGGAAGATTTCGACGAAACGCTGTTCCTTGTCTGGCGGTCCAATCTGAACGTGCTGGTTGGGACGCCGGGCGGCGCTGCGCGCCTCGCGCGCATGATGAGCTTCTCGCCGACGTTCATGAAGCTGATCGTCGCCGGTCAGCGCGATTTCAACGAGGAATTCGTGCGCGGCATCGAGCTCGTGACCGGCCTGCCCCCGCACTGGATGGACGAGCGCCGCACGCTGGAGGAGGTTCCGGCGGACGTCCTGCGCGCGATCGACGAGGAAACGCCGATGGCCGTGTTTCGCGGCACGGCGCATCCCGCGCCGAAGCGCTCCGTGCTGCGCGGCCCCGAACCGCTGCTTTCCCAGACCGAAGCGACGCGCCGCGTCGCCGATCTCGCCCAGCAACAGGCCGAAACGAACCGCCGCGATCTGCTTTTTCGCAAGAATCGCGAACTGCTGTCACAGGATTTGCGCCGCCTGGAGCGCCAGCTCGGGCTGCTTCAGGTCGAAGGCATGCAGCCGAAGGTCGACGAACTCATCGCGTCGGATCGCATGAGCGAATCGGCGAAGGCCGACCTGACCGGGCGTCTCGAACAGATCGACAAGCACGTGAAGCTCCTGCACCAGCATGTGGAAAAGCTCGTGGTGCTGCTGTCGAGTCCGGACGAGCCCGAAGCGGGCGAATAACTACTTCTTTTTGCCGTCCTTCGGGGTGTCCGGCTCCGGATGCACGGCGATCGGATCGCTGGCGGGGAAAGTTTCTTCCAGCGCTTCGTCGAGCAAGTCCTCTTCGTTGGCCGGGTCCGGCCGATCCTGCTTCGAACGTTCATCTCGGCTGGCTTTCTTCATGGCGCGCTCCGTGATGCGAGGTCATCGTCGATTCAATATAGCAGCCCGAAAGCGCGCCCGCAGTCAGCCCTCCCGGCGATAATCCGCGGGCCGCACGCCCGTCCACTTCCTGAACGCGCGCCGGAACGCGCTCGGTTCCGCGAAGCCGAGCGCATCGGAGATCTGCGGGATCGTCTGCTGCGTGTGCGCGAGACGCGCGATCGCTAGATCGCGTCGCAACGCGTCCTTGATCGTCTGATAGGTGAGTCCTTCCTGCTTCAGGCGGCGTCGCAGCGTCGCTTCGGCCATGTGGAGCGCCGAAGCGATGCTCTCGGCTTCGGGCCAGTCCGTCGGCGCGGTTTGCCTGAGGCGCGTTCTGACGCGCGCCGCGAGCGAATCCGGATTGCGATACTTCACGATGAAGTTCGCCGGCGCGTCGCGCAGGAAGCGCTTGAGCGTCGCGGGCGTCTGCACGACCGGCAGCGCCGCGCATTCCGCCGACAGATCGACGAACGAGCGCGTCTCGTCGAATCGAAGATCGTTGCAGAACATCAGCCGGTATTCGTCGCTGTCGACGGGCTCGGGGCAGCGCATATGCGCCGCCAGCACCGGAATGCGCCGTCCGACCAGCCAGCACAGCAGCCCGTACACGAGGATGAAGCCCGTCGCGTAGGCGAACATGGTCTTGGGCGGGCCTTTGTCATCGAGCCAGATGCGCACGCGCGTTTTGTCGATATCGAGCTCGAAAGTCAGCTCGTCGAGCACGAGGCGCATGAAGTTCGCGATGCGCGCGAGCGCCTGCGCGCCGTCGCGCGACGATAACGCGGCGTGGCACAGGAGCACGAAGCTGCCGCGCCGCATCGGATGCGCGTCCTGGCCGAAGAACTCGTCGTCGAGCGCGTCGGCGGTGGCGTTCCACAGCTTGCCGTACTGCACCGGCGACACGCGCGCGCGCGGCGATTCGAGCGTCGCCGGCGCGATGCCCGCGGCGGCCAGCAAATGCTCGCGCGTGACGCCGCGCGCCTCGGCGCATCGCAATGCCGCCTCGACGAGACTCACGGAAATCGAATCGCGCTCGATCTTCTTTTTGGGACTTGGGGTTGTCACTAGGTGGCCAAAGCGCTCAGTTAGCGTGATCGTTTTGGGCATCGGCTAACGTCCGGCGATTGCCTAGACTCGTGCTCAGACGGCCCATCCGCCCTTCGTCGACCGACCCGGCGGCGGCCAGAAAGTGTATACGATCGATACGACCCGCCGCCCCAGCCTCATTCACCGAAGACGACACATGATCGACGCATTCCTCACCGAAGAGCAGCGCATGATCCGCGACGCGGCTCGCCAGTTCGCCACCGAAGTGCTCGCGCCGAACGCGGGCCAGTGGGACAAGGACGGCGCCATTCCCGACGCCGTCGTGCGCCAGTTGGGCGAACTCGGCCTGCTCGGCATGGTCGTGCCCGCCGAGCTCGGCGGCACCTTCAGCGACTACACCGCCTACGCGCTCGCGATGGAAGAGATCGCCGCCGGCTGCGCGTCCTGCGCGACGATGATGAGCGTGCACAACTCCGTCGGCTGCGGCCCGATCCTCGCTTACGGCACCGACGCGCAAAAGGCCGAATGGCTGCCGAAGCTCGCGAGCGGCGAGATCGTCGGCGCGTTCTGTCTGACGGAGCCGCAGGCCGGCTCGGAAGCGAACAACCTGCGCGTGCGCGCCGTCGAAAAGGACGGCAAGTGGGTGCTCTCCGGCAGCAAGCAGTTCGTCACGAACGGCAAGCGCGCGGGCGTGGCGATCGTCTTCGCCGTCACCGATCCCGAGCAGGGCAAGCGCGGCATCTCGGCCTTCATCGTGCCGACGGACACGCCCGGCTTCAACGTCGGCGCACCGGAGCACAAGCTCGGCATCCGCGCGTCCGATACCTGTCCGATCACCTTCGACGATTGCGCGATTCCCGCCGCCAATCTGCTCGGCAAACGCGGCGAGGGCCTCAAGATCGCGTTGTCGAATCTGGAGGGCGGGCGCATCGGCATCGCGGCGCAGGCGCTCGGCATCGCGCGCGCGGCCTTCGATGCGGCGCGCGCCTACGCGAAGGAACGCGTGCAGTTCGGCAAGCCGATCCACGAGCATCAGTCGGTCGCGAACATGCTCGCCGACATGCAAACGCAGATCAACGCCGCGCGCCTTTTGATCCATCACGCAGCGCGTATGCGCACGGAAGGCATCGCCTGCCTGTCGGAGGCGTCGCAGGCGAAGCTGTATGCGTCGGAAATGGCCGAGCGCGTGTGTTCCGATGCGATCCAGATTCACGGCGGATACGGCTATCTGCAGGACTATCCGGTGGAGCGTCATTATCGCGATGCGCGCATCACGCAGATCTACGAAGGCACGAGCGAAGTGCAGCGAATGGTGATCGCACGCAACGTTTGACTCGCGCTTAAAAAACGACAGGAGACGCAATGAACGACGCCCACGCTTTCATCGAAGCACGAGACTTTCTGTTTGCTCATCGCACCGATTACGACACCGCGTATCGCGACTTCAGATGGCCGTCGCTCGATCGCTTCAACTGGGCGCTCGATTATTTCGACCCGATGGCGCGCGGCAACGATGCGCCCGCGCTGCATATCGTCGATGAAGGCGGCGGCGAGACGCGTCTCTCTTTCGCGCAGATGAGCGAGCGTTCCGCGCGCGTCGCGAATCATTTGCGCGAGCTGGATGTGAAGCGCGGCGAGCGCATCCTGCTGATGCTGCCGAACCGCGTCGAGCTATGGGAAACGATGCTCGCCGCGATGAAGCTCGGCGCGATCGTGCTGCCCGCGACCACGCAGCTCGCGCCCGCCGATCTGCGCGACCGCATCGCGCTCGGCGGCGTGCAGCACGTGATCGTCGATGCGGCGGAGACGCAGAAGTTTCACGACATCGAGGTGCCTGGCCTGCGCATCGCCGTGGGCGGCGCGAAGGAAGGCTGGCTCGCGTATGAAGCCGTTTACGATGCCTCGCCTGAATTCGTTTCGGATGCCGTAACGAACGCGAACGATCCCTATCTGCTGTATTTCACGTCGGGCACGACGTCGAAGCCGAAGCTCGTCGCGCATACGCATCAGAGCTATCCGGTCGGCCATTTGTCGACGATGTACTGGATCGGCCTGCAACCCGGCGACGTGCACTGGAACATCAGTTCGCCCGGCTGGGCGAAGCACGCGTGGAGCTGCTTCTTTGCGCCGTGGAATGCGCAGGCGTGCGTGTTCATCTACAACTTCAGCCGTTTCGATGCGACTCGCGCGCTCGACGTGCTCGTCCGGCACGAAGTCACGACGCTGTGCGCGCCGCCGACCGTGTGGCGCATGCTCGTGCAGGAGCCGCTCGCATCGTACGAGGTGAAGCTGCGCGAGATCGTCGGCGCGGGCGAACCGCTCAATCCGGAAGTCGTCGAGCGCGTGCAGGCCGCCTGGGGCGTGCCGATCCGCGACGGCTACGGTCAGACCGAAACCACCGCGCAGATCGCGAACACGCCGGGTCAGCGGCTCGTGCCCGGCTCGATGGGCCGTCCGCTGCCGGGTTATCGCGTGGCGCTGCTCGATCCCGACGGCAACGCAGCGGAGGAAGGCGAAATCGCGCTCGTGCTCGATCCGCCGCCGCTCGGCCTGATGACCGGTTACGCCGACAATCCCAAGGCCACCGAGAACGCGATGCGCGGCGGCTTCTATCGCACGTCCGATGTCGCGGCGCGCGGCGCGGATGGCTATTTCGTCTATGTCGGCCGCGCGGACGACGTGTTCAAGTCGTCGGATTATCGATTGAGCCCGTTCGAGCTGGAGAGCGTGCTGATCGAACATGAAGCGATCGCGGAAGCGGCCGTCGTGCCGAGCCCCGATCCGCTGCGCCTGTCGGTGCCGAAGGCGTTCGTCACGCTGCGCCACGGCTATGCCATCGGACCGGAACTCGCGAAGAGCGTGTTCGCGTTCTCACGCGAGCGGCTTGCGCCCTACAAGCGCATTCGCCGTCTGGAATTCGCGGAATTGCCGAAGACGATCTCCGGCAAGATCCGCCGCGTCGATCTGCGCAGACAGGAAATCGCGCGCACGCAGGACGGCGCGCGCGGCGAATTCGAGTTCTGGGAAGAGGATTTCCCGGAGCTGCGTCAGACCAGCAAAGCCGACTAAAAAGGAATCCCCACGATGATCGAAGTCACGCGCGACGGTGCAACCGTCACGATTCGTCTCGCCCGTCCGCCGGCCAACGCGTTCACGGCCGATGGCCTCGCGACGCTGCAAGAAACCATCGAGAGCCTGGACCGCGATGCGCACGTGCGCGCGATCGTCGTAACGGGCGCCGGCCCGAAGTTCTTCAGCGCGGGCGCGGACCTCAATCAGTTCGCCGATGGCGACAAGGCGCACGCACGCGTCGCCGCGCAACGCTTCGGCGCGGCATTCGAGGCGTTGCAGAACGCGCGCGCGGTGACCATCGCCGCGATCAACGGCTATGCGATGGGCGGCGGACTCGAATGCGCGCTCGCCTGCGATATCCGCATCGCCGAGGAACATGCGCAGATGGCGCTGCCGGAGGCGTCGGTCGGGCTCTTGCCGTGCGGATGCGGCACGCAGACGCTGCCGTGGCTCGTCGGCGAAGGCTGGGCGAAGCGCATCATCCTGACGGGCGAGCGCGTGGATGCGCAGACCGCATTGCGCATCGGTCTCGTCGAGGAAGTGGTCGCGAGCGGCGGCGCTTATGAAGCCGCGTTGACGATCGCGGCCCGCGTCGCATCGATGAGCCCGGTTGCCGTCGCATATTCGAAGCCGCTGATTCACGCCGCGCGCGAAGGCGTGCCGCGCCGCGCGGCATTGGCGCTGGAGCGCGAGCGCTTCGTCGATCTTTTCGATGGCGCGAATCAGCGCGAAGGCGTCGCCGCGTTTCTCGACAAGCGCAAGCCGAAGTGGAGCGGGTCATGAGCACGCAGGGATTGTTGCGCGACGCGCCGGAGGTCGGCTTCGAGATCGTCAACCGCGTGGCGATCGTCACGCTCGACCGGCCGCACGCACTGAACGCACTGTCGCACGACATGATCGCGCTTCTCACCGAACGCTTCGCGCAATGCGCCGCGGACGACGCCATCGCGGCGGTCGTGCTGCGCGGGGCGGGCGACAAGGCGTTCTGCGCGGGCGGCGACGTGCGCAAGCTCTACCACGCGGCGCGCAACGATCCGCATCACGAGACGCCGTGGCTGAAATTCTTCATCGACGAATATCGGCTCGATTTCACGGTGCATCGTTTCGCGAAGCCCGTGATCGCGCTGATGGACGGCATCGTGATGGGCGGCGGCATGGGGCTCGCGCAGGGCGCGGCGCTGCGCATCGCGACCGAGCGCACGCGCATGGCGATGCCCGAGACGCGCATCGGCCTGTTGCCCGATGTCGGCGCGACGCACTTTCTGCGCGTGCTGCCGCGCGATCTCGCGCTGTACGTCGGTCTGACGGGCGCGCGTCTTTCGGGCGCGGATGCGAAGCGCGTCGGGCTCGCGGACGAATGCGTGCCGTCGATATGGCTGCGCGGCTTCATCGAGCGCCTCGACAACCTGCGCTGGGACGATGCACAGGACACGATGACGCAACTTAAACGCGTGTTCGTGCCGGCCGCGAACATCGAGCGGCACGCGCCGCTCGACGATATCCGTGCGCCGATCAAACGCCATTTCAGCGTCTGCGCGACGGGCGGCGCGGAGCGCATCACAGCGTCGCTGGCGATGGACGAATCGGACTGGGCGCGCACGACGCTCGCCACGCTCGAAAGCCACTCGCCGACGATGCTCGAAGTGACGTACCACGCGCTCCTGCGCGGCCGTCAGATGACGCTCGCGGATTGCTTTCGCATGGAGTTGGGCGTCGTGTACCGCGCAATCGACGACGGCGATTTCGTCGAAGGCGTGCGCGCGCTCATCATCGACAAGGACGAGCGGCCGCGTTTCGCGCCGACGACGCTCGCGCAGGTGCGGGCCGAGCGCGTGCAGCACTTTCTCTCGTCGCCGTGGCGCCGGGAGATGCATCCGCTCGCGGACCTGGGCGCGTAATCTCCTGACGGAAATCGCAAGCAAATGTTTCTGCGGCGAACCGGCGAAATGACCGATGGTCGAACGGGGCTTATCGATCATCGGACAATTCAAGAGGGGAACCGACCATGCCGAACCGTACGTCACGGCTCGCAGTTTTGTCGGCCGGCATCGCATTCGCGTTGATCGCGCCGGCCGCATCGTATGCACAACTCAACCTCCAGCAATTCGGCTTCGGCAGCGGCAGTTCCGAGGTGGCGGGCGGCGCGAACGGAGCGGCGCAGCCTTCCGCGCTGAACTCGCTCGTGCAGGGCTATCTCGGCGCGAACCAGCAAGTGCTCTCGGGACAATCGAATCTCGCATCGGCGATGGGCATGTCGAGCGTCGCGAGCCAGGCGCAATCGGCGGCGGGCGTGTTGTCGGGCGCATCGGGCGGAAGCGGCGTGCCTAGCACGAGCGTGCTGTCGCAACTCGGCGGCACGCAGCAGAGCGTATCGCAATCGTTGATGCAGGCGTTCACGAGCGGCTCGACGCCGCCGCCGACAGCCGCGAGCAAGCAAAGCTTCAGCGACGGTCTCGCCTCGCTCGGGCAGGGCGTGAAACAGTACGCCGGATTGCAGTCGAATCTCGGCTCGGTGACCAATTCGATGAACATGTCGTCGCTCCTGCAGGCCGGCTCGAATCCGGCAACCGCGCAGGCTGCGAGCTATATCGCGCAATCCGCGCCAGGACAGTTGCAGTCGCTGGTGCAGACGCTCGCTCAGGCGGTGCAGTACGCGAAAACCAACGGCATCTCGGTGCCGTCCGTCGCTTCGTCGGCATTGAGCGGCGTGAGGTAATCGGCAGCGAGCAAGAGAAAAGCGGCGGGCTCAGGATTGAGCCACGCCGCTTTTGTTCGATTGCGCAGGATGATTCGCTTCAGTGACTGGCGGCCTGTCGCATCACGAGCCGCCTGAGCACGGGCAGCGCTTGCTGCCGGCGCGTTTTGGGCGTCAGGGGCGGAAGGTATGAAATATCGGCGACATCCGCGAGTTGCTTCGTGCGCGGGTCCGCGTCGAGCACTTCGAGCGCGGGCGGCTCGACGGGTTCGGTACGTACGTGCTCCGGTTTGTCGACCTCGATGCCGAGCGAACGACGCACATCCACGCCGCGGATGTGCGCCTTGTAGCCGGCGTCGGCCAGCACGCGTTCGCGCGATTTCCAGAACTCGACCCCGGATGGCGTCATGGGATGCATCGACACATACTGGATCACGATCTCATAGCCGCGAACTTTCGGATAGCTCAGCAGCAATTGTCCCGAACGAATGTAACGGATGTATCGGTCGATCTTTTTCGTGAGCAAATCCTGATGCTCCTTTTCATTGCGCCAGTCGAGATCATCGAAGAGTCCGACGTATACGCGCTTGAAAAGGATATTCACTCCGATGTAATCGATGGCTTCCACGTCACGTAAAGACATGGTCAATCCCCTACGCCCTCAACCGGGCAAATAGCAACGGAATGCATTGTAACGGATTCACACCGTCGAATAATCGTAAAACAGCGCATTAACTCGGAGAGAATCTCATTTTCGTAAGAATCCGAATTTTCGATTTAAGCGCAATCTGATTGGCGGGAATTAAATCAACAAAATACGAATATATTTATCAATCAGGTCTGTCTCCTCGATGCATCCGCGAGATCCCGTGTGGACGCGGCTTGCGCGATTTCTTCGTTGCTCGTCGCCTCGACTTGCGGCAGCGGCGGCTGCTCGTTGATCCACGCATTAAGAATCGTCGACGTCACCGCGAGAATGACGGGACCGATGAATAATCCGACAATTCCGAATGCAAACATGCCACCGAGCACGCCGGAAAGAATCAGCAGCATCGAAAGATTCACGCCGCGCTTGATGAGAATGGGCCGCAGGAAATTGTCGAGCATCGCGATCATGATCGACCACACGAGCAGCAGCGACGCCGCGACATTCGAGCCGTGCCAGTAAAGAAATGCGACGCCGCCCAGAAGCGGTAGCAGCGGTCCGATCTGCGCGAGGCACAGCATCAGCATGATGGCCGTGATGATGCCCGCGGCCGGCACGCCCGCGAGCGCGAGCCCGATTCCGCCCAGCGCCGACTGCGTGACCGCCGTCACGACGATGCCGAGCGCCACCGCGCGGATCGCGAGGCCGGCGAGCTTGACGGCTTCCGCGCCACGGCGCGCTGCGATGCGCGTCGCGAAGCGCGTGACGAAGCGTCCGGCCGCCTCACCGTTCATGTACAGAATGCCGGAGATGATGACGGTGATGACCATGTGCATCACGAACACGCCGACGACCGCGGCATGCGACAGCATCCAGCGCGCGGCGATCGTCACGTAGGGTTCGAGCTTCGCGAGCAGGCCGCCGGGGCCGGCGTCGGAGAGCGACTGCCATTCGGTCGCGACGCGCGCACCCGCGAGCGGAATGTCGTGCACCCAGCCCGGCGGCGGCGGCAGCGCATAGGAAGGCAGGCTCTTGATGGCCGCCATGATCTCGCCGCCATGCAGCGCGAGCGTGGAGATCGCTTCGTAGAGCGGCAGGACGATGACGATCAGCAGGATCAGCAGCATCACGGTCGTCGCGAGCCAGCGGCGGTTGCCGACGCGACGCTGCACGCCGACCATGAGCGGCCAGGTCGCGACGACGATCGTCGTGGCCCAGATGAGGCCCGGCAGAAACGGGCGCAGGACGTAGAGACTGCCGACCGTGAGCGCAGTCAGGATCGTGATGACGAGCAGGATGCGCGCGATGTCCACCGGCTGGCGTGGATTCGGATTCGGCTGCCCGTTGTAAGGGATTGGCATGGTGCGTCCGGATGAATGGTGATGGTCGATGCGGCGCTCGGGTACGGGCGTGGCGCGCAGCGAGAGATGAACAAGCGATAAGCGAAAGCCGGCGATCCGGCAAGCTGTTCCCGGCGTGAGGGCCGCAACACAACGGCACGCCAATCCATACTACTAAAAATCGCGGCGTGCCTGCCCCTGAAATACCCTTCGTCCGATGCGTGACGCGTCGAACGCAGTCTTTGCACGAAATCTGGAAATGCCTTTTTAAATTGCCTATTCTTTTTTGCGGGCGCAGAAGAGGGCAAGTCATGCTCCGCCGCGCACCACGAGGACGACACAAAAACTATTTGGGAGACTGACATGGCCGGTTTTTCCCGTACCTCGCTCGTTCCGCTCATTGTTGCCTTCGGTGCTTTCGGAATCGTGACATCGCACGAAGCCTCGGGCGCCGACGAAATCCAGAACACCAACACGACGCAAGCCGCGCCGGTTCCGAGTTCGCTGCGACCCATCTCGCAGCAACAACTCGACGGCGCCGCGGGCGACAGCGCGTCCTGGCTGCATTCGAACGGATCGTATGCCGAAACGCGCTATGCGCCCGCGACGCAGATCAATACGTCGAATGTGGCGAAGCTCAAGCCCGCGTTCATCTTCCAGACGGCGGTGATGGAGTCGATGGAAACCGCGCCGATCGTCTCGAACGGCGTGATGTTCCTCACCACGTCGTACAACCACGTCTATGCGATCGATGCGGTGACGGGCAAGGAGTTCTGGCATTACAAGCACAAGATGGGACCGGTCACGACCTTCTGCTGCGGTCCGAACAATCGCGGCGTGGCGATCTCGGGCGACCGGCTCTTCATGGGCACGCTCGATGCGAAGCTCGTCGCGCTCGACGCGAAGACCGGCAACGTGCTGTGGTCGACACAGATCGCCGATCCGGAAGAGGGCTATTCGGAGACGATGGCGCCGGTGGTCGTCGACGACAAGGTGCTGATCGGCACGAACGGCGGCGAGTACGGCATACGCGGCTTCGTGAAGGCGTTCGATGCGAACTCGGGCCAGTTGCTGTGGACGTTCTACACGATTCCCGACACGGGCAGCGAAGGCGTGTGGGCGGAGAACGACGCGGTCGGCCGCAACATGAAGCGCGACATCGCGGCCGAGAAGAAGACGCTCGCGGAGAAGGGCGGCGACTTCAACAAGACGCTCGGCGGCGGCGTGTGGATGGCGCCCGCGATCGATCGCAAGACGCGCACGGTGTACTTCGTGGTCGGCAATCCGTCGCCGGACCTGTATGGCGCGATTCGCCCCGGCGACAATCTCTATACGGATTCGCTCGTCGCCGTCGATCTCGATACCGGCAAGTACAAGTGGCACTTCCAGTACATCGCGCACGACGTATGGGATCTCGACGCGGTGAGCCCGCCGATCCTCGTCGACGTGAAGGACAAGAACGGACAGATGGTTCCGGGGATACTCCACGGCGGCAAGACCGGCTTCGTCTACGTGCACGATCGCCGCGACGGCAAGCTCATCCGCATTTCGGAGGCGATGATTCCGCAGGAAGGCGTGTGGACCCTGCCGACACCGACCGGCGCGCGCATGCTGCCCGGCGCGAACGGCGGCGTCGAATGGTCGCCGATGGCGTTCAGCCCGAAGACGCGCATGGCTTACGCGGCGAACCTGCATCAGCCGATGACGTATCAGGTCGAGGAAGCGGCGTATCCCGGTGGCAAGCTGTGGCTCGGCGGCGCGTTCAAGACGATTCCGTCCGAGCAGCAATGGGGCAGGCTCGTCGCGGTGAATGTCGATACCGGCAAGATCGCGTGGGGCTACAAGACCGATCAGCCGTTGATCGGCGGCGTGCTCGCGACCGCGGGCGGCCTCGTGTTCAACGGCGAAGGCAACGGGCTCTTCCGCGCCTTCGATGCCGCCAACGGCCGCAAGCTCTGGGAGTTCCAGTGCGGCGCGGGCGTCAATGCGCCGGCGGTGTCGTACATGGTGAACGGCAAGCAATACATCGCGGTCGCGGCGGGCGGCAACACGCAGCTCGACTTCAAGCGCGGCAACAGTCTGCTCGTGTTCGCGCTGCCTTGATGATGACGCGCGCGAAACGTATGCGGGTCTGGCTCGTCTACGTACTGTGGATCGTCGCGTGCGTGCTGCTGTCGCTGCCTTCCCTGTCCCGCGCGAATGCGCAGACGGCGGCCGCCAAGGCTGCCGTCTGCACGTCGTGCCACGGGCTCGGCGGCAACTCGACGACGGGCGATTATCCCTCGCTCGCGGGGCAGACATCGCGCTATCTCTATCTGCAATTGCGTGACTTCAAGGCGGGCCGACGCAGCGATCCGCGCATGTCGCCGATGGCCGCGAACCTCACAACCGACGACATGCACGACCTCGCCGATTACTTCGCGGCGCAAAAGCCGATTGCCACCGACTTCAAGGCGGACCCGGTGAAGGTGGAGGCGGGCAGGAAGAAGTCCGAAGAGATTCTCTGCACGATGTGCCACCTGGGCGGCTTTTCGGGGCAAAACGAGATTCCGCGCGTCGCGGGGCAGCAGTATCCGTACATCGTGAAACAGTTGCAGGACTTCCGCGACAGGAAGCGCACCAACGACGCGGGCAACATGACGAGCGTGTCGAAGAATCTCACGGACGCGGATATCGAGAACCTGGCGAACTACATCGCGAATCTGCAATGACGCTTTACGAAGGCCCTTATAACGATGACAAAACCCCTTCGCTTGCTGACACTCGTTCTGTCGATGACGTGCGCGTTGGCTTACGCGCAGCAGGACGCCTACACGCTCAACGAGCGTCTGCTTTCCGCGACCCGCGACGGTGATCAGGCGGCAGTCGCGCGTCTCATCGACGAAGGCGCGGCGATCGATTCACGCAACCGCATCGGCGACACGCCGCTCATCAGCGCGTGCAAGAAAGGTCTGACGCCGATGGCGCGCATGCTGATCGAGCGCGGCGCGAACGTGAGCCAGGCGGACGTGCAGGGCATCACGCCGTTGATGGCCGCGGCCTTCGACGGCGACGAGGAAATCGCGGCGCTGCTCATCGCGCATCATGCGGATGCCGCCGCGACCGATCGCGTCGGCAAGACTGCGATCGAATATGCGGCCGGGCGCGGGCACACGGCTATCGTGCAGCGCCTGCTCGATGCGGGCGTCGATGTGAACGCTGCTTATCGTAATCACCTCACGGCGCTGATGTGGGCGGCGGGCTATGATCAGGAAGAGACAGCGTCGATGCTGCTCGCGCGCGGCGCGAAACGCGATCTGCGTGACGATCGTGGCATGACTGCGAGGGATATCGCCGAGCAGACTCATTCGACGCATGTCGTGGCTTTGCTTTCGAAGGGTTGAGGGCGCAGTCGGGTTTGTTGCCGGATCCCGTTTTCTTTTTGGTCTATTAGCGTTGCCCCTGTGCGGGGCGGCAGTCACTTTCTTTGCTGCTGCAAAGAAAGTAACCAAAGAAACAGCTATCCCCAGCCTAAGCACTTCACAGCGGCCGCGGCACAGACGATTGGCTGAATGGCCGGCAGTAGCGAGTGCCCTCACAAGCAGATAACGGCTTGGACCGCGCACGGTCTGCGCCACCAAATATTTCGCCTCACTGGTTCAGCACCAAAT
>JFHF01000018.1 GCA_000648925.1 Caballeronia jiangsuensis
GACCACGCCGATCTCGCGCTATCAACCCAGCCCGCGAGCGTATCCGGAGCGTCTGCCGCCGATCGAGTACGGCGACGCAGACGTGGTGCTTCGCGTGGGCATCAACGGCGAGGTGCGCTTCAAGTCGCACTGCTTCAAGGTTTCGAGTGCGCTGGCTGAGCTGCCCATCGCGTTGCGCGCCTGTAGCGAAACTGACGGGTGCTACGACGTGTACTTTGTTCATCATCGCATCGATACCATCGACTTGAGGGAACGCGGCGAAAGGAGCTAAATGTGTTACCCATGTCCTGACACACCTGTTACCTATGTCTCCGGTCTATACACAGCAGCAAAGAAAGTGACTGCCGCCCCGCACAGGGGCAGTGCCAATAGACCACCACGAACACGGGACCCGGCGACAAAAACCCACCTACGACCCCTCCTGCCCCGGCGCCTGCACCCGCGCCTTCCACTGCCCGCCTTTCCCGCTCCAGTAACGCACAGCCGAGCCGATCGTCGCGCTCACATAAAACAACGCGACGAGCGGCAAAAGCGGCGCCCACAACAGCGATCTGCGGTAATAGCGCAGCATCGGACCATACGCGATGCACATGAACGCCCACGCCGCGCACGCCGGCCAGGCTCGCGCGCCATAAGCCAGCGCGAGCACCGGCGGCGCGAGATAGATCACCGCCATGCCGAGCACGGTGCCAGCGAGCAGCAGCGGCGAATAGCGCAACTGCGTGAAGGCCGTGCGGGCGATCATGTTCCAGATATCGCGCCAACTATCGTACGGACGCAGCGATTCGCTGCGATCGGCGAGATCGAGGCGGATCGGGCGCGCGTCGTTGCGGCCCGCGCGATGCTTGATGCGCGCAGCGAGACTGCAATCGTCGATCAGTTCCTGGCGGATCGATTCGATCCCGCCCGCCTCCACCAGCGCCGAGCGTCGCACGAGCATGCAGCCGCCCGCCGCGCCGGCAGTCGGCTTCTTCACGTCGTTGACCCAGGCGAACGGATAAAGCTTCGCGAAGAAGAACACGAACGCCGGAATCAGCACCTTCTCCCACAGAGAATCGCAACGCAAACGCACCATCAGCGAGACCAGATCGCGGTCCTCGAGAATCGTGCGCGCGACGAGCTGCGTCGCGGCATCGGCCGGATGGTAGATGTCCGCATCGGTCAGGAGCAGAAACTCGGCGGGCAGACCGAGCGAATCGATCGCGCCGATGCCCTGCGACTGCGCCCACACCTTGCCCGACCAGCCCGGCGGCAGCGGCTGCGCGGTCAGCACAGTCAGACGGTCTTCGAGCCCGAGATCGCGTGCGGCGGCAAGCGCGACCTGGGCGGTGCCGTCGGTGCTGTGGTCATCGACGACGATCACATGGAACGCGCCCGCGTAGTCCTGCTTCAGGAGCGAGCCGACCGCACGCCCGATGACGTCGGCCTCGTTGCGCGCCGGCACGACGGCCACGAGTGCGGGCCATGCGCCGCGACGCGCGATCTCCGCGTTGCCGACGGCGTGGACCGTCGTACCGGACAGCGCCGGCGCGGGTTCGGCGCGCCAGAAGCCGCCGCGGGCGAACAGCAGCACGATCCAGATCAAAAAAGACAGCCAGGCGATCAGTAGCATGAAATAAACGATTAGCTTGGAAACAGTGGCGCAGCCGGATGGCGCGGTCGACGGGGCGTTGCGCGAAAAATACACAAATCGAACGGCGCCGGGAGTCCGTCCGGAAGGCCGCCGGGCCGGGCGCAATGGCGCACATCGCGCCGCCATGCGGTCCGGGGCGCCCGACAGTTTACTGGGTTCTGAAAATTGCCGTATCGGCACGCGCCGGGCGGCTGCGCGCAGTGAAGCGGGCATTGAGCACCCAAAAAGGGAACGGGTTAGAATACGCGGTCAACTTCGGCGCGCAGACCAAACCACCATGTATTTTTTCCGGTCTGCTTTCCCGGGGCGTTTTTAACGTCTCCGAGGCGCCGTGAAGGTCCAATCAAAGGAAAGCGCGAGCTTCGCGCCGGCTAACCCCGAAACCCGCGTCAGTCGGAGTTCGTTCGAATATGCGTATCATCCTTGCTCAACCCCGCGGCTTTTGTGCGGGTGTGGTCCGTGCGATCGAAATCGTCGATCGGGCCCTCGAACGACATGGCGCGCCCGTCTATGTGCGTCACGAGATCGTTCACAACCGTCATGTCGTCGATAATCTGCGCAGCAAGGGTGCGCGTTTCGTCGAAGAACTGGATGAAGTGCCGCACGGCGCGGTCGCGATCTTCAGCGCGCACGGCGTCGCGCAGAGCGTCGAGAAGGATGCGCAGACGCGCGGTCTCGATGTGCTGGACGCCACCTGCCCGCTCGTCACGAAAGTTCACGTGCAAGGCCGCCAGTATGTATCGCAGGGACGCACGCTCATTTTGATCGGCCATGCGGGCCATCCGGAAGTCGAAGGCACGATCGGGCAGATTCCGGGCGAAGTCGTGCTGGTGCAAAGCGAAGCCGAAGTGGAGAAGATGACCCTCGCGCACGATACGCCCGTCGCCTACGTCACGCAGACCACGCTTTCGGTCGATGACACGCGCGGCATCATCGATGCCTTGCAGCGCCGTTTCACGGATATCGTCGGCCCGGACACGCGCGACATCTGCTACGCGACGCAAAACCGCCAGGCCGCCGTGCGCGAGCTGTCGAGCCAGGTGGATGTGCTGCTGGTGGTCGGCGCGACCAACAGTTCCAATTCGAACCGCCTGCGGGAAATCGGCGCCGAAACCGGCGTTCCGAGCTACCTCGTCGCGGACGGTTCAGAGATCAGGCCGGAGTGGTTTGCCAATGTGCAGACGGTCGGCATCACCGCGGGCGCTTCGGCGCCCGAGGAAATGGTCAAACATGTGATCGATGCCCTGCGCGCGTTCGGAAACGTCGAAGTCACGACGATGAACGGCCGCGAGGAAAAGGTCGAATTCAAACTCCCCGCGAAGCTCACTCAGCCGGTCGCCGCCGTTGCGGCAACCGCGACTCGCGAAGAATAAGGAGAGGACGCAATTGTCTATCCCGATGCTCCAGAAGGCCCGCGTAGGCGCCTACATCTTCAAGCAGCACCTCACGGGCACCAAGCGTTACCCGCTCGCGCTGATGCTGGAACCGCTGTTCCGCTGCAATCTCGCCTGTAACGGCTGCGGCAAGATCGACTATCCGGATCCGATCCTGAACCAGCGTCTGTCGCTGGAAGAGTGTCTCGGCGCCGTCGACGAATGCGGCGCGCCGGTCGTGTCGATCGCGGGTGGCGAGCCGTTGCTGCACAAGGAAATGCCGCAGATCGTGAAGGGCATCATGGCGCGCAAGAAGTTCGTGTATCTCTGCACGAACGCGCTCTTGATGGAAAAGAAGATGGACGACTACGAGCCGAGCCCGTACTTCGTCTGGTCGGTGCACCTCGACGGCGACCGCGAAGCGCACGATCACTCGGTTTCGCAGCCGGGCACCTACGACAAGGCCGTCGCCGCGATCAAGGAAGCGAAGCGCCGGGGCTTCCGTGTGAACATCAACTGCACGCTGTTCAACGATGCGGAACCCGAGCGCGTGGCGAAGTTCTTCGACACGCTCGGCCCGATCGGCGTCGATGGCATCACGGTCTCGCCGGGTTATGCGTACGAGCGCGCGCCGGATCAGCAGCACTTCCTGAACCGCGAAAAGACGAAGAACCTGTTCCGCGAAATCTTCAAGCGCGGCAACAATGGCAAGAACTGGTCGTTCAGCCAGTCGACGCTGTTCCTCGATTTTCTCGCGGGCAACCAGACGTATCAGTGCACGCCGTGGGGCAACCCGGCGCGTACGGTGTTCGGTTGGCAAAAGCCGTGCTATCTGGTCGGCGAAGGTTATGTGAAGACCTTCAAGGAACTGATGGAAACCACCGATTGGGACAAGTACGGCACGGGCAAGTACGAAAAGTGCGCGGACTGCATGGTCCACTGCGGCTTCGAGGCGACCGCCGTGATGGATACGGTGGCGCATCCGCTGAAGGCCGCGAAGATCGCTCTTTCGGGTCCGCGCACGACGGGCGCATTCGCGAAGGATCTGCCGATCGACAAGCAGCGCCCGGCCGAGTACGTGTTCTCGAAGCACGTGGAGATCAAGCTGGAAGAGATCGGCCGCACGCAGAAGAACAAGGGCGCGAAGACGGCTGCGGCGGTGAACTGAGTCGCGCGTTAAACGTGTAGAAATGCGAGGGGCGGGTGACTTGGGTCATCCGCCCTTTTTGTTTCGATGTTCGCCGACCCTAATCCTTGAGGGCCTCCCAATCATCTACGCCGATGGGTTCCATCGGATCGATGTAGAACAGCACGCTCCCGCGCAACTCTTCGAGCGGCGAAAGGGTTTCATTGGCCGATGGCTGCATATCAGATATCGGCTTTTGATGATCTGTCATGTCGAAGTCCCTCATAAGTCCAAAAGTGAATTTGCTTTGAACCCCCTTTGAGTGGCGGGTTTCCGGAAGGCGTGGCTGAAGTTGTCGAAAATTGCCATTTCCGCGCACGCATAAAAAAACGCGACGGCTCTCACCGTCGCGTTCCCGTCAACCACTGCAAAGCAACATCAACTCAACAACACTTCCCCGCCCCCGATCCATACCTCGCCTCCTGACGCTCGCGGAAAAATTCCGCGTAGCTCATCATCGGCTTGTCGGGATGCGTCGTCTGCATATGCGTGACATACGCGTCGTAATCAGGCATCCCGACCATCAGACGCATCGCCTGGCCGAGATACCGTCCTGCTTGCCGAAGATCGGTGAACATCGTGCGCTCCCTAGTGGCCCGAACGAACCGCCGCGCCCGCACCCGCGGGCATCGCTTCGAAAGGCGTCTCGCGCACCGTCGGCTTCGTTTCGCGACGCGCGCGCAACACCGCCAGCACGCCGTACACCGCGATGCTCACCACCACGAAGATGAACAAGCCGGCAAGCGCCGCATCGACGTAATCGTTGAAGATGATCCGCTGCATCTCCGCGAGCGACTTCGCCGGCGCCATCACCTTGCCCGCATCGTACGCATCCTTCAGCTTGCCCGCGTGCGCGAGGAAGCCGACCTTCGGGTTCGCGTCGAAAATCTTCTGCCAGCCGGCCGTCAACGTGCAGATGAGCAGCCAGATCGTCGGCAGCAGCGTGACCCACGCATAGCGCTCGCGCTTCATCTTGAACAGCACGACGGTGCCGAGCATCAGCGCGATGCCCGCGAGCATCTGGTTCGAGATGCCGAAGAGCGGCCACAGCGTGTTGATGCCGCCGAACGGATCGACCACGCCCTGATACAGGAAGTAGCCCCACGCGGCGACGCACAGACCCGTCGCGACGAGGTTGGCCGGCAGCGACTCCGTGCGGCGCAGCGCCGGATGGAACGTGCCGAGCAGATCCTGCAGCATGAAGCGGCCGGCGCGCGTGCCCGCATCGACGGCGGTCAGGATGAAGAGCGCCTCGAACAGAATGGCGAAGTGATACCAGAACGCCATCATCGCCGGGCCGCCGATCACCTGATGGAGAATGTGCGCCATGCCGACCGCGAGCGTCGGCGCGCCGCCGGCACGCGCCACGATGGTCGTCTCGCCGACCGCCTTGGCCGTCGATGTCAGCATGTCCGGCGTCAGCAGGAAGCCCCAGCTCGACACGGTCTGCGCAACCGCTTCGGGCGTCGAGCCGAGCAGCGCGGCGGGGCTGTTCATCGCGAAGTACACGCCCGGCTCGATCACGCACGCGGCGACGAGCGCCATCATCGCGACGAACGATTCCATCAGCATTGCGCCGTAGCCGATGAAGCGCATGTTGACTTCGTTATCGATCATCTTCGGCGTCGTGCCCGACGAGATCAACGCGTGAAAGCCCGACACCGCGCCGCACGCGATCGTGATGAACAGGAACGGGAACAGGTTGCCCGACCACACCGGCCCGCTGCCATCGACGAACTTCGTGAACGCCGGCATCTTCAGCTCCGGCGCGACGATCAGAATGCCGATCGCGAGGCCGAGAATCGTGCCGATCTTGAGGAACGTCGACAGATAGTCACGCGGCGCGAGCAGCAGCCACACCGGCAGCACCGACGCGACGAAACCGTAGCCGATCAGGATCCACACGAGCTGCACGCCGGTGAACGTGAAGTACGGCGCGAGCGTCGCGGATTCGGCGACTTGGCCGCCGTACACGATTGCGAGCATCAGGCCGATGAAGCCGATGATCGACACCTCGCCGATGCGGCCCGGACGAATGTAGCGCGTATAGACGCCCATGAAGAGCGCGATCGGAATGGTCGCCGCGACCGTGAACGTGCCCCACGGCGAATTGGTGAGCGCCTTTACGACGATCAGCGCGAGCACCGCGAGAATGATCACCATGATGAGGAACGCGCCGAAGAGCGCGATCACGCCGGGCACGGTGCCGAGCTCCATCTTGATGAGATCGCCGAGCGAGCGGCCGTCGCGGCGCGTCGAGATGAACAGGACGACGAAGTCCTGCACTGCGCCCGCGAACACCACGCCGCCGAGAATCCACAGCATGCCGGGCGTGTAGCCCATCTGCGCGGCCAGCACCGGGCCGACCAGCGGACCCGCGCCCGCGATCGCCGCGAAGTGATGCCCGAAGAGCACGTACTTGTTCGTCGGCACGTAGTCGAGGCCATCGTTATGACGAACGGCCGGCGTCATGCGCAGGCCGTCGAGTTGCAGGACCTTCGACGCAATGAAGCGCGAGTAGAACCGGTAAGCGATGAGATAGACGCAGACCGCCGCGATGACGATCCATAGCGCGCTGATGCGCTCGCCGTGCGCGAGTGCAATAGTGCCGAATGCGAACGCGCCCAATAGCGCGAGCGCGATCCAGCCCAGGAATCCGGAAGCCCGATTCATGGCGTCTCCTTAGTTATTGACCCGTCAGGTCGATGGATGCGCCGTGATAGCGCATTGGGCGGTAGTATTCGCTTTCGCCACGGCGCTTACAAGCGCATAACTACGTATGCGCGCTACGTGGCTTCACGTAGCGGAAAACCCGAGGGTCTGTTCGCATACAAAACGGCCATGCGAACGTCCCGAAATGCGCTGCAGGGCAAGGAGTGAGGAGCGCCGTTTGGCGAGCCCAAACAAGCGACGAACAACGCAGCCATGCGGCGCAGTTCGGGCGTTCCCGAAGGGTTGCCCTGCAAGGGCAACGCATGGCCGTTTTGTATGTGAACAGACCCTAGATGAACCTTAAGGCTAAGATCTTCCTGCTCGCGATCGTTCCGTTCGCACTGGCGATCGGCGGCATCACCTACGGCGTACGCCAGCAGGCGCAATCGCTCGCGCAGGCGCAGCACGACACCACGCAGGCCGCGTACATGTCGAGCAAGGAGATCGAGCTGCGGCACTACGTCGAGATCGCGAAGAGCGCCATCGCGCCGTACTACGACGCACCCGCCACCGATCCGCGCAGCGACGACGAACGCCGCCGCCTCGCGCTCGAGGCGCTGCAGCGCCTCGACTTCGGACAGGACGGCTACTTTTTCGTCTACACGATGCACGGCACGTCGCTCATGCATCCGCGCCAGCCGGATCTCGTCGGACGCGATCTCTGGCTGATGCGCGATCCGAACGGCGCGCTCACCATTCAGGAACTCGTCAAACAGGCATCGAAAGGCGGCGGCTACGTGCGCTACGTCTGGCGGCGGCCGTCCACGGGCCTCCTCGCGCCGAAGCTCGGCTACGTGGTGCCGCTCGAACGCTGGGGCTGGATGATGGGCACGGGCATCTATCTGGAAGATGTCGAAACGACGCTTGCGCGCATCGATTCGCAGGCGGCCGCGAACATCGAACGCACGCTGATGTGGATCGGCGCGATCGCGCTCGCCGCGCTCGCGATCATCGCGGTATGCGGCGCGGTGCTGAACATCAGCGAGCATCGCAGCGCCGACGCGAAACTGAAGCGCCTCGCGCGGCAAGTCGTGGATTCGCAGGAACAGGAACGCGCGCGGCTGTCGCGCGAGCTGCACGACGGCATCAGCCAGATGCTGGTCTCGGTGAAGCTGCTGCTCGAATCGGCGCTCGCGCGTTTCGAGCGCGGCGCGGCGCGCGAGCCGACCGCGGAAGCCGCGCTCGCGACGAGCCTCGGACGCCTCTCCGGCACGCTGCGCGAAGTGCGCCGCATCTCGCATGCGCTGCGTCCCGCGATGCTCGACGATCTCGGTCTCGCCGCCGCGCTTGAGCAACTCGCGCGCGAGTTCGACGGACACGACGGCATCGAGGCGCGCTTCGAGGCGATGGACCACGGCAAGCCCTGCGCGACGCAGCGCGCGACCCTGCCCGATCCCGTCAACACCGTGCTGTTTCGCATCGCGCAGGAAGCGCTGACCAACATCGCGCGGCACGCGCAGGCGTCGCGCGCGGCGATCACGCTCGATATCGCAACTCACGCCGTCACGCTCGACATCACCGACAACGGCCGCGGCTTCGATGCGCACAGCGCGGTCTCCGACCCGGCGAGCGGCGTCGGCCTGCGCAACATGCGCGAGCGGCTCGACACGCTCGGCGGCACACTGGCGATCAGCTCGCAACTCGGCCGCACGTCGATCACCGCGCGCGTGCCGCTGCCGCTCGCCGCACCCAATCTTCAAGGACATACCGATGAGCGCTGAACCCGCCCGCATCATTCTCGTGGACGATCATCCGCTCGTGCGCGACGGCCTGCGCGCCCGCCTCGACTCCGTGCCGCGTCTAACCGTAATCGGCGAGGCCGGCAACGCAAAAGAGGCGCTCGCGCTCGCCGCCGACGAAGCGAATCCGCCCGATCTCGCGCTGATGGACGTCGGCATGTCCGGCATGAGCGGCATCGAGCTGGCGGCGCTTTTTCACGAGCGGCATCCGGGCATCCGCGTGCTGATGTTGTCGATGCACGACAACGTGGAGTACGTGAAGCAGGCGGTGCGCGCGGGCGCGAGCGGCTACGTGCTGAAGGACTCGCCCGCGACCGAGATCATTCAGGCGATCGACGCGGTGCTGGCCGGCAAGACCTTTTTCAGCGCCGGGCTCGCCGCGCGCATGATTCAGGCACAGTCGATGCAGACGCCGCTCGAACGCCTGACGCCGCGTGAGCTCGATATTCTCGATGCGCTGGCCGAGGGCTTATCGAGCAAGCAGATCGCGCTGCAGCATGGGCTGTCGGTGCGTACGGTGGAAACGCATCGGCTGAATTTGAAGCGCAAACTGGATATCGATGGACAGGCCGAACTGATCAAGTTCGCGGTGGAGCACCGCAGAACATGAAGCCGGCCTGCCGGCGAAGAGACGCGAGCGTCAGCCCGCCGAACGGGCGTTGTGCTCGGAAAGGAACTTGATGAGGCCGTCGACGCCGCCCTTTTGCAACTGGCCGGCGAATTGTTGCTGATAGACCTGAATGAGCCAAGCGCCCATCATGTCGATGTCGTAGATTTTCCAGCCCTGCGGCGTCTTCTCCAGACGATAGCGCACGGGATTGTCGCCGCCCGTGGAGATGACGTGCGATTCGACGACCGTGTCTTTCGCGTTGGCATCGATGTTCGGGGCGTCGAACTTGAACTTCACGTCCTGATCGCGCAGTTGCGAAAGCGAAGCCGCATAGGTGCGAACCAGCAGCGTCTGGAACTGGTCGTAGAGCTGCTTTTGCTGCTCGGGCGTGGCGCTCGCCCAGGCTTTGCCAACCGCGATGCGCGTGGTGCGCTGAAAGTCGGTGGCGGGCAGGAAGCGCGTTTCGACGAGCTGCGTGATCTTCGCCATGTCGCCGCCGCGCGCTTGCGGGTCGGCCTTCATCGCGTTGACGGTGCCTTCGACGGCGTTCTTCACGACGGCATCGGGACTCGTTTGTGCGAGCGCCTCGCCTGCGAAGGACAGCGAGACAAGGAGGAAAGCGAAGCAAATAGACAAATAGCGTTTCATGGCACCCGTTCTCTAATCAGGTTTGGTGGCGCGGGTTGTGCGGCCTTCCGGCATTGCAGGATCGGCCAGCTTGCTGCGAGGTCAGTATATCGACATCGCCGCGCCGCGACAGTTCAAGCGCGGCGTGTTGCGTGCGCCCGGTATACTTGCGCGGCTCCCCGCATCGTTTCATGGAGATGATCCGGATTCCGGCGGTCGGCATCATGCAATTCGCGCGTTCGCACGCACAAAAGATAACAGGCACCAGGTAGCGTCTTCATGCTGACGTCCAACATTACTCGCTTCGTCACCCTCGCCATCCGCCGGCCGGCGTGGATTATCGCCGTTTCGCTCCTGCTCGGCGTGCTCTCCACGATTTATGTCGTCCATCACTTCAGAATCAGCACCGACGTCAGCCAGCTGATCGAGACCGAGCCCGAGTGGGCTGCGCGCAGCAAGGCCATCGACGAGGCGTTTCCGCAGCGTGGCGCGACATTGCTGATCGTGGTCCAGGCGCCCGCCCAGGAATTCGCCGATGCCGCCGCCAACGAACTCGCCGCCGCGCTCGCGAAGGAGCCGGAGCGCTTCAAGTCGGTGTCGCAGCCCGAAGGCGGCACGTTCTTCGAGCACGACGGCCTGCTCTATCTGCCGACGGACAAGGTCGAGCAGGTCACGAAGCAGCTCGCGCAGGCGCGCCCGCTCATCAACACGCTCGCGCACGACCCGACGCTCACCGGCCTCGCGCAGACGCTCAACACCACGCTGAATCTGCCGCTGACGCTCGGACAGGTCAATCTCGGCCAGATGGCCGGTCTGCTCGGCAGAAGCGCGACGGTGCTCGACCGCGTGCTGGCGAATCAGCCCGCGGCATTTTCGTGGCGCGGTCTCGCGGATTCGTCCGACAGCGCCGCGCCGGGGCGCGCGTTCGTCACCGTGTTGCCGGAGCTGAACTTCAATGCGCTGAAGGCGGCGGCGGGCACGTCGGAGGAGATTCGCGCGAAGGCGGCCGAACTCGGCATCGACAAAAAATACGGCGCGACGCTGCATCTGACCGGCGCGCAGCCGCTCGCCGACGAGGAATTCGCGTCCGTGCAGGACGGCGCCGTGCTCAACGGCGTGCTGACCTTCCTCGTCGTGCTGATGATCCTCTGGGTCGCGCTGCGCTCGAAGCGCATGATCGTCGCGGTGTTCATCACGCTCTTCGTCGGGCTCGCGATCACCGCCGCGCTCGGCCTCATGATGGTCCACGCGCTCAACATGATCTCGGTCGCGTTCATGGTGCTGTTCGTCGGCCTGGGCGTGGACTTCGGCATCCAGTTCGGCGTGAAGTATCGCGAGGAGCGCTATAAGCACAGGCGGCTCGACGTGTCGCTCGCGGAAACCGCGCGTCATGTCGCCGTGCCGCTCACGCTCGCGGCCGCCGCGACGGCCGCGAGCTTCTTCTCGTTTCTGCCGACCGCGTATCGCGGCGTGTCGGAGTTGGGGCTGATCGCGGGCGTCGGCATGTTCGTCGCCTACGCGACCAACATGACGCTCCTGCCCGCGCTCATCAAGGTGTTCGCGCCGCCGGGCGAGGCGCATTCGCCGGGCTTTCCGGTGCTCGCGCCGCTCGACGAATTCCTCGACAAGCATCGCAAGCCGGTGCTGATCGGCACGCTCGTGGTCGTGATCGGCGCGCTGCCGCTGCTCTTCGATCTGCGTTTCGACTTCAACCCGCTGCATCTGAAGGACCCGCACACCGAGTCGATGGCGACGCTCATCGCGCTCAAGGATTCGCCGGAAGGCGCGGTGAACGATGTCGCGGTGCTCGCGCCCTCGCTTTCAGACGCCGACAACATCGCCGCGAAGTTGCGTAAGCTGCCGGAAGTCGGCAGCGCGACGACGCTTTCGTCGCTCATCCCCGCCGATCAGCCGAAGAAACTGGCGCTCATCAAGGCCGCCGCCGATCAACTGCTGCCCGCGCTCGATCAGCAAACGGCATCGCCCGTGACGGACGCGGTGCGCGTCGCGGCGCTGAAACGGGTGTCGAGCCAGCTCTCGCTCGCCGCCGACGAGCATCCCGGTCCGGGCGACAAGGAAGCGAAGCATCTGTCGCAGACGCTCGCGAAGCTGGCGCAAGCCGACGCCGCGACGCGCGACCGCGCCGAACACGCGATGGCCGAGCCGCTGCGCCTCGCGCTCGCGCAATTGCGCGCGCTGCTCACGCCGACGGAAATCACGCGCGAGACGCTGCCGCCGCAGATGGTCGCGTCGTTCGTGACGCCGCAGGGCCAGGCGCTCGTCGATATCGCGCCGAAGGTTCCGGCCGGTGCCGATCCCAACGACGACGCGCTGCTCGCCCGCTTCGCCGACGCGGTGCAAAAGGCGGCTCCCGACGCCATCGGCGGGCCGATTTCCGTGCGTCATTCGGCGGAGACGATCATCAAGGCGTTCGAGCAGGCGGCGCTCTATTCGCTCATCGCGATCACCGTGCTGCTGTGGATCGCGCTGCGCCGTTTTGGCGACGTTTTGAGAACTTTGGTACCGTTGCTCGTCTCGGCGATCGTCACGCTGGAACTGTGCGTCGTCTTCAGGATGCCGCTCAACTTCGCGAACATCATCGCGCTGCCGCTGATGCTGGGCGTCGGCGTCGCGTTCAAGATCTACTTCGTGATGGCGTGGCGCTCCGGGCAGACGCGCTTGCTACAGTCCAGCCTCACACATGCCGTTATGTTCAGTGCGGCCACGACGGCGACGGCGTTCGGCAGCCTGTGGTTCTCTCATCATCCGGGCACGTCGAGCATGGGACGGCTGCTGGCGCTGTCGCTCTTTTGCACGCTGATCGGCGCCGTGGTGTTCCAGCCGGTTCTGATGGGCAAACCGCGCAAGGTGCGCGCGGCGGCGCGGGCGAAGCTCAGGGCGGCGCAACGACATGACAACCTAAGAGGAATTGAAGAATGAAGTGGGGATCGACGGCTTTGACCGCTCGTGCAGTGCGTAAATTGGGGATGAGTCTGGCGATTGCGGGCGTGCTCACGACAGCGGGCTGCGCCACCGGCCCGGACCGCAATCCGAAAGACCCGCTCGAGCCGATGAACCGCAAGATCTTCACGTTCAACGACACGCTCGACACCTACGTCGCCAAGCCCGTCGCGCAGTTTTACGTCGATTACACGCCGAGCCCGTTTCGCACGGCCGTCAGCAATTTCTTCTCGAACCTCGGCGATTTCTCCAACTTCGCGAACAACCTGCTGCAGTTGAAGATCACCGATGCGACGCAGGATCTGATGCGCATCGCGATAAACTCGCTGTTCGGCGTCGGCGGCCTGATCGATGTCGCATCGCCCGCGGGCTTGCCGAAGCACCATCAGGATTTCGGCCTGACGCTCGGGCACTACGGCATGCCGTCGGGGCCGTATCTGGTGCTGCCGCTGCTCGGCCCGAGCTCGTTCCGCGATTCGACCACCTGGCTCGTCGACTGGCGCGTGAACCCGCTGAGTTATTCCGAAGCGGAAATACGCTGGCCGTTGTTCGGCGTGAACTTCGTGAGCGCGCGCGCGGACCTGATCGGCGCGACCGATCTGCTCTCGGCGGCCGCGCTCGACAAATACGCGTTCGTGCGCGATGCCTACACGCAGCGGCGTCAGTACCTGCTGACGGGCGGCGGCGCGAGTACGTTGCCCGACTATGGCGACGAAGGCGCATCGGCACCGGAAGGCGCGAGCGCGCCGGGCGAGACCGGCGGTGGCAGTACGGAGCAAGGCTTGCCGACATATGTCGATCCGGGCGCGGCGGCGTCGCCTGCGGGCGGCGTCGGCGGGAAATCGCCAGCGCCGGAAGAGAACGCGCCGAAGAGCCAGCCGTCGCCGAGTTCGAGCAAGGCGCAGGGGCTGCCGCAGTATGACGATCCGGCGGCGCAGCCTGCGGGCAAATGAGACGGGGTTGATTGCTGGAAAAGGAAACGGGCGCTTGAGCGCCCGTTTTGCTCTTAGTGCGCGGCTTTTCGATGCCGTGAGATTTGGCGCGTCAAAGACTCTGCCCTCGCTCCCATGCCGCCGCGGCTGCCTCGTAGATTCCGCCATCGCGACGCCCGACCGCCAGGACGACAATATCGGGATCGGCTTCGTCGTCGCGGACCAGATAGACGAGCCGATAAACCACTCCCCGCAGCTTGATTTTGTAGCAATCTGAAAGAGGCGACCGAAGTTCGGAGCCCGGCACGCGCGGCGTCTGCAGACGCTTTCTCAGCGCTTGCTTGAAAAGCGCTTTGACCGATCCATCCAGTTCCGCCCATTCCTTGAGCGCGTCCGGCACGAACAGCAGTCCGTACGTCATCAAAGATCGTCGAGGTTGACTTTGACCGCGCGTTTCACCGATTTGAGCCGGGACTGGACCAACGTCGCCAACTGGCGCTCGTCGTACAACTCGGCGATCTCCGCCATCAGCTCCGGCGAAACCGTGTAAAAGGCAGGCCGATTGTGATTGAGTACGGCGACCGGTTCACCGCCCGCCTCCTCGACGATCTTCCCCGGATTCTGCTTGAACTCGGAGATGCTGACGGACAACACGCTATGAATGCGTTCCATGGAAGCACCAAAAATAGGTCTGAATTTCGACCTATTTTACATAGCTACGCGCGTCGGTACGCGATCAATGCGCGGCCTCTTCCGCCAATTCCTCGAACAGATCATCGCCGGACATATTCGGCGCTTCCACCGCACCCTGATCCCGTCGATACGCCTCGAACAATTCATCGGCGTAGCGGATCTGCGTGCGGCCGTGCGGCGCGGGTTCGCCCTGCTCGTTCAGATTCACGAACACCATCTTCTCGACGGTCAGAATGCTCTTGCGCGTGATCTTGTTGCGCACTTCCGCGCGCAGCGTGATCGACGTGCGGCCGAATTGCGTCGCGGTGATACCCAGTTCGATGATGTCGCCCTGACGCGCCGAGCTGACGAAGTTGATCTCGGACATGAACTTGGTCACGACGCGCTGGTTGCCCAGTTGCGAAATCGCGTAAATCGCGGCTTCTTCGTCGATCCAGCGCAGAAGACTGCCTCCGAACAAACTGCCGTTCGGGTTCAGATCTTCGGGCTTGACCCATTTGCGGGTGTGGAAATTCATTTGCGGTACCTCGCTTTCCATTACCGCGCGCGTCACGGAGCAGAGAAATCGACGCGCGCCTGATTAGGGTTTTCCCTGATTATAACGAGATGAGGGTTAACCCGCAGAAAGCAAGGATGGAACCGAAAGGCTCAACCGAAGGCGAGCGCTCGCGCCGATCCCAGCGCGTGGCGCGCCTGAACGAGCGTCGCGCGGGCGGCGCGCGCGTCGGACGCGAGCCGCAAAAGCGCGCCCAGTTGCGCCGGATCGCGCAGCAATTCCCGCAGAATCGGGCCGATGGCCGTCGTGCCGTCATCGCGCAAACCGGCCGTCGCGGCGGGAGGCAACGTGCGCCAGGCAGGATCGACGACCGCCCGGCACACCGCGAACGGCAAGCCGCGCGCCGTCGCGATTGCCCCGGCGATATGCGATTCCATATCGACGGCCAAGGCGCCGGTCGACGAATGCAGCGAGCGCTTCTCCGCCTCGCTCTTGACGGGCGCGGTGACGCCCGCCATCCTGCCGCGCCGCATGACGCGCTGGATGGGCGTGCCCGCGAACGCATCGACGATGCGCGCGGACCACGCCGCATCGGTATGCAGCTCGCCGAACGGACCGGACACGCTCTCGGCGACGATCAGCTCGCCCGGTTCGAGATCCGGCGCGAGGCCGCCCGCCGTACCGAAGCTGATGATGCCCGAGCAGCCGCGCGCGATCGCATCGGACAACGCGCGCTCCAGCCAGTCGGCACGCGCCGCGAACACGACATCGACGCCACGCCCGCGCACGATCTTCGCCTCGAACGCCATGCCGGTCACGGCGACGACGGGCGCGGTCACATGGCCACCGTCACGCGCGTGAGGCCGTCGCGTGTCAGGTTTCGGTAGCGCGCGAGCGCCCACAGCGGGAAGAACTTGCGATAGCCGTGGTAGCGCAGATAGAACACGCGCGGGAAGCCCGTCGCCGTGAAGCGCGTTTCGTCCCACAGCCCGTGCGCCTGTTGCGTCTTCAGCAGATAGCCGACGCCGCGCGCAACCGCCGGATGCTCGACCAGACCCGCCGCCATCAGTCCGAGCAACGCCCACGCCGTCTGCGACGCGGTGCTCGGCGCCTGTTCGTAACCGCGATAGTCGAGTTTGTAGCTCTCGCCGTCCTCGCCCCAGCCGCCGTCGCTGTTCTGGACGCCGATGAGCCAGTCCGCCGCGCGCGTCATGCGCGGGTCGGTCGGCGCGACGCCGGCCGCGTTCAGCGCGCACATCGCCGACCAGGTGCCGTAGATGTAGTTCAGGCCCCAGCGTCCATACCAGCTTCCATCGCGTTCCTGGTCTCTCACGATGTACTCGAACGCGCGACGCGCCGGCTCGCTGTTGAGCGACGTCTCGCCGAGCTGCGCGAGCATCGACAGACAGCGCGCGGACACGTCGACAGTTGGTGGATCGAGCAGCGCGCCGTGATCCGAGAACGGAATATTGTTCAAGTAGTACTGCGTGTTTTCCGGCTCGAACGCGCCCCAGCCGCCGTCGCTGCTCTGCATGCCGACGACCCACTCACGCGCCCGCGCGATCGACTCGCCGTACAGCGCCGTGCCGTTCTCGCGATCCGCACGGTCCATCGCCATCGCGACGACGGCCGTGTCGTCGACATCGGGATAGTGCGGGTTCGCGAACTGGAACGCCCAGCCGCCCGGCCGCACGTTCGGACGGCGCGAGACCCAGTCGCCGCGCACGTCGAGAATCTGCAGCGGCACGAGCCATTCGAGGCCGCGCGTCACCGCCGAGCGCGCTTTCGGCATGCCGGTTTCGAGCAGCGCATGCGCCGCGAGCGACGTATCCCACACCGGCGACAGACACGGCTGGCAATACGCTTCGCCATCGTCGGCTTCGTCGATGATGAGGAGCTTGTCGAGCGACTTGCGCGCGATCGCGCGATTCGGATGCTCGGGCGGATAGCCGAGCACGTCGTACATCATGACCGAGTTGGCCATCGCCGGGAAAATCGCGCCGAGTCCGTCCTCGCCGTTCAGGCGCTCGTCGACGAAGCGCACCGCTTCATCGATCGCGCGTTCGCGGCCGGCTTTCGGCAACAAGGGATCGGCGACGCGCAGGATCGAATCGACGACGCGAAAGAACGCGAACCAGCCGCGGCTTTGATGCCCCGAGCGCGTCGGCATACCGGTATTGACCGGCGGATTCGTGAATACCTCGTCGATGCGCACGCCGCGAGGATTGCGCGCGCGCGGGCGCTTCGCGTTGAGCACGAGCATCGGCACGATCACCGTGCGCGCCCAGTACGACACCTTCGACAGATGGAACGGGAACCACATCGGCAGACGCATGATCTCGACGGGCATCATCGGCACCGCGCGCCACGACACGACGCCGAAAAGCGCGAGCAGGATGCGCGTGAACACGTTCACCTTCTCCGCGCCGCCCGCGGCGAGAATCGCGCGGCGGGCGCGCTGCATGTGTTCGGCGTCGGGCGAATCGCCGATCATCTTCAGCGCGAAATACGCCTTCACGGTCGCGGAGACGTCCATCGCGCCATCGGTGAAGAGCGGCCAGCCGCCGTCCTCGCGCTGGATGCGACGCAGATAGCGGCCGATCTTCGCTTCGAGCTTCTCGTCGGCGGTCTCGCCGAGATAGTGGACGAGCAGCACGTATTCAGCCGGAATAGTTGCGTCCGCTTCGAGTTCGTAGAGCCAGTAGCCGTCCGGATGTTGCGCCGCGAGCAGCGCGTCGGTGGCGTGATTGACGGCGGAATCGAGCGAGGCGCCCGACACTCGCGCGCCCACGGCCGACAGGGATAAATCGTTCATCAGCGTTCCATCGATGGGTTCAACAGCGCGTCCGCGGCCTTCTGGCCGGAGCGGATCGCGCCTTCGATCGTCGCGGGCAGGCCGGTCGCCGTCCAGTCTCCCGCGAGCGTGAAATTGGGCCAGCGCGTGCGCGTGGCGGCCCGCAAGCCTTCCTGCGAAGGCACGGCGGCAAACGTCGCGTGTTTCTCGACGACGATCTGCCAAGGCGGCATCGGCCCTTCGGACATGCGCATCGCTTTCGCCGTTTCCCGCCAGATCGCCTGCGCGAGTTCCTCGTGCGGCGTCGCGAGCCATCGATCGGCGCTTGCGAGCGTGACCGATAGCCTGCCGTCGGCTGCGAAAATCCAGTCCGACATGCCGTTGACGATGCATGTCTGCGGCTGAACGCCCGCTGGCGCATCGGCGGCGAAATGCACGGTGACGATCGCGCGCGATGCGTCCGGCGCGATCAGGTCGGGCACCAGCGCGCGCGCCGCATCGGGCGGCACGGCGAGCACGACGCCATCGCCCGCTCCGAGCGCGACAGGCTCCGCGCCTTCGAAAGCCAGCGAGCTTACACGCTCCGTCGAATCCGTGCCCGATACCCCCATACCCGTGACGCGCGAGCCGAGCCGGATCTCCGCGCCGCCATACTGCAAAAGCCGCAGCGCGGGCTCGACGAACGCGTGCGACAGCCCGCTTCTGGCGATGAGCGGACGGCACGCCTGCCCGCCCTGCGCGACCGTTTCGCGCAGCAAACCGGCCGCGAGCTCCGCGCTCGCTTCGGACGGATCGGCGTTGAGCATGGTGCGCAGCAGCGGGCGCACGAGGAGATTCCACACGCGATCCTTGCGACGCACCGATTCCTCGATCGCGCGGCCCGGCTTCGCCCAGAAGAGCGGCAGGAACGGCAGGTAGTCGGCGGGCTGGGTGCCCGGCACGCGCACGGCGGCGTCGAAGATCCAGCGCGGCAAGCGACCCGGCGACATGCGGATCGTCCAGGCGTCGCCGGTCGCGGCATCGAAGAACGGATACTCGGGCTGCGTCGGGCCGATCAGCGTGTCGGTTGCGCCGATCGCGCGCAGATAGGCCATCGTCGATTGATTGCCCGATAGCAGCAGATGATTGCCGTTATCGAGCGTGACACCGAGCCTGGCATCGAAGAAGGAGCGACAACGGCCGCCGGCGTAAGGCGCCGCCTCGTGCAGCACGACGCGTGCGCCGCGCCGTTGCGCCTCGACCGCGGCGGCGAGGCCGGCGATGCCTGCTCCGACGACGATAACCCGCCGGGACATCAGATCAGGTTGCGCGCCACGATCCACAGCAGGCGCGCACGCGGCGTGCGCACGCGCGTGCGCGGCAGGTCGAAGCCGCGTTTGAGATTGGCGTCGAGCACGGCGCGATACGCCGCCGACATGATGCGCGGCGCGCGCACCTGGGCGCGCGGCGACGCCGCCATGATCGCGTCGGATTGGGCGTAGTGGCCCTTCGCGCGCTCGGCAAGCACGGCGCACACGCGCGGCAGGCGCGCATCGCCGACGATGCTCGCCGGATCGCTGGTGGAAATGCCTTCGCGCGCGAGCAGCTCGCGCGGCAGATACACGCGGCCGATTTCCGCGTCTTCGTCGATGTCGCGCAGGATGTTGGTCAGTTGCAGCGCGCGGCCGAGATGGTGCGCGAGCCGCCGCCCGGCATCCTCGTGCATCCCGAAGATTCTCACCGACAGCCGCCCGACCGCGCTCGCCACGCGATCGCAATAGAGATCGAGCGTGGCTTCGTCGGGCGCGACGATATCGCCGGCGGCGTCCATCGCCATGCCGTCGATCACGGCCTGGAAGTCGTCGCGGGAAAGGTGGAAAGCGTGGATGTGGCGCGTGAGCGCTTCGAGCGACTGCTTCGGCTTGCCGGCGTAGCAGGCGTCGATGTCCTCGCGCCACTGATCGAGCGCGAGCGCGCGCTCGCGGCGCGGCAAGGTGCCTTCGTCGGCGATATCGTCGACCGCGCGGCAGAACGCGTAGATCTGATACATCGCGTCCCGCTGCTCGGCGGGAAGGATGCGCATCGCGAGATAAAACGAGCTTCCCGACGACGTTTTCGCGGCGTCTGGAGCAGGCTCTTCAGCGATGAAATTGGAAACGGCCAAGACGAACTCCGCTGTGGCGCCCCCAAGGGCAAATTTAGTAAGAGATCGCCGCCGGTCTCGATGCGATTCCGGCGCGCGGAGAACCATCTGGCGCTGAAAAGGACGATCGAGGGAAAAAGCCGGCGCGAGCCGGCTGTGACTGCGCCGGAAGCGGCAAAGAGTATATCAATACTTTGCCCGATTGCGCCGGAGCCGCGCGGGGCAAGGCGCTGCGCGTCGGCAGCGATTCAGGCAAACCCCACCGTCCGATTCCGCCCTTCGCGTTTCGCCGTATAAAGCGCCGCGTCGGCCTCGTTGATGAGCGCCTCGTACGACGACGTCGCCCCAGTCCGCGCACGCGCTGCCCCGACGCTCGCCGTGACCGGCACCCGCGCGCCCTGCACGTCGATGGGCGTCTCGCCGATCTCGCGGCGCACTTTCTCCGCGACGATCATCGCGTCCTCGAAATTCGTGCACGGCAGCAGCAACGCGAATTCCTCGCCGCCGAAGCGCCCGAACACGTCCTGCACGCGCACGCTCTTCGCAACACGCTCGGCCATCACGCGCAAGACCGTATCGCCGACGAGGTGACCCAGATCGTCGTTGATGCGCTTGAAGTGGTCGAGATCGAAGAGCAGCATCGACAGTTCGCCGCCGTAGCGCTGCCAGCGCGAGAATTCGTCGCGCAGGCGCAGTTCGAAGTAGCGCCGGTTCGCGATTCCGGTCAGGCCGTCGCGATCCGCGAATTCCTGCAGCTTCGCCACCGCTTCGTCGCGGGCGCGCTGCATCATGCTCGCGTGAGTGGCGTCGGAAATCGTCACGCAGACGGCGCGCACCTCGCGCTCCAGCATGAGCGGCATGAAGGTGCAGTCCTGCTGCATGAAGTCGACGCCGCCGGTGATCGGCCGGTCGTGATCGAACTTAAAGAGATACGGCCGCTGCTCCCACGAGCTGAACGCGAAACTGCCGAGCTGAAACACGCTCTCGACCTTGCGCGTGAACCACACGCGCGGCAGTTCCGGAAAGCTCGCGAAGATGGACTTGCCGATCACCTGCTCGGCCGTCCTGCCGCTGTGGTCCTGCATGAACCGGTTCCACATCAGCACGTTCAGGTCGCGATCGAGCACGAATATGCCGAAGCCCACGCGCTCGATCACGAGTTCGGAAAGCGCGTGGCGCAGTTCGTCCATGCTCACGATGGCGTCCCGTTCAGAGGCTCGACAGAAGCGCGTCGAGCGCTTCGTTCAGATGCGCGATGGCGTCTTCGGCCATCAGCATCACGAGATGCGCGCGGAAGCTGTGATCTTCGAGCGCGAAATTCACTTCGAGCAGGAGCGCGGTCTTCCACGCGAGCATCGCGGGCTGAAAGACCTCGTCGAGCCCGATTTCCGTGCCGAGCATGCCCGGCGGCGAGAAGATCGGCGAGCGGCCGAGGCGGTCGAGGATGCACGACACGCACGCGCCCATCAGCACCGTGGCGACATCGAAGACGAGTTCGGTGCGCGTCGTCGCCTCGTAGGTCGACTTGGTGTAGGGATCGCTGACGAGCGCGCACAACTGATCGACGCTGCCGCTCTTGCACAGCACGATCGCCTCGCCCTTGATGTCCGAGCGAAAACCCTGGCGCACGGCCGTGACGGTATCGGTGATGCCGGTCATCTCGGCGAGCGCCGCCGACGCCTCGGCCACGCTCACCACGCGCACGCGCGGCACCGACAGCTCGATGAACGTGCCGAGCAGCTTCGATAGCCGCGTCGCGGCCTGGCCCATCGCCATGTTGGCGACTTCCTGCAGCGCATCGCGCTGATCTTCGTTCAGGGCGGAATCAACCATGGAGTCCGTACTCCTTCAAAACGGGACGCAGCGCTTCGGGCGTCACCGGCTTCGGCAGAAACGCGATCGCGCCGAGCGCGCGCACCCGCTCCTGGGCCATCGGCTGCACGTCCGCGGAAACCACGATCACGAACGTGTTCAGGTCCTCGTGCTGCAACGCGTCGAGCACCTGATAGCCCGTCATGTCGGGCATCGTGAGATCGAGGAACATCACCGAGGCGCGGCCCGCCCGATAGTGTTCGAGCGCCTCGCGCCCGTTGGTCGCATAGGAAATCTCGACGTCCCAGTCCGGGGGCAGCGCGCGCGTCATCACCTTGCGTGCGAGCAGGGAATCATCGGCAATGACAATCGGCAACGGCATGGTTGGCAGGATCTCTTAGGCTGTTTTCGGGCTGAGGATGGTCGTGTCGGCGGACACGGCAGGCACTCGTATGTGATTACGGCATCCGCGCGGCGATCTTTATGGCGATCTTCACGGCAGAACCGGCGTGAGCCCTTTTGACCGGCGGGAATGCGGACGCTGTCGGAGATGCAGCTCGGCGGCGATAAGCCAGGCGCGGCGCTTGTGGACATAGGCGCGCCACCCCGCGGGCGAACGCTGGGTGATGAGCGTGCGCACAGCGCGTGATGCTTGCTGGCTCTCGATCGGCGTCATGTCGACTGCCCCGTGCATGATCCGGAAGAGGTTTCCGGACCGTGGCCTTCTTCTCCTCGTTCGGTCGCGCTGCCTGCCGGCGACTGGCCGGACAAGCGGTACTTCTCCCCGGCGCGCGCCGCGAGGCTGCTTGTGTCCTCCGGCCGGCGCTCTGAGCGGCGCATCAGGTCGGAGGATTGCATTGTCGGACGATCAGAATGTCAAAGCAACTCGCCAGAGCGCCAAGCGAGAATTAATCTGATGAAAACAGCGCGTAATCGGGTACATTTCACTCGATGTATTCTGATGTGATACGTTGTCATACTTTTGTGTACGTTTGCGCTACCGATAATCTCGCTAACTTCGCGGCGCGACCGAGGTTTTCCTCCAGATGTCGCGCGCCGCACATACATTTGTCCGGCATGCTTCGTGCGTTCCAGTTGCGGTTGCACCGTTCAAACCCGGCAAGTCCCGCGCGCGCGCCCGCCAGAGCGGACGCCGAGCGCGGACGTCGAGTAAGTTTTCCAATTCGCTGCCAAAAATGACGCTGCAACGTGAGGAGTCCGACGCCGAGCCTGCCGCGGAATCATGGCAGGAAGAACCGCCGTTTCCGGTGGTTCCCGAACGCAACTTCGCCGCGCAGCGCCTCACGCTCTACGCCCTCCTCGTCGCCGCGATCGTCCTGCCGTGCGTGTACGTCGCGGTCACCGCCTTCACCGATTACCACGCGCGCGTCGCCGATGCGTCCGATCTCGTCGCGCGCAACGCCCGCGTCGCCGAGGAGCATGCGCTCAAGGTCTTCGATCTGAACGTGACGCTCAACGAGCGCATCGTCGATCTGCTCGACGATCTCGACGCCGCCGCCATCGGCCGCGAAAGCGCAACGATCCACCAGCGTCTCAAGACGATCAGCAACACCTATCAGCAGGTCGCGGCGGCCTCCGTGTTCGGCGCCGACGGCAAGCTGCTCGCGACGAGCCGCGCCTGGCCGACGCCCGACATCTCCGTCGCGGATCGCGACGACTTCGGCGGCCTGCGCGCCGGCCAGCGGCTCGAGCAGATTTCCCGCGTGATGATCGGCCGGGTCGCCGGCGAGCAGGTGTTCAACACGGCGGTCGCGCGACGCACGGTGTCGGGCAAGTTCGACGGCATCGTGTCCATCGCGTTGCGGCCCGCGTATTTCGGCGCGTTCTATCGCGAGCTCATCGGTGACAATCCGAGCGTCTCGCTCGGCCTGTCGCGCTCGGACGGCGAAGTGCTCGCCTGGTATCCGCCGCGCCCGCCCGAACGCATGGCGCTCGCGGCCAGTTCGCCGCTGCGCGAAGCGTACGCCGCGGGGCGCAGGAGCGGCGTCGTGAAGATGGTGTCCGGCCTCGACGATCAGTTGAAGATCGTCGCGTTCCGGCGCGTCGGCACGTATCCGGTCTACGTGTCGAGCGGCTATCCGATCGCGACGATCTGGTCCGCCTGGTGGAAGCATCTGAGCGTGCTCGCACTCTCGATCTTCGCGCCGTGCGTGGTGCTCTGGGGCGTGATCACGCAGTCGCTGCGGCGGCTCGCGACCGAGGAGGAAGCGTGGGAGCGCTGGCAGGCGGAAGCGTCGATGCGCCGCTCGATCGAATCCGCGTATCGCCAGGCGCGCAAGATGGAAGCGCTCGGCAATCTCGTCGGCAGCGTGGCGCACGATTTCAACAATCTGCTGATGATCGTCTCGACCAACGTGCAGATCGCGCGGCGGCGCGGCGCGCCCGGCCTCGACCGCGAACTGACGGCGATGGAACGCGCGTTGAAGAGCGGCCAGTCGCTGACGCGGCAGTTGCTCGGCGTCGCGCGCAAGCAGCCGTTGAGAAGCGAAGTCATCGCCATCGGCAAATGGGTGCCGGCGGGGCGCGAGTTGCTACGCGCGTCGCTCGGCGCGAAGGTCGCGCTCAACGTCGAGGTCGCGCCGGACGTATGGGCGATCCGCGTCGATCCGGCGGAGCTGGAGCTTGCGCTCATCAATGTCGCGGTGAATGCGCGCGACGCGATGCCCAACGGCGGCACCTTCACCGTGCGCGCCGGCAACGTACGCTTTCGCCACGAGGACGGCTTTCCGATCACCGGCGAATTCGTGCAGATCATGCTGGAAGACAACGGCTTCGGCATGAATTCCGACGTGCTCGGGCGCGCATTCGAACCGCTCTTCACGACCAAGCCGAAAGGCATGGGCACGGGCCTCGGCCTGCCGCAGGTTTTTGCGTTCTGCGAGCGCGCGGGCGGGCTCGCGACCATCGACAGCGCTATCGGCGCGGGCACGGCCGTGCGCCTGTATCTGCCGCGCGCGGCGGCGGGCGCGCCGGGCGCATCCGCGAGTCACGAAGAGGCCGCGGCGAAGGAGGCGGACGGCTTGCGCGTGCTGCTCGTCGAAGACAACGAGGAGGTCGCCGCCGGCACCGAGGCGCTGCTCACGATGATGGGTCACCACGTCACCTACGTCTTCAACGCCGATACCGCCGTCACCGTGCTAGAAGCCGCGCGCGCCGACGCCGCGACCGGCTTTCCGTTCGACGTCGTGCTGTCCGATATCCATATGCCGGGGCAGATGAACGGCATCGATCTCGCGGAGATGCTGCAGCGCTTCGAGCCGCGCATTCCGGTGATTCTCGTCACGGGCTACGCGGAAGAGCTCGACCGCGCGCGGCAGGTCGGCGCGCGCGTGCTGTCGAAGCCATTCGATATCGCGCTGCTCGATTCGCTCCTGCGCGCGATCAGCGAGCGCGCAAACTCCCCGGACGCAACGGCGCGCGATGCGCGCGCCGCGCGTTAATCCGATCGGTTTTTTGCACGCGCGTTTGTAAAAGCGCCGTCATCCTTTCCAACGCTCCCCTGCGCGCAACAGTCCGCGCGTATCCGGCACGCGAGTTGCGGGAAGGTCTCCATGTACGGCGACGCCGTCGCCGATTTCCGGAATTCGCCCACCGCAGGAGGCGTACATGCGACACACCGTCATCGGAGTTTTCGATACCTATGCGCAAGCCGAGGACGCCCGTTCGGCGTTGATCGCCGCAGGTTTCCCGCGCGCGGATATCGAACTGCAAGCCAATCCGAAGCGCGACGACGCAGCTGCGCCGTCCGAGATGCCCGACGCCGTCACGCATCAGGAGCCGGGCATGCTCGCGAACATCGAGCGCTTCTTCAGCATGCTCTTCGGCGGGCGCGACCAGCCGCCGGAAGTCGCGCACTATTCGGAGGCCGTGCGGCGCGGCGCGATTCTCGTCGCCGTCGATACGCCGAGCGCCGAGCAGGCGGACGTCGCGCGCGCGACCTTGAGCGATCAGGGCGCAATCGATATCGACGAACGCGCGGCGAGCTGGTCGACGCTGGAACACGGCACGCCGGAAGTGTCCGCCGCTGCCGCCGACGAGCGCGATCATTCGGTGCTCGACGAACTGGGTCTCGGACGCGGCAGCGCCGTTCCGGGACGCGAGCCGGTGAACGATCCGGACATGACGCCCTTGCGCGCACGCGCTTATCCGCACGCCGATCTCGGCGATCCGGCCGCGGTCGCTCCGCGCGATTACGTCAGCGATCCCGCTGACGATCCGTTGATGCCGCGCGGCGGCATGCAGTCGCAATCGCAATCGCAGACTCAATCGATGATGAGCGAAGCCGAGCGCGCGGCCCGGGACCCGCTCGCCGGACGCGATCCGGTGACGGGCCGCGATCCTTATGCGACGACCGGCATCGATCCGCTCGCCGATCCACTCGCCGGCGTGCCCGCCGACCCGCTCGCGGCGCGCGACGGACTCACGGGCGAATCGCTCTCGGAACGCGATGCGCTTGCCGGCCGCGATCCGCTTCGCACCACAGGTGCCGTTCCCGCCGAACGCGACCCGCTGCCGGGTGTGCGCACGGACATGGCTTCCGAGTGGCGCTCGGTCGAACCCCTCGGGCCGCTCGACGAACCGGCCGCGCCGTATCAGGCCGGAGCCGCGCGCGCGGCGGGATCGTCGCCTGATCCGGTGCTGGCTTCCGCAGGCACGCAAGGCGCGGGGCCGGTCGGTCCCGCTCCCACGACCACCGGTCCGGCGACGGTGCCCAACGAGTACATGGAGTACGAAGAGGACTTCCGCGCCGATTACGACTCCAAATATTCGGCGACGGGCGAGCCTTACGAGGACTATCAGGGCGCGTATCGCTATGGCGCGACGCTCGGCAACGACGATCGCTTCCGCAGCCGCGCGTGGGACGACCAGATGGAGTACGAGACGCGTCGCGACTGGGAAAGCAAGCATCCCGAAGGCGGCGATACGTGGGACCGCTTCAAGGCGGCGATCCGCCACGGATGGGATCGCGTGACGGGACATCATCACGTCTGATCTCGCGTCTGTTGGCAGCAGCAAAATGAATACGGCCCGCTCAGCGGGCCGTATCCGCGTCAGGAAAGGGGAGCGCTCATGCCGCGCGATCGCGCACCCACGCGGCGTACTTGTCCATGAACGTCTGCAGATATTTGCGCGTGTCCTCGCTCACGATATTGCCGCTCGCATCGATGCGCGATTCGTCGTGCTTGATGTACATCTCCGGCTGATTCATCAGCACGATATCCAGATACGCGCACACGCCGCGCAGATGCGACTGCGCGATCGCCGTGCCGATCGCCCCGACCGACGTCCCGATGATCGCGCCCGGCTTGCCGCCCCACACGCTATGCCCCCACGGACGCGAGGCCCAGTCGAGCGCATTCTTCAGCACGCCCGGAATCGAGCGGTTGTACTCGGGCGTGACGATCAGCAAGCCGTTCGCATCGGCGATTTTCTGCTTGAACGCGCGCGCGACTTCGGGGAAATCGCTGTCGTAATCCTGGCTGTAGAGCGGCAGCGTGCCGATGTCGAGAAACTCGAAGGAAAAATCGCTCGGCGCAAGCGACACGAGTGCATGCGCGAGTTGCTTGTTGAACGAATCCCGCCGCAGGCTGCCAACGACCACCGCAATCTTTAAGGCCATGAAATCTTCCCCCTGAAAGGATGAAAAATGGATGACCCGGACGATGCTCGGTCCGGAAAACGCCGTCCTCGAAACGACGCGCGTGCACATGATAGGCGCATCGCAAGGTTATCGTCTCCGATGCCTTTTCGGCGCGTTGCGGACTATTTTTGCGACGAATCGAGCAATCTACCTTTCACCGCGACGCCGCGCGGTTCCCGATGAGCTATCCCCACGGTTATCCACAGTTTCTGTGGATAAGTCGGGAGTAACTTCCATTCCGTTTAGTTTTTGGTTCATAAACGAAACACGACGCCCGTCGGAGAAGCCTGAACCCCTCGCCAATGTCGCGAAAATCGCCGCAATCAGGCGGCGGTTACTTGCGAATCGCGGGCCAGCATTCATCCAGTCTCGACAACAATGTGTTGGCTCAATCGGTATTTTTGTCCAATAGGAATCCTCCTAGACTGCATTTCAAGCGTCGGGTCCGACGCACAAGCATCCAGGAGGCTTCAAATGAAAAACGCATTGATCGGCGGTCTTGTTCTGTCCGCGCTTCTCGCTACCGCGCCCGCTTTTGCTCAGTCGGCGTCGGCGGGCAAATCGCGAGCTGAAGTGAAGGCCGAACTCGCGAGCGCGCGCCGCGCGGGCGATCTCGACGCCGTCAATTCGCTGAGCTACCCGCAGTTGCGCCCGTATCAGGAACGGCACGCGCAACTTCGCGCCGACGCCCGCGACGGCAGCACCACGCGGTAACCAGCCGCGACTTGCAGAACTCAGAGGAAGCAGTCTGAACTGGCCCTCCTCCACCGTCGAACAGAAGGTGGTTACGCCCGGTGCACTCGCGCCGGGCGTTTTTTTGCGTGCTCAGAGCATCAGGGTCAGACAGAGCGTGACCGTGACGAGCGAGACCACGGTCGAGAAAAGAATCGCGCTCGATGTCACCCCGCCCTCGCGTCGATAAAACTCGGCGAGCATGAAGGGGCCGGTGCCGGTCGGCAGCGCGCTCAGAATCACGGCGCTCTTCGCCCATAGCGGCGGCAGGCTGAACACATGGAAGGCCAGCCACCAGGTCAGGAGCGGCTGGACGACGAGTTTCATCGTCACGAGCGCGCTCGTCGTGCCGACGGCCCGTGCCTCGCCTTTCGCGCCGAGAAAGAGACCGAGCGCGACGAGCGCACACGGACTCGCCGCGCCGCCCAGCAACTTGAGCAATGCCTCGGCGCCTTCCGGCACATGCGCGCCCGAGCCGCTCAGCAACGCGCCCGCGACCGGCGCGATCAGCAACGGATTCTTCACCAGCGACTTCGCCACATGCCCGAGCGTTGCACCGATGTGCTTCTCGGTTTGCAATCCCAGTTCGATCAACACGATCGCGACGGCGAACATCACGCAGACGGTGATGATGGTCGCGATCACGGCCGGCGCGAGACTTTCCTTGCCGAACGCGAGCAGGCAAAGCGGCAAGCCGACGAATCCGGTATTCGGATACGCCGCGTTCAATCCGTCGATACTCGCATCGGCGAGATGACGCGACTGCATCAGCCGAACGACGAGCGTCAGCAGAAAGATCACCGCCGCGCCGATGCCGAACGCAGCGATGAACGCGGGCTGATCGAGCATGGTCCACGGCGTCTTCGCCATGATGTCGAAGAGCAGCGCCGGCAGCGCCAGAAAGACGACGAAGCGATTCAGCTCGGACGCCGCGGTAGGTCCGAGCCTGTTCAGCTTGCGGCAGGCGTAGCCCGCGAAGATGAGACCGAACACAGGCAGGATGATCGTGACGAGCGGAGTAAGCAGCGAAGGCAGTGATGCGAATGCTTGAGGCAAGGAAACCGGCAAGGGCATGCTGCTTTGAGCGTTGGATGGGAAGAGCGAGAGAATACCCCGCGACAATAAGGTGAGACGTTTCGGGAGCGTGGCGACGGTGAGCCGTTCGATGGACCCGCAGCTCACTCTAGTTCGGATCATCGGGATCGCGAAGCAACTTCCGAGCTTACTCGCTCTCTCAAGTAGACGATGCAAGCCATTGTTCTTTAACGTATTCGACTTTTTGCGCGTTCGCGGCGCATTGCATCGGTTGAACCGTCCGGCAGCGCATGAAAGATCGGCGCGGCGGGCGGTGAATCGCGTGTGTGCAGTTGAGGTGAGGTGATTCGGGAGCCGGAGGAACATCGTATCGCCGGTCGGCGGACGCCGAAGAAAACCCAATCAGGACAGCCACTTGCGCCTCGCCCCGGATTCAGCGCGTGTCATCGGACGGGCCTGAAGGTGAGGAAATCCGGGAGACGCGCGCGGCGGAACGAAGCTTGCTGATCGATCAGCCTTCGCACCTCTCACCCAACCGGGCAACATGAAAATCAGTAGACCTTGGGCATACGGCGCCGCGGCGCTGGCTCTGATCGGCGGCATCGTCACGCTGGCCGCGTGCGCATCGAACGGGGCGCGCAAGAGCGGCAACGACAACGTGCCCGAACCCTCGAAGGCCGTCGATCTCGACCGCTATCTCGGCCACTGGCATGAGTTCGCGCGCTACGAGAACCGCTTCGAACGCAACTGCGAAGCGGTCACGGCAAACTATGCGCGCCGCGACGACGGGCTCGTGTCCGTCGTCAACGCATGCAGACAAGGCGGCGTGAACGGTTCATACCGCTCGGCGGAGGGACGCGCGAAGATCGTCCCCGGATCGAACGGGACGAAGCTGAAGGTGTCGTTCTTCGGCCCGTTCTATGTCGGCGACTACTGGATTCTCGATCACGCCGACGATTACACCTGGTCCATCGTCGGCGAGCCGACCGGGCGTTATCTGTGGATTCTGACGCGCGAGGCGAAGCCTTCCGCCGAGTTGCGCCGCACGCTGATCGAGCGCACGCGCGCGCTCGGTTACGACGTGACGATGCTGCGCGAGACGCAGCAAGGCTGAACATCAAGTGGACGGTGCATTGACACAGGACTTAAGTCTTGCGATGGCCAGGCCGGAAACTTAACGTCCGGACGTAGCGCAAATGTCCGCAACCTCAATACGCAAGCTAATAGTTTTGACAGACTGTGTAAGCCACCGCGTAGCCAACCGTGTCTGGAACTATCGGCCGCTTGTCATAAACATTGCCTCGGTCGGACCACACTACTCGCCCTTTCGGGCTATATGCTACAGACTCGCCAATTGCGTTCGTGGACGCCATGCAGTCGACCGCCCAAAGAGAGCGATAGCTACTGATTAAATCGCCATAGAAACGCTTAAAGGGCTTATAGTCAGTTTGTGTCCAAACCATGACCGTAGCGCCATTCCTTCGAATCGACGAAGTGTCAATTTGCGTTGCCGTCTCATTCGATGTAGCGATTTGCATCCAGTTGGCCGCGATAGTGTTTCCTGATATACCCAGTAAAGATACAAGAAGAAGGGATGTTTTTAACATTTTGAACCGGTTCATAATTGCTCGGCGCGATGATACCGGTTCCGATCACTACGCATTCAACTCACCTGGCTAAAGTGAAATTGAGCCAAGCAGACTTCCCGACCGCGTTCGGCCGAGACGATTGGATCACTAGCCCAAGTGGGCTTCGTCGCTAGAACGGCGATTTCGCACGATACTGCGTCGAAGCTATCAATCTCACTGTCCCTTGCAGGCGATGAGCAGCGCGTTCTGATTGTTCTCGGTCGATTGCCCGAGCACGTCGTAGCCGCTCGGACAGAGCGCCTTCGCGTTGTCGGTGCAATTGCTCCAGCCGCTGTACGTGGGGCACTGGATCTGCTGAGTCGGGCGGCCATCGGCGGAAAAAAGCGGCGGCGCGCTGCTGCATCCGGCAAGCGCCCACGCGCTACCCGCAAACATGGCCGAAAGGCCGATTGCCCTGCCGATTTTCATCCCGCGTTTCATCCCGTACCCCTTTGATTCTTGGTCGTTATTTTCGATTTGGGGAGTATGCCACGCGAAGCTTTCGCGTCGATTTGACGTGTTCGCAAAAAATCGTCAGACGGCGATCCCGAGCGCCGCGATCTTCTTGTACAACGTCGCCCGCCCGATGCCGATTTTCTCCGCCGCATCCGCAACGCGCCCGCCGCTCGCGCGCAACGCATCGGAGAGAAAGCGCCGTTCGAAATCGGTCATGGCGTCCGCATAGGACAGGCTCGGCGGATCGCCGGCTTCCTGCTCCGACGGTTCCGCCTGCGCCGCGATCGCGACTCGCCCTGCGTCGATGAACGCGCTCAACGCGCGGGCATCGATATGCTCGGTCTCCGAAAGCATCAGCGCCCGCTCCAGCGTGTTGCGCAGCTCGCGGACATTGCCGGGCCAGGAATACGCCTCCAGCAGTTGCAAACCATCCTTGTGCAGCACGAAATGGCCGCCGTGCCCAGGCCGCGTGTCGGCGGACAGGTCTTCGAGAATCGCGTAGGCGAGCGCCTCGATATCGCCCAGCCGGTCGCGCAGCGGCGGTGCCTGAATCGTGAGCACGTTCAGACGATAGAACAGGTCCGCGCGAAAGCGTCCCGCCGCGACGAGCGCGGAGAGATCAGCGGACGTCGCCGCGATGATCCGCACATCCGCGCGCACGATTCGATTCGAGCCGAGCGGCTCGAACTCCTTGTCCTGCAACACGCGCAGAAGTTTTCCCTGCAAGGGCAGCGGCATGTCGCCGATTTCGTCGAGAAAGAGCGTGCCGCCGTCGGCCAGCTCGAACTTGCCGACGCGGCCCTTTCTCTCCGCGCCGGTGTACGCGCCCGCCGCCGCGCCGAAGAATTCGACTTCGAGCAGCGTGTCCGGAATGGCCGCGACGTTGACCGTCACGAGCGGCTTGCCGGCGCGCGTCGATGCCCCGTGGATCGAATGCGCGAGCAGTTCCTTGCCGGTGCCGGTTTCGCCCAGCAGAAGCACCGGAGAATCGACGAGCGCTGCGCGTCGCGCCTGGCGCTTCACTTCGAGACTGACCGGACTCGTGCCGACGAAGCTCGAAAACGTGTACTTCGCGCGCCGCGCCTGCGCGAGCGACTGGCGTGTCGCGATCAGTTCCTGCTGCACGCGCGAGTAGTGCGCGAAAAGCGGCGTGAGCGCCTTCATCTCGTCGAACAACGCGAAACCGATCGCGCCGATGATCACGCCCGCGTCGTCCTTGAGCGGCAGACGCGTGACGACGAGCGGCTCGCGGTCCGTTTCCAGCACGTCGAGCAGGATCGGCTTGCCTGTCGCGACGACCTCGCGCATCAGGCTGTTCGGAATCACGGTTTCGCAGTCGAGGCCGATCGCGTCGAGCGGATCGTCGAATCCGAAACGCGCGGCGTAGCGCTTGTTGATCCACACGACGCGTGCGTCCGCATCGACGATGAAGGTGCCCTCGCTCAGATTCTCGAAGGTCTTGAAAAGCGACTCCATCGCGCGGCGCATCACGTCGCTGTAGTCCAGGGGCACGTTGATCCAGTCGTTGCGCATGGCGCCCAAAGTCTCCGTTTTCTCTATATTGAGACAAATATCTCAATCAGGAGACTCGCCGGCAATCCGCATCTGTACTAGTCTTGACAAGTCGCGTGATCGCGCGTGGTGCCAAAGTCGTCTCTATTTTGAGACATCTGGGTGAAACGTTGCGATGGCATGCTCGTCCGATGCCCGCAGCGGCTTCGTTTCAACGCACTGGCACGAAACCTGCATTCTGCCCGCGCGGTGCGTTACCGACGCGCCCGCAGCGCTTCCAGAAGAAGCGCGCACTATGCTTCAAAGAACAAACCACTCACGGAGACTCAATGTCGTTCATCATCGTGCTCGCCGCCCTGGCGTTCCTGATGCTCGCCGCCTACCGCGGCTACAGCGTCATTCTATTCGCCCCGATCGCGGCGCTCGCCGCCGTCCTCCTCACCGATCCCGCCGCCGTCGCACCCGTGTTCTCCGGCATCTTCATGGAGAAGATGGTCGGCTTCGTGAAGCTCTACTTTCCGGTGTTTCTGCTCGGCGCGGTGTTCGGCAAAGTCATCGAGTTGTCGGGCTTCTCCGAGTCGATCGTCGCCGCGGCCATTCGCTATATCGGCAAGTCGCGTGTGAATGCGGTGATCGTCGCGGTGTGCGCGCTGCTCACCTATGGCGGCGTGTCGCTGTTCGTCGTCGTGTTCGCGGTGTATCCGTTCGCGGCGGAGATGTATCGCCAGAGCAATATTCCGAAGCGCCTGATGCCGGGCGCGATCGCGCTGGGCGCGTTCTCGTTCACGATGGATTCGCTGCCGGGCACGCCGCAGATCCAGAACATCATCCCGACGACGTTCTTCAAGACGACCGGCTGGGCGGCGCCGTGGCTCGGCGTGATCGGCTCGGTGTTCATCATCGTCGTGGGCCTCACGTTCCTCGAATGGCGCCGCCGCTCGGCGATGGCCAAGGGCGAAGGCTACGGCACGTCGCTCGTGAACGAGCCGGAGCGCGTGGAATCGACGTCGCTGCCGAATCCGTTGCTCGCGATCGCGCCGCTGATTCTCGTCGGCGTCGCGAATTTCGCGCTGACCAAGTGGATTCCGACGTGGTACGGCGCGAGCTATACCGTGCCGCCGGAAGTGCTGCCGGGCGTGCACGCGCCGGTTACCACGGCGGTCAAGACCGTCGTGGCGATCTGGGCGGTCGAAGGCGCGTTGTTGATGGGCATCGTGCTCGTCCTGCTGACGGCCTTCTCGCGCGTGAAGGAGCGCTTCGCGGTGGGCACGCGGGCGGCTGTCGCGGGCGCGCTGCTCGCGGCGATGAACACGGCGTCGGAGTATGGCTTCGGCGGCGTGATCGCCGCTTTGCCGGGCTTTCTCGTGGTCAGCGATGCGCTCAAGAGCATCCCGAATCCGCTCGTCAACGCGGCCATTTCCGTGAGTTCGCTCGCGGGGATCACCGGCTCGGCGTCGGGCGGCATGAGTATCGCGCTCGCAGCGATGTCCGATACGTTCATCGCCGGCGCGCAGGCCGCGCATATTCCGCTGGAAGTGCTGCATCGGGTGGTGGCGATGGCCTCGGGCGGCATGGATACGCTGCCGCACAACGGCGCGGTCATCACGCTGCTCGCGGTAACGGGGCTGACGCACCGGGAGTCGTATCGCGATATTTTCGCGGTGACGGTCATCAAGACGCTGGCCGTGTTCTTCGTTATCGCGGTCTACTACATGACGGGAATCGTTTGACGGGTTCTCTTTGAGACCTGTGCAGACCAACGCCCCTGCGGCCGAAAAAACCGCAGGGGCAAACGGCATTAAGCCGCCTTCAGCAGTCCATGCGGATCGATGACGAACTTGCGCGGCGCACCGCCATCGAATTTGCGATAACCATCCGGCGCTTCATCGAGCGACACCACCGTCACGTTGACGATATCCGCGATCGGCAGACGGTCCCACAGAATCGCCTGCATCAGATTGCGGTTGTACTTCATGACCGGGGTCTGCCCGGTATGGAACGAGTGCGACTTCGCCCAGCCGAGGCCGAAGCGGATGCTCAGGCTGCCCTTCCTCGCGGCGGCATCGACGGCGCCCGGATCGTCGGTCACGTAGAGACCCGGAATGCCGATCGCGCCCGCCGCCTTCGTGATTTCCATCAGCGAATTGAGCACGGTCGCGGGCGCTTCGTGGCCGCTGTCGCTGCCGTGGCCGTGCGCCTCGAAGCCCACGCAATCGACCGCGCAGTCCACTTCCGGCTTGCCGAGTATCTGCTCGATCTGCTCGCCGAGCGTCGCGTCGTTCGACAGATTGATCGTCTCGAAGCCCATCGCACGCGCGTGCGCGAGACGCTCCTCGTTCATGTCGCCGACGATCGTGCACGCCGCGCCCAGGATGCGCGCCGATGCGGCCGCCGCCATCCCGACAGGACCCGCGCCCGCGATATACACCGTCGAGCCCGGCCCGACGCCCGCCATCACGGCGCCGTGATAACCCGTCGGAAGAATGTCGGAGAGGCAGGTGAGATCGCGAATCTTCGACATCGCCTGCGCCTTGTCGGGAAACTTCAGCAGATTGAAGTCCGCATACGGGACCATCACGTATTCCGCCTGTCCGCCGATCCAGCCGCCCATATCGACATAGCCGTACGCGCCGCCCGCACGCGACGGATTCACGTTCAGGCACACGCCCGTGTGCTGTGCCTTGCACGTCGGACAGCGGCCGCACGCGACATTGAACGGCACCGAAACGAGATCGCCGACCGATAGCGTTTCGACGTCGCGCCCGACTTCGATGACCTCGCCCGTGATCTCATGGCCGAGCACGAGACCGACCTGCGCGGTCGTGCGGCCGCGCACCATGTGCTGGTCCGAGCCGCAGATATTGGTGCTGACTACTTTCAGAATGACGCCGTGACCGATGTCGCGGCCGCGTGGATCGACCATTTTCGGATAGTCGATGGATTGCACTTCGACCTTGCCCTGCCCCAGATAAACGACGCCGCGATTGCTGCTCATTGATCGTCTCCATGTTTCGTGGACGGCACGCGCGATGATCCCGCCGCACTTCATCGGGTCATCGCGCCCGTGCAACGAGGGTAGCGCTCTCGCAAAGCCGCGACTGGCACTCAATGCGACGCGCGTTTGACTGAAACCGACATCGCGCCCCGAAAGCCTTTCGACCCGGTTTTTATTGATTGACCGTTCAAAATAAAAAAACTAGTATCGGCGCAAATCATCCGTTAAAGAACCGCCATGCCCAAGCTCGGAATGCGCGAAATCCGCCGCGCGCAACTCATCGACGCGACGCTGCACACTATCGATCAATCCGGACTCGCGGGCGCGACGCTGGCCTCGGTCGCGCAGCGCGCGAGCACATCGACGGGCATCGTCAGTCACTATTTCGGCGACAAGGACGGCCTGCTCGAAGCCACGATGCGTCATGTGCTGCGCTCGCTGTGGCAGGGCACGTCGCGCCGGCGCAAGGCCGCGAAGCCCGATCCGCGCTCGAAGCTGCGCGCGGTCGTCGCGGCGAACTTCGATGTCGAACAGGTGAACGGACCGGTCATGAAAACCTGGCTCGCGTTCTGGTCGGAAAGCATGCACAAGCCGGAATTGCGACGGCTGCAACGCGTGAACACGCGGCGCCTGAACTCGAACCTGTGCGCGGATTTCGCGCGAGCGTTGACGAAGCCGGCCGCGCGCCGTGCCGCGAGCGGTCTCGCCGCGTTGATCGACGGCCTGTGGCTGCGCGGCGCGCTCGCGGGCGAGCCATTCGATACGAAGGGCGCGCTGCGACTCGCCTACGACTACATCGACCTCGTGCTGGAAGCGCGCGGCTGATCACCCACATTCAAGGAAAGGAGCGCGACATGTCCGCATTCGGAGAGCAACGGCTTTATATCGGCGGCGAATACGTCGATGCGACGAGCGGCGAAACCTTCGACACGCTCGATCCCGCAACGGGCGAAACGCTCGCGCGCGTGCAGCAGGCGTCGGAGGCGGATATCGATCGCGCGGTGCGATCGGCGCGTGAAGGCCAGCGCGAATGGGCCGCGATGACCGCGATGCAGCGCTCGCGCATCCTGCGCCGCGCGGTCGACCTGCTTCGCGCGCGCAACGACGAACTCGCCGCGATCGAGACGCGCGACACCGGCAAGCCGATCGCGGAGACGCGCGCCGTCGATATCGTCACGGGCGCGGATGTCATCGAGTATTACGCGGGCCTCGCGACGGCCATCGAAGGCGAGCAGATTCCGCTGCGGGAAACGTCGTTCGTTTATACGCGGCGCGAGCCGCTCGGCGTATGCGCGGGCATCGGCGCATGGAATTACCCGATCCAGATCGCGTGCTGGAAGTCCGCGCCCGCGCTCGCCGCCGGCAACGCGATGATCTTCAAGCCGAGCGAAGTCACGCCGTTGACCGCGTCGAAGCTCGCCGAGATCTATACCGAAGCGGGCGTGCCCGCGGGCGTATTCAACGTCGTGCAAGGCGATGGCCGCGTCGGCGCGATGCTCGCGGAACATGGCGGCATCGAGAAGATTTCGTTCACGGGCGGTGTCGAGACGGGAAAGAAGGTGATGGCGCGCGCAGGCGGTTCGACGCTCAAGGAAGTGACGATGGAACTCGGCGGCAAGTCGCCGCTCATCGTCTTCGACGATGCGAATCTCGAACGCGCCGCCGATATCGCGATGAGCGCGAACTTCTTCAGCTCGGGTCAGGTGTGCACGAACGGCACGCGCGTGTTCGTGGAACGCGGCGTCATCGACAGGTTCGAAGCGCTCGTTCTGGAGCGCGTGAAGCGCATTCGTATCGGCGCGCCCGATGATCCGAATACCAACTTCGGGCCGCTCGTGAGCGCGGCGCAATTGCAGAAGGTGCTCGGCTTCATCGAGAGCGGCAAGCGCGAAGGCGCGCGGCTCGTCGCGGGCGGCGCGCGCATGACCGATGGCGCGTTTCCGCGCGGCCAGTATGTCGAGCCGACCGTGTTCGCGGATTGCCGCGACGACATGCGCATCGTGCGCGAAGAAATCTTCGGCCCCGTGATGAGCATTCTTGCATTCGATGACGAAGACGAAGTCATCGCGCGCGCCAACGATACGGACTACGGTCTTGCGGCGGGCGTCGTGACGGAGAACCTGTCGCGTGCGCATCGCGTGATTCATCGGCTCGAAGCGGGGATTTGCTGGATCAATACGTGGGGCGAATCGCCGGCGGAAATGCCCGTGGGCGGTTACAAGCAATCGGGCATCGGTCGCGAGAACGGCATCGTCACGTTGCATGCCTATACGCGCATCAAGTCCGTGCAGGTCGAGCTCGGCCCCTATCAGCCCGTGTTTTAAGGAGTATTTGCGATGAGCGCGAACGAATACGACTACATCATCGTCGGCGCGGGATCGGCGGGCAACGTGCTCGCGTCGCGTCTCACCGAAGACGAGGACGTAACCGTGCTGCTGCTCGAAGCGGGCGGGCCGGACTATCGCTTCGACTTCCGCACGCAAATGCCTGCGGCGCTGGCTTATCCGCTGCAGGGGCGGCGCTACAACTGGGCGTATGAAACCGAGCCCGAGCCGCATATGAACAACCGTCGCATGGAGTGCGGGCGCGGCAAGGGGCTGGGTGGATCGTCGCTCATCAATGGCATGTGTTATATCCGCGGCAATGCGCTCGACTACGATAACTGGGCGTCGATGCCGGGGCTCGATGACTGGAGTTATCTCGACTGTCTGCCGTATTTCCGGAAGGCGGAGACACGCGATATCGGCCCGAATGCGTATCACGGCGGCGATGGTCCCGTGCATGTGACGACGAGCAAGCCCGGCAATAATCCGCTATTCGCCGCGATGGTCGAGGCCGGCGTGCAGGCGGGTTATCCGCGCACCGAAGATCTGAACGGTTATCAGCAGGAAGGATTCGGCCCGATGGATCGCACCGTGACCGCGAACGGACGGCGTGCGAGCACGGCGCGCGGATATCTGGATCGCGCGAAACATCGCGGCAATCTCACTATCGTCACGCATGCTACGACTGACCGCGTGCTGTTCTCGGGCAAGCGTGCAATTGGCGTCGCGTATCTGCATGGCGGACAGCGCGTCACGGCGCATGTGCGGCGCGAGGTGCTCGTATGCAGCGGTGCGATCGCTTCGCCGCAGTTGCTGCAACGTTCGGGCGTCGGGCGTGCGGACTGGCTGAAGGAACTGGAGATTCCGGTGGTGCACGATCTGCCGGGAGTCGGTGAGAACTTACAGGATCATCTGGAGATGTACATGCAATACGAATGCAAGGAGCCTGTGTCCTTGTATCCGGCGTTGCAGTGGTGGAATCAGCCGGGGATCGGGCTCGAGTGGATGCTGAACGGTACGGGCATCGGCGCGAGCAATCAGTTCGAAGCGGGCGGCTTCATCCGCACGCGCGACGATGATCTCTGGCCCAACATCCAGTATCACTTTCTGCCGGTGGCGATCAACTACAACGGCTCGAACCCGATCAGGATGCACGGGTTCCAGGCGCATGTCGGATCGATGCGCTCGCCGAGTCGCGGGCACGTGAAGCTCAAGTCGCGCGATCCGAATGCGCATCCCGCCATCCTTTTCAACTACATGGCCGATCCGCTCGACTGGCGCGAGTTCCGCGACGCGATTCGCATCACGCGAGAGATCATGCGTCAGCCTGCGCTTGGGCGTTATCGCGGGCGCGAGCTTCATCCTTCCGACGATCTGAAGAGCGACGCGGAACTCGATGCGTTCGTGAGAGCGAAGGCGGAGACGGCTTTTCATCCTTCGTGCTCGTGCAAGATGGGTTATGACGATATGGCCGTCGTCGATGGCGAAGGACGCGTGCATGGGATGGAAGGACTGCGCGTCGTCGATGCTTCGATCATGCCGCAGATCACGACGGGGAATCTCAATGCGCCGACGATCATGCTGGCGGAGAAGATTGCGGATCGGGTTCGGGGGAGGGAGGCATTGGAGCGGGTGGATACGCCGTATTTCGTGGCGAATGGGAAGCGTGCGCGGAAGGAATCGATGGCGCGCGTCACGCGCGAGTTCGGCGAGGTGAAGAGTTAAGAGCGCCAGGCTGCGAGCAAAAAAAGGCCGCGCAAGCGCGGCCTCGAATCGCCCTACCTCATCCAACGCACGTCACGCACCAAACCGCGCACGCGCCGCCGCCGCGATCTGCATCAATACTTCCACGCTCAACCGCGACGCAATCACCTTCACATACTCATGATGCCGCGCTTCCAACGGCGCATCGAGATACTGCGCGTGCAGATAGCGAATCAACGCAATCCGCCGATGCTTCAGCGCAATACTCCGATCGAGCAACGCAAGCGCAGCATCCGCGTCATGCCTCTTGCACGCACGCTCGGAAAGCTGCGCGGCGGCATCGCGCGACGCATTCATCGCACGGACGCATGTTGCGCGGAAGCGCTCAACCGCCACGCTTCGAAATCCGCACGCCGCCAGTCGAGTTCAAGCGCGAGCCGCTTCGTGCCTTCGCGAATCTTCGGCTTGTGCAGCACCAGCGTGAGCGCATCCAGCGCGGGCCATTCCTCGAACGAAAGCGCGGCGATCTCGACCGCGAGCGTCTCCAGCAAACGCGTATGCCCCTTCGTCTCAAGAAACGCACTCACGCGATTGCACCACGCTTCGTAATCGATCAGACCATCGTCCGATTCATGCGGCATGCCGCGATAGCGCAAGCTCGCATCGATGCACACGGGCTGCGGCCCTTCATGCTCATGCTCGTACAGGCCGACGCGCGTTTTTACGATCAACTCATCGACGATCACGCGCCAGCCCTGCCCACCTGCTTCGAGCGGTTCGAACGGCTTCATGAGAGCAGCGGCGCGGCGGCGTCGAGCATCATCTTCACGAAGTAATCGGCGAAGCTGCGGCGCACGATCATCTCGAAGCGATCGCCGCCGAGCGGCACCAACGTCAAAGATGCCTTGAAATAGTGGCTCTGTGCGCACTGTCCCTCACCAAACATCTTCGGATGCAGATCCAGCGGACAGCCGCGCGAGAGCACCTCACGTGTCTTCGGACCATCGATGTCGAGCACCGTATAACCGCTGCCGATATCCACCGCCGCCGAGAACTGACCGACGACCGCGTCGCGCAGCTTCGCTTCGAGCGGCGCGGGACGCGATGCGTCGTGGGCCGCATCCGAATACACGAGCCATTCATCGGGGCCGAGCCACAGCATCGTGTAGCCGTTGCCGCGCGCGATGGTGTTCGCTTTCTCGGGCGGCGTGCAGCCGATCACGTTCTGCACCGCCTTGACGAACGCAGGATCACGCGTGTCGCCACGCACGTTCACGAGTTCGAGGAACGGCCGCTCCGTCAGACGAAATGCCTTCGGCGAGCCGCTCTGATGCGATTTCATCAACGCATCGGCGCCGACGAGCGGGGACTCCTGCCACGTGCCGCTCAGACCCTGTCCGCTGATTGCGCGATCGACGACCGTCGAGGAACCTTTGATCTCATTCAACATGCTGACGTGCTCCTTCGCTGTCGTAGAACACCGAACTGGTGATTTTTGCGTTGATGCGCTTGCCGTTCGCGAGCGGAATCATGACCGATTCGCCGACCTTCTCGAGACCGCCCTTCACGACGGCCAATGCAATCGAGCGCTTCAAAATAGGGCTGTAATAGCTCGACGTGACGTGACCGAGCATCGGCGCGGTATCGCCATGGAACGGACCCGCGACGATCTGCGCGCCTTCCGGAAGCACGAACGAAGGATCATCGGTCAGAAGGCCGACGAACTGCTTGCGCCCGGCCTTCGCGGTATCCGAACGCGTCAGCGAACGCTTGCCGATGAAGTCCTTCGACTTCGCGACCAGCCCGCCCATGCCGAGGTCGTAAGGCGTCATCGAACCGTCCGTATCCTGACCGACGATGATGTAACCCTTCTCCGCGCGCAGCACGTGCATCGTTTCCGTGCCGTACGGCGTGATGTCGAATTCCGCGCCCGCAAGCATGAGCGCTTCCCACACCGCGCGTCCGACGTTGGCCGGCACGTTCACTTCGTACGCGAGTTCGCCCGAGAAGCTGATGCGCATCACGCGCGCCGCTGCGCCCGCCACCGTGCCGTCGCGATAGCTCATGAACGGGAACGACGCGTTCGCGAAGTCGATGTCGTGGCACACCTTCTGCAGAACCTTACGGCTGTTCGGGCCGACGACCGCGAACGTGGCCCAGTGATCCGTCACCGATGCGAGACGCACGCGCATGTCGGGCCATTCGATCTGCAGCCAGCGTTCGAGCCACGTCAAAACGCGCGCCGCGCCGCCGGTGGTCGTCGTCATCATGTAGTGCTGTTCGCCGAGGCGCACCGTCACGCCATCGTCGAAGATCATGCCGTTCTCGTCGAGCATCAAGCCGTAGCGGCACTTGCCGACTTCGAGCTTGCTCCACGGATTCGTGTACATCCAGTTCAAGAGCTTCGCGGAATCCGGGCCCTGGATGTCGATCTTGCCGAGCGTCGATGCATCGAGAATGCCGACGCTCTGACGCACCGCGAGCGATTCGCGTGCGACCGCCGCGTGCATGTCCTCGCCGGCCTTCGGGTAGTACCAGGGACGCTTCCAGTTGCCGACGTCCTCGAACATCGCGCCGTTCTCGACGTGCCATTCGTGAATCGCGGTCTTGCGCACCGGATCGAGAAACTCGCCGAGCTCGCGGCCCGCGAACGTGCCGAAAGTTACAGGGGTGTAATTCGGGCGGAACGTCGTCGTGCCGGTCTCGGGAATCGTCTTGCCGAGCGCCTGCGCCAGAATCGCCATGCCGTTGATGTTGCCGAGCTTGCCCTGATCGGTGCCGAAGCCCATCGCCGTATAGCGCTTCACGTGCTCGACGGATTCGAAGCCTTCGCGCGCCGCCAGATAGATGTCCGCCGCGGACACGTCGTTCTGGAAGTCGACGAACTGCTTCGGGCCGCGCGTGGACATGTCCCGGTTGCCGACGATCCACAGCGGCAACATAGGTGCTTCGACGATTTCAGCGACCTGCACGGGATTCGGCTTCACGACGATATGACCCGCCGCACGCGCCGCTTCCGCACCGGCATCGCCGCCGAAGCGGATGCCGCGCGCCAGCGAGAACTCGCCCGCACATGCGCCGACGCTGCTTTCCAGTTGCATCGCCTTGCCCGGCACGAAACACGCCTTCTCGTCGTGCCAGTGCGCCTTGCCGCCCGATTGCGCGAAGAGGTGCAGCACCGGGCTCCAGCCGCCCGACATCGCGACGAGATCGCATTGCAGATCGGTCTGCTTCGGGCCGACCTCGCCCTTCGCATACGAAGCCACTTCCACCGACGCCACGCGCAGCTTGCCGCGCGCAACGGTGATCACCGCGTTGTTCAGCACGCGCACGCCGTAGCGGCGCGCCGCCGCGGGCAAGGCCCCTTTCGATTCGGCCGGACGCGGATCGACGACGGTCACTTCGGCGCCTGCCGCCTTCAGATCGAGCGCGCATTGATAGGCGTCGTCGTTGTTGGTGAATACGACGGCCTGACGGCCCGGCAGCACCGCATAGCGATGCAGGTACGTCGACACCGCCGATGCCAGCATCACGCCCGGCAGATCGTTGTTGCCGAAGACGATGGGACGCTCGTGCGCGCCCGTCGCGAGCACCACGCGTTTCGCGCGCACCTTCCACATCAGTTCGCGCGTGCCCTTGCGCCGCGATACGGGCAGATGATCCGTCAGGCGCTGCGTGATCGTGACGAGGTTGTGATCCTGATAGCCGAACGCCGTGCTGCGTGAAAGAATCTTCACGTCAGGCATCTTGCGCAGTTCGGCTTCGAGCTTCTGCACCCATTGCAGCGCGGGCTTGCCGTCGATCTCCGCGCGGCACGACAAGAGCGAGCCGCCGAGTTCGCGCTGATCGTCGACCAGAATCACGCGTGCACCCGACAGACCCGCCGCATGCGCCGCCGCGAGACCCGACGGGCCGCCGCCGACCACGAGCACATCGCAGTGCGCGAAGCACTTGTCGTAGCGATCGGCATCGAGATGCTTCGGCGCTTCGCCCAGACCCGCCGCATCGCGGATCACTTCTTCGTACTTCGGCCAGAACTTGCGCGGCCACATGAACGTCTTGTAGTAGAAGCCCGCGGGGATGAAGCGCGCGATCTTCTGATTGACCGCCATGCGGTCGCTCTCGATGTTCGGCTTCGCGTTCACGCTCGCGGCGACCAGACCCTGGTACAGCTCGACTTCCGTCGCGCGCGCATTCGGCACCGTGTATGCGCCGGTTTCGAGCTGCACGATTGCATTCGGTTCTTCCACGCCAGCAGTGATGATCCCGCGCGGACGATGATATTTCCAGCTCCGCGCCACGAAGCGCTCGCCGTTCGCGAGCAACGCGGACGCGAGCGTATCGCCTTCGAAGCCGTGATACGTCTTGCCGTTGAACGTGAAGGTCACGGGGATCGCGCGATTGATGCGCCCGCCCATGCCGAGTCGGTCTTTCTGGCTCATTTCGACGTGCCTCCGTTGTCTTGCATCACAGCCAGCGGACGGTCGAACGTCTCGTAGCCCTGGATTTCATAACTCACCGTATCGCGCTGCGCCTTGAACCAGCGCCGGCAGCCCTGCGCATGCATCCATTGCTCGCGATGCACGCCGCGCGGATTCTTGCGCATGAAGAGGTAGTCGCCCCATTCCTTGTCGGTGAGCTTTTCCGTGTCGAGCGGACGCGCGATATCCGCTTCGCCGCCGCAGGAGAATTCGGTTTCGGCGCGCGGCCCGCACCAGGGGCATTCGATCAGCAACATGTTTCTTTTCCTCGATGCGGTTAGTGAGCCACGGCAGCCGCGCCGTGTTCGTCGATGAGATGACCGGTATAGAAGCGATCCAGCGAGAACGGCGCGTTCAACGCATGAGGCTCGTCCTTCGCGATCGTGTGCGCATAGGCCCAGCCCGAGCCCGGCGTCGCCTTGAAGCCGCCCGTGCCCCAGCCGCAGTTGAAGTAGAGTCCCTTCACGTCGGTCTTGGAGATGATCGGGCATGCATCCGGCGAGACATCGACGATGCCGCCCCACTGGCGATTCATGCGCACGCGCGAGAACACCGGGAACATCTCGACGATCGCTTCCAGCGTGCCTTCGATGATGTGGAAGCTGCCGCGCTGTCCATAGCCCGCGTACTGGTCGACGCCCGCGCCGATCACGAGATCGCCCTTGTCGGACTGGCTGATGTATGCGTGCACCGCGTTCGACATGATCACCGTGTTCACGACCGGCTTGATCGGCTCGGAAACGAGCGCCTGAAGCGGATGACTCTCGATCGGCAGACGCACGCCGGCCATGTCGGCGAGCGTCGTCGTGCTGCCGGCCGTGACGACCGCGACCTTCTTCGCCTTGATGAAGCCCTTCGTCGTATCGACGCCCGTCACCTGGCTTCCATCGCGGCGAATGCCGACGACCTGGCAGTTCTGAATGATGTCGACGCCCGCGCGGTCCGCGCCGCGCGCGAAGCCCCAGGCCACCGCATCGTGACGCGCGACGCCGCCGCGACGCTGAATCGACGCGCCCAGCACCGGATAGCGGCTGTTGAGGTTGATCGTCGGCTCGATTTCCTTGATCTGCTGCGGCGTGAGGAACTCGGCATCGACGCCATTGAGGCGGTTCGCGTTCACGCGGCGTTCCGTATCGCGCACGTCCTGCAGCGTGTGCGCGAGGTTCATCACGCCGCGCTGCGAGAACATCACGTTGTAGTTGAGGTCTTGCGAGAGACCTTCCCACAGCTTCATCGCTTTCTCGTACAGCGCGGCCGATTCGTCCCACAGATAGTTCGAGCGCACGATGGTCGTGTTGCGCGCGGTATTGCCGCCGCCGATCCATCCCTTCTCTAGAATCGCGACGTTCGTGATGCCGTGCTCTTTCGCGAGGTAATACGCGGTCGCGAGACCATGACCGCCGCCGCCGACGATCACCACGTCGTACTCGCGCTTCGGCTCGGGACTTCGCCACTGGCGCTCCCAGTTCTCGTGATACGACATGCCGTTGCGCAAGAGGCTGAAGATGGAATAGCGGCTCATGGTGTTTCTCTTCCTTCGTGGGGTCCTGAATTCAGCATTCGATGACGTTGACGGCGAGGCCACCGCGCGACGTCTCCTTGTATTTCGTCTTCATGTCGGCGCCGGTTTCGCGCATCGTCTTGATGACCGAGTCGAGCGACACGTAGTGCGTGCCGTCGCCCTTCATCGCCATGCGCGCGGCGTTGATCGCCTTGATCGCGCCCATCGCGTTGCGCTCGATGCACGGAATCTGCACCAGGCCGCCGACGGGATCGCAGGTCATGCCGAGGTTATGTTCCATGCCGATTTCCGCGGCGTTTTCCACTTGCGCGGGCGTGCCGTTCATCACGGCGGCGAGCGCGGCCGCGGCCATCGAGCACGCGACGCCGACTTCGCCCTGACAGCCGACTTCCGCGCCGGAGATCGAAGCCGTTTCCTTGTAGATGATGCCGATGGCGGCCGCGGTGAGCAGGAAGCGCACGATGCCGTCGTCGTTCGAGCCGTGCATGAACTTCACGTAGTAGTGCAGCACGGCGGGAATCACGCCGGCCGCGCCATTGGTCGGCGCGGTGACGACGCGGCCGCCCGCCGCGTTTTCTTCGTTGACGGCCATCGCATAGAGATTGACCCAGTCGAGCATCGACAACGGATCGCGCAGCGACTCTTCGGAACGCGAACGCAGCGAAGCGGAGAGATCGGCTGCGCGGCGCTTCACATGCATCGGGCCGGGCAATTCGCCGCGCTCCTTGCAGCCACGCTCGACGCACGCGGCCATCACGCGCCACACGGCGAGCAGACCTTCGCGCACTTCGGCTTCGGTGCGATTCGCGCATTCGTTCTGCATCGTCACTTCGGCGATAGACAGACCTGTCTCCCGGCACACGCGCATCAGATCGTCGCCGGTGCGAAACGGATGCGGCACCGTGTTGGCCGCGCGCAGACCGTTCACGCGATCGCCTTCGCGATTCACGACGAAGCCGCCGCCGACCGAGTAATACTCTTTCTCGACGAGCAACTGGCCGTTCTCGTCGAACGCCTGAAAGCGCATGCCGTTCGGATGCACGATGCTCGACCCCGGCGCGCCCGGCATCAGCTTGCGATAGAAACCGATGTGCTCGCGTTCCTCGAACACGACGTCATGCTTGCCGAGCAGCTTCAGGCGCTTCGTCGCGCGGATCTCGGCGAGGCGCGGCGCGATCATGTCGGGATCGATCAGGTCGGGCAGATTGCCTTCGAGACCGAGCAGCACGGCCTTGTCGGTGCCGTGACCCTTGCCGGTCGCACCGAGCGAGCCGAACAGCTCGGCGCGCACGCGGGTGACGAAGGCGAGCAGATTGGCGTCCTCGATATGCGACGCGAAACGGCACGCCGCGATCATCGGCCCGACGGTATGCGAGCTTGACGGTCCGATGCCGATCTTGAACAGATCGAAGACGCTGACATTCATGGGTTTGTCCCTGGTTGGCGTTGCGCACGAGCGCGACCGTGGTTTCGGTATGGCGCTCATTGCACCAAACCCTGAAGAGACCCGATAGAACAAAAGCGCCATCGAAATGGGACCGCGGCGTCAGGGCTCGATTCGCCGTGCGCCGGGCGATGTTTTCGCGAAGATTTCCAGCGCGTTCGCTGCTTCGCGACACCTATCAATGCCGATCGCGATAACAGAGCATTTCGCATCCGGCGCGTTTTTGCGCATCTTCGTTGCACTTTCCGCTTTTTTGAGACTGATCCGAATCGTCGCGCGGACGCTCATCGGTATATTCCCCAAGTTCCCGGATGAGCCGCGCCAGCCGGCTTCACTCCACGTTCCGCCTTCTCTCGCTTCTCTGATTTGCATCGATGGAAACTCACGCCTTACCCGACCAGTTCTTCAAATCCTGGGTTCTCGCATTCGTCGTCGGCGTGGCCGTCGTCGGCACGCTCGAGGCACTCGATCTCCTCGCCGTCGATCGCGTGCTCACGCGTCAGGCGCCCGTCTGGGCCGCGCTGATGCTGCTCTGCTCGATCGATCCCGTGCTGCGCTATTTCGGCGTGTTGAAGGCCGAAGTCGAGCAGCGCTGGGGCGATTACACGATCGCGAGCGTGCTCGGCCGCTCGACCGGCGCGCTCGTCGGCGGCGCCTTTGCATGGGGGTTCGCCGTGCTCGGCGGCTGAAGCGCCTCCCGCTTTTATCCGTTCGCAATCACGCGGCCGCCGTCTCACGACGCCGGCCGCGTTCTCTTTCTGACACGCGCCCGAGGCTCGCGGGCGAGTGTTATGCTCGCTGGATAACGTCCAGCCGCATGTCTCCCGCATGAATGCCGCAGAGCCTCTCCCGCCGTCTTCCATCGACGGTCAATCGAAATCGCGTATCCGCTTCGGCATCATCCTGTTGCCGAACTTCACGCTGACCGCGTTCGCCGGTTTCGTCGATCTGTTGCGCCTGTCCGCCGACGAAGGCGATTTCAGCCGCCCGGTGCGCTGCTCATGGAGCGTGATCGGCGAAACGCTCGCGCCGGTGCGCGCAAGCTGCGGCATTCAGATCACGCCGTGGGAAACCTACGATCAGGCGGAGCCGTTCGATTACGTCGTGGTGGTCGGCGGCCTGCTGCATTCCGGCCCCGCCACCAGCGACGCGACGCTGCAGTTCATCCGCCGCGCGGCCTCCGCAAACGCGACGATGGTCGGCATGTGCACCGGCGTGTTTTCGCTGATGCGCGCGGGCGTGCTCGAAGGACATCGCATCTGCGTGAGCTGGTTTCACTACTGGGACTTCATCGAGCGATTCCCGCACGCCGACGAGAAATCGCTCGTCGCGGACCGCCTGTTCGTGATCGACAGAAGGCGCATCACGTGTTCGGGCGGGCGGGCATCGATCGATGTCGCCGCCGCCATTCTCCTGCGTCACTTCGAAACGGCGACGGTGCAAAAGGCGCTGCGCATCCTGCTCGTCGATGACATGCAGAAGGGCAATGCACCGCAGCCGCATCCGCCGGGCCTCGCGCCCGCGACGCATCCGAAGGTGAAACGTGCGATCCTGCTGATGGAGCAGCACGTCGGGCGCTCGCTCACGCTCGATGAACTCGCGCACAAGCTGGATCTGTCGACGCGGCAACTCGAACGCCTCTTCAAGGCGGAGACGGGTAAAGCGCCGCAGGCGTACGCGAAGCAGGTGCGGCTGCGCACGGCCGCGTGGCTTCTGACGAGCTCGGACAAGACGGTGGCGGATATCGCATCGAGTTGCGGCTTCTCCGATGCGTCGCATCTCGGCCGCGAATTCCGCAAGCAATTCGGCCTGCCGCCGATGATGTATCGCGAGCAGGGCGGCGCACCGGATGCGCAGGAAGCCGCTCAGGCAATGGACTACGACGAGACTTTCCCGGGCCGCGCCCAGGCGATCTAGCAGGATCTGTTCACGTTTTCCGCGGCTCATCAATCCAAGGAGGAACGGCATGGAGACTCACGGATATTCGCAGGAAGAATGGAAGGTGCGGTGCGATCTGGCGGCGCTCTATCGCGTGATTGGGCACTTCCGCTGGACCGACATGATCTTCACGCACATCAGCGCGCGCGTGCCGGGAGGGGACCATCACTTCCTGATCAACCGCTATGGCGTGTTGTTCGACGAGATGCGCGCATCGGATCTGGTGCGCATCGACAGCGAGGGACGTCCGGTGGAAGCGCGCGCGAGCGATGATCCGGAGCGCTATCGCGTGAATCCGGCAGGCTTCACGATTCATTCCGCCGTTCATATGGCGCGTCCCGATGTGTTTTGCGTCGTGCATACGCATACCGCGGCGGGCGCGGCGGTGTCGGCGCAGAAGCAGGGCCTGCTGCCGATCAGCCAGCACGCGTTGAAGTACTACGGGCACCTCGCGTATCACGATTACGAAGGGATCGCGCTGGATCTCGCGGAGCGGGATCGGCTCGTCAACGATCTCGGATCGCATAACGCGATGATCCTGAAAAATCACGGCTTGCTGACCTGCGGAAAGTCGATTCCGGAGGCGTTTCAGGAGATGTATTTTCTTGAACGGGCCTGCGAGATTCAGATTCGCGCGCTCGCGGGCAATGCGGAACTGAATCTGCCGTCGCAGAAGGTTTGCGAGGTGACGGCGGAGCAATATCGGCGCGACGAGTCCGATGGCATCATGGCGCTGCAATGGGAAGCGGCGTTGAGGATGATCGAAGGCGCGAAGCCCGATTACCGGAGCTGACGCGCCCTCTTCGCATCACTGCGTTCAGTTGCCGGCGACGTACGCCTTCACCGCCGGCAACCCGTCCTTCCCATCGAACGTCTTCACGCCCGCAAGCCATTTGTCGAGCACCGCCGGGTTCGCCTTGAGCCACTCGCGCGCCGCCTTGTTGGCATCGGTCTTGTTCATGATCGGCAGCATCACGTGGTTCTCGATGTCCGTCGTGAACTGCAGGTTCGACACGAGCTTCGCGACATTCGGGCAACGCGTGTCGTAGTCCGTCGGCGTAACGGTCAACACCTTCGCTTCGCCGTAATTGGGACCGAACACATCGTCGCCGCCGGCGAGATAGTCGATCTTCATCTGCACGTTCATCGGATGCGGCTCCCAGCCGAGGAACACGATCGGCTTCTTATCGCGAACCGCGCGATTCACCTCGACGAGCATACCCGCCTCGCTCGACTCCACGAGCTTGAACTTGCCGAGCCCGTACATGTTGTTGTCGATCATCTTCTTGATGAGCGCGTTGCCATCGTTGCCGGGTTCGATGCCGTAGATCTTGCCATCCAGCTTGTCGTAGTTCTTCGCGATGTCGTTGAAGTTCTTGATGCCCGCCTGATACGCATAATCGGGCACCGCGAGCGTGTACTTCGCGCCCGTCAGATTCGGCGTCGGCAGCACTTTGACTTGATTAGCTTTCCTGAACGAATCGATCATCGGGTCCATCGTCGGCGACCAGTAACCGAGGAACACGTCGATCTGCTTGCTCTTCACGCCCGCGAACGTGATCGGCACGGAAGCGATCGTCTTCGTCGGGTTATAGCCCAGTCCCTGAAGAACGGTCGATGCAAGTCCGGTCGTCGCGGCGATATCCGTCCAGCCGACATCGGCGAAGCGCACGTTCCTGCACGCAGCGGGCTCGGCGGCATTCGCGGCATAGGCACCCGACAGCATCGCTGCAATCATCGACGCGATCCACAAGCGTTTCATGTATCTCTCTCCCAGTTTTTGAAGGCATGGCGCGGCCCGCGCGCGCGACTCGAAAGCCCGCACGAACCGAAGAAAACAGACCAGAAAGACCTCAGGCCGACAAGCGGCGCTCCACGCTCGGCGCGTGCCCAAACTGCGCGCGATACGCCTTGCTGAAGTGACAGGGCGAATGGAATCCGCAGATGCTCGTCACACGCGCGATCGATGCATCCGTGTTGCGCAACAGCTCGCGAGCGCGGCGCAAGCGCAGCGTCAGGTAGTAATGCGTCGGCGATACGTTGAGGAACATCTTGAACATGCGCTGCAAGTGCCGCTGCGACAGATGCACGAGGCGCGCGAGCTCTTCGAGCGACAGCGGCTCTTCGATGTTCGCCTCCATCAGCCGCACCACTTCGACAAGCTCGGCACGCGAGAAACCGACGCGCGCATCGACGGGAATGTGCTGGTAATCCGTCGATCCGCGTATGCGCTCGACGATGAACTGCTCCGACACCTGCGCCGCGTGCGCCTGCCCGAGCCGCATGCCGACGAGATTGAGCATCAGATCGAGCGGCGCGGTGCCGCCCGTGCACGTCAGGCGATCGCGATCGATCACGAAGAGCTCATCCGCGAATCGCACATGCGGGAAGCGCTTGTTGACCGGCGACATGTCTTCCCAGTGCAGCGTGCAGCGATAACCATCGAGCAGCTTCGCCGCGAGCAGCGCATACGGCCCGGTGCAGATGCCGCCGAGCGGAATGCCCGCTTCATGCGCACGCCGCAAAAGTTCGATCACCTTGTCATCGACATAATCGGCGACATGCCAGCCCGCGCACACGATCAGCACGTCCGGCATGCCCGCCTCGTCGAGCGTCACCGTCGGCTTCACGGTGATGCCGTTGCTCGCGCGCGCCGGCTCGCCCTCCGGCGTGATGATCGACCATCGATAGTGCTGCTCACGGCCCACGTAATTGGCCATGCGCAGCACCTCGACCGCGCTCGTGAACGCGATCATCGAGAAGTTCGGCAGTGTGAGAAAGCCGAAGTGCGCGAGATTGGACAACGGTGAATCGGTAACCGCTGGGACGATCGCGTCGCGCTTCATGGGTCGGGCCTTATCAGCTTTGTTGCGTCGCCGGTTCGCGGCGCACTTTCATCACGCTCTTCAGACCGGAGAACAGCGGGGCGCGCGCCATGCCGGGCGAACGTCCGAAGCTCTCGGTGATGCGGTCGAGAATGATCGCGAGCAACACCACCGACAAGCCGCTCTCGAAGCCGAGGCCGATATCCAGACGCTGAATCGATGCGAGCACGTCGTTGCCCAGGCCGCCCGCGCCGACCATCGACGCGATGATGACCATCGACAACGCCATCATGATCGTCTGGTTCACGCCGGTCATGATCGAAGGCAGCGCGTTCGGAATCTGCACCTTGTAGAGCAGCTGCCACGGCGTGCAGCCGAACGCCTGGCCCGCTTCCACGATCTCGCGATTCACCTGCTTGATCCCGAGCGCCGTGAGACGCACGGCCGGCGGCATCGCGAAGATCACGGTGGCCAGAATGCCGGGCACGCGTCCGAGACCGAACAGCATCGCGGCCGGAATCAGATAGACGAAGGCGGGCATCGTCTGCATCAGATCGAGGACCGGACGCACGCCCATTTCGACGTACTTGCTCTTCGAGGTCCAGATGCCGAGCGGAATGCCGAGCAACAGGCTGATGAACGTCGAGGACAACGTGAGGCCCAGCGTGATGACCATCTGGTCCCAGAAGTTCGTCGCGTAGATCAGCAGTAGCGACGCCAGCACGAACGCGGCGAATCGCCAGCCGACGCGCCACAAGCCGATGCCGACGAAGATCGCCATCAACAGCCACATCGGAATGGCCTGCAGGCCGTGCTCGATCGCCGCGGCGAACGTTTCGATGACCTTGCCGATGGAGTCGAAGGTCTTCGCGTCGTGATCGAGGAGATAGTGGACGCCGTGGTCCACCCAAGTGCCAAGCGGAATGATTTCAGACATGGGAACCTCGATGGTGCGTAAGAACCTTCAGGACATTGGCCTTGTTGATCGAGCCGCAATACGATCCGTCTGCTTCGACGACCGGCAGCGGCGCCGGACTGGCGACCACGCGATTCACGACGTCATCGAGCGCCATGCTGCGCTGGACGCATTCGATGGGATTGACCTGCGACGCGGCATTGCCGTTCGCATCGCGTCCGACGAAGCCGCGGATACGGCGCTGCGCATCCAGCACGAAGGCGTAGTCGGCGCTGCCGTTGAGCGTCGCCGCGACGCTCGACGCGTCGATCTGCGGCGCGTGCTTCATGAGCGGCACGGCGTCCGTCTGCATCAGGTCGCCCGCGGTCAGATAGCGGCTCGTGTCGATGCCTTCGAAGAACGCTTCCACGTAATCGTCGGCCGGATTGGTGATGATTTCCTGCGGCGTGCCGATCTGCACCACGCGGCCGCCTTCCATGATCGCGATGCGTGTGCCGATGCGCATCGCCTCTTCCAGATCGTGCGACACGAAAAGAATCGTGCGGCGCTGCTCGCGTTGCAGATCGAGCAGCACGTTCTGCATTTCCTTGCGCTTGAGCGGATCGAGTGCGGAGAACGCCTCGTCCATGATCATCAGCGATGGATTCACCGCCAGCGCGCGCGCGAGACCCACACGCTGCTGCATGCCGCCCGACAGTTGCGCGGGCAGCTTCTGCGCAAACGGCGCGAGGCCGACCTGCTCTAGCACCGTCATTGCGCGCGCCTCGCGCTCTTTCTTGCCGACGCCCGCGACCTCGAGGCCGAACGCGGCGTTCGAAATAACGGTGCGCTGCGGCATCAGCGCGAAGGACTGGAACACCATGCTCATGTCCTTGCGTCGCAGGGACGTGAGTTCCGAGCGCGGCACGGAGGCCACGTCGCGGCCGTCGATCAGCACCTTGCCGGCCGTCGGTTCGACCAGCCGGTTGATGAGCCGGATCAGCGTGGATTTCCCCGAGCCGGATAGGCCCATGAGCACGAAAATCTCGCCTTCCTTGACGTCGAAGGAGACGTTATGGACGCCGACGATCTGTCCGGTGCGCTTGAAGACTTCTTCCTTCGTCGCGCCTCCGGCCAGCATGTCCAGCGCCTGTTTGGGACTATTGCCGAATACTTTGCATAGTCCTTCGACTACGACCTTGGGGGAATTCATCGAATATCTCCTGGCGTGGGCGGACGCTCGTCCGCGCTGTGCATACATAGTTGCCAGAAAAAAGTCGCATCAGCCGACTATTTGCGACAACCACATGTGGAAATACGACACCGGAATAAGAACGAAAGTGCCAATCCGGAAGCGGAGCCTTGCTGGACAAGGGTTTGCGGGGAATGAAGTGAACGATCTTGCGATTTTCGACGTGTCGCGCAGATACAAGTCGCGAGGTCAATTTGCGATGCAGGCGGCTTGCGATGCAGCCGTCGGCAAGACGAAAGGAAAGAGAAACTGGCGTCGCGCGTGAATCGCGGAACCGGGATGCGTCCGGCAGGACTGCCGAAGCGATATGAAAACTGCTAGAAAAACTACAGAAACAGGAGAAACTGGCGGGCGGGTCGTACGGCGTGTGCCGTCGTGTGTTGCTTGAGTTCTGTTTCCCGCGCCGCCTCAGTTACGCATTACAGACGGATGCCGAAAGCGGTGCCGCGTGCCTTGCGTTGACGCTCGGATTCACGGAAACGTGCTTGATACGAGTAGTCTTTGTCCATCGGCAGGTGCGCCGACTCGAACATCGAAGCGAATTTTTGCAGCAGGGCGAAGAGGTAGCTCATGACTGACTCCGGTTGGTGATAGAGGGTTTTCCCTTAGAGAGAATTATAGGGTTACCCCTAAGTAATTTCTAGTGCAATGCAACATTTCTTGGAAGAAAACTGGTAGTTTTTCTACCAGATAGCCGATTTGGGCCATTCTAAAAAGGGGGACGGGCCGGAAAAGGCCGTGTGGCGGACATCGGATGACGAGGCAAACGAGGCCGCGACACGCTGCCGCAGAGCGGGGTGTCGCGGGAATGTGACAACGGGGATCAGCGTGCGGAGGAAATGACGTGGTGATGCGCGTGCCGAACGTGCTTTTTCGGCGCGGAATCAGGCTGCGCGGCGCTGACGGCCTGCATCGGCGAGGCGTCTTCGGAATCGCGCGCGATTGCGGGCGCGCGTTGCATGCCGACGGTCGCGGAATCGGTGTCGAACAGCGAAGCGAGCGTTGCTTGCTGGCTGAGCATCAACTGCTCCGTGCGGTCCTGCTGCAGCTTGCCGTCGCGGCTCATGCGCAGCAGCACGGCCGTCTGCGCGATGCCGGTCGCCACCGTGACGAGCATCACGCAGACGATGATCGTCAGCATCGTCTTCATGCGGCGCGAGTGGGCCGCGGCGGACGTGCGCTGCTCGGCGATCACCGCGTAGAGCGCGTCGATGGTGTCCGCGAACGCCGTCGCGCGGGCGCGATCGAGCTCGGGCACGATGACGTCGCGGGCGCTGGCCTTCGCGAGCGGCTCGGTGGCGTTGCGATCTCCGCGATCACGTCGATCGCTCGCGATCAGCGCCGACGCGAGCGCGGCCGGCGACGGCGCTGCGCTCTCAGGCGCGACGCAAGTACTGATGCTCGCCGATCGTGTCGCGGCAGCGGCGATCGCGCCGGTCTTCCCGGCGGATCGGCTCTCGTCCGGCGGCGGCGCGCCGACATCGGGCAAATCGTCCTGAAACAGGCCCGGCGCGAGCGCCGTCACGCTGGCGCGCGCCGCGCGTTTCGCGACGGTGGAATCGGCCGAATTGCCGCCCGGCGACGCCGTTCCCCCGTTCGATTGCACCGCCGCGAGAAACACGTCCGGCAACTCGAAACCTTCGAAGGTGCCCTGGCGGATATCGGTGTTCATCGCCTGAAGATGCGCACGTTCGGCGTCTTCGGCGAATAGATCGAGCGTTTCGCCGCCGCGCGCGCCTTCGCTCAACTGCGCGAGACGCTGCGCCGAGCGCGCGGCGCGGGCAAGCTTCTTTTCGGTATCGACACTGACCTGCGTGACCTGCAATTCATGCGTTTGCGCTGCGCGCCGGCGACGGGACGGTGCGGCCGAGTCGCCCCGGCGCGCGTCGGGATCTCTCTTTACTGCGGAATCTGGCATAGGTTCGAAAGGGGCGGCCTCTATGGCCGGCGCACAAGGCACACCGGCGCTTCGGCGATTATTTCGAGAGGCCGCATTGTCGCATGGCCGCGTGCGCAAACCAGCATCCTGACGGCGATTTCAGGTCGCATCGTCCTCGCGAAACTCGCGCACCACGTCGAGGTGCCGCAAACGTTCGCAGATCGCCTGATATTCCATCGCCGATGCGCGTGACAATTCCACGCGCACCTCGTCCAGATCGGGCGAATCGTCGCTTTGCTGGACGACGAACTGCTTCACGCGCACGCTGCCGGGGCCGAGCGCCTCGTGCAGCGCATGAAACGAGAGCGAGCCGCGATCGACGAGCATCGTCAGTTGCCGGCGCTGCTTCACGCTGATGAAGCGGCGTTCGAGCGGCTTGATGCCCGCGAGGATGATCAGGATGATCGCCGTCGCCGCGATCGACGCCGTGTAAAGGCCGCCGCCGACCGCCAGCCCGATCGCCGCGACCGACCAGAGGCTCGCGGCGGTCGTCAGCCCGCGCACGATTTCCCCGCGCAGCAGGATCGAGCCCGCGCCGAGAAAGCCGATGCCCGACACGACCTGCGCCGCGACCCGCGACGGATCCAGCACGACGTGGTCGTACTTCAGCGCATCCGCGAAGCCGTACGCCGACACGATCATGATGAGCGCCGAACCGACGCACACGAGCATGTGCGTCCGCAGCCCGGCCGCCCATGAGAGACGCTCGCGCTCGAAGCCGATCACGCTGCCGAGCGCGGCGGCCATCACGAGTCGCGACACCAGTTCCATATTTCCCAACATGTTGTAGTCCTCCTCGCGGTGAGAAGCCCAAAGACGCGTCGCGCTTCGGGCCGCGTTTGCTATTCTTTCCAGTTGCGTGTGCCGCGCACGGCTGCGCGCCCCTCGAAACAATAAGAGTGTTCTCATGCAGGATCAGCAATCGAACGCTTCGTCGTTCATGCAATCGGCGAACCCGGACTCCGCCGCGCAGTTGCGTGCGCATTACGCGAACACCGTGCTGCCCATATGGCGCGGGCCCGGTTTCAACGCGACGCTCGGCCTCGCGTATGAAGCCGTCGCGCCGGGCGATCATGCGCCGCTGCCGCCGAAGCGTTATCGCGCGATGGCCTGCGCGCGCCAGCTATTCGTGTTCTCGGAAGCCGGCGATCTCGCGCACGCCGCGACGCTCTTCGAGTCGCTACGGCACTATTTTCAGGACAAGCAAAACGGCGGATGGTTCTACAGTGTGGATGCAAGCGGCGCGCCGCTCGAACGTCAAAAGGATCTCTACACGCATGCGTTCGTCGTTTTCGCGTGCGCGCATTACGCGAAGAAGAGCGGTTCCGCCGACGCCTTCGCGCTCCTCGATGAAACATCGCGGCTCGTCGAGGTGCGCTTTTCAAGCGGCGGCGATCTGCTGAACGCGGTGCTTGCCGAAGATTTCGGCGCGACGATCGAAACGCCGTTGCAGAATCCGCTCATGCATCTCGCCGAAGCGTGGCTCGCCGCACGCGACGCAACCGGCGACGCCGCCTACGACCGGCGTCTCGCGCAGCTCGCGCAATCCGTCGCGGACGCGTTCGTACACGCGCCGAGCGGTTCCATCGCCGAATTGCCGATGGGCACGGCGGGCAACCGGCTGGAGCCGGGTCATCAGTTCGAGTGGTACTTTCTGGCGCTCGGCAGCGGACATCCCGCGTTCGAGGCGGCAGGGCTCAACGAAGGACTCGCGCGCGCGTTCGATTTCGCCCGGCAGCACGGCGTGGATAAGGAAACAGGCGGCGTGGTTGCCGCCATCGACGAAGCCGGCCATGTGATCGACGGCACGCAGCGTATCTGGGCGCAGACCGAGTATTTGCGCGCGCTGGCCACGCGCGGCGATGCCGTCGGCGCGCAGATCGAGCGTTTTCGCGCGCGCTTTCTGCATGGAACCGGCTGGGTCGAATGCCGCTCGGCGCAGGGCGAGATCAGCCGCGCCGAAATGCCGTCGACGACGCCGTATCACCTCGCGACGTCGTACGCGGCGCTGCCGCTCTGAGCCGGCTCAGGCGAGCTGGAACACCGAGACAGCCGCCTTCAGCTGCCGCGTCTGCTCGTGCAGCGACGACGCGGCCGCAGCAGCCTGTTCGACGAGCGCCGCGTTCTGCTGGGTCATCTCGTCCATCTGCGTGACGGCCTGATTGACCTGCTCGATGCCCACGCTCTGCTCCAGCGACGACGCGCTGATCTCCGCCATCATCTGCGTGACGCGCGAAATCGACGCCGATACTTCACGCATCGCCGCACCCGCGCGCTCGACCAGCACCGAGCCGTCGCTCACCTGCGCGACCGATTCGCCGATCAGTTCCTTGATTTCCTTCGCCGATTGCGCCGAGCGCTGCGCGAGGCCGCGCACTTCGCCCGCCACGACCGCGAAGCCGCGCCCCTGCTCGCCCGCGCGCGCCGCCTCGACGGCCGCGTTCAATGCGAGGATGTTGGTCTGGAACGCGATGCCGTCGATGACCGAGATGATCTCCGCGATCTTGTCCGAACTCGACGCGATGCCGCGCATCTTCTCGACGACATCGTCCACCACGCTCGAACCGCGTGAGGTCGCATTCAGCGCTTCGCCCGCGAGCGTGTTCGCCTCGCGCGCGTGCTCCGCGTTCTGACGCACCGTCGCGGTCAGTTCTTCCATGCTCGATGCGGTTTCTTCGAGCGAAGCCGCCTGATTCTCCGTGCGCGCGGACAGATCGGCGTTGCCGCTCGCGATCTCATCGGCGCCGAAGTTGATGGAATCGGACGTCTCGCGCACGGTCTTCACGGTGCTCGCGACGCTTGCCTGCATGGTCGCAAGTCCCGCGAACAGGCGGCCGATCTCGTTCGTGCCGCGATCTTCGATGCGCTCGTCCAGACGCCCGTTCGAAATCCGCTCGAAATGGCGGCCCGCTTCCTCCAGCGGCTGAATCACGCCACGGCGCAGCGCGACGTGCACAAGCGCGATCCCCGCGACGAGCGCCGCCAGAATCACGATGCCCACCGCACGGAACCACGCGTAACGCGTGTCGATCGACGAGAGATAGCCGCGTCCCGCTTCATCGCCGAAATTGACGAAGTTCTGCTGTTCCGCGAGATAGCGGTCCTGAAAACCCTGCGTCGGCTGATCGAGGAACGCCTGGATATTGCCGGCGTCGAGATACTGGACGAGCTCGCTCAGCGCCTTCGAATATTCGGCGTATTTCGCCTGCAGCGCGGTCGTGCGCGCGGTGTTTTCCTCGCCGGTCTTCGGCGCGTTCAGGAACGCGGTGAACGATTTGTCGGCCGACGCGATCTGCTCGCGCGCGTGCTGGACGATTTCCGTCGGCTCGGTGCCGCCGCGCACCATGCGCGTGCCCGCACGCGAAAGATTGATGCGCGCATCCATCAGATGCTGCGTGGTCTTGTTGACCGCGTTGACCTGCTTCAAGGCGATATCGGACAGGCTGCCGACATCGTCATGCGTACGCGAGAGCGACCAGAAGCCAAGCCCTTCGGTCACCAGCTGAAAGAGACAGAACACCACCAGTACTGCGAGCAAACCCGATGAAACCTTGATCTTTCCGAACATCACTTGCACCCACGCTTTCCGAAATGAGGCCCGCCAGTGCGGGGACAGTGCGGGTTTACGGCAGTCGCGCCGAAAAGCTTGAATCGTTTGCCCGAAGGCGGGTCTATGCGGATGCATGCAATGCGAAGCCCTTCGCGCGACTTCATCGGCGCGGCGCGCATGTCAGCCGAAACGCACCATTGCACAATTTTTGCCTGACTTCCTTGCAGTGCGCGCGAACGCTTCCTATTGTCTTTGCAGGACGGCACCGAACCCACCCAAGGAGTGTCCGAATGGCCGAAATCGTCGATATCGCGCGCGGTGCGCTGAATGCGCAACCGTTCAGCGCCTTGCTCGGAACCAAGCTGATGCAGGTCGATTCAGCGAGTCTCACGCTGTGCCTGACCATCAGGGATGAGCTAAGGCAACAACACGGCTTCGTACACGGCGGGGTGGTGAGTTATCTCGTGGACAACGCGCTGACCTTCGCGGGCGCGCTGCGGCTCGGTCCGAAGGTCGTCACGGGCGAGTACAAGATCAACTATCTGCGCCCGGCCGTGTCGGGCACGCTGATGGCCCGCGCCCGCGTCGTCCATGCGGGCATGACGCAGGCGACCTGCCAGTGCGACGTCTTCGTCACCGACGGCGGCGCCGAGCGGCTCGTCGCGGTCGCGCAGGGCACGATCACGCGCATCAGCGAAGGCGTCTCCGCCGAACCGGTATTTCACGCCTGATTCTTCAAACTCCGTCCTCCAAAGCAAAAAACCTCGCCGCGGCGAGGTTTTTTGTTGGCTGCGCGCGTGCGCGTTACTGCGCCGCGACCGTCTTCTGCGTCTGCTCGCCGAGACCCTGAATGCCGAGGCGCACCGTCTGGCCGGCCTTCAGATACACCGCGTTCGGCTTCACGCCCATGCCGACGCCCGGCGGCGTGCCCGTCGAGATGACATCGCCCGGCTGCAGGCTCATCACCTTCGAAAGATACGCGACCAGTTGCGCGACCGTGAAGACCATCGTCTTCGTGTTGCCGTTCTGATAGCGCTTGCCGTCGACTTCGAGCCACAGATCGAGCTTCTGCGGATCGGCGACTTCGTCCTTCGTGACGAGCCACGGACCGATCGGGCCGAAGGTGTCGAAGCCCTTGCCCTTGTCCCATTGCGTGCCGTGCTCGAGCTGCCATTCGCGCTCGGAGACGTCGTTGATCACGCAGTAGCCCGCGACGTAATCGAGCGCGTTCGCTTCGTCGACGTACTTCGCTTCCTTGCCGATCACGACGCCCAGTTCGACTTCCCAGTCGGTTTTGACCGAGTTGCGCGGAATTTCGACGTCGTCGTCCGGGCCGTTGATCGCGCTCGTCCACTTGTTGAAGATGACCGGCTCGGTCGGCACCGGCAGATTCGATTCGGCGGCGTGATCCGCATAATTCAGCCCGATGCACACGAACTTGCCGACACGCCCCACGCACGGCCCGATGCGCGGCTTGCCATCGACCACGGGCAGCGACGCGATATCGGTTGCGCGCAGTTTCGCCAGGCCCGCTTCGGTCAGCGTCGCGCCGGCGATGTCATCGACGACCTTCGACAGGTCGCGAATCTGGCCCTCGGCGTCCAGCAGACCCGGTTTTTCCTGACCCTTGGGGCCGTAACGAAGCAGTTTCATCTGGTTTGATCCTCCTGGTTCGGAAAAAGAATGAGGGCGGTCAGTTCGACCAGCCGCCATCGATGACATGAATCTGGCCCGTCGTGAACGACGATTCGTCCGATCCGAGATAGAGCGCCAGCGCCGCGATCTCTTCCGCGCGGCCGACGCGCCCCATCGGCTGGCGCGCGACGAACGCCGCCTGAATCTGCTCGACGCTCGCGCCCTGCGCCTGCGCCTGCTCCGCGATGCGGTCCTTCAGCGACGGCGACTCCACCGTGCCGGGACAGATCGCGTTGCAGCGGATGCCGCGCGTGACGAAATCGGCGGCGACGGACTTCGTCAGCCCGATCACGGCCGCCTTCGACGCGCCGTACACGAAGCGGTTCGGCACGCCCTTCACGCTCGACGCCGCCGACGACATGTTGATGATCGAGCCGCCGCCCTTTTCCAGCATCTTCGGCAGGAACGCGCGAATCGTACGATACATCGCACGGGCGTTCAGGTCGAAGGCGAAATCCCAGTCTTCCTCGCTGGCTTCGAGAATCGAGCCGGCGTGCACGTAGCCCGCGCAATTGAACAGCACGTCGATCGCGCCGATTTCGTCGGCCAGCGCGTTGATCGCCTGCGGATCGCGCACGTCGAGCCGGTGTACGTCGAAAGACTTCCCTTCGAGCGATTCCGTGCGGATATCCGTCGCGATCACGCGCGCGCCCTCCGCCGCGAAAAGCTCGGCCGTCGCGAGCCCGATGCCTTGCCCCGCCGCCGTGATCAGCGCCGTCTTGCCTGCCAGTCTTTGTACCATCTACTGCTCCAGTCGAAAGTGTTTTTGAGACATGCCGGGTATATCAGCCGTTTCAGAGACGGTAGAACGCGCGGGCGTTCGCGCCGAAAATCGCGGCCTGATCGGCTTTTTCGAGATGCGACGTGAGGTTTTGGGCCGTGCTGTGCCATGCAGTGTAACTGCCGTTCATATTGAGCACGGGCCAGTCGCTGCCCCACATCAGACGCTCGGCCCCGAAATGTTCGAGAAGATGCGCGACGTACGGTTTCAAGGTTTCGTCGGTCCAGTTCTTCCCGGATTCGGTCGCGAGGCCGGAGAGCTTGCAATGAAGTCTTTGCGGCAAGGCGGCGAGTTGCGCGATGCCATCGGCCCAGGGTTGCCAGCCTGATGCGAGACCATCGCGGATCGGAGGCTTCGCGCCATGATCGACCACGACGCGCAAATTCGGATATCGCTCCACGAATTCGATCAACGAGGGCACATGCCGCGCGAAGATCAACGCATCGAACGCGAGATCGAGATCGATGAGGCGCTCGATCGCGTCCTCGCGCGGCGCGTGTGCGATCCACGTATCGTCGGGCAAGTCTTGCAGCATCGGGCGCACGGCCTTGAACTTCGGCTCGCGTGCGAATTCGTCGATGAACTTCGGTGCATCGGCAGAGTCGAGCGGAACCCAGCCGACGACACCCGCGATCGATTCGTCATTGCGCGCGAGGTCGAGCAGATAGCGCGTTTCGTCGAGCGTCGGCGCAGCCTGAACGACGACGGTTCGTTGAACACCGACCGCCTCGCGAAGCGGCGCGAGATCGTCGGGGCCGAAGACGCGAAAGAGCGGCTTCATGTCCGGCGTGAGCCATCCATAATCGCCGCGCGACGGATCCCAGTAGTGCTGATGCGAGTCGATATTCATCGCGGCACCGGCGCGTTCGCGTGAAGCAGACCTTCCGCGCGCAACGCATCCCATAGCGCAGGCGGAACCGGCGTCGCGAACGATACCGCGTTTTCGCGCACTTCATCCGGCGTGCGCGCACCCATCAGCACCGTGGCCACGACTTTATGCGCATAAGGAAACTGGATGGCCGCGGTCGCCAGCGCGACGCCATGCGCACGGCATACGCGCTCCAGCTTGCCGACGCGCTCGACGATATCCTTCGGCGCATCGCCGTAATTGAACTTGAGATCGCCGTGCGCGTTGGCATCGAGGCCGCGCGCGAGAATGCCCGAATTGAACGCGCCGCCGAGCAGGATGCTCACGCCGCGCTTTTCGCATTCGGGCAGAAGATCGTCGAGCGTGTTTTGTTCGAGCAGCGTGTAGCGGCCCGCGAGCAATGCGCAGTCGATGTCGAATTCGGCCATCGCTTCCATCACGGCCGCGCCTTCGTTCACGCCGAGGCCGACCGCTTTCACGCCGCGGGACTTCTTCAACTCTTCGAGCGCGCGAAAACCGCCTTCGACGGTGAGTTGCTTCCAGTAATGCGCGTTCTTCTCGCCATGCGTGACGCGGCCGATGTCGTGAATCAGCACGATATCGATATCGATCATGCCGAGCCGCATCTGGCTGTCTTCGAACGAGCGGATGACGCCGTCGTAGGTGTAGTCGTAGATCGCCTGGAACGGCAGCGGCGCGGCCCAGCCTTCGCTGCCGTCGTCGGGCGTCGTGCGCGGGACGAAGCGCCGGCCGACTTTCGTCGAGATGACGAAATCGCCGCGCGGATAGCGCCGCAAGGCATCGCCCAGACGATGCTCCGCCTTCGTGTGACCATAGTGCGGCGCGGTGTCGAAGCAGCGGATGCCGGCTTGCCACGCGGCATCGACAGTTGCGCGCGCCTCGTCTTCCGTCAGTTCGTGATACAGCCCGCCGAGCGGCGCGGTGCCGAGCGACAGCGCCGTGACTTCCAGCGCCGTGCGGCCGATCTTGCGCCGGCGCGAAACTGCCTGCGTGTCTCCAGTCATGTGTGCGACCCTCAGTCGATACGTTCAGTTTGAAACGATCTCCACGGTGCGAGACGCCACAGTAACGCGTCCCGCGCCGCCGGGCAAACACGCCGGGCCGACCGGTTCGAAGGTTTTGTAAGTCAGGATGAATTCCTGATGCCCGAGCGCCTCCGACTTCGATGCCGCGCCCGCCGCCACCGCGACCGTGACATCGAAGACTTCGCGCCCGACTTCGTCGAGCGTCGCGCGGCCTTCGAGGATGCGGCCGGCGTCGACGTCCATGTCGCCGGACAGATTGCGATACGTCGATGGATTCGCGCACACCTTGATGACCGGCGATATCGCCGAGCCGACCACCGAGCCGCGCCCCGTCGTGAAGAGAATCACGTGACAGCCGCACGCGATCAGTTCGCCGATCTCCGCGTTGTCGCTGATATTGGGAAAGCCGAAGCGCGGTTCGCCGTCGGGGACGACATCGAGCAGATAGAGCCCGCCCGTCGGCGGCACATCGCCCGGCTTGATGATGCCGACAATCGGCGACGCGCCGCTCTTCGAATACGCGCCGAGCGATTTCTCTTCCTGCGTCGTCAGCCCGCCGTCCGCGTTGCCGACGGAGAACGAGCCGTGGCCCATCGTCGTGTAATAGCGCGCGGCCTTCTGCACGCATTCGACGATCGCGTCGCCGAGTTCGGGCCGCGCCGCGCGACGCTTCATATGGAATTCGCAGCCGACGAGCTCGCCCGTTTCCTCGAAAACGCACGACGCGCCCGCATCGATGAACGCATCGAATGCGCGGCCCACCGCCGGATTCGCCGTGATGCCGCTCGTGCCGTCCGAGCCGCCGCAAATCGTGCCGACGATCAGTTCGTCGAGCGCCATCGGCACCTTCTGTTGCGCCGCGAGCGTCGCGCGCGCCTTGCGCACCCAGTCGAGTCCGTTCTGGATCGTGCTGCGCGTGCCGCCTTTTTCCTGGATCGTCAGCACGGCGGCGGGCCGCCCGCTCGCGCGCACGGCATCGACGAGATAGTGCTTGTTCATGCTCTCGCAACCGAGCGACACGAACAGCACCGCGCCGACATTCGGATGCGTGCAGATGCGCTCCAGCATTTTTTCGGCGTAGCTGTTCGGGTAGCAGCCCGGAAAGCCGATCAGATGCACGGGCGATTCGGCTTGCGGATCGAAGGAATCGAAATCATCGAACGATGGCCGGAAGTGCGTGACGATCTCGCGCGCGACGTGATGCGCGCATTCGACGAGATACGCCACCGCGACGACATTGCGGATGCCCTTCCTGCCATCCGCGCGGAGATAGCCTTGCAGTGCGGGACTGTTCATGAGTGTTCTTCAGTGCTGTACGTAAGCGTGCCCGGCGTCGTGCGTATATGTCGGGATGTAGTCGCTTTCCAGATTGTGCGTATGCAGATGCTCGCCGCACGCGACATCGGCATTCACGTGGCCGATGATCGCGCCGTAGCGCAGCACCTTCTCGTCCTTCGACAACGCCCGCCGCGCGAGCTTGTGCGCGAGTTCGATGGTCGTCGCGAGCGTGACGGACTCGCCTTCGATCATCAGCGTTTCGCCCGCCGGCAAGCGCGCGCCGGCGATCAGGCAGTTGTCTTCCGGACTCAGCAGAATGAGGCGCGGGTCGGTGGTTTTTTGCATCGTCGATATCGTCAGTTTTGCGCTTCGCCGCCCGCGATTCGCGCGACCATCAGCGAGCCGAGGATGATCGCGCCGTAGATCGCCTGAATCCAGAACGACGGAACTTGCGCAAGTGTCAGGAGGTTTTGCACGACGCCCAGCAGCAAAACGCCTGACAGTGCGCCGAGCATCGTGCCCTTGCCGCCATCGAGCGAAATGCCGCCGATGACCGCCGCGGCGAACACCGTGAAGATCATGCCGTTGCCCTGATTCGCGTTGATCGCGCCGACATAGCCCGTGACGACCAGCCCGCCGATCGACGCGAGCACGCTGCCCAGAACGAACACGCCCCACGTGATGCGCTCGACGCGAATGCCCGCCGCGCGCGCCGCTTCCGGATTGCCGCCGATGGCGTAGAGCGCGCGCCCGAGGCGGTGGTAGCGCAGCATGAACGCGGCGGCCGCGAACGCCGCCGCCGCGAGCCACACGGAAACGGGCAGGCCGAGGACGAGCGTCGTCGCGAGCGTGAAGAACGACGGCGGCATGTCGAACAGCGTGCCGCCCTTCGTCGCGCCGACGAGCATCCCGCGCAACACGATCAGCATCGCGAGCGTGACGATGAACGCGTTCAGGCGCAGCCGCACGACCAGAAAGCCGTTGACGAAGCCGATCAGCGCGCCGACCACCACGATCGCCGCGAGACCGGCGGCCGCCGGCCATTCGAGTCCGAAACCCGCCGACGCCGCGGGCATCACGAGCATCGCGCCGACGGCGGGCGCGATGCCGACCGTCGATTCGAGCGACAAATCGAACTTGCCCGTCAGCACGATCAGCGATTCGGCGAGCACGACGAGCGCGAGCGCCGCCGACGCGCCGAGAATGCTGATCAGATTCGCCTGCGTCAGAAAGCTCGGGCTGACGAACGCGCCGATCGCGAGCAGCAGCGCAAGCGCGGGCAAGAGCGCGAGATCGCGAAAGCGCGCGAGCTCGATGCGCGGACGCTGGCGCTGCATCGGCAGGCCGGCCATCGCGGAACTGGAAACGTCATGCTTCATGGAGACTCACTCCTTCGACGGATGCGATGAGTTCATGGTCCTGCCAACCGGCAGGGAATTCGGCGGCGATCGCGCCACGGAACATCACGAGGACGCGGTCGCAGGTGCGCAGGTCGTCGAGTTCGCCGGAGACGACGAGCACCGCCTTGCCTTCCTCGCGCACCCGTTCGACGACGCCGAGCAGCGCTTCCTTCGATTTCACGTCGACGCCCGCGGTCGGATCGATGAGCACGAGCACGTTCGGATCGGTCGCGAGCGCGCGCGCCATCACCACTTTTTGCTGATTGCCGCCCGACAGGCCCGCCACGACATGCTCCGGCCCTTGCGTCTTGATGCCGAGCGCCGCGATCATGCGGCGCCCGAAGGCGTTCTTCTTCGCCGGCGACGCGATGCCGAAGCGCCCGAGCGTGCGCGCGATCGTCATCGACGCGTTCTCCGCGACGGACTGCGTGAGCACGAGTCCTTCGCGATGCCGGTCCTTCGGCACGCAACCGACGCCGCTCGCCAATGCGCCGGGCACGTCGCCGGGCGTGAGCGTGCGGCCGTCGACCGCAATCGTGCCGCTGCGTTGCGCCTTCAATCCCGCGATGGCTTCCGCGACGCTCGTGCGACCGCTCGTCGTCGCGCCCGTCAGGCCGATGACTTCGCCGCGCCGCACGTCGAAGCTGACGTCGTCGTAGTCGCCGCCCGAGAGCGCGGACACGGAAAGCGCGATCGATGCATCGGCGGGCAAAGGCGCGCGCGTCGCAGCATCGGTGACGGCGAGACCGCCTTTTTCGCCCGTCATCGCTTCGATCAGCTTGTCGCGCGGCAACGCCGAAACCGGCGCGCTGACGATATGCCGCGCATCGCGCAGCACGGTCACCGCCTGACAGATTTCGTACACCTCCTGCAAGTGATGGGAGATGAACAGGAAAGTGACACCTTCTGTCTGCAACTCTTCGATACGCCTGAAGAGACGCTTGATCTCGTCGCCGTCCAACTGTGCAGTCGGCTCGTCGAGGATGATGAAGCGCGCGCCATACGACAGCGCCCGCGCGATCTCGACCAACTGCCGCGCCTCGACGGTCAGATCGCCGGCGCGCGCGTCCTCGCGCACATCGATCTTCCAGTGATCGAGCAAGGCGCGAGCATCGCGGCGCATCGTGCGCCAGTCGATCACGCCGCCGCGCCGATGCTGCCGGTTGATGAACAGGTTCTCGGCGACCGACAACTCGCGGATGATCGTCGAATGCTGATAGACGCACGCGACGCGCTCGCGCCATGCATCGCGATCCGCGAGCGGCGGCGCGGGCTCGCCGCCGAAGCGGATCTCGCCGGCGTCGGGACGGCGCAAGCCGGTGATCATCGAGACGAGCGTCGACTTGCCCGCGCCGTTGCGCCCGACGAGCGCGTGCGACTCGCCGGGCAGAACGCGCATCGTGACGTCCGACAGCGCCGCCGTCGAACCGTAGCGCTTGGTCAGCCCGAGCGCTTCCACCACGGGCGCGCTCATTTGATGTTGTTGCCCCAGAGGGACTTGTCGTCGACGTTGGCTTTCGTCACGAGCGGCGCGGGCAACTGGTCTTCCAGAATGCCGGGCGCGCGCTGGACGATCGTGCTGCCGTGATCCGTCGGGCCGGGCTTGAAGGTCTGTCCGGCGAGCGCCGCCTTGATATAGAAGAGGCCGTACTTCGCGTACAGATCGGCGGGCTGCGAGATGGTCGCGTCGATTTCGCCGCGGCGGATCGCATCGTATTCCTGCGGGATGCCGTCATTGCTCACGATCACGATGTGCTTCGGATCGCCCGCCTTGACGAGCAGTTGCTTGCGCCGCAGCGTCTGGAGCGTCGGCGACAAATAGACGCCGCCCGCCTGCATGTAGATCGCCTTCACATCGGGATTCGCCGTCAGCAGGCTGTCGAGCGCGGTCGCGGCGGCGTCGCCCTTCCATGCGGCCGGGATTTCCAGAAGGCTCAGCGACGGATATTTCTTCAGGCACTCGCGAAACGCCTCGGACCGGTCGCGGCCGTTCACCGACGCCAGATCGCCCATGATCTGCACGACCTTGCCCGACTTCACGTGCTCGCCGATGTACTCGCACGACTTCGAACCGTAGGCGCGGTTGTCCGCGCGCACGACCATCGCGACCTTGCCCTGCGTGGGCGCGACGTCCACCGCGACGACCGGCACGCTCTTCGCCGACGATGCATCGAGCGCCCGGCTGATCGCCGCCGAATCCAGCGGCCCGACGACGATGCCCTTCGCGCCGAGGTTCAGCAGGCTGTTCATGTCGGTGATCTGCTGCGCGGGGTCGCCGTTCGAATTGACGGGCGCGAGGATGTCGAGGCCCATCTCCTTCGCGTATTTCGGCAAATAGTTGTTGTACGACTGCCAGAACGGCGATGTCAGCAGCGGCAGGCCGAGGCCGACTTTGCCGCTCTCGGCTGCGTGCGCCAAGCCGATGGTGCCGATCGCGGCGATGGCGACGGCGAGTGTCTTCGTGAATCTCATGCGTTTGTCTCCTGATGTGTGCGGTTCTTCGTGACTGCGACGTGGGGCTTCGGGAAACTGCCGGTGCATCTATTCATCAGTGAACGTATTATTCATATACGCACAAACCGAAGTCAAGGACGACGCGCGGCGAAACCGGTCGGTAATTTCCCTAGCCGGTTTTCGTCGACTGACAGAAGGCTTAAACTCGCGCGAATTCATGAACCGACCCGGACTGCCCATGGACGTGGAAGACAACGACGCCGACCGCTATCGCGCGCCCGCCCTCGACAAGGGGCTCGATATCCTCGAATTGCTCTCGGAGCAGAAGTCGGGACTCACGCGTGCGGAAATCACGAAGATGCTCGGGCGCAATGCGAGCGAGATGTATCGGATGCTGGAGCGGCTCGTCGCGCGGCAGTACGTCGTGCGCTCGCCCGAAGGCGATCGCTATTCGCTGAGCCTCAAGCTCTATGCACTCGCGCATCGTCATCCGCCGATGAACCGGCTGATTGCCGAAGCGTTGCCCGTGATGCAGCGTTTCGCCGATGCGGCGGAGCAGTCGGTGCATCTCGCCGTCTACGATCGCGGCAATCTTCTCGTCATCGCGCAGGTGGATGGCCCCGGCACGTGGGGCATTTCGGTGCGGCTCGGCTCGCGCGTCGGCCTGATCGACACCGGCTCGGGCCGCGTGATGCTCGCGTTCCAGACCGAAGAGCAGCGCGAACACATGCTTGCGGAGCACACCAAGGTCAAAGGCGAGCTTGCGCTGGATCGCGAAGTGCTCGACGCCGATTACCAGCGGATTTGCGAACTCGGCTATTCGAAGAAGGAAAGTCAGCAGACCTTCGGCGTGACGGACGTGACATTTCCGCTGCTCGGGCCATCGGGCCAGGCGATCGCCGCCCTCACCTGCCCGTATATGCGACGTATCGATGAATACGTGGCGCCGTCGATCGACGACGTCACGGCATTGCTGAGAGAGTCCGCGGCATCGCTTTCGATGATGCACGACTGAACGGCGCGGGCGTCGCGCGTTAGAATGGCGGCCCTCTCAAAAAGTCGGCGCGCTGCGTTCCGCGTGCCGACGTATTCAATTCGACGCATTCCCGATGGCGAAACTCCTTTCCGATTCCGAATTCCTCCGATTCACCGAACTTCAGCAAAAGCAGGCGAACTTCACGATCTCGTCCGACGAAGCCGATGAGCTGCGCGAGATCGTCGCGCGTGCGCAGAAGACGCGCGACGATCGCGCGGCCGCGATGCACGCGATCGAAACGTATATCGCGCAATTCGACATCACGCCCGACGAGCTTTTTTCGGCCGAGCAGATCGGCGATGCGGCGCGCACTTTCGGCCTGATTCCCGCCGCGAAGAAGGAGCGCACGCTGCCACCGCAACTGACGCACAACGGCAAGCCGTATCAGTGGACGTCGCGCGCATTGCCCGACGACATCCGCGTGCCGCTCTTCGACGCGTTCACGTCGGGTCAATCGGTCAAGCCGTTCATCGCGACATTGAAGGACACGTCGCGTTGCGCATTGACGATCGCGCGGCTCGAAAAGGAAACGGGAAGTACGTACGCCGAAGTATTGCTCGACGAGCTTTCGCTGTCGCGCGCTCAGATCGACGAAGCGCTGACCAGGCTCGCTGCCTAATCCGCACGCGGTTGTGCCGGTGTATCGCACAGCCGCATCCTGAAACCGACGACGCCCGGATCTTCGGTCTTCGTCAACTCGAAGCCAGAATTGCGTGCGAGCGCGATCATGCCGGCGTTCTCGCGCAAGGCTTCGCCGACCATCCAGCGCGTGCCGCGCTTCTTCGCGTAGTCGATGATGCGCGACAGCAGCAGCGATCCCAATCCCCTCCCCTTCATATCCGAGCGTGCGGCGACGGCGAACTCGGCCGTCTCGTTGTCGGGATCGGCGATCGCGCGCGCGACGCCGAGCGTCTCGCCCGTGCCTTCGCCATTCGCCCGCGTGACGATCAGCGCCATCTCGCGGTCGTAGTCGATCTGCGTCATGCGCGCGAGTTGCGAGTGATCGAAGCTGCGCACGGCGCCGAAGAAACGCAGACGCAAATCTTCGGCGGTATTGGCGGCGACAAAAGCCGCATGCGCTTCTTCGTCTTCGGGGCGAATCGGCCGCACGGTGACGCGCATGCCGCGCCAGTCGAGCGTCTCTTCGAGACAGCGCGGATACGGCACGATCGCAAGCGGCTTGCGATGCGCGCCGAGCGTGAGTTGCGGCTCGTGAACGGCAACCGAATCGCGCGTGACGCGAAGGGTGAGCCGCAGCGCGACGATTTCCTCGACATAGCAAACGAGTTGCGACAGCGCGGTCAGCGCGTTGAGCAGCGTCTCGGCGGGCAGCTCGCGCGAGCGCGGCGAGCGCATGACGAGATCGCGCGACAGCACGGGGTTGAGCGGCGGTAACGCGAACTCGTGAAGCGCGTCCGCGAGCCCGAGCGCGCCTTCGGCCCTGAATTCGAACACTGGACCGAACACGCGATGATTGAGCAGCCGCGTCTGAATTTCGACGGCATCGCTCGTAAGCGAGTCGGGTGGTCCTGGTTTCACCGTGATGCCGAAGCGAGCGAATACGCGCGCCGCACGTTCGCCATTCAATTCGGCGATGCCGTTTCCGAGCGCGCTTCGAATCTCGCATTGCGCGGCGTCGATCTCTTCCGGAATGTCGACGGGGAGGCCGTCGGGGGTTTGCATCAACAGTTCGCGGCCTTGCCGGAAATCGACGAGGCGCGCGAAGCCGCGTGCCAGCCGATGCGGCGTCGTGTGCACTGGAATGCCGTTCGCGTGCAGTTCGTCGCGCGTGGCCGCATCGACGCAGCCGAAAAAGCACGCCAGCAATCCGCGATAGGCGTGACGCCGTTCGGCGATCAATATGCGCGCGACGTCCGCGACGGGCGCGGCGTGCGTCGGAGCATGCACGACAAACACGGTGCCGGTTTCGCGATGGGACGCGAGCGCTTCGAGCGCGGCGCCGAAGTCAGCGGGCGTGGCATCGTCGCCGAGAAGAAGCGGGTTGCCCGCACGGGCGCGAGGCAGCGCGGCGGCAACGGCATCGCGCGCGGCGGTCGGCCAATGCGCGAGGTCATCGCCCGAGGCGCTGAACGCGTCCTGCGCGAGCGTCGCGACGCCGCGGTCGCTCGTGATGACGGTCGCGACATCGCTCGCCGCCACACGGCCGATGCCGAGCGTTTCGATTTCGTCGAGCAGGTCGTCGAGTGAATCGACACGGACGAGTCCGGCACGACGGAAGGCCGCGCCGTAGAGACGATCGAACGGATCGTCGCGGCCGGTGCGAAGCACGAGCACAGGTTTATTTCGCGCCGCGGCGCGCGCGGCAGACATGAACTTGCGCGCCGAGCGGACGGTTTCTATAGCGAGCAGGATTGCGCGCGTCGATGCATCGCTCGCCAGGAAGTCGAGGATATCGCCGGAATCGACATCGGCTTCATCGCCGAGCGCGACGATGCGCGAGAATCCAAGCCCACGTGCGCGCGCCCAGCCCAGCACGCCGTTCGTCAGCGCGTTCGATCCGGATACCCACGCGACCCCGCCTGATTTGACGCTGCATGCGGGCGCGCCGAGACATGCGCCGATCGCGGGCGTCACGACGCCGAGACTGGCCGGCCCGATGATGCGCACGAGGAAAGGACGGGCGGCCGCGAGTGTGCGCACGGTCCATTCATCGGCTTCGGCGGCGAACGATTGCTGCTTGTCCCGCGATGATGACGCCCTTCCGCGCTGCGTCGCTTCGCCGACGATCACTACTGCTTTCGTTCCACGCCGGCCCAGACGCTCGACGAGGTCCGGCCACGTGCGCGGACGGGTGCAGAGCACGGCGACGCTCGGCGCTTCGGGCAGGTCATCGACGTCCGCATACACAGTCTCGCCGCCCAGCGATTCATGCTTCGGGTTGACGGGCCACAGGGCGCCGTTGAATCCCGCGCACTGGGTCCGCGTCCATACCATCTCGCCGACGCTGCCCACACGCGATGAGGCCCCCACGATAGCAATCGATTTCGGCGCGAACAGGATATCCAGATTGCGAACGGTCATGACGGCTCCGGCGCGAGCGGCAGTTGGGTCAGCGCTTAGGATAGGCGATTTTGTTTTGGGGTGATGGCTGTGATTCGTCGCCGCCGGGGCGACTTTATGCGCATAAAGTCCGGCGGCCACGGATCGGGTTCGCTGGCCGGATCCTTCGAGGCTCCGTCACCGTCGACACGCCTGTGACGACTTTATGCGCATAAACCTCGGCCGAATGGCTAACGAAGTTCATTTGTTGCGGTTTATCACTGGAAAAATAACTACGCCAATGTAGAATTCAACGAACTTGAAAATTCGGAGCAAAACGTGGCGGCGGAAATCATAGCGATCACGCAGCAGAAGGGCGGTGTCGGCAAGAGCACGATTGCGATGCACCTCGGTGCGGCCTTTCACGAAAAGAAGAAGCGTGTGCTGGTGGTCGACGCGGATGGTCAGAACACCTTGATACATTGGTCGAGCGCCGCATCGGATGGATCGAGCGGCATTCCGTTTCCGGTCGTCAATCTGTCCGAAGCGGGAGGGCAGATCCATCGCGAGATCAAGAAGTTCGTCAACGACTACGACATCATCGTGGTGGATTGCCCACCGTCGATCACCGAGAAGGTGTCGGGAGTCGTGCTGCTGGCGGCGAGCGTCGCAGTGATTCCGACTTCGTCTTCGCCGGCGGACTATTGGTCGAGCGTCGGTCTCGTCAAGCTCGTGCAACAAGCACAGGTCATGAACGAAGACCTACGCGCTGTCTTCCTCCTCAACAAGACGGAGGAGAAGCGCATGCTCACACGCGAACTCAAGGTCGCGCTCGAAGAGCTTGGCTTCCCCTTGCTCAAAACCCAGATCCCCACACGCGAGTGCTACAAGCAGGCGATGGCGCTCGGAGTGACCGTGCTTCAAATGAGCGATCGCGGGTCGCGCCTGGCGGCGGCGGAAATTCGCGCCGTGGCGGATGAGATCCTCGGCATGCTCGCCTGACTTTATGCGCATAAAGGACCCTGTATGAAACCATCCCAGTTTGCGAAGGGCTTCAAGGCTCGCCCCGATTCGACAAGCAGCGAGAAGCGCACAGCGCTCGATCGTCTCAATGCGATCGATGGCATCGTCGACATTCAGCACGCAGGGCAGGCTGCCGCGAATGGTCGATCGAGCGCCTTCGTCGCCGAAGATCCCGCCGACGTAAATACCGGGCCGGAATCCGACGAATATCGGGCCTGGAGGCGCGCCAACCGTTATACGAGCGGCCAAGTGATCGAACTGCCGCTCAAGTCGATCAAGCCCAGCCCTTTCAACCCGCGGCATTTCTACCTCAAGACTTCCATCGCGGAACTGGCCGTCAACCTCGCGAAGCAGGGACAGCAGCAGGCGATTCACGTCATCCCCGACTATGAAAGTCCGGGAACGTTTTTCGTCAGCGATGGCGGCCGGCGCGTGCGAGCGCTGAAAGAGGCGAATAAGGATACGGTCAAGGCGGTGGTCGTCGATCTGCCGATCGGCATTCAGAGCTACAAGCTGGGCTACGACCTGAACGTTCAGCGCGACTCGCAGACCGTGTTCGACAACGCGGTGGTCTGGCGGCGCTTCCTCGACGAGCAGCATTTCCAGAGCCAGCGCGAACTGGCCGATCACCTTGGCCTCGATGAGTCGACAATCGCCGTGGCGTTGTCGATCGCGAAGCTTCCCGAAAACGTCATGCACGAGATGGTCGCGCGACCGGACCGATTCGGCTCGAACATGGCTTATCAGATCGCCCGCTATCACACGGCCCGCGGCAGCGACGCCACGCTTCGGCTTATCAACAAGATCACCTCGGACGATCTGAGCACGCGTCAGGTCGCCGACATCGTCAAGGGTCGCGCGAGCGCTCAGGAAACGCCGAAGACGCCAAGCCGTCAACGCTATGCGCAACGTCTCGAGATCAAGCTGGATGGCATTGCGGTTGGCGATCTGAAGTCATACGGTGAAGATCGTCTCGAACTGCGTTTGCGCGGTTTGTCGCGCGAGAAGCGCGACGCGCTGCTGCATCAGATCGAACTCATGCTTCAGCCGGTCGACGCCGAGAAGTGATTCAGCGATGGCCGCGGAGATGATTCTCCAGCGGCCTTTCCCGGGAACGTTGCAGCCGTTCCTGCGGCATCAGCCCTCATGCAAACAGATCAGCGCGACTGACTCAGCGTAAATGCCAGCAAGTCGCCATCCGTCGGCTCGCCCCACGTCCTTCGGGCCAGCCAGTCGAAAAAAGACGTCTCGGCAAGCTTCGAATCCAGTCCGCGCTTGCGCCAATCGTCGCGCATGTGTGTGCCCAGGCCCGGCAGCACATCTTCCTCGAACGACTGGCGCGCGATCTCCCGTTCTTCCTCACCTTGCTCGTCGTACAGCACGCGCGCTTCCTTGCGACGGTAAGCCGAAAATTCGCTCAGCAAGCGGGCTTTGAGATCGTCGGCGCCGGAAACGGTCGCGGGGGTACGCGTCGCCGTACCGCTCGTTGCCGGCGGCAGCGCTTCGACCGGCGGCGCGTAGCCCTTCTTGAGCGCATCCTTGAAAAGGGCCGCTGCGCTGCGGACCGGCGGCAAGGTGGTGCTGCGCATGCGCTGCTCCGTCATCTGCAAAGCGGCGCGGATACGGTTTTCCTCGCTGTCCGCGTAGAGCGTCTGCGCGTCCTTTAGCGGAATGCCGATCTTCACCATCCGATCCACGAGCGTGCTGTCGAATACGTTCGGATGTTCATCGAGCGCGAGCATCGGCTGCTTGCGCTCCGTCACGCGGAACTGAATTTCGGCGACTCGCCGTCCTTCACGATGTTCAACCAGCTCGACGAAGATGTTCGTCACCGCATTCACTTCGGCAATCGCGGGGCGCAGATAATCGCGTTTGAAGTATTTGTACTCGCGCTTGGCTTCGTCGCCGGCTTCGGTGTCAGGGGTGCCGGAAAGAATCGGCCGCCACCACTCCCACGTTTCGCGCATCGTCAGATGACTGGGATTGGTCAGATAGCGAACGCAGATTTCGTAGAGCGCGAGGCCTGCGCTGCTACGCAGCTGGCTTTGGAATTGCAGGCTCAGCCGCGCATATTGGACGGGGTCCAGCAGCTTCTTCTTGATCTTGGGCGCAAACGAGAATTCGACCCATACGCGGCGTGTCGTCGGATCCTCGAGAATTTCGGCGTCGGCGATCAGCGTAGAAATTCCCCATTTCCGACCGGGCTTCTGGCTCGATGTGCCAGTACTCCACTCGACCTGCACTGACACCATGCGACGCAAATGCTCTTTGACGAGTGCGGTATCGTTCGAATCGAACGCAGAGTTCGCGACGATATCGGATAGCAGCGCGCGATATGTGTCGCCGGCGTCGTCGGCTTGCTGAGCAACCGCGAGAAGCACGTTGAAGAGCTTTCTCGTGAGCAGCGTGATCTTGCCGCTCTTCGGTTGAATCGCAATGGCCTCGACCGCCTTGCGCAACTCCGCCGAACTCGGGCTGACTACGTCGGTTTTCTTTGCGCGCTTTGTGGCCATGAAATGGTCAGGATCGATATTGCGAGCAAGGATACCGAGCGGGGTGAACCACGTCTATAGGGGAGTCTTCACCTTTGCGGGGTGATGACGGGCGGAACGAATCGACTCACTGCGGTGCGCTCCCGTAAACCCTCACCGCTCACCGATCGCATTCCTCTCATATATGCAGACTCCACGCGGGTAAACGAATTGCGGCAATCCTGGTGCATATCCGGGACGGGCGAATGAGGGTCCCGGAAACCCTCACCCGAAAAATATTTTACGTGTCGCCGAGTGTGGCGCGTCAGAGACAGCACCGCCGCCGGCTACGCTTTAGCCCGGAATTGGCACCCTTGCGGTGCACATCTGGCGAAGCGGCCATTCACTTTTGGTTGGTCACAGATGACAGTCCCGAAAATTCTCACCATTGCATGGCTCCGTTTGTGCTCGTACGACATTTCGCGCCTTGATCCAAGGCGCGCTGCTACGAAACAGCTCCTGAAAACCCTCACCTTGACGGCTTTCGATGTTGTACTGCGTCACCTGAAGGGAAAGCAAATTTGCTCCTGCAAATGCTCACCTTTGCGGACAGGCTCTGAAAAAACACACCATTCCAGGCACTTATCTCGCTTTCTTCACGTAACTATGAGCAAGCACGCTCCCGCAAACTCTCACCAATCGAAGCCTCGTCACATGCCGCGCCGATGCCCACTTCTCCCGAATTTGCTCACCATATGTTGGTGCGTGTACGCTGATATTCAGCTATATCATTGATTATAAGTGACTTTTCGCATCCGGATGTCATAGAGATCATCAGTTCGGACCCGCCGTGCGCAAACCTCATCCCGCATTTCCTCACCGTTGAACCACGGCGCCTTCATAAGGAAATCGCAAAACGACCTTGCTTCAGCTCCTGAAAACACTCACCTCAGTGACAAACATCGACGAATCTTGGCTTCGACGTGCAATCCCGAAGGTCAGCCCGGCCGATAGTCCGCTTTTCCACTCCCGCAAACTCTCACCTTCGAGCCAGAATGCAGGAAATTCGGGGTTCGCGGCGTACAGGACCCCGAAAAGCCTCACCTTCATACCCGCCTGTTTCCCGCAAACTCTCACCGAACGGTAAAACATACCCATTTTGATGCGCGAACACCGTCTTTCGCGTGCTCCCGAGAAGCCTCACCTTTCGACGTCGACTGATCGCACGAAACATTCGGAACATCAATGCTGCCATGGGAGCTTTCTCCCGGATCCGCTCACCTGCGGGTTTACGCGCTCTCCCGAACCTGCTCACGATCTTTCCCGCGACTCCTCACCGAGAATCCTGAAGTCCGTCACCGATCCCTCCCGAAGAGCTTCACCACAGTTCCCGTACAATCTCACCTGACCACCGGCAAAGCCTTATCCCATAAGGCTTTGCCTTGGCGTTAACTGGGTTAACAAGGGTTCAAGGGTGTTTACTTCTAATACTCTCAAGCGTTACTGAGTCTCTGCGAATAAAGCAACCAAACCGAAACCGCGTGAAACAACGACACAAAACGGTATACAAGCTAAAATCGTCGCCAAATCATGCGGTTGCAGAGACAAGCTCAGGATGTTTCACGATACGCCCCACTACGTGCAGGCCGATTCGATCTAAACGCAGAAAGTTGTCGATCTGAAGTGCGTCTGAAGGTCAACCAGCTAAATCGATCACGTTTGACACGTAAAACGTTATGATCGTGACGTTGAACTGCCCATTTCTCCGCCATGAATCAACATACTCGCGACACCCTGCGTCAAGAAATCGAGGCGATGCGAACCGCAGGCGCCCGCCGACAGGATCTTTCCCAACACGCGTGCAAGCGACTTTTTTTTGATCTCGGCATCCGTCCTTCAGTGATGACCGTCCGCGAACTCACTCAAACGGGCAGCGCGAGCGACATCCCTAAAGACATCGAAGCTTTCTGGGACAGCCTGCGCTCGGCCCTGCGCGTGCGCATCGATGCCGGCGCGATGCCGGAATCGTTGCAGCAACGCGCGGGTGAACTGCTGGCGGTGCTCTACGACGAGGCGCAAAAACTCGCACTTTCCGCCCTCGACGACGACAAGGCCCGTCTCGACGCCGCCGTCCAGGCCGCGCAGGCGCAGGTTCGCGATGCCAACGCGCGCCGCGAAGCGATCGAGCAAGCCCATCAGCGTGCCGAGGCGCGAGCCGAAGCAAGCGCTGCGCAGATTGCCGCGCTGGAAGCCGACCTGAAGGCGCTGCGCAATCAGGGATCGGGCGCTGAGGCGGGCTTACGCGAAATCATCGCGCGTTGCGAAAAGGAAAATGAGACGCTGTCGGAACGCCTGCAGAGCGAGCAGGAGTCTGCTGCGCGGCTTCGCGATCGTATCGACGAACTGCAGAACGAGTTGCGCCACAGTACGGAGCACTACGCCCAGCAGATCAAGGATGCAATCAAGGAAGCCGAGCGACGCGTTCACCCGATGCTGGTCGAACTGGATTCGTTGCGTGGCATGGCGGCGACCTATCAGGCGGGCGCCCGTGAGGCGAGCCAGAAAGAATTCGATTTCATTCAACAACTTAGCGCCGCGAGGAGCCGCGCCGATCGACTCGAATCCCAGGTGCGGGCACAGTCCGACGAAATCGATGCACTCGTTATCGAGCGCGATGCACAGCGAGTCCAGTCCGGGGCCAGTGCTGAAGTCGGTGCGTTGATCGCGTCGCTGGCTAGCGACGGCCGCTTGAGCGCCACCGAAATCGCCACGCTTGGAACGCAAATGGACGGGCACATCGTTTCCCCGACCGCCTGTCCCGCATGCGAGGCCGGCGAACCGGAACTCCAGCGGCACGAAGACGAATACGAACTTTCCTGCCCAAACTGCGAGCGGACATCGGGCGCGGCGTCATCCAAGCTCGCTGCCGTCGACGGCTTCCTCCGATCGGCGCGTGTCGGCGCAACGGATCAAAGGTGAGAGTTTTCGGGATCCGCGGCGGGCCCGTGCGAACCCGCGTCCGGCGTGCCACTGGCGCGCGCCTGAGCGATATCCCGCTCCCGTATTTGCTCACCCATCCATTCCTGCCACGCGCGAAGCAGTCGATGAACGGAGATCGTCTGCTGAAATCCGAGCCATTGCCCGACGCGATCGGGGTCCGTTCCGTCCTCGAAATGTTCCGCGGCGTAGGTGTTGCGCAACGTCTGCGGACTCGCCCGCGCGACGCGTGACGCAGCGATGCCGGACGCGGCCACGACTGCGTCGATCGCGCGCAGCATCGTCGCCTTATGCATGGAGCGCCCCGACGGCGCCGCCGGGAACAGCAACTCGCCCGCGAGATCCGCCGTCTTGCGCTCGCTGATCCAGTTGTCGAGCAATTCGATGGCGAACGGCGCGAGCCGCGCTTGCCGTATCAGCAGCGGATTCGCCGCATCGACGGTGATGTACGGCGCGCCCGCCGCGTAGCAGTCGACGGTCAACTGCGCCGCTTCGCCCGTTTTCACGCCTCCGCCCAGAAATACGGCGACCAGCGCCCGGTCGCGCCGCTCGCGCCAGCGCTGCGCGCCCGGCAAGGCGCCCATCGGCGAAAACAGATGCGCGACGAGCAGCGCGCGCTCGTCGTGAGTCAGAAATCCGGTCGGCTCGTTGTCGCGCGCCTTGCGCCATGCCGCGTCGCCGTCCTGGGCGATGAATCGCGCCGGGTTCGTGGCCGCCGATTCCACTTCCCGCACGTGATCCAGCACGCGCTCGATCAGTCTCAGGTAGCGCATTCGCTGCGGACGCCGAATGTCCAGTTGCGCGACGAACTGCTCGATGACGGGACGTTGCACCGTATGCAGCGTCGCGCGCTTCGCGGCCAGCCATTCGAGAAAGTTGCCCCACTGCGCGCGATACACATCGGCCGATGACGCCCGGAACGACTGTTGGGCGAGCCATGCATCGAATGCGGCGTGCGGATCGGCCTGCCAGTCGGCGCGCTGTTGGTCGAAGAGATCGGAAGTGTTCGGCATGGTGTCAGAAGGCGCGTTGCGCGCTGTGTTGCACTGCGCACAGGGTCGGGCTTCGAGCGCCGAACGTCAAGCGGAGGTGTTCGCCGAAGTGTCGATCACTGTCTTGCCGCGGAGGTGTTTCGTCACTACTGTCATTCATACGGCTTCCTTCCACCCGCAAGCAAAAGAGCAAGAAGGAGTGAGCGATGGCCCGGCAATCCTGGCAGGAGCGCCGCGCGTTGGGACGCGCCGCGCGTGAGCGCACGCCGCGCGGCGCGCACGATGCGATTGGCGACGTCGATCGCGATCCCATCGAACTATTGCGGATGAGCAGCCAAGGTCGTGTCGATGCGCTGATTCCCTTGCGCTACGGCCGCATGCTGGTTTCGCCGTTCACTTTCTATCGCGGGAGCGCGATCTTGCAGGCGCATGATCTGGCCACTACGCCTGACAGCGGCATCGCGATCCAGATTTGCGGCGACTGTCATTTGTCCAACTTCGGCGGCTTCGCGACGCCCGAGCGCGCGCTCATCTTCGATCTCAACGACTTCGACGAAACCGCGCTCGGCCCCTGGGAGTGGGATTTGAAACGACTCGTCGCGAGTTTCGCGATCGCCGGCCGCCATCTCGGCCACGGCGATCTCGCCGCCGACGAGTTCGCGTTTCTCGCCGCGCGCAGCTATCAGACGCATCTACGCGCATACGCGGAAATGAGCGTGCTCGATCTCTGGTACGAGCGCATCACCTTCGATCGCATGTACGACGCCGTGCAGAACGAAGACGCGCGGCGGCGGATCAAGCGCGGAATCGAACGGGCTTCGCGCCGTACGCACGAAACGATGCTGCCGAAACTCGCCGAGCGAACCGGCGACGCGTGGCGCATCCGCGATGCGCCGCCTGCCGTGTTCCACATTCGCGGCCTGAGCACGCTGATCGACAAAAACGATGGCTGGATGACGCTGAAAGGCAGCCCACAGGAGATTTTCGGGGCGCTCATTCTGAATTACGTGGCCACGCTGACGCCGGAGCGCGCGAGGCTGCTATCGCAATTTACGTTGCAGGACGTCGCGTTCAAGGTGGTGGGCGTGGGCAGCGTCGGCACGCGTTGCCTCGTTTTGTTGCTCACCGATCACCAGGACAAACCACTTTTCCTGCAGATGAAGGAGGCATCGACGTCGGTTGTCGCGAGATACGCGAACCTTGCGAGAGACGCCGACGATTCCGGCCACGATGGTCAGCGCGTCGTGCACGGACAACGGCTGATGCAGGCGGCCACCGATCCGTTCCTCGGCTGGGCGACGGGGCCTCTCGGACGTACGCTCTACATCCGTCAGTTGCGCGACATGAAGATTTCCCCCGAACTCGAAACGTTCAGCGACGATGCCTTTCGCGAATACGCTGCACTCTGCGGCTGGGCGCTTGCCCGTGCGCACGCGAAATCGGGTGGACGCGCGTCTGACATTTCGGGCTATCTCGGCAACGGCGACCGTATGGCGGATGTGCTCGTGCGCTACGGCCGCGCGTACGCGGATCAGGTGGAAAAGGATTACGAGGTGTTTCGCGCCGCGTGTCGGGACGGCAGGCTCGAAGCGCGTTCCGATGCGGATATGTCGGCGGACTTTGCGCCCTGAAGCTATTCGATGCCGGAAGAGATGAACCAAGGCACGCGGTTCTCGCCGCGTGCCGGGCGGGTGCGCGTCAATGCGCGGCGATGACGGCTTGCGGTTGTCGCTGTCGGGCCGCGCGCTCGTAGGCGTCCACGGCGAAGCCGAAAACGGCGGGCAAGGCATCGGACGATGCGACGTCGACTACGTCGTCGGTTTCGGGGAAATGGAAGTCGTCGGGACGCGCGAACAGTTCGCGCAATGCGGCTTCGTGCCGCCCGGCAAATCCGAGGTCCGCCACAGCCTCGGCCTCGATCGCATGCAGCAGCCGCCACGTCAACGGCACGCCTTTGTCGATGTAACGCCCCGCTATCTGCCGCGTGATCTGCTCCAGGTCACGCACAGCGCGGGCAAACTGTCTCCTGCTGAGATTCTCGCCATTCGACTCCATGATTCACCCCCTTCGCCAACTGGTCTTATTGTACTGTATAAACATACAGTACTTGTTGCAATGAAACTAGCGTCGCGCTACTCGACCCGGGTGTATGTGCGATTCCGCCTACGTGCGTTTCAGACATCCGCTGCTATGCGTGCCGGCTAACGAAGCGCATCGTAGAACCATGCTTAGGAAATCCCCTGAGCGGAACGCGCAGACACTACTGCGTTCGTTCGACGGCACTGCGCGGCCAACAGCGCTGAAACCACGGGAGAACTGACATGAACAAGGATCAAGTCGAAGGCGTCGGCAAGCAGGTGAAGGGCAAGATCAACGAGGGCGTCGGGAAAGTGACCGGCGACAAGGCTCAGGAAGCCAAGGGCGATCTGCAACAGGCTGCGGGCAAGGTCCAGAAGGGTGTGGGCGATGCGCGCGAAGATCTGAAGGACGCAGTGAAGAAGCCGTAAGTCAGGCGCATAAGCGCCGCGATGGCGGCGCTGCTTAAGGCGGGACGCACTCGACCTGCGTCCCGCTTTTCATTTCGGACGGCGAGACTTTGTGCGCATAAAGTCGCCTGGGCGGCACCGCGTCAGCCGTGAATCACCACCAGAAGCGCCTTGGCGTCGGCGCGACCCACGTTGCGGATCGCGTGCGCTTCGTCCGCTGCGTAACGTGCCGTTTCTCCCGCTTTGAGCCGGCGCGTCGCACCCGACGCATCCACTTCGATCGATCCATTGAGCACCGTTAGATGCTCACGCGTTCCCGGCTCGTGCGCATTCGATGTGAGCGCAGCGCCCGATTGCAGCGTGAGTTCGTACCATTCGAACTTGCCGGCGAGTTCTATCGGTCCCCACACGCGCAGTTGATAGCCACCGTTATCGCCAGTCAGCGTCGGTATTTCATGCGGCCCTGCGACCCGGATCGCTTCAACGGGCCGTTGCTGCGCAAACAATTGATCCAGGCTGATGCCAAGCGCGTTGGTCAGCCGCCACGCGACCGCGATCGTCGGATTCGCCTTGTCGCGTTCGATTTCCGAAAGCATCGACTTCGACACGCCCGCCGCCCTCGATAGATCGTCGAGCGTCAGCTTTCGCTCACTGCGCAGACGTTGAATGATCTCTCCGACGCGCGGTGGCGTTGCGCCTGCTCCCGCGAGATCGCTCGCTTTTCCTTCTGAACCCGTGCTTGCCATGAATCGATCAATCCCTTAAAGTGTTCGGCATATCGGAAATACGTTCGAAATATCGAACGTGTCCGATGCGATGAATGCACTATAACAGGGCTATGGGCCGCTTGCGGACGCTGCGCGGTCGAACACCACGATCAGCTCAAAACAAGGATTGCGATGAAAGACCGGTATCTCTCCCATCTGCGTTCGACGCTCGACGAAATCCGCACTGCGGGCTTCTACAAAACGGAGCGCGTGATCGCGAGCCCGCAGTCTTCGGCTATCCGGCTCGCGAACGGAAGCGGTGTGCTGAACTTCTGCGCGAACAATTACCTCGGTCTTGCCGACGATCGCCGCCTCGTCGAAGCCGCGAAGGCCGGTCTCGACGCCGATGGCTTCGGCATGGCGTCCGTTCGGTTCATTTGCGGCACGCAGACCGTACACAAGGAACTCGAGCAGTCGATCGCGCAGTTTCTCGGCACCGACGACGCGATTCTCTATTCGAGCTGCTTCGATGCGAACGGCGGCCTTTTCGAGACGCTGTTGACCGAGGAAGACGCGATCATCAGCGACGAGCTGAATCACGCCAGCATCATCGACGGTGTGCGGCTTTCGAAGGCGCGACGTCTGCGCTACAAGAACAACGATCTCGCGGATCTCGAAGTGCGCCTGCAGGAAGCCGACGCCGCCGGCGCCCGCTTCAAACTGATCGCGACCGATGGCGTTTTCTCGATGGACGGCATCATCGCGAATCTTGCCGGCATCTGCGATCTCGCCGACCGTTACGGCGCGCTCGTGATGGTCGACGATTCGCACGCCGTGGGCTTCATCGGCGAAAACGGACGCGGAACGCCAGAGGACTGCGGCGTGCTGGATCGCGTGGACATCATCACTGGGACGCTCGGCAAGGCGCTCGGCGGCGCATCGGGCGGTTATGTCGCCGCGCACAAGGAAGTGATCGATTTGCTGCGTCAGCGCAGTCGGCCGTATTTGTTCTCGAACACTTTGGCGCCGAGTATCGCGGCGGCATCGCTGAAAGTGCTCGAATTGCTCGACAGCGAAGAAGGCGCGACCCTGCGTCGGCGCGTCCGCGAAAACGGCGCGCGCTTCCGCAGCGCGATGTCTTCGCTCGGCTTCGATCTCGTCCCCGGCGAACATCCGATCATTCCGGTCATGCTCGGCGACGCGCAACTCGCCTCGAAGATGGCGGATGCATTGCTCGAAGAAGGCGTCTATGTGATCGGCTTCTCCTACCCCGTCGTGCCCAAGGGACGCGCACGCATCCGCACGCAGATGAGCGCGGCGCATACGCCGGAACAGATCGATCGCGCAGTCGATGCATTTGCGCGCGTCGGCCGATCGCTCGGCGTGATCCGCTGAGCAGCCCCGCCGCCGACTTTATGCGCATAAACCCAGGGACCGGACCACGAGCCCGCGACCGTCGAAGCAGCACCACGAAGACCATACGTCAGGATCAACGCAATGAAAGCCCTCGCCAAACTCGAACGTGCACCCGGCCTTACCTTGACGCGCGTGAAGCGGCCTGAAGTCGGCCACAACGACGTTCTCATCCGTATCCGCAAGACAGCGATCTGCGGCACTGACATCCACATCTGGAAATGGGACGACTGGGCACAGAAGACGATTCCTGTGCCGATGCATGTCGGGCACGAGTACGTCGGCGAGATCGTCGAGATGGGTCAGGAAGTGCGCGGGTTCGCCATCGGCGATCGCGTGTCCGGTGAAGGCCATATTACGTGCGGCTTCTGTCGCAACTGTCGCGCGGGCCGTCGTCATCTGTGCCGCAACACGGTCGGCGTCGGCGTGGACCGCGAAGGCGCCTTTGCCGAATTTCTCGTGATTCCGGCGTTCAACGCGTTCAAGATTCCGCCCGATATTTCCGACGACCTCGCCGCTATCTTCGATCCGTTCGGCAACGCGACGCACACGGCCCTTTCGTTCAATCTCGTCGGCGAGGATGTGCTGATCACCGGTGCAGGACCGATCGGCGTGATGGCCGCCGCGATCGCGCGGCATGTCGGCGCGCGCAATGTCGTCATCACTGACGTCAACGACTATCGCCTCGAACTCGCCCGCAAGATGGGCGCGACGCGCGCGGTCAACGTGGCGAACGAAGACCTGCGCGACGTGATGAGTGAACTCGGAATGACCGAGGGCTTCGACGTAGGTCTGGAAATGTCCGGCGTGCCGAGCGCGTTCACGGCGATGCTCGAATCGATGAATCACGGCGGCAAGGTCGCGCTGCTCGGCATTCCGCCCGCGCAGACCGCGATCGACTGGAATCAGGTGATTTTCAAGGGCCTCGAAATCAAAGGCATTTACGGACGGGAGATGTTCGAGACCTGGTACAAGATGGTCGCGATGCTGCAAAGCGGCCTCGATCTATCGCCGATCCTCACGCACACTTTTCCCGTCGACGACTATCAGCAGGCGTTCGACACCATGCTGTCCGGAAACAGCGGCAAGGTCGTCCTCGACTGGACCGCGGCCTGAGCGCCGCGCGTCATTGAGCAGCATCAGCCGGCGCTTTCGAAAATTCGGCCTGAATGGCGACGTGCACATCGTCGCCGACAGCCGGATACCACGTCGTCAATCCGAACTGCGCGCGGCTGAAATGTCCGTCGGCGGAAAAGCCCAACGTTTCCTGCTTCGTTAGCGGATTGACCGCGTGGCCGTTGAACGTCACGTTCAGCGTCACCGGCTTCGTCGTGCCGCGTATCGTCAGATCGCCGGTCAGTACGCCTTTGTCGTCGCCCGTGCGCTGGAAAGCCGTGCTGACGAACACGATGCTCGGATAACGCTCGACATCGAACATGTCGGGCCCTTTCACCATGCGATCGAGCAGCGGCACGTTGGTGTTGACGCTCGACGCGTCGATGGTCGTTCGCACCGAGCTTCCGGACATTCCGTCCGCATTCCAGTCCAGTTGCGCAGTCGTCTTGTCGAATCGGATGACGAAGCGCGAGTAGTGAAAATGATCGACGTCGAAGCTTACGTTCCAGTGATGCGGATCGAGTTGATAACGCCCCGGCGGCACGCTCGATTCGCTCGACGACACATGATGCGTGACGACCTGCAGCGGCGTGCACGCCGTCAATGCAACCGCCGCCAGAAAAAGAACGAGACGCTTATAGACGTTCATCGGGCTTTGCCTCGAATACGAAAAAAACTTCGACAAGTTTCGCCGAGATTCCAAAAACTTGCGCAAGCCGTCACGGGCTTTTCGTCAGCACACACGAAAATCGCGCGATCAGGTAGAGTTCGCCTCGACCTCCATCTCAAAAAAAGGCGCCATCGTAGACGCGCGATGGCGGAGAACCCATGCGCACATGGCTGTCCCGTTTCCGAACCTTCCGCGCGCACCTGTTGACCGTTGCCGCCATCGCCGCGTCGGCCTGGGCGCCTGCCGCGCACGCGAGCTGGTGTGGCGACGGTTTCTGGCTCGATGCGATGGTCGCATCGCATCACTTTCACCCGGACAAGGATTTCGAGCAGTTCAATCCCGGCATCGGCGCGGAATGCTGGGTCGCGCCGCAATGGGCGGTGACGGGCGGCTACTTTCGCAACTCGCTGTCGAAGCCGTCGTTCTATGGCGGCGGTGTCTGGGGCCCGGACTTTCTTCACTGGAACTACGTCAGGCTCGCCGTCATGGCCGGCCTCATCTCCGGCTACGACTACGGCAGTTATGGCATCGGGCACAACCATACGGTCGGACCCGTGGCCGCGCCGCTCATCATGCTCGAATACAAGCGCGTCGGCGCGAACATCATCCTGATTCCGCCGATTCCTTCGAGCGATCTTCCGTTCACGCTCGGCTTCATGCTCAGAGTAAAATTCTAGGGAATCCGAACTAAATCGACATGAGATGTTCGGCGCATGTCATTGCGAACGTGCCGCGTGTTGCAGGCATTCGAGCAACACCGTCGCTGCGGGCGTCAACGGACTATCTCGCCGCGTCACGACTCTCACCGACACCGCGGGCAACGGATCGGCGATCGGAAAAATGGCGAGCCCTTCGCTGACCCACGAATGTTCGAGCAACGCGGCGGGCAGCGCGGCCAATACATCCGATCCGCGCAACAAGCCATGCGCGATGATGAAGCTCGGGCACTCGATCACGCGATTCGGCACCGTCAGACCGCGCTCCGCATACGAGTGAAGCAACGCCTGCGTCGAGCTTTCCGGCGACGGGTTCAGCAGCCACTCCGCATCCGATAGCTCCGCCAGCGACGTGCAGTGCCGCAACGGATGATCCGCGCGCCCGACGATCGCCGAGCGGCTCTCATACAGTTCGATGTGATCGAACTCCGGCGCGAGATGCTCGGGCACGACGACCGCGACGACGAAGTCGAGCGTGCCGTCGCGCAAACGCGGCATGGCGACGCCCGGAAAGCCTTCGATGAAACTCACGCGCGCGTTCGGCATCTGCCGCCGGAACGCGCGATACGCCTGCGGCAGTATCGATAGCGCGGCCATCGGCGTGATCGCCGCGCTTACGCTTCCCGAGCCCGCGCTTTTCATCTGCGTGATGTCGTCTTCGGCGCGGCGCATTTCGCTCACGATCAGATGCGCGCGCACGCGCAATTGCTGGCCGAACGCGGTCAACTGCACGCCGCGTGCCGTGCGCAGAATCAGCGGCACGCCGAGATCCTGCTCCAGTTCCTTGATCGCCTTCGTTAGCGCCGCCTGCGACAGATGCAGGCTGCGCGCGGCCGCGCGGATGCTGCCCTGCTCGGCGGTCGTCAGGAATGCGCGTATCTGGTGAATCTTCATGCTCATGAGCGACACCTAAGGGTTAGCACCGACGACTGATGGTAGTCACGCAATAAATTTACCGTCTTTTGGTTTGCTTTTCGGCTTTATATGCTTGGATCACGTTGATTTCGCATCGAGCAAGGAGTGTCACATGCTGTCAGTCGAGCCCGTCATCCCCGGTATTGCCGCCATCGCATCGGAATTCGTCGATGTGCGCCGTCGCATTCATGCGCATCCGGAACTCGCGTATGAAGAAACGCAAACGAGCGATCTCGTCGCCGGATTGCTCGCGCAATGGGGCTACGAAGTGCATCGCGGGCTCGGCAAGACGGGCGTCGTCGGCGTGTTGAAGGAGGGCGCGGGCGGCAAGCGCATCGGCCTGCGCGCGGACATGGATGCATTGCCGATCGAAGAAGCGACCGGCCTGCCGTACGCCAGCAAGCACGCGCGCACGATGCACGCGTGCGGCCACGACGGCCACACCGCGATGCTTCTGTGCGCCGCGCGCTATCTCGCCGAAAGCCGCCAGTTCTCGGGCACGCTGATCGTGATCTTCCAGCCCGCCGAGGAAGGCGAGGCGGGCGCGCGCGCGATGATCGAAGACGGCCTCTTCGAAAAGTTTCCGTGCGATGCCGTGTTCGGCCTGCACAACATGCCCGGCCTGCCCGCGGGCGACATGTTCTTCACGCCGGGCCCCGGCATGGCCTCGTCGGACCGCGTGAACATCACGGTGCGCGGCGTCGGCGGTCATGGCGCGATGCCGCATGTCGCATGCGATCCGATGCCCGCCGTCGCGTCGATCATGCTGGGCCTGAACAGCATCGTCGCGCGCGAAGTGGATGCGCAAAAGCCGGCCGTCGTCACCGTCGGCAGCGTGCAGGCGGGCGAGGCGTGCAACGTGATTCCCGAGACCGCGCTGATGAAGCTCTCGGTGCGCGCGCTCGACGCGGGCGTTCGCAAGCAGCTTCAGGAACGCATCACGGCGCTCGTGAACGCGCAGGCGCTGGCATTCGGCTGCACGGCCGAGATCGATTACGAACTCGGTTATCCGGTGCTCGTGAATCACGAAGGGCCGACCGCCTTCGCCACCGATGTCGCGACGAAAATGCTCGGCGCGCAACGCATCGATCCGGCCGCGCGGCCGCTCATGGGCAGCGAGGACTTCGCGTTCATGCTCGAAGCCTGTCCGGGCACGTACGCGTGGATCGGCAACGGCGTCGGTTCGAAGGGCGGCTGCATGGTCCACAACCCGGCCTACGATTTCAACGACGACATCCTCGCAGTCGGTGCGAGCTACTGGGTGCGCCTGGCCGAAGCCTGGCTCGCCGACTGATCCCTTCGGAGCACATCATGAACGCACCCACGATCGCCAGCGCGCCGGCGAATGCATCGACGCAGACCAGCCGCGCAGCGCGCACGCGGCTCGTGATGGCGGCCGCTGTCGGCAACGCGCTCGAGTTCTACGACTTCACGGTCTATGCGTTCTTCGCGCTCGTCATCGGCAAGCTGTTCTTTCCGGTGCACGATCCCGTTGGCCAGTTGCTGCTCGCGGTGGCGAGCTTCGGCGTCGGGTTCTTCACGCGGCCCGTGGGCGGCCTCGTGATCGGCATGTACGCCGACCGCGCCGGCCGCAAGAAGGCGATGCTGCTCACGCTCGGCCTGATGGCGCTCGGCACCGCGATGATCGCGGCCGCGCCGACGTTCGCGCAGGTCGGTATCGCCGCGCCGGTCATCCTCGTGATCGCGCGGCTGATTCAAGGCTTTTCGGCGGGCGGTGAAGTGGGTGCATCGACGACGCTTCTGCTCGAACAGGCGCCGTCGAATCGTCGCGGCTTCTACGCTTCGTGGCAGTTCGCGAGTCAGGGACTCTCGGCGCTCGCGGGCGCGTTGACGGGCGTCGCGCTGACGGCGACGCTCACGACCTCGGAACTCGAAAGCTGGGGCTGGCGCGTGCCGTTCATCATCGGCACCGCGATCGTGCCGGTCGGCTGGTGGCTGCGCCGCACGATGGAAGAAGCGCCGCGCGAGAGCATCGAAGCCGCGCCGAAAGCGCCGAAGCTGCCGCTCGTCACCGTGCTTCGCGAACATGGCCGCGCGGTGCTCAACGGTCTCGGTCTCACGATCGGCGGCACGTCGGCGCACTTCATCATCGTGTTCTATCTGTCGATTTACGGCGTGAAGACGCTCGGCCTGCCGGGCTGGACGGCGATGCTCTCCGGCTGCGTATCGGGCGCGATTCTCTTCATCGTCGCGCCGATCGGCGGCTATCTGTCCGATCGCATCGGCCGCAACAAGCTCGCGCAGACGACGCGCATCGTGCTCATGCTCGCGATCTGGCCGGCCTTCGCGCTCCTGAACAAGTCGCCGACGGCGGGCACGCTGCTCGCGGTCGTCACGGCGCTCTCGATCGTGCATTCGCTCAACGTCGGCCCGACCGGCGCGATGCTCGGCGAACTGTTCCCGCGTTCGGTGCGGGCGACGGGCGCGGCGATCGTCTACAGCCTGGGCGTCGCGATCTTCGGCGGCTTTGCACAGTTTTTCGTGACGTCGCTGATCGTCATCACGAAGAGCGTAATGGCGCCCGCGTGGTATGTGATCGGCTGCGGCGTGTTCTCCGTGATCGCCGTGGCGTGCATGCGCGACCGATCGAAGGAAATGCTCGACTGATCGTCGAATCTTGCAACTCACGCGCGCCGGATGCGATGCGAGGTGTATAACTCGACGTATCCGGGTTTCGAAAAGGCCGCCCATGCGGCCTTTTTTCACTGGATCCCACACTATGAAGAACGCGCGATAAAAGGGGACGTCCATGCGCAAGCTACGCTCGCAAAGCTGGTTCGGCGGCAACGATAAAGACGCCTTCATCCACCGCTCGTGGATGAAGAATCAGGGCATTCCTCACGATCAGTTCGATGGCCGGCCGGTCATCGGCATCTGCAATACATGGTCGGAACTCACGCCCTGCAACGCGCATTTCCGCGAGCTCGCCGAGTACGTGAAGCGCGGCGTGCGCGAGTCGGGCGGCCTGCCGCTCGAATTCCCGGTGATGTCGCTCGGCGAATCGAATCTGCGGCCCACAGCCATGCTGTTTCGCAACCTCGCGTCGATGGATGTCGAAGAGTCGATTCGCGGCAATCCCATCGATGGCGTCATTCTGCTCGTCGGCTGCGACAAGACCACGCCCGCGTTGCTGATGGGCGCGGCGTCGTGCAATCTGCCCGCGCTCGCGGTATCGGGCGGACCGATGCTGAACGGGCGTTTTCGCGGCGGCACGATCGGCTCGGGCACGGGCGTATGGCAGATGTCGGAGGAAGTACGCGCGGGCAAGATGACGCAGGACGAGTTCGTCGAAGCCGAGTCGTGCATGAACCGCTCGCGCGGCCACTGCATGACGATGGGCACCGCGTCCACGATGGCGTCGATGGTTGAATCGCTCGGCATCGGCCTGCCGCACAACGCCGCGATTCCCGCCGTTGATGCGCGCCGTCAGGTGCTCGCGCATGTGGCAGGACGGCGCATCGTCGACATGGTCAAGGAGGATCTCACGATGGACAAGATCCTCACGCGCGAGGCTTTCGAGAACGCGATCCGCACGAACGCGGCCATCGGCGGATCGACGAATGCGGTCGTGCATCTGATCGCGCTGGCGAAGCGCATCGGCGTGGAACTGAAGCTCGAAGACTGGGAGCTCGGCTCCGACGTGCCGTGCCTCGTGAACCTGCAACCATCGGGCGAGTACCTGATGGAAGACTTCTATTACGCGGGCGGTTTGCCCGCTGTGCTGCGTCAGCTCGGCGAGCAGGGCTTGCTGCATCGCGACGCGCTCACGGTGAATGGCCGCACGCTGTGGGACAACGTGAGCGACGCGCCGAACTACGACGAGAAGGTCATCACCCGCTTCGAGCAGCCGTTCAAGCCGCACGCGGGCATCGCGGTGCTGAAGGGCAATCTCGCGCCGAACGGCGCGGTGATCAAGCCATCGGCGGCGACGCAATCCTTGCTGAAGCATCGCGGTCGCGCGGTCGTGTTCGAGAATGTCGAGGAGTTGCACGCGAAAGTCGATGACGATTCGCTCGATATCGACGAGCACTGCATCATGGTGTTGAAGGGCGCGGGACCGAAGGGTTATCCGGGTTTCGCGGAAGTCGGCAACATGCCGCTGCCGAAGAAGGTGCTGCAAAAAGGCATCACCGACATGGTCCGCATTTCCGATGGCCGCATGAGCGGCACGGCGTACGGCGCGGTCGTGCTGCATGTGTCGCCGGAAGCGGCGGCGGGCGGTCCGCTCGCGCTCGTGCGGACAGGCGACATGATCGAACTCGATGTCGAGGCGCGCCGTCTCAATCTCGAAGTCTCCGACGAAGAACTGGCGAAGCGCCGCGCCGCGTGGCAGGCGCCCGAGCTGCCGAAGCGCGGCTATTACCGCCTGTATGTGGAGCACGTCTTGCAGGCGGATCAGGGCGCGGACCTCGATTTCCTCGTCGGTTCCAGCGGCGCGCCCGTGCCGCGCGACTCGCACTGAGCGGAGGCGTCGATGTCCGATCATCAAACGCCGCCATCCGGCATGTGGCCGGTGCTCTACGCCTACTTCGACACGCTGAACCGGCTCGACAGCGACGCCACGCGCAGACAGATCGATGCGACCATCGCGGCGGGCGCGCCCGCCATCGTCACGCTCGGTCTTGCAACGGAAGTGAATCGCCTGTCCGATGCCGAAAAGCGCACGATGATCGACGACTGCGCCGCGCATATCGCGGGCCGCGTGCCGCTCGCGGTCACGATTACCGGCGACAGCATCGAGTCGCAAGTCGCGCTCGCTGACTACGCGCTCGAACGCGGCGCGTCGTGGCTCATCCTTCAGCCGCCATCGATGCGCGGCGAGCCGGAAGCCTTCTACTACGAGTTTTTCGCGTCAGTGCTCGAACGGACCGGCGCGAACGCGGGCATTCAGAACGCGCCGGAATATCTCGGCGTCGGTCTGTCCGCGGAATCGATCGCCGCGCTCGCTGCCGAGCAGCCCAACTTTCGCTTGCTCAAAGGCGAAGGTCCGGCCGTGACGATCCGCGCGACCATCGAACGTCTGCGCGCGCTCGAACAGACGCTCGCGGTGTTCAACGGGCGCGGCGGTCAGGAGCTCATCGACAATCTGCGCGCGGGCTGCGACGGCCTCATCGTCGCGCCGGATGCATACGATCGTCAGGTCGCGATCCATCAGGCGTTCACTGAAGAGCGCGAGCACGACGCCGAATCGCTGTATGCGGAGACGCTGCCGGAAATCGTCTTCGTGATGCAGTCCCTGGAAACGCTCACCTGTTACGGCAAGCGCATCGCGGCATGGCGCATGGGCTTCGATGTCCTGCACGATCGCGGCGCGCGTCCGAGCCCGTTCGGCATCGAATGCGCGCGGCGTTTCGCGCAACGCCTCGGGCCGACGTCGCGCGCTCTGCGTCGATGAATCATCGAACCGGGCGGCGCGTGAAGCGTTGCTCGGTCACCTGCGTGCCCCATTGCGTGCCTTCGGCTTCATCGCTCAATGTGAAGCCGAAGGATTCGTACAAGTGGCGCGCGGCGTCGAGACTCTTGAAGGTCCAGAGATACGTCTCGTCGTAATGCGCATCGACAAATTCCATCGCGCGCGCCATCAATTGCCGGCCCATGCCGCTGCCACGCAATGCATCGTCGATGATGAACCAGCGCAGATGCGCGACGCGCGTCGCGGCGTCGCCGTCGATCGCAAGCGAGCCGAGCGTGCGCTCGCCGTCCATGACGAGCCACAACGCCTTGTCGGGCGCGGGCAGGCTTTCGGCGAACGCGGCCAGTTCGGTGGCGACCCTGCGCTCGAAGAACACGCCGAAGCCCGCATGATGCGCATAGAAGCGCGCGTGCAGGCTCGCCACGTCGCCGATGCAGCCCGGCCGATATCCCTCGACGATGCGCGCGCTATGCGTATGCGCGGCGTGCGGCTTCTTGTGGTCGTGACCGTGGGCGAGCGCATCGGCGTAGAGCGCGAGCGAGCGCACGAGCGTCTGCTGATCTTCGGGCACCATGCGGCGCAGCGCGTCGGAAACCTGATCGGTCGCGAACTTGTCGATCTTTCTGCGCAGCTTCTGACCTGACGTAGTGAGGTAAAGCTCGGACGAGCGCGCATCCTCGCTCGATGTCTGCCGCGTGATGAGTCCCGCCGCTTCGAGCCGCGCGATCTGCCGGCTCGCGTTGGACTTGTCCAGCCGCAAAGTCTGCGCGATATCGCGCGCCTGAATGCCGGGCGTCGCGCCGATCTCGATGATCGCGTGCACCGCCGATGGCGCGAGGCCGCTATCCGCGAGCGTGTTGCGCATGAAGCCCAGTTCGCGCACGAGCTTGCGCGAGAACTCACGCAGTTCGAGGATGGTTTTATCGCGGGACTGAACGGGTGTGTCGATGAAATCCATGACGTCTCCATCGGTTGCGAAGCGCAACCACGTCCGTTCAATTTAGTTGCGGATTGCAACTTTCGCAAGAAAAATCGTGCTCCCGAAGATTCTCACCTTTAGCCGCGATCGCGTGCGAATGTCTCCGCGCGTTCGGGTTCCGCGGCGCGCAGCAGCACGAGCGCGATGCCGCCCCACACGAACTCGCGCACGCGCCGCAGCAGCGCGAACGAAAGCGCCGCCTCCCGATCGACGCCGAACGCCGACGCGATCGCGACGATCGTCGCTTCCTGCACGCCGAGTCCCGCGGGCGCGATGAACACCGCGTTGCGCACAGCCTGCGTGAGCGTTTCGATGGCAATCGCGCCAGCGATGGAGACCGGATGCCCGAGCATGGCGAACGCGGCAAAGACTTCGACTGCGCCGAGGACGTATCCCGCGAATTGCCACGCGAACGCGCGCGCGAGCAGCGGCGTGCGATGCAACAGCGCGCGGATGTCATGGTCGAGCCGTTTGCCGTCGAGCTTCGCGGCAAGCGCGTGAGCGGGATCGAGCCAGCGCCGCGCCATCGCTTCGAGACGATGAAACGGCGCGCCCTTGTGCGCGACGACGATCGCCGCCACGCAGACCGGCAGGGATGCGACCAGACCCGCGCCGATCACGTTGCCGACGCCGCCGCCCGAATCGCTCGCATGAAAGCGCAGCAGGAAGAGGCCGAGCATCGCGAGCGCATATTGCACCGCGATCGTCACGAGCATCTCGACGATCACGGATGCGCTCACGCGGCTCACATCCGGCAGATAGCGCGTGCCGAGCCGGATGCCCGCGAGCTCGCCGCCGATGCCGAGCACCGGCAGCAGGCGTCCGACAGCTTCGCGCACGACCGCGATCCACCAGAGCGCGAGCAGATCGATACGTTTGTCGAGCAGAAGCTGCCATGCGCGCGCATCGAGCAGCAACGGCAATCCGTGCAGCGGCACGAGCCACAGAAGCACGGGCCCCGTATGCGCGATGAGCGTGAACGCATCCGCGATGCCTTCATGCAACGCGAGCGCAATCAGCAGCGCGATGGCCGCCGGCCAGCGCAGCCACGCGATGCGTTTGAGCCAAGTCGTCACGTGGCTGGCTCCGGCGTGCGGGCGTGCCCGAACACATCCGCGAAGCCGCCGTGCATCGCCCCTGTCGATTCGATGGCGTGCGCGACGCGCGGCGAGCACAAGGCGGCCAGTTCATCCGCATGACGATAGTCGTGCATCGATGGCGTCAAGGGCGCGCCTTCCGTCGCGGGATGGCTATAGATTTCGAGCACGCCTTCGCGCGGTTTGGCGAGCGCCGCGAGCAATGCGGCTTCATCCATGCGACCCGTTGCGGCGATTCCCGCGACCCAGTCGTTATGAGCGATGCCCGCATCGTCGAGCCGCTTTTGCATCAGCGCGACCCAGGGCCTGAGCAAGAGCGAGCCGTGCATCTCGCGCGGCAGGCGCATCGCGCGCATGCCGAACTGCGGCCCGATTTCGAGGATCAGCGCAAGGATCGTCGGATGCAGATGAAAATGCTTGTGCACGTTGACGTGATCGAGTTCGAGGCCGGTCGCGGCGAAAGCCTTGAACTGCGCGTAGATCTCGATGGCGAGTTGCCGACGCGCGCGCTGGAGAAAGAAGAAGCGCACGCCGTTCTCGAACATCGAGCCTTCGAACGAGCCGCGCGCATCGACGAGATCCGGGATCGACCAACGCGGCAGCGTCGCGGCGCCATCGGTCAAGACGAGGTGCAGGCCGACACGCAGCGTCGGCAGATCGCGCGCGATCTTCACGGCGTGGTGAGCGGCGTTCGCGCCGACCATCAGGCTCGCGCACGTGAGCACGCCTTCCCGATGCGCGCGCGCGACCGCATGGTTCACGCGTTCGTGCAGCCCGAAGTCGTCGGCGGTGACGATGATTCCACGCACGGCATCATGCCTCGCGTGCGCGCAGGAAGCGGAAGAACTCGACGCCTTCGCGCAGGCGCCGCGTCATCATTTCCCAGCTCGTGAGCATCTCGCGCACGATCTCCCAGATCTTCGACGGACGGAAATAAAAGCCTTTGTAGAAGCGTTCGAGATCATGATAAATCTCTTCGCGCGACAGATGCGGATAACCGATCGCGGCCAGTTGCACACCTTGCTTGCTCACGAGGTTGATGACCTTGTTCTCCGCGAGCCAGCCGTTTTCCACCGCCTGGTTATAGAGCGTCGTGCCGGGATAGGGCGCCGCGAGCGAGACCTGGATGGTATGCGGGTTGATCTCCTTCGCGTATCGAATGGTCTTTTCGATCGTCTCTTTCGTTTCGCCCGGCAAGCCGAGGATGAACGTGCCATGCACCTTGATGCCGAGCTTGCGGCAATCGTCCGCGAAGCGCCGCGCGATATCCGTGCGCAGGCCCTTCTTGATGTTCAGGAGGATGTGATCGTCGCCGGATTCATAGCCCACGAGCAGAAGCCGCAAGCCGTTCTCCTTCATGATCTTGAGCGTCGCATAAGGCACGTTCGCCTTCGCGTTGCACGACCATGTGACGCCGAGCTTGCCGAGCCCGCGCGCGATCTCTTCGACGCGCGGCTTGAAGTCCGTGAAGGTGTCGTCGTCGAACATGATCTCTTTCACTTCGGGCATGTTGTCGCGTATCCACTTCACTTCCGCGAGCACGTTCTCGACCGAGCGCACGCGATAGCGATGTCCGCCGACCGTCTGCGGCCACAGGCAAAACGTGCAGCGCGAACGGCAGCCGCGTCCGGTGTAGATCGACACATACGGATGCTTCAGATAGCCGATGAAATAGTTGTCGATCTTGAGATCGCGCTTGTAGACCGGCGCGACGAACGGCAGCTCGTCCATGTTTTCGAGGATCGGGCGCGCTTCGTTGTGTTCGATCGAGCCATCGGGCAGGCGATAGCTGAGTCCCTTGATATCCGCGAACGCGCGGCCCTCGGCAATCTCCTTGCAGGTGAAATCGAATTCCTCGCGGCACACGAAGTCGATCGCTTCGCTCGCAGCGAGCGAGTTGTGCGCATCGACGGCCACCTTCGCGCCGACCATGCCGATCATGACGCCCGGCGCGCGCGCCTTCAGTTTCTCGGCGAACAGCGCATCCGTGGGAAACGAAGGCGTGCTCGTATGGATGATCACGAGCTCGTGCTGCGCGGCGATATCGAGCGTGGCTTCGACGGACACGCCGTCGGCCGGCGCATCGAGCACGCGCGAACCGGGCACGAGCGCGGCAGGCTGCGCGAGCCACGTCGGATACCAGAACGAACGGATTTCGCGCTTCGCCTGATAGCGCGAGCCGGCGCCGCCGTCGAAGCCGTCGAAAGAGGGCGCCTGAAGGAAAAGCGTGTGTTTCATGATGCGAGGTCCGGTGAATATGTTATTGACTGTCGGAGGCGTTGGCGTCGTAGCGCTCGCGTGCGTCGTCGAGCGGAATGCGCACGCCGCGCCACATGACGCTCGATCCGAACGATGCGGCGAGCCATTGCAGCCACATCAGCAGGTCGCGCAACGCAATGAGCGGGAGATCGCGCCAGAACGCGCGCCATGAGCGTGCGGCGCGCCAGTGCAGCAGTAGCCGCGCGGAAAGACCGAGCGATGTGCTCAGATCGACGATGGTGTCCGCAATGCTTTGCGCGGTCTCGGTGCCGTGCTCGAAGCCGAGCCCGAAGATGGCGCTCGTCAGAAGCCAGGGCGTCGTGAACGTGACGCACAGGCACGCGAAGCCGAGCGGATTGACCGAGCGGATCGTGCGCAGCCAGCGCGTTTCGCGGCGCCAGAGCGAGGCGAGATCGTGCTCGATCACGTCGGTGGTGACGACCACGTCCGAGAGCACCGTGCGCAAGCCGAGCGCGCGCACGTGCTCCGCGAGCCAGTAATCGTCCGCGAGACAGTCGCGCACGGCTTCGAAGCCGCCGCTCTTCACGAGCGTGTCGCGCCTGAGCGCGAGCGTCGCACCGAAGCCGAAGCGATTCTGTCCGAGCACATTGGCCACATGCACCGAAGGCGCGAACCATTCGTCGATGAACAGCGCGCCGATGCGCGACCAGAAGCCGCCCACGCGTCGCGCGCGATACAGGCACGTGACGACGCCCACGTTCGCATCGGCGAGCGGCTCGGTCACGCGCACGAGATAGTCCGGCTCGACGGCGATGTCGCTGTCCGCGATCACGATGAGATCATGCTTCGCGCGCGCGGCGAGGTTGATGAGGTTGTCGACCTTGCGGTTGCTGCCGTGCGCGGTGCCGTCGATCACGAGTTCGATGTCGTGCTTCGGAAAGGCGCGCGCGAGCCGCTCCACCACGCCCGCCGCCGGATCGGACGCGCTCGCCACGCCGAACAGCAGTTGGTATGACGGATGCGTCTGCGTGCAGAAGGTTTCGAGGTTCGAGTACAGGCGCGGCTCGGTGCCGCACAGCGGCTTCAGCACGCTGACGGAGCCGGGCGTGTCGTCGCCGCGCCGCGCGCCGGCCGCGCCGCGCAAGCCGGGAAAAACGAGCGCGGCGAATGTCGCGTGGCACGTCGCGGCACAGCACAGCGCGATGACGAGCCATACGAACAACGGAACCGAATGCGCCGTCATGATCGTCGCGTCCGGATGCAGCACATGAGCCACGGCATGAGGATCTCCACAGTTGCCTTGCGCATCGCAAGGATTCGAATGCGTGTCGAGAACCCGAAGCCTGCCTTCGCGAACCTTAAGAGATGCTTAGATAAGCGAACGAATGCACATTGAAATACGCGTGAAAGCGGCTTGTATCGCCGCGCTAAGAAACGGCCGTGGACAAAAAAAACCCGGCGGAGAGGCCGGGTGAAGGAGATCGGGCGAGATCCGAGGTCACGCCCGACCGCGTGGCACTCTGCAGGACGCCGCTGCGCGCGGACAGGCTTGCGCGGCGGCGTTTAGCCGGGAACTGTCGGGATGTAGTTCCGCATGAAGCTGCACCAGCCAGTCGCCCGGAGAGGTTCCGTCGATCACGAGCCTGTCGGCGGCCCATGCGATGCGATGTGCCGTGCGGGCGGCATCGAATGCGAGCTTCGCGATGTGCCGCACGACGAGCACGATGCCCACCGCGCTCGCGAGCGTCGCGAGGCGCACCGCGGTGTTTTCGAGCGCATGCACGTGGCCCGTGCAGCCGCAGACCGTGAGCCACGCTGCATCCGACGCGGCGATGCACAACGCGATCAGCACCGTGTTCGCACGCAGGGAAACAAGAGTGGACGGTCGCATCGGCATCTCCGGGCCGCGCGCCCGCGAATCGGCGCGCTCGACGGTATAGTGCGGGGACGAAGCTTATGCAATGCTTAAGCAGGACGCGCGCAATGCCGATAACGGGGCCACCATGTGCGGCAGCGCGCAAAGCTTAAGTGGCGCTTAAGCATGCAGGCCGGAGAATCGGTGGGCCCCTGTTCGAGCCTGGAGAAAGCGCATGCGCCTGTTATTGGTGGAGGACGACGAGATGATCGCGGAGACCGTGCTCGCCGCGTTGCGCCGCGCGAGTTACACCGTGGACTGGGCGCAGGACGGCCGGGCCGCGGAGCTTTCGCTCGGCAACGGCGTATATGACCTCGTGCTGCTGGATTTGAATCTTCCCAAGCGCGACGGTCTCGACGTGCTCGGCACTTATCGCAAGAACGGCGGCAATGCGCCCGTGATGATCCTGACCGCGCGCGATGCCGTCGATGACCGCATTCGCGGCCTCGATGCCGGTGCGGACGACTACCTGATGAAGCCCTTCGATCTCGACGAGCTCGCGGCACGCGTGCGCGCGCTTCTGCGACGCCGCACGGGTCACAAGCATCCGGTGTATTCGCACGGCGAGCTGTCCCTCGATCCCGCCGCGCACGAAGCGAGCAAGGGCGGCGTCGCGCTCAATCTCGTGCCGCGCGAATTCGCGCTGCTACAGGCGCTGATCGAAGAGCCGTCGCGTGTATTTCGCCGCTCGGAGCTCGAAGAGAAGCTGTACGGCTGGGGCGAGGAAGTCGGCAGCAACGCGATCGAAGTCCACGTGCACAGCTTGCGGCGCAAGATCGGCGCGGAGGAGATCGTGACGGTGCGTGGCGTGGGTTATCGCCTGAAGAGGATCGGATGACATCCATTCGCCGATGGCTGCTCGGATGGCTCATTTGCGGCCTCGGCGTCGCGTGCGTGATCGCGGGCGTCGGCATATTCAGCACCGCGCGGCTGGAAGCGGGCGAGCTCTTCGATTACGAGCTGCGCACCGTCGCGCTTTCGTTGCCGCACAACATCAACGCCGACGACGTCGCGCAAGGACGCGATCACGAACTGCACGGCATTTCGGACGACAGGCTCGTCATCGACATATGGGACCGCTCGGGCCGGCTCATCTATCACTCGCCGCGCGAGCCCGCGTTGCCGCGCTTTGGCGTCGGCTTCGAATCCGCCGAGCGCGAAGGCTTTCGCTGGCGCGCGTTCGGTGTCGCGCAGCCGGACCGCTTCGTGCAGGTGGCCCAGCCTTATTACATCCGCGACGACCTCGCCATCTCGCTCGCGCTGCGCACGATCTGGCCGCTCGCGTTGCTCATACCGGTGATCGTCGTGATCGTGCTGTTCGTCGTCGCGCGCGGGCTCTCGCCGGTGCGCTGGCTGTCGCAATCGCTCGCCGCGCGCTCGCCGGAGTCGCTCGAACCCATTGCATTCGACAAGCCGATGCCCGTCGAACTGCATTCCCTCGTCAATGCATTGAATGACCTGCTCGCGCGACTGGGCGACGCGTCGCAGGCGCAACGAACGTTTGTCGCGGACGCCGCGCACGAGCTGCGCACGCCGCTCACGGCGCTCAAGCTGCAAATCCAGGGCGCAATCGGCGACGGCTCGCTTCAGGTCGATCCCGCGACGCTCGCGAAAATCGATGGCCGCCTGAACCGGCTCATCCACCTCGCGCAGCAACTGCTCAGCATGGCGCGGGAAGATGCCGCGCGCGAGGCGGCCATCGCGCCGATGAGCCTGCGCACGCTGTGCGAGCTACGCGTGAGCGATTTCTCCTTGCTGGCCGAAGCCCGCTCGATCGATCTCGGCCTCGAACTCGAACAGGCGCGTGACGAGCACGACGCGTTCACCGTGATGGGCGATGTGCAGGCGCTCTCCGTGCTCGTGAACAACCTGCTCGACAACGCGATCCGCCATACGCCGCACGGCGGCCGCGTCGACGTGACCTTGCGGCGCGAAGCGGAAGGCATCGCGCTGACCGTGCTCGACTCCGGCCCGGGCATTCCGGAGAGCGAGATCGGCCGCGTATGCGATCGTTTCTATCGCTGCGTCGGCACATCGGGGCATGGCAGCGGCCTCGGACTCGCGATCGCGCTGCGCGTCGCGCAACGGCATCATGCGACGCTCGACATCACGAATCGCGACGATGCGAGCGGGCTGATCGTTCGGGTGCGTGGCTTGCGCGCGGTTGCATCGACGGCGCACGCGAAGGATATCGTCAGCGGAATGCATGCGTGAATGAAAGCGCAAGAAGCGGGGCGTCGTATGTCTCGTGCGCGACGAAGCTTGTCGTTTCATCCCTTCATGCCGGGCCTATCATGAAGAAGTTTGTCCTCTTGTGCGCATGTGTCGCGTGGACCGGCGCCGCGCTTGCGGCCGATGCAGCCGCGCCCGCTGCCGCCCCGGCCGCGGCATCCGAGCCCAAGACCCTGAAGGAGCGTCTGGGCGACAAGGCGAGCGACGAGCAACGCGTCGACAATTGCCACGTGCCCGTCGACCGGCGCGGCACGAAGGTTCGCCCCGACCGGTGCGCGCCCTGACGCATGGGCGAATGTGTTACCTTTCGAGGATGAACCATTTGGTACAAACTCAAGGAGCCCGCCTTGTCTTCCACTCAAGCTTCATCCGTCCTGCGCCTCGGCATTCTCGGCGCCGCGAACATCGCAAAGCAATTCGCGCGTGATGTCAGGCCGAGCGAGCGCGTGCGCGTCGTCGCCGTCGCGAGCCGCAGCGACGATAACGCGAAAGCCTACGCGGAAGCGAACGGCATCGAAACATGGTTCGGCAGCTATGACGCGCTGCTCGCGAGTCCGGATATCGATGCCGTCTATATTCCGCTGCCCAACAGCCTGCATGCCGAATGGGCGATCAAGGCCGCCGATCACGGCAAGCACATCCTGTGCGAGAAGCCGCTCGCGCTCGATCGCGACGAAGCCGTGCGCATGTTCGAGGCCGCCGATCGCAACGGCGTGATGCTGCTCGAATCGTTCCCGTACTACTTCCAGCCGCAGACTGCCGCGATGATGGCGCTGATCGGAGAAGGCGCGATCGGCGAGGTGCGCGCGATTCAGGCGAGCTTCGGCTTCACGGTGGGCAATCCTGGCGCGAATATCCGCATGAAGCCCGAGCTCGGCGGCGGCGCGCTGCTCGACGCGGGCAGCTATCCGCTGAGCCTCATCCGGCTCGTGATGGGCAGCGCGCCGCAGCGTGTCGATGCGATCGCGACGTGGGCGGACAGCAAGGTCGACATCAGTCTCATGGCGACGCTCGTCTATGCCGATGGCCGACGCGCGCAGGTCTCGTGCTCGATGGATGCGGCGAATCATCGTTACGCGACGATCATCGGCTCGCAGGGCACGATCGACACCGAGTATCTCAATCACACGAGCGCGCAGACGGCCGGCGATCAATACGGCTATCTGCCGAGCCAGATGCGCGTGCGGCGCGGCATTCCGAATTCGGTGCCGTTCGAGCCGGTCGCGTCCGATGTGGGCAGCGGTTTCCTTTTCGCGGCGGAAAGCTTCGCGCGCATGATCGAGACGCGCGACGCCGCCGCGATCGAGTATTACGCGCAGGTGAGCCTCGACAATGCCGCGACGCTTGCGGCGATCATCGAAAGCGCGCGCAGTGAAAAGCCTGTCACGCTGTGAAGTGATTTCGGATTGACGCCGGTTGATTCTCTGACTAGAGTCAGAGACATGGACCCGACCGACATCAGCCAGATTCGCAGCTTCAATCGCACCGTTGCCGAGGGCATCGGTGCGCTCAACGATCATTTTCTCGGGCGTGGCCGTCCGATGGGTGAGTCGCGGCTCGTCTGGGAGATCGGGGCTCAGGGCGTCGATCTTCGCGTGCTGCGCGAGCGCCTCGGCCTCGACTCGGGCTATCTGAGCCGCACGCTCGCCGCGCTGGAGCGGCAGGGTCTCGTCGCGATCGAGTCTAGTGCCGAAGACCGAAGGGTGCGCCGCGCCAGCCTCACCGAAGCGGGCCGTGCCGAACGCGAGGAACTCGAACGGCTTTCCGATGCCGTCGCGGGCGGCATGCTGGCGCCGTTGAACGAGGCGCAGCGCCGGCGGCTGATCGCGGCGATGGCCGAAGTCGAGCGCTTGCTGCTGCCGTCGCTGATACGTTTCGAGATCGAAGATCCGACGAGCGAGGATGCGCGATGGTGCATCGATCAATACTTCGCCGAGTTGAACGCGCGCTTCGATGCGGGCTTCGATCCGTCACTCAGCCTCTCAGCCGACGCGCGCGAACTGACCGCGCCACAGGGCGCGCTGATCGTGGCGAGACTTCGCGGCGCGGCGGTAGGCTGTGTCGCCCTCAAGTTTCACGGCGCGGCTCCGGCCGAGTTGAAACGCATGTGGGTGAGCGCCGACGCTCGCGGACTGGGCGTAGGACGCCGATTGCTCGAAGACGCCGAAAGGCACGCGCGGCAGAGCGGTGCGAAAGTCCTGCGTCTCGAAACGAACAAGGCGCTCGCGGAGGCCGTCGGACTGTATCGGCGATCGGGTTATGTCGAGGTTGCCGCGTTCAGCGACGAACCGTATGCGGATCACTGGTTCGAGAAAGCATTGCGTTGAGGCGTTTCGTTCAACTCGCGTCCGTCAGCGCGATGACGAGATCGAGAAACGCGCGCGTCTTCGCAGGCGGATGATGCCGCGACGGATAAAACGCATAGAGCGGAAAGCGCTCGTCGGGCCAGTCGGGGAAAAGATCGACGAGCTTGCCATCGGCGAGCAGATGTTCGTGGCCGAGCAGCAGAATCTGCGCGATGCCGTAGCCCGAGAGAATCGTGCTCAACATCGTGCCGGGATCGTTGAGCGTCAGCCGGCCTCGCGTCTGTACGGTCAGACGCTTCTTCTTGCGATGAAACTCCCACGCGAACGGCCGCGCCGTCTCGGGATCGCGAAACTCGATGCAGGTGTGCGTATCGTCAGCGAGCGCCTGCGGCGTCGCGGGCTTGCCGTGCCGTTCGATGTACGAGGGCGCGGCGACGGTGCGCACCGGCGTATCGAGCAGCTTGCGCGCGACGAGGCTCGAATCGCGCGGCTCGCCGAAGCGCACGGCGAGATCGAAACCGTCCGCGATGATGTCGCCGAGACGATCGCTCGTGATGAGTTCCAGTTGCAGATCGGGATGCGCGTTCAGGAACGCATCGAGCTTCGGGCCGAGCAACAGCCGCGAGAAGATCGGATCGACATTCACGCGCAGGCGGCCGCGCACGGCCGTCGCGCCCTCCGATGCAGTGGCCGCGGCTTCCTCCAGTCCCGCGAGATGCGGCATCACGTGTTCGAAGAAGCGCCGGCCATCGTCGGTGAGAGCGACGCTGCGCGTGGTGCGATCGAACAGACGAATCTTCAGACGCGCTTCGAGACGCGCGATCGCACGGCTCACGCCCGGCTGCGACATGCCGAGCCGATCGCCTGCTGCGGCGAAGGTGCCCGCATCGACGATCGCGGCGAACACGCTGATGCCGTTGAGGATGCGTTCGTTGAAGGCGGACATTCATGCCTCTGCGTCATCGATGAGAGGGCATTCATGTTATCGCGATGCGGGGTGAAGATGCGAATGCCCGCCGCGCGCAAAAAAAAACGGGCCCCGAAGGGCCCGGCAAATCACTCCAACACGGTCACCTTTACGCGTGGCGGGCCTTCGCAACCTTGTCCACGGAAATCGAATCGGCACGCAGACGCTCATACTCCTGCTCGCTCATCGGCACGGCGTCCTTCTTGCCCAGATCGTTCAGGCGGATGCGATACGTCTCACGCGCCGAGTAAGCCGCGATCGCCGCGATGACCGTCACGCCGAACGCAATCGCGCCGACCGTCAGCGGGATGTTGTTCGATCCCGGAGGCGCAACCGCTGCGAACAGGGCGGGCAGCAGCGCGGTGATCGTCGTGCCGATGTTCTGCGCAATCGCCATCGCCGAAACACGCGAGCGGGTCGGGAACAGTTCCGGATAGAAGCTCGGGAAGATCGCGTTGTAGCCTTGATACACGACGCCCCACATCAGAAGCGACATCAGGAACGCGAGCGGAACGCTGTGGATGCTGATCGCATAGAGATACGCGAACGCCAGCACGCCGGAGATCAGCGAGCCGCCAATCATCATCGGGCGACGGCCGATCTTGTCCGACAGATTCCCGACGAACGGAATCACCAGCACCGCGACGATGTTGCCGACCACCGGAATCCACAGATACACGCTCTTGTGAAAGCCGATGCCATACGAAGACTGCACCGCATACGCCGCACCGAAGATCGTCGCGACGACGGGAATCACGTTCATCAGCGCCATGCAGACGACGCGGATCATGTCGGGCGTGCTGTTGGCGAACGCTTCCTTGATCGGCGACTTCGGCAGATCGCCGTGCGACTCTTCGGACGTGAACGCCGGCGTTTCATGCACTTCCTTCCGGATGATGTAGCCCGCGACCAGCACGAACGCCGACAGCAGGAACGGAATGCGCCAGCCCCAGGAGTTGAACATGTCTTCCGGCATGAACGTGGCGAGCGGCAGGAACACGGCGGCGGCGAGAATCTGGCCGGCCTGCACGCCCTGAAGCGTGAAGCTTGCGTAGTAGCCGCGGCGTCCGAATGGCGCATGCTCCAGAATCATCGAGCTTGCGCCGGAGATTTCACCGGCCACCGCGAAGCCCTGAACCAGACGCAGCACGACGAGCAACGCCGGAGCCAGCATGCCGACGCTGTGATACGTCGGCAGGAGACCGACTGCCATCGTCGAGAAACCCATCAGGAACATGCAGATGAGCAGCACGTTCTTTCGGCCGTGCGTATCGCCCAGATGGCCGAGCACGAATGCGCCGATCGGACGGGCAACGTAACCCACGCCGTACGTCGCGAGCGACGCGATGATCGCCACCTTCGGATTGCCCGACGGGAAGAACAATTGCGGGAAAATGAGTGCTGCTGCCTGGGCGTAAATGAAGAAGTCGTAATACTCCAGCGCCGAGCCGATCCAGCCGCTCGCGGTGGCCTTCTTCGCCTGGCGTCCGCTGTGCGCGTCTTCCTTGGGGCTAGCCATAGAGATGTCTCCGAACAATGGGTTTATGGAGTTGAGCCTGAAACCTGATCGAGCGGCGGGGCGTTTGAAACACCCGAATTTCGCGTCGCTCTGAAAGTGATTGGAGAATAAGAGCGCAACCCCTTTGGATCAACGCTTTATGATAAATTTTGCGCGATTATCGTACGCGTGTGTCCGATAATCGATCACTTTGGGGGTTAGCACTAGCAAAAGGCTATGCTCGAGCGCCGAAACACTTGGCGATCCATAACTAAACAAGCATGTCAGCATGACTAAACCGGAACTCGACAAACGCGACTGGATCGCCGGTCTGGAGAAGGGCCTCGCGATCCTCGAAGCCTTCGACGATCAGCACGCGCGCATGACGCCCACGCAGGCCGCGATGCGCACCGGCCTCACGCGCACGGCGGCGCGCCGCTATCTGCTGACGCTCGCGCATCTCGGCTACGTGCAGACCGACGGCAAGCTCTTCAACCTGACGCCGCGCGTGCTGCGCATGGGCTGGTCGTATTTCGAGTCGGCGCGGCTGCCGCGGATCGTGCAGCCGTATCTGCAGCAGTTGAGCGCGTTGATTCACGAATCGGTGTACGTGAGCGTGCTCGATGACTGGGACCTCGTGATCATCGCGCGCAACGGTTCGACGCGCGTGATGACGACGGGCTTCGTGCTCGGCGCGCGTGTGCCGGCCGCGCTGATGTCGGGCGGCATCGCGATGCTCGCGTACATGAACGAGACAGCGGTGCGCGGCTGGCTCGACGCGACCGAGTTCAAGCCTTTCACGCCGCTCACGATCACCAACAAGGAAAGGCTCTACGAAAAGATCCGGCAGGCGCGGATCGATGGCTATGTCGCGATCGAGCAGCAATTGCAGATGGGCGTGCGCGGCATCGCGGTGCCGATGAAGAACCGGCACGGTGAAGTGGTGGCGGCGTTGTCGGCGAACATGCCGATCGGAAAGGAAACGGGCGAGGCCGCGCTCGCTCGCGTGTTGCAGCCGTTGCAGGAGACGGCGTTGTCGATGTTGAATGTGATCTAGTTGCGTCGAGTTGAGGGTTGAGGTGAGGGTTTTCGGGATCGTGTGGTCTGGACGCTGCCGAAGCCCGTATTCAAAGGCTTTGCGGCGAGTGTCAACAGCTCAGAGGTGAGGGTTTTCGGGAGCGCCGCGCGGCGGACGAGCGCCCTCACTCTCACCTAATTCCCCCTCCCTACACTCCTTTCCATGGTTGCGGCGACACACCCGCTCAACCACATCCGCACATCGACAAAAGGAAAGGGGAACGAAATGACCCAGCTCAACGCATCGGCGAACGCGCGCAAGGCACGTACCACCGGCTTGCTTCTCAAGCTCTCGGCGTTATCCGTCGTCACGGCGCTTTCGCTCGGGCTCGGCTCCGCGCCGGTCTACGCGCAGGCGCTGCCGATGGACAACGCCGCGCCCGCCCGCGTGCAGCCGTTCGACGTGCGCACGCTCCACGATCAACTGAATCTCAGCGCCGATCAGGAAGTGCAGTGGCAGGCCGCGCTCGATGCGATGCGCGAGAGTCATTCGTCGGAGCGCATGAACGCGGACCAGATGCAGGCGCGCATCCAGACGATGCTCAAGCAGCCGATACTCGATCTCCCCGCGCTGCACGCGCTGGACCAGAAGATCCGGCAGCAGGACGCGCCCTTGTCCGAGCAATCGGCGAAAGCCTGGCTCAAGTTCTACGGCAGCCTGAACAATCAGCAGAAGACCACCTTCAGCGATGCGATCCGGCCGCAGTTCGAGAACATCGCGCATCATCCGGCGCGCCCCTACGATCCGCGCACCGGACTTTGACGCGAACAAGCTCAGGACGCGCCCGTGAAGATCGGCCCTTGTCCGCCCGGCACGAACGCGCGGGGTGCATGGTCGATGCTCGCGCCGGACTGATCGCGCCCGGCCGATGACGGCGCGGGATCGCGCAACGTGACGGCGGTCTCCGATGTGATCGGCACGCTCGGTTGCGCGAGCAGTTCGGTCTTGCGCATCGAGCCCGCCGACGTCCCGAAGTAATACCCGATGATGCTGATCCATGCGGTCCCGAGCGCGCCGACCACGACGTTCACGAGATCGCGGTTCGGCTCGGGCAACGCGCGCAGCGCCATCAACAGCAGAATGCCGAAGAAGCCGGCCGTGACGCACATCGCGAGGACCTTCGGCACCCAGTCCTTGTTCGCGATGCCCATTGCGCGCGCATCGGCGCGATCGCCCGCCGCGATGCGCGCCATGTCCGCCTCGAACGACAGACGCGCCTGCGCCGCCGCCACCACCAGTTGTTGCAACTGCAACGAGTTCGCGTTCTCCGCCTGACTGATCTTGTCGAGCGCGGCGGGATCGTTGAGCGCGGTCTCGACGACATTCGGATCGCTCGGCGTACCGAGCGCATGCGAGATGATCGCGGCCGCCGTGCTCACGCCGAGCCCGACCGGCCCGCCGATGAGACCCGCCAGAAGAGGCGCCTTCGCGCCGATGGTTGCCGCCACTTTCGTCCAGTCCATCATGCTGCTCCCAGGAGAAGATTCGTCGCCATGCGATCGGTCCAGCCGCGGCTGAACGTCGGCCAGGCATGCAGGCCCTTCAGATAACGCAATCGATATGCGATGAAACGCAGAACGAAGCGCATCGGATCGGCGGCTTTCACGGCATCGACGGTATCGGGGCCGAACTTGCCGTCTTCCTTCGCGCCCGATGCCTTCTGCATCCACAGCACGACGAGACCGCCGTTGTAGTTCGCATCGAAGATCTGGAACGCGACGCGCGGATCGAATTCGTCGAGATGCAGCGGATCCCAGTACTTCTGCTTCGCGATGCGCTTCGCGAGTTCGAGCGGCAGGTCCTTCATCGCGCCGGCATAACCGTAGCCACGCGCGACGCGCGCCGTCACGCCCCACATCGTTTCGCCGCCCGGGTCCGCCGGATGAAACGAGTAGCCGCCTTCGCTGCCGATCAGCGCTTCGAAGGCGTCATCGAAATTGTTCATGGTTGTCTCCTTGGCGCCTGCGCGTGCCGCCGGTAACTCGCGATACGAAAGCCGCGGCGCCGGAAGAAACGGGCCGGCGCACGAGGCGGCCGGCCCGGTCGCGTCAAACAGTGGCAGGCAGTCATGACGCGACGGCAAATCCTTATGCATCGGCTATGCCAGGCGATGGGAGAAACGCGTCCGGGCCTTGTCCGGCAAGGCTCCGGCAGCGTTCGGAAGCTGGCGAAAAAAAATGAACTGTCGTGCGCCGGCCAACGCTTTTAACTGCGTTTGTTCGATCTGCCCAGACATCGAACTGCACACCGCACGCTCATTCGACGCTCATTGTCCACGCCTACGATGCGTAGCATCCAGGCGGCGCGGTCCCGATCGAAACCATCGCACTGCCTTTCGTTGACGACGTTTCATCGAGGAGAAATGCCATGCGTCACTACCCATCGGACAGTCCCCGCGCGGCCGCGCGCATCGTCGTGATGTCGCTCATCGCGGACGGGCATATCGGCAGTGCGGAAATCGAAGAGCTCGAAAAGCGCGGCTTCTATGCGCGGCTCGGGCTTCATGCAGGCGAGTTGCACGAGGTCGTGCGCGAGGTCTGCGAAGACCTCACCCGATGCTCCTATCTCACGTGGGACGACGCGTGTCGAGTCGATTCAGGCATCGTGCAGCAGCTCGCGGAAGAAGTGCGCGACGAGCGCATGAGACGCGACGTGCTCACGCTCTGCGAATCGGCGGTGGTCGCGGACGGCATGATGACCTGCACCGAAGCCGCCGTGATCGATGCCGTGAAGCGCACGTGGCGCATGCATTGAATCGCGCGAATCATCGAACGGAGACGACATCATGCAAAAGCACATCCTCGTCGCGGTGGGCCCGGGCTACAGCCATGCCGCGCTCGCGCTCGGCATCGCGCGGGCCCGCGAATGCAACGCGCGCCTCACCGCGCTTCATGTGGTGGACCGCACGCCGTTCTGGGCGATATCGTCCGCGCAGTACGACTGCGGCGCGGCGCTCGCGCATGTCGATGAACTCGCACGCGGCGTCGAGAAGCGCACGCTTCAGGCGATACGCGCGTCGAGCATCAACGGCGTGTGCGTGACGATGGACCTGCCGAGCGGCACGACGCTCGGGCGCGTGATCGCGCAGGCGGCGCGCGAGTTCGATGCTGACCTCATCGTGATCGGCCGCACGAAGGCGACGAACTGGCGTTTCTGGGAAGAGCGCGTGTCGGACGCGGTGAGCCGTTACAGCAATCGCCGCGTGCTGATCGCGTCGAATCATGCGGGGCACATCGTGTCCGCTGAAACAAAATCGACACCGTTAAGCTTTACCATCGCCGATTCGACGCAGCGCGTCACTCGTCCATCGTAAAGTCCGAGAGGAAGCTCGCCATGCCGGATCGTATCGTCAAGCCGTCCCGACGCACCTTGTTGAAGGGTCTCGTTTCCGGCACGGGACTCGCGCTCACGGGCGCGGGTCTCGCCGATGCCCTCGCGCAAGGCGTCGCGCCCGCCGTCGTCACCGCGGAAAAGTCCCGTCCGCAACTGCCCGGCGGCGTGATGAGCGGCGATGTCACGGCGACGAGCGGCATCGTCTGGAGCCGCACGGACCGGCCGGCGCGCATGATCGTCGAGTATTCGACGAGCGAGCGCTTCGATACCTTCCAGCGACGCATCGGGCCGGCCGCGCTCGAGAGCAGCGGCTTCACGGCGCGCGTCGATCTGACTGGCCTGCCGCCTGCCGCCGACATGTTCTATCGCGTGCGCTTTCAGGATCTCGTCGATGGCAAGGCATACAGCGAGCCGGTGACGGGACGCCTGCGCACCGCATCGCTCGATGCGAACAAGCCGGTCACGTTCGTCTTTTCCGGCGATGAAGCGGGGCAGGGCTGGGGCATCAACGAGCGCTTCGGCGGCTATCGCATCTATGAGGCGATGCGCCGCGAAGCGCCGGACTTCTTCATCCATCAGGGCGACCAGATCTATGCGGACAACGTGATCGAATCGGAAGTGAAGCTGCCCGACGGTTCCATGTGGACCAACATCGTCACCGAAGGCAAGTCGCATGTCGCGCAGACGCTCGACGACTACCGCGTGGCCTTCGCCTACAACCAGCTCGACAAGAACAAGCGCCGCTTCGCCGCGGAAGTGCCGTTCCTCGTGCAATGGGACGATCACGAAGTGCGCAACAACTGGTATCCGGGCCAGAGAATCGGCGACGCGGAGAAGCGCTATCAGACGCGCTCGATCAATCTGCTCGAAGCGCGCGCGAAGCAGGCGATGTTCGAATACAACCCGTATCGAATCAATCAGCTCGATCCGGAGCAGGTGTATCGCGGTTTTCAGTTCGGTCCGCTGCTCGACGTGTTCATGCTCGACGAGCGTTCGTATCGCGGCGCGAACTCGCCGAACAGACAGACCCGTCTCGATGCGGATTCGGCGTTTCTCGGCTCGCAGCAGACGGCGTGGCTGAAGGCGTCGTTGAAGGCGTCGCGCGCAACGTGGAAGGTGATCGCGAGCGACATGCCGATCTCGCTCGTCGTCCCCGATGCGAACCCGGACGTGCCGAAGGGCACGTTCGAGGCATGGGCCAACGCCGAAAACGGCGCTCCGCTCGGCCGCGAACTGGAGCTCGCGGAGATCCTGCGCTTCATCAAGCAGGAGGACATCAGGAACGTCGTGTGGATCACGGCCGACGTGCACTACGCACAGGCGACGCATTACGATCCGTCGCGCGCGAAGTTCACCGAGTTCAAGCCGTTCTGGGAATTCGTCGGCGGGCCGATCAACGCGGGCACCTTCGGACCCAACGATCTCGACACGACGTTCGGTCCGGAACTGCGCTACGTGAGCGTGCCAAAGGACAATCCGCAGAACCGCTCGCCCGCGTCGCTGCAACAGTTTTACGGCCGCGCGAAGATCGATCCCGTCAGCCGCGCGATGACGGTCTCGCTGCACGACCTGAACGGCAAGTCGCTCTACGAAGTGAAGCTCGACGTCGAAGCGTGAGCGCGGCGTCGATCGCTATCCGGCGAGCTTCGCCGCCAGTTCGGCGACATGCTTGCCCTGATAGCGCGCGATATCGAGTTCGTTCTGCGTAGGCTGGCGGCTGCCGTCGGCGGATGCCATCGTCGTCGCGCCGTAGGGCGTGCCGCCTGAAATCTCGCTCATGTTCGTGAGTCCGGCGCAGGCATACGGCACGCCGACGATCACCATGCCGTGATGCAGCAGCGTGTTATGAAACGACGTGATCGTGGTTTCCTGTCCGCCATGCTGCGAAGCGGTCGATGAAAACACGCTGCCGATCTTGCCGACGAGCGCGCCTTTCACCCACAGCCCGCCGGTCTGATCGAGAAAGGTGCGCATCTGGCCCGCCATGTTGCCGAAGCGCGTCGGCGTGCCGAAGATGATCGCGTCGTAATCCGCGAGTTCGTCGACGGTGGCGACGCTCGCCTGCTGATCGAGCTTCACGCCGATCTTCGCGGCCTGGTCGGCGGGAATCGTTTCGGGCACGCGCTTGACCGTGACTTCCGCGCCCGCGACGCCGCTTGCACCTTCGGCTATCGCCTGCGCCATCGTTTCGACGTGGCCGTACATCGAATAGTAGAGAACCAGTACTTTCGCCATGATGTGTCCTTGTGTGAGGGTGCATCGGATGGAGACGTGCGGCGCCTTGCGCGCCTTCAAAGATAGCACTGCCGCGCCCGTTCGCAAGGAACTGGCCTGCCCGCGCGAATGCCAGCCGTGCATGGACTGGCGCGCGTTTCTCCGGCCACAATGTCGATAAACCGAAACGGAGACGCCAACGCCATGAACGGCCATGCCTTGCTCAGCGCCAACCTGCTCCTTGCCTACTCGGCTTATTTCGTCGGCACGGCGAGTCCCGGGCCGAGCAATCTCGCGATCATGTCGATTGCCAGCACATCGGGCCGGCGCGCGGCGTTCGCATTCGCGGCGGGCGTGATGTCCGGCTCGTTCTTCTGGGCGATGCTCGCGGCGCTCGGCCTCTCCGCCGCGCTGACCGCGTACTCGGGCTTCCTCATCGGCGTGAAGATTTGCGGCGGGTTATATCTGCTGTGGCTCGCGTTCAAATCGGGGCGCGCGGCGCTGAAGCCTCCGGTGCGCAATGCATCGGCGGATGCGCGGGGGCACAGCGTGCGCAGGCTCTATGCACGCGGCGCGCTCTTGCATCTCACCAACCCGAAGGCGATTCTCGTGTGGATGTCGGTGGCGGCGCTCGGCTCGTCGGCGGGGGAAGGGCCGGGACATATGCTCGTGGTCGTCGCGGGATGTCTGTGCATCGGCGCGTGCGTGTTCGGCGGCTATGCTGCGCTCTTCTCGATGGCCTCCGCGCGGCGCATCTATACGCGCATCCAGCGCGGTCTCGATGCGTGCCTCGCGCTCGTGTTCGGCGCGGCGGGCATTCGCCTGCTGACTTCGCGTGTGTGATGCATGAACCGGCTTGCGCGGGCGTCGGCGCTTTCGGCTGAATCGGCGTTTGCGTTTTTGATGCGACTGCCGACGGCGGTGCTCATCGAGCTGGAAAAGCGCGCCTCGCCGTTCTGGATCATGACGACCGTGCACGCGTTCTACCACCTCATCGCACTGTTCGCACTTTCGCAGCTCGTGTAGCGGATTTGCCGCATCTCGTGCGGTTCGGCTTTGCATCTGGACGATCGACGGCTACGCTCAAACCAGACGCCCGATATCACCAGAACGATGCCGACCGACGATTCCTCCCGCAGCGCCCGCACGATCCCGCCCGAAAGCGCCGCGGCCGTGGGCGCATTCGTCCACATCGTCGGCGATGCGTTTGCCGCGCTCGGGCGCGAACTCATCGCGATCAGACCGACGCCCGCCCGCGCGCTCTTCGCCACGCAGGCGATGCTGTCCGTCGGGCTCGCCGTGGCGCTCGCCTATGCGTTCCACCTGAGCAACATCTGGTGGGCGGCGATCAGCGGCTTCGCGGTGATGCAGTCGAAGTTCTCCGCGTGCGCGCAGCGCGGCGTGCAGCGCGTGGTCGGCACGGTCGCGGGCGCGATCATCGGCGCGGTGGCGGGCGCGACGATCGGCGACATGCCGTGGATCTTCGTGCCGTTCCTCGGCGTGATCGTGGGCGTGTCGGTGTATCGCGCGCTCGTGTCGGATGCGGGCTACGCGTGGGTGCTGGGCGCGGTGACGGCGTTGATGGTGACGTTCGAGGCGCATCGGCTCGTCTCCGCGGCGGCGACGGCGTCGTTCGCGCTGTTGCGGGTCGCGGAAGTGGTGGTCGGGACGGTGGCGTGCGTGGCCGTGTCGGCGCTCTTTCATGCGGGCGTGCAGCACTATCGCAAGTCGCGGGGCGCGCCGCCGGTGCCGCGCGCGCAGGCGGCATCCACGGTCGATCGTGTCGATGGCGTCAACGCGCAGGCCGTCACCGTCATTCCCTCCGATGCGGCGCAGGCCGTGCAGGCGCTCGATGCGACGCACATCGCGCGCGCCGAGCAGATCGCGCTCGCGATGCGCAAGCGCCTCGCTTGGCAGAGCGCGTGGTCGGTGATGATCCTGGCATCGCTCGCGTATACGTGGAATCTGTCGGGCTTCGCGCAGGCGATGGTGACGGCGGTCGCCGTGCTGATTCTGCCCGCATCGGCGCTCGGCAAGCCGACGCACAAGCCGATCGCCGAGCGCATGATCCAGCGCTTCATCGGCTGCCTGCTGGCGGGCGCGGTGAGCCTCGCGCTTCTGCCGTTACTGGGCGATAACGCGCTCGCCTGCATGGCGGCGCTGTGCGCGGGCGTGTGGATCGGGTGTCACGTGCAGACGGGCACGCAAGGCGCGAGCTATGTCGGACGGCAGTTCAGCATCGCGTTCATCATGGTGTTCGTGCAGGACCATCACTGGTCGTCGGACCCGATGCCGGCGCTGATGAGGCTCTTGGGGATTCTGGGCGGGATCGTGGTGTTGTCGGGGGTGATGGCGTTAGGCGCGGCGTGGGCCGCGAGACGGACATCGCACGTCGCGATGCGGTGAACGACCGTCACCGCATCGCGCGATGCCTTAAGCCTCTTCCGCCCAGGCCTGATTCTCCCGCGCCATCAACGCACTCGACGCCGCCGGTCCGAACGTCCCCGCCGTATACCCGCGCGGCCGGTCGCCCAGCTCCTTCCAGCCGTTGAGAATCGGCTCGACCCACGTCCACGCCGCTTCCAGTTCATCGCGACGCATGAAGTGCGTGAGCCTGCCGCGAATCACGTCGATCAACAGACGCTCGTAGGCCTCGGCGCGGCGTTGCGTCATGGCCTGTTGCAGATCGAGATTGAGCGTGACCGGCTGCATGTGCATGCCGCTGCCCGGCTCCTTCGCCATCATCTGCAACTGGATCGACTCTTCCGGCTGCAACGTGATCGTCAGCCGGTTGCCGTAGTGACGCGGACCATCCGGGATGATCGAGAACGGCAGATCCGCGAAATCGATGACGATCTCCGAGCGGCGATTCTGCATGCGCTTACCGGTGCGCAGGAAAAACGGCACATTCGCCCAGCGCCAGTTGTTGATATGCGCGCGCACGGCGACGAACGTTTCCGCGCGGCTGTCGGGGGGCACGTTCTGTTCTTCGAGATAACCCTTCACCGCTTCGCCGCCTACCGCGCCCGCCGTGTACTGGCCGCGCACGGTGTCGCGTGCGGTATCGGCGACGGTCATCGGCCGCAGCGATTTCAGCACCTTCAGCTTCTCGTCGCGCACGGCGTCCGGATCGAGGGATACCGGCGGCTCCATCGCGACGATGCACAGCAGTTGCAGCAAGTGGTTCTGCACCATGTCGCGCAATGCGCCGGTGTGATCGTAGAAGCCCGCGCGGCTGCCCACGCCGACCGTCTCCGACACCGTGATCTGCACGCTCTTGATATACGGCGCCTGCCACAGCGGCCCGAAGATCGCATTGCCGAAGCGCAGCACCATCAGGTTCTGCACGGTTTCCTTGCCGAGATAATGGTCGATGCGATAGATCTGCTCTTCCTTGAAATGCTTGCCGACGGCGTCGTTGATCGCGCGCGCGGAGGCGAGATCGTGGCCGAGCGGCTTTTCCAGCACGACGCGCGCGTGGTCGTCGAGAATGCCGGCGTTGTCGAGGTTCTCGCAAATGGTCACGAAAAGCTCCGGCGACGTCGACAGATAAAGCACGCGCTGCGAGCCCGGACGCACGGCCTGCGCGAGACGCTGGAAGTCGCCGGGATTCTCGACGTCGACGCGCACGTAGTCGAAGAGCGCGAGAAATTTGTCCCACGACTGCGCGTCGAACGCTTTCGCGTCGATGAACGGACGCGCCTGTTCTTCCATGAAATTCTTGAGGTAATCCTCGCGCGCCCAGTCCTTGCGGCCGATCGCGAGAATGCGCGTGTCGGCGGGCAGGTTGCAGTGCATGTGCGCCATATAAAGCGCGGGCAGCAGCTTGCGCGCCGCCAGGTCTCCGCCGCCGCCGAAGATGATCATGTCGAGCGGGCGTTCATTCGAGGGAGCAGTTGGATTCGTCATGGTGCGTGAGCCGGTAAAGGTTCAGAAAAGCCGAAAGCGCGCCGATCGGTGCGATCGTTCGAGACAGCTATGTTGCATGTTTTGCCGCTACTTTGCACGGCAGTCGTGCTAACGCCCGTTCGATTCGCCGGACGATGGACGAAATGTCACTCGCGGCGCGTATGTTTAGCGCGCTTCAGCGCAACGAGTCGTCCGCTCGCAGCGTCGACACGGCGAGATCGAGGAATGCGCGCACCTTCTGCGTGACATGGCGTCCTTCGCGATGCACGAGATGGATCGGCAAGGGCGGCGGCTCGAATTCGGGCAGCACGATCACGAGACGCCCCTCGCTGACATCCTGCGCGACCTGATACGACATGAGCCGCGCGATGCCGAAATCCGCGAGCGCGGCGGCAATCGCGGAATCGTTGGTGGTCGTCGAGATTCGCGGATGAGCGCGCACGAGAAACTGCCGCTCGCCGTCCTGAAGGCGCCATTCCGGCGACGACGACGAACCCGTCGACGCGATGATCACATGCTCCGCGAGATCGTCGGGATGACGCGGCGTGCCGTGCGCTTCGAGATAGGCGGGCGACGCGCACAGCACGCGCCGCACGCGTCCGACGTTGATCGCCTGCAACGAGGAGTCCGGCAATTGCGCGATGCGCACCGCCACGTCGATGCCCTCGTCGACGAGATTCACGACGCGATCGACGAACCAGCAGCTCGCATCGGCTTCGGGATAACGGCGCAGATAGTCGAGCACGACCGGCGTGACGTGCAGCCGGCCGAACATCACCGGCGCGGTGATCGAGAGCAGACCGCGCGGCGACGAATGCGTGCCCGTCGCGGAAAGCTCGGCGGTATCGATCTCGCCGAGAATGCGCCGGCAGTCCTCGAAATAGCCGCTGCCGGCGTCGGTGAGACGCACGACGCGCGTCGTGCGCGTGAGCAGGCGCACGCCGAGATGCTCTTCGAGCTCCGTCACGACGCGGCTCACGACCGACGGCGAGACATCGAGCTTGCGCGCCGCCGATGCGAAGCCACCGGTTTCGACCACCGTGACGAAGGTCGTCATTGCCTGTATACGGTCCATGGGAGAGCCCGAGGCATGCAAGCATGAAGGATGCCGTGCATTCTCGGGGATATATGCGCGGGGCACAATCCACGACCGCTTCACACAGGAATCAAAGATCGAGTTCCAGCTTGCCGCCCTCGTCCGCGGCGGGCACTGCGCAACAGATCAGCGCTTCGTCGTCGCCGACATGGAAAGCCGGCTCGCTTTCATACGACACCGCGCCCTGCGCGATGCGCGTCCTGCACGTGCCGCACGTGCCGCCCCGGCAGTTGAACTCCGGCGAAAGGCCGCTCGCTTCGGCGAGTTCCAGCAAAGTGCCGCTGCCGGGTTTCCATTGCGCGCTCGTGCCCGACTTCAGGAATTCGATCTTCACCGGCTCGGTCGCGGCGGGGCGCATCGGCTTCACGTCGGCGCCGCGATCCGCTGTGCGCTTCAGCGCCGAAGGACCGAACGCTTCCGCGTGAATGCGTCCGTCGGAGACATTGAGCGCGCGCAGGCCGTCGTAGATCGACTGCATGAACGTGCCCGGACCGCACAGATAGAAGTCGTAGTCGTTGAAGGGCAGGCGGCTCGTCAGCAGATCGATGTCGATGCGCCCCGATGCATCGTAATCGCGCCCGAGCTGCGCGCCGTTTGTGTCGCTCAGCACGCGGATCACGTTCACTGCGCCGCCCGCGCTTTGCTCGAGCGCATCGATTTCCTGCGCGAACGCGCGGCTCGCGAGCGAATGCGACGACACGATCATCCATACCGGACGAACGCGGCGCTTTCTCAGGCCTTCATAGACCACGTGCCGGAGCATCGCGAGCATCGGCGTGATGCCGACGCCCGCCGCCATCAGCACGGCCGGGCGATGCTCCAGCGCATCGATCGTGAAGTCGCCGGCGGGCGCGCGCGCTTCGATCGCGTCGCCGACCTTCAGCGTGTCGTGCAGATGCGCCGATACCCGTCCGTCGCGCTTCACGCTGATGCGATACAGCCCGTCCGATGGCGCTACCGACAGCGTGTACGTGCGGATCAGCGGTTTCGCATCGCCCGGCGGCGTGACGCGGATCGGCAGATGCTGGCCGGCCTTGTGCGGAACGATGCCCGCGCCATCGGCCGGTTCGAGATGGAAGGAGCGGATCGAATCGCTTTCATCGACGATCTTGCTCACGCGGAACGTCCGCCATACGTTCGCGAGCGCGGCTGCCTTGAGGCGCTCGGCCACCTGATCCCAGTCGCCGGTCATCAGCGAATTGGGCGACGCGCCTTCGCTGCGCGCCTTCCACCGCAACGGCAGCGCGCCCGCGCGATACACGATGCGGCGCGGCGTGAAGCGCCACAGCCGTTCCGCGCCCTGGAACGCGGCGGTTTCCCGGGAATCGAGCAGCACTTCGGCGTGGCCCGCGAGTTGCAGCACGTCGCCGGTGTCGAAGTCCTCGAACACGAGTCCCGCGCGGCCGTTCACGAGGATGTTGCCGAGCGTGTTGAAGAAGAGATTGCCCGCGAAATCCGGGATGGTGAGCGTGCCGTCGTCCGCGAGGCGCACGAAGCCCGGCTTGCCGCCGCGATGCGACACGTCCACTTGCCGATGCCCGTCCTCGCGATCGAAATACGACGCGACGAAGAACGTGTCCGCGCCCGTGATCATCGCCTTGGCGCGCGGCGAAAGCGCGTCGGGCATGACCGGCTGCACGGACGAAGATACGGCCGGATCGCGCACGAATTCGAAATCGCGCAACTGGATGTATTGCGGGCAATTGCCGTAGCTCTGCTCGACGGCCACGTCGAATGCGACGTTCGCGCCATCGCGGCGGATCACGCCGTTCATGCGGTTGCGCCGGCGCGTGTGCAACTCGATGCCGAGCAGGCCGATCGACGCGCCGTCGTTCATGCCGGCGTCGGCGGGATCGAGCGGATCGCGCGCGCGGCTCATCGACAGGGTTTTCGAGTCCGGCGTGCGCATGAAGCCAGGATGGCCGGCGAGCAGCGTCGCCCACGGATCGCCGTGTTCGTCGACCGCGCCCGCCACGATGAACGGCAACTGCGCGAAGAACTGGCGATGCTGCTCCGGCATATGATCGCGCACGACGCGCCGTCCGACGCCGTCCATGCGCTCATCGACGCCGAAAGCCTTCTGGATGGCGATTTCGCCGGGATGCCACGGCGAGGGCGTGGCGACTTTTGGAACATCGGCGAGCGCGGAAGCGGACATGATCGGATGCCTCTTCGATTCAGGCGCGGCGGCGGAAGCCGCCGCGCTAACTTTACGCCGCGAGACCCGCGGCTGTCTTTTGGAACGGCACGAAGCCGGGCAGCGCTTCGACGCGCGCGAGCCACGCGTTCACGTTCGCGTAGCCGGAGATATCGACGTTGCCTTCGGGCGCGCTCGAGATATAGCTGTAGAGCGCGATATCCGCGATGGTCGGATGCGCGGCGCCGGTATCCGCGATCCAGTCGCGCTGCGCCAGTTCCGCATCGATCACCTTGAGCACGGCGTGCGCGCGGGCGATGACTTCCTCCGCGTTGAATGTCGCGCCGAACACGGTGATGAGACGCGCCGCGCCGGGTCCGAACGCGATCTGACCGGCCGCGACCGAGAGCCAGCGCTGCACGGCGGCGGCTTCGGCGGGGGTGTCGGGCAGCCATTTCGTGGCGCCGGCCTTCTTCGCGAGATAGACGAGGATCGCGTTCGAATCGGCGATGACCGCATCGCCGTCGATGAGCACGGGAATCTGGCCGAAGCGATTCAGCTTGAGGTATTCGGGCGTCTTGTGCGCGGCGGCCGCGAGATCGACGAATTCTGCTTCGTGATCGATTCCGAGCAGATTCAGAAAGAGACGCGCGCGGTGCGCATGCCCGGACAGCGGATGGTAGTAGATCTTCACGGCAGATTCCCTGATTCGGTTGGCGGCCGGGAGAGGTCCCGTCCTGTGAATCAAGTATCGGTTTTTGCCGTGAGAAGGAGAATAGCGGCGGAATTCAAATCACCATTCTCGAAACGAGAATGGTGATTGCGAGTTTCGTTGCTTCGCTCACGCGATATCTATTCGCCGCGCGGCACGTTCGCCTTGTTGCCCGCGAGCGGTGAGCCGTAGCCGCCGCTGTTGGCGTTGTTCGGAAGACCGTTGACGAGCTGCGCGCGCGGATCGCTCGGATTGAGATTGAGCTCGCCCGCCTGCGCGTTGCCGTGCGTCGGATATTGACTGCCGAGCGGCGCGTTCGGCATGAGCTTCGTGCTGTTCTGCGGCGCGTACATGTCGGTTTCGACGCTCGGATGCAACTGCGCGAAAGCCGATGTGGCGGCAAAGGCGGATGCGAAAACGAATGCGGCACAAGTCACTTTCATGGTCGACTCCCTGCAAAGTCACATTCAGTGTAGTCCGCGTGCGGGACGAAACGCGCCATCACCCTTTCGCCGACCAGTCCAGCCTTTGTTCTTTCGCGATGCCTACTTCCGGTGCTTCTTGAGCTTGGCCCGGCGCCTGGGCCTTTCGTCGATGATGCGCGCGCGATGCTTGTCCTTCATCTTCTTCCATTGCTTGCATTCGTCCTTCGTGCGCAGACAGCCGATACAGAGACCAGTCTTCTCGTCGAACTTGCAGATGCTGATGCAGGGTGAATCGACTGCCATGATGTCCTTTTCCAAGAGCGGCGGCGAAAAGCCAATGTCGCATGCGCGCGGTTCGCGCATCCAACTGATTGTTTCGATCATGTCGATAGAGCACGACGCGGACCCGCGCCGTTCCCGTATCGCCTCACCGTTGAAGCGATTGCAGTAGAATTCGGCTCCCGAATAGACTCACCTCAATGGCGACGGGCGCTGGCGCTACGGCATGCGCCTTGCTTGATCGTTGCTTGCTCCGCACAGTCGTGCGCCGCCGGACTTCCTATAGAAAGCGAGCCAATCCCCATGCCGCAAGCACCCGTGCCGCGCCGGCCACCCGCGAAGATCCTGCCGCCCGAAGCGCCCGGCGTGCGCGCGCTGGCGTCGCTGGTGACGGGCGTCATCATCATTTGCGCGCTGTACTTCGGCCGCGCGGTGATGATCCCGATCATCCTCGCGATTCTGCTGAGCTTTCTGCTCGCGCCTTTCGTCGATCTCCTGCGGCGGCTGCGGCTCGGTCAGGTGCCGTCGGTGATCGTGGCGGTGTTGATCGCGCTATCCGTGCTGACCGCTGTCGGCGCGCTGATCGGCGCGCAGGTCGCGCAGCTCGCGGGCGATCTGCCGAAATATCAGGTCGCGGTCGAACGCAAGATCGATTCCGTGCAGCGCGTGACGGTCGGCCGTGCCGATGAATTTCTCGGCCGCGCGTCGCGTGCGTTGAAGCGGCTTTCGCCCGCCGCCCGCGAGCAGGAGCAGAAGAAGGAGGACAACCCGACCTCATCGCCGATCGATCAGCCGATGCCCGTCGAAGTCCACGAGCCCACGCCGACGCCGCTGGAACTGGCGCAGCGCTTTCTGTCGCCGATCGTCAGTCCGCTGGAAACCACGGGCATCGTGCTCGTCGTCGCGGTGTTCATCCTTTTGCAGCGAGAGGATCTGCGCGACCGGCTGATACGGCTTTTCGGCTCGCGCGATCTGCATCGCGCCACTACCGCGATGGACGAGGCCGCCCGGCGTCTCTCGCGCTACTTCCTCGCGCAGCTCGGCATCAATGCAGGCGTGGGCATCATCATCGCGATCGGGCTTGCGATCATCGGCGTGCCGGGCGCGCTCCTGTTCGGCGTGATGACCGCGCTGCTGCGCTTCGTGCCCTACGTCGGGACGTGGATCGCGGCGATCGTCGCGGTCGTGTTCGCGGCGGCGGTCGGCCCGGGCTGGGCGATGCTCGTGTGGACCGTCATCCTCTTCGGCGTCACCGATATCCTCGCGGGTCAGGTCGTCGAGCCGCTCCTTTACGGGCACAGCACGGGGCTTTCGCCGTTCGCCGTGATCGTCGCGGCGATCTTCTGGAGCTGGATCTGGGGGCCGATCGGCCTCGTGCTCTCGACGCCGCTCACCCTGTGCCTCGTGATTCTGGGCCGCCATGTCGATCGCCTCGAATTTCTCGACGTGCTGTTCGGCGACCGGCCCGCGCTCACGCCCGCCGAGAACTTCTATCAGCGCCTGCTCGCGAACGATCCGGACGAAGCGCTCGTGCAGGCCGAGACGCTGCTCAAGGAGCGTTCGCTGATCGCGTATTACGACGAAGTCGCGCTGGAAGGCCTGCGCTACGCCCACAACGACGTGCTGCGCGGCGTCGTGACGGCGGAACAGTTGAGGCGCATCAACGAATCGGCGCTCGACATCATCGAAGGACTGGAAGACGCCGACGATATCGCCGTCACCGTCGAGCGCAAGGAAGGGCCGCCCGCGAGCCTCGATTCTCCGGACGACACGCCTGGCGTGGTCCACGAGACGCCGCCCGCGCGCTTCGATGCGCAGAAGGAAGGCCACACGGCGTCGGTGCTGTGCATCGCGGGGAGAAGCGAGCTCGACGATCTCGCCGCGACCATCGCCGTGCAGCTTTTTCGCAAGCACGGCCTGTACGCGGATCTCGCGGGCTACGAGCGCTTCTCGCGCGGACGCTTCAGCGAAGTCGATCTCGCGGGCGTGACGATCATTTGCGTGGTGTCGTTCGATGCGGCCGAGTCGCCGCCGTATCTGCGCAACCTGTTGCGACGCCTGCATCAGCGTGCGTCATCGGCCGAGCTGATCGTCGGGCTGGTGTTCCCCGAAAGCCCGCTGCAAGGCGAAGTGCTGGTGCGCACGAGTTCGGCGGCGGTGTCGTTCCGGGAGCTGGTCGAGGCCTGCGTGGCGGCCGCCCGCCGCCAGTCCGGCGACGGCGTGCCGTGGGCAGGTCTGACCGACACGACCGGCGAGGCCGCGCTCAGCGGCCCGAGCGAGGACGTGCCGGAATTGCGTAATGCCTGAACGTGACGACGCGCCTAGCGGTTGCCGTCGAACAGATCGTTGAGCATGGTGTCGAAGGCGGCTTGCGCGTCTTCGAGCTCCTGAAGCGCGGCATCGAAAGTCTGCAGCGCCATCTGCGACGGACGGGCGTCGCCTTCGGGCGGAAAGTGCTTTTGCAGCGACAGGAAAGCGGACTGAACCTGACGCGTCGCGTTGACGATACGTTCCATCGCTCGCGCTTCTTCCGCGCGATTGTTCTCAGCGGTCATCGGACACACTCCTCGTTGGCAATGTCCCGATAGTACCAAGCGATGCGCTTTTCGACGCTGCCCGATCTCAAGCTTTCGCGACCGTGAAGAGCCGCACGGCTTCGTCGAGCACCACGGCGCGTTCCGCGAGGCGCTGCGCGGTGGCCGCCGCCTGTTCGACGAGCGCGGCGTTCTGCTGGGTCGAATCGTCGAGATGCGCGACTGCCTGATTCACCTGCGCGATGCCCTCGGCCTGCTCGCCGCTCGCCTTCGCCACTTCCATGATGATCGTCGATACGCGGTTGACCGCTTCGTCGATGGCGCGCATCTGGCTCGTCGTGCGCGTGACGAGGCTCGTGCCTTCCTCGATCTGCGCGACGCTCGTCGCCACCACGCCTTCGATTTCCTTCGCCGATGCCGCGCAGCGCTGCGCCAGATTGCGCACTTCGGTGGCGACGACCGCGAACGAGCGGCCCGCCTCGCCCGCGCGCGCCGCCTCGACGGCCGCGTTCAGCGCGAGGATATTGGTCTGGAACGCGATGCCGTCGATGACATCGGTGATGTCCGCGATACGCCGCGACGCCGCCGTGATGCCCGCCATCGTCTGCTCGACCTGACTCGCGATGCGCCCGCCGTCGTCCGCCGCGGCCTGCGCTTCCCTGACGAGTTCGAGGGCGCGCACGGTGGCGTCGGCGTTGCCTTGCACGGTGGTGGTGAGTTGATCCATCGTCGCGGCGGTCTGTTCGAGCGACGCCGCCTGCATTTCCGTGCGGCGCGACAGGTCCGTGTTGCCGCTGGAAATCTCGTTGGCAGCGTCGAGCATGCCGCCGATCTGGCCGCGCACGTCGAAGACGATCGCCGCGAGATTCGCCTTCAACTGGCCGAGCGCGCGCTGCACGTCGCCGAGATCGTCATGGCGCGCATCGGGCATGTCGGCGGTCAGATCGCCTGCTGCCATGCGCGCGGCGAAGCCGGACATCGTGCGCACGGGTGCATCGACCTGACGCGACAGCGCGAGCCAGCCCGCGAAGCTCGCCACTGAGCCCACGCCCAGCGCGATCCAGAAGGGCAGCGGCGGCGCGCCGCCCCAGCCGGCCAGCGCCGCGATCGACGTGGCGACGGGCACGGCCGCGAACGCGGTGCCCAGACGCGCGCTGACGGGCATGTTCGCGATCGCCGCGAGCTTGCCGGCGATGCCGTGCTTCACGAGCGCGCCGCGCACGAGCCTGTGCGACGCGTTGCCGGCTTTCATTTGCGCATAGAGCGCGGTGGCGTCGCGCACTTCCTCGCGCGTCGGCTTCACGCGCACGGAGAGATAACCGACGACCTTGCCGTGCTCCATCACTGGCGTAACGTTCGCGCGCACCCAGTAGTGGTCGCCGTTCTTGCGGCGATTCTTGACGAGCGCGGTCCACGAGCGGCCGGCGCGGACGGTCGCCCAGAGATCGGCGAAGGCTTCGCGCGGCATGTCGGGATGACGGATGATGTTGTGCGGCTGACCGATCAGCTCCTCGCGCGAGAAGCCGGACACCGACACGAACGCCGGATTGCAGTACTGGATATTGCCGGAGAGATCGGTGGCGGAGACGAGCATCTCCGACGCGGGAAATTCGAACGCTTGCTGGGTGACGGGCTGGTTATTGCGCATGATGTCCTTGCTTCTTCCGATTCACGCGCCGCCCTTGGAAGGCGGCGCGCGTCTGATTACAAGGACATAACGGCTAAAGGCCCCACGTTCTTTAGGGGATTCCGAGTAAAACGCTCAAGTGTGGCGGAATGACGCCGATAGGCGTACGCCGCTTACTGCGCGCTCCATCCGCCATCGATTTGCAGCGCCGAGCCGCGCATCTCGCTTGCGGCGTCGGAGCAGAGGAACACGGTCATGTCGCCGATCTGCTGCGCGGTCACGAACTGCGCCGACGGCTGCTTGTCGCCGAGCAGCTTCGCGCGGGCCGCATCGGGCGTGAGCGAGTCGCGGGCGGCGAGATCGTCGATTTGCTTCTGCACGAGCGGCGTGAGCACGAAGCCGGGGCAGATTGCGTTGATGGTCACGCCGGTGCGGGCGTTTTCGAGCGCGGCGACTTTGGTCAGCCCGAGAATGCCGTGCTTGGCGGCGACATAGGCGGATTTGCCTGCCGACCCGACGAGCCCATGCACCGACGCGATGTTGATCACGCGGCCCCAGTTGCGCGCGCGCATTTGCGGGAGCGCGACGCGCATCGTGTGGAACGCCGAACTCAGATTGATGGCGATGATCGCGTCCCAGCGGTCGGTCGGGAATTCGTCGATGGTCGCGACATGCTGGATGCCGGCATTGTTCACGAGGACATCGACGGCGCCGAAGGTTTCGTTCGCGAACGCGAGCATCGCTTCGATTTCATCGGGCTTCGTCATGTCGGCCGGATGATGCACGGCTTTCACGCCGGTCGCTTCGATTTGCTTCAGGGCGCCGTCGATATCGCCGAAGCCGTTGAGCACGAGGTTCGCGCCGGCTTGCGCGAGCGCCGTGGCGATGGCGAGGCCGATGCCGCTCGTCGAGCCGGTGACGAGAGCCGTTTTGCCAGCGAGCGATTTGTTCGATGCGGTTTGAGTCATACGAGGGTTGTTTTCCTTCGGGGTTGATGGGGTGCTGGGTGCTTACGGAGTTTGGAGTGGCCGTTGGCTCGGCGTAAATTGGGGTTTTCGGGCGATTGATTTGGTTTTTTCTGGGTGTCCCGTATTCGTGTCGGTCTATTAGCACTGCCCCTCCCCGGGGCGGGGGTTACTTTCTTTGCTGCTGCAAAGAAAGTAACCAAAGAAAGCAGCTCGTTCAAGCCCGCGGTCACACGCAGTTTGGCCATGCTTGCCAGCCGCCCGTGGCACTCGCCTAAGTGTCGCCCTCGAAGGCCCACTCGGGCTTGGCTCGCGCACGGTCTGTCACATCGTACCGCTTGCTTCACTGGCTCAGCACCAAATAGCTCCGGCCCGCTTCGCGGCCGACCGGTCAATCGGGTCTGCGTGCGCTTCTTTGCTGATGCCTCTCCTATAGATGGTTTCCCTCGCATACCCCACGGCAGCGCGTAGCGCTGTGCCGAAGCTCTTTCGTGCTGAACCAGCGCGCTGAAACCTCTCGGGCGGCAGACCGTGCGCGATCCAAGCCCGGATGGGCCTGTGAGAGCGACACTTAGGCGAGTGCCATCTGCGGCTGGCAAGCGTGGCCAAACTGCGTGTGACCGCGGGCGGTGAGAAGCTGCTTTCTTTGGTTACTTTCTTTGCAGCAGCAAAGAAAGTGACCCCCGCCCCGGGGAGGGGCAGTGCCAATAGACCACCACGAAAACAGGATTCCATCGAAACCCAAGCAACCACTAACCAAAAATCGGCGTCATACTTGACGCATGAAGGCCGATTATCTCCGCACAGCGCTTTCCTTCCGCCTCGCGCGCCCCGCCGACGCCGCGGAGATCGCGCGCATCCACGTCAAGGCCTGGCAGGCCGCCTACCGTTCGATCTTTCCCGCAGAATTCCTCGATTCGCTTTCCGTCGCAAAGCGTCGAGCGCTATGGACCGATCTTATCGCCCGCGGCACGCCCCGCGTGATGCTAGCGAAACGCGACGACGTGATGCTGGGCTGGATAGCATGGGGACCATCGCGCGACCACGACAAAGGCAAAACGGACGCCGAAATCGAAGCCGTCTATATCGATCCGGCGCATTGGCGCAAGGGCGCGGGCCGAATGTTGATCGATGAAGCAATCAACGCCGCGGCGAGCGAAGGTTATCGGGAAATGACGCTCTGGGCGCTGGAAGAAAACGCGCACGGCCTGCGCTTTTATAAAGCGCTCGGCTTCGCACTGGATGGCGTGTTCCGGACGGAAAGAGTCGGCGGCTGCGAAGTCTGCGAAACGCGCCTTCACATGTCGATCTGAGCGCTCACGCCACCATCGCAGGGACGGAAGACAGCGAAGGCAATTGCTTGCGCCGTTCGCGCGTCGGCGCGGTGCCGAAAGCATCGCGATAGCTTTTCGAAAAATGGCACGCCGACTGGAAGCCGCACGCCATCGTGATATGCATGATCGACATATCGGTCTGCAGCAGCAATTCACGCGCGCGGCGCAAACGCAAGGTCAGGTAGTAATGCGTCGGCGTCATGCCGAGATGCTCGCGAAATAGTCGCTGCAATTGCCGTTGCGACATCCTCGCGAGACGCGCCAGTTCTTCGCGCGATAAAGGCTCTTCGATATTGTTCTCCATCAGCGAGATCACTTCAAAGAGCGACTTGTTCGCCGATCCCAGCCGTGCCACCAAAGGCATGCGCTGTTGCGCGCTCGTATCCCGCACATGTTCGACGATGAACTGCTCGGCAATCTGCGTGACCCGCGCCGTGCCGACGCGCGCGGCGATCAGATTGAGCATCATGTCGAGCGGCGCGACGCCGCCCGTGCACGTCACGCGATCGCGGTCGATCACGAAGAGTTCCTTGAGAAAGCGCGTGTCGGGAAACTCTTCCTTGAGCGCCGACATGTTCTCCCAGTGGATCGCGCACGCGTAGCCTGCGAGCAAGCCCGCGCGGGCCAGCGCATAGGTGCCGGTACAGAGCGAGCCGAGCACGCTGCCTGTACGCGCGAAGCGGCGCAAGGCCGAAAGATGCGCAGGCGTCGTCGCGCGCTGCACGTCGATGCCGCCGACCACGAACACGATGTCAGGCTGTCCCACGCACTCCACCGGACCCGTATCGACGGAAAGGCCGTTGCTCGCCGTCACAGGGCCGCCCTCGGGACTCACGATCGACCATCGATAGAGCGGCTGCCCCGTCAGATAGTTCGCCATGCGCAGGACTTCGATCGCGTTGGTGAAAGCGATCATCGTGAAGTTGGGAAGCGGCATGAACGCGAAGTGTGACAGCGACGCCGTGCGATCGGAGGACATGTGAGAACTGATTCCTTGGAATCTATTTGTTGGCGCCGTCAGTGCGGCGCTTCGCCACTTTTTTAATTTTGGTTGGTAGTGCAACTACCATGCCATCAGGCTAAACCCTGAGCAATGCGAGGCGCGGCTCATGCTTCGCTGCGGGCGCGCACCGGCGCGGGGCCAAGCGCCACAAGGCGCGCACTGCTAAAGCGCATGATCGTTCCGATGCAGTGCAGCAAATCACCTAGGTAAATGCGCTACACCGAATCGCAATTCGCCACTTGTCGAAAACAGACGCGCATGTCGGAAAAGGTAAAGAACACGTCTAAATTCATAAATTGACCGGCAGGCCAAAAGTCAAGAATAGACGCAACGACGAAGGCATCGATCAGGCGCTGCAAAGCCCGTCAGACCTGCGTCTTTCCCCCTCTACCCGGCAACGCGGAGCACACCCAGATGAGCACCCTCCACAACGACAGCATCATCATCGACGGACTGAACATTTCGAAGTTCGAGCGCTCCGTGTTCGAGGATATGAGGAAGGGCGGCGTCACCGCCGTGAACTGCACCGTGTCGGTGTGGGAAGACTTTCAGAAGACCATCGACAACATCGCGGAAATGAAGCAGCAGATCCGCGAGTACAGCGAGATTCTCACGCTCGTGCGCACGACCGACGACATCCTGCGCGCAAAGAAAGAGAACAAGACCGGCATCATCTTCGGCTTTCAGAACTCGTATGCGTTCGAGGACAACCTCGGTTATATCGAAGTGTTCAAGGAACTCGGCGTCAACGTGGTTCAGCTTTGCTACAACACGCAGAACCTCGTCGGCACGGGTTGCTATGAGCCGGACGGCGGCTTGTCGGGTTATGGCAAGGAAGTGATTCATGAGATGAATCGCGTGGGCATCATGGTGGATCTCTCGCATGTCGGCGCGAAGACTTCTTCCGATGCGATCGCCTGCTCGAAGAAGCCCGTCACGTATTCGCACTGCTGCCCGTCGGGGCTCAAGGATCATCCGCGCAACAAGACGGACGAGCAGTTGAGAGAGATTGCCGATGCCAACGGCTTCGTCGGCGTGACGATGTTCTCGCCGTTCCTCAAGAAAGGCCCGGATGCGACCGTCGAGGATTATCTCGAAGCGATCGAATACACGATCGATGTGATCGGCGAAGACAAGGTCGGTATCGGCACCGACTTCACGCAAGGCTACAGCACCGAATTCTTCGACTGGATCACGCACGACAAGGGCCGCTATCGCCGCCTGACGAACTTCGGCAAGGTCGTGAATCCGGAAGGCATCCGCACGATCGGCGAATTCCCGAATCTCACCGCCGCGATGGAAAAGGCGGGCTGGAGCGAGTCCCGCATCAAGAAGGTGATGGGCGAGAACTGGATGCGCTTCTTCGGCGAAGTCTGGAACGTCTGATCACTCTCACGACAAATACAAAGGAACCCTGCGATGCAACCTCAACTGCCTATCGACGTCGATGCGCAAACCGGCGTCTGGACCACCGACGCGCTGCCGATGCTCTACGTGCCGCGCCACTTCTTCACGAACAATCATGTCGCCGTCGAGGAAGCGCTCGGCCGCGAAGCGTATGCCGAGATTCTCTACAAGGCCGGCTACAAGTCCGCGTATCACTGGTGCGATAAAGAAGCGGAAAAGCACGGCATCAGCGGCATGGCGGTGTTCGAGCATTACCTGAAGCGTCTTTCGCAGCGCGGCTGGGGCCTGTTCGACATCGTCGAAGCCGATCCGGCGACGTCGCATGCGCGTATCCATCTGCGTCACTCGTCGTTCGTGCTCCAGCAGCCGGGCAAAGAGGGCAAGCTCTGCTACATGTTCGCGGGCTGGTTCGCCGGCGCGATGGACTGGGTCAACGACACCGCGCCCGACAGCGCGAAGAAAGGCCCGCGCTCGAAGTCGATCGAGACGCAATGCGCCGCCGAAGGACACGATCACTGCGTGTTCGAAGTGTCGCCGCTGTAAGCGCCACGCACCGAAGCAAATTCATTCCGAGGTCGATCGCAATGCGTTACCCGAACCTTTTCAAGCCTCTCCAGCTGAACAAGCTGACCCTGCGCAACCGCATCGTCAGCACCGCGCACGCGGAGGTCTATGCCGAACCGGGCGGCCTGCCCGGCGACCGCTATATCCGTTATTACGAGGAGAAGGCGAAGGGCGGCGTCGGCCTCGCCGTGTGCGGCGGTTCGAGTCCGGTTTCGATCGACAGCCCGCAAGGCTGGTGGAAGTCGGTGAACCTCGCGACCGACAAGGTCATCGATCCGCTCTCGCGTCTCGCCGAAGCGATGCATCGTCATGGCGCGTTCATCATGATTCAGGCGACGCACATGGGCCGCCGTTCCGCATGGCACGGCGAGCACTGGCCGCATCTGATGTCGCCCTCGGGCGTGCGCGAGCCGGTGCATCGCGGTAACGCGAAGATCATCGAAGTGGAAGAGATCAAGCGCATCATCCAGGACTTCGCGGTGGCCGCGAAGCGCGTGAAGGATGCGGGCATGGACGGCATCGAAATCTCGGCCGCGCACCAGCATCTGATCGATCAGTTCTGGAGCCCGCGCACGAACTTTCGCACGGACGAATGGGGCGGCTCGCTCGAGAACCGTCTGCGCTTCGGTAGGGAAGTGCTGAACGCCGTGCGTGAAGCCGTGGGCGCGGACTTCTGCGTCGGCCTGCGCATGTGCGGCGACGAGTTCCATGAAGACGGCCTCTCGCACGAGAATCTGAAGGAGATCGCTCAGGCGATGTCCGAAAGCGGCCTCATCGATTACGTCGGCGTGATCGGCTCCGGCGCGGACACGCATAACACGCTCGCCAACTGCATGCCGCCGATGGCGCTGCCGCCCGAGCCGTTCGTCCATCTCGCGGCGGGCATCAAGTCGGTCGTGAAGCTGCCGATCATGCATGCGCAAAGCATTCGCGATGCCGGTCAGGCCGAGCGTCTGCTCGCGAACGGCATGGTCGATCTCGTCGGCATGACGCGCGCGCAGATCGCAGATCCGCACATGGTCATCAAGATTCGCGACGGCCGCGAGGATGAAATCAAGCAGTGCGTCGGCGCGAACTATTGCATCGACCGTCAGTACAACGGGCTCGACGTGCTGTGCGTGCAGAACGCGGCGACCTCGCGTGAAGAGACGATGCCGCATGTCATCGAAAAGACGCGCGGACCGAAGCGCAAGGTCGTCGTGGTCGGCGCGGGCCCCGCGGGTCTGGAAGCGGCGCGCGTCGCGCGTTCGCGTGGCCACGATGTCGTGCTGTTCGAGAAGAACGATTACGTCGGCGGCCAGATCATGCTCGCCGCCAAGGCGCCGCAGCGTGAGCAAATGGCCGGCATCGTGCGCTGGTTCGACATGGAAACGAAGCGTCTGGGCGTCGATCGCCGTCTCGGTGTCGCAGCCGACGACAAGATGATCATGGCCGAGAAGCCGGACATCGTCGTGCTCGCGACGGGCGGCTCGTCGTTCACGGATCAAGTCCCGGCGTGGGGCGTCGAGCAAGGCCTCGCGGTCAGTTCGTGGGACATTCTTTCGGGCAAGGTCGAGCCGGGCAAGAACGTGCTCGTATACGACGGCGTGTCGACACATGCGGGCGCGGGCGTCGCGGACTTCATCGCGTCGAAGGGCAATAACGTCGAGATCGTCACGCCGGACGTGAAGGTCGCCGACGATACCGGCGGCACCACGTTCCCGATCTTCTATCGGCGTCTCTATGCGCACGGCGTGATTCACACGCCGAACTACTGGCTCGACAAGGTGTACGAGGAAGACGGCAAGAAGATCGCCGTGATCCGCAACGAGTACACGGAAGAGCAGGAAGAGCGCGCGGTGGATCAGGTCGTGATCGAGAACGGCATCACGCCGAACGACGCGCTCTACTGGAAGCTCAAGCCCGAGTCGCTCAACCGCGGGCAGATCGATGTGCACACGCTCTTCGCATCGCAACCGCAGCCGTCGTTGAGCGAAGAGCTCGGCAACGGACGCTTCCTGCTGTTCCGCGTCGGCGACTGCATCTCGATGCACAACATCCACAGCGCGATCTACGATTCGCTGCGCCTCTGCAAAGACTTCTGACGAGGTATTCGACGATGAACCCCGTGTTTGTCATCACCGCGCTGCTGTGGCTTTCGATGGCGGGCCTCGCGTTCGCCCTGCTCAAGCGCGCAGCCTACTGGCGCGAAGGCCGCGCGACGACGGCCGGCGCATACGGATGGGCGAATCTGCTCACCATCCCGAAGCGCTATTTCGTCGATCTGCATCATGTGGTCGCGCGTGACCCGTATATCGCGAAGACGCACGTCGCGACCGCCGGCGGCGCGATCCTCGCGATGGCGCTCGTCTTCATCAACTACGGTCTCGCGATCTACTCCGTCTGGCTCGACCGCGCGATCTTCATCGCGGCGATCATCATGCTGGTCGGCGCGGTGTTCGTGTACCGGCGTCGTCGTGCGAAGGACGTGCCCGCGCGTCTGTCGCGCGGCCCGTGGGACAGCCTGCCGCTGCTGCTCGGTTCGTTCGCCGTGGGTCTCGCGCTGTTCATGCTGTTGCCCGCTTCGTGGATGTCGGGATCGCTCGCGATCATCGTGGCATTGCTGATCGCGGCCGGCGCCTACACGATGACCTTCGGCGCGGCGCAAGGCGGCCCGATGAAGCACGCGATGGCGGGTCTGCTGCATCTCGCGTTCCATCCGCGTCAGGAACGCTTTAGAGCGAAGACCGAGCATGAAGTCGTGCCGCCGACCGCCCTGAAGAAGCCCGTGCTCGATGCGAAGGAATACGGCGTCGGCAAGCCGGTCGAGTTTCGCTGGAATCAGTTGTTGAGCTTCGATGCCTGCGTGCAATGCGGCAAGTGCGAAGCCGCGTGTCCCGCGTTCGCATCGGGTCAGCCGCTCAATCCGAAGAAGCTGATTCAGGATCTGGTCGTCGGCATGGTCGGCGGTTCGGATTCGCAATACGCGGGCAGCCCGACGCCCGGCATTCCCGTCGGCAGGCATACCGGCGGTCCCGCCAAGCCGCTCATCTCGCAGATGATCGAAGCCGACACGATCTGGTCCTGCACGACATGCCGCGCCTGCGTGCAGGAGTGCCCGATGCTGATCGAGCACGTCGATGCGATCGTCGATATGCGCCGCAATCAGACGCTGGTCGAGGGCATCGTGCCGGGCAAGGGTCCCATCACGCTCTCGAATCTGCGCGAGACGGGCAGCCAGAACGGCTACGACATCGGTGCGCGTTACGACTGGTCGGTGGATCTGCAAGTGCAGGTCGCGCAACCGGGCCGTCCCGTGGATGTGCTGCTGATCGCCGGCGAAGGCGCGTTCGACATGCGCTATCAACGCACGCTGCGCGCATTGGCTAAGGTGATGAACAAGGCGGGCGTCGATTATGCGGTGCTCGGCGGCGTCGAAACGGATACCGGCGACACGGCGCGCCGTCTCGGCGACGAAGCGACCTTCCAGCAATGCGCATCGAAGCTGATGAACACGCTTTCGCAGTATCAGTTCCGTCGCATCGTCACCGCCGATCCGCATGTGCTGCATAGCCTGCGCAACGAATATCGCGCGCTCGGCGGCTATTACGAAGTGCAGCATCACACCGCGTTCATGGCCGAGCTGGTCGAGAGCGGCAAGCTGTCGCCGAAGGCTGCCGCCGTGCTCGCGGACAAGAAGATCACGTATCACGATCCGTGCTATCTCGGCCGCTACAACGGCGAAACGGAAGCGCCGCGCAAGCTGTTGAAGACCATCGGCATCAAGGTGGTCGAGATGGAACGTCATGGCATGCGCGCGCGCTGCTGCGGCGGTGGAGGCGGCGCGCCGCTGACGGATATCCCCGGCAAGCAGCGCATTCCCGATATCCGCATCGCCGATGCACGATCGGTCGGCGCCGAAGTGGTCGCGGTCGGTTGCCCGCAATGCACCGCGATGCTGGAAGGCGTGGTCGGTCCTCGTCCCGAAGTGCTCGACGTGGCGGAACTCGTCGCCGCAGCGCTGGAGTGAAGCCATGAACGACATCAAACGAATCGATCCGCGGCGGCCTTTCATCGTCACGTCGGCCGGGCTGAAGCGCATCACGCTCGGCGAGGTCGGCAACGACATCGTGCTGGATTTCGCGCACGGCGGTCACAAGGAAGCGGTCAAGCCACGCCGGACGACAAAGCCCGCGACGCGCTCGCTGCTCGTCGCGGCGCATACGGATCGCGGCGCGCTCGACGATCACGCGCGCCAGGCGCTGGCCGCCGCCGCCTTGCTCGCCGACGATCAGACCGAAGTCGTGCTGATCGCGTTCGGCGAGTTCAAGGACGATGCCGCGGCGCTGGGCGCGGATCGTCATGTCGCGCTGCCCGCGTTCGACCGGCGCAATTACGCGCCCGATGAAGAAGTGCGCGCGTTGACGGCGTGCGTCGCGGCTTTCGCGCCGGCGCATATCTTCATGCCCGACAACGCAACCGGCGACGGCGATCTCGGCCGCCGCTACGCCGCGCGCGCCGATGCATCGATCGCGACGCAGGTCGTGGAACTCGATGCGGCGCATGTCGCATCGTATGCACATGCAGGCCGCGCGCTCGCATCGCGTGCCTTGCCCGATGTGGTTTTGCTCGCAGTCAATGCCGTCGATGCGAAGCTGCCCTTCGTCGGCGCGGGCGAGGCGGTGAGTCCGGAAGGCATCGTGCCGGCATCGAAAGTAAGCGCTTATGTCGATCTCGGCATCGAGGAAATGGATGCCGCGCAGGTCGCGCTGGAAGAGGCGGACTTCATCGTGTCGGCGGGCAACGGCGTGTCCGACATCGCAGCGTTCGAAGCGCTCGCGGGCACGCTGGGCGCGGCGATCGGCGCGAGCCGTGTGGCCGTCGACGATGGCAAGTTCACGCGCGACAAGCAGATCGGCGCAACGGGCAAGACCGTCGAGGCGAGCGTGTATATCGCGTTCGGCATTTCGGGCGCCGTGCAGCATTTGCAGGGCATCAAGGATTGCCGTCACGTGATCGCCGTGAATCTCGATGCGAGCGCGCCGATTGCCAAGCGCGCGAATCTCACGATCGTCGCGGACACGCAGGAAACGATCAAGGCGCTGAGCGATGCTGCCGCCGCCGCACGCGCCGCGCGTGCCAACGGCACATCGATCGTACAGACCGCGCACGTCGCCGAAGGAGTCGCAGCATGAAGATCGCCGTTCTGGTTTCCACCGGCCGCCATCCCGTAAGCGGCACGGCGCGCTATAGCCGCAATGATGCGGCGGCGCTTGCGATCGCCATCGACATCGCAAAAGCGCAGCGCGCGCAACTCGACGTGCTGCACGCGGGCGATCCCGCGAATCCGGCGCTCGCCGAATATCTCGCGCTCGGCGCGCCGAAAGTCGAAGTGCTCAATACGCAAGGCGACGCGTGCGCGGCGCTTGCGGCAAGGCTCGCGGGTTACGACCTCGTGTTCACCGGCACGCGCGCCGAAGGCGCATTCGACAGCGGCACGCTGCCCTACAAGCTCGCGGATGCGCTGAACGTTCCGCTCGTCGGCGCGGCCGTCGATGTCAGCGTGACGAAGGAAGGCGTCGAGGTGCGGCAGTTCATGCCGAAGGGCTTGCGCCGCCGCGTGCGTGCGCCGCTGCCCGCGCTCGTCGCGGTGCATCCGCTCGCCAATGCGGCGCCGCGCTACGCGTATGCGCGTATGCGTGAGGGCCACGTCGCGCCGGTCGCGGCGAGCGCGCCTGTCGACCGGGAAAGCACGGCGTGGAGCATCGGTCCGATCACGGCGAAGCCGAAGAAACTGGCCGCGCCCGAGAAGCGCTCGGGCCACGCGCGGATGCTCGGCGCGACGACGACGGAAAGCCGCGGCGGCAGCGTCGTAATTGAAGGGAGTTCCGTCGAAAAAGCACAAGTGATTCTGGCGTATTTGCGCGAGCATCAACTCGTCGATTATTGATTTTCGGCCCGACCGGGCGACCCACATACGAAAGCAGCAGCCCGCGTTCAAAGGTGTTTGGCGGGGCACCAGACGTGACGCAAAACGGAGCACACGATGAAAGTTTCGGCAGACGTTCGCGCTTTGATCGAACGCCGCAAAAAGGGCCACACGCTCGAGGCGCCGTTCTATACGAGCGAAGAGATTCACGCGCTCGACCTCGACGCCATTTTCCGCAAGACCTGGATTCAGGTCGCCATCGAGCCGGACATTCCCGAACCGGGCGATTACACCACGGTCGAGATCGGCAACGATTCGATCCTGATCGTGCGCGACGACGACATGGAAATCCGCGCCTTCTATAACGTGTGCCGTCATCGCGGCGCGCGCCTGTGCAATCAGGAGAAGGGTTCGCTCGGCAATATCGTGTGCCCGTATCACAGCTGGACGTACAACCTTTCCGGCGACCTGATGTTCGCCGAGCACATGGGCGACCAGTTCGACCGCTGCAAGCACAGCCTGAAGAAAGTGCACGTGCAGAATCTGGCCGGCCTCATTTTCATCTGCCTCGCCGACGAGCCGCCCGCCGACTTCGCCGTGATGCGGGAAGCGATGGAGCCGTATCTCGCGCCGCATGGCCTCAAGGACTGCAAGATCGCGGCGAGCATCGACATCGTGGAGAAGGGCAACTGGAAGCTCACGATGGAGAACAATCGCGAGTGCTATCACTGCGTCGCGAACCATCCGGAGCTGACGATTTCGCTCTATGAGTATGGCTTCGGCTATCAGCGCTCGCCCGCCAACGAAGAAGGCATGGCGGCGTTCGAGAAGACCGTCGAAGAGCGCACGAAGCAATGGGAAGCGATGTGCCTGCCATCCGCCGAAATCGAGCGCCTCGCCGATCTCGTGACGGGCTTTCGCACGCAACGTCTGCCGCTCGACCGTGAAGGCGAATCGCAGACGCTCGACGCGAAGGTCGCATCGAAGAAGCTGCTCGGCGGTTTCGAGCGCGCGGACCTGGGCGGCTTGTCGTTCTGGACGCAGCCGAATTCCTGGCATCACTTCATGAGCGATCACATCGTGACGTTCTGCGTGCTTCCGCTGGCTTCGGGCGAAACGCTCGTGCGCACGAAATGGCTCGTGCACAAGGATGCGCGTGAGGGCATCGATTACGACGTCGACAACCTCACGGCCGTGTGGCGCGCGACGAACGATCAGGACCGCACGCTCGTCGAGTATTCGCAACTCGGCGTCGCGAGCAACGCATACGAGCCGGGTCCGTATTCGCCCTTCACGGAAGGACTCGTCGAGAAGTTTTGCGAGTGGTACATCGGACGTCTTGCCGATTACGCCGACACGCCGGTACACGGCGTCGATGCGTCGCACGGCGAGAAAGTCGTTTCCTTCATGCGCTAAAGCAGTCGTAGCAGGAGCAGAACATGATGCGCGATCAGGCTACGTTCGAGCCGACCCGAAGCCGTGTGACCCAGCCGAAATTCTGGGGAACGCTGCCCATGCGCTGGGACTGCGACACGGACGAGACGCTCGTCTGCTGTCACGTCCGGCAGGAAACGCACGACGTCAAAAGCTTTTTCTTCAAGGCGCCCGGCGAACGCACGTTCGTGTTCGAGCCGGGGCAGTTCATCACGCTGGAACTCGATATCGACGGCGAGCAGATCAACCGCTGCTACACGATCTCGTCCGCGCCGACGCGTCCGCACACGATCTCCATCACGGTGAAGCGCGTGCCGGGCGGCAAGGTGTCGAACTGGCTGCACGATAACGTCGTCGCGGGCTCGACCGTGCGCGTGCTCGGACCGTCGGGCGAATTCACGTGCGCGCGGCATCCGGCGCGCAAGTATCTCTTCTTGTCGGCGGGCTCGGGCGTTACGCCGCTCATGTCGATGAGCCGCGCTCATCACGAACTCGGCGACGATGCCGACATCGTGTTCGTGCACAGCGCGCGCACGCCCGACGACATCATCTTCGCGCGCGAGCTCGATCTGATCGCGTCGAATCACAAGAACTTCCGCACGTCGTTCGTGTGCGAGCGCATCGGCGCGCGCACGAGCTGGCCGGGCGTGACGGGCTTTCTGAGCCTGCCGTTGCTGAAGCTGATCGCGCCGGACTTTCTCGACCGCGAAATCTTCACGTGCGGCCCCGCGCCGTACATGAAAGCGGTGCGCGATCTGCTCGACGAAGGCGGTTTCGATCGCAAGCATTATCACGAGGAGAGCTTCTCGTTCGGCGTCGTCGAAGAAGTCGCGGCGGAACTGACGACTGCGCATGTCGCCGATGCACTCGCGACGCAGACGGATTTCGTCGAAGCGCGTGAGGAAGCGATCGGTTTCGAACCGGCGCCGATCGAGCCGATCGAGCCGATCGTCGAGCCGGTGGCGGAACCCTTGATCGAAACGAAGTTCAAGGTGAACTTCGCGAAGAGCCGGCGCGATATCGAATGCGGCAGCGGCGAGCACGTTCTCGATGCCGCGAAGAAGGCGGGCGTGCGTCTGCCTTCGTCGTGCACGCAGGGCATGTGCGGCACCTGCAAGGTGAAGCTCGTATCGGGCGAAGTGAGCATGAAGCATGCAGGAGGCATTCGTCAGCGCGAGATCGATCAGGGCATGGTGCTGCTGTGCTGCAGCAAGCCTTTGAGCGATCTCGTCGTCGACAAATAAGGTCCTCGGGCGACCCGGATGGGATGAGTCGTTTCTTGACAACTGAGTGTCGGAAAAGTGCGTTACGGGCTAATTCTGGCTCGTGATTCTGTTCGCTAGACGGCGTGGGGCCGCTAAGGGGAAACCAAATGAAACCGATGAGAAGAATGCTCGTGCTTGGGGCGATGACCGCCGCTCTCGCCACGAGCTTTATGGCAAGCGCCGCAGATAAGCCGACGATCAAAATCGGTTACGTCGAGGGCTGGGACGATAGCGTGGCGACATCGAATGTCGCTGCACGGGTTATCGAAAAGAAGCTGGGTTATCCGGTGCAGCTCGTGCCGGTTGCGGCTGGCGTGATGTGGCAGGGCGTGGCGCGCGGCGATCTGGATGCGACGCTCTCGGCGTGGCTGCCGGTCACGCACGGCGCGTACTGGAACAACTTCAAGGCGAAGGTCGTGAATCTCGGTCCGAACTTTCAGGACGCGAAGATCGGCCTGATCGTGCCGGAGAATGTCGACGTCAACAGCCTGTCGGATCTCGAAGCGAAGAAGACGGAATTCGATTCGCGCATCGTCGGCATCGACGCGGGCGCGGGTGTGATGCAGAAGACGAGCGAGGCGATCAAGGCTTACAACCTCGACTACAAGCTGCTGCCGAGCTCGGGTTCGGCGATGACGGCGGAACTGGCGCGTTCGGAGGCGGCTAACAAGCCGATCATCGTGACGGGCTGGAAGCCGCACTGGATGTTCGCGAAGTACAAGCTGAAGTTCCTCGAAGATCCGAAGAAAGTTTTCGGCGAGTCGGAACACGTGGATAACGTGATCAATCCGGAGCTTGAGAAGAAGGCGCCGCAGGTGGTTGCGTTTTTGAAGAAGTTTCAGTGGAAGCCGGGTGAGATCGATAGTGTGATGCTTGCGACGCAGAATGGAGAGAAGCCGCAGGCGGCTGCGGATGCGTGGATCAGCGCGCATGGGGATCGGGTGGATAGCTGGACCAAGTGATTGGGTTTGAGCGTTGGGCAACGCTGAGCGCCGTGGGGGTTTTCCTGCGGCGCTTTTTTTTGTCGCTGGATCCCGATTTCTTAGTGGTCTATTAGCTC
>JFHF01000019.1 GCA_000648925.1 Caballeronia jiangsuensis
ATTTCGGTTCGTGTCAACAAGATTCGAAGCATTTTCTCTTCTTGCCAACCGCGCTCAGAACCTTCTACAACCCATCCCGAGCACACCACCGATAACCGCCTACTCCCGCTTCCTTCGCGTTCATCGAATCGCGAAGGAACGGAATTTTAGTGAGTGAATGTCTCCTCCGCAAGTGAGCTGCGAAAAAATAATTCGACCGCTCCGAGCGCCCTCGCCTGCCATAGATCGACAGACCTTAACGGCGCGCGATAAAAGCGTCGTCCGAGCGACTACAATCAAAGGTTCACCGCACCAATTAACTTTCGTACTTATATGCGCTCGCGAATCGCAAAACGTATTCCCCCGGATGCCGACAAGCTCGTCAGCCTCTCCCTCGCGCTCTTCGCGTCCGGAAGCCGCGTCGAGGACAGGTTCTGGGAAGCCCGCCTCGACGCCCTCATCGCCAAACTCGTGCGTAACGGCAATCAGACGACGCTCGATGCCGCGCTCGACCATCTGCAGCAGAACCATCCAGACGCCTACGGAGCGCTCGCCGATATGGCCGAGACGCACAGCGAGTCATTCAAAATCGACATCGAGGGCGCGCCCCACGAAGCATTGCTCATTTCCGCGCCGGTGCTCGCGTGGACGCGCTATGCGATCCCGTCGGGGGCGCTCAAGGGCGATGCCGTCGATGCCCTGCGCACGCAAATGCAGGCGCATGTCCTAGCAGCGGACGCGCGCGTCGCCGTCGCGCCCTATCTCTACAGCATCGACCAGTTGCCGCGACACCACGTGGATACCGCACGCCTCGCGCAACAATTGTTGCAAACGGTGTTGAGCGGCACCGCCGCGCGCCTGAACCTGTCCGATCTTCCCGAAACCTCGCCGATTCTGGCCGACCCGCGATTTCTGCTGGCTCTGGTCGTCGTGCCGGCCGGTGCGGCATTCTTCCGCTGGCAGGAAGACGAAAACGGCAGCCGCGTCGAGCGCGGTCAATGCCTCGAGCAGTGGGCCGCTCAAGGCGGGCCGAGTTTCGCCGCCATCTTGCCCGGCTGCGAATTCGAGTGCCTGCTTCCCGACGCCTACTACTCGGCCTGTCGCGACGCCGACGAGCAGGTCCGTCCCCACACCGTGCGCACCGCAGTCCGATATCTGTTCGACACGCTCGGCACCGCGCCTCAGGATTTACGGGCGGTTATCGCGGGCTTCGGGGAACGGCGCATCGACGAATACCGCATCGGCTTCACGCGGCGCGGCAGCAACGACGTGATCTACGGCGTCGTGTGGCCGCTCTACGGACGCGAAAACGGAGAGTCGGGGATGGACGACGACGCGGCCGATCTCGAAGGCGCCGATGGCCCGGTAGAGGAAATCGTCGAGTTGCTCAAAAGAACAGGCGTCTCGGATGTGCGGCGTCACGCGGGACGCTTCGAGCCGGAGTTCTGCGACGACTGCGGTGTGCCGCTCTACGCCGATCCGCTCGGCGAGATCGTTCATGCCGAGATGCCCGAGGACGCAGAGCCGGCGCAGCCTCATTTCCACTGACAATCGGCAAGAGAGCCGTTTTCAACCCACAACGAACCCCGCCCTCGCGCGGGGTTTTTGTGTATTTATGCCTATGCCATTCGGATAGGGGGCCGAATCAGCTTAAATTTGTCAATATAGCCACTGACGCCGAAACGTAATTCGGCGTCGAGTCCCGGAGCCGAGGGCAACGGGTGTATTGACACGAGGTAAAGCATGATAATCAACATTATTGGTTCCGACGCCGAGCGCCGGGCGGGCCTTAAAACATTGCTGCGCCGTGTTGCGCGCCAGGCGCAATTCACCGAGGCGAAGGACTGGAGACAAGCCCGTTCCGCCTTGAAACGCTCCGAACCCGACATGATCGTGATCGGCTGGGCGCCCGACATGCGTACCGGCGACCTGCAGCTCCTGCTCGACGAAGCGCCCCGCGTGCCCGCAGCCATCATGGTCGACCGCTGCGGTGCCGCGCTCGTCTATGCGCTGATAAGTGTCGGCGCAATGGGCGTGATCCCACGTGCGCTCGACCCGATCCTTATCCTTCGCGCGCTTGAGATGGTGCTCGTCGGCGGCCACTACATTCCGCCCGACGTAGTCGACCCGGAACTGACGCTCGAACTCACCGCCCGCCGCGCCCGGGATATCGCCAAACTGCCGCTCAAAATTCGCCACCATCCGGCTCTGTCGCCACGACAGCAGCAGATCATGCGCTGCTAAAAGCGCACTTTGTCTAGATTTTTCAACAACTTAGCTGATCCTATACAACAATTTCGGATCATCTGGCACGCGTAAATTCACCCTGTTTTGCACTACCTGAAGCACTGCGCTTGCACTGGCTGCGCACGCTTTGCCACTTCTGCTGTGCGCAACCACCTTTTAGCACGAAATTGGGGCACCATCAACAACTGGCAATCCTGCACTAGCAGAAAGCAAGTTTGAAATGCACAGCGTCGGCAGCTTCCATGTGGAGCACATGGAGGCCATACAAGTAGTCACGGTGAACACCGTACTTGCCTGTTGCGCTATCTCGCGATTCTGTTTTCGTGCGGATCGTATGCACAGCAACGCTATCGGAAAGGTCGTTTTCCGCAAGAAACGCAGATACCTTGCCGTGCATACCGATAGCTTCCGCTTCCGAACAATAACCGTATTGAAAGTAGTAGATGCCTTCATCTTCAACCTGACGCCATTTTGCTTCCATGTTTTCCCCTTAGTTAGTGTGTGCGAACGTTGCCGTGAATTTGGCAACGTTCTTCATATTGGTGATCCGGACATATACATCGTATTCTACAGGCCTTGTTTCTTCGCGTGCTTTCATCCATACACCGCCATATTCGCCCTTAGTCGAGATACAGTGCTTCCACCAGTATTCGAGAAGCTTGCATTGCTCGTATGCGGATTTACGGGCGTTATCGCTGTAATGATGCGCGGAGTAAAGATGGCTACCGTCTCTCATTGGGTAGTGCGTAAGCGTGTCTTGCATTCATGTTCCTTTAGTGCGAGTGATGCCCTGCCCTTGAGGGCATCGCGTTGTTTTCAATGGAGTTGTTTGTTACTGGGCGGTTGCTTTGCTTGCTTCCCAAGCTCGCTTCCAAGTGCCGATAGAGTTGACGCTGACGCCTACCTTCTCTGCAATCTGCTTGTTGTTCAGCTTGCCTTCCGCGAACAGTGCTGTTGCTTCGGTCTTCTCTTTGTCCTTCTTGATCGGACCGGCGCTAGTACGCTTTGCGGGTTGCTTTGCGGTGAACAAGCTCTCGAACGCTTTATGTGCGTCGAGATTATCGGTCGTAACAATATAACGACGTCCAGCAGGCTTGGTGCGGTCAACTTCACCGTCGGCTTGCTCGTTCGTCTTGTCGTTGACAATTACCGGGCGGTTATAAACAGTCTGCGTTTCGCATGTAGCGTTATTACTCGCAGCCCATTCCTGGATTGCGTTGATTTGCGCTTGTGCGTTATCTCCGATCAATTCGTCGGTGATTTCGATGCGACCGTTTTTAAGAGCTGCTTGCATTTTGAGTTTTCCCCGTAGTTAAATTAATTAGTCGTTGCTTCTGAATGAATCAACGAAACGGAGTATCCACTCGTGAAACACTAGTAGCAAATCGATTTCAAAGATTTCAATGCTAAACGCTTCCGAATACGCGAGAATAGTTTGCTTTTGCGTGAGTGTGAGCTAGAAGTTTTTTTCGCAAAAATTATGCGTGCCACACACAACGTTCCCCGACAAGCACCGAAAATGGTTGCCAAATTGAAAGAGCACCCAAAATATGGCGGTTTTGGGTGCTCTAAGTTGTTGTCACGAATAGGAAATACTTGGTTTGAGCATTTTCTATTTGAAGACTAGTTTTCAGCAAAAATACAACATTTCAATAGCGACCGGGCATCAAGTACGCTGGGTTCATCATCCCGCCAGCACCGGGAATGAAGTTGCTGCCGCTGCCTAATCCGGCCATTGGAGACTGTGCGGAGTTCGCCAGCATATTGTTGAGAAGCGTCTGATAGCTGGTTGAGGTCGGCAACTCTGTCGCACCCGGCATAGCGATAATCCCGCCTGCTCCGGTCATCATTGGCATTGGTGCAGGGATTCCTGAACCTGCATTGCCTTGTGTTGCTCTGCGTGGTGCAGGCATTCTCGCTACTTGCGGTTGTTGCTGTGGCTGTTGCGCAAGCTGACTAGCGGTGTATGCCTTCTGTCCCGCGTTCAACACCTTCATGCCAGTACCGAGAGACGGACTGTTGAAGAACCCGCCCATTGTCGATGTTGCGCCAGAACCGTATCCAACAGCACCAGTGCCGTTCACCGAACCTGAAATACCACCGCCTATTGCGCCGCTTGACGTGCCGGTCATTCCACCGCCGTAACCACCCTCGACACCAAACAAGCCTGTAGGTGCTTCCCCTAATGCGTTGCCATATGCTGTAGGCATTGTGAAAGAACCGCCAGTACCGACAGTGCTGGCCAAACCAGAGTCACCATACGCTGCGGCACCATGCAGAGCGCCATACAAGCCTGTTCCCGATTGTCCTGCTCCGGCACCAATACTTGAGCCGATGCCATTGCCAACGCCGGTTAAACCAACGGTAGTGGCTCCTGCACCAGCCGCCCCAGCGGCAGCAGCGCCCAATCCACCTGTCGCGCCGACGGTCGTACCTGCTGTTGCTGCGAGTGCTCCTGCCCCTAAATCTGTTCCTGCTGTTCCTGCTAGCAAGCCAGAACCAAGACCGGCGGCAGTACCAACGTCAGCGGCACCAGCACCAATTGCGGCTGCTGTTCCCGCGTCTGCCGCTAAAGCTCCTGTTGCTCCTGCTGTTGCGCCAGCGGTTGCACCTGCTCCCGCACCCAATGCCCCTAATGCGGCACCACCCGTAAAGTAAGCAGCAGCGGCGATTGCGGCCGCTTCTAGTGGATGCGACTCTGCCGTCTCAGAAATATTTCTGATTGGGCCAAAGCGCATGATAGGGTCGATCTTACGGTTGATAGCACCCAATTTCTCTGTAATTGGCGAAATGGCGTTGTCGATTCCTTGAACTGCTGATCCCATATTCGCTCCTTAGTTGCTCGAAATTTTCATGACGTAGCAAAGCGCGTAATACTGTGGGATCACTGTGAACGGTGTACCTGAACCTGCATTACCAAGGCTGATACCTGTTCCTGAACCATAGACGCTGATGTTTGCGTATGACGACAAGATGGCGATGCCTGTCCCTGATGCGTTCGTGTTCTGCGCAGCGCGAGCACCGTAGCCATTTGGGCCGCTTGCAGCAGTAATACCGCCGTTGTCACCACCAGCTTGACCAACACCACCAGAAGGCATGCTGTGAGCGTGGCCGTTATCAACGAGACCGTGACTGTGTGTGCCATCTGAAACAGAGTGCGAGTGCCCACCGTCAAAAACTTGGTGGCTATGAACAGGCATGTTTGCTTGTGATAGCGTGTAGGTAAATGTACCGCCAGCTTGGCCCGGTGAAAAGCTTCCACCACCAGCAATAACAAAGCGGTCGAGCAAGTTTGGGGTACCGTTCTGTCCGTTACACAAAGCCCAGTTAGGACCGAATGCTGACGCAATGTTAGCGACGGAACCGGACCATAGCTTGATCGTGCCGATTGGTTCGTAGTTCTTTAACTGTTGCAGGTTGATCGCGTCAGTGTTTGCCGTACCTGCTGCAACGTTGTTGATCTGATAGCCGCTCATCGACAATGCTTTCGACATTGTGATGCCGGTACCGTTTGCAACTTGCGCAATGAACGCCGCGTGAGCTTGCAAGTATAGAGCCGCGTTATTGCCAATTGGCTCGTTGCCCGCTGGGCTGTTCAGCGTAGGCGTTACGCTGAGTTGTGAAATGCTTGATGGGACTGACATTACAGGTAGCCTCCTTGTGCTAATGATCCGAGCAAGCCAGCACCTGCTGTTGCCCCGCCTACTCCAATACCCAATGGGCTTGCTGATTGTGTTGAGCTTGTGACGCCCTGCGCACCGTTACCCAATGCAGCACTGAGACCTGATTCCAACACGCCCAAGTTCTCGTACGGAGCCATATTTTGCGAGTACCATTGCTGATAGTTCGCATTGAGTTGGTTCTGATCGTTTGTCTGCAACGCTGTGCCGCCTGTGTACTGCGCATTCAACTGGTTCAGCGTGTTCGCATCCAATGATGGAGCCAAACCAGCAGCAGAAAGAGCGCGACCTTGTGCAGTGTTGTAATTGCTGCTGTTCAAACCCGCTGCTTGCAAGTTCGCTGACTGGTTAGCCAAGCTTGCTTGGGTTGCCAGTGAAGCGTTGTTGCTAGCTGCTTGCGAAGCAGTGTTATAGGCGTTGCCGTAGATATTCGCTGAGTTATTCGCCAGTGCACGAGCCAAAGTCTGGTTTTGGTCGTTCATAGCGTTTTGCTGCGCACTTCCACCAAACGCACCATTGCTCGCAAACTGAGCATTGAGGTTCATTGCGTTCTTGTTGAAGTCTTGCGTAGTCTCTTGGTTGGCTGCACTTGTCATCTGTTGCAGATATGGGTTGCTCATATCCGCATAAGGGTTCTGTGCTGCCGTTGCCTGCGTAGCTTGGACGGTGCCGTAGTTGTTGCCACCGTTATTAGCTGTGTTCGCAACTGAACCGCTTACTTGACCACCAACACCACCGCTTTGTGCGAGGTTGGTCATGCCTTGAATAGCGCCAGTCTGAGTGCCATTAGCTCCAGCGTAGGTTTGACCTTGATACTGTGGAACGCCTGACTTAGACAGATCGCTACTTGTTTGCAGAATCTGCTGTGCGTATGGCTGTGCGTAGCCGGGCAGTTCTTGCGTGGTAGTTGAGCTACCACCACTGGCACCGCTAGAGCCACAAGGCACATGGCCTAGGGCTTTTCGTTTTAATAGGAAGATCGACATCTATGTTCCCTTGTTATTATTTTTATTTGGGAGGTGGAGCTAGTTACTTCTTGCGCTTATCGTCGTTGAATTCGTTAGCGATCTGACCTGCGATGATTGCCCCAAGCAAGCCACCTGCAGCTTTGGTACTGTCCATCTTACTTATCAGGCTTTCGTTAATTACGTTCTTTCTTCGACCTCCTTTGTTAAGTGCAGTCATTGCGTCAGACAGGCGCTTAGGATCGAGCAACAGCTTTTCGACTGCATCTCGGTTCGCTGCTGTTGCCTTTGCCAACGTCTCTGCTGAGTCGCCGCCGAGCAAGCGCCCTGCGAGCTTTGCCGTTCCAGTCGCAAACTTGTCACCGAGGAAATCACCAGCAGTCGCACCCAACTTGCCAAACATCTTTGCGCCTGCAAGAGTAGCTGGCGGACCCATTAGCATTCGCATTGCGGTCTGACCGTGCTCACCACCGACGAAGTTACCAATACCATTACCGCGCTGTCCTGCAATAAGGTTCTCGAAGCCTTCGCGCTTTGCGAAGTTGGAAGTTGTGTTTGAACCTGCTACGTTCTCAGTACGTGTCGCATAACGGCGCAAGTTGTCTTGCACTGCGTTCAAGCGAGCAACATTCTCTGGTGAATACTTGTCGAACTCTGTTCCGAGATTGCGCACGTCATGCCACGCAACATTGCCGGTAGGACGTGTATCAAAGCGCTTCATCAACTCGTTATAGTTCTCTTGCTGACCAATAGCGTGATTACCCGCTGCGTGCTCGCTATAGAACTGTTTGTACGCTGGTGAGTTACCTTCCAAGTGCTGTTGCAGTTGTGCCGCTGCGATTGGGTCCTTCTCTGCCGCTGCTCGCATGTAGTTGTAGGAATCACCGCGCAAGCCTTGTGCGCTATTACGCTTTGCTGCCGCGATTGCGTCGTCTCGAAGTTGCTCAAGCTGGGCGAGCTTTGCCATTGAGACAGCCTTTGCAGGGTCCATTGGGTTGTTGTTCGCCTTCCCTGCTTTGATCTGCTTTACAAGGGCGTCAAGCTTATTGACGTTAAGCTTGCCGAACGCATTGACCATATTTGGGTCTGTGAGAAACTTGCTCTCTGCGATCATGTCGGAGCGTTTTGCAAACTCCTTGTTGACATTTGCGAAGCCCTTGACATTGCTCTCAAGCATATTGTTGATACGCTTGCGAATGTCGTAGTAGTTGTTCAACTGGTATCGATCTGCTGATGCCACGTCAGCAGGGTTACCCATACGCTCGATATAATTGTCGAGATACATCTTTGACAGGTTCAAGTCAGCAGGAGTGATAGCGCGATAGCCTGTGCCATTGCCTGTCATTATGTCTTTGATAACTGGCTCGTCGCTCAACGCATTGCGCTTGTTGATACTCACCGCATCTAGCGCCTTCTGCATGATTGGTGTTTCGAGCAAATCGTGTAGATCACCCTCAACGCGCATTGGCTTCGCATTTGCAAGAACGCTCTCATACATTGGCGAAGTTGCTAATGTACGATCAGTCTCAAGTCCGGCTGTCTTAGCTGCTGTGCCCGCAACATTGTTCCAACCCGCTACGAGGTCATTGTTTGGTTCGTCGAACGCACGTTGGATTACGTTGTCACCCTCGTTTTGCGCATAGACATTGGCACGGCCCAAGTTCTTCTGCATTGCAGGCGTATCGAATACTGTTCGATCTTGCTGTGCTGTGACTGGACCTACTTCCTTGTTGCCTTGTGCAGCAAGGGCTTCTTGTGATGCGTTAAAGGCGTCTCTTTGAGCTTGCAAAGCCGCGTCTGAAGTTGCACCTGTCTTTAAGAAGTCGGTGTTCGCATTCGCGTTTGCATCAGCGCGTGCAGCGAGTGCCGCGTTGTTGTCGCTCTTGTCCAAACCTTGCTGGATTGCTTGAACAGTAGGATTGTCTGTCGCTTCCGCTGCTGTGCGTTGATAACCGGGCACTGCACTGTCAGCGTTTGCCGCCATTTGTTTAGCTACGGCAGTCGATCTCGCACCGTCTGCGTTGATGCCCTCAGCTACCTTTGATGCCATTTGTGTTTCAGCAGGTGTGAAAGCACCACCAGTAGCAGTGCCTGCATTTGCCGCTGTTGCATCTTCAGCCTTAAGCATCTTGCTGATACCTGTGACCTTGGACACGATCGGCTTTGCCATTGCACCCACGGCATGGCCGACTACACCACCAGCAGTACCGACTGCCGCGCCCATCAACGGATGATCTGGATCAGCAAGGGCTCCTTGTGCAGCAGTTTGAAGGACCGTGCTTGCTAGACCGCCACCTGTCATTGGTGTTAATGCTGCGGAGCCTGTTAGATCTGTTGCGAAACGACCAGTCTTGTCCACCCAGTTATGATCAACCTTGTCGTAAGCCTGCTGCTGCGCTGCGTTCGTTGCGTGCAAGTCCTGCAAGCCTTGTGCTGCGTCTTTTGCGAACTGTGAATTTGGCGCAATCCAGTTGGCGCCCTTAGAAAGCCAACCAACAGCCGGTTCAAGCTTGCTGTAAATGGCATCACGAGCGCCCATCATTACAGGGTTGGTCGTGGTTGTAACTGTGCCGGGCGCTTTATCTTGTGATTGAGGACCGTATTGCTTCAAGAAGCTTGATACATCGTCGCTGTTGTCAGCTTGCGCAGGAGCTTGAGTCTGCGCTTGCGATGGTGCGGCACCGCCATACTGCTTGATGAAGGAAGCAACGTCTGATGTGTCGCCCTTTGCAGCAGGTTGTGGTACTTCGCTCGCATTCGCGTTGGTTGAGCCTGTAACAGCACCCAGAACGTTAGACATGATCTTTGCTGTGCTGCTGACCTTGCTAACGTAGTTCGGGTCTTGAGCGTACCCACCAGCTTTCAATGCGGATGCGAACGTAGTCGCGTCCTTTGCGCCAATAGCCTTTGGATACTTGTTCTTGATCAGATTAACGAAGCCGTCGCCGAATGCGTCAGGAGTGTCGTACTGCTGGTAGACATCGTTTGAGCCTGTCTGATTGTCAGTCGCGCTAACGCCCTTGCCATTTGTTGACTTGATGTTGCCGAGATTGTTTGTGCCCGGAATTGTGTGAGCACCGTAACCTGTCTCTAAGGCCAATTGACCGGCAATGATCGAAGGATCAACTTTGAGCTGAGACGCGATATTGTTGATCGTAGGGCCGTAAGTCTGAGCAAAGCCCTGTGGAGTGCCATCGCTGCTACCACTGCTTACAGGAGTCCAATCGCCTGATGCGCTTGAGTCGCCTTCTACTGGTGTCCAATTGCTGTCAGCCATTACTGACCTCCAAAAATTGGTTTCATTAGCACTCCCGCTTTCACAAGCTGCTCACGCTTCTTAGGGTCTTTTGCCATTTCAAGCGCTTGCTGGATTGCCTTGTCGTCAACGTTTTTGCCCTGCGCCCATGCTGGACTAATCATTGCTGGTTTGTAATCGACAAAATGCTCCTTCGCATCTTCCGCTACTTGCTGGATTGATGTGCCTGCGCCATAGGTGCGTTGCATACCGTTCATCGTGATAGTTGTTTTCTTTGTCAGGTTTGCTTCATTACCACCGTTAGCTGACAAGTAAGCGGCCCTCGCTGCGTTATCAACGGCGTGCACATCAGCCATGACCTTGTTGTATGTGGCGTTTTGCAACAACAGTTCTGGGCTTGCTGAAGATGGATCAGCCTGCGTCTTGGTCAACTGCTTTTCAATAAACTGGTTTGGACGTGCGCCCGGTGGAAGCAGAGACATTTCCTGCGTCACGTTCATACGGTTTGCCACTTGTCGAATTGCTGAGTTTGGATCGAAAATACCAAGCTTATTGAGAGCTTGACGTGAGACGTCACCCAACATACCGCTTGTACTTCCGAGCGCATCTTTAGTCTGCAATGCACCGATCAAGCCTGTGTACTGGTCGGCTTGTTCCTTTGCTTTGCCCTGCGCTTCGTTGTATGGTTGGATTGCCTTTGATACTTCTGCTGGAGCCATTCCGCCAGTTTGTACCTGCGTAGCGTTTGGCTGACCATTCGCACCAGTGCCGTTGTAGACATTCACGTTGTCGGTGACAGGTGTGTTCTTCACGACTTGCTGTGTGCCGATCTTTGCTTGGACACCTGTGCGTGGATTGAACGCATACACGTTGCCGGTGTCGTCAGTCTTCATCTGCAAATCTGGGAAGTAGGATTTGACCGTTTCAGCAGTACCGCCGTTTGCCAGAATACCTTGTGGTGTAATGCCTGTTTGACCTGGGTTAGCCATGTATGAACGCAAGTCCATTGAGTTCTTTGTGTTCATAGCAGTCTGAGCAGTTGTTGCCTTCTTGCTCTCGATCTCTGCTTGATCCTTCGCCATCGCGCGTTGATACTGTGCTGCCGCCATCGTGTTGCCAATGTCTTGCTGACGACGCGCGTTGTAGGTTTGCTGACCTGCCAATATGCCTTGACCAACAGCCGCAGCACCGGGAGTACCGTAACGACTGTTTCCCATCATGCTTGCGCCTGCTGCCATCATTGATGGAAACAGGTATGGGTCTGACGCGAGCTTGTGGAAATCTCGTTTCAAGAAGTTCAGAAAGCCGCTACCGGAATCGTCAGAGCTTGAAGTGTCGGTGGAAGTGCTGCCAGCGTCAGTAGAAGACGCACCATCAGCTTGGTTTGCGTCGCTAGTACCTGTGCTAGTGCTGTCCTTAGAGGCGTTTGCAGCGTCTTCTGATGCTGTTTGCGCTGCTGCTTCATCTGACTTCATAGAGTCGGTTGAATAGCTTGGATTCGCGTCTGAACCCATGTTCTTGCTGTCGCCTTGTCCGAGCGAGTTAATCAGACTCTGTGAAGTTGCACTTTGTAGTGGCTGCGTGGTTTCTGATGTTGAGTCGGGGCCAGCAACACCCATCAACGCGGACAAACCTGATGTGGGCGCTTGCTGTTGCTGTAGAAGGGCTTCTTGTTCTTCGTCGGTCAGCGTTGTTGGCAAACCGGACGAATTGCCCAATAGTGATAGAAGAGATGCCATATGAATCCTTTCCTTTATTCTTGTTATTTATAGGAAGCGCGGATCAGAATGGCCCGACTACGCTATAGCAGGCTGTGAACGTTGGTGCTGTTGTTGTGCCAATCGTGCCAGCTTTTGTGCAGACCCAACCCATCAACACGTAGTTGTGGCTGTTGGTCGTTGTTACAGCAGGAGCCTTGTTCGAAATGAAGTCCCCTACCCCGTAATTCAAACCCGGCACAATGCCAGTTGGGTTAGTTGTGGTGCTGCCCGATGGTGGTGCGCTAGCTGCATTCCATGATGCTGATGCACGCCCACTTGAAACCGCATCTAACTGGTCTGCCATGTTGTTCAAGACGAGCAACACTGCATTAGGATCAAGCATTGATACCTTCTCACCGCTCTTTAACGTCACTGTCTTTGTTGGCAGTGTAATTTTTCCGATCTTAGCCATTAATTCTTTCCTCTTGATACAAGCAGCGGATACCACATGATCAGTTCGAAGTCTCCATTGAACGTGAGTATCAGGTTATGCCAGCGTGTGCTTTGCCCTACGTCGAAACGTGCATCTGCAAGTACGAACGGACCCGTGTTTGCATTGGCAATCAGTGTTGGGTCGGACGTGCCTAGTGTTGGTCTTCCCTGCCATATTGCTGAACCCGATGCAGGCTCCATATAGAAGCGCATCTTGAACTGCTGCATACTGGTGTACATCGAGTCATCACCGAACGCATTCGTGGTAATGGTCGCTCCTGTCGAAGTACCTGCAAGTGCCATCAGCTTGTTCGTAGTGTCGAAGAAGCCCGGTGTAATGCGGTAGTTGATCCAGAACGAGGAGTCATACGAGATGTTTGGCAAGCTGTTCCACGTTGTCCACTGCGTGCCAAGCGTGTTGTATGTCATCTGACCGTTTAGAATCTGCACAAAGCCTTGCATCTTCAAATCCATACGGCCCCATGTCTGCGTTGCCCAGTTATAGACAATGCAGGTATCAAGCGTGCCGTCTAGTGAGTTGTTCGATACAAACGCCCAATAGATCACGTGCTGATCTTGGTCGTAGAACGAGCTCATCTTGTCTTTGTAATTCGGGTTCAAGTTCTTGAAGAACCAACGACGCACGTTCTGACCAATTGGAGTTGGTAGACCGTTCAACTGGTACTCGTAGAAGTCGTCCGTACCGATGAAGTACAGCGCGTTACCTGTGGAGACAACAGCCTCTTGACATGGTGCGCCGATATTCTTGGTAATTGCTTGCCAGCCCCAGTTTGTGGGATATCCCATCTGCGTACCGACATACATAGCGTTGGACTTGAACAGGATCGCGTTGTTACCCAGTGCTGCGCCCGCTGTAATACCGCCCGGTGTATCAAGTAGACGACCATATGCAGAGAGTGATTGCAGGTTTGTCGTGTCCCATTGCGTATGGTCGTAGACGCCTGAGCAGTACCATGCATCTGGTGTTGCTGCGGCTGCTGGTGATGAGTTGTTGCAGACGAACACTTGGCCGTTAGCAACGAAGATCACCTTCCCTATTGGTGCGTTCGCTACGTCAGCAAATGCTCCATCAAGAGACGCTTGCAGAGCACTAGCACCGTTGACGGCAAGTGATTCGTTACCGAATGCCGCAAAGCGCCAATGTCCGCTAGTACCCAGGCTGTAGTTGCCTGAGCGGCTACGGTCTGTCCATACACCTGCAACGTTCTCGAAAATCTGTGTTGCTGTTGCTGCGAACTGGCGGTCTGTTCCGTCTAGTCGTGCGATCAGCGCATTACCGAGAACTGGTGCTGCGATAGCGGCTAATCCTGATGAAACGGGACTAGCTGCGCCCTTGAAGCCGATTAGAGTTGGTATAACGTTGTTGCAGCTTTGGAAGATGCCGGGTGTACTTGGATCAAGGTCTGGTGCGAAGCCAACTACCTTTTGTGGATCAATGTCTAATTTCTTTGCCATTGATACACCTTAGGAACGTGTGCGCGTAATGCGGCTATGCTGTGGAAGCTGCGATACACGTGACGCGGTCTTTGCTGATTGCAGAGCTTGCGACAGCAGTTCAGACCATACGGCAACACGCTCGTCATCCATCACAAACGGCTCTGTCTCAAGCAGCGTCGCGTACAAGTACATATTTGGATAGTCTTCGAGCAACCAATTGCTTTCGTTGGTCTCGCTCAATTGATCCAATTGCTTGTAGTAATAGATCACCAATGCATCTTGACCATTACTCATTGTCTGCAAATACAGTTTGTTTCCCAGCAACGTGAACTTCATTGCATTGCAACGCGTGTTTTCAACGTCGATGCTTTCTGGGGAGATGAACGTAAGCGGACGTGAGCCGTATGTGCAGCGGATGAGAGCACCGAAGTCAGACGGCAAGCTGAGAATGTTTGTGCCTGCTGCGGGAGTGATGATGTACGGCAATGCCACTTGTTGGGGCATTGTTTTGATCACGTCGTTGAGACGCTTCTCCGCCAGTGCGATGAACAGCGGTACTCTGTCCGCTAGGTCGGCACGCTGTAGGTATTCGCCAACGGCCTCAATTAGATCGTCGTATGACTCGATGTTGGTCATCTTTCACCTTGTTATTATTGTTATTGGTGAAGCTTTGCTTCTTACTTCTTTGTGAAGTACGGGTTGATCACGAACGCTTGCAGGTCAGGATCAGCCATCATGCGTTTGATGTGCTTCGTCTTGTCTTGATCAAACTCTGCTGCTGTCACATCGTAAGCGTGCAGGTAAGCCGTAATGGCTGCTGCTGGAAAGTGTGCGAGGTGACGCATAGCCTTGCCGTATGTAGACTGACCACCAATCTCATTACGGATTGCCGCTGCTTCTTCAAGCTCTTTGGTTACGTCAGTGGTCTTCTCGACAAACAGTGTGTAGCCTGAAACGTCCTTGGTTACAGCAATATCAACTTTACTTCTGGACATTTCGTGCTCGCTTTACTTTTGTGTCTTTTGCTACTGCGCCTGCATTGGCAGTCTTCAGCAGTTGCTTCTTCAGTTCCTTGATAGCGCGGGTTGTGTACCATTTGGCTTCACGTTCCGCCGGATCTAGCGCGTTAATCATTGCTTCTGTTGCGTCGCGTTCGATCTCGTCAAGTGCTTTGAGCAATACAGGGTGTTGGAGCATTGCTCGTGCTTCGTCACCCTCGAAAATTGCTGTGTCTAATTGGCCGTCTGATGCGGAATTAATTGTTGTCATTTATTACTCTCCTGATTGGTCAGGTGTTGTTGGGTCTGGTGCGTTGCTGATCGTGTTAATCAGGTCGTCCATTTCTCCGCTCATGTGCATGTTGATGCCTGTAAGTGCGGAGCCGTATGCTTGTTCTGTTGAGTGGAATGTCTCGTTGAACATGGCTTGTTCTGCTTCAGGTGATACACCAGCTTGGAACGCTGCTTGTTCACGCTGTGCAGAGATGGCCAGGATTGCCTTCAACTGCTCAATCTCTTTCTGCTTCTCAAGCAATTGCAATTTGTATTGGAAGTCCATCTGACGTTGCTCGTTGTCAGTCTTTGCTTGAGCTTGAATACGCATTGCATCCAACTGTGCTTGGCGTTCTTGTCGTTGCTGCTCTGACTGCGCCTTTTGCTGCTCAATTTGCAGTTCTGCCTGCTTGTCAGGCGAAACTTGCGGAGGTGGCACTTGTGGCATTGGTGAAGGTGGTTTGTGAACAAACTCGCTAGCGTTCGCAACACCCAATGAACCAACCATGCGCTCAACGGTGTTGTAGATCAGGTTCAGATCGACCATGCCTGTGTTTTGCTGCATAGCTTGCATCTGCAATTGCAGGATTTGAGCCAACGCGCCGAATGTACGGCCCTTGTCGCCAGTACCAAGACCAACCTGAACACGCATATCGAATTGGTTACGTGCGTCCATTGGGTCTGCCTTAAGTGTTTGACCGTTGATACGAACTTCCATGTACTCGTCCTGGTGTTGCGCCAACAATGCTTGGATACGCAATGCAGCAGGCTTGACACCCGTCTCTGAAAAGTGACGTGTGATAAGCTTTGTGCGTGCTTCACCCTGTTCGATCTGCTTGAGATAACCAGTAGCGGTATCGTTGATCATGTCTGCATCATTCGACTGCACATTCTTCATAACACCTGTACGTTCTTGCTTCAGCAAGTCGAACAATTCAAGAACTTGAGTTAGAGCCGCAACGTCACCGCTACTGTTAGGCACGACACCAATTGCCGCTGCTGGATTGTCGCTGTCGATTGGGATTACGGAACCGGGACCAATTGTCTGTACGTGCGTAATGTCCACTGCATCAGATTGAACCCACAATGCAGCGTCAGCACCAAACGTAACGTTGTCGATCAACGCACGAATGAATGCGGTATTCTGCTTCTGAATGTTCATAGCCAGTTCAGCGACACTCATGCCAAACAGAGTGTGTGAGATTGGCACGCTAACCATTACGCAGAATGGATTACCGTCGCATGGCTCGTTAAGCAGAATGGTGTTGCCAGCTTTAACAATCTTGCGCCACTCCGCGATATCGTCGCCGTCATAGTCCATCTGTACGTAGGCTTCCACTACAGTGACTTCACGCATACTTGGGTCACGGTTGCCAAGGTCATAATCAAAGCCTGTGACGTCATCCATGCGGTTACGAGCAATTGCCAACTCTGTAAATGCTGGGTCGTCTGTGTTCTCGATATCATCCAGCAAGTCAGGATCAAACTGCATTGCACGGAGTTCTGAGATTGTTTTCTTGCAAGCGTGAGCAGCGTAGCGAGCGTCTTTGATGCGTCGTGCTGTTGGATCGACGTAGAACTCGTCAAGCGGAATGTTCTCGATCTTTACCTTGCCCTTCTTACCATCTGGCATGACAACTACGGTTACGTCATGCAATGTGTTGCTGATAGCTGGCAGGTTTGGATCGATCTGCGTGTTAGCAGCAATCTGAAGTGGGTTTGCGCCCGCTTGCGCTTGTTGTTGCAGTTGCGGAGCGATAGCAGGTGATGGAGCACCACTTGCACCGGCCATTGCCAAGCCATGTTGCAGAACGGTGAGTGGATCGAACTGTGGATTCTGGTATTGATCGTGACTTACGATCATGCATTCACCAGCTTGTGCAGCGAGAGCAATTACAGCGAACTCGTCGTCTGACAGCCCTTCGTATCGTGTGCTCTTACGCGTGCTATCTGGTTCCCAGAAAATCTTGACAATGCCTGCTGGATTGATCAACGCATCGTTGATCCAAGTACGCATGATCTCGTAGCCATCGTTCTGTTGCCAGACGTGGTTGACCATTGCTTCAATTGACTCTGCTGACTGTTGCTGTGCGGAGTTGTTCGCGATGTAGTCAACGATCTTCTGTGTACCGCAGAACACTTCAACTAGCGGGCATTCGAGCCAGCGCACTGTGTCCGCTACTGATGTATCTACGAAGTCAGAGCGTCCGTTCTGGTTCTGTGCGAAGTCGCCATCTGCTTGTGCAAAGAAGTACTCTTGAATCTTTGTTGCACGGTGCATCACCTTGCTTCGAACGTATGTCTTAGCGCGTTCCTCAAGCTGGTTGACGATAGCAAGCAAGGTGTCGTCGTCCATGCGCTTGCTCTTGGGACCGTCTACGTCAACTGATGCCTTGATGTGTGGGCCTTCATCCTGTGGCAAGACACCCGGCAACAATTGCGAGAACTGTTGCTTCAATTGCTCTTGAACGTCGTCTTGTGCGGGTACGTCTTGGGGGATTAATGCTGATGGGCTTTGTTTTGTTTTTCTAGCCATTTATTCGGGTTCCCTTTTGAAAAGGTTGCCCGGTATTTAGCTGGTGCCCAAATGATGAAAGGGGCCGAAGCCCCTTTTGTGTGTTACCGCCTGAATGGAGAGAACTCGCCCTTTACTTCGTTAATCTTGCTGATCTTTGCTGCCATCGCATCTAACAGTGTTGGATAACCACCCAAGTAATACGCGTCGTTATCTATACGCACGTTAACTAGCCAGTCTGACTTGCGTTGTCGAACACCAGCGAATGGTTTGTTGAGGTGCTTGTTGTTGTTTTGGCCGTTTTGCTTAGGCGTAACCGGACGTAGGTTACTCCAACGATCATCGCTCTTATCACCGTTGATGTGATCCACCCAACAGTCATGAGGGTAGGAACCGGTCATGTAATAGCACGCTAAACGAGCTAATTGATACTGCTTGTAACGCAGAGTAGTATAGCGACGACCACTCGTATTAGTGGTTCCAACCTTTTCGCCCTTTTTAACCTTTCTACCCAAGCTGACTTTTGCAGTGAACTCACCGGTAAGCGGGTCATATGAGAGTAGGTGCTTCAGTTCCTCATGCGAGATAATGTCATTAGGCGTTTTTGTATTTGTTTTCATTGCCAGAAATAAAAAGAGTTGGGGTTTTATCCCCAACTCTTTTTTACAGCCTACAGCTTACTGAGTCAAATTAGTCTTAGTAAGAGCTAAGGTCACGGATAATTGCGGAGCCCTCTTCAGCGCGAACTTCCAAGGTCGCCTCCCAATTGATCATATACTTATCATATGTACCTGTACGTGACAGCTTTTCCAGACCAACTGACTGCTTCTCAGCCAATGCAAACTGCTTGGAATCCAGCAAGTATGCGTTTGTTGAGCTTACTTGTGACAGGACGATACTTGGAACAACGGTGATTGCACCGAAGTCTGTGTCATACACGTCGATAGCTGTATGGTATGTCTTGCTTTCCTTTGCCACGTCTTGGAACTTAGTAACGTTCTTGTTGAAACCTGAAACAGTTACTTTGCCCTTTGGTGAGACCAGGAATGTTGATGGTGTGCCACCCTTTGTGTACGCAGCTTGCATTGCGGAGACCAAGAGGTCTTCTGTCAATGGGCGTGCTGTACCGGCTGTGATTGTTGGGTTAGCAAAGCTTGATGCTGTGCGTGAACCTGCAACAACGGAACCACCTGTACCGCACAGTGCGTTAGTAGCCAAGAAACCAGCAACGCCCAACATTGTGCGTGGGTTTGAACCTGAGCTATCACCTACACCACCTTGAACGCGTTCCAGAACGGTCGCTTCCATGTCCAGCTTGATAGCCTTGGTGTTGTTGTAGGTCAAACGTGCCAGTTCTGTCATGCCTGCTTCGTCGGATGACTTTTGTTGGTCAGCAACTGCGAAGACCTTTTGCAGGTTCTGTGTGTAGTTACCGATACGTGCAGCTTGTGTCTGTGCCTGTGTCACTGCGTCGATACCGTCGCTAACTGCGTTGTTTGGGTTAGCAACTGGCAAAGTGTCATGGACCCATTCGTGCAGCTTGTTATCAGCAGTTGTCTTGCCGATCATGTCCAAGAATGGTGTCTTATCTGGTGAGATATTCCAAATCTTGTCACCGAGGTCTTCGCGGTTTGTTTTTACTTCGTATGGTGTAACGATGTTATTAACCATTTCTTATCCTTTTTATTTGGCTGATGGTTTTAGCGCTTGTTGCGCATTTGGTTCGTGAACATTGCTCTGAATGAATCAAAGTCTCCGTTCTGCTTAAATGCGTCGTTCAACGCCTTTTGGTGTCTTGCACCTGCTGTTTGTTCCTGACGCTTGTTGAAGCCAGGATCAGCAGCTTGTGAAGCACCCGATGTCAAAGTCTTTCCAGTTGATGGCTTTGCCTTCTTCTGGTCTTTAGCTTTTACTGCCTGATCGTATTTCGCAGCCTTGTACACAACTTCAAGCATACGAGCATCCTGCAAACCATCTTGCTCCTGCGCTGTAAAGCCAGTTGTATCAAGGTAGTCTTGCATCAGCTTTTGGTCGCGGGTCAGTACTTCAGGATTCTTCCACTGTGGAAACTTCTTGAACACGATTGCTCGTTGTTCGCTTGTGTGTTTCTCGGCAGCCTGCTTTGTTTCAATCTCACGCTGCTCGCGGATTTGTTCCTGATATGCCTTTGCGTTTGCCTGTTCTTGTTGCATTGCCAAGAAGTATTCTTTCTGTCGAATATACTCAGCGGGATCGTTCTGTAAGAGTGCGTTCCAATCAGGTTGACGAGCTTGCATCTGCTCGTTCATAAAATTCTGGTACTGTGCTAGCAGGCTATCAAGGGTGTCTCGGTCCTTTGTGTAGGCACCTTTCACCTCTTCCGCTTCTTTGCGCATTTTTGAAGCGGCTTCAAACTTGCTCTCGGACGCACGGTATTTTTGTGCATCAGCGATCAGTTCAGATTGCTTAACTTCGATCGTTTGTCCATCTACCTGAAGCTCGAATACAGGCTCTTCCTTGCTTTCCTCAGTGTCACTTGCTTTGGTATCGTTTGAATCGCTGCTTGCTTCGTCTGTATCTAGGTCGGTTGAGTCGTCTTCAAGATCACTAATGTCAACGGAGTCTGCGTCATCATTGGCTTCTGTTTCAGCCTTTGTTTCTGCTTTAGCTGGTTCTGTTGTTTCAGAACTCTTGCTGTGCTTCTCGTTGAAATAGCGGATAAAGTCGTCCTCGCTAAGGGCACCGCCAACATTACCGCCGTGGCTTTCTCGAGATGCGCTCTCAATTGGCTCATTGGTAGGTGAAGTATTTTCTGGTTCCATCGTTATTTATAATCCTTATAGGGTTTAATACCTGAACACCGTGCTATTACGGTGTACTGCTTGTCTGTTGCGCTCTCTGAGCGTATCAGTCAGTTTTGCTCTCTCGACAGCCAGATATCGGAACGCATCTGCGCCGTGTGAAAAGATGTCATGGACGGTATTGCTAAAGCTTCCGTCCGAATTCTCTTTGTATCGGTATCGTTTCAAGCACTCGATCAACTTGGTACAGTCTTGATCAATCCACACGTTGGGGAACATAACGCGGGCTGCTTGGATACCGTTACCTTCGTTATTGGCTGGCATAATGTTCACCTTCCAGCCATATTCCTTCATGTATTTTTCTGGTGTGCCGAGTTTGTAATCTCGATGTGTAGCGTCATGCGGGAGATTCACTGTTCCCCAGCTAGCCACACCTTTTTCTCTGCCCCACTCTCGAATCTGCTCGTTGTACCAGCCAATCTCTTTACCCCGATTCTCGATATATCCAACAATGCGTACTTCGCTCAAGTGGGTCTGGACTAAGATAATCGCCATGTTGTCGCCTACGCCCAAGTCCCAGAACTGGTGTACGGCTTTCAGCGGATCGACTGAGACGCGGGTGATACGGTTTTGCTCGTATGCAGTGGATACCTCGTTGAAGTACACAGAACCGACCAGTGCTGGCAGTACCTTGCCTTCCCAAATCCATTCGTATTGATCGACTGGCAACCTGGCCTTGTCTTCAAGGCGTTCCTCGTCGATTGCGTCGATGAACCAAGGGTTGTGCTGGAAGTTCACCCATATGTCGCAGACGCGATCATTCTTGTTAAGCACGTAGCGCTGATAGACGGCATCGCTGTCTTGCTGTGGGTTCCATGTAAAGAAGAAGCGTGCTCCTTCGTTACGCACAACAGTAGGGATTAAGACTTGCAGGCTTCGTTCTGTCAGTGCTCTTGCTTCTTCGCCCCAACATAAGTCAACGTCGGAGAACGACTTGATGTTTTCGACCGTTTGATCACGCAAGCCCTTGAACATCACGATAGAGCCGTTACGACCGCGTATCTCGTTCTCGGTTGAGTTATCGAAGAAGGATTCAAGCCCGAGCTTTTCGATCTGCTTCTTTAGTGTTGCGTAGACTGACTGCTTGATACTGTTCTGTACTTCTCGGAAGCAGAGAATGCGGAGAGCCCTGTGATACATAGTCAGCACCACGATCATGCCGACCGTATCGGTCTTCATCCCTGCACGACCGCCACGCATGGAGACGAAACGATACTTGGGATCAAACAGAGGCATGAAGTTCTCTGTCATGGTGATACCTGCGTCATGGCAGACACCACCTACCCGCTTGCCTGTTGCGTCGATCACGTACAGCAGTTCTTCTTTGCGACTGGCTCTATAGACACCAATGCGGAACTCGCGGGGTTGTTCTAGCTCTTTTACTTGAGCCAGTAGCTTGCTGGCTTGCTCTAACCTCTTCAACAACGCACTCATTTACCAAGCAAGCCCTTCAATGCCTGCTCAAGCTCTTCCAGACGCTTAGTTTGTTCGGCTTGTTCGTGTACTGTTGCGATGTGTTTAATCGCGCTGATGATCTCCATACCGACGTCTGGCGGCAGATCGCCGGTTGCAATCGCTTCCATTACCACTTCGCATTTCTCGTGATATGGGAGGCTTCGGTCGTACTGCCATTGAACTGGTGGGAGAGTTGTGCGTGCTGTAGGGATAGCCGCTTTCAGATAGACGTCGAGCAGCTCTTTGTTCTTCTTTACGAGAGCTTGATCGACGATGTAGTCCCAGAGGTCATCTTCTGACCAACCTAGGTTGCTGCGCTTTAACGCGTCAATTGCTTTAGTCTTTGGCGACTTACCGCGAGTGTTGCCGGGTGTTGGTTGGCTCTGCGGTGTAAAAGCGTTTGTTGGTGGTTTGTTATTCGCCACTTATGGTTCTCCTCGCTGTGACCGCCTAATAGGTGGGTCAAGTGGGTTAGAACCTTATTTAGCAAGCGAAAAAAAGGCCCCTTGTGGGAGGGGCCAAAGAGAGTACTACTGGGGGTTCTTACAGTACGTGCATCGCAACTATGTAACCGACACCAAGCAGGAAGCCTGCAATGATCAACGGCAAGCAACGCAGGAAGATGACTAGCGCACAGGCCAACACAACGAGCAGCGGTCTAACTATCAGCATGTAGCCGTAGTACAGACCAACAGGAGCGCCTACTAGGCCGATCACCCAATAGTCGCTAGTGCTGCGAACTGGTTCTGTGAACATCATGTAGATCACGCAGAAGCCAGTGAAGATGTAGATCAACAGCGCGTATATAGCTGCTGTCTCTAGCGCTTGCCGCCACCAGTTGTTGTTTGCCGCAGTATGCATCTCGTTACACCTTCTAGTTATGTGTTTATCTATGCGTCGAGCTTACATAGGAACCAAATGAAATCAAGAGCCTTAGTCTATGGCTCTGTATATTTGTCGTGCCTCTGCGTGTGTTGCCGCATAGTCGCGCAACTGCTCCCAGTTCTTGATCAGCAATTCAGTTAGCGCTTCATCCTTGCCGCTTGTCTCAAACATCAGGTTGTTGAGCACAAACAGCGTGAACACGATGCCGGCCGCATCGCTACTCATTTCCCCTTCGAACCCGTTTCCCCATACGCAGACTTTCATGCGTGCTGGGTTGACTGGTGCTGCATACCCGCATCCGTTGCTGACCTTCATGTACTCCCAGTAGCCGCCCTTGTACGTCTCTGCGGCAAGTTGCTCTGCTGTGTGGTACAGCAGCGCTTCAGCTTTCATCATCAGCTTCAGGCCGAACACCTTGGGCAAAAACGTCAAGCGCTCTACCATAGGGACAGGAGTTGCTACGATCTCAGCCATGTTGTGATCCAAGTTGTTTAGGATCACAGATGGTATAGCCTACTTTGGATTCAATCACCTATACTTGGTCGTAGTAGTCACCGTGCAGCAGCTTGAACATGATCGCTTCCGCATCGTCAGCAAACTCAATGTCCTTGAGCAGGCGGACCGGTATTTCAACAGGGGAGCCATACACAGTGTAGGCGCATCTGAGTACCGCTGAGTTCGGTGGTGTGCTGTTAAGGTCGATACTTCCAAAGTGGTGTTGGAAATCTGCATCTAAGACGGTATGAATCACTTGATTGTCGTTCAACCATTCGTGCGCGATCACCAGGCTCGCGAGTAATTGCATTTCAAAGTATCGTTCGCGTGCTTCTACGTATGGCTTGGGTCTGAATGTATAGCTCATTTCGTTATTATTTTATGGAGGTCGCTATGCTCACTTCGGATCAGTGGCGGCAGCGAACGGTTGATGAAGGCATTGTTCGTTGCCCTGCTTGCGACAGCTTGAGCGTCACTATGGGCGCTTGTGCTGTTGGTGCGTACACGGTGTACCAAGAGTATGTCTGCGAGAGTTGCCAGTACGAGTTTCAGGCCATGTACGGCCTGATCGGTTGCGTGCCTGGGAACAACAGCGAAGCCTAGTCCATGTAATGCGCGAACGCTGCCTTGAATGCGTCTGTATCAACACTGCCGTCCAAAGGCAGCAACACGGTAAGACGGTAGAACTCATCTTCGTTTTCGAAGAAGTGTCGGCTTATCGAGTGCGTGAACTCGTCGTCAGCGTCTTCACGGTCACTGTAGTAGTCGCTACCAAGCTCGATCTCAACCGGGTGTTGGAACAGAAACTTTGCATCAGGTGCGTTCTTGGATAGCCAGACGTATAGATCGTCTTTGATAGTCGGACACAAGGTGGCTTGCGAATAGCCGAAGCACGAGTGAAGATCGAATGCAAAGTAGTTCATTCTTGTTCGCCTCGCTTGCTGCAATTTGGGCACTGATCGAGGGAATGGTAATAGCCCAGATCGAATGCGGAATGCTTACACCCGGCATCTCTACAAAACTGTTCATAATCCGCAAGAGCACTTTCGTAGCGCTGTCGTGGTGTTTGTTCGCCTCGCTTGCCAGTCTCGTTAGCGTGCTGCTGAAACTTATCAAGTACAGCGCAGAAGTCCGCAAGGGTGATAGCAAGTGCATCGTCGTTCAAATGCTTGCGATACTTACCGCTCAGTGTCCGCGAAATCGATGACTGGTCGATTCCGTAAACGTCAGCGATATAGATGTTTTGTATGGTAGGAAATATCGATTTAAGCAGTCTTATTCCTACAGCATCAGCATTGCTCATCTTACTTTTACCCGCACGACCCTTCCTTGCCATATCTGTCATGTTGTCTGCATTGGTTCCTAGCCACAGATGTTCCGGATTAATGCAGCAACGGTTATCGCAACTATGACATACAAGCATCCCCTTCGCGATTGGCCCTTTAAAGCACATGTAGCTCAATCTGTGGGCAAGGTTTGTTCCATGCTCCTTGCGCCAGACACCAGCGAGACCGTACCCGTCACCGTCAGTACGTGCTGTCCACTCCCAGCATCCTGTCTCACTAACTTTTACTCGATCTTTCAAATAGGTGTCGAGCTTTCCTTTCTTTGATTTATTTGCCATTTTATTATTTTATTTTTCAGCTTTGCTACCTAATCGGTATTGTTACTTTTGTCTTTGTTATCTGCAAATTTATTTTTGCGGGGCTTATACTTTCCCCTCTTCTTTCCAAGTTTTGCTTGGCGCATCTTCTCTATCGATTCCGCAGTATGCGGAACGCCCTTTCGGTTCCCCGTTTTGTTCATTGGGTTTCCTCCTGCACTTCTATTTATGTTGTAGAAACCAGCGCTCGCCAAGGCCCCAATAAATAGTCCGTGGATACATCTGGTAATCTTTTTCCAGAGAGGGATTTGGTATGAGTGAGAAGCAGAAGGATTGGAATGGCGTTGAACGCCGCAGAACAGCAGCACAGGTAGCAGAGCAAGCTGAAACAGATTTAGAGAAGCACGTCGTAGAATGTTCGGCGCGTTATATCGTGCTAAAGAATCAAGTAGAGTCTCAAGGCGAGCAGATCGCCAAGATTGATGAGACTGTTGGGAAGATTGACGACAAGCTTGATAATCTGGCTATCAGCTTCAATGCAAGCGTTGATACCAAGCTGGACAAGATTAAAGAAGAAATGGCCGTGCTAGCCAAGGGATGGTCGGACAAGTGGAATGACGCGCTGCTATGGTTGCTCGGAGCTTGTATCGCCATCATTGGATGGGGCATCGAGCACTACATCATCAAGTAAGCGGAACGACCGTCCAACTGTACTTGTGCAGGAGCGCCTTCTGTCGCGCATCCTCAATATCAAACAGAACACGCAGAAACACTTCCTTGGGCAAGCCTTCTAACAGTGCCTTATAGTCTGCGATCTGCGTGTCTGCGTACGAATCAATATCTGCAATAGACCACTTGTCGTATAGGCCCATGTATCGCAGCTTGCGTAGCACCTCGTAATCGAGAACGCTCATAGATCGTCAATGTCCACCGAAACAGCTAAATGCAGTTCTTTCAAGCGCTCTTCAATGAGTTTCAAGTCTGCTTCATCGAACGGGTTGAACATGCTGTCTAACCAGCTATTCAGGTCGTCATCGTTGATCGGCGTTAGTGTTGCCAATAGCTCAGAATGGTCAAAGGTGCCGTACTGGACTTCGAACTCTTTGTTGTCGTAGGAAATTACGATTACCATCGCGTCGCTGCTGTCGTCGTGGAATACAGCACAGTTATGGCACATCTCCATATCGAAGTTAAACATCGCGCTTTACCTCGTCTGGGCTGAATACGAAGCCCTCAAGCTTGTTCATCTGCATAACCCAATCAGGGTATGGCAAATGGTGGATGCCGTGATTAGGCGCTCTGTGATGCTTCTCGCACAGCACCATCATGTTATAGGGGCTGTCAATGAAGTCTTCCGCTGTTTGAAAAGTCTCCCAATGGAAGCTTGGATGCAACAGCTTCATCTTTTCCCAATCGATTCCGTTAGCGTCGGCCCATTCTGCGTGGAAATGGTGTACTTCGCGCTTCTCTTTGCTCCCGCACGCTTTGCACGGTGTATCCAGCACGGCAACCAATTGATGCTTGGTATGGCGGAATAGGCTCGACTCTTTGCGAGGTGGGTGATCTGGGTAATAGCGGTCAACGTCTGCTTTCGACTTTACTTCGTGCTCGCCAGCTATATGCTGATCTTGTTCTTGTTTCATGTTGTTCTTCACTTACGGCTTGGCAGAACCCTCACCAAGCGTCTATTACTTGTTGCTAGTACTGCGCTTCGTCTTTTTACCGGAAGCTGCCACAGCTTCTTTTGGTGGTTCTGGCAACACTAGTTCGGCAGGTTGCATCTTGTAGACGGCAAACTTGTCGGTCTTGAATTTCGTATTAAGACGGCGAGCACAGCCTACTGCACTGCTCTTATATACATACGTCAAGCGGATATACTTGGGCGTACCATTGTTCAAATACGGGTTGTAGTCGCGGCAGTTGATTGGCTTTCCGTCATAAAACACAGCGTAGAGCTCTGTCGCTTCGAAAATCTGCAAGACACGGTGATTCTTGCCTGTTTGCTTCTCCAACAATACTTTTGGTTTCGGTCTCATACGTCTTCAAATTTCTCGGCGAAAGTCCACGCGTCGTTCGTGTTATCGAACATGAGGTAGACTTTCTGTTTACTGGGTGAAAGATGAAGCTCAACAGCGATTTTGTGTTTGAGCAGCCAACTGGCGATTTCTAAACGGTGCTCGAAGAACCGTTCAGCAGTCGTTGTGAGCTTCATCTTTGGCATGGCTTACAGGCCGTGTGCTGCCTTGAATTGCGCGATCAAGTCTTCGAATGCGCGGATGATGGCTGCGATACCGTGAACTGCTGTTGGCGTAGCGGCTGCAATTGCCTCGGTTGCTACAACTGCTGGTGCTGCTTGTGGCGCTACTGCTGCCACGATAGGCGCAACTGCCTGGACAACTGGGACAGCGGCTTCAACACCTGCTTGTACTGTTGAGATCGCATCGTCAAGTTTGGTCATTTCTGGTTCCTTGTATGAGCGTGAGTGCTCGTCAAGGTATTTAGCGCCAGAAATGGGTGAGCCTTCCATTGCGGAAGGCTCAGTAGAGAATTTACCAATAAGAATCGAGACAGGACGTCTCAACCGTATTTATCTGCGTAACGTTCTCAATTCTGCTGTCGCGAAATGGGTAGATCAAGTTTTAGTTTTTGGGATCTGCGGGACAAACACCAACAAGCGAACGCGAAATAGCCGAATCAAATTACACCCATCTGCGCAGTGCAAGCGAAGCGACGTGCAAGTCAGATGTGGTTAATTTGATGTGGCTCAGGTGCTTCGTATGAGCTTGCGAAGTAGAAGCCCTGCGCTACGTCAATTTGTGCTGGACAAATATACGCATGGCGTTCCCTCAGCGGACTCGCCTGCGCTCACCACTGAGGGGACAACTTGCCTATTATTACTGGGCGTTCCACTCGCTTTGCTCGCGGACACCCAAGCGATAATACTTAAGTTGTGTTTCCAGATATCCGTTTCGGCTTTGCTTTTCCGCAGATTCAAGACATGTAACGAATTATACCTATAGATAGATTGAGGCCGTTACATGAATTTTGACGCCGAGAGCTAAATAGAAGTAGACTGTAAAACAGTTAATGGCCGTAGAGAAGCCATGAGCCGATGTGCAATGCATCGGAGAACCATAAGAAAAACAAAAATGCAAATTTATTTCGTAGACGCGCTCGCGGGCGCCGGCAAAACTACTGCCGCAATCAAACACGCTTTAGCTCAGGTCGAAATCGGCGCGAAAGTCGCAATCGTTCAGCCTTCAACGCAGTTAATTGACCAAACCTACAACGCTCTCGTAAAGAGCGCAAGGCCTAAAACGCAGATCACCAAATATCACACGCAATGCGCAGACTCGGTAAAAACGACCGTTTCTAACCATTTACGCGCTGCTGCGCCCGGTGTCGGTGAAATTCTGCTTATCTCCCATCAAACGTTTTTGACGCTGCCCTACTGGCATAACGCTAAAGACTGGGACGTGATTATCGACGAGCTTCCGCAAATCGAAGACGACTGGACTGCCAATCTGCCGGTTAATCACGCTGCTTTCACTAGTCACGTTGAAGTCCGCAGAGACAGCAACAAGTACTGCCAGATCACAACGAAAGCCGGTTCAGAGACTGAAGTGCAGCGTATGGCCGAATGCCTGCTGAACGACCAGCAAGACAAGATTTACCAGACCGTGTGCCAGAAACTGCACAACCCGCAAGCGTGGACGACTTACGTGAACGTCGAGTCATGGGACAAGGTTGTGTCAGGCGAGGAAATGGGGAAGCATCAGATCACGACTTTCTCGCTGCTGAAGCCGCAGAGCTTCAATAAGTACCGCACGGTCACAATCATGGGCGCGATGTTCAAGGACTCTGTACTGTACCTGCTCTGGCAACGTGAAGTCGAATTCATTGAGCACGCGGCAATCGCTTCGAATCTTTCAATGCGCTTTCACACGAACGGCGAACTGCTGACGATCAAGTACCTCTTTGACGGTACATGGTCGAAGACGCTGAAGGAAACGAAGATCGGCAGCGTCACCGTTGCTAACCGCGCTCGTGAAGTAATCGAAGAACTAATGGGCGAAGAAATGTTTCTGTACGCAGCAAACACGACTGACGCGCCAATGGATTTGGGCATCCGTGTTGCGAACGTATGTCACGGCCTCAACAAGTACAAGCACATTCACAACGTCGTGTTCTTCAGCGCGCTAAATGCATCGCCACAAAACTACGCGTTCATGGGCGAAGTTGGTGTTTCACCTGAACTACTACGCAGAGCACGCGGTTATCAGACGCTTTACCAGACCATCATGCGTACTAGCCTGCGCAACCCCGCAGATACCAACAGCAAGACTGTTGTTGTTATGGACAAGGAGTCTGCGGAATACCTGAGCTTGTTCTTCCCTGGCTGTGCTGTTGAGCAGATCGAGAACGCACCAGAGATTGTCAAGCCAAAGCGCGGTCGCAAGAAGACAGGCAACGCAAAGAGCAACGCAGAACGCACACGTAAATGCCGCGAACTCAAGAAAGCACAACAACAACAAAACGGAGCAAACTAAAATGATTATTAACGACCACAACCGGGAACAAACGCTGAAACAGCTTCAACAGCAGATTGCAGACGCCGAATTAAAGCGAGCAGAGTTAGACGACACAATCTACAAAGACTGCGACTGGAACGGCGCATCATCTTCAGAAACAAACAGACTGGAAATCGCGCTAATGGCCGTAGCCTTGAAGGCTACTGAAGTGAATATCTACGCGGCACACGGCGTGATTATTAACAACACGCTGGTAGTATCGCCCAGCGGTTTCAAATTCCGGCTTGTTGATAAAGCGAAGTGGTACCCAATCACGAATCTCGCCAATCTGATTGCGCAGCACACCTATTACGCATAACGGCACGAGCAAGCCTACAACATAAATAAGAGTGTGCGCAGCGATGGTGCTGCCACACTGGAGAATACAATAACAACATGACAAAACTAATCGATTTTTTCCTTATCTACGCTTTTGGCGCGGCGCTCGCAAGCGATATCTACTTTGCTATAACAGAAAAGTCCTATCTATGGGCGCTTGCTGCTGGCGTGATGCTTCCAACACTGCTCATATGCTCAATCGACTATGCACAAGCGTCGGGAGCGAAACAATGACCGAGATTATCAAATTCCAACCAAACGGCGCACCTGCAACACTGCTTGAAAATGCGCTTGAGCTTGCTGACAACATGAAGTTTGCCTTGATGGTGTTTGTCAACAATGACGGCACTATCGAAACAGAGTGGTCGCAGATTGAAAACCATCTTGAAGCACTTGGCGCTATTGAAGTATTGCGCAATGCATTCATGCAAGCGTCAGAGGGAGCGAAGCAATGATCGCACTATTCACCTTTGAGGCCATTTTGCTGCTGGTGTTTGCGATCATCCTATTAACGCTGGCCCTTACGCTAGACAACGATTAAAGAAGAATCTGCCGCACGTTGAAGCGGCAAGAATGAAGAGAATAATAAAAACATGACAAACACTATCGTAAAATATTTTAACCGCGAACTAGACGCACTGAAACACATGCATCAATTACGAGCATGGGCGCGACGTTCAAACATCACAGAATACTCGCTAGATTACTGCGTAGAAGACGAAACTAGTCCGGCTGTTCAGTATGCACTAAAGCGAATCACAGCTTATGTAGTCTTCTCGTTGGACAATGACGCAGATGCAGTAGCGTTCAAACTAGCATTCGGCGGGGCGCAACAATGACAACACCATACCAAGTAATTCTGCGAAACATTCCATTTGGCGACGAGCACGAAGCTTTTAAACAATATCTCGCCGATACTGGATGGCATGAAAGACACGACGTCGGTGACTTTAATTACGCAGATAGCAGTTTTAGCCACACTTCAAACGCATGGGCAACGCTTCTCACCGGCTTTGACGATGAAGCGGAAGCAATGCTGTTCAAGCTCACGTTCTCGGAATATCTCTAACGATTCACGAAGCGAAGAAAAAGCCCCAGCACGGGTCTGTGACTGGGGCTTCGTCTTTTAAACTTCGGAGATACAAAATGCATACATGACAAATACACTTTCTGCACCATTATTTATCTTCCGTCATTCTGCATCGTACTCTTGGTACTCGAAGCGCTCACCAAAACACATTTTGAACTGTAGTGCGTGATATTCATCGCCAAAGCTCCACGACGGCGCTTCAAACGCGATCATTTTCTTAGTGATTATCTGGCGCGGTGGTTCAAACTCAACTATATCTCTAAGGTCGTTTTCCTCGATCTTCATCGATCTGCTGCGCAAGCTTGAAAATCTCCAAGCCATCTTCTGCAAGCTGCTTCAAGGTCATTTCTTCAGCTTCGCGCATCTGGAATGTGAATAGGTGTCGTGTCTGCATGTTGTCTTCTCCATTGTTGTTGACAAGATTATTTATGTTGTAGAGCCGCGAACTTAAAAGCTCTTATAAATAGTCTGCAACATAAAAGGAGAAACAAATGAATTTTGACCCAACAAAACCAAATAACCTGATCTTGCTTAACAAGAACGAATTGCCGGAATACTGGCATCTGATCCGTCTTGGTCTGAAGTACATGATCGACAACAAGCGCAATCCTGACGGCTGGACTATCGAGTCTGTGTTCAACGCCCTGCTGCATGAAAAGGCATCCTGCGTCTTCACGTCGATCCACCGTAACAAGAAGAAGCGTGGTCGCAAGGCGGAACAAGAACCATCAACTACCTACGCGTCACGTCACGAAGCACTCGAAGACAGTTGCGGCTTTGGCATCGTGCAGGTGCTAGACGGCCCAGACGGCAAGACATTCCACATTTGGATTGCAGTAAGCAACGACACAACCAACAAGCAAGAGGCGCCAAGCATCTTGACCACCTTCCACAAGGAAGTCTGGGACGCAGCACGCGCAAACGGCTGCAAGTTCATCAGCTTCGGAACAAACCAAGACTGGTGGGAAACACTTGCCCCACGTTTTGGATTCGAAAAACAAGAAGTTAAATGGCGCACGGAGATCAAGTAATGGACGAACTAATCACAACAATCAACGGCTTCACGACGTACCCAGGCATCACAGACTTGCACGCTCTGGCAATGCAGATCAACGCATACAGCACCGCAGACCAACAAACTGTGCTCGCAGCGCTTACGAACAAACTGCTAGTCACGGACATTAAGCGGTTGATGGATGGCGACAAGCCGCAAACCATGTTCGGTCCTGCAATCGATCCATCAGCAAATGTTTGATGTACGGGTTACGTCGAGACTAGAAGCAGGAAGCCTAGTATTCGAGATACAAGTAAGAGACGAAGAAGGCAACGACATTACCGACCTACTCCGCTTCTACACTAGATTCGAAGAAACAGACATAGGCAACCCAGATCGGCTAGACGTAACTATCAGGAAGCGCAAGCAGTAATAGAGGCCACCATTTGGTGGTCTTTTTCATTTGGAATCCCGCTTCATAAATAGAAGAAACAAACGGGTGATTGGAACCCGGCAAGCAGCGGAAACCAACATGAAAACAATGACACAGAAGGCTCTCAAAGAAGCCCTCCACTACAATCCCGAAACAGGGATTTTCACATTCCTCAAGAGCATGGGCTCTAGCCGTAAAGGCAAGCAGGTTGGCCACAACAACCCTAAGCGCTACGTCAGCATCACGCTAAACGGCGTCACTTTTTACGCCCATCGCTTAGCGTTCCTATACATGACTGGCGCATTCCCAAAGGAAGCAACAGATCACATCAACCGCAATCGCAGCGACAACCGTTGGTGCAATCTGCGCGCAGTCTCAATCGCTGAGAACAACCAGAACTATTCCCTCCGCAAAGACAACACATCTGGTTATCGCGGCGTAAGCTTCCACAAGAACAAGAAGAAGTGGCTCGCTTACATCGTGATCAATAAGAAGCGCAATGACTTGGGTTATTTCGACACCGCAGCAGAAGCAGGCGCAGTGGCGGACGCAGCACGTAGCAAACACTTTGTTGCCTACGTTTCAACAACTACAGGGGCATAAGAGTGCCATACGATTTCTACCAAGGTAGTTCATTCAACTATGCAGGATCGCTCGATGGTTTGGGCGCTTCATTCCCAGACGGCCAGCAACCGGACTACAGTCAGTGGGCGGTCAATGCATGGTTGTATGACCAGACCCAAACCCAGCTAATCGCGACGATTCCTGTTGCGAATATTTCGAACCCGCTAGTACCCGCTAGCAATGGGCTTTACACGATCAGCGTACCAAGCTCAGTGACAGCGCAATGGCCTATTGGCAAAGCCGCTTTCTTCATCCAAATAACAACCGATGCAGGTGCAGTCCTCCGAAAGGGACCGGAATGGATTCGCATTAAGGCATACCCAGGAACAAACCTATGAGCGATATTAACAACGACAATTCACAGCTCATCTTCACGCTTGACGGAGATAAGAACCAGATTGCAGCAAACTTTGGCGCGTTCTTGCCAATGCAGTTGCCCGGCACTCTGCAAGACATGGTGAACACCATCGCTGATGCGCAAACATCAGTTCAAGGTGCGAGCGACGCGGCAAACACTGCGACAGCACAAGCTAATGCGGCACAGGCAAGCGCGAATAACTCAGCAGCAAGTGCAGCACAGGCACAGACCTACGCGACAACTGCCACAACGCAGGCTTCAAACGCTTCCACTAGCGCGACAAATGCGGCATCTAGCGCGAGCGCAGCAAAGTCATCCGAGAACAACTCAAAGACTTCTGAGAACAACGCAAGTACAAGCGCAGGCGCGGCATCACAAAGCCAAACAGCAGCCGCAACATCAGCAACTAACGCCGCTAGCAGCGCAACAGCAGCAGCGTCAAGCGCCTCGGCAGCAGCATCAAGCCAAACTGCGGCAGCAAGCAGCGCAACAGCAGCGGCATCAAGCCAATCAGCGGCAAGTAATTCAGCCACTAATGCAGCGAACAGTGCAACAGCGGCTTCCGGCTCTGCAAGTACGGCTTCAACCCAAGCTACAAATTCTGGCAACAGCGCGACAGCAGCGGCTACATCAGCCAGCAATGCTGCAACTAGCGCAACGTCAGCTTCTACTTCCGCGGGTACAGCCACAACACAAGCGACCAACGCTAGCAACTCCGCATCAGCAGCGGCTACATCAGCCAGCAATGCGGCAACTAGCGCGACAAACGCGGCAGCTTCTGCGAACTCATATAACGGCCTTGTGACCGTTCCTGTTACCTCGTCAGCAATGACACTGACAACTGCTCAGTTTGGTAACGGCATGATCATCTTCACTGGCGCATTGACAGCGAATACAACGATTACCGTCCCTGCTACTGCTCACCCATTCATTGCGGTCAACAACACGACAGGCCTTTACACCCTGACGTTCGCAATGACTGGCGGTTCAAAGACCGTTACCGTGCCACAAAGCAAAGCTGGCTCCCTGTATTGCGATGGCTCTACAGGTGTTGCCGGTGCTTCATCAAGCACATCAGGTCTTCAGTTCGCAAAGCACACAGAAGTCTCCGCAAACACTACGCTTGATCTGTCATACGCAGGTTCAATCGTATTTGTTAAGACAGCGGGCGTCACGATTACATTGCCAGTTGCAGCCGCTTATCAAGCAGGTGCAGGCGTGGCGATTGTCAACTACTCAGGCGGTGCAATCACAGTAGCGGTACAAGGCTCCGACAAGACAGATTTGGGAACATCGCTCAGCTTGTACGTGTGCGACAACATGTTCTTCGAATCAACTGGTGCGGCAGCGGGATCATCCTCAAGCGGCGTGAACTGGAAGATCGCAAGCTACACAAACTGGTTTGCACCAAACGTCTATGGTGTGAACCTGCTTAGTGGCTCCATCAAGTTCCCAGACGGCACAACACAGAGCACAGCAAACAGCACTACAGCGCCAACTAGCACCCGTTACACACCTGCTAATACGGCAACAAAGATTGTCACAGCAGGCTATAACGCGGGCTTCGTGCAGGTCTATCAAAACGGCGTGCGTTTGATCCCGGGCGATGACTTCACAGCGACAGACGGCATCAACGTCAATCTGACAGTAGCAGCAAACGGCACTGACCAATACGAAGTGCTGACGCAAGTTACCTACACGCCATCAATGGCAATTCAACCAACGTCTGTGCAATACACACCGGGCGCTGGTGCTTCATCGATCACCGTATCTCCATATTCAGTCGGCTATGTTGACGTGTACATGAACGGTGCGCGTTTGTTAACCGGTGTCGACTACACAGCAACAGATGGCGCAACTATCCAGTTCAATAACTTTACATCTGCTGCAACAGACTCATTCGAAGTTGTTACTAAGACACCAGTAGCAGTAAGCGGAATGCTTCCTTTGGTCGGCGGCACAATGAGCGGCAACCTTGGTCTTAGCTCTGGCGGCTTGATCACCGGTGACTTCAGCAATGCGACATACGCGAACCGCACATACTTCCAAACCAGCACTGCTAACTCGACAACTTCTGTAGCCGCTATTCCAAACGGCACCGGAACTACCGCGCAAATTGCAGCGTACAGCAATAGCTCACCGGCAGGCGCTACGCCAGTATTCCAAATGGCACGCTTGGGAGTGACAAACGCATCAAACGTGTACTTGGACACTACATCGTTCGGTGGTGCATCAGTCTTGCCTCTAGTTCTGCAAACAGCGGGAACGACACGATTGACCATTGAACCAGTTACCGGCGCAGTTGGTATCAACAAGACACCAAGCGCTACTTCCGCACCACGTTTTCAAGTTGCTGGTGGTGTTAGTGCGGAAGGCTTCGATACTGGTGGCGCACAACTCCGCATTCTTAACACAAGTGCAAGTGGTTACTCAACGATGTTCCGTGATGATGGTTCGTCACTGTACTTGCTTCACTCAACAACGCCATACGGTTCATACAACACGTCGCGTCCACTCACACTTGAGCACGCAACCGGCAACCTGTTCCTGACAACCGATGGTTCGGCTTACACCACCATTGGTACAACCGCTCGTCTGTCAGCGGCAACGCTTTCAATCGCAAGTGCTGGTGCTGGTGCCCCTCTTGCATTGCGTAATAGCGGTTCCACGGGTGGTAGTTACTGGATTACTGGCCCTGATACCTCAAACAGTTTCGTCGTGTACAACCAGAGCGGCATAGGTGCATTCATTGGTAACGGTGGCACTGGTTGGGCAGCTAACTCCGACGAACGTTTGAAAAACGTTCGCAGCCAGATCACAGGAGCTTTGGACGCTGTAGCAACGCTGGAGACTGTGCGCTACACATGGAAGGCTGACGACGACTACAACACCGCGTACGACTTGCCAGACGACTCACGCGTCTATGTAGGTTGCTTGGCGCAGGAGGTTCAAGCAGTCCTCCCAGAAGCCGTCACAACCGCTCCTAACGGTTATCTCGCTGTGGAATATACGGCACTGATTCCGCTGGCACTTTCCGCGATCAAAGAACTTAAGACTGCTAATGAAACATTAAATCAACAAATCGCATCAATGCAAGCAGCTATTGACGCAATCAACAAGAAACTAGGGAGCTAAGAGTGACATCGCAAGCCTTCAACATGGCTCGTGAAGTGGACATCTACAACGGTGTCCCCTTTTCGAACCGCAATTTCATCACAGACGGCAACTTCGACTTCTGGCAGTTGGGTTCAGCCACACTGCCAGCAGCAACACTGAGTAACACTACAGCAACGATGTTCTATGAATATAGCGGTGCTGGTGGAGCAACCACAGTCAGTTCGTCAAGCTGGAATGGTGCTGAGCCTGTGGCTATGGCTACGCCAGCCAATAACTATCTGACGTTCCAGCAGACAACCGCCAGCACTGGCACAGTTGCCGCAAGTACAGCTCCGTATGTGCAACATCGCATCGAATCAACTAAGAGTCTAGCTGGACGTTCAGCGACATTTAGTTGCTGGTTGTGGTGTAGTTCGGGGACACAAACCATCACGAACTTACTCGTGCGCCAGAACTTCGGTACAGGTGGTTCACCATCAACATCAGTGATCGTTGACACTGCGGTCAACTGGACCATCACAACAACACCAACTCGATTTAGTGCTCGCGTTGATCTGCCAAGCGTTGCAGGTAAAACCGTTGGTACAAACGGCAACGACTATCTGGCTATTGGAATTTGGTTCCCCCCAGGCGCCACATACACCATCGGTACAGCGCAATGGCAGCTTGAGCAATGTAGTCCGAACGCTCCTGCTACCGGTCTACCAACAGCGTTCGAATACAGATGTCGTCAAGCGGAATACGCTCGTGTTTGCCGCTACTACGAAACAGGTGTAGAGCCATTCAAGTACATCTCAGGTCTGACAGGCGTGACTGGCGCGTACGACACAGTGCCGTTTCTAGTGCATAAGCGTGCAGCCCCTACGATGACATTGACTGGCTGGAAGTACTACGCCGGTGGCACCGACACTGTTTTCACGCCGACGAACGTTTATGGTGGCTACGACGGCTTTACGTTCCAAGGATTGTCACTGACAAACTGGTGCGGATGGGATGGTGCTGGTACATGGGTAGCAGACGCACGTCTGTAATTGTTAGAACTACTATAAGAATAATAAAATGAGTAACGCAAATTTAACGGCTCGTGCTGCTGACCTAAATGCAGCATCTACATTCGCGGGCAACAAGACGTTCAGCAACAACGTCACAATCGGTGGTGGGATTTATGTAAATGGTGGGTCTATCGAACTTGGTTCAACTACTACAGTACAGACACCGTTCATCGATTTCCACAGCACCGCATCAGCTAATGACTACGACTCCCGCATTATTGCGACAGGGGGCATTAACGGTACAGCGGGTGCAGGAGCACTCAGCTATGTTGCAACGGGTGGTCACACATTTACCGGCACAACGCAGTTCACTTCATCAAACGTCAAGCTGTACAGCACTACGGTTCTCAGCCCATACCTCTATCTGATTGCAAACAGCGGCGGGTTCACCCCTTTCATTCGCGGTAATGCGTCCAGTGCAGCGATTGAGTTTGTCAACAGCGCGAATACGGCGGTGAACTTGACTGTAGGTGATAGCGGCACTATCGCAGCTCGCCAAACGCTGACCGTTGGGAATGCGGTCAACGCTAACAAGGTGATCATCAGTTATTTCGGCCCCGGCTATGGTGCGGGTATCGTGTGTAACGCGTATGTTGACGGCGCTACGGCGCTGATGACTACATCAACTGGCGGTTCTACTGCTGGTTCTGTTGTGATCAACGGCACGACTACCGCATACAACACGTCATCAGACTACCGCATCAAGAGCAACTATGTGCCAATTACTGGCGCACGTGACACGGTCAACGCGATCAAGTTCTACAACGGCAACATTGCAGAACGCGACGACAAGATCGACTACGTTATTGCGCACGAACTGCAAGAAGTGGTGCCATTTGCAGTGCACGGAACCAAGGATGCAATGGGCGACTGGTATCCGGTGTACAGAGACGGTTTCGATCCAGCTACGCAAGAAGTCACACCTGATGATGTAATCGACGTCAAGCAAGCTCTTGACCTGCAGGCAGTGGACTACTCAAAGCTAGTGCCACGTATCGGTGCAGCAGTGCAGGAGCAAGACGCAATCATTGTGCAGTTGCAAGCTCAAGTAGCAGACCTGCTGACACGCATTGCAGCACTGGAAGCAAAGTAAGCATAGAATCCGGGCACGCATCTTCGTAGCCTCGGACAAGGCGATGCGTTTTACAAGGGAACAGTCAAGCGCTGTTCCCCTTTTTCTTTTCAAATGACGAAGGGGCCTAATTAGGCCCCTTTTCTCGTATTACTTAACGATCACAGCAACTTCGCGATCGCTACTGCCGCCCCGATCACAAGTGACGCAAACGTAGCGCCCCACACAAAGGGCATCCACATTCGTTCAGTGCGTATCTTGGCTGTCTCTTGGATCAGCTTGGAGTTGGTAGCGCGGATCAGCTCCAGATCTGCCTCAAACTTGAGAATGTCCATCTGCTCTCTCACGGTCGTTGCTCCTTTGTATGTTATAGCACAAACGCCTTACAGTTGCGGACGACCGTCGGTGTACTCGATGGTCTCGGTGAGTTGCAACGCAGCTACCTTCGCAATCTCAGTCTTCCCAAACCAGATGATGAACAGACCGGGTTCTGCGGGTGAACGCTGCACCTTGCACTTCTTGCCAACTTTGTGCGTGCGACCAACACCGAAACCGATGTATTTCGACTCGATCTCTTTCTTCAGTTTTGCGGGACGGGGAAGTTCGTAGGACATGGTTAGCTTTCCTTCAATTGTTGTGTTGTTTACCACGTTCTGAGGATACGTTCTGGCACCAACCAATCAATGCCTACGTCATTTGGTTTTCCTAATTGGCTGCATGGTTGCTTTGGAACAACCAATTGATACCGCTGATTCTTTGCTTGCTTGGTTGCCACACGAACTTACCATCTACACATGGTAGGTAAACAACTGAGGATCACTAAACAAATGAAGGTCGAATTTAGCATTAACAAGTTCATGTTCAGTCACGCAAAAGCGCCCAAGGGCTTCGGTATGTGGCTGTTTGAGGCACACATTGCAGGCGACAAAGTGGAGTTGAGCACGCCCCACGCAATGACCTACGGCGAAGCAAAGAAAGAGATCACCAAGCAAGTGCGTGACATTGCAGCAAAGCAAGACTTGGTGCTTTCCACTGTGTACGTTGTTGTTCTCCCCTGAGGCACATATGCAAACGATCCGCACTTTCCCAATCAGCAACGGCAGCGAAATCAGCATGTACGAAGTCATCGACTGCAAAACCGGCAAACGCGTTGGCAAGCCCTACGCAACTCGCGTTGCTGCATCCCGTCGCGCAGACAAGCTTGATCTGGAATATGGCGCTATCCGCTACAACGTGCGCCGTGTTGAAGCAAAACAAGGGGAATGAACATGGAAAAGCAACTTTCGATGACGCCCGATGCAATCCGCAAGCGTGCCAAACGTGCTGCTGAGAAAGCAGCAACGCAACCGCAACTTGAAATCGTTGAAGAACAAGCTGCTCCGATCAACGACAAGGAAGTGCAGATCGTAAAAGTAGGTCACGCGCTGTTGCATCACAGGGATGGCACTGTGACCAAAGACAGCATTTGGGGCATTGCGCGCATTGGCAAACATCTCGTCAAGTTCTACGGACGGCGCAACGCAACACCCAGATTCCGCATTGAGAAGGAAGACGGCTTGGACGACGCACTGAAGCTGTTTGAACTGAAGAAGCTTGGGCAAGACGTTAAGAAGCTAGTGCATCTGGAACTTGACGCAGCAGCACAGTTTGAACTACTCGGCAAGGACTTCAACGACACGCTTGCAACACAGTTCTTTAAAGCTGTTGTGGAAGGCAAGGTTGATCGACGCGCAATTGACGAATAACACGAGGACACTGACATGCATAACTTCACCATCCTGTACGAAGACGCAGAAGTAGCACACGCCGAAGCTGAACGCTTTGAAGATGCACGCGAGCAAGCGCTGTTCGATCTGTTCAACAGCATCTACGCAGAAGTGGCTAACGACTGCACGTTCAGCGCAACGCATCCCACGCACGTAATCCACAAGGTGACTGGTCCGCTGTTCCTGTAAGACACGCTGCAAACAACAAGGGGAGCTTCTAGCTCCCCCTTTTTTACGACTATCCAAGCTTCAGAGCGAGTTCCTCAGGCGTCACATGGTAATAGCGGTCCAACATACTGATGTTGACGTGTCCGCTAATGCGACTTAGCTCGATGACATTCGGAATTTTCTTTGCCATCGAACTCAGTGCCATGTGACGCAGATCGTGGTAGTGAAAGTCTTCGATCCCTGCTCTGCGCACTGCCCTTCTCCAAGTACTGTCGATTACGTGCTCGGTGATCGGGAACACACGATCATCGTCCCTTGCCATACCTTGCAGGATTTGTATGGCAACACTGCTCAACGGGACAAGACGCGGTCTGCCGTTTTTTGTAATCGGCAAGTATGCGGTTCTGCGCTCCAAGTCGATGCGGTCCCACCTCAGACTAATAATCTCGCCACGTCGCATTGCTGTTGCAAGCGCAAACTGGGTGATTGGCACCATGTAAGGATTGCGAGACTCATCCAAAGAACGGAACAGTGTTTCAAGTTCCGGCGCAGTTAGTACTCTGTCCCTTTTATTGTAGAAGATCGGTTTCATGACCTCGAAAACGTCTTCGTTGATCTTGAGACCCTGATCGCGTTTTGCTTTCTTCAGAATGCCGTGCAGTGCATCCATGTCGCGCACAACACTAGAAGCCTTACAAGTTTGAAGTCTTTTGTCCCTAAATTCTGCAATAACGGCTTTCGTCAGCGTTTTGTTGGTGTACTGGCCGAGGAAACGCTTGAGTAGGCCGTATCGGAATTTTGCGATCTTATTTTTCTGAACCTGCGCTGCTAGGTACTTTTCTATGTGTCGGTCGATGAGGTCTGCAATAAGGATTACGTCAGCACCCAGAGCAACAGTTGACTCCGAAAATGTCCCATCCTTCATTGCTGCTTCTACACCGTTAGCCCAGCTTTCAGCTTCCGTACGGTTGTCAAACGCTTTGTTTTGTGGTGGATACCCCTTGATGTTGACGCGGGCCAGTACCTTGTTGCCACGTTGCGCGAAGCTTGCCATGTTGTTTTTCCCCGACCGTCAAGCCTTCGCTGATACCGAGCGGCTTGGCGATCATCTTGTTCGTGCTGCCCATGTGGACGCTGGCTAGCACTACTGTTTGCACTTTGCACTGAATTTTCATGCCAAACTTCAACTAAGTCCTTGTTTCAATTGAAAAATCATAGCAAGCACAAGCAGCAGATCATGCGCTGCGTCCACATGGGCAGCACGAACAAGATGATCGCGAAGACGCTCGGTATCAGCGAAGGCACGGTGAAGATTCACCTTGCAAGTATCTTCCAGCAACTGGGCGCGACAAATCGGGCCGCCGCGGTCGCGATCTACAACGGCGTGCAGAACTCGCACCTTGAAATTCTGCGCATTGGAAGCGAGCGATCCGCGCGTGTCGTCGCGGGGCAGCCAGGCGCGATTCCGTTGCGCCGGCCACGGACGCGTTATCCGTCGCTTCTCGACAACGACGCGGCTGCGCTTCCCATGGCCGCCGAGCCTGAGTCGACGTTCTAGCAACAAACCAGGCAAACGGGTTCGTCCTTTGCGCACACGTTTTACGCGCAACGAGTAATATGCAAGGCATGGGGTTCTTCTACACACCGCTACCGCTTTGGCTTACCGTCGGCAGCTGGATCGCAGCCGCGGGCGTGCTCGCGCTCGGGCTGCTACAGCGACCGTTCGCTCGTCTGCAGGATGCGACGCTGCAAAACGTGTGGCTCGGCATCATCGTCGCGGTCTCGGTGCTTTGGGCGTGCAACGCATGGTTCGATGACGGACCCGTCATTCATCTGTTGGGCGCGACGCTGATGGTCACGTTGTTCGACTGGCGGCTCGCGCTGATCGGAACTGCTGCGACCACGGGCCTCGCCGCGGTCGTTCTCGATGCCTCGTGGCTCTCGGTAGCGACCACCTATCTTCTCTTCGGCGCACTGCCCGTCGCGGTCTCGACCCTGTTGCAGCGTTTGAGCAATGCCTGGTTGCCGCGCAATCTCTTCACTTTCATCACCGGGCACGGCTTCGTCACTTCGGCTGCGGCGGTGGCGGCGGCATGCGGCGCCACCGTGCTGCTCGAGATGGCGCTCGCCAGCGGCCGGTTCGTCGTACCTCCGGCGTTCACGCGAGGCTCGCTGCTGCTGGGCGTCGGCGAGGCGCTCTTCACCGGCCTGCTTACCATCCTGATCGCCGTGTACAAACCTGCGTGGATCACCACGTATGACGTGCGCCGCTATCGCCTCGATCGCGGTCCGCGCGTCTAAGTCTCGCGAACCTTGCCCGCTTCGTGCGATCTCATTCCCCGGATCTCGGATTCCGGGCGATGGGCGCGCGTGCAAAGTACGATAAGATTGAACTCCTTCCCCACACGGCGCATCTTACTTGCCCGTGTCTTCTTAGCGCCAGACTTGATGGAACGTAACTACGCACCGCGCCGGCTCCTGCGGCTCGTCGGCCGGATGGCGGTATGCGCATCGCTCGCATGCGCGGTCTCCGCTTTTGCCGATTCGCTCGACGAGCGCAACGAACTGATTCACCACTTCGTCACCGACTTCAAGGCCAACCCGCTCGTCGCGGATTGCGCCGCGCATGGCAACTTCATCGCCAGCACGTCTTCGGCTTTCGATCACGTCGAATTCCCGCCCGACTCGTTCGATGCCTCCCATTCCGCGATCGAGCCGTGGAACGATTCGTTCGACGAGAAGAAGCAGCGCATCAAGGTGGACAACGTGGTGACCGTCGAAGGTCAAGGCATGCCGAAGGACGGGGAGCGCGATCCCACTCCGCTCAAGTTCCGCTGCGGTTATGTCGGCAGCCAGATGCTCGCTTTCGGCTGGAACGATCCGGTGCCGGCGTTGCGTCCGCGTGCCGAACCGCGCTCGACCCACAGTACGAAGGGCAAACACGGCACGAAAAACAAGGCGACCACGGGCAAGACGAAGAGCACGTCGAAGTCTTCGGCCAAGTCGACGAAGAAGACGACCAAGAAGCACTAGCCGATACCTTCCCCGCGACGAAGACACAACAAAAAAGGGCGTGGCCACATGAAGTGGCCACGCCCTTCTTACATCAGCGGTTAGTCGCCGGCGTCAGGCGCCGGAAGACTGCAGATGCCACAGGATGGCCTGCAGCATCGACGCGCCGAGCGCCGCACTACGGGCGCCACTCCAGCCGACGCTCTCATCCGGCAGATTCGCGTTGTCCTTGAACGGCATCTCCAGCGTGAGCGACAAGCACTTGTACTCGTTGCCGATGTACTTCGACGCGAGCTTCAGTGCATCCGTCTGATACTTGCTCGACTCGTAGCCGTACACGTCCTGGAAATCCGGGCTCGCCTGCTTGAAGAACTCGACGAACGCCTTCTGCTCCTTCGCCTGCTGCGGCGTGAAGCCCGGCAGCATCTCCGATCCCGCTACGAACACATAGGGAATCGCTTCGTCGCCGTGGATATCGAAGAACAGGTCGCAGCCCGTTTCCGCGATGGCCTCGCGCACGGCGAGCACTTCCGGGCTGCGCTCCGCACTCGGCTCCATCCATTCGCGATTCAGGTTCGCGCCGGCCGCGTTGGTGCGCAGGTTGCCGAGCACGCTGCCGTCGGGGTTCATGTTCGGCACGATATGGAAGATGGCACGCTCGAAGAGCGAGCGCGCAACCGGATCGCCCGCCCAGTCGCCGAAGCCCGCGAGGCGCTTCACGAGCCCTTCGACGAACCATTCCGCCATCGTCTCGCCCGGATGCTGACGCGCGATGATCCAGACTTTCTTCTTCGGCTCGGCGTCGCCGAAGTCCGGGATGCCGAGCGAGAGCACCGACATCGGGCGGCCCTGCACCGAACTGCCGAGTTCGGTCAGCGTCGCGAGCGGCATCTGTTGAACCGCGCCGAGAAATTCCGAGTGGCGCTCTTCGCTGTACGGCTCGAAGTACGCGTAATAGATACGATCGAAGTCCGGCGTGTGATCGATCTTCATCACCTTGCCGTCGTATTCCGTCGATACGCGGAACCAGTTCACGCGGTCATAACTCGCGACCGCCTCGTAGTCGCGCCAGCCCTCCGGGAACGCGCACTGCGCCGCGTTCTCGAAGGTCATCACGAGACGCTCGCCACGCGCGCCGGACACGCGAAAGTAGAACCACTGCGCGAAATCGGCATGCGAGTCGGGACGGATGCGCAGCCGAACGTCCTCGGGATCGTCGGCGTTGAGGACTTCGATCGCGCCCGCGTCGAAATTGCTTGAAATGGAGAGTGTCATCTGCGTTTCCTTGCGTGCTTGCCGCGCGGGTCTCAATCCCCGATGCGGCGACGAAATACGTATGTCGTGTCGTTCGACGCCTTCGCGTCGAACTTGTAGCCTTCGCTGTCGAAGCTCTTGAGCGCTTCCGGCTCGTCCACGCGGTTCTCGACCGCATAGCGCGCCATCAGACCGCGTGCGCGCTTCGCGTGAAAACTGATGATCTTGTAGCGTCCGCCCTTCCAGTCCTCGAAGACCGGCGAGATGACAGGCGCCGCGAGCAGCTTCGGCCTGACCGACTTGAAATATTCTCCCGACGCGCAATTCACCAGCACACGCGCGCCGCGCTGCTTTTTCAGCTGTTCGTTGAGCGCCGCCGTGATGCGCTCGCCCCAGAACGCGTACAGGTCCTTGCCGCGCGCGTTCGGGAATTTCGTGCCCATTTCCAGGCGATACGGCTGCAACAGATCGAGCGGCCGCAGCAAACCGTACAGCCCCGACAACACGCGCACATGGTTCTGCGCGAAGTCGAGATCGCCCGCGGAGAGCGTCTTCGCGGCGAAGCCTTCGTACACGTCGCCGTTGAACGCGAGCACCGCCTGCTTGGAATTGTGCGCATCGAAAGTCTTCGACCACTCCGCGTAACGCTGGAAATTCAGCGCCGCGAGCTGGTCCGAAATGCCCATCATGCCGCCGATCTGCTGCGGCGAAAGTTCGCGCAGCCCGTCGATCAACTCGGCGGCGTCATCGACGAATTGCGGCAGCGTGTGCTTTTTGATATGAGCCGGCGTCTCGTAGTCGAGCGATTTGGCGGGAGAGAGAACGATTATCATGGAGGCTCGCCGGCACCCCGCCGGCGATCGTTGGCATAAACCCCTGATTGTATCGAATGGACAATTCCGCCGCGCCGCTGCCGTCGCCGACGCGCGTGGTGCTCGATTCGAATGTGTGGATCGATATCCTCGTATTCGACGACGCCGCCACGCGCCCGATTCACGCGGCCCTCGAAGCCCGCACGCTCGAAGCGCTGATCGACGAACGTTGCCTGCGCGAACTCACGCGCGTGCTCGACTATCCGCAGTTCGTGCGCATGGAAGTCGACAAGACCGCCGCGCTCGCGACCGTCGCGCGCCTGTCGACGCTCGTCGCCGCGAGCATCGAAGAAGACGAGCGCCCGCTGCCCAAATGCCGCGACCGCGACGACCAGAAGTTTCTCGAGCTCGCGCACGCGTCGGGCGCGCAGTGGCTGGTCTCGAAGGATCGCGCGGTGCTGAAGCTCGCGCGCCGCATCGCGCGCGACTTCGCCTTTCGCATCGCCGAACCGAGACCCTTCGTGCTCGAACTGGAAGCACAGGCGGTCATCGGCTGATGCTGTCTTAAAATAGTCGCGAGCCCTATTCAACGTCCACATGATCATGAACGCCACGCACGAATTGCCGCCGACACCGCCCGAGCTTTCCTTCCCGTCGCGTCTGCCCAATGTGGGCACGACCATCTTCACCGTGATGAGCGCGCTCGCGACGCAAAAAGGCGCGGTGAATCTCGGTCAGGGTTTCCCCGATTTCGACTGCGATCCGCGCATCGTCGATGCGGTCGCCGGCGCAATGCGCGACGGCCACAATCAATATCCGCCGATGGCGGGCGCCGCGCCCCTGCGCCACGCGATCGCGCGCAAGATCGACGCGCTCTACGGCCGCGCCTACGACCCGGACACGGAGATCACCGTGACCGCCGGCGCCACGCAGGCGCTGCTCACGGCCATACTCTGCTGCGTGCATCCGGGCGATGAAGTCATCGTCATCGAGCCGATGTACGACAGCTACGTGCCGTCGATCGAGCTCGCGGGCGGCAAGCCGGTGTTCGTGTCGCTCGAAGCGCCCGATTACGCGCTGCCCTTCGACAAGATCGCCGCCGCGATCACGCCGAAAACGCGGCTGCTGATGATCAACACGCCGCACAATCCGACCGGCCGCGTATGGCGCGCCGACGACATGAAAAAGCTCGAAGAGATCGTGCGCGACACCAACGTGCTGATCGTCTCCGACGAAGTCTACGAGCACATGGTCTACGACGGCGCGCCGCATGAAAGCGTCTCGCGCTATCCGGAACTGGCCAAACGCAGCTTCGTCGTGTCGAGCTTCGGCAAGACCTTTCACGTGACCGGCTGGAAAATGGGCTACGTCGCCGCGCCCGCCGCGCTCACCGCCGAATTCCGCAAGGTGCACCAATTCAACGTGTTCACGGTGAATACGCCGATGCAGATCGGTCTCGCGCACTATCTCGAAGATCCGAAGCCGTATCTGGAACTGCCCGCGTTCTATCAGAAGAAGCGCGACTTCTTCCGCGCGGGCTTGTCGGACACGCGCTTCTCGCTGCTGCCTTGCGACGGCACATACTTCCAGTGCGTCGATTATTCGAAGATCAGCGACATGCCCGAAGGCGAATTCGCGCAGTGGCTCACGAGCGAGATCGGCGTGGCCGCGATTCCCGTGTCGGCGTTCTATCACGAGAGCCATGAATCGGGCGTCGTGCGCTTTTGCTTCGCGAAAAAAGAAGAGACGCTCGCGCTCGCGCTCGAACGTCTCGCCCGACTCTGAGCGGCGGCGCGAGCGCCGAACCGCATCGAACCCGACGCCACGCGCGTTCCCATCTCCGAGGAGCAGAACCGCATCATGAGCCAGCACGACTACAGGATCGAGACGTTCGGTATCGTCGGCAGCGGCGCGATGGGGCGCGGCATCGCGCAGATCGCGGCACTCGGCGGGCTGAACGTGCATGTCTACGACACGAATCCGCAAGCGCTCGCCGCCGCGCGCGCGTATTTGTCGGAGACGTTCGCGAAGCTCACCGCCAAGGGCAAGCTCAAGGAAGCCGACGCGCACGCCGCGCTCGCGCGCATCCGCGATGCGGGCGACGCGAGCGAACTGGCCGATTGCGACGCCATCGTCGAAGCGATCGTCGAGAATCTCGACATCAAGCGCGAGCTGTTCCGCGAACTCGAAGCAGTGGTCGGCGATCATTGCATTCTCGCGTCGAATACCTCCTCGCTGTCGATCACCGCGATCGCCGCCGGCTGCGCGCATCCGGAGCGCGTCGCGGGCTTTCACTTCTTCAATCCGGTGCCGCTGATGCGTGTCGTGGAAGTCATCGACGGCCTGCGCGGCGACCCGCGCGCCGGCGATGCACTCATGGACCTCGCGCGCCGCATGGGCCACACGCCGGTGCGCGCGAAGGACATGCCGGGCTTCATCGTCAATCACGCCGGGCGCGGCATGAACACTGAAGGCCTGCGCGTGGCGGGCGAAGGCGTCGCGAGCTTCGCGGATATCGACCGCATCATGCGCGAGCAGGCGGGCTTTCGCCTCGGGCCGTTCGAACTGCTCGATCTCACCGCGCTCGACGTCTCGCATCCGGTGATGGAATCGATCTATCACCAGTTCTATGAAGAGCCGCGCTTCAAGCCGTCGCCGATCACAGGCACGCGGCTCGCGGGCGGTCTCATCGGGCGCAAGGCCGGCGAGGGGTTTTATCGATATGTCGATGGCAAGCAGGACGTGCCGCCGGAACCCGCCGCGCCCACACAACTGCCGACGCACGTCTGGATCAGCCGCGCGTCGCACGCCGGTCGCGAGGAGGTGCTGAAGCTGATCGCCAAATGCGATTGCTCCGTGCATATCGACGCGGGCCACACGCCCGAGCCGGAATCGCTCATCATCGTGACGCCGCTCGGCCTCGATGCGACGACCGCCGCCGTCAACGAACATCTCGACGCGACGCGTGTCGTCGCCGTCGATACGCTCTTCCCGCTCGACACCGTCGCGCGCCGCACGATCATGACGACGCCCGCGACTTCGCCCGCCATGCGCGACGCCGCGCACGCCCTCTTCTCCTTCGACGGCGTGCCCGTCACCGTGATTCGCGATTCGACCGGCTTCGTCGCGCAGCGCGTAGTGGCGACGATCGTGAACATCGGCTGCGATATCGCGCAGCAAGGCATCGCGACGCCCGGGGACATCGACCTCGCGGTGACGCTCGGCCTCGGTTATCCGCGCGGCCCGCTCGCACTCGGCGACGCCATCGGCGCGACGACCATCCTCACCATCCTGCGCAACATCCACGCCGTACTCGGCGACCCGCGCTACCGGCCGGCGCCCTGGCTCACGCGGCGGGCGCAGCTCGGACTTTCGCTTACCCATATCGAGGAGCTCAGATGAGCGCCGAATTACTGACAGACCGTCCCGCGGGCAGCGACACCACGCTCGTGCTCAAGTTGTCCAATCCCGGCGCGCGCAACGCGCTGCATCCGGACATGTACGCCGCCGGCATCGAGGCGCTGAACACGGCCGAGCGCGACAACACCGTGCGTGCGATCGTGCTGACCGGCGCCGACAATTTCTTCTGCGCGGGCGGCAATCTGAATCGCCTGCTCGAGAACCGCGCGCAGGATCCATCGGTGCAAGGCGCGAGCATCGACTTGCTGGCGGAATGGATCAGCGCGCTGCGCGCATCGACGAAACCGGTGATCGCAGCCGTCGAAGGCGCGGCCGCGGGCGCTGGCTTTTCGCTTGCGCTCGCGTGCGATCTGATCGTCGCCGCCGATGACGCCAGGTTCGTCATGTCGTATGCGCGCGTCGGCCTCACGCCCGACGGCGGCGCATCGTGGTTCCTGTCGCGCGCGCTGCCGCGAACGCTTGCAAGCGAAGTGCTGCTCGAAGCGAAGCCGATCGGCGCGGCGCGTCTGCACGAAGTCGGCGTCGTGAACCGGCTGACGAAAAAAGGCATCGCGCTCGATGCGGCCATCGCATGGGCCGACGATCTCGGCAGCGTGTCGCCGAAAGCGATGGCGCGCATCAAGTCGCTGATCAGCGCCGCCGACGTGCAGCCGCTCGCCGCGCATCTCGACATGGAACGCGACAGCTTCGTCGATGCGCTCCATCACGGCGATGCGCTCGAAGGCATCACCGCATTCCTCGAAAAGCGTCAGCCGAATTATCGTTAAGCTCATGGCTCAGTACGAATTGCCGAAGCGCCGCCGCATCTTTCTGATGCGTCATGGCGACGTCACTTACTTCGACGACAGCGGCCGCGCGATCGATCCTGAAAGCGTTCCGCTCAACGAACAGGGACGCGAGGAAGCGAGCGCCGCGGGCCGCGAGTTCGCTGCGCAAAAGATTCGCTTCGATCGCGTGATCGTGAGCGGATTGCCGCGCACGGTGGAAACGGCGCGGCGCGTGCTCGCGGAGACGGGTCAATCGATCGAGCCGGAAATCTGGCCCGAGTGGCAGGAAATTCGCGGCGGCAAGCTCAAGGACCTCACGACATCGGACATCGAGCGTGCGTTTCTTTCGGTGTTCGATGGCGTCGTGCCGGAAGAAACACAGTTTCTCGGCGGCGAGACGATCGGCGAGTTGCTCGATCGCGCGCTGCCCGCGGTTGCGCGCCTGCGCGATGATCGCTCATGGGACACGGTGCTGCTCGTGCTTCATGGCGGCGTCAATCGCGCGCTGCTCTCGCATGCGATCACCGCCGGCGGACGCGCGTTCTTCGGGCATCTGTCGCAGGCGACGGGCTGCATCAACGCACTCGACGTCGGCGACAAAGCGAGCGACTGGATCGTGCACGCGATCAATCATTCGCCGCCCTCGCCGCTGCACGCCGACGTGCGCAACACGACGATGGAACTGCTCTATGCGCAGTTCGTACGCTACAAGGCCGTCGACATGAAGTGATGGCGACGCAAAAACGGAGGAGACGATGCAGGACGACGAAAAGAACAAGCACTCCGATTTTTCCGCGTTCGAAGGAACGCGCCCGGTGCAGGACAAGCAGCGCTTCGACATCGATGCCCTCTCGACATGGCTCGCAGCGAACGTCGATGGCTTCGGCGGCCCGCTGACCGTCGAGCAGTTCGCGGGCGGTCAGTCGAACCCGACGTTCAAGCTCGTCACGCCCGCGCAAAGCTATGTGATGCGCGCGAAGCCTGGACCCGTGGCGAAGCTGTTGCCTTCCGCGCATGCCATCGAGCGCGAGTATCGCGTGATGGACGCGCTCGCTGCCACCGACGTCCCGGTCGCGCGGATGCTCGCGTTGTGCGAGGACGAAAGCGTGATCGGCCGCGCGTTCTATGTGATGGAGTTCGTGCAGGGCCGGGTGCTGTGGGATCAGTCGCTGCCCGGCATGACGCCCGCCGAACGCGCCGCGATCTATGACGAAACGAATCGCGTGATCGCAGCGCTCCATACGGTCGATATCGAAGCCGCCGGACTGTCGGGCTACGGCAAGCCGGGCAACTACTTCGAGCGGCAGATCGGACGATGGAGCAAGCAGTATGTCGCGTCGGAGACCGAGAAGATCGATGCGATGGATCGCCTGATCGAATGGCTGCCGCAACACATTCCGCAGACGCAAGGCGCGCGCGTCAGTGTCGTGCACGGCGACTATCGGCTCGACAATCTGATCTTCCATCCGAGCGAGCCGCGCGTGCTGGCCGTGCTCGACTGGGAACTCTCGACGCTCGGCGATCCGCTCGCCGATTTCGCGTATCACTGCATGGCGTGGCATGTCGATCCGTCGCAGTTTCGCGGCATCGCCGGGCTTGACTGGGCCGCGCTCGGCATCCCCGATGAAGCCGCCTATGTGAAGCGCTATTGCGAGCGCACGAGCTTCACGATCGAAGGCGACTGGAACTTCTATCTCGCCTACAACATGTTCCGCATCGCCGCGATCCTGCAGGGCATCATGAAGCGCGTCGTCGATGGCACGGCCGCGAGCGCGCAAGCCGTCGATGCGGGCAAGCGCGCGCGGCCGATGGCCGAACTCGCGTGGCAATACGCGCAGAAAGTCGGCCGATAAAAGCGAGGGAGACAAGCCATGAACTTCGACTACACGCCCAAGGTGCAAGCGTTGCGCGAAAAGCTGCTCGCTTTCTTCGATGCGCACATCTATCCGAACGAACGCGCTTACGCTGACGAAATCGCGGCCAATCGCGCGGCGGGCAATGCGTGGATTCCGACGCGCCTGATCGAAGGACTGAAGGAAAAGGCGCGCGCCGAAGGACTCTGGAATCTCTTTCTGCCTGCATCGGAACGTGGCGCGGGCCTGACGAATCTCGAATACGCGCCGCTCTGCGAAATCATGGGCCGCGTGCCGTGGGCGCCGGAAGTGTTCAACTGCGGCGCGCCCGACACGGGCAACATGGAAACCATCGAACGCTACGGCACCGATGCGCAAAAGGCGCAATGGCTCGAACCGCTGTTGCGCGGCGAAATCCGCTCAGCGTTTCTGATGACCGAGCCGGAAGTCGCTTCGTCGGATGCGACCAACATTCGTTGCAGCATCGCGCGCGACGGCGACAGCTATGTCATCGACGGCCACAAGTGGTGGTCATCGGGCGCGGGCGATCCGCGCTGCAAGGTGTATATCGTGATGGGCAAGACCGACACGCAAGCGCCGAAACACGCGCAACAGTCGATGATTCTCGTGCCCGCCGACGCGAGCGGCATCAAGGTGCATCGGCCGCTAAGCGTCTTTGGTTACGACGATGCCCCGCACGGCCACATGGACATCACGCTCGATAACGTGCGCGTGCCCGCGGCGAACATGCTTCTGGGCGAAGGACGCGGCTTCGAGATCGCGCAGGGCCGTCTCGGGCCGGGACGCATTCATCATTGCATGCGCCTGATCGGACTCGCGGAACGCGCGCTGGAACTGATGACGAAGCGCACGCTCGGACGCGTCGCGTTCGGCAAGCCGATCGCGCATCATGGCGTGACGCAGGAGCGTATCGCCGAGGCGCGGATCATGATCGAGCAGGCGCGGCTTCTGACGCTCAAGGCTGCGTACATGATGGACACCGTCGGTAACAAGGGCGCGCGCGGCGAGATCGCGATGATCAAGGTCGTCGCGCCGAACGTCGCGTGTCAGGTGATCGACTGGGCGATCCAGGCGCACGGCGCCGGCGGCGTCAGCGATGACTTTCCGCTGGCGTATGCGTATGCGGCGGCGCGTACGTTGCGGCTCGCCGATGGGCCCGACGAAGTGCATCGTAATGCTATCGCGAAGCTGGAGTTTGCTAAGTATGCGGATGTTTGAGGGTTCGACGGACGCGTCGCGATAGCGGCTTGCGCGTGGGGTATGGGGGTTTCGGGCGAATGCTTGGATTTCGCCGCCGGATCCCGGTTTCGTGTTGGTCTATTAGCACTGCCCCTGTGCGGGGCGGCAGTCACTTTCTTTGCTGCTGCAAAGAAAGTAACCAAAGAAACAGCTCTCCCCAGCCTAAGCACTTCACACCGGCCGCGGCACAGACGATTGGCCTAATGGCCCGGCTGTAGCGAGTGCCCCCACAAGCGGACACGGGCTTGGACCGCGCACGGTCTGCCGCACCAAATGTTTAAGCGTGCTGGTTCAGCGCCAAATAGCTTCGGCACAGCGCTACGCGCTGCCGTTGGGTATGCGAAGGAAACCGTCGAAGAAGAAGCGCACGCAGACCCGATTGACCCGTCGGCCGCGAAGCGGGCCGGAGCCATTTCGTGCTGAACCAGTGAGGCAAGCGGCGCGATGTGTCAGACCGTGCGCGAGCCAAGCCCAGTAGGTCCTTTGAGGGCGACACTTAGGCGAGTGCCAGCGCCAGCTGGCAAGCATGGCCAAACTGCGTGTGACCGCGGGCGGTGAGAAGCTGCTTTCTTTGGTTACTTTCTTTGCAGCAGCAAAGAAAGTGACCCCCGCTCCGGGGAGGGGCAGTGCTAATAAACCGACACGAAATCGGGATCCGGCGAACGCCCCAACCAATCTCATCCCTCCCCACCCGGCTTGCGCAAACCAAACAGCGCCGCAGACTCCACCGTCAGCACGAGCTCGCCATGCTGATTGTGCGCTTCCCATCGCGTCTGCACGATCCCGCGATCCGGCTTGCTCTTCGACACGCGCTTGTCGAGCACGCGCACGGTAAGCCGCACCGTATCGCCGACGCGCACCGGCTTGATCCAGCGAATGTTATCGAGGCCGGGTGAGCCCATCGACGTCGAATCGCCGACCATATCGCGCACGAGAATGCCCATCATCGCGGAACACGTGTTCCAGCCGCTCGCGACGAGTCCGCCGAAATGCGACGCCTCGCCAGCCGCCTCCGACAGATGAAAAGGCTGCGGATCATAACGCTCGGCGAATCCGACGATCTCTTCTCTCGTGAACGTGTGTGCGCTCAACTGCACTGCGCTGCCGATATCGAAATCTTCGTAGGCGTATTTCATGCAAAAGCTCCTCGATGAGCGTCAGTCTTCGGTAACGGAAAAAGCGGGCAGCGCCGCGAAGCGCGCGAGATGATGATCGACATCGCCGAGCGTCGTCTCGATGATCGACAGGCGCTTGAACCAGTGCGCCGCGGGCAGTTCGTTGGTCATGCCCATGCCGCCGTGCAACTGCACCGCCTGTTGCCCGACGAAGCGCGCGGCCTGACCGACGCGCACCTTCGCTGCCGAGATGGCTTGTGCGCGCGTCGCGGCATCGTCGCTCGCGTAACGCGCGGCGGCCAGATAGGTGATCGAGCGCGCCTGCTCCGCGTGGATCAACATCTCGACCATGCGATGCTGCAACGCCTGAAAGCGCGCGATCGGCATGCCGAACTGCTGGCGTTCCTTCGTATAGTCGACGGTCGCGCGATTGAGCGCATCGAGTGCGCCGAGCGCTTCCGCGCATAGCAGAAAAGTCGCGTAGTCAGCGATCCGCTCGAAGGTCGCGGCGCCGGTATCGTGGCCAGCGAGGCGCGTCGCGGGCGTCTCGTCGAAGGTGAGCGTCGCGGCGCGCTGCCCGTCGATCGTGCGGTACTCGGTGATGCCGACCTTCGCCGCATCTTTCCCGACGATGAACAGCGCCACTTCGCCTTCCGCGCGCGCTGGCACGATCCAGTAATCGGCTTGCGCGCCGTGCTGGACCATCGACTTCGTGCCTTCCAGTGTGAAGCGCTCGCCTTCGCCGCTCGCGGTGGTGCGCAGATCGAAGAGATCGTAGCGCGCATGAGGCTCGTGGAACGCGACCGAAAGACGTATCTCGCCGCGCCCCGCCCGTTCGAGCAACTCGCCGGCGATCGCACCGCCCTTCTGCGCACCGAGCCGCAACGCTTCGATGCCCACGGCCGTCGCCCAATACGGTTCGACGACGAGCGCGCGACCGAGCTCCTGCATCGCGACGAGCATGTCGACCGGACCGCCATCGAAGCCGCCCTGCGCTTCGGGAACCGGCAACGCGAGGAGACCCAGTTCGGCGAACGCGCGCCAATGCTCTTCATCGACGCCCGCCTCCGACGCAACGATCTTCTGCCGCGCATCGAACGCATATTCCTTGTCGAGATACCGGCGCAGCGCATCGCGGAACTGCTGCTGTTCATCGCTGAAAGTAAAGTCCATGCGCCGCTCCTCAAAGTCCAAGAATCATCTGCGCGATGATGTTCTTTTGAATCTCGTTCGAGCCGCCGTAGATCGATGTCTTGCGGAAATTGAAGTAATACGCGGCGAGCGGCGCGGCATCGTCGTCGCCGGTGATGCTATGCGGGCGCTCGCCTTCGAGGAAAGCGGGATCGAAAGCGGCCGCCTGCGGGCCGATTGCTTCGACCATCAACTCGGTCAGCGCCTGCTGCACTTCGGTGCCTTTGATCTTCAGCATCGACGCTTCCGGTCCCGGCCCCTTGCCGCCCGCCTCGCTCGCGATCACACGCTGAACCGTCACTTCGAGCGCCATCAATTCGATTTCGAGCGCGGCGATTTTCGCGGCGAAGACCGGATCGTGCAGGAGCGGCTTGCCGGCCTTGTTGCGGTCCAGAGCGAGCCGCTTGAGAAACAGCAACTCGCGCTTCGACAGCCCGACGCGCGCAATGCCCGTGCGCTCGTGTCCGAGCAGATACTTCGCATACGTCCAGCCGCGATTTTCCTCACCGACGAGATTCTCAGCCGGCACTTCGACGTCCTCGAAAAAGACTTCGTTGACTTCGTGATCCTCGTCGAGCGTGATGATCGGGCGAACGGTGATGCCCGGCGTCTTCATGTCGATCAGAAGAAACGAGATGCCTTCCTGTTTCTTCGCTTCGGGATCGGTGCGCACGAGGCAGAACATCATGTCGGCGTGCTGGCCGAGCGTGGTCCAGGTCTTCTGCCCGTTCACGATGTAGCGATCGCCGCGTCGTTCGGCGCGCGTGCGCAGCGACGCGAGATCGGAGCCCGAGCCGGGTTCCGAGTAGCCCTGGCACCACCAGTCGGTGCCGTCGAGAATGCGCGGAAGATAGCGCGATTTCTGCTCGTCGCTGCCGTATTTCATGAGCACCGGCGCGACCATCACTACGCCGAAGGGCAGCACCATCGGCGCGCCGGCTCGGGCGCACTCCTCGTCCCAGATATGCCGCTGCGTCACGTCCCAGCCGGGACCGCCGTATTCTTTCGGCCACGCGACAGCCGACCATCCGCGCGACGCGAGCAGCTTGTGCCAGTTCGCGTAATCGTCGCGGGTCAGACGCTTGTGATGGAGAACTTTGTCGCGCAGCGCGCGAGGAAGACTGGCTTCGAGCCAGATGCGGACGTCGGCGCGAAAGGCGTCGTCGGCGGGGGAATAGCTAAGGTTCATGCGCGGAGTCTCCCTTATGGCTCATCCCGGAGCCAGAAGAGACGCCGCGCGCAAGACTTACTGCAGCGGCTCCTTCAATGCTTCCGGAACAGGCAACGGCATCACGTCGATCCCTTCCTCGAGCAAGGCATGCGCGTCTTCAGGCGTCGTGACGCCGCGAATGTTGCGCGCCGGCGCCTCGTTGTAATGAATGCGCCGCGCCTCCTCGGCAAACCGCTCGCCCACGTTTTCGGTCTTCTCGATCAACTCGCGCATGAACTTCAAGGCGCGCGCCTGAAGCGCCGCCGACTCGGGCGCAGCTTGCGCCTGCGTAGCCTGTGGCGCCGTCTCGCCTCGCGCCGACGACAGATTCAGGCGCGGCGCGGACGGCATGCGGCTCACGTCCGTTGCCGAGCAAACCGGACACGCAACCAGCATGCGCGACAACTGCGACTCGAACTCCTCGGTCGAGGCAAACCAGCCTTCGAACCGGTGTTCGTGCGAGCACTTTAAATCGAGGACCTTCATGCTGATGGGGCTTCGGTGAAGTTTATCTCAAAATCGCGTTTTGTGAACGGTCGTTCTAAAAATCGGACAGATGCCGACCACCGCCGCGCGACGAATCATTCATTCTAGCCGGTCGGCCCCTTCGACGCTTTTGATGACGCAAAAACGACAAAAGCGGCTGACGAAGCCGCTTTTGCATAGTTGGATTGGCGAACGATCAGTCCGTGATCGTCTCGCCGAGCTTCCATTCGCCCGAGCGAATTTTCTCCAGCCAGAAGACACCGATGATCGTCTTCACGTCGCTGATGCTGCCGTCCTTCACCCAGTTCATCAACTGCACTTCGTCGGCGATGAAGGTTTCGAGGAACTCGCCCTCGTCGAGCTTTGCATCGCCCGCATGCAGGCCGCGCGCAAGATAAATGTCGATGAACTCGGTCGAATACGAAATCACCGGATGGATGCGCGTGAGGAATGTCCACTCGCGCGCCGTGTAGCCCGTCTCTTCCTGCAGCTCGCGCTTCGCGCACGTCAGTTCGTCTTCGTTGGGATCGAGCTTGCCCGCCGGAAATTCGAGCAGCACGCGACCCACCGGATAACGGAACTGGCGTTCGAGCAGCACGCGGCCGTCGTCGAAGACCGGCAGGATCATCACCGCACCGGGATGCTCGACGAACTCGCGCGTCGCGTGCTTGCCGTCGGGCAATTCCACGGTATCGCGCTTCAACGTGAGGAATTTGCCCTCGTGCAACGTGACGCTTTCGACCTTCTTTTCGATGAGGCCGTCGTCGTTGCCGGGAATGGAGGAATGATCTGCCATCTTGAGCCCTGTGCTTTTGAAGCAAGCTGCCGACGGCGGAAAGCCGTCAGCGGCGTTTGACGAGATACTGATACGTGAAGCCCGGGAAGGCCAACACGATGAAGAGACTGAAGGTGACGGCGTAAAACTGCCATCCCTGATCGAATCGGTTGCCGGCGCGCGCTTCGAGCATGAAGCCGAGCGCGCCGACCACGAAGTAAAGAACGATCAGTTCGCCGATGCGAATCCACGCGCTCTTCTTCGCCGCCTTGCGCCCCGTCGGCGCCGAAAGGCGCACCGGGACGAGGGCGAAGAGACGCTGATTCAGGAACGGCAAATTGGCGAGAACGAGCGCCAACAGGACGATGAACCAGCCTGCCGCCGACATTACAGCGGCAGCGTGTGCGAGATCGCCGTCAGGCACGCCGTCATCAGCGGACCCGGCACGAGGCCGAGCACCAGCACGGCCAGGCCGTTGAATGCGAGCAGCGAGCGGTTGAGGCCGCCGGCGACGATCGGCGATGCGTCTTGCGGCGCATCGAAGTACATCAGCTTCACGACACGCAGGTAGTAGAACGCGCCCACGAGCGAGGTCATCACGGCGAGAACGGCGAGCCACGTGAGGCCAGCGTTCATCGTCGCTTCGAGCACGGCGAGTTTCGCGTAGAAGCCGACCGTCGGCGGAATGCCGGCGAGCGAGAACATCATGATCATCATGACGAACGCGAACACGGGGCTGCGCTGGTTCAGGCCCTTGAAGTCTTCGAGCATTTCGGCTTCGAAGTCGCGGCGCGCGAGCAGCATCACCACACCGAAGGTGCCGAGCGTCGTCACGAGATAGATGATGCTGTAGAACATCGCCGAGCTGTATGCGCCGGCCGCGCCCGTCACCTTGCCGTCGACCACGCCGGCGAGCAGGCCGAGCAGCACGAAGCCCATGTTGGAGATGGCCGAGTAAGCGAGCATCCGCTTGATGTTCTTCTGCACGATACCCGTGATGTTGCCGACGATCAGCGACAACGCCGCGAGGATCACGAGCATCTCCTGCCAGTCCACCGCGAACGGCAGCAGGCCCATCACGAGGAAGCGCAGGCCCCACGCGAATGCCGCGACCTTCGGACCGCCGCCGGTGAGCAGCGTCATCGCGGTCGGTGCGCCTTGATAGACGTCCGGCACCCACATGTGGAACGGCACAGCGCCCATCTTGAACGCGACGCCCGCCACGACGAAGATCACGCCGAACAGAAGGACAGCATCGTTGATGCGGCCCGAAGCGACGGCCTTCAGCACTTCGTTGAGTTCGAGCGAGCCGGTCGCGCCGTAGAGCATCGAGATGCCGTACAGCAGGAAGCCGGATGCGAGCGCGCCGAGCACGTAGTACTTCATCGCCGATTCATTGGCTTGCGGCGAGTCCTTGCGCAACGCGATCACCGCGTACAGCGACAGCGACATCAGTTCCAGGCCGAGATACAGCGTCAGGAAGTTGTTGCCTGAAATCATCACGCACTGGCCGAGCAGCGAGAACATCCCGAGCAGGAAGAAGTCGCCGCGGAACAGGTCGCGGTCTTCGAGATACTTCTTCGAGTAGATGATCGACACCGCGTAGCCGAGACACACCACCGCCTTCATCGCGCTCGCGAACGGATCGACGATGTACATGCGCGTGAAGAAGTAATGCGGCGTCGGGTCGAGCGCCGTGACGGCGAACCACACGCCGACGACGATCGTCGAGACGAGCGCGATCAGATACGTCGTGCCGCGGCTCTTCTCGCCGAACACCGTGTCGTTCAGCCAGGCCAGAACGACCGCGCCCATCAGGATCGCGTCAGGCCAAAGAATACTCATAGAGGCGTTTTGCATGATCTTTTAGTTCCTCCGCACGACGTTACTGAGCCAGCGGCAGCTTGGACTGCGCGACGTGGGAGAGAAGGTTTGCCACGGATTCGTGCATCACATCGGTAAAGGGCTTCGGATGCAGGCCCATATACAGCGTGAAGAGCGCGAGGATGGCGAGCATCAGGAACTCGCGCTTGTTGATGTCCTTGAGTTTCGCGACGTGGTCGTTCGCGACCGCGCCGAAGTACACGCGCTTGTACATCCACAGCGTGTAGGCCGCGCCGAGAATCAGCGTGAACGTGGCGAGGAAGGCGATCCAGAAGTTGTACTTCACGGCCGCCAGAATCACCATGAATTCGCCGACGAAACCCGAGGTGCCCGGCAAGCCGCAGTTGGCCATCGCGAAGAGCATCGCGAACGCGGCGAACTTCGGCATCGTGTTGACGACACCGCCGTAATCCGCGATCTGACGCGAGTGCACGCGGTCATAGAGCACGCCGATCGAAAGGAACATCGCGCCGGAGATGAAGCCGTGCGAGATCATCTGGATGATCGCGCCTTCGACGCCGAGTTGGCTCGACGGGCCGAACATGAAAAAGCCGAGCGTGACGAAGCCCATGTGCGCGATCGACGAATACGCGACGAGCTTCTTCATGTCGGCCTGCACGAGTGCGACGAGGCCGATGTAGATCACCGCGATCAGCGACAGCGTGATCACGACAGGCGCGAGGAAGTGGCTCGCGTCCGGCGCGATGGGCAGCGAGAAGCGCAGGAAACCGTATGCGCCGAGCTTCAGCATGATCGCAGCCAGCACGACCGAGCCACCCGTCGGCGCTTCCACGTGCGCGTCCGGCAACCACGTGTGCACCGGCCACATCGGCACCTTCACGGCGAAGGCCAGGAAGAACGCTATGAAGAGCAGCACCTGCGGCGTCATGTCGAGCTTCGCGGCGTGCCACGTGGCGAGATCGAACGTGTGCGTCTGCGTGTACAGATACAGCAGCGCGACCAGCATCAGAAGCGAACCGGCCAGCGTGTACAGGAAGAACTTGAACGCCGCGTACACGCGATTCGGGCCGCCCCACACGCCGATGATGATGTACATCGGGATCAGCGTGGCCTCGAAGAACACGTAGAACAGCAGGCCGTCCGCCGTCGAAAACACGCCGATCATGATGCCCGAGAGAATCAGGAACGCGGCCATGTACTGCGACACGCGCTCGGTGATCACTTCCCAGCCGGCGATCACGACGATCACCGTGATGAGCGCGGTCAGCACGACGAACCACATCGAGATGCCGTCCACACCGAGGTGATACGTGATGTTGAAGCGTTCGATCCAGTTCGACTGCTCGACGAACTGCAGCGCGGCCGTCGACGTATCGAAGCCGGTGATGAGCGGAATGGTGACGATCAGCCCGAGCACCGAGCCGACCAGCGCGACCCAGCGCGCGGGCGCCGGGTTCTGATCGTTACCAACTGCGAGCACCAGCAGGCCGAAAATGATCGGCAGCCAGATCGCGACACTGAGAATCGGAAAAGAGTGCATAGGATCCCTCGCCTTATTTGCCGCCGAGCGTCACAAACAGGGTCAAGAGCCCCAACATGCCGATAATCATGGCGAACGCGTAGTGATAGATGTAACCGGATTGAAGGAAGCGGATCACACCGGCGAACCAGCCCATGAACCGCGCACTGCCGTTGACGATGCCGTCGATGACGACCACATCGCCCTCTTTCCACAAGCCACGGCCGATGGCGACCGCGCCCTTCGCGAATACGATCTCGTTGATCTTGTCGCAGTAGTACTTGTTGTCGAGCAGCACGTAGATCGGGCGGAAGGTCTTGGCGACGACTGCCGGCAGATCCGGACGCTTCATATAGAAGAACCACGCGACGATCACACCCAGCGCCGCGAGCCACACCGGTCCCGGCGTGATGATGCCGTGCAGCGCCATCGCGACCCAGCCGTGGAACTCTTCGGCCATTTCCTTCAGGCCTTCGTGGTTCTCGCCGATGAAGATCACCTTGTCGAACGCGACGCCGTGCGCGAAGAAATCGCCGTAGATCATCGGGCCGATCATGATCGCGCCGATGATGATCGACGGAATCGCGAGCAGCACGAGCGGCAGCGTCACCACCCAGGGCGTTTCATGCGGCACGTGAGCGTGGCCGTGACCATGATCGTCGTGACCGTGCGAGTCATGACCGTGACCGTGCGCTTCGGCCTGCCCCATCGGCGAGTCGGGATGCTTCGGACCGCGGAAGCGTTCTTCGCCGTGGAACACCATGAAATACATGCGGAACGAGTACAGCGACGTGACGAACACGCTCGCGACCACCGCGAAGTACGCGAAGCCCGAGCCCGCCAGATGCGAGTACTTCACGGCTTCGATGATCGAATCCTTCGAGTAGAAGCCCGAGAAGAACGGCGTGCCGATCAGCGCGAGCGAACCGATCAGCGACGTGATCCAGGTGATCGGCATGTACTTGCGCAGGCCGCCCATGTTGCGCATGTCCTGATCGTGGTGCATGCCGATGATGACCGAGCCCGCGCCGAGGAACAGCAGCGCCTTGAAGAACGCGTGCGTGCCGAGGTGGAACACGGCGACCGGATACGCCGATACGCCGAGCGCAACCGTCATGTAGCCGAGCTGCGAGAGCGTGGAATACGCGACCACGCGCTTGATGTCGTTCTGAACGACGCCGAGGAAGCCCATGAACAAGGCCGTGATCGCGCCGATCACCGTGACGAACGAAAGCGCCGCATCCGAATGCTCGAAGAGCGGCGACATGCGCGTCACCATGAAAATGCCGGCCGTCACCATGGTCGCCGCGTGAATCAGCGCGGAGATCGGCGTCGGGCCTTCCATCGAGTCCGGCAGCCAAACGTGCAGCGGGAATTGCGCGGACTTACCCATCGCGCCGATGAAGAGGCACACGCACGCGACCGTCAGCAGACCCCATTGCGTGCCGGGGAACATCATCGTCGCGAGCTTGTCGCCTTGGGCGAACACGTCGCCGTAATTCAGCGAACCGGAGAACGCGAGCAACAGGCCGATGCCCAGCAGAAAACCGAAGTCACCCACGCGGTTCACGATGAACGCCTTCATGTTGGCGTAGATCGCGCTCTCACGCGTGAAGTAGAAGCCGATCAGCAGGTACGACACGAGACCCACCGCTTCCCAGCCGAAGAACAGTTGCAGGAAGTTGTTGCTCATGACGAGCATCAGCATCGAGAACGTGAAGAGCGAGATGTACGAGAAGAAGCGCTCGTAGCCCACTTCCTCGTCCGCCATGTAGCCGATCGTGTAGATGTGCACCATCAGCGAGACGAAGGTCACGATGACCATCATCATTGCCGTGAGCGAGTCGACCAGGAAGCCGACTTCCATCTTGAGCGTGCCGACGTTCATCCACTCGTAGATGGTCGCGTTGAAGCTCGCGCCATGCATCACGTCGTTGAAGACGATCGCGGAGAGGATGAACGAGATGAAGACGCCGAGGATCGTGATGCGATGCGAGCCCTTGCGCCCTACCGCCTTCCCGAATAGCCCTGCGATCAGCGAGCCGGCCAGCGGCGCCAGCGGGACCGCGAGCAGGAGGTTTTCATTGAGTGTCGTGGACATAACAGCCTTGCCTGAAATTAACCTTTGAGCTGATCGAGGTCCTCGACGTTGATCGTGTCGAGGCTACGGAACAGGGTCACGAGAATCGCGAGACCGATCGCGGCTTCAGCCGCAGCCACGGTCAGCACGAAGAACACGAAAATCTGGCCGTGCACGTCGCCCAGATAGTGCGAGAACGCGACGAAATTGGTGTTCACCGCGAGCAGCATCAATTCGATGGCCATCAGGATGATGATGACGTTGCGCCGGTTCAGGAAGATGCCGACGATGCTGATCGCAAAAAGGATCGCACCGAGCACGAGGTAATGGGCAAGACTCAACATATTCGATTTCTCCTTCGCGCTCAGCCCTTGTTATCGACCGTGCCCGCGCCGATGTTTCCGGTCACGGCAGGTTCCGTAGCGGCGTCAGGCGCCTCTGTCTCGGACTTCATCTTCACGATGCGCACGCGGTCTTGCGCGCGCACCTTGACCTGCTGGCTGACCGTCTGCGTCTTCTTGTCCTTCTTGTCGCGGATCGTGAGCGAGATCGCCGCGATGATCGCGACCAGCAGCACAAGGCCCGCAATTTCGAACGCGAAGATGTAGTCCGTGTAGATGACCTTGCCGATCAGTTGCGTGTTCGGCATCAGCGCCGCGCCCGAAACGCCCGCGCCGGCCGAAGCGTCGCGCAGCGGAGTCGTCGTCGCGCCGTAGCCGTGCCACAGGATCAGCGCCGTCTCGATCACGATGATCGCGCCGACGATGCTCGCGAGCGGCACGAAGCGCTTGAAATCCCGCCGCAGGACATCGATGTTGATGTCGAGCATCATCACGACGAAGAGGAACAGCACCATCACGGCGCCCACATACACGAGAACCAGCAGAATCGCGAGGAATTCGGCTTGCAGCAGCATCCAGATCGCGGCCGCGTTGAAGAACGAGAGCACGAGGAAGAGCGCGGATGACACCGGGTTGCGCGAGGTGATCACCTTCAGCGCCGACACGGTCAGCAGCAGCGCGAAGATATAGAACAGTACGGTTGTGAATTCCATGATTACCGGTTCATCGTTAGGCCATCATCAGGCATGGTGTGTCGGCGCTCGTGGTCGGCTCGTCCTTCGAACGGACAGAACACGACCTCGGCGCACGCCGCAGTGTGCCAAACAGCAACAACAAAATCGCTCTGGCGCGATGCCGGAACGCCTGGTTCCGGCATCGAACTCATATCAGCGATAAGGCGCGTCCGCCGCCTTCGACGCGGCGATTTCCGTTTCGTAACGATCGCCCACGGCGAGCAGCATGTCCTTCGTGAAGTACAGATCGCCGCGCTTTTCGCCGTGATATTCGAGGATGTGCGTCTCGACGATCGAATCGACCGGGCAGCTCTCTTCGCAGAAACCGCAGAAAATGCACTTGGTCAGGTCGATGTCGTAACGCGTCGTGCGACGGGTATTGTCCGCGCGCGTTTCCGATTCGATCGTGATCGCCATCGCCGGGCACACCGCTTCGCACAGCTTGCAGGCGATGCAGCGTTCTTCGCCGTTTTCGTACCGGCGCAGCGCATGCAGACCGCGGAAACGCGGCGAGATCGGGGTCTTTTCCTCCGGGAACTGCACCGTGATCTTGCGCTGGAACGTGTAACGGCCCGTCAGCGCCAGACCCTTCAGCAGCTCGGTCAGGAAGAAGGTTTTGAAGAAGTTCTGAATTGCGTTCATGATGATTTCGTCCGCCCTTGTCTCACTTCCAGATGTTGAGCGGCGACATGATCCAGAAGCCGACCACGACCACCCAGATCACCGACACCGGCAGGAACACCTTCCAACCCAGACGCATGATCTGGTCGTAGCGGTAACGCGGGAAAGTCGCACGCGCCCAGATGAACACCGACAGCAGCAGGAAAACCTTGAAAACGAACCAGAATACGCCCGGAATGAAAGACAGGAAGCCGAACGGTGCATCCCAGCCGCCGAGGAACAGCGTCGTGGCGATCGCGGAGATCACGATCATGTTGATGTACTCGGCGAGGAAGAACAGCGCGAACGCCATGCCCGAGTAATCGATCATGTGACCCGCGACGATTTCCGATTCGCCTTCCACCACGTCGAACGGGTGACGGTTGGTTTCAGCGATGCCCGAGATGAAGTACACGACGAACATCGGCAGGAGCGGCAGCCAGTTCCACGACAGGAAGTTGATGCCCCAGCCCGCGAACATGCCGCGCTGCTGCGAGTGCACGATGTCGGACATGTTCAGCGTGCCCGCGACCATCAGCACCACGACGAGCGCGAAGCCCATCGAGATTTCGTAGGACACCATCTGCGCCGCGGCGCGCATCGCGCCGAGGAACGCGTACTTCGAGTTCGACGCCCAGCCCGCGAGAATCACGCCATACACGCCGATCGACGAGATCGCCATGGCGTACAGGAGACCGGCGTTGATGTCGCCGAGCACCGCCTGCGCCTGGAACGGAATCACCGCCCAGACCGCGAACGCGGGCACCACGGTCATGATCGGCGCGATCATGTAGATCCACTTGCTGGCCGCTGTCGGCTGAATCACTTCCTTGAGCAGAAGCTTCAGCACGTCCGCGATCGGCTGCAGCAGACCGGCCGGGCCGACGCGATTCGGGCCGAGACGCACGTGCATCCAGCCGATGAGCTTGCGTTCCCAGAGAATCAGGTACGCCACGCACAGCAGGATGACCACCGAAACCACGAGGATGCGGACGAGCGCCCACACCGTCGGCCATGCGACGCCGAGAATCTGCGTGCCGCCTGCGTTGATCGTATCGAACAAGCCCATTTTTACGCCTTCTCCACTACCAGTTCACCGAACAGGCCGCCGAGCGCGGCGCCAGCCGCCGTGCCCGCCGACACGCGGACCACCGACTCCGCGAGATTCGCGTCGCGGACCGCGGGCAACGTCACGGACAGATTGCCTTGCTTGATACGCACTGCTTCGCCGTCCTTCAGACCGAGCTTGTCGAAGAGCGCGGTCGGCAGGCCGGCCACGTTCGCGTCGCGTGCGGCCGCCGTCAGATGCAGCGACGGCGCGCGGCGCACGAGCGCATCGGCGTGATAGATCGGCACATCGGCGAGGCGCTGCAGGCCGCTGCCGTTCAGCGCGACGTTCGATGCAGCGCGCTTCGCCTGCACCGTCGTCTTGTTCGACAGACGCGCGGTCAGATCGCCCGTACCGAGCGCGGCGATGCGCACTTCTTCGGCCGTGTCGAACTCGAAGCCCGGCAGGCCGAGGATCGTGCCCAGCACGCGCAACACCTTCCAGCCCGGACGCGTGTCGCCCAGCGCGCGCACGACGCCGTTGAACGACTGTGCCGTGCCTTCCGCGTTGACGAACGTGCCCGACGTTTCCGTGAACGGCGCGATCGGCAGCAACACGTCCGCGTAGTCCATGCCATGCTTGAACGGCGACATCACGACGACCATTTCCGCCGCCTTGAGTGCGGCGATGGCCTGCGCCGGATTGGCCGTGTCGTATTCCGGTTCGGCGTTCAGCAGCACGTAAGCCTTGCGCGGCTGCTCGAACACTTCGCGTGCGTTGAGACCGCCCTCGCCCGGCAATGCATCGACGAGATGCGCGCCGACCGAATTCGCGCCTTCCGTGAGGAAGCCGAGCGTCGCGCCGGTATTGTCGGCGATCCACTGGGCCGCCGCCTGAATCTGTGCAAAGTCCGGATGCTGAACCGCGAGATTGCCGAGCAGCACCACGCGCTCTTCGCCCGCCGACAGCGATGCCGCGACATCCTTCGCCGCCGCCGATGCTTCGCGGCCCGCGAACGCGTCCGGCACTGCGACGCCGCGCGCTTCGCCAACCGCCGCCGCGATGCTCGCGAGCTGATCGAGCCACGCGGAAGGCGCAGCGACCAGGCGATGCGCGGTCGGGATCAGCGAGTCGTCGTTGCTGGCGTTGAGGAACGTGATCTTCGCGCCGTTCTTCGCGGCCTGACGCAGACGCGCGGCGAACAGCGGATGATCGCGGCGCAGGAACGAGCCGATCACGAACGCGGTGTCGATGGTCGACAGATCCGCGATCTTCGTGCCGAGCCACGGCGCACCGATGCCGGCCGGCGCCGAGAAATCGCTCTGACGCAGACGGAAGTCGATATTCGGGGTGCCGACGCCTTCAGCCAGTTGCTTCAGCAGATGCAGTTCTTCGACCGTGCCGTGCGGCGTGGCCAGAGCGGCGATGGCGTTCGCGCCATGATCCGCCTTGATGCCCTTCAGACCCTTCGCGACGTATTCGAGCGCGGTCTGCCAGTCGGTTTCGATCCAGTTGCCGCCCTGCTTGAGCATCGGCGTCGTCAGACGCTCGTCGCTGTTCAGGCCTTCGTACGAGAAGCGGTCCTTGTCCGAAATCCAGCATTCGTTGATGGCTTCGTTCTCCATCGGCAGAACGCGCATCACACGATTGTTCTTCACCTGCACGACGAGGTTCGCGCCGACGGAATCGTGCGGGCTCACCGACTTGCGGCGCGACAGTTCCCACGTCCGCGCGCTGTAGCGGAAGGGCTTGCTGGTCAGGGCGCCGACCGGGCACAGATCGATCATGTTGCCCGACAGTTCCGAATCCACCGTCTTTCCGACGAACGACGTGATTTCCGAATGCTCGCCGCGGCCCAGCATGCCGAGTTCCATCACGCCGGCGATTTCCTGGCCGAAGCGCACGCAGCGCGTGCAGTGGATGCAGCGCGACATCTCTTCCATCGAGATGAGCGGACCCACGTTCTTGTGGAACACCACGCGCTTTTCTTCGCTATAGCGCGACTGCGACTTGCCGTAACCGACAGCCAGATCCTGCAACTGGCACTCGCCGCCCTGATCGCAGATCGGGCAATCGAGCGGGTGATTGATGAGCAGGAATTCCATCACCGACTGTTGCGCCTTCACGGCCTTGTCGGAGGTGGTGCGCACGATCATGCCGGCCGACACGGGCGTCGCGCAGGCGGGGACGGCCTTCGGCATCTTTTCGACTTCGACGAGGCACATCCGGCAGTTCGCCGCGATCGAAAGCTTCTTGTGATAGCAGAAGTGAGGAATGTAAGTATCGACCTTGTGCGCAGCCTGGATCACCATGCTGCCTTCAGGCACCTCGACCGTCTTGCCGTCAATTTCTAGTTCAACCATGATGGATAGAGATCCTCAACCCTTGTCTCGCGCATCTGACTGCGCGCCTGATTACGCGGTAAGCGCTTCGGTGCTCGCGTGATGCGCGTGCCCGCCGACGAGACAATGCTTGTGCTCGACGTGATATTCGAATTCGTCCCAGAAGTGCTTGAGCATGCCGCGCACGGGCATCGCCGCTGCATCGCCGAGCGCGCAGATCGTGCGGCCCATGATGTTCTCGGCGACCGAGTTGAGCAGATCCAGATCTTCCTTGCGGCCAAGACCATGCTCGATCCGGTGCACCACGCGGTATAGCCAGCCGGTGCCTTCGCGGCAAGGCGTGCACTGACCGCACGACTCTTCATAGTAGAAGTACGACAGGCGCAGCAGCGAACGCACCATGCAGCGCGTTTCGTTCATCACGATGACCGCGCCCGAACCCAGCATCGAGCCGGCCTTCGCGATCGAATCGTAGTCCATGTCGGTCGCGAGCATCATGTCGCCCGGCACGACCGGCGCGGACGAACCGCCCGGAATCACGGCCTTGACCGACTTGCCACGCACGCCGCCCGCCAGTTCCATCAGCGTCGAGAACGGCGTGCCGAGCGGAACCTCGTAGTTGCCCGGACGATTGACGTCGCCGGACACGGAGAAGATCTTGGTGCCGCCGTTGTTCGGCTTGCCGAGTTCGAGATAATTCTGCGGGCCGACTTCCAGCAGGAACGGCACGGCCGCGAACGTCTCGGTGTTGTTGATGGTGGTCGGCTTGCCGTACACGCCGAAGCTCGCCGGGAACGGCGGCTTGAAGCGCGGCTGGCCCTTCTTGCCTTCCAGCGATTCGAGCAGCGCGGTTTCTTCGCCGCAGATGTACGCGCCGTAACCATGATGCGCATACAGCTCGAACGAGAAGCCGGAGCCGAGAATGTTCGCGCCGAGATAGCCGGCCGCGCGCGCTTCTTCGAGCGCCGCTTCGAACACCCGATAGACTTCGAAAATCTCGCCGTGGATGTAGTTGTAGCCGACGGTGATGCCCATTGCGTAAGCGCCGATGGCCATGCCTTCGATCAGCGCATGCGGATTCCAGCGCAGGATGTCGCGATCCTTGAACGTGCCCGGTTCGCCTTCGTCCGAGTTGCAGACGAGATATTTCTGCCCCGGGAACTGACGCGGCATGAAGCTCCACTTCAGGCCGGTCGGGAAGCCCGCACCGCCGCGGCCGCGCAGACCCGACGCCTTGACGTCGGCGATCACCTGCTCGGCCGGAATCTTTTCTTCGAGAATACGGCGCAGCTGCTTGTAGCCGCCGCGCGCAACGTAATCCTCGAGATGCCAGTTCTCGCCGTTGAGGCCAGCGAGGATCAGCGGCTTGATGTGACGATCGTGGAGTGACGTCATTTCGAAAGTTCCTCGATCAACTGGTCGATCTTCTCGCGGCTCATGAAGCTGCACATACGGTGGTTGTTCACGAGCATCACCGGTGCGTCGCCACATGCGCCAAAGCACTCGCCTTCTTTCAACGTGAACTTGCCGTCCGCTGTGGTCTCGCCGAAATCGATTCCAAGCTTCTGCTTGAGATATTCGGCGGCGCTGTCCGAACCGCCGTCCGGACCAAGCTGGCAAGGCAGATTCGTGCACAACGTGATCTTGTGCTTACCGACCGGCTTCAGCTCGTACATCGTGTAGAACGTGGCGACTTCCTGCACCGCGACCGGCGGCATGCTCAGGTAATCGGCCACGAACTGCATGAGATCGGGCGAGAGCCAACCATGCTCTTCCTGAGCGACAGCGAGCGCCGCCATCACCGCCGATTGCTTTTGCTCGGCGGGATACTTTGCGACCGCGCGATCGATTTCTTTCAGGCCTTCAGCTGAGATCATTTTCAGACACGACTCTTTCAATTCCTACCGAACGAAAACCTGCCGCGCCCTTCATGTTGCGGCAGACCTGGCGTTCCTGCGGATTCCTGTTATTGCGTTCGCATTTCCATGAACGGCGCCCGATGCGCGCGCCGTGCAGGTGGCGATGAAATCAGCGATCGATCTCGCCGAACACGATGTCTTGCGTACCGATGATCGTCACAGCGTCGGCGATCATGTGGCCTCGCGCCATTTCGTCGAGCGATGCGAGGTGTGCATAGCCCGGCGCGCGAATCTTCAGGCGATACGGCTTGTTCGCGCCATCCGAAATCAGGTAGATGCCAAACTCGCCCTTCGGATGCTCGACCGCCGCGTACGTTTCGCCTTCCGGCACGTGGAAGCCTTCGGTGAAGAGCTTGAAATGGTGAATCAGCTCTTCCATGTTGCTCTTCATGCCGACGCGCGACGGCGGCGCAACCTTGTGATTATCGACCATCACAGGGCCGGGATTCTTGCGCAGCCACGCAATGCACTGTTTGGCGATGCGGGTCGACTGGCGCATTTCTTCCACGCGCACCAGATAACGGTCGTAGCAATCGCCATTCACGCCGACGGGAATATCGAAGTCGAGCTGGTCGTACACTTCGTACGGCTGCTTCTTGCGCAAGTCCCACTCGATGCCCGAGCCGCGCAGCATCGCGCCGGACAGGCCCATCTGCAACGCGCGCTCCGGGCTCACCACGCCGATGCCCACGAGGCGCTGCTTCCAGATGCGGTTGTCGGTGAGCAGCGTTTCGTACTCGTCGACACAACCCGGGAAACGGTTGAAGAAATCCTCGATGAAGTCGAGCAACGAACCCTGACGGTTCTCGTTCATCTTGTCGAGCGCTTTCGCGTTGCGGATCTTGGACGCCTTGTATTGCGGCATCGCGTCCGGCAGATCGCGATAGACGCCGCCCGGACGATAGTACGCCGCGTGCATGCGCGCGCCCGACACCGCCTCGTAGACGTCCATCAGATCTTCGCGCTCGCGGAACGCATAGAGGAACACCGCCATCGCGCCGACGTCGAGCGCGTGCGAGCCGATCCACATCAGGTGATTCAGCACGCGCGTGATTTCGTCGAACAGTACGCGGATGTATTTCGCGCGCACCGGCACGTCAATGCCGAGCAGCTTCTCGATGGCCATCACGTAGCCGTGCTCGTTGACCATCATCGACACGTAGTCGAGACGGTCCATGTACGGCACCGACTGGATGAAGGTCTTGGTCTCGGCCAGCTTCTCGGTCGCGCGATGCAGCAGACCGATGTGCGGGTCGGCGCGCTGGATCACTTCGCCGTCGAGTTCCAGCACGAGACGCAGCACGCCGTGCGCTGCCGGGTGCTGCGGGCCAAAGTTCAGCGTGTAATTCTTGATCTCTGCCATGGCGTTCTCTTAATGTTTCAGACCGCCATAGCGATCTTCGCGGATCACGCGCGGCGTGATTTCGCGCGGTTCGATCGTCACGGGCTGATAGACCACGCGCTTCTCTTCCGGGTCGTAGCGCATTTCCACATAGCCGGAAACCGGGAAGTCCTTGCGGAACGGATGGCCGATGAAGCCGTAGTCCGTGAGAATGCGGCGCAGGTCGGGATGGCCTTCGAACACGATGCCGTAAAGGTCGAACGCTTCACGCTCGTACCAGTTCGCCGACGTCCAGATATCGACCACCGAAGGCACGATGGGCACTTCGTCGTCCGGAGCGAATACGCGCACGCGCACGCGCCAGTTGTTCGTGATCGAGAGAAGATGGCTGACGGCCGCGAATCGCGGACCGTCGTAGGCACCGTCGCCGTAGGTCGAATAGTCGACGCCGGCGAGATCCATGAGCTGCTCGAAGCGCAGCGACGGGTCATCGCGCAACTGCTCGCAGACGTCCAGATAGTTGGCCGCCTTGACGACGACCGTCACCTGACCCAGCGACTCCGTGATGCTCTGGAGACGGTCGCCAAACGCCGTCTCGAGGTTCGCTTTGAGGGTCTCGAGTTTGCTTGCCATAGTTTGGGGAGACTCAGGCCCTTACTGACGGGCGATGGTGTTGGTGCGGCGAATCTTCGCCTGCAACTGGATCACGCCGTAGACCAGCGCTTCGGCGGTCGGAGGACAACCAGGAACGTACACGTCGACCGGCACGATCCGGTCGCAGCCGCGCACGACGGAATAGGAATAGTGGTAGTAGCCACCGCCGTTCGCGCACGAACCCATCGAAATGACCCAGCGCGGCTCGGCCATCTGGTCGTACACCTTACGAAGCGCGGGCGCCATCTTGTTGCACAGCGTACCGGCGACGATCATCACGTCGGACTGGCGCGGACTCGGACGAAACACCACGCCGAAACGGTCCAGGTCGTAACGAGCGGCGCCCGCATGCATCATCTCGACCGCGCAGCACGCGAGACCGAACGTCATCGGCCACAGGGAGCCGGTGCGCGTCCAGTTGATGAGCTTGTCAGCCGTAGTGGTGACAAAGCCTTCCTTCAAGACCCCTTCGATACTCATTTGTTTTCCACTCCAGATGAGCAGCCAGCCAAAGCCGCCCATGAATCCGGTGATCTAACTGTCATTCCCAGTCGAGCCCGCCCTTTCTCCAGATGTAGGCGAAACCGAGCAAAAATTCGAGCAGAAAAATCATCATCGCCATGAAGCCGGGCCAGCCGATATCGCGCAGGGACACACCCCACGGGAACAGGAACGCCGTTTCAAGGTCGAAAATGATGAAAAGAATCGCGACGAGATAGTAACGCACATCGAACTTCATACGCGCGTCTTCGAAGGCTTCGAAGCCGCACTCGTACGGCGCGTTCTTCTCCGTGTCAGGCTTGTTGGGACCGAGAATCTTGCCGACGCTGATCAACGCAATACCTAAACCTAGGCCCACTACGAGAAACAAGAAGACGGGGTAATAGGGTGCGAGGTTCAAGGCTATCCTCTGATCGGTAGATGTGGTCTGTTATTGATTGGGACCTTCAGCCGGGACGGACCACCCGGCGGGAGAATGCACTTGGGACCGCTCACGATATCAGCACACTGTGACAACCGCTTTGACGCTGTCTATGCCGCCATGAAAACGTAAGGGTACTCCAGAAGTGACAATGCCAGCCGAAGCGAAGCAAGCGGCTGGCATTGGATAACTTTGGTGCCGACGGCGAGACTCGAACTCGCACAGCTTTCGCCACTACCCCCTCAAGATAGCGTGTCTACCAATTTCACCACGTCGGCACTGTACTGCAATCCGGGAAAACTACTTCTAAATTGCCGCGAATCGCTTCAAGACTTGAATTATAACTGGGCTCTACGAATTGTTCAACGCACAAAATGCAGATTATGCGAAAAATTCGTTCTGTCGTTATTTAGGCACGTCGGCGCCCGGCCCGGACGATGCGACCGGTGCGGACGCAGGCGCGGAAGCCGCCGATGCTGCCGCCGGAGCCGATGTCGGCACGGGCGCAGCGCCACCCAACACACCCGCCGACGTCTGCGGCTTGTAGCTTCCGAGATAGGTCAGCGTCAGCGTCGTGACGAAAAAGACCGCAGCGAGAACAGCGGTGGTACGCGACAGAAAGTTGGCCGAACCCGTCGCACCGAACAGACTGCCGGATGCGCCGCTGCCGAACGCAGCACCCATGTCCGCGCCCTTGCCATGCTGAAGCAGCACGAGGCCGATAACGCCCAGCGCCGACAGCAACTGGACAACGATAATCAATGTCTTCAAATACAGCATTTCAACTCACCCGATCCCTGATGTTTCCGTGACACGTTCGTGTCGCACTATGCTCTTTCGCCTGCCCTACCCGCTTGCCGCTCGACGCTCAATGCGTCACGGTTTGCGCCGCCCGGCAGATCGCCAGAAAATCCTTCGACTTCAACGATGCGCCGCCGATCAGCCCGCCGTCGATGTCCTTTTGCCCAAACAGCTCTTCCGCATTTTCAGGCTTCACGCTGCCGCCGTACAAAAGCGGCACGCTCGCCACCGATGCACCCTTCTCCAGCAGCTTGTGACGCAGAAATGCATGAACGTCCTGCGCCTGGCCCGGACGCGCGGTCTTGCCCGTGCCGATCGCCCAGACCGGCTCGTACGCGACCACGATGCCCGCCGCCTGCTCTTCCGTCAGAATCGCCAATACGGCATCGAGCTGCGTGCCGATGATCTGCTCGGTCGTACCCGCTTGGCGTTCTTCCAGCGTCTCGCCGACACACACGATGGGCGTGAGCCCCGCTTCGATCGCGCGCTGCGCCTTCGACGCAACGAGTTCCGGACTTTCGCGATGATACGCGCGTCGCTCCGAATGCCCGACGATGGCATACGTGACGCCGAAGTCCGCCGCCATCTCTGCCGCGACTTCGCCCGTGAACGCGCCGCCCGAATGCGCCGACACGTCCTGAATGCCCCATTGCACGACCGAACCGCTCAGAAGCGCCTGCGATTGCGCGAGATAAGGACACGGAACGCACACGCCGACACGCACACCCTTTTGCAAAGCCGATGCCCCTGCGGCGACTTCGGTCAGCAGGGTCGCGTTGTCACTGATGCGACCGTGCATCTTCCAGTTGCCCACCACCAGTTTCGCTCGTTCTCTGGACATATGTCTCGTCAGTCGGCGGCGGCTTGCAAGAACCGCCTGTTATAAAAATGAACCGCTACGAACCGCAAACTGCTTGCAAAACAGGCGATTTTACTGTGTTACGACGAAACCGGTCAAACCGTCGAACGCGCCGCAACGCGAAACGCCGGATTTCGCATGAAAACGTCACGCGCCCTCACGCCAGTCGAGCACGATCTTGCCGACGTGCGTGCTGCTTTCCATCAGCGTGTGCGCGGCGGCGGCGTCGTGCGCCGGGAAGACCTGGTGGATCACTGGCTTGATGCGCCCCGCCTCGATTTCCGGCCAGACACGCTCCTTCAGCTTCGCCGCGAGCTTCGCCTTGAACGCGACCGGACGCGGACGCAGCGTCGAACCGGTGATGACGAGGCGCCGACGCAGCACGTCGTTCAGATTGATCTCCGCCTTGGCGCCGCCCAGCAGCGCGATCACGCAGATGCGCCCGCCATCGGCCAGCGCCTTCAGCTCGCGTGCCAGATAGTCGCCGGCAACCATGTCGAGGATCACGTCGACGCCACGGTCATTCGTCAGCGACTTCACCACTTCGACGAAATCTTCCGTCTTGTAGTTGATCGCGCGCTCGGCGCCGAGCGCTTCGCACGCGCGGCATTTTTCGTCGGTGCCGGCGGTGGCGAACACGCGAAAACCGAGCGCCTTCGCGATCTGGATCGCCGTCACGCCGATGCCGCTCGATCCACCCTGCACGAGCAGCGTCTCTTCCGCGCCGTTCTCGCCCGCGCCGAGCTGACCACGCTCGAACACGTTGCTCCAGACGGTGAAGAACGTCTCTGGCAACGATGCGGCCTCGATCTCCGACAAACCCTTAGGTACCGGCAGACATTGTTCGAGCGGCGCCACCGCATATTCGGCGTAACCGCCGCCCGCGAGCAGCGCGCACACGCGATCGCCTTTTTTCAGACCGAACGGGTTGTGTTTGGGATCGAAATCGCCATCGACGATTTCACCGGCCACTTCCAGCCCCGGCAGATCGGATGCACCCGGCGGCGGCGCATAGGCGCCCTTGCGCTGGAACACGTCCGGCCGGTTGACGCCGGAAGCGGCGACCTTGATCAGCACCTCGCAATTGCCCGGCGCGGGTGTCGGACGTTCGCCCAGCTTCAGGACTTCGGGTGCGCCAAACTCAGTGATTTCGATGGCCTTCATATGCTCTCCCTGTGCCGACCAGCTTCAGTGTGCATTCGAACCGGATGGCACTGCGCGCGCCTGTGACAATCACGCTGCACACTGCCATCGAGTCAGATGACGCGTCGGACAATGCATAGCGTCCGAAGCGTCATACATGAAAACGGCCGGCTCGCATCAGCGGCCGGCCGTCTACACATTACCGCATTACGACTGCGGATGCGTGGGTTCCGCCTGCTGTGCGGCTTCGTTCAGAAGCGCCTTCGCCGACAGACGCACACGACCCTTTTCGTCCGTCTGGATGACCTTGACCTTCACGATCTGCCCTTCCTTCAGATAGTCGTTGATGTCCTTCACGCGCTCGTTGACGATCTCCGAGATGTGCAGCAGACCGTCCTTGCCCGGCAGGATGTTCACGATCGCGCCGAAGTCGAGCAGCTTGAGCACCGGGCCTTCGTAGACCTGGCCGACTTCCACTTCGGCCGTGATGTTCTCGATGCGCTTCTTCGCGTCGGCCATGCCTTCCGCGCTCGTGCTCGCGATCGTCACGACGCCGTCGTCCGAAATGTCGATGGTCGTGCCGGTCTCTTCCGTCAGCGCGCGGATCACCGAGCCGCCCTTGCCGATCACGTCGCGGATCTTCTCCGGATTGATCTTGATGGTGATCATGCGCGGCGCGTAGTCGGACAGTTCCGTATTCGTGTGCGGAACCGCAGCCGTCATCTTGCCGAGGATGTGCATGCGGCCTTCCTTCGCCTGCGCGAGCGCGACCTGCATGATTTCCTTCGTGATGCCCTGGATCTTGATGTCCATCTGCAGCGCAGTCACGCCTTGTGCCGTGCCGGCCACCTTGAAGTCCATGTCGCCGAGGTGATCTTCGTCGCCCAGGATGTCGGTCAGAACCGCGAACTTGTTGCCTTCGAGGATCAGGCCCATCGCGATGCCCGCGACGTGCGCCTTCATCGGCACGCCGGCGTCCATCAGCGCGAGGCAGCCGCCGCACACCGACGCCATCGACGACGAACCGTTCGATTCCGTGATTTCCGACACGACGCGGATGGAATAGCCGAATTCGTCGGGGCCCGGCAGGCACGCGACCAGCGCGCGCTTGGCCAGTCGGCCGTGACCGATTTCACGGCGCTTCGGCGAACCGACGCGGCCGGTTTCGCCCGTTGCGAACGGGGGCATGTTGTAGTGAAGCATGAAGCGCTCGCGATATTCGCCTTCGAGCGCGTCGATGTTCTGCTCGTCGCCCTTCGTGCCGAGCGTCGCGACGACCAGCGCCTGCGTTTCGCCACGCGTGAAGAGCGCCGAACCGTGCGTGCGCGGCAACACGCCCGTGCGGATTTCGATCGGGCGGACCGTGCGCGTGTCGCGGCCGTCGATGCGCGGCTCGCCGTTCAGGATCTGCGAGCGGACGATCTGCGCTTCGATATCGAACAACACGTTGCCGATGGTTGCCGCATCGGCCACCACTGCTTCCTCGGCGAGCTTCGCCGAGGTCGCCGCGTAGACTTCCTTCAGCTTGGCCGAACGTGCCTGCTTGTTGCGCAGCTGGTAAGCGGCTTCCAGTTCCGGCTTGGCGATTTCCGTGACGCGCGAGATGAGCGCTTCGTTCTTCGCGGCGGGCTTCCAGTCCCACTCGGGCTTGCCGCCTTCGCGAACGAGCTCATGGATTGCGTCGATGGCCGTCTGCATCTGCTCGTGGCCGAACACGACCGCGCCGAGCATCACTTCTTCGGAAAGCTGCTGCGCCTCCGATTCCACCATCAGCACCGCGCGTTCCGTGCCGGCGACGACGAGATCGAGCGCCGATTCCTTCATCTGCGGGCGCGTGGGGTTCAGCACGTACTCGTTGTTGATGTACGCGACGCGCGCAGCGCCGACCGGACCGTTGAACGGCAGGCCCGACACGGCCAGCGCGGCCGATGCGCCGATCAGCGCGGGAATATCCGCCGGAACGTCCGGATTCAGCGACAGGACGTGGATGACGACCTGCACTTCGTTATAGAAGCCTTCCGGGAAGAGCGGACGCAGCGGACGGTCGATCAGGCGCGAGATGAGCGTCTCGCCTTCCGACGGACGGCCTTCGCGGCGGAAAAAGCCGCCCGGGATCTTGCCGGCGGCGTAGGTCTTTTCGAGGTAATCGACGGTCAGCGGGAAGAAGTCCTGGCCCGGCTTGGCGGTCTTCGCGCCGACGACGGTCGCGAGCACGACGGTATCTTCGACATCGACGATCACCGCGCCGCTTGCCTGACGAGCGATTTCACCCGTTTCCAGGCGGACATTGTGTTGTCCCCACTTAAATTCTTTGACGATTTTATTGAACATTGTGACTCCTTCTACGTTGGCCGCGCCGGTGATCTGGCGCTGACTGGGGCGGTCGCGAGCCACGCTTGAGAGGTGTGTTATGCCATTCCAGCGCGGGGCCTGCCCGACGTGCGCGCACACGCCGCGCTGGAATGACACAAAGCTCTGCCGCGAGGCCGGACCGGGTGTCGAACCGGATGATGCATCCGGGTAATCCGGGTAAAGCGATGAACTGCTGAAGTACCAACTACGCGGTGCCGACCGATGAAAACGCGATCGCGCACCACTTCACGGCCGGAACGTACAAAAACAAAGTGCCTGTATCAGCGGACTGACACAGGCACTTCGTTCTAACGGCGGCCGTTTGACGCCAATTACTTGCGCAGACCCAGCTTCTCGATCAACGAGCGATAACGATCCGCATCCTTGCCCTTCAGGTAGTCGAGCAGCTTGCGACGACGGCTCACCATGCGCAGCAGACCGCGGCGGCTGTGGTGATCCTTCGAGTGCGACTTGAAGTGGACGGTGAGTTCGTTGATGCGGCTCGTGAGGAGTGCGACTTGCACTTCAGGGGAGCCGGTGTCGTTGGTGCCGCGCGCATATTCTGCGACGATGTCGGACTTCTTGACTTCTGCTACGGACATTTGCTTTTCCTTTGATTCAGACAGGCGGTCACGGAAGAAAGGCCGTGCCGTGGGTTTGCCAATTTCGGATTTCGGCTTAGTCAAAACTCCAAGACGAAGCGCGGAGTATATCACACCGCGGCCCGCCGAGGAGAGGGTTCCAGCGGGCGCGGACGATGCCTAGCGTGCCGGACGCGTCATCTTGCAGGTCGTCTCCGGGACGGTTTTCTGCGCCGGCACGGCAAGCAGCGTGCGAAAGCCGTAGCCGGAGCCTTCGTTATCGAGCGCCACGCCCTTCGTTCCCGGCTTGTCCATTTCGATGACGTAAAGGGGCTGAATCACCTGATGATCGTCGGCGCGCATGGTCATCGCGTGGAAGCCTTCGCCGTCGAATTTCATGCCTTCGAGCGCGCGCGCCACCGCGAGCGGGTTCGCGCTGCCCGCGCGGGTCATCGCCGACGCAAGCATTTCGATCATCAGCGGCATGCGCGCGACGAGGTAATCGTCGGCGGCGGCCGGATAGCGAGCGCGAAACGCGCGATAGTAAGCATCCGACGCCGCACCGCCCACGTTCGGATGCCAGTCCGCCACCGCGATCACGCGCTTCACGCCGGCGTCGCCGAGCGCCGCCGGCGCACCCAGACTGTTTCCGTAGAACGTATAGAACTTCGTGTCGAGCCCCTGCTCGCGCGCCGCTTTCACCAACAACGTCAGATCGTTGCCCCAGTTGCCGGTGATCACCGCGTCCGCTCCGCTCGCACGGATTTTCGCGATGTAAGGCGCGAAATCCTTCACACGGCCGATCGGATGAAACTCGTCGCCGGCAATCGCGATATCCGGCCGCCGTTCCTTTAGCGCGCGCTGCGCCTCGCGGCTCACGTCGTGGCCGAAGCTGTAATCCTGATTCAGCAGATAAACCTTCTTGACCGCGCGATCGTCTTTCAACGCGTCGGCGAGCGCGTCCATGCGCATGCCGGCGTGCGCGTCGAAGCGGAAATGCCAGAAACTGCACGCGTCGTTGGTGAGCGCGGGATCGTCGGCGGAATAATTCAGAAAAAGCACGCGGCGATCCGGTTCGCGCGCGTTCTGCTTGTCGATTGCCGCGACGAGCGCCGCCGCCACCGCCGAGCTGTTCCCCTGCATCACGAAGCCGATACCGTCGTCGATCGCCGCGCGCAGTTGCACGAGCGTCGCCTCGCTGCTGCCCTTGCCATCGAACACGACGAGCTGCAACGTATGCATGCCGTCCGCGAGCTTCACGCCGCCCTGCGCGTTCACGCGCTCGACGCCGAAGCGCAGATTGCGCTCGACCATCGCGCCGGCGTTCGCGAACGGGCCGGACATGCCTTCGATCAGCGCGAGCTTGATGGGCGGCAAATCGGCCGCTTTCGCCGTCAAAGAGAATGCGAGGCACGTCGATGCCACAGTGAGCAGCCATCGCGCCGCGCGCACGCCGATTCCTTTCTTCATGGGTTCCGCCGATCCGCCGAAAGCGCGGATCATAGGCCGCACCGGGCGCGCCGCGCAAGTCCGTCATTGCCGACACATCCGCTCGAATAGTGCGGCGTATCGGAGAATGTTTTGCCGCGCGCGCGTGTCAAAATCACGAGAAACATCGCATAAACGCTGCTCGCCGGCGCGAGGAGCAAGCACGTGGAGGCTTCAATGCTGCACAAACTCAACCGCATGCGCGCGTCGCTTGCGTGCGCGGGCGTCGCGCTCCTTCTGTCCGCGTGCGTGCAGCCGTGGCAGAACTATCAGACCGGCGCCGATGCATCGACGGTCACCGCCCGGCTCGGTCCGCCGCGCGAAGTCTACGATTTGCCCAACGGCGGCAAGCGCCTGATGTGGCCGACGCAACCGCTCGGCGAATTCACCACCGCCGCCGACATCGACGCATCCGGCAGGATCGTCAGCGTCAGGCAGGTGCTCGACGAGAACGAGTTCTACAAGGCGCAGATCGGCACGTGGACGAAGAAGGACGTGCTCGTGAACTTCGGGCGGCCGGTGGAGACGTCATACTTTCCGCTGATGAAACGCGAAGTCTGGACCTACCGCTACATGGAAGCGAACGTCTGGTACATGATGTACAGCTTCTATTTCGACGATCAGGGCGTTCTGCGCCTGACACAGAAGACGCCCGACCCGCTGCACGATCCCGACCGGCGCAATCTGTTCTGAGCACGTTAGCGCCGCGCCATTGAAAAAGCCCTCTCGCGAGGGCTTTTTGCTGTCACGACACCGCGCCGCCAATCAAAGCTGCGGATTGAGCTTCTCGACCTTCGAATGCAACTTGTTCAACGCGGCGATATAAGCCTTCGCGGACGCCGCGACGATGTCCGGATCGGTGCCGACGCCGTTCACGATTCGCCCGCTCTTCGACAGACGCACCGTTACTTCGCCCTGCGCCTGCGTGCCGGTCGTGATCGCGTTGACCGAGTACAGCACGAGTTCCGCGCCGCTTTCGACCTTCGATTCGATCGCGTGCAGCGTCGCATCGACGGGACCGTTGCCGCCCGCTTCGCCCGTGACTTCGCTGCCTTCCACCGCGAACACGACCTTCGCCTGCGGCTGCTCGCCGGTTTCCGAATGCTGCTTCATCGACACGAAGCGGAAGTGTTCCTTCGCCTGCGCCTCGGCGGATTCCTCGGAGACGATCTGCATGATGTCTTCGTCGAAGATTTCGGCCTTGCGATCGGCGAGATCCTTGAAACGCGCGAAGGCGGCGTTCACGTCGGCTTCGGATTCGAGCGTCACGCCGAGCTCTTCCAGACGCTGCTTGAACGCGTTACGGCCCGACAGCTTGCCGAGCACGATCTTGTTCGCGCTCCAGCCCACGTCTTCCGCGCGCATGATTTCGTAGGTGTCGCGCGCCTTCAGCACGCCGTCCTGGTGGATCCCCGACGCATGAGCGAACGCATTCGCGCCAACAACCGCCTTGTTCGGCTGCACGACGAATCCGGTGATCTGCGACACGAGCTTCGACGTCGGGACGATCTGCGTCGTGTCGATGCCGACATCGAGCCCGAAGTAATCCTTGCGCGTCTTCACGGCCATCACGATTTCTTCGAGCGACGTGTTGCCCGCGCGCTCGCCGAGACCGTTGATCGTGCATTCGACCTGACGCGCGCCGCCGATCTGCACGCCCGCGAGCGAATTGGCGACCGCCAGGCCGAGGTCGTCGTGGCAGTGAACCGACCAGACGGCCTTGTCGGAATTGGGCACGCGCTCGCGCAGCGTCCTGACGAGATTGCCGTAATGCTCAGGAATCCCGTAGCCGACCGTATCCGTGATGTTGATCGTGCGCGCGCCTTCTTCGATGACGCCTTCGAGCACGCGGCAGAGGAAATCGATATCCGAGCGGCTGCCGTCTTCCGGCGAAAACTCGACGTCATCGGTGAACTTGCGCGCGAAGCGCACCGCGAGGCGCGCCTGCTGGTAGACCTGCTCCGGCGTCATGCGCAGCTTCTTTTCCATGTGCAGCGCCGACGTGGCGATGAACGTGTGGATGCGAAACTGATTCGCGGGCTTCAGCGCATCGGCGGCGCGCTGGATGTCCTTGTCGTTCGCGCGGGCGAGCGAGCAGACCGTGCTGTCCTTCACGAGCGATGCGATGGTGTTGATCGCGTCGAAATCGCCGTTCGAGCTCGCGGCAAAGCCCGCCTCGATCACGTCGACCTTCATGCGCTCCAGTTGCTTCGCGATGCGGATTTTCTCTTCCTTCGTCATCGACGCGCCGGGGGACTGTTCGCCATCGCGCAAGGTCGTGTCGAAAATGATCAACTTGTCTGCTGCCATGTTGGGCTCCTGTGGGGAGATTTATGGATTGTTGGAAATATCGCGATCGTGTGGAAACGATAAGGCAAAAGGGAATTCGGGTGTTCGCGCCACCGCTGGCGTCGAAAACCTGAAAGGACGAGCAGACGGGAGGCGAGAAGAATTAGCGCGGTAGGCGCGCTAGCAGCGATAGTGCGCATAGCGACGCACCAGCCGGGAACAGCGAGAAGGGGAACGGAAAAAAGTTCATTCAAAAACTATAACGGCTTTTAGAGGCGCGTGCAATGAGGCTTTCCGATCGCGCCGATTGACGCCCATTCGCCATGCCTCTTTGCCGAGGCCGGCTGAAAAACAAAAAAGCCTGCGTCCCGGAAGGAGGCAGGCTTTTTCGATGCCGGACAGACGATCAGTAACCGCCGATCGATGCGCTCACGCGCTGGCGCAGTTCCGAGCCATCGCCGACCGGCGCGTTCTCGATGCGGCGCGCGCCCTGGAAGCGCTTTTCCCAGTAGCCGTCTTCCATGTCGTCGACACGGATCGTGCTGCCGGTGGAAGGCGAATGCACGAACTTGTTGTCGCCGATATAGATGCCGACGTGAGAGAACGAGCGGCGCATCGTGTTGAAGAACACGAGATCGCCCGGCTTGAGATCGGAGACGGTCACCTTCTCGCCCACACGGCTCATTTCCTCGGCGCGGCGCGGCAGGGTCATGCCGAGCGTGTCCTGGAAGACGTAGCGCACGAAGCCGCTACAGTCGAGGCCGGAATCCGGCGTGTTGCCGCCCCAGCGATAGCGCACCCCGATCATGTTGAGCGCGCCGACGACGACGTCGCCCGCCTTGCTCGCCACGCCCGACAGAAACGACTTCGCGCCGCCCGAACTACTGGCGGCGTCTGCGCTCGTTGCGTCAGAGGATTTGCTGGAGGAGAAAATGCCATTGTTGGCATTTTGGCTACTACTGCTGACTTCATCGGCGAACGCGCCGGAAGTTGTTGTCATCAGAAGGCCGATTAACATACCCGCGGCGGCGCGCGCGCATGTTTGAGTCAACGTTAGTGGTTGCATCGGTCGGTAGGTTTTACAATTAAAAGCTGCGAAATCAGGGAGATACGTGAAAGTTTGGAGGGATACTAGCCACAAAGTATTTAACTGTCAAAAGAAATAGAAAAATACAATTGAGATGGGCACCCAATTGGTGAAAAAGAAAGATTTTTAGGAATTCAGTGCTGCGGTCAGAAGCTTTCGTGTGTATTCGTCGGAAGGGTTCGCAAAAATCTTCTCTACTTCGCCCGACTCCACGACAAAACCATTTCGCATCACCGCCACGCGATGGGCCATTGCGCCGATCACCTGCAGGTCGTGGCTAATGAAAACGTAACCGAGATTGTGCTTCTTCTGAATGTCGGCCAGCAGCGCAAGTACTTGAGTTTGAATGGAAACATCGAGTGCGCTCGTCGGTTCGTCGAGGATCAGGATGCTCGGTTCGAGCACGAGCGCGCGGGCAATCGCGATGCGCTGCCGCTGTCCCCCGGAGAATTCGTGCGGATAACGATCGAGCGCCGCGCGTTCCATGCCGACCTCGCGCAATACCGCGATCACCTTCGCGCGCCGCGCGGCTGCATCGAGTTCCGGACGATGCAGCGCGAGCCCTTCCCCGACGATCCTCTCCACCGTCTGCCGCGGCGACAGCGAGCTGAACGGGTCCTGAAACACCACCTGCAGGTTCGAGCGCAGCACCGCCTTTTCGCGTCCGCGAAAATCGCCGATCGCACGGCCCTGAAACTGCACCGTGCCCGTCGATGTGCGCTGCAGGCCGAGCAGCGCCATCGCGAGCGTGGACTTGCCCGAACCCGATTCCCCGACGATGCCGAGCGTTTCGCCCTGCCGCACCGTCAGCGTGACATCGTCGACGGCCTTGAAGCGGCCGCGCCGGAACCAGCCCGCGAAACCCGGCAGGCGCGTCGCGTAATCGACAGAAACATCCTTCGCGTCGAGCAGCACCGGCGCGATCGGCAGCACGGGCAGCACATTGCGCTTCGGCTTGCTCTGCATCAGCCGCTTCGTGTACGGATGCTGCGGCGACGTGAAAATCTCCTCCACGGCGGCGCTTTCGACGAGCACGCCCTTCTCCATCACCGCGACGCGCTCCGCGAAGCGCCGCACGAGGTTCAGGTCGTGCGTGATGAGCAGCACCGCCATGCCGCGCTTCTCGGCTTCATCGCGCTGAAGCTCAAGCAGCAGTTCGACGATCTGCGCGCGGATCGTCACGTCGAGCGCCGTGGTCGGCTCGTCGGCGAGCAGAAGCCGCGGCCTGCAGGCGAGCGCCATCGCGATCATCACGCGCTGGCGCTGCCCGCCCGAAAGCTGATGCGGATAACTGTCCACACGCCTTTCCGGCTCGGTGATGCCGGTGCGCGCGAGCAGCGCGATCGCGCGTTGGCGCGCCTCGCGCGGACTCGTGCCATCGTGTAGCTGGATCGTCTCGCCGATCTGGTCGCCGACCGTGTAGAGCGGATTGAGCGCCGTCATCGGCTCCTGAAAGATCATTGCGATGTCGGAGCCGCGCAGGCCGCGCATCGCGTGTTCGCTTTTCGAGAGCAATTCCTCGCCGGCGAAGCGGATCGAGCCGGTCACTTCGGCATCGCGCACGAGACGCAGGATCGACAGCGCCGTCACGCTCTTGCCCGAACCGGATTCGCCGACGAGCGCCACGCGCTCGCCCGCGCGGATATCGAGATTCGCGCCGTCGACGGCGAGCGTGTCACCGAAGCGCACGCGCAGATCCTGAATCGAAAGAAGCGGCTCGCTCACTGCCCGCCCCCCGCTTTCACCGCATCGGCGATGCGCGTATCGAGCGCGTTGCGCAGCGCATCGCCCATGAAGGTCAGCAACAGCAGCGTGGCGACGAGCACGCCGAACGTCGACAGCGAAATCCACCAGGCGTCGAGATTGGCCTTGCCCTGCGCGAGCAGTTCGCCGAGCGAGGGCGTCGGCGACGGCACGCCGAGGCCGAGAAAATCGAGGCTCGTCAGCGCGAGAATCGCGCCGCTCATGCGAAACGGCAGGAACGTGATGACGGGCGTCAGGCTATTGGGCAGCACGTGCCGCCAGATGATCTGCCAGTTCGACAAGCCCATCGCGCGGGCCGCGCGCACGTAGTCCTGCGTGCGATTGCGCAGAAACTCCGCGCGCACGTAATCCGACAGGCCGATCCATCCGAACAGCGACAGCAGGATGATCAGCAGGATCAGGCTCGGCTCGAAGATCGACGCGAAGATGATGAGCAGATAGAGCTCCGGCAGCGCGCTCCATATCTCGATCAGCCGCTGCCCGGTGATATCGATCCTGCCGCCGAAATACCCCTGAACCGCGCCCGCGACGACGCCCAGTACCGTGCCGATCGCCGTCAGCACGAGCGCGAACAGCACCGACACGCGAAAGCCGTACACCAGCCGCGCGAACACGTCGCGGCCGCGATCGTCGGTGCCGAGCCAGTTTTCGCGCGAAGGCGGCGCAGGATTCGAGCCTTTCGAGAAATAGTTGAGCGTGTCGTAGTAGTAGTGATTCGGCGGATAGATCGCGAAGTTGCCGGGCGCGCTGAAACGGTCGCGCACGAAGGGATCGAGATAATCGGCGGGGGTCGGGAAATCGCCGCCGAAGGTCGTCTCCGCATAGGTCTTCACGAGCGGAAAGTACATATGCCCCTGGTAGCGCACGACGAGCGGCTTGTCGTTCGACCAGAGCGGACCCGCGAGGCTGATGACGAACGCCACGATGAACACGACGAGGCTCCAGTACCCCAGGCGATTGCGCTTGAAGCGCAACCAGACGCGCCGCCCCGGCGGCACCGATGCCTCGCCGCGCAGCGGTTGCGCGTCGCTGCCGTTGGCCTTGCGCCGTGACGATTCCGATGAAGCGGCTCGATTCAAATCAGCGCTCCAGTTGTTCGAATTGAATGCGCGGATCGACCCAGACGTAACAAAGATCCGAGATGAGCTTCGTCGCGAGGCCGATCAGCGTGAAGAGATAGAGCGTGCCGAGCACGACCGGATAGTCGCGCCGCACGACGGATTCGTACGAGAGCAGGCCAAGCCCGTCGAGCGAGAACAGCGTCTCGATCAGCAGGCTGCCCGTGAAGAACGCGCCGATGAACGCCGCCGGAAAGCCGACGATCAGCGGCAGGAGCGCATTGCGAAACACGTGCTTCCACAGCACCCGTCGCTCGCTCAGACCTTTCGCGCGCGCGGTCAGCACGTATTGCTTGCGAATCTCGTCGAGGAACGCGTTCTTCGTGAGCATCGTGATGATGGCGAAGCTGCCCACCACCGACGCCGTCACGGGCAGCGTGATGTGCCACAGATAGTCGAGAATCTTGCCGCCGAGCGACAGCGTCGCCCAGTTGTCGGACGTGAGATTGCGCAGCGGGAACAGTTGCCAGAACGATCCGCCGCCGAAGAGCACGAGCAGCAGCACGCCCAGCACGAAGCCTGGAATCGCGAAGCCGACGAGCACGACGAGACTCGTCGCGACATCGAACTTCGAGCCGTTCCTGACCGCCTTTGCGATGCCGAGCGGCACCGATATCAGATACGTGATGAAGAAGGTCCACAGGCCGATGCTGATCGACACCGGCAGCTTCGATACGATCAGCGACCACACGCTTTGATGCCTGAAGTAGCTCTCGCCGAGATCGAAGCGCGCGAACTTGCCGAGCATCAAAACATAGCGTTGCAGCGGCGGCTTGTCGAAGCCATAGAGCTTCTTGAGCTGCTCGACCTGTTGCGCATCCACGCCCGAATGCGTGCGCAGGCCGAAACCGCCGCCACCTTCCGTCTGGCCGCGCCGCAGATCGTGCACGGCCTGCTCGACGGGACCGCCCGGCACGAACTGGATCACGACGAACGTGAGCGTCAATACGCCGATGAGCGTCGGGATCATCAAGAGTATGCGTTTAAGGATGTAGCTCCACATGGCGCACCGTCCTCTATTTCGCCGCGGGCGCGGCTTTGGCCCACCACGTCGATATGATCCATTCCTCGGCGCCGTAATACAGCGGCAATGTCGACGGAAAGCCGAGCGTATTGCGATACGCCACGCGATGCGTCGCCGAGTACCAGTGCGGCACCACATAGTAGCCGTTCATCAGCACGCGATCGAGCGCGTGCGTCGCATCGACGAGTTGCTCGCGCGTCTGCGCGGTAATCACTTTTTGCAGGATCGCATCGATGGCGGGCGACTTCACGCCCGCGAGATTGTCCGAGCCTTGCTCGTCGGCGGACTTGCTGCCGAAGCGCGAGACCTGCTCGGTGCCCGGCACTTGCACGTCGGGCATGCGCACGCTCGTCACGTCGAAATCGAACGCATCGAGACGCTTCTGGATGAGCGCGTAGTCCACGGTGCGGAAGTTCATCGAGATGCCGAGCTTCTGCAGATTACGCCCGAACGCGGCCGCGACCGGCTCCATCGACGCGCCGCCGCCCGTGTCGTCGAGAATCTCGAACGCGAACGGCTCGCCCTTCGCGTTGCGCAGCGCGCCGTCGCGATACGTCCAGCCGGCTTCCCGGAGCAATTCGCGCGCCTTGATGAGATTCGCGCGCAGCGACCCGGGCGGATCGGTGTCCGGCTGGCGCGGCATCTCGCCGAACACGGCGGGATCGAGCTCGCTCTTGAGCGGGTTCAGTATCGCGAGTTCGCCTTCCCCCGGCTTGCCCTTCGCCTGCAGATCGGTATTGACGAAGAAGCTGTCGATGCGCCTGTACTGATTGAAGAACAACTGCCGGTTGAGCCACTCGAAATCGAGCGCGAGATCGAGCGCCTGACGCACGCGCACGTCCTTGAAAAGCGGCTTGCGCGTGTTGATGAAAAATCCCTGCATGCCCGTGCCGTTGTGCTGCGGGAACTCGCGCTTGATGAGCTCGCCGCTGTCGAAGCGCTTGCCGATATCGCGCCGCACCCAGCTTCGCGCGATATATTCGACGAGCACGTCATACTCGCCCGCCTTGAAGGCTTCGAGACGCGCGGTGGAATCGCCGTAAAGCTTGTAGTCGATGTTCGCGAAATTGAACATGCCCGAGCGCACCGGCAGCGACGCGCCCCAGTAATCCGGATTGCGCCTGTACGAGATCGTACGGCCGTTGTCGAACCGGTCGATCAGATACGGCCCGCTGCCGACGGGCTTCTGAAACGCGATCTGATCGAACGGAATGCGCGTGCCGTCCGGCTTCATCCCCCACTTGCGCGAGAACACCGGAACGCCGCCCGCGAGCAGCGGCATCTCGCGCGTCGCGCTCTTGAATTCGAAGCGGATCGTGAGCGGATCGACGACTACCGCGCGCGCGATCTGCCCGAAGTACACCGCGAATTGCGGCGCGGCCAGCGGACTCTTGAGCGTCTCGAACGAGAACTTGACGTCCTCGGCCGTCACCGGATCGCCGTTGGAGAAGCGCGCTTTCGGGTTGATGTGAAACGTCGTCGACATGCCGTCGGGCGCGACCGCGATATCGTCGGCGAGCAGGCCGTACGCGGTCGCTACTTCGTCGGAACTGCCTGTCGTCAGGCTCTCGAACATCAGCGAAAGACCGGGCGCCGGGTTGCCGCGCAAGGTGAACGGATTGAACTTGTCGAAGCTCGTCAGCCGGTTCGGATTCGCGAGCACGAGCGTGCCGTCGCGCGGAGCATCGGGATTGACGTAATCGAAATGCTTGAAATCCGCCGGATATTTCGGCTCGCCGTATTGCGCGATCGCGTGAACCGCGTAGGCCGGGGTCGCGAGCCACGCGATCGATCCGGCCAGTGCAAGCGCGATGAATCTGCATGAGGCGCTGAATGAGCGGATCGTCGTGCGAGTCGTCATGTGCCTCTTGGCGCGATGTGTGATGAAGCGTTGAATGACCCGGGCAGAGTCCGAAACGAGCGGCGCGGGAATCCTGGGCGGGGCATTGCATTGTGAGAGAATTCTACCCAAAATCACGCGCCATACGGCTCGCGGCCTACGGGTTTGCATTTAGGCCGATTGCGCCACGCACGCTACGCGCGGTATCCGCTTCATGATCCGCGCGCGACACTGACATCAAAGAAGGAGCATTCATGGGCTTTCTCGCTGGAAAACGAATTCTGCTGACGGGCCTGCTGTCGAACCGCTCGATCGCTTACGGCATCGCGACGGCCTGCAAGCGCGAAGGCGCGGAACTGGCGTTCACGTATGTCGGCGAGCGATTCAAGGATCGCATCACCGAATTCGCGACCGAGTTCGGCAGCGACATGGTCTATCCCTGCGACGTCGCCGACGATGCGCAGATCGAAGGGCTCTTCGCGTCGCTGAAAGAACGCTGGGACTCGCTCGACGGCCTCGTGCATTCCATCGGCTTCGCGCCGCGCGAGGCGATCGCGGGCGACTTCCTCGACGGCATGACGCGCGAGAACTTCCGCGTCGCGCACGACATCTCCGCATACAGCTTCCCGGCGCTCGCGAAGGCCGCGCTGCCGCTGCTGAAAGACGGCTCGTCGCTGCTCACGCTCTCCTATCTCGGCGCCGAGCGCGCGCTGCCGAACTACAACACGATGGGTCTCGCGAAGGCATCGCTGGAAGCGAGCGTGCGGTACATGGCGGCAGCGCCGTCGCTCGGCGGCAAGGGCGTGCGCGTGAACGCCATTTCGGCCGGCCCGATCAAGACGCTCGCGGCGAGCGGCATCAAGGGCTTCGGCAAGATCCTGAACTTCGTCGAAGAGAATGCGCCGCTCAAGCGCAACGTGACGATCGAGCAAGTGGGCAATGTCGCGGCGTTCCTGCTGTCGGATCTGTCGGGTGGCGTGAGCGCGGAAGTCGTTCACGTCGACGCGGGGTTCCACGCGGTCGTCGGCGGAATGGGCGGCGAGGCGGAATAACCCGCTCGTTCCTCGCTTCAAATAAAAGCGCCGCTCACTTTCACGTGAGCGGCGTTTTTTTGCCTTCGGCCGTTCAAGGGCCGCGTTCACCGATGTCCGTGCGGGCCGCCATGACCGTTACCGTGTCCATGCCCGTGTCCCGGCGGCGGACCATGATGCGGCCCGTGCCCATGCCCGTGATGGCGATTCCAGTCGTTGCGGCTCCAGTAGCGTCGGCCGTCCCAATACCGGTTGCCATGCCAGCCGATGAACACCGGCGGCGCATACATCGGCGCGGGCTGATAGACGACCGGCGGAGGCGGCGGCGCGTAGACCGGCGTCGGCGCGACATACACCGGCGCCGGAATGCCGACGTTCACGCCCACGTGCACATCGGCGCGTGCGGCGCCCGTCGCGCTCAGCGCTGCGATCGCCAGCACACCCGCTACGATTCGTCCCGAAAGGTTCTTCTTCATACGCAATCCGACCTCGCTTTTCTGCCTGTTCGCTTGGCACAAAATATAACGAAAAGCTTTCATCGCAATATTTCAGCTTTGTAAGTTTTCGCGTGCATCGGCTAAATGTCAGGAGAAACCTTACCTTTTGTTACATTGGCCTGAAGTGGGAAATCCCTGCGAGTGTTGTTTTAGCGGCGAATCCGTCCTCCGCCGGAAAACCGGCAACAAAAAAGCCACCCGCTGCGAACGGGTGGCTCCATGCCCTACAACTGCAATGCGCGACGCTCAATGCCAGCCGTTGTGATGGCCGTTGTCATGTCCGTGACCGTGATCGTGGTCATGACCGTGATCGTAATGGCGATAGTAGTCGTCGCGATTCCAGTAGCGACGGCCATCCCAGTAACGATCGCCGTGCCACCCGACCACGACGACCGGCTGCGCGTAGACCGGCGGGGGCGGCGGCGCGTACACGACGGGCGGCGGAGGCGGCGCATAAACCGGCGCGGGCGCGACATACACGGGCGCGGGCACCCCGATGTTGACGCCCACGGACACTCCCGCACTGGCCGCGCCGGAGGCCATCAAACCGCCGATCATCACGGCGCCAGCCAGCACGGAAGCCTTCGATACCTTGTTCATGTGATGCCCCACCTCGATGGGTTGTTTGTTGTGTTGACGGGACTATATCGGACGGATGCCCCATCGAGTGTTCGACTTCGTAACCTGCTATTACCGTCGAAAAAACTTACGAAAAGTAAGCTCACGCGCATGAAAAAGGCGGCCTTCGCATCACGAAGGCCGCCGTTCGCGAAAGACTGTCTTCCGCTCAGTTCGGCAGTTCCTGCCCCCTGGTTTCCGGCGCGAGCGGAATCACCGCGAGGCCGATGAGAAACGCGACCGCGGTGATCGCGATCGGCACGCCGAGCGTCTTCATGTGGAGCACCATCGCGCCGATGCCGAAGTTCACGATCGCGCCGAAAAAGCGCCCCACCGACGTGCAGAACGCGAACGCGGTCGCACGCACGCGGGTTTCGAACTGCTCGGGCAGCCACAACGAGAACAGCGCGAAGTTGCCGCCGAAGAAGCCGAGCACGACGAGCAGCGCGATGAACGGCACCAGTCCGTTCGGCAGATAGAACGCCCAGCCGAACGCGAGCGCGATCGACGCCGCCATGCCGACGAAGTACACCGCGAGCGTCTTTCGGCGGCCGATCTTCTCGGCCATCGGCGGCAGCGCGAGACAGCCGATGATCGTGCCGATCGAAAGCAGCCCGGTCGCGATCGACGCCATGCGCGCGGCGTCGTGCTTGTCCATGCCGGCCCTCGTCGCGAGCTGCACGACCGCGGACGGCTCGTACACCGCGCCCGCCCACAGACCGATGATCGCCACGGTCAACAGCACCGCCGCGACGATCGTGCGTTTGCGATATTGCGCATTGAAGATCGTCTTGAGCGAGCTTTCGTGCCTGACGTGCGGATGGACGGTTTCGGCGCGCTCCCACTTGTCGGTTTCCTTCACGCGCAAGAGCACCAGGATCGACACGACGACCGGGAACAGGCCGACCAGAAACATCGCGCGCCAGCCGAAGGTCGCGCCGATCGTATAGTTCAACGCCGCGGCAAGAAAGAAGCCCGCGTAATAGCCGGTCTGCAAATAACCCGCGCCCATTTTCCGGCGATCCTCCGGCCACGCCTCCGCGACATACGTCCCGGCCAGCGCCCATTCGCCGCCGATACCCACGCCCGCGAAGAAGCGATAGATGCCGAGCTCCCACACCGTATGCGCGGTCGCGGCGAGGCCGGTGAAGATGGCGAACGTGAAGATGGTCGCGGCGAGCACCTTGGTGCGGCCGAAGCGGTCGGCGAGCGGACCCCAGATGAACGAGAGTCCCCACCCCACCAGAAACAGCGCGAAGAGTATCGAGCCGGCGAGCCCGACATTCGCCGGCGTCGCTTCGTAGCCCGAGCGCGGCAACAGTTCGGTGAGCGCCGGCGCAAGCACGAGCGCGTAAATGAACGAATCCATTCCGTCGAGCGTCCAGCCCGCCCACGCGCCCCAGAAACCGGTGATCTGCGACCGGTTGAGCGGCGTCTTCGTGGCGCGCGTGGCGCTTACCTCTCGATCCAGCGTTGTCGGCATGGCCATGTCTCTCCAGCGAAATTAACGACGTCCCGGTGAATAGTGTTTGTTCTGGCGTCTAGGGAAAGCACCGGGGTTTCGTGTGCACTTTTATATATAATATTTGAACAGCAACTCGCGACAACTCCGCACTTTCACCTAGCCATGCCGACAGATCTCCTAGCCGTGTCGCCGCCGGCTTCTTTTCGCGATGCGCAGTTCGAGCCGCGCCAGAGCACGTCGCGCTTCATCGCGGATGCGCTGCGCGCCGCGATCGTCGATGGCTCGTTGCTGCCGGGCGAGCCGCTGCGTCAGGACGCGATCGCGCGGCAGTTTTCCGTCAGCGCCATTCCGGTGCGCGAAGCGTTTCGCCAGCTCGAAAGCGAAGGCTGGGTGACGATCGAGCCGAACCGGGGCGCGGCCGTCAGCCTGCAATCGGCCGACGAGGCGCGCGAGATCTACGAGATCCGCGCGTCGCTCGAAAGCCTGGCTATCGGCATCGCGATCGGCCATCACACGCCCGACACGCTCGCCCACGTGAAACGCCTGCTCGAAGCCGCAGAAAACGAGCCTGATCCCGCGCTTTACGTCGTGCGCAACGAGCAGTTCCATATGAGCCTCTACGTGCCCGCGGATCGCCCGCGCCTGATGGAACTGATCGGCCAGATGCATCGGCGAGGCGAGCGCTATCTGCGTCTGAAGCTCGGGCTTCCGATCCACAAAGATGCATCCGATGTCGAGCATCGCGCGATCTTCGATGCACTCGTCGCGCGCGATATCGAGCAGGCGCAAATGCTCGTCGCGCGCCATCTGCTCTCGACGGGCGATTTGATCTACCGCTTTCTCGCCGATGCCCAATCGCTCGCTCAATCGAGCCACGTCAAGAAGAAGCGCCGCCCGCGCGCTTCGGCATCGTCCCGCACGACCCAAACGACTTCTCCAGAGACAGACCGATGAACTCGTCCACACCCGCCGACGCCCTCACCGCAAGCCGGAACTGGAACACGCGCGCGCAGGAAAAAGCGCGGCGTCTGAAGCTGATCGAACCGTGGCTCGATGGCTCGGTGCTCGATCCCGCGCGCATCGTCGATGCGCTGAGCGCGCTGATCGTCACCGGCGATCGCGTCGCGCTCGAAGGCAACAACCAGAAGCAGGCCGACTTCCTCTCGCGTGCGTTCGCGAAACTCGATCCGCAGCGGGTGCACGACATCCATCTGCTCATCTCGAGTATCAGCCGGCCCGAGCATCTCGCGCTCTTCGAGCAAGGCATCGCGCACAAGGTCGATTTCGCGTTCGCCGGGCCGCAGAGCCTGCGCGTCGCGCAACTGCTCGAAGACGGCCAGTTGGAGATCGGCGCGATCTATACGTATATCGAACTGTATGCGCGCATGTTCATCGATCTCACGCCGCAGGTCGCGCTCGTGTGCGCCGTGCAGGCCGATCGGCACGGCAATCTCTATACGGGCGCGAATACCGAGGACACGCCGACGATCGTCGAAGCCACCGCGTTTCGCCACGGCATCGTGGTCGCGCAGGTGAACGAAATCGTCGATGAACTGCCGCGCGTCGATATTCCCGGCTCGTGGGTCGATGTCGTCGTACAGGCGGACCGCCCGTTCGCCGTCGAGCCGCTCTTCACGCGCGATCCGCGTCACATCGGCGAGTTGCAGATCCTGATGGCGATGATGACGATCCGCGGCATCTACGAGCGTTACGGCGTGACGGCGCTCAATCACGGCATCGGCTTCGATACGGCCGCGATCGAACTGCTGCTGCCGACGTACGGCGAATCGCTCGGACTGAAAGGGAAAATCTGCACGAACTGGGCGCTCAATCCGCATCCGACGCTCATTCCCGCGATCGAATCCGGCTGGGTGCAGAGCGTGCATTGCTTCGGCAGCGAAGTCGGCATGGAGAATTACATCGCCGCGCGCTCCGACGTGTTCTTCACCGGACGCGACGGCAGCCTGCGCTCGAATCGCGTGTTCTGCCAGCTCGCGGGGCAATACGGCGTCGATCTCTTCATCGGCTCGACGCTGCAGATGGACGCCGACGCGAACTCATCGACGGTCACGCTCGGACGGCTCGCGGGCTTCGGCGGCGCGCCGAACATGGGACACGATCCGCGCGGGCGCCGTCATTCGAGCGAAGCGTGGCTCAAGCTGCTGAAGGACGACGGCCCGAATCCGAAAATCGCGCGTGGTCACAAGCTCGTCGTGCAGACCGCCGAGACGTACAAGAAAGGCGGCGAGCCGACCATCGTCGATGCGCTCGATGCGATCGCCGTCGGCGAGAAAAGCGGCATGCCAATCGCGCCCGTCATGATCTACGGCGATGACGTCACGCACGTCGTGACCGAGGAAGGCATCGCGTATCTGCATGCGGCCGAAGGCGTCGATGAGCGTCGCGCCGCGCTCGCGGCCATCGCGGGCGTGACGCCCATCGGCATGCGCGCAGATCCTGCCAGAACCGCCGAGTTGAGACGACGCGGCATCGTCGCGTATCCGGAAGATCTGGGCGTGCGACGCGGCGAAGCGAAACGCTCGCTGCTCGCGGCGCGCAGCATCGACGATCTCGTCGCGTGGTCGGGCGGGCTCTACGCGCCGCCCGCGCGCTTCAGAAGCTGGTGATCGCGATGAACGCCCTTCCCTTGTTGCGCGACGACGTCCGCGACTATGCGACGTCGCCGCCGATCATCGCGACACACGCCGTCGATGCGCTCATCGCCGAGGCGCGTCTCACGCCCAAGCCCGCGCTCGTCGATGAGCGCGGCAGCGGCGCGCATCGCGATCTCGATCTCGACACGATGCTGCGTTCCGCGCGTGCGCTGCAACCGACGTTCCTCGCGATCGCGCGCGCGGCGCATGGCGTGCCGCCATCGCAGTCGCTGCGCGAGCAACTGGCGCGCATCGGCCGCGAAGGCGAAGCCGCGATGATGCACGCGACGAGCGGCAGCAACGCGCATCGCGGCGCGATCTGGATCGTCGGTCTGCTATGCGCGGGCGCGGCGATGAACGCACCGGACGATGCCGACGCGATCTGCGCGTCGGCCGCTGCGATTGCGCATTACGACGATCGTTATGCGCCGGTATCCGTCACGGCGAGCCACGGCGCGCGCGTGAGCGAACGTTATCGGGTCGCGGGCGCGCGGGGCGAAGCGCGCGATGCGTTTCCGCGTGCGCGGCTCATCGGCCTGCCCGCGCTCGACGATGCACGCGCACGCGGTCTCGACGAATCCGGCGCGCGACTCGATGCGCTCATCGCGATCATTGCGTCGCTGGACGATACATGTCTCCTGCATCGCGGCGGAATGATCGCGCTCGATGCGGCGCAACGCGGCGCGAAGCGCGTGATGGATCGCGGCGGCGTGGCTACGCAGGAAGGACGCGCCGCGCTCGTGCGGCTCGATGCCGACTTGCTGGCGCTGAACGCATCGCCCGGCGGCGCCGCCGATCTGCTCGCGGCGACACTCTTTCTCGACAGTCTCAGGCGCCTGGCTTAAGGCGCATCGAAGAGGAACGAACGATGGAAAACATGCGATACGAATATCCCGCCAAACGGCCCGTCACGCGCCGCGCGCATGTCGGCGTGGTCGGCTCGGGCGATCTCGAAGTGCTGCTCTCGCCATCGCAGAATGCGAACGCGGAAGTGGTGATCCGCACGAGCGTCGATGGGTATGGCCACGTGTGGAAAAGCGTGCTCGACCGCTTCTTTCAGCGCTACGACGGCGCCGCGAAGATCGAGCTGAACGACTTCGGCGCGACGCCCGGCGTCGTCATGCTGAGACTGAGCGAAGCCGTCGAAGCGAGCGAAGGAGACACGCCATGAACGCACACGACACGTTTCTCGCGCGGCACAGTTTCATCGAACTGACGGCACGCGAACGCATCCGGGCGTTGCTCGACAAAGGCACGTTCCGCGAGCTGCTCGGTCCGTTCGACCGGATCGAATCCCCGTGGCTCGCGATGCAGAATATCGTCTGCCAGTCCGACGACGGCGCGGTTATCGCGCGTGGCACGCTCGGCGGCGAGCCCGCGTTGATCGCCGCGATCGAGCCCGCGTTTCAGGGCGGCAGCATCGGCGAAGTGTCGGGTGCGAAGATCGCCGCCGCGCTCGAACTGGCGTTGGGCGAATTCGAAGCCGGACGCGCGATCCGCCCCGTCGTGCTGTTCGAAACCGGCGGCGTGCGCTTGCAGGAAGCGAATCTCGGGCTTGCGGCCATCGCGGAAATCCAGGCGGCGATCGTCGCGCTGCGGGTTCATGTGCCGGTGGTCGGCGTGATCGGCGGGATGGTCGGCTGCTTCGGCGGCATGTCGCTCGCGGCCGCGCTCTGCACCGAACTCGTAATGACGCGTCAGGCGCGGCTCGGCATGAACGGGCCGGAAGTGATCGAACAGGAAGCGGGCATCGAAGAACTCGATTCGGGCGACCGGCGTCTGATCTGGTCGATGATCGGCGGCGAGGAACGCGTCGCGGTCGGGCTTGCGGACACGCTCGTCGAAGACGATACCGATCAGGTCCGCGACGCCGTGCTCGCCGCGTTCAAGCGAGGCGTGCCGAAGCAGCATCGCACCGAAGACATCGACGGCTTCATCGCGCGGCTCGGTCAAGTGAACCCGGACGCCATCGATCCCGACACACTGCGCACACTCTGGGGCACATCATGACCGACGCACTTTCCCGCGGCGAACGCTGGCTCGACGCGCTGACTTCTCCGTCCACGCGAAACGAAAGCGGACCGATCCGCGCCCGCGACGGCCAGCTCGATGGCGAACGCGTGAGCTTCTTCGCCGTCGTGCCCGATCCGGAAAACCGCTTTCCTCGCGCGACGGATAACGTCGTCGGACTCGAACAAGGCTGGCTGCTTGCGCGCGCCGTGCGCGAAGCCATCGACGCCGATCGCGATGCCGGCGTGAAGCGTCCGATCGTCGCGGTCGTCGATGTGAAAAGCCAGGCGTACGGACGCCGCGAGGAACTGCTCGGCATTCATCTCGCGTGCGCGGCGGCCGCCGATGCCTACGCGAGCGCGCGGCTCGCGGGTCATCCGGTGATCGCGCTGATCGTCGGGCCGGCGATGTCGGGCGCGTACCTCGCGCACGGCTATCAGGCGAACCGCATCGTCGCGCTCGACGCACCCGGTACGGCCGTGCACGCGATGGGCAAGGAAGCGGCCGCGCGCGTCACCCGACGCAGCGTCGAGAGTCTCGACGCGCTCGGCGATACCGTCTTGCCGATGTCGTACAAGATGAGCGCGTACGCGAAGCTCGGCTTGCTGCACGAACTGATCGAAGGCGTCGATGCCGATGCGCCCTCTTCCGTCGATATCGAGCGCGTGAAAGCATCGCTCGCGGCGGCGGTGAAGGACGCGCGCAACGGTCCGCGCGACCTGTCGGTGCGTCTCGCTTCCGCCGATGCGAAACGCACGCGGGCGGCGTCGATCGAAGTGCGCAGGCGCATGCGCGAGCAGTGGAGCGCGTGATGAACCGGACGCCGCGTCCGCACGATCTGCTGCGGCTCGCGCCCGGCGCGATGATGTTGGACGAAGCGCCGGATTGGGTCGCTGCGTCGCTCGTGCGCGCGCCGTTCGTCGTCGTGCGGCGCGCGCCGCGTATCGGCGATGCCATCGCGGTCGGCGTGCGAGGCGCGACGCGCGGCGAACGCTTCGGCACGTGGATCGAGCCGCGCTGGATCGAAGCGATGCTCACGCCGGAAGATCTGCGCACGCGCGAACCCGATCCCGCGCGCGCCGCGCTGCCCGCATTCGCGTTGCTGCGCGCGGTGCCTTCGATCATCGACCGATACCACCTCGACTGGGGTCCGACCGGCAGCGCCGGCTTCGAGCTCGCCAGCAAAATGCCGACGATCACGCGCGACAGCGACCTCGATATCGTCGTGCGCGCGCCGGCGCCATTGCCGCGCGCCGACGCATCGTCGCTCTTCGACGCGCTCTCGCGCGCCGCGCAGACGGCGGCCACGCGCATCGACGTGCAGATCGAAACATCCGACGCGGCGTTCTCCCTCGCCGAATTCGCGCGCGCGAATCAGCATCGGGGCGTGCGCGTGATGCTGCGGCATGCGGACGGCCCGCGGCTCGTCGGCGATCCGTGGGCGGCGGCATGATCGCGTATCTTTTTCCCGGACAAGGCGCGCAGACGCCCGGCTTTCTGCATCGCCTCGGCGGCGACGCGCCGCATCCGGCGATCGCGCGCACGCTCGCGCAAGCGTCCGCGGTGCTCGGCGAAGACGTGCTCGCGCTCGATACCGCCGATGCCCTCGCGTCGACGGTCGCCGTGCAGGTCGCGCTCGTCGTCGCGGGCGTCGCGGCGGCGCGTGCGCTCGCGGAGGAAGGCATCGAGCCGGAAGCCGTCGCGGGCCTGTCGGTCGGCGCGTATGGCGCGGCGGTCGTGTGCGGCGCGATCGCTTTCGACGACGCGTTGAAGCTCGTGCGCCTGCGCGCCAGCTTGATGCAGGACGCCTATCCGCGCGGTTACGGCATGCTCGCGGTGCTCGGTTTGAACGAGCGCGAGATCGTCCGCGCAATCGCCGACAGCGGCGCCGATGCCTACATCGGCAATCTGAACGCGCCGCGCCAGATTGTCGTGTCGGGCAGCGATGCCGCGCTCGCGCAGGTCCGCGAGATCGCGCTGGCGCGCGGCGCGCGCAAGGCCGAACGGCTCTGCGTGAGCGTGCCGTCGCATTGCGTACTCCTCGAAAAAGCCGCCGAAAGTCTGATCGACGCGGCGCGCGATGTGCGCATCGACACGCCACGTATCGCGTATGTCGGCAATCGCGGCGCGCGCGTGCTGCGCCGTGCCGATGCCATCCGCGAAGACCTCGCCACCAATCTGCGCTTTCCGGTGCGCTGGCACGATTCGACCATCGCGCTGTCCGAGCTCGGCGCGAAGATTTTCGTCGAGATGCCGCCGGGACAGACGCTGACCTCCCTTCTCTCCGACGCGCTGCCCGGCACGCCTGCCTACTCGATGGACGCAGCGCCGATCGGCTCGATTGCCGCACGCGTTCGGATCGCACGAAACCGCGCGAACGATTGATTCGCTTCCCGTGCGCGACTGATTCACGCTTCGCGCTGGCGTTTTTATCCTTTCTGCCTACAAAATCGGAATTTTCGTGTAGCTTACAAGTCGACTGTCATTAGCATTGCGCCGGCGTGCGCGCATCTCTGCGCAACGACAACCACAGTGACATTCCAAAGGTAAAACTATGACGATCTTCCGCATGGCGCTTGCGGCATCCGCCGTGTTCACCCTCGCATCGTGCAGCAGCATGAGCAGCATGGATCCGAACCAACTGTTGCAATCCGGGCAACTGGCGACGCAGGCGCTCTCGCTCAGCGATTCCGACGTCCGCACGATCTCCGACAAGTCGTGCGCGCAACTGGACAGCGAGAACAAGATCGCGCCCGCGTCGAGCCAGTACACGCAGCGCCTGAACAAGATTTCGAAGCAGCTCGGCGACAACATCAACGGCGTGCCCGTCAACTACAAGGTCTACATGACGAAGGACGTCAACGCGTGGGCGATGGCGAATGGTTGCGTGCGCGTCTACAGCGGTCTCATGGACCTGATGAACGACGACGAAGTGCGCGGCGTCGTCGGGCACGAAATGGGTCACGTAGCGCTCGGCCACACCAAGAAGGCGATGCAGGTCGCGTATGCGACATCGGCGGCGCGCTCGGTGGCGGCGTCGGCGGGCGGGGTCGTCGGGAATCTGTCGGCGTCGCAGCTCGGCGATCTGTCGGAGAAGTTCGTGAACGCGCAGTTCTCGCAATCGCAGGAAAGCGCTGCCGACGACTACTCGTTCGACACGCAAAAGAAGAAGGGATACAACCCGGCGGGACTCGTGACCGCGTTCCAGAAGCTCGCATCGATCGATGGCGGCAAGTCGAGCATGCTCGATTCGCATCCGTCGTCGCCGGCGCGGGCAAAGCACATTCAGGATCGGATTGCGTCGGGGAAGTAACGCGTAGTTGAGCGCAACGCGCGCGCGGTGACGCGCGCGCGTTGGCAGAGAACAATCAGAAGAAGTAGTAGCGCACGCCCACGGTCAGGCTATCGTTGCGGCGATGACCGCCCTGGTAGCTCGACTTGTCGCCGGTATATTCGGCTGCCACGCTCCAGTTTTTCTCGAGCTTGTATTCGACGCCGGCGCCGTAATGCAGACGCGTATCGGGCCACGTGCCCGTAAAGCCGATGCGGGCATACGGCAGGATGTTTCCGTTGACTGGCATGCCGAACTTCAGGTCGATGCCGCCGTCTTTCCCGGTCGTCGAGCCGTCGTGAAAATCCATGAATCCTTCGAAGCCGATCACGAAACGGCCGACGTCGTAATTCACGCCCGCCACGAGGCCGGGGAAGTACGTCGTCTGCGAGGACGTCGGATTCGGGCCCGTGACGTCCGACCGGTCGACACCGAACTTCGCGCCGACATAAGGACCGGCGAACTGGCTATGCGGACCTTGTACGCCCATCAGCTTGAGAAGAGTCGGATCGAGCGCTTCCGAATGCGCCTGTGCCGCGCAAAGCAGCGACAAGAGCGCTGGAGCGATGAGCTTTCTGATAACTGCCATGACTGAACTGCCAACCTTGAAAAAGGTATTGCCTGATGGCGTCGGCGCATTCGGGCAACACCGTAATCGGGACAACGAACGCACGCGTTGCGTTGCACTCTTGCTTGCCCGGCGGCAAGCAACCCGCGAGGTCAGTTAGCTAAGGTCAGCATAGAAAGCGGAAATGTCCTAAAGCGAGGCGGCTTCTCGTCGCGTGAACTTCGCGCAGGATAACGAACCAATGCATAAGCACGAAAGCCGATTGCCGCGCAAAAAGAAAAAGCCCCGCAAGTTTTTACGCTTGCGGGGCCCTTCTACGACAACTGGCGGAGACGGAGGGATTCGAACCCTCGATCCAGTTTTTAGCCAGATGCTCCCTTAGCAGGGGAGTGCCTTCGACCTCTCGGCCACGTCTCCCAAACTTTTCGTCGCACCGGGAGTGCAGTGCAACGAGATCGAGATAATAACGTGTTCGCAGGCGCGGGTCAAACTGGCGTGATTATTTTTTTCAAAACGATCAATACCGAAAGGCCCTGCTCCGCAAACCGCAACGGCGCGGAGGATTCAAACCCGCGCTATTTACGCGCGGTCGAGCTCGAACGCCTTGTGCAGCGCGCGCACGGCGAGTTCGGTGTACTTCTCGTCGATCAGCACCGAAATCTTGATTTCCGACGTGGAGATCATCTGGATGTTGATGCCCTCTTCCGACAGCGTGCGGAACATCGTGCTCGCGATGCCCACGTGCGAGCGCATGCCGACACCCACCACCGACACCTTCGACACCTTCGGGTCGCCCAGCACGGTTTCCGCCTGGACGTGGCCCTTCACCTGGTTGTTCAGGATTTCGAGCGCGCGGTGATAATCGCCGCGGCCGACCGTGAACGTGAAGTCGGTCTTGCCGTTCACGCTCTGGTTCTGAATGATCATGTCGATGTCGATGTTCGCATCGGCGACCGGCCCGAGAATCTGATATGCGACGCCCGGCTTGTCGGGCACGCCCATGACCGCGATGCGCGCTTCGTCGCGCTGGAACGCGATGCCAGAAATCACTGCTTTTTCCATGTTCTCGTCTTCTTCAAAAGTAATCAGGGTGCCGGAGTGCATTTCGGCTTCGAGCGGCATCAGCGGATCGGTCAGGCTGGAGAGCACGCGCGTCTTCACCTGATACTTGCCGGCGAATTCCACCGAGCGGATCTGCAGCACCTTCGAGCCCAAGCTCGCCATTTCCAGCATTTCCTCGAAGGTCACGCGGTCGAGCCGGCGCGCTTCTTCGACGACGCGCGGGTCGGTCGTGTAGACGCCGTCGACGTCGGTGTAGATCAGGCACTCGTCCGCCTTCATGGCCGCCGCAATGGCAACCGCCGACGTGTCCGAGCCGCCGCGGCCGAGCGTCGCGATATGACCTTCCGGATCGACGCCCTGGAAGCCCGTGATGACCACGACCTTGCCCGCGTCGAGATCCTTCAGCACGCGCTCGCCGTCGATCTCGCTGATGCGTGCCTTCGTGAACGCGCTGTCCGTCTTGATCGGCACTTGCCAGCCGGCATAGCTCACGGCGTCGAGGCCTTCGGCGTGCAGCGCGATGGCGAGAAGCCCCACGCTCACCTGCTCGCCGGTGGAGGCAATCATGTCGAGTTCGCGCGGGTCCGGGTCGGCTTTGATGTCGCGTGCGAGGCCGAGCAGGCGATTGGTTTCGCCGGACATCGCCGAGGGCACGACGACCATCTTGTGGCCTGCCTTGTGCCATTTGGCGACGCGCTTGGCGACGTTCTTGATGCGCTCGACCGAGCCCATCGAAGTGCCGCCGTATTTGTGTACGATGAGTGCCATTGTCGTTTTGAACTGGAGGGAAAACCGCGCTTCACGCGCGTTGGCGCGAGAGCGTTTGAGACTCGCGCTCGATTTGCTTCAGGGGATGTCGAAGCCTACGAACAGCGGGCGCTGCCGCACGCCCGTCGCGCGCTCGCACGAATGTTGTACGCGGCGCACGGATGCGTCGATGCGGGCGAAATCGAGTCTTTTGAACGGAGATGCCGCGCAAAAACGCGCTTGGGCGAAACGAGTTACCGTACCCGATCGAGGCTGAAATTACAAGATGGAGCGCCGGTGACGACGATTTTACCGGCTTCGGCGCAACGGCTACCCAAAAGCACCCTACGCCAGCAGCAAATCCGGCCGCCACGAAATGCGGCGCAGCGACCCGAGCGCCGCGCTCGGCGCCGCGTCGCGATTCACGCCCACATGCGGCACGAACAGCAACGCCTCGCCGACGAAAAGCAGCGGCACATCGCGCTTCCAGGCGGGCACGCCGCGCTCCTGAAACAGGTTCTTGAGCGTGCGGCTCGGCGCTTCGGGCGCGACACGCATACGCTCGCCGCCGGCACGCGAGCGGGCGACGAGCGGCGCAGCGCGCAGCACGCCCTCGCCGACGACGTCATCAGCGGGTTCATCGACGGGCTCGAACACGAACGAGCCGCGCCACTGCGGCAGACGCCATACCTCTTCGCCCTGCCATTGCAGTTCCTGCGCGGCCTTGAACGCGGGCGCGCCTTCGTCTAGATCGGGCGCATCGCCGCTGTCGCCCGGCTCCCAGAACAGCACGTTGCGATAAACGCGCAGGCTATGCCCGGCATGATCGACGCGCAGCGCATGGCCATCGCGCGCGGCGGCCGCATCGCGCAACTGGCGCAGCATGTCGGCGATACGCGCCGTCGATGCCGCCAGCAAGCCGCGCGAGCGCATCCAGAAACGCATGAGGTTGATCGCGCGATCGTCGTCGAGGGCGAGGAACGCGTCGAGCATCAACGCGCCCTCTTCGCCCGCGCTCTGCACGTGCGCCAGATCGATGCGCGCGAGCTGATCCAGAAGCCGCTGCGCCGACGCCGCATGCGATGCCGTGCGCGCGAGCGCGTCGCGAAAACCGGGGAAATGCACCGCGAGCACGGGCAGCACGTCATGCCGCAGCGCGTTGCGCGAATAGCGCGTGTCGGCGTTGGACTCGTCGTCGATCCAGCTCAGATCATGTTCGTGCGCGTATTGCTCGAGCTGCGCGCGCAGCAATCGCAGCAGCGGACGCAGACGCGGCACCGCGCCGTCCGCGCGCTGCGGCGCCATTGCCGCGAGGCCCGCGACGCCCGCGCCGCGCAGCAGTTGCAGCAGCACGGTCTCGGCCTGATCGTCGGCGTGATGCGCAATCAGCAGTGCGTTCGGGCCGTGCTCGTCGCAGAGGTCGTCGAGCGCGCGATAACGCGCGTCGCGCGCCGCCGCTTCGAGGCTCTCGCCGCCCGCGCGCGCGACATCGACATGACGCGCGGCATAACGCACGTCGAGCGATGCCGCCAAGCTTTCGCAATGCGCGGCCCACGCGTTCGCGTTGGGGCTCAGCCCGTGATGAATGTGGAACGCGACGACCCGCCGCGCGCCGAAGCAGCGCACGGCCGCATCGAGCAGCACGGTGGAGTCGAGTCCGCCGCTCAGTGCGACCGCGAGAAATGCATCGGAGGAAAGATCCGCATCCGAAACCGTCGCGCGCACCGCCTCGAAGACGAGGCGGCCGGCTGGAGTTTCGTTATCGGAAGTCACGAGAGTTCGTGAAAGATGAATGCCGAAGTTGGCGGGCTTACGCGCCCGGCAGCGATTCCTTGTACTTGCCGTACGCCATCAGCTTCTCGAAGCGGCGTTCGCGCAAGTCGTTGACGCTCATGCCCTGGAACTGACGCAGCGAATCGGCGAGCGCGCGGCGCAGGAGCGCGGCCATGCCCTTCGCATCGCGATGCGCGCCGCCGAGCGGCTCGTTCACGATCTTGTCGATGAGACCGAGCGCCTTCAACCGATGCGCCGTGAGGCCGAGCGCTTCGGCCGCTTCCGGCGCCTTCGCCGCGCTCTTCCACAGAATGGACGCGCAGCCTTCGGGCGAGATCACCGAGTAAGTGGAGAACTGCAGCATCATCACGGTGTCGGCCACGGCGATCGCGAGCGCGCCGCCCGAGCCGCCTTCGCCGATGATCGTCGTGATGATCGGCGTCTTGAGCTCGGCCATCACATACAGATTGCGTCCGATGGCTTCGGACTGTCCGCGCTCTTCCGCGCCGATGCCCGGATACGCGCCCGGCGTATCGACGAACGTGAAGATCGGCAGGCTGAACTTCTCGGCCGTGCGCATCAGACGCTCGGCCTTGCGATAACCCTCGGGGCGCGGCATGCCGAAGTTGCGCAGCGCGCGTTCCTTCGTGTCGCGGCCCTTCTGATGACCGATGATCATGCACGGCTGACCGTTGAAGCGCGCGAAGCCGCCGACGATCGCGAGGTCGTCCGCATAGGCGCGATCGCCATGCAGTTCGTGGAAATCGGTGAAAAGCTCGCTCACATAGTCGAGCGTGTACGGGCGCTGCGGGTGACGCGCGATTTGCGAAACCTGCCACGGCGACAGGTTCGCGTAGAGATCCTTCGTGAGCTGCTGGCTCTTTTTCGACAGCCGCTCGATTTCTTCCGAAATATCGACAGCGGAATCGTCCTGAACGAAGCGGAGTTCTTCGATCTTCGCTTCGAGTTCAGCGATCGGCTGCTCGAAATCCAGAAACGTGGTCTTCATATGTTCGAGTCCTAGAACAGCGGGCAGCGCGTATTCTAACCGCGTCCGTCCCTCAAAAATTCGCGCGGGAACTATCGATTATAAATCAACGATAGCCCGCGAAATTCGCGCGTCCTGCGCGTGTGTATTTTAATGATCCGCCGGAATCGGATTGAGACTGCGCCACATGTACCAGGTCGCGACCGTGCGCCAAGGCTCCCAGTTCGCTGCCACTTCGCGCGCCTCGCTGCGCGTCACCGGCTCCCCGCTGAAATAGTTGACGCTGATGGCCTGAATCAGGCCGAGATCGTCGAGCGGCAAAACGTCCGGCCGCGACAGATTGAAGATGAGGAACATCTCGGCGGTCCATCGGCCGATACCGCGAATCTGCGTGAGCTCGGCGATGACGGCTTCGTCGTCCATCGAGGTCCATGCATCGACATGCAGCGCGCCGGATTCGAAATGCTGCGCGAGATCGAGAATGTATTCGGCCTTGCGTCTGGACAAGCCGCACGCCTGCAGCTTCTCGTGGCCGAGCCGGATGAAATGCGCAGGGTGAACCTCCGGGCATGCGCCTTTCACGCGTTCCCAGATTGCTTGCGCGGCCTTCACGGAAATCTGCTGACCGGCCACCGAGCGCGCGAGCGTCGAAAACGGATCGCCGAGATTGACGAGATGGATCTCGCCGAACTTCGGGATCAGCTTCTTGAGGATGCGGTCGCGCTTCATGAGATCGGCGCATGCGCGATCCCAGTAGTCGGGACGAACGATCTCGCGCGTGAGCCCGCCGATCTGCACCGGCACCGCCGCATCGGACGTGACGACGCGTGACTTGCGCACGACCTCGCCACGCTCGGCGACGAGCGCCTGCGCGTTTGCGCCATCGCCCGCCACAGCGCGGCCGTTGCCCTTCACGGGCGACGCTTCGGCTTCTTCCGTGCCCGCCTTCGATGGCCGCGCGGCACCGTTCAGGCGCGTCGCCGTTCCAGGCTTCGCCGCCTTGAGTGCAGCGCTTCTGGCCGTCTTGCGGCCGACCGTTGCACCTGCGCCATCGATCTTCTGCGTGTTCGCTTTCGTTTGCGCGCCGCGCGTGCGCTTTGCCGCGCCCGACGCATCGCTAACAGACGCGGGTCGTTTGACCGGCGTCTTCCTGGCCGTTGCCATCTTGCCTCCTGCCTGGTGAGTCGATCAGAGGGTACGAAGGGCCGCGTTCAAACGCGGCGCCATTCGGTCGACCCACCCGGTTTGTCTTCAAGCGCAATACCGGCTTCGAGCAATTCGGCGCGAATCCGGTCTGCTTCGGCATAGTTCTTCGCTTGCTTCGCGGCGATGCGCGCGGCGATCTTCGCTTCGATCTCTTGCGGCGAGAGTCCTTGCTCCGAACCCGTGCCGCTCGCCTGCTGCAGGAACGCACGCGGTTCGCGCCCGAGCAGGCCGAGCACGCCCGCGAGACCTTTGAGCTGGCGAGCGAGCGCGGGATCGCGCGTACGATTCACTTCGCTCGCGAGATCGAACAGCACCGACACGGCCACGGGCGTGTTGAAGTCGTCGTTCATCGCAGACTGGAAACGCTGCGCGTTCGCCTCGTTCCAGTCAAGTTGCTGATTGTCCGGCTCGACATCCTTCAACGCCGTATATAGGCGCGTCAATGCGTTCTTCGCATCGTCGATATGCACGTCGCTGTAATTCAGCGGCGAACGATAGTGTGCCCGCGCAATAAAGAAGCGCACGACTTCGGCATCAAATTTTTCGAGGACTTCGCGGATCGTGAAGAAGTTGCCGAGCGACTTCGACATCTTCTCGTTGTCGATCTGCACATAGCCGTTGTGCATCCAGTAGTTCACGAACCGTTTGCCGGTCGCGCCTTCGCTCTGCGCGATCTCGTTCTCGTGATGCGGGAACTGCAGGTCCTGCCCGCCGCCGTGGATATCGAACTGCTCGCCGAGCAGCGTGCAGCCCATCGCGGAACATTCGATGTGCCAGCCCGGACGTCCGCGGCCCCACTTCGAATCCCAGCCGGAGTCGGCGGGTTCGTTGGGCTTCGCCTGCTTCCACAGCACGAAGTCGAGCGGATCTTCCTTCGCGTCGTTCGCGGCGACGCGCTCGCCCGCGCGCAGGTCTTCGAGCGACTTGCCCGAGAGCTTGCCGTAGTCGGCGAACTTGCGCACCGCGTAGTTCACGTCGCCGTCCTTCGCCTGATATGCGTAGCCGTTTGCCTGCAATGCATCGATCATGCCGAGCATCTGCGGGATGAAGTCGGTCGCGCGCGGCTCAATGTCCGGGCGCTCGACGCCGAGCGCGTCGGCGTCTTCATGCATCGCCGTGATGAAGCGATGCGTGAGCGACTTGATCGGCTCGTTGTTCTCGACCGCGCGGCGGATGATCTTGTCGTCGATGTCCGTGATGTTCTGCACGAACGTGACCTTGTAGCCGATCGTACGCAGCCATCGTTGCACGATATCGAATACCACCATCACGCGCGCATGGCCGATGTGACAATAGTCATACACCGTCATTCCGCAGACATACATGCGTACCTCGCCGGCTTTGAGCGGCGTGAAGGGTTGCTTGTCACGGGCGAGCGTGTTGTAGATGCGCAGCGAGTTCATAGAAGGCGAAGCATGGACCGGAGTCAACCGTGTGCCGGGCAGCAGGCGGCGTGGTCGATGCGTGCGGGAGCGAACGAGACCCACACGCGAGCACGAACACGACGGTCATGCGACCAGGACGGAAGCGGCCACGAGTGGCAAAAGAGAGTCTGGCGCCGGCGCGATACGCGTGCCTGGAGAACCAGGCGCAAGACACGTGCGCGGGACGTGCAGACCTTTTGTTAGAATGGGTCGGAGTATAACACCGGGACTTGAGCCTATGAAATGTCGAAGCGGCCGCGCGGCGGGCTTTACGAGCCGCGCTCCGGGCCAGGCTGAAAGCCTTGCCGGACAGTGTGCCGCATCGGGCATTTCTGCTCGCTCATCGATCGTCGCGATCGTTCACGCATCCACGCGCTCGCGGTCTCTTTCGCCGCTTTCGTGGCTTCTTTCGCTGCATCATTCTTTGACTCGATTCCAAGTGACTCATCGCAAAGCGCGCACGTCTCTGCAACTCTCTTGCCGGTTCGCTTCCCGGACGCTCGCCATCGCCACCTTCGCGTTCGCCGCATGCGCGGGCCTGTCCGGGGCCGCGCTCGCGCAGACCTCGACCGCCACGCGCGATGACACGCCGCAAATCGACGCGGCCATCGCGAGCAAGGACTGGAACGCCGCGCTCACGCAACTCGATGCGCGCATCGCGAGCAATCCGCGCGACGTGCAGGCGAAGTTCAAGCGCGCCACCGTGCTCGCGCGTCTGAACCGCGACGACGACGCCATCGCCGCCTTCACCGAAATCACGCAGGCGTATCCCGAACTGCCCGAGCCGTACAACAATCTCGCCGCGCTCTACGCGAAGAAGGGCCGCTACGAAGACGCGCGCGCCGCGCTCGAAACGGCGGTCAAGGCGAACCCCGGCTATGCGCTCGCCTACGACAACCTGGGCGATCTTTATCTTCGTCTCGCGAGCGAGTCGTACAAGCGCGCGCAGTCGCTCGGCTCGAAGAGCCCGCTCACGAGCCAGCGCATCACGGCGATCCAGAACATCTACACGCCGCCGAAGAAGCGCGCGGGTGCGGCCGACGGCGCATCCGGAGCGGGCGCGGCCATCGCGCCGCGCACGGCCGCCGACGAATGGGCGCCCGCGTCCGGCGTCGTCTCGCCGGCCATGCCTTCGCCCGACGAGTTCTCGCCGTTCGGCGGCCCGACCGCCCCGCTGCCGACCACGCCTTACGCCGCGCCGAAGGCGCAGCCGTAAGCGCTCATCGCTGCCGACTGTCCGCATTCACCACACGAGGATCGATCCTTCATGAAATTCCTGATGTTGGCGCTTTCGAGCGCGGCCCTGATTGCGAGCGCGCCGGCGTTCGCCCAGCCGAATGCGCAGGCCGCGCATCCCACCGTGCTCATCAAGACCACGCAAGGCGACATCAAGGTCGAGCTGTATCCCGAGAAAGCGCCGAAGACCGTCGCGAACTTTCTGGACTATGTGAAGTCCGGTCAGTACAGCGGCACGATCTTCCATCGCGTGATTCCGGGCTTCATGATCCAAGGCGGCGGCTTCAGCACGAGCTTCGCCGAGAAGCCGACGCGCGCGCCGATCCCGCTCGAAAGCAGGAACGGTCTGAAGAACGCCACGGGCACGCTCGCGATGGCGCGCACGAGCGACCCGAACTCGGCCACCGCCCAGTTCTTCATCAATACGGTCGATAATGCGGGTCTCGACTATCCGAGCCCGGACGGCAACGGCTATGCCGTGTTCGGCAAGGTCGTCGCGGGCATGGACGTCGTGAAGAAGATCGAAGGCAGCCCGACCACCACGCGCGGGCCGATGCAGGACGTGCCGCAAAAGCCGACCGTGATCGAGTCGGCCACCGTGGTCTCGCAGTAATCCGAAGCGCCTGTCGCTAACCTGGCGCGCGCGCCGCGCCAGCGCTCAATCAAACTCACTGGAGTGAACATCATCATGGTCGAACTACATACCAACCACGGCGTCATCAAGCTGGAACTGGACGCGGAGAAGGCGCCGAAGACCGTCGAGAACTTCCTCGCCTACGTGAAGAAGGGTCACTACGACAACACCGTGTTCCACCGCGTGATCGACGGCTTCATGATCCAGGGTGGCGGCTTCGAGCCGGGCATGAACCAGAAGCCGACCGATGCGCCGGTCAACAACGAAGCGAACAACGGTCTCAAGAACGACGCCGGCACGGTCGCGATGGCGCGCACGAACGATCCGCATTCGGCGACCGCGCAGTTCTTCATCAACGTGAAGGACAACGACTTCCTGAACCATTCGTCGCCGACGCCGCAAGGCTGGGGTTACACGGTGTTCGGCAAGGTGGTCGAAGGCATGGATGTGGTCGAGAAGATCAAGAAGGTCAAGACCGGTTCGAAGGGCTTCCATCAGGACGTGCCGGTCGACGACGTGGTGATCGAGAAGGCCGTCGTGGTCTGATCCTGGTCATTGCATGATCGATACGAAGACTTCATTCGATCGCGAAGCAGCGGGTGCAGCGAACAACGCGCGCCCGCTGTTTTTCATTGCCGATCTGCATCTCTCGGAAGCGATTCCGAAAACGGTCGCGGCCTTCGAGCATTTCATCGAGGTCACGGCGAACGATGCGGACTCCGTTTTCATTCTCGGCGACCTGTTCGAGTTCTGGATCGGCGACGACGTTCTCGATGGTCCCGCGAACGACGCGCGCGCCACCTTCGCGCGCCGCATGACGCGCCTCATGCACACGCTTTCCGAACGCGGCATCGGTCTCTACGTGATGCACGGCAATCGCGATTTCCTGCTGGGCAAGCGCTTCATGAAAGACGCGGGCGCGATGCCGCTGCCCGACCCGTTCGTGATCACCGCGTTCGGCAGACGCGTCGTGCTCGCGCACGGCGACGGCCTGTGCACGGCGGACCGCGCGTATCAGGGCTTCCGCAAGTTCGCGCGCAACCGCTTCGCGCAGCGTCTTTTTCTGGCGTTGCCGCTCCATACGCGCCTCGCGATCGGCCAGCGCATGCGCACGAAAAGCGAAGGCTCGCGCGTGATGGGCGACAAGGCGAAATACGATGTCACGAAGAAAGCGGTGTCCGAACTGTTCATCCACAGCCACACGACTACGCTGATTCACGGCCACACGCATCGTCCGGCGATGCATCGCGAGGTCGCGGGCGTGCGCTGGGTCCTGCCCGACTGGGAACTGGACGCGAACACGCCGCGCGGCGGCTATCTGCGCCTCGATGACGAAGGCGTGCGCGCGCTGCCGCTCTAGCGTTCGAGCGACGCGGCGCGCTCTTCCGTGGTCTTGCCGTCCATCGACGTGCACAGGCGCTTGAGATCGACGAGCGCGGCGCCATCGACGGCATTGAGCGCTTCGACGCGCGCGCCGAGCCGCTCCAGCGCCGCGACGATGTCATCGATACGCTGCGTCTGCGTCGACGCGTGATCGATCAGGCCGTGGATCGCGAGCGAGACCGGATCGTCCGCGTTCGGCGTGATGCCGTAGGCGCAGAAACCTTCGCTCTTCGTTTCCTTCGGCTTCGAAACCGCCGGCATCACGATGCGCGCCGGATTGCCCACCGCCGTGCCGCCCGCCGGCACCGGCTTCACGACTACCGCGTTCGATCCGATCTTCGCTTCTGCGCCGACGGTAAAGCCGCCGAGCACCTTCGCGCCCGCACCGACGATCACGCCGCGTTCGAGCGTCGGATGGCGCTTCGCCCCGCGCGTGAGCGACGTGCCGCCGAGCGTCACGCCCTGATAGATGGTGCAGTCGTCGCCGATTTCCGCCGTCTCGCCGATCACCACGCCCATGCCGTGATCGATGAACACGCGCCGCCCGAGCGTCGCGCCCGGATGAATCTCGATGCCTGTGAGAAAGCGCGCGATCTGCGACACGAACCGCGCGAGCCAGCGCCATTGCCCGCGCCAGCACGCGTTCGCTACGCGATGCAGCACGATCGCGTGCAGCCCGGGATAACAGGTGACGACTTCCCAGGCGCTGCGGGCGGCGGGATCGCGCTCGCGGATGGCGGCGATGTCTTCGCGAAGTCGGTCGAACATGGCGGTATCTCGATTGTGGGAAGGGGCGCGCGGGCGTCCGTGCCATGAAAACCTAAAGCACGGAACGCGCAAAGCTTATATCGGCTGTCGCCGTTTTTCGCCGATTGTAGGACGAGCGCGAAGAGTTCGCTCGATGCCCCCGACGGCAGCGCGGTTGCCGCCATCGGCCAGACGAGAGCCCGCGAGGGCACGCGCGTTCTAGTCTTTCTTGGTGTGCAGCAGGATGTGCTTCGCCATTCCGCGGAGGATATTCACCTCTTCGCGCTCCAGTCCCGAGCGCGCGAAGAGCCGCCGCACGCGCGACATCAGCTTCTTCGGATTGGCCGGATCGAGAAAATCCAGCGCGACGAGCGCGTCTTCGAGATGCGCGTACATGCCTTCGATTTCTTCGCTCGACGCGCTCTGCCCCGCCGATTCGACGACGGCGAGCGCGCTCGCGGGCGCCTGAAACGCGAGCCGCAGCTCGTAGGCGAGCACCTGGACGGCCTGCGCGAGATTGAGCGAGCTGTACGCGGGATTGGCGGGAATATGCGCGAGCGCGCTGCAGCGCTCGACATCCGCGTTCGACAGCCCCGTGCGCTCGTTGCCGAACACGAGCGCGATGTCGCCGTGACGCACGAATTCGTGCGCGCGTTCGGCGAGCGCGCGCGGCGGCATCTGCGGCGGACCGTATTCGCGCATGCGTGCCGTGAGCGCGACCGACCAGTGCACGCCGACCAAGGCATCGGCGAGCGTATCGACGACATGCGCGGACGCGAGGACGTCATCGGCGCCGGAGGCCATCGCGATGGCTTCGGGCTCGTTCTTGACGTCGGCTAGGCGCGGCGCGACGAGGACGAGGCGCGCGAAGCCCATCGTCTTCAACGCGCGCGCGGCCGCGCCGACATTGCCGGGATGACTCGGCTCGACGAGGATGAAGCGCGTGGAGGTGAAGCCGCCTGCGGGCGCGGAAAGTTCGTTGGGTTCCAAGGCGCGATCTGTGCTGAATGTGCGAACCCGATATGTTAACGCGCTTTGCCGAAGCGGCGAAAACGCGCGGCCACTTTCGGGTAAAATGGCCCCTTCGCGCGCCGCGAACGGTTTTTTCATTCAGTCGAACCTTCGCGCGGACGCACCGCTCTTATTCAATTCGTCTTTCGTCGACATAGTCGTTGTCGCCAACTTTTCCGTCCGCGCATTCATTTCACGTGAGCGCCGGCCGTCAGAGGATTTCGCTCATGCATCCGATGCTCAACATCGCTGTCAAGGCCGCACGCCGCGCCGGACAGATCATCAATCGCGCGTCGCTCGATCTGGACCGCATCCAGGTCAGCAAGAAACAGCACAACGACTTCGTGACGGAAGTCGACAAGGCGTCCGAAGCCGCGATCATCGAGACGCTGCACACCGCCTATCCCGATCACTCCATCCTCGCCGAAGAATCCGGCGAAACGGATCGCGAGTCGGAGTTCAAGTGGATCATCGATCCGCTCGACGGGACGACCAACTTCATCCACGGCTTCCCGTACTACTGCGTGTCGATCGCGCTCGCGCACAAGGGCGTCGTGCAGCAGGCCGTCATCTACGATCCGACGCGCAACGACCTCTTCACCGCATCGCGCGGCCGCGGCGCGTATCTGAACGAACGGCGCATCCGCGTCGGCAAGCTGGATCGTCTGTCGGATGCGCTCATCGGCACGGGCTTCCCGTTCCGCGACGGCCAAGGCCTGAACGGCTACATGCGCCTCTTCAGCGAAATGACGCTGTCGTGCGCGGGCCTGCGTCGCCCGGGCGCCGCCGCGCTCGATCTCGCGAACGTCGCGGCCGGGCGTCTCGACGGTTTCTTCGAGCAAGGCATCCATCCGTGGGACGTGGCAGCGGGCAGCCTGATGGTGACGGAAGCGGGCGGGCTCGTCGGCAACTACACGGGCGAGTCGGATTTCCTCTTCAAGAACGAGATCGTCGCGGCCAATCCGAAGGTGTACGCGCAGATGATCAAGATTCTCGACATGTACTCGCGCACGCGTCTGACCGGCGAATAAGCCGCATCGACGGGGCGCGCCCTGCGCTCCGTCGTTTTCCTTCCCTCGCGCTTCGGGCGCGCCGCCTGCTCTGCAACGAATGCGGGGCTCCGTTACAGTGCAAGCTTTTCCCCCGTCTGTCCGCTCCTGCGGCGCGCGCCGCGCCACACGTCACCCCTGCTCATGAAGAAAGGCTTCTACACGATCATCGCCGCGCAGTTCGTTTCGTCGCTCGCCGACAATGCGCTCTTGATCGCCGCGATCGCCATGCTCGCCGTCGTGCATTCGGCGCCGTGGGTCACGCCGCTTTTGCAAATCTTCTTCACGATTTCATACGTGGTGCTCGCACCATTCGTGGGCGCATTCGCCGATGCCATCCAGAAACGCCACGTCATGTTCGTCTCGAACGCGCTCAAGGCGGCCGGCTGCGCGATGATGATCGCAGGCGTCCATCCGATGCTCGCGTACGGCGTCGTCGGCCTCGGCGCGGCCGCGTATTCGCCCGCGAAGTACGGCATTCTCACCGAGCTCCTGCCGCCGCAGAAGCTGATCGCGGCGAACGCATGGCTCGAATCCGCCACGGTCGGCTCGACGATTCTCGGCACCGTGATCGGCGGCGCGCTCGTGAGCCAGGTCGTCGGGCGCTGGGTCACGCATGCGCATCTGCCGCTCGTGAGCACCGCCGCGCACGCCGCGCTGTTCGCCGTGATGGTGATCTATGCGTCGGCGGCCGTCATCAACGTGTTCATTCCGGATACCGGCGCGCGCTACCCGAATCTCCTGAACCAGCCGACCCGGCTCGTCCACGATTTCTCGCATTGCTTCAAGGTGTTGTGGAAGGACAAGCTCGCGCAGATCGCGCTGTGGGTCACGACGCTGCTCTGGGGCGCGGCCGTCACGCTCCAGTTGCTCGTGCTCAAATGGGCCGATGCGAACCTCGGCCTGACGCTCTCGAAAGCCGCCGTCCTGCAGGGTGTGACGGGCATCGGCATCGCGCTCGGCGCGGCGGCGGCGTCCGCGTGGATCGTGCTGCGCCAGTCGCTCAAGGTGCTGCCGGTGGGCGTGCTCATCGGCGCGGTGTCGGTCGCGATGGCGTTCTACAACAAGGACCTGTTCCCGGCGGGATCGGGCGTGCAGATCGGTCCGTTGTTCGCGCCGGCGTACATCCTGATGGCGTATCCGCTGATGATTGCGCTGGGCGGCTTGTCAGGGTTTTTCATCGTGCCGATGAACGCGATCCTCCAGCATCGCGGCGCGACGCTGCTTTCCGCCGGGCATTCCATCGCGGTGCAGAACTTCAACCAGAATCTCGCCGTGCTCGCGATGCTCGGCGCCTATGCGCTGCTCTTGACGACCAAGGTGCCGGTGCAGTGGATCATCGTCATATTCGGCCTTTTCGTGTGCCTAATGATGGCGCTCGCGATGCGCCGCCACACGCAAAACGAGCGTGAAACGGATCTCGGCGCGCTGGTCGAGGAATGAAGCTTGCTCCACGGTGTATTCTGGGTTCATACCCCGGCGCCGGCGGACGAGGAAGAGGGATGGAACGCAGGCGGCGGGGCGAAGTCGTAACGCTGTAGGCGCGCGCCGGGATTGCCGCGCGAGCTGTGATTACAGTGACGAATGCGAAGCGGACCCGGCCATAATCATTACTCGGCAACGTCAATAAAGGAGCAAGGAAATGGGATTGTTCACACGTTCGACGCTCGACAGCAAGATCAATGGCGCAGCCGATCTCGGCCAGCGCGCGGTGCGCGGTGCGAGTGACGCCGTCGATTCGGCCAGTGGCCAGTTGCGAAGTCTGCTCGACGATCTGGAAAGCTCTATCCAGAACGCGAAGGACGTCGATACGGACAAGCTGCGTAAGGAGTGCAGTCGAAACTGAAAACCGCCCGTTCGCAGTTGAATGGCGCGAACGGCGCGCTGGCGGGCAGGCTGAACGACGCCGCCGGTTACGCCGACGACTTCGTCCATGACAGGCCGTGGCATACGCTCGGCGCGGTGGCCGGTCTCGCGTTGCTCGTCGGTTATCTCGCCGGGCGCGCGTGAGGCGCTTCGGCATCATCGAAACTTGCCGCCGGAACCGCATCGCGCGCGTTCCGGCGGCGTGCTGCGCCCTCGCGACAGCCGTGAGGGCGCGATGCAGGCGTGCCCGCACGATCTCCGTCCGCTAGCGACATCTCATTGGCCGTTCGGCCGACTCCGCCGTCATCCCGCTACAGGTTAAACTCATGCCCTATCGGCTGATTGGCGGCCGGCGCACGTCGCGTCCGGCCGTCTGGTCGTTCCGGCTTTCACAGCACGCAAGATGGGCAATCACACGGCACTCCCCGACACTTCCCCCGACACCGCCGCGCCGCTCGCGGACCTGTCGCAGCACACGCCCATGATGCAGCAGTATCTGCGCATCAAGGCGGAGCATCCTGGCACGCTCGTTTTCTACCGGATGGGCGATTTCTACGAGCTTTTCTTCGACGACGCCGAGAAGGCCGCGCGCCTGCTCGATCTCACGCTCACGCAGCGCGGCGCATCGGGCGGCAATCCGATCAGGATGGCGGGCGTCCCGCATCATGCATGCGAGCAATATCTCGCGAAGCTCGTGAAGCTCGGCGAGTCGGTTGCGATTTGCGAGCAGATCGGCGATCCGGCGACGTCGAAGGGGCCGGTCGAGCGCAAGGTCGTGCGCGTCGTCACGCCGGGCACGCTGACCGACGCGGCCCTGCTCTCCGACAAAAGCGACGTCTACTTGCTGGCGCTCTGCCCCGCGCACAATCGTCGCGGCGTGGTCACGAGCGTCGGGCTCGCGTGGCTCAATCTCGCGAGCGGCGCGTTGCGTCTCGCGGAAGTCGCGCCGGGACAAGTGAGCGCCGCGCTCGAGCGCATTCGTCCGGCGGAAACGCTTATCGCCGATTCGATCACCGACGTCCCCTCGTCGCTCGGCGTGACGAATCCCGGCGCGACCACGCGTGTTCCGGCATGGCATTTCGATGTCGGCTCGGGCACGCAGCGCCTGCGCGAGCAACTCGATGTCGCGAGCCTCGACGGCTTCGGCGCGCAAACCCTCACCTGCGCGTGCGGCGCGGCCGGCGCGCTGCTGCTCTACGCGGCCGCGACGCAAGGCCAGCAGTTGCGCCACGTTCGCAGCCTGAAGGTCGAATACGAATCGGAGTACATCGGGCTCGATCCCGCCACGCGGCGCAATCTCGAACTCACCGAGACGCTGCGCGGCACCGAATCGCCCACGCTCTTCTCGCTGCTCGACACCTGCTGCACGACGATGGGCAGCCGGCTTCTGCGCCACTGGCTGCATCATCCGCCGCGCGACGCAGCGATTGCGCAGGCGCGCCAGCAAGCGATCGGCGCATTGCTCGACGCCCCTGCCAGCGGCGGCCTCGACACCCTGCGCGGCGCGTTGCGCAAGATCTCCGACATCGAGCGCATCACGGGCCGACTCGCGTTGCTGTCGGCGCGGCCGCGCGATTTGTCGAGCCTGCGCGACACCTTTGCCGCGCTGCCCGACCTGCGCACGCTCGTCGCGAACGTCGCCGCGCATACGCCGGCGCTGGAGCGCATCAGCGCCGCGCTGGAGCCGCCGCACGAGTGTCTCGATCTCCTGACGAACGCCATCGCGACCGAGCCCGCCGCACTGATTCGCGACGGCGGCGTGATCGCGCGCGGCTACGATCCGGATCTCGACGAACTGCGCGATATTTCGGAGAACTGCGATCAGTTCCTGATCGATCTCGAAGCACGCGAGCGCACGCGCACGGGCATCGCGAATCTGCGTGTCGAATACAACAAGGTGCACGGCTTCTATATCGAAGTCACGCGCGGGCAGACCGACAAGGTTCCCGACGACTATCGCCGCCGTCAGACGCTGAAGAACGCCGAGCGCTACATCACGCCGGAACTGAAGACGTTTGAGGACAAGGCGCTGTCCGCACAGGAACGCGCCCTCGCCCGCGAACGCGCGCTTTACGATGCGCTGCTGCAGAATCTGCTGCCTTTCATCGCGGATTGCCAGCGCGTCGCGAGCGCGCTCGCGGAACTCGATCTCCTGTGCGGGTTCGCCGAGCGCGCCCGCGCGCTCGACTGGGTCGCGCCGGAATTCACCGCCGACGCGGGCATCGATATCGAACAGGGCCGGCATCCGGTCGTCGAGGCGCAGGTCGAGCAGTTCATCGCCAACGATTGCTGTCTGAGCCAGGACCGCAAGCTTCTGCTCATCACCGGCCCGAACATGGGCGGCAAGTCCACCTTCATGCGTCAGACCGCGCTGATCGCGCTGATGGCGTACGTCGGCAGTTACGTGCCCGCGAAACGCGCGCGTTTCGGCGCGCTCGACCGCATCTTCACGCGCATCGGCGCGGCCGACGATCTCGCGGGCGGCCGCTCGACCTTCATGGTCGAGATGACCGAAGCCGCGGCGATTCTCAACGACGCGAGCGCATCGAGCCTCGTGCTGATGGACGAGATCGGGCGCGGCACCTCGACCTTCGACGGCCTCGCGCTCGCGTGGGCCATCGCGCGGCATCTGCTCACGCACAACGGCTGCTACACGCTCTTCGCGACGCACTACTTCGAGCTCACGCAATTGCCCGCGGAGTTCGCGCAGGCGGCGAACGTGCATCTGTCGGCGGTCGAGCACGATCATGGCATCGTGTTCCTGCACGCGGTGAGCGAAGGCCCGGCCAATCAGAGCTACGGTCTGCAGGTCGCGCAACTCGCGGGCGTGCCGGCCGCGGTGATTCGCGCGGCGCGCAAGCATCTCGTGCATCTGGAGCAGCAGTCGGTCAGCCAGCCCGCCGCACAGTTCGATCTGTTCGCGAGCCAGCCGTATGCGCCCTATGAAGACGATCCGCCGCACGAAGATCAGGAGACGGCCGACGCGCCGGAACATCCGGTGATGGACAAGCTGCGCGCGCTCGATCCGAACGATCTGCGTCCGCGCGAAGCGCTCGATCTGCTCTACGAACTGCATGAACTGGCGAATCGTCCGCCGGATGCATCGCGTTGAGCGTGACGCGCCGCGCGTCGAGCGCGCTGTCGCGGCGCGCCTGACGCGCGCCGTGACGATCGCGCTCGCGCTCGCATGCGGCGCGATCGCTCATGCGCGTGCCGAGGGCAACGCGCCGCTTGCGTTCGCCGTGATCTCCGATGCACTGACCCGCCCCGCCGACGAAGCGCCCGTGCGCCGCATGCTCGATGCGATCGCGCGCGACGGCAGCATCGCGTTCATTGTCTACGACGGCAATTTCAAGGGCGCAACCGAGCCGTGCCGCGACAGCATCTATCAGTCGCGTCACGACCTGCTCGACGCGTCGCGCACGCCGCTCGTGATGCTGCTCGGTCAGCACGACTGGGCCGATTGCGCGCTCGCGCACGGGGGCACTTACGATCCCGTCGAACGGCTCGATTTCGTGCGTCAGCTCTTCTTCGCCGATGCCAGCTCGCTCGGACAAAATCCGCTCACGCTCTCGCGCGAAAGCGACGTCGCGCGCTTTCGCACGTTCCGGGAAATCGTGCGCTGGCAGGCGCAGGGTATCGCGTTCATCGGGCTGAATGCGCCGAGCCCGAACAATCACTATCTGACGGCGGGCGGGCGCAACGGCGAGTTCGAAGACCGCGCCGTCGCGACGACCTTCTGGCTCGAACATGCGGCGGAATCGGCGCGACGCGCCGAGATGCGCGCGCTCGTGATCATGCTTCAGGCCGATCCCGACTTCTCTCGCTACGAGCGGCGCGATCGCTTCGCATGGCTGCATTTCTCGCGCTCGAACCAGCCGCGCGATGGCTTCCTCGAACTGAAGCGCAGCCTCGTGAAGGCAGCGGAAATCTTTCGCGGTCCGGTCGTCGTGATTCATGGCACCGATGTGCCCGAGCCGAACGGCTTTCATATCGATCAGCCTTTGCGCAACGACAAGGGCTTGATCGTCACGAATCTCACGCGCGTGGCGATCGCGTTCAGAAAGCCGCAATCGCAATGGCTCGAAGTGCAAAGCGATGCGCAATGGCACCCGCCATTTCGGCTGCGCGTGCGCGATGTGAAGGAATCCCATACGAAAGAATCGAGCGCGCCGCCGCCTGAAGCGCCTGCGCAGTCGAGCGAGCCTTATGCGCCTTATCCCGCACCGGCATCCACGCCGCCTGCGCTGCCGCGCAACGATCTGCCGGAGTCGCTGCCCCCGCCGCCTTCGATGCCCCCGCCCGCCTCCGAGCTGCCGCCTCTCCTCACGCCGCCGCAGTCCTTGCCGCCGATCTATCCGTTGCCTGCATCGGGCGTGCAGAACGGCGTGAGCGGGCAATAAAAAAGCGCAGCCGAAGCTGCGCTTTCTTTATTCATCTGCCGACGCGTTCAATGCAGCGTCGGACCCGCGTCCTTGCGCGGTTCGTCGTCATCGTCTTCATCTTCGTCGACGACGTGCAGGCCGTCCGCGCCATGCGCGTGCTGATGCTGGATTTCGTCATCCGTGGCCGTGCGCACTTCCTGCACCGACAGCGCGAAACGCAGCGCCATGCCCGCGAGCGGATGATTGCCGTCGAGCACGACTTTGTCCTCGGCGACGTCGGTTACGGTGTAGATGAGCGAGTCGATGTCGTCATCGCCATCTTCGGGTGTGCCTTCGAACTGCATGCCGACTTCGAGCGGCTCGGGAAAACGGCTGCGCTCTTCGACCTTCACGAGTTCAGGGTCGTACTCGCCGAACGCATCCTGTGGTTCGAGCTGAATGAGCGTTTCATAGCCCGCCTCGTGACCGTCGAGCGCTTCCTCGATCTTGGGGAACGTGCCATCATAGCCGCCGTGCAGATAGACCATCGGCTCGTCGCTCTCCTCGATCAGATTGCCTTGCGCATCCGATAGCTTGTAAGCGACCGAAACGACAGTGTCTTTCGCAATTTTCATTGGATCCTCCAAGATACAAGCCTCGATTATACGATGCCCAAGCGGCCCTCTGACGCAACCCCATCCCCGGTTTCCGGCCTTCTCGCGCATAGTCGCGCGCCTTTGCCGGACGAACCCACCCCCTTGTTGGGCAACCGTACGCCGCGACAGTTCATGCGGCGTTACTGGCAGAAAAAACCGCTGCTGATCCGACAAGCCATTCCCGATATCGCGGCCCCGCTCTCGCGCGAAGCGTTGTTCGAACTCGCCGATCTCGACGACGTCGAGTCGCGTCTCATCACACATTTTCGCAATACATGGAATCTGGAGCACGGCCCGTTCGCGCCCGACGAATTGCCTTCGTCGAAGAAGCGCGAATGGACGCTGCTCGTGCAGGGCGTGAATCTGCACGACGATCGCGCGCACGCGTTGATGAACCGGTTCCGCTTCATTCCGGACGCGCGTCTCGACGACCTGATGATCTCGTATGCGACCGATGGCGGCGGTGTCGGACCGCACTTCGACTCTTATGACGTGTTTCTGCTCCAGGTCCATGGGAAGCGCCGCTGGCGCTTTGGCGCTCAACGCGATCTTTCGCTAAAACCCGGACTGCCGTTGAAAGTTTTACAGCACTTCGAGCCTGCGGAAGAATGGGTGCTGGAGCCCGGCGACATGCTCTACCTGCCGCCGCATATCGCACACGACGGCATCGCGGAAGGCGAATGCATGACGGCGTCGATCGGCTTTCGCGCGCCCTCCGCGCACGAGCTCACGGCGCAGTTCCTCTATCATCTCGCCGAGCGCATGGGCGACGCATCCGATGGTCCCAAAGGCAACGCCCGCTATCGCGATCCGGCGCAGGAGCCCGTGTCGAGTCCGGCGGCGCTGCCGCCGCTACTCATCGACCGTGTTGGCGCGATCCTTGCGAACATCAACTGGAATGAAAAGGACATTGCGGCGTTTCTGGGCACGTATTTGAGCGAGCCGAAAGCGAACGTTGTATTCGATCCGCCCGAGCGCGTGTTGAATGAGCAAAAGTTTGTAGAGCGAGCGAAAAAAACGGGCGTCAGGCTGGATAGAAAGACTATTTTGCTCTATGACGCGCGGTCATTTTTCGTAAATGGTGAAGCCGAAGTGTTGTTGTCAAAGATGAAAAAGTGGCTCCCTGAATTGGCGGATACTCGCTGTCTGCAGGCGAAACGCTTTGTAACACTTACAGACGAATCGTCAATGACAGCGCTGCTGCACGAATGGTATTGTGCGGGCTGGCTTCGGATTGGGGCTTTGCCTTGACAGGCTTGACTTTACGAGACTTCCTGACACGCTGCGGATGTTAGAATTTTGCTGTTCCGCAATATGAAAGTTTGTATGAGAAAGACAACGTATCGTCCCCCGATTTATCGACGGTCGTTACGAAAGTGCCTATAATTTCCGGCCAAGCCGTAGGAAGTCTCACACAAAAAAGAATTGTGAGTCTCCACAGCGGCCCAGGTCGGTGTTGGAGCACACATTACCGGTACTTTGCGCTGTTGCTTACCTTTAACCATAAAAGGACGTGATCATGAAGAAATCCCTCCTCGTAGCATCCCTGTTGGCTGCTGTTGCTCTGGCTGCATGCAACAAGTCTAGCGAAACGGCTGCTCCGAGCGCTGCAAGCGATACGTCGGCTGCTTCGGCACCGGCTGCTGCTGCTTCGGACGCAAACGCTGCTGCATCGAGCGCTTCGGCCGCTGCAAGCGATGCAGCTTCGGCTGCTGGCGCAGCTTCGGACGCTGCCGCTTCGGCTGCTGCTCCGGCATCGGGCGCAAGCCAGTAAGGCTAATAGCCTATCGGCGCTGCGTTGCAGGCCGCTCGATGCGGTCCTGCAAACGAAAAAACCGGCTCTTGAGCCGGTTTTTTTGTATCCGCATTCTTCGCTCGTTCTAGAGCGTGAGCCAGTCGAACCCTTCGGCCTGAGTCGCCACGACGACATCGATCGCGGACGCCCCCAGTACAGCCGCAAGCGCGGCCTGCGCGAGATGCGGCAGATTGTTTTGCTGGCTGAGATGAGCGGCCACGAGATGACGCAGCCTGGAGCGGTCGAGCGACGCGAGAATGGCCGCCGCCGCTTCGTTGTTCAGATGCCCGTGCGTCCCGCCGATGCGCGCCTTGAGCGATGGCGGATAGCGGCTCGCGGCGAGCATCTCAACGTCATGATTGGATTCGAGCACGAGCGCATCGCAGCCGCTCAGCACGCTCGTGATATGCGGCGTGGACACGCCGACATCCGTCAGCACGCCGAGACGGCAAGCGCCGTCCGAGAAGACGTATTGCAGCGGCTCGCGGGCGTCGTGAGGCACGGTGTACGGCATCACGTTGAGATCGCCGATGGCGACGCTCTCATCGCCCCACAGCACGTTCAATTCGACGTTGGCTTCATCGGCGCCGATCGCGCGCGCCGTGCCCCAGCTCATGTGCAACGGAATGGACCATCGGCGCGCGAGCGTCAATGCGCTGCCGATATGGTCCGTATGCTCGTGCGTGATGACGATGGCGTCCAGATCCTCGGCGCGGCAGTTCAGTCGCGCGAGACGGCGCTCGACTTCCTTCCCGGAGAATCCGCAATCGAGCAGCACGCGCGTCGTGGTCGTGCCGCTCGATGCCTCGACGAGCAACGCATTGCCCTCGCTGCCGCTGCCGAGACTGGCGAATCTCACAATGAACTCATCATCGGCTGACTAACGTGTTCGTCTAGTTCAACTGAGCATGCAACAACGACACGATACGTTGCGCATCCGACGAGTTATCCGGCTGGCCATTCGCATCGACGACGCCGACCTGCGTCACCGAGTCTGCCTTCGGCCGCACGTTCACGAGGAACTGCCGCGTGGGCTTCGGCGTATTGCTCGAGAAGAGCTTGCCGAAGAGACCTTCCTTCTTCAGCTCCGCCATGGAGTCCGAAAAATGGACGTAATAGATGCCCTTGTCGCGATCGCGATTGTCGACCGTGAAGTTGGTGCGATCGAGCGCGAGGCCCACGCGCAGCCATGCACGATCGAACGGCTCGGCGAGATCGAGGGTGGAACCGCCCGCGGCCTGATCCACCGCCACCTTCGCGCCCGACGGACGCGCCTCGGCCATCAGCTTTTGCGATTGCGCTTCGGTCAGACCGAATTTCTGCATCAGCTTCGTGAGCACCGCGGCTTCGAGCTGCGGATTGCGCGGACGCGCTTCCCAGCGCGACGAAGTTTTATCCTGCCCCGTCAGCACTTCTTCCATCGCGCTGTGCGTGACGGAGATGTCGGTCGAGCCGTCCGATGCGCGGTCCACCTGCGTGCGGAACATGTCGCGCGTCCCCGACGAGTACGCGAAGTCGAGCAGCTTGCCCACGCTGTTTCTGAACCAGTCGTTCGGAATGTTCGCGCGATTCTCGGCCCAGTCGGTCGCCATGATGCCGGTCTGCGGCGCATCGGTCTTGAGCGTGAAGCCGTTCTCTTCCCAGAACTCTTTCAGCGGCCCCCAGATCTGATCGGGCGAGCGGCCATCGACGACGAGCCAGCGGCGATCGCCGTCGCTTTCGATGTGCATGCCGAACGGATCCTGCGCGTTCGGCACGCCGAGCGTCGCGTTGCCGGCCGGCGTGACCGAGCGCTCCGCGGCGCCGCCGAGCGCGTTGATCTTCGGCGGCGCGGCATAGCGCTGGCTGATGTCGGCCGTGGTCAGATCGGACGGAACCGCGAGCGAAGGCGCGGTTTCGGCAGCCTTGTAGTTGACGCGATCCGGCGCGAGCCAGTCGTTGAGCGTATCGCAACCCGCAAGCGAGATGAGCGCGCCGGCGCCGAGCGACACCACGCTCACGCGTTTGGCATGAGTAAGAAGAGCGGAAACTTTCATGAGGTCCTTCTTTGCTGCTGATGACGCATTGCCTCGCGCCGAATCCGCTCTAGCCGAGCGGTTCAGCGAGGCCAATGTCGAAGCCAGTGAGCGGCGGTTGATGGCTGAAGGTGTGGTTCATTTCGATCACGTGCGGCGGCGCGGCCTTTCGATTCTTTGTGACTTGGCGCGCCGCCACGTGTGATCAGGCGAGAAGCCCGGAGTCGCGCAACGCGTCACGCACCACGTCGTGATAACGCGCGTCGAGCGGCGTGAGCGGCAGACGGATGCCGCCTTCCATGCGGCCGAGCGCCTGCAGCGCCCACTTGGCCGGAATCGGATTCGATTCGCAGAAGAGTTGCTTGTGCAGCGACAGCAGCTTCAGATGGATGCGGCGCGCGGTGATCGCATCGCCTTCGATCGCGGCGCGGCAGAGCTGGCTCATTTCCTTCGGCGCGACGTTGGCCGTCACCGAGATATTGCCGTGACCGCCCAGCAGCATCAGCGCGATGGCCGTGGGATCGTCGCCGCTGAAGATCGCGAAGTTCGCTGGCGCGTGCTTGATGAGATGCGCCGCGCGATCGATATTGCCCGTAGCTTCCTTCACGCCGATGATGCCCGGCACTTCCGCCAGACGCAGGATCGTTTCGTTGCTCATGTCGGCAACGGTGCGGCCCGGCACGTTGTAAAGCAGCACCGGCAGATCGACCGCTTCCGCGATGGTGCGGAAATGGCGGTACATGCCTTCCTGCGTCGGCTTGTTGTAATACGGGACGACTTGCAGCGTGGCGTCGGCGCCGACTTTCTTCGCCTGCTTCGAGAGCTCGATGGCCTCTGCGGTCGAATTGCCGCCCGCGCCCGCGATGATCGGGAAGCGCTTGGCCGTGTGTTCGACGGCCGTCTGGATCATCAGGATGTGCTCTTCGACCGACAACGTGGCCGATTCGCCGCTCGTGCCGACCACGACGAGACCGTTCGAGCCTTGCTCGACATGCCAGTCGATCAGTTTTCGAAACGCCGGCAGATCAAGACTACCGTCCTCGTGCATCGGTGTGACGATGGCAGGGATGCTGCCGCGGATCTGGATGCCGCCGTGTGTTCCGTTTGTCATGAAACTCTATGAATTTAATCGTGAATTTAATCGCGAAAAGCGATATTACGCGATTGTAGCGGATTAGCCGGTCAGCGCGTAACGCGGCGGACCCGGGGGTATGTTACCAATGGTGAGCGCGTTTTCGGCTGACTGCGGTTCGCGAACGGCGCAAATCCGCTGCACATAGGCAGGACGCGGGTCGTCGACGAATCCGTCCTCGTAAGCGATCACGCGCAGCCGCCCTCGCACCGTTTCGAGCAGTTCGCCGGGTTCGAGCAGAAACGCGGGATTCGACGGCTTGCCGATGCTGCCATTGCCCGCCGCGAACGTCTCGTAGACCAGCACGCCGCCGGGCGCGAGCGCATCGATCAAGTGCCCGAAGAGCGGCCGATGCAGATAGTTCGTGACGACGATTGCATCGAACGTTCGGTCGTCCGGCAGCGGCCAGGGCGCATTTTCGATATCGGCGCTCAGCGTGTCGATGCCGGTTATCGCGGACATCGATGCCAGCGCGTCTGCGTCGCGGTCGATGGCCAGAACCGGAAAACCGCGCGCCGCGAACCAGCGCGCGTGGCGTCCGCTACCCGCGGCGACATCGAGCACCGCGCCGCCGGGCGCGACGAGATGCGCCCAGCGCGCGACCCACGGACTCGGCACCCCTTCCATCAGTTGTAGGACAGGCCCATGGCCTCGCGCACGTCGCGCATCGTTTCCGTGGCGAACTTGCGCGCCTTGTCGCAGCCGTCCGCGACGATCGCGCGCAACAGCGACGGGTCGTCCATGTACTTCTGGGCGCGCTCGAGCATCGGCTGCTGTTCGCGCAGAATGCCTTCGATCACCGGTTGCTTGCATTCCAGGCAACCGATGCCCGCGCTGCGGCAGCCCTTCTGCACCCATTCGTGCGTCTTTTCGTCCGTATAGACCTGATGCAGTTGCCAGACCGGGCATTTGTCGGGATCGCCCGGATCGTTGCGCCGCACGCGCGCCGGGTCGGTCGGCATCCTGCGGACTTTCTGCTCGATGGTCGCCGCATCCTCGCGCAAGCCGATGGTATTGCCGTAGGACTTCGACATCTTCTGCCCGTCCAGCCCCGGCATGCGCGACGCTTCGGTCAAGAGCACCTGCGGCTCGACGAGGATGATCTTGCGCGAACCTTCCAGATAGCCGAACAGCCGCTCGCGGTCGCTCATCGACAGGCTCTGCGATTCCTGCAGCATCGCGCGCGCTTGTTCGAGCGCTTCGTCGTCGCCTTCCTGCTGATAGGCGACGCGCAACTCGTGATAGAGCTTCGCGCGCTTGCCGCCGAGCTTCTTCGCGGCTTCCATCGCCTTTTCCTCGAAGCCCGGCTCGCGGCCGTACAGGTAGTTGAAGCGGCGCGCGATCTCGCGCGTCATCTCGACGTGCGGCACCTGATCCTCGCCGACCGGCACGAGCGACGCACGATACAGCAGAATGTCCGCCGCCATCAGCACTGGATAGCCGAGAAAGCCGTAAGTGGACAGATCCTTCTCGCGCAGCTTCTCGATCTGTTCCTTGTAGGTCGGCACGCGTTCGAGCCAGCCGAGCGGCGTGCCCATGCCGAGCAGCAGCGACAGTTCCGCGTGTTCGGGCACGCGGCTCTGGATGAAGAGCGTCGCCTGCGCCGGATCGATGCCCGACGCCAGCCAGTCGATGAGCACCTCCCACACGTTTTTCTCGATGACCTCGGGCGTCTCGTAGTGCGTCGTGAGCGCGTGCCAGTCGACCACCGCGAAGAAGCACGGATATTCGGACTGCAGCCGCACCCAGTTTTTCAGCACGCCGTGATAGTGGCCGAGGTGCAGCGACCCGGTGGGCCGCATGCCGGAGAAGATACGGTCAGGGAACATGATGTTATGGGAATAGTGAAGCGAGGGGATTCAGGATAGCCGACACCGCCGTATAGCCGACGTTCACGAGCGGCCCGAGCCAGTAGCGCGTCAGCACGCCGGTCACGACGAGCGCCATCACGATGAAGAAGCCGTACGGCTCGAGCTTCGAAAACGCGATCGACGCGCGCACCGGCAGGAGGGCCATGACGACGCGGCCGCCGTCGAGCGGCGGCAACGGGAAGAGATTCAGCACGCCGAGCACGAGATTCACGCCGACGCCCGCGGCTGCCATGCGCGTGAAGAACACTTCGTCGACATGAAAGGCCGCGAGCAGCACCGCGATCACGCCCCAGACGATCGCCTGCACGAAGTTGCTGCCTGGGCCCGCCGCGGCGACCCACAGGCTGCCCCAGCGCGGATTGCGCAGGTTGCCGAACGCCACCGGCACGGGCTTCGCGTAGCCGAACATGAAGGCGCCGCTCGTCACGAAGTACAGGACGATCGGAATCACGATCGTGCCGATAGGATCGATATGGCGCATGGGGTTCATGGAAACGCGGCCCAGAACGTAGGCCGTGTTGTCGCCGAGCAGTCGCGCGGCATAGCCATGCGCGGCCTCGTGCAGCGTGATCGCGAAGATCACGGGGAGCGCGTAGACCGCGATGGTTTGTATCAGGGAAGAGTCCATGGGGCGGTATTGTAGCAAGCAGGCAGGTCGGATCAGACGCGCACGACGGCGCCGGGCGCGCACTATTTCGCCCATGATGTGCGATAACGCTCGATCGGGTCGTGTGCCCGTGTACGCTACTGCGCGGCGCTTACGCCGTGAGCCCGAACGGTTCGAGACTGCCTCTCCCCGCGCGCACGAGCACTGGCTCCCCCGATGAAAGATCGATTACCGTCGACGGCTCCGCCGGGCACGCGCCCGAATCGATCACGAGCTCGACCTGCTTCTCCAGCCGCTCGCGAATCTCTTCGGGATCGTTGAGCGGCTCGGTGTCGGGCGGCAGAATCAGCGTCGACGCGAGCAGCGGCTCGCCGAGCGCCTCCAGCAGCGCGAGCGTGATCGCATGATCCGGCACGCGCAGCCCGATCGTCTTGCGCGACGGGTGCGAGAGCCGGCGCGGCACTTCCTTGGTCGCCTGCAGCACGAACACGTAAGGCCCCGGCGTCACAGACTTGATCAGCCGGTACTGCTGGTTGTCGACCATCGCGAAGTTGGAGAGCTCGGAAAGATCGCGCACGAGCAGAGACAGCAGTTGCTTGTCGTCGATGCCGCGAATGCGCCGCAATCGCTCGACGGCGTCCTTGTCGTCGAGATGGCAGCCGAGCGCGTAGCTCGAATCCGTCGGCAACGCGACGACACCGCCGTCCCTGATGATCTGCACGGCCTGATTGATGAGCCGCGGCTGCGGATTGTCCGGATGAATGCGAAAAAATTGAGACATGGCGACGCCTTATTGTTTCGATCGTAATCGCGAAGACCCGGCGCGTGCGAATCGCGCGCAGACGCCTCACGCGATGTGCGTTCGGAAAATCCCGGTGATGCAAAGACCGTGCGCGCATCGAAAGAGCGACGCGCGCCGAAAAGATCGCTAAAGCCAGCGCGCCCAGACGGGCGTGAGATCGTCGGGAAGCGGCGGAAGCCGGCCGAGATCGACCCGCCCTTCGCCCGCGCCGTGGAAGTCCGAGCCGCGCGACGCCTCGAAGCCGTAGCGGCGCGCGACATCGGCGTATTCGCGGTATTGATCGGGCGTGTGGCTGCCCGTCACGACCTCGATCGCACGGCCGCCGAGCTGGATGAATTCGTCGAAGAGCGCGGCGAATTCGACCGGCGTGTAATCGTAGCGTCCCGGATGCGCGATGATCGGCTCACCGCCCGCATCCTTGATCCACTTGACGGCATCGGCGAGCTTCGCCCAGCAATGCCCGACGAAACCCGGCTTGCCGTCGCCGAGATAGCGCGCGAACACGTCCGAAGTGGACTTCGCGTAGCCCGCCTCCACCAGATACCGCGCGAAGTGCGTGCGCGAAATCATGTCGGGGTCGTCGGTGAAGCGCAGCGCGTTCTTGTAGCAATCCGGAATGCCGATCGCCGCGAGCGCCTCGCCGATCGCCTCGCCGCGCGCCGCGCGTCCGTTGCGCGTGCATTCGAGGCCCTTGAGCAGCGCCGCGTTGTCCGGATCGACGTTCATGCCGACGATGTGCACCGTGCGCGACGCCCACGTGACCGAAATCTCGACGCCCGGCAGATAGTCCATCCCGAGCGCCTCGGCGGCCTTGCGCGCTTCGTGCTGCCCGCCGAGCTGATCGTGATCCGTAAGCGACCACAGCGTCACGCCGTTCGCATGCGCGCGCTCCGCGACTTCGGCGGGCGCGAACTGGCCGTCGGACACGGTGGAATGGCAATGCAGATCGGCGTTCATTTTCGGCTCTGAGGTTTCACTTACATTCTAACTGTAACGGCATGACACGCCGATTATGTAGTTCCTTCGTACCGTGGCGCGCCGCTCACCGGCAGAACGATTCGATCAGCGCCGCGACACGCTCCGGCTGGTCGTGATGGATCATGTGCCCGGCGCCGTCGACGATTTCCTCGCGCCAGTCGGAGAACACGGCAAAGCGCGTCTTGAACTCGCCGACGGGCGTCTGTCCCGCGAAAGTGGCGAGCGTCGGCGAGTCCTTCGCCTCGACATGCAGCACCGGCGCCGTGACGCGCGCCCACGCGGCGCTCACCTCGTCCAGCCGATACAACGTCGGTCCACGCAACTTGTGCGCCGGATCGGCAAGCAGATGGAAACGACCGTCGTTTTCCTCGCGCGACCAGTGCTGCGCGAGATAGCGCGCGCGGGCGAGCGGCAGGCGCGGATTCGTGCGGATCAGCCGGTCGGCGACTTCATCGAGGCTCGCATAGCTGCGCAGCGTGGGCGGCGTGCGCAGATCGTCGAGCCATTGCGCGATGCGCCCCGGCGATTGCGATGCGCGCGCCGCCGGCAGCCCGAAGCCTTCGAGATCGACCACGCGGCGCACGCGCTCGGGCCGCACGCCCGCGTAAAGCAGCGCGACGTTCGCGCCCATGCTGTGGCCGACGAGATTCACCTGCGCGCCGCGCGAGAAGTGATCGAGCAGCACGTCGAGATCGGCGAGATAGTCGGGAAAGTAGTAATGCCCGCCGCCCTTCTCCGCGATGGGCCAGTCCGACAGCCCGAAGCCGCGCGCGTCGGGCGCGAGCACCTGCCATTCGCCGGCGAGCGCATCGACGACGAACTGGAACGACGCGCTCATGTCCATCCAGCCGTGCAGCATGAAGAGCATCGGGGCGTCGGGCGAGCCCCAGCGGCGCACGTGCAGACGCACGCCGCGGGCATCGACGAATTCGGAGCGCGATTCTTTCATGGTGTCGTTTCGGATGAAAAGGATGATCGTTCGATTATAGCGACGATGGCCGCGCCCTACTTCGCGTCGTCCAGCCCGGCGAGCGCGCGCAGTTCGGCTTCGTCGAAGCCGGCGTCGCGGCGCGCCTCGAAGTTGAACGGGCCGCGCAGCTTCGGCGCGTGGTATTGCTCGGCGAGGCGTTCGTACGTCGTATGCGGATCGAGGCGCTGGCCGTCGCACAGAAAACGGAACCAGCGATTGCCGATCAGCACGTGGCCGATTTCGTCGTGCAGGATGACGTCGAGAATCGCCGCGGACGCGTGGTCGCCCGCCTGCGCGAGGCGCTTGCGAATCGGCGGCGATGCGTCGAGGCCGCGAGCCTCCAGCGTGCGCGGCACGAGCGCCATGCGGGCGAGCACATCGCCGCGCGTGCGCTGCGCCATCTCCCAGAGGCCGTCGTGTGCCGGGAAATCGCCGTAGGCATGCCCGAATTCGGCGAGTCGCGCGCTCAGCAGCGAAAAATGATGCGCTTCTTCCGCCGCGACTTTTAACCAATCGAGATAAAAATCGCGCGGCATCGACGGGAATCGCCAGACGGCGTCGAGCGCGAGATTGATCGCATTGAATTCGATGTGCGCGAGCGCGTGCAGCAACACGGCGCGGCCCGCATCCGACTGCATGCCGCGACGCTTCAGCGACGACGGTTCCACGAGTTCCGGGCGTTCCGGCCGCCCGGGCAGATCGGCGGGTTCATCGAGCGTGGCGTTCGGATCGATGCGGGACGGCTCCGCGCGCGCGGCCTCGAACAGCAGGCGGGCGCGCGCCGCTTTCGTCGCGGGCTCGCGCTCGCGCAGGATGGCGAGCGCCGCGCGGCGCGCGCAGGCGCTCGCTTCGGTGGTGGGAATGACAGAGTCGTGCATCGAACTATCTCGAAAAAAGGCGTGCAACGGGGCAGTCCAGCGGACGCTTACGGCAAACAGCTAAAATGGTAATCCCGGCGGACGCCGCACATCGCGTAACAATTGGCGCAACGACGGCATCGACCGCCAAGCCGCACCGGCAGGCGCGCATTTTAGCGCCCCCAGCGCCCCACTCTTACGACACCACGCCCCAGGAGACAATGTGGCCATCTACAAACTCGGCGACGACGCCCCGACCATCCACGAAAGCGTGTTCCTGGCGGACACCGCGACTATCATCGGCCGCGTGACGCTCGAGGAAAACACGAGCGTCTGGCCCGGCGCGTCGCTGCGCGGCGACAACGAGCCGATCGTCGTCGGACGCGGCAGCAACGTGCAGGAAGGCGCGGTGCTGCATGCGGACCCCGGCTTTCCTCTGACGATCGAGCAAGATGTCACCGTCGGCCATCAGGCGATGCTGCACGGCTGCACGGTCAAGGAAGGCTCGCTGATCGGGATTCAGGCCGTGGTCTTGAATGGTGCGGTGATCGGCCGCAATTGTCTGGTTGGCGCGGGCGCCGTCGTCACCGAAGGTAAGGTGTTTCCGGACAACACGCTGATTCTCGGCGCGCCCGCGAAAGCGGTCCGGGAGATCGGCGAGGCGGACATCGCCCGCATGCGCGCCGCCACGGCAAGCTACGCCGACCGGCGCGAATACTACAAGGCGCAGCTCGTGCGCATCGGCTGAGACCCGGCAGAACGGGCGAGCCTCAAACCCAAGGAAGAAGTTGTGAACGACCAGTTGCAGAAATTCATGTTCAACGCGGCGCCCGTGCGCGGCGAGATCGTTTCATTGCGCCACACATGGCAGGAAGTGCTCGCGCGCCGCTCGTATCCCGCGGCCGTGCGCAACGTGCTCGGCGAGATGATGGCCGCATGCGCGCTCTTGTCCGCGAACCTCAAGTTCGACGGCACGCTCGTCATGCAGATCTACGGCGACGGCCCGGTGAAGATGCTGGTCGTGCAGTGCGATTCCCAGCTCTCTCTGCGCGCCACCGCGAAGCTCGCCGAAGGGGCGGAGCGCGAGCTGGAAAACGAGATGTCGCTCGCCGACCTGCTGAACCGTCACGGGCGCGGTCGCTGCGTCATCACGCTCGATCCGGCCGACAAGAAACCGGGACAGCAGCCGTATCAGGGCATCGTGCCGCTGTCGGGCGAGCACGGCCCGCTCGCGTCGATGGCCGAAGTGCTCGAACACTACATGCATCACTCCGAGCAGCTCGACACGCGCCTGTGGCTCGCCGCCGATACGGATCGCGCCGTCGGCATGCTTCTGCAAAAGCTGCCGGGCGATGGCGGCATCGTTCCGCATCCTGGCGAGCACGACGCGGACACCTGGCAGCGCGTCTGCCATCTCGGCAGCACGCTTTCGAACGAAGAATTGCTGAAGGAAGAACCGGATACGGTCTTCAAGCGCCTGTTCTGGCAGGAAAACGTGCAGCATTTCGATCCGGCGCCCGCGCGCTTCCAGTGCACCTGCTCGCGCGAAAAAGTCGGCGGCATGCTCAAGATGCTGGGCCGCGAGGAAGTCGATGGCGTCATCGAGGAGCGTGGCAATGTCGAAGTGCATTGCGAGTTCTGCAACCAGCGTTACGACTTCGACGCCGTCGACGTGGCGCAACTTTTTGTCGCAAAAGAACTCTCACAAGGCGTGAGTCCGGCGTCGGACCGGCGGCACTGAAACGCCGCGAAAGCCTTGTCCAGCGGAGCTTGCGCCGCACGCGTCCGGGGTTTTTCGAACCCGGCGACCGTCCGGCGCGCCGCTTGCGAGCCAAGACTCACGACAGACTCCGCAAGCTATGATTGGGGCTCCTGTAAAGATGTCGGCCCGCTGGAGGTCGTATATGAAAACCGCAACGCTCAACTGGAAATTGCTGCCGTGCCTTGCCGGCGTCGTGCTCGTCGCCGGCTGCATGATGGATCCGCCCGGCCCTTCACCGATCTATAGCCGTCTGCCCGATACGCCGCCCGCGCCCCAGCAGACGCTGACGTCGCAGCAGCAGATGGAACGCTACAACGCCATCGACAAGCAGGCGCTGAACGAATCGCAGCAGGCGGCCGCCGCGGGCAATGCGGCGAAGACGATGTCGCAGTTCTATTCGCCCGCGCCGGTGTCGGTCTACGGAGGCTATTCGAGTGGCGGCTGGGGCGGCCCGTACTGGGGAACCGGCGTCGGAGTCGGCACCTGGTGGTGATCGAAGCAGCAAGACGGTCAGCACAAAACAAAAATAGCGCGGTCGATGACCGCGCTATTTTTTTGTTCCGATCGGCAAGCCGCCGCGCTACTGCGCCGCGCCCTGCGGCTGTTTCTTCTTCGCTTCGGCTGCTTTTTCCTTCTGCGCCTTCTTGTCGAGATCGCGCAATTCCTGCTTCGACCGCGATACGGGATTCGGCACCACGCGCAGCGGCGCCGCCGAGACCTGACCGCGTGTCGAGCCGTTCATGCCCGGCACGTTCGCGGAATTGACGGGCGCATTCGAATTCGGCGCGACGAACTGCACGAACACCTCGCTGTCCTTCACCATGCCCATCTCGTAGCGCGCACGCTCTTCCACGGCGGCAGTGCCGCTTTGCAGATCCTGCACTTCGCCCTGAACGCGCTCGTTGCGCAATCTCAGGTTCGTGTTCTTCTCCGTCTGCTGCGCGAGCTGCTGCTGCAATTCATGCACGCGCAGCCAGCCGCCGTGGCCCCACCAGAGTGGGTATTGGATCAGCACCAGCAACAGAACCAGAACGACAGTTACGAGCCGCATTCACGTAGCCGAAATAAGCGCCGCCCTGCGGCGAAATGCCGTGGGCGGCGGGCTTCAAAAGATGACGCTTCAAAGACGATCAAACGTCTTATCGACTAAAGCGGCAAAAGCTTTAGCGCAAGTTGTAGAACGCCGACTTGCCCGGGTAGCTCGCGATATCGCCGAGGTCTTCCTCGATGCGCAGCAACTGGTTGTACTTCGAGATGCGATCGCTGCGCGACAGCGAGCCGGTCTTGATCTGCCCGGCATTCAGGCCGACGGCGATATCGGCGATCGTCGAATCTTCCGTTTCGCCCGAGCGATGCGAGATCACGGCCGTATAGCCCGCGCGCTTCGCCATTTCGATTGCCGCGAAGGTTTCCGTCAGCGTGCCGATCTGGTTGATCTTGATGAGGATCGAGTTGGCGATGCCCTTCTCGATGCCTTCCTTCAGGATGCGCGTGTTGGTGACGAAGAGATCGTCGCCGACGAGCTGGATCTTCTTGCCGAGCTTGTCGGTCAGGATCTTCCAGCCTTCCCAGTCGCTTTCGTGCATGCCGTCTTCGATCGACACGATCGGGAATTTGTCCGCGAGCGTAGCCAGATAGTCCGCGAATTCGCTCGACGACAGTTGCAGGCCTTCGCCCGCGAGCTGGTACTTGCCGTCGTGGTAGAACTCGCTCGCCGCGCAGTCGAGCGCGAGCAGCACGTCTTCACCGGCGCGATAACCGGCCTTCTCGATAGCCTGCAGAATCGTCGACAGGCATTCGTCGTTGCTGCCGAAGTTCGGCGCGAAGCCGCCTTCGTCGCCCACGGCCGTGCTCATGCCGCGATCGGCGAGAATCTTCTTGAGCGCATGGAACACTTCCGCGCCGCAGCGAAGCGCTTCGCGGAAAGTCGGCTGGCTGACCGGGACGATCATGAATTCCTGGATGTCCAGGCTGTTGTTCGCGTGCGCGCCGCCGTTGACGATGTTCATCATCGGGACCGGCAGCTGCATCGCGCCCGAGCCGCCGAAGTAACGGTAAAGCGGCAGGCCGGCTTCTTCGGCGGCGGCCTTGGCGACCGCCATCGACACGGCGAGCATCGCGTTCGCGCCGAGGCGCGACTTGTTGTCGGTGCCGTCGAGCTCGAGCAGGGTCTTGTCGAGGAAAGCCTGTTCCGAGGCGTCGAGGCCCATGATGGCTTCGGAAATCTCGGTGTTGATGTGTTCGACGGCCTTCAGCACGCCCTTGCCGTTGTAGCGGCCGGCTTCGTCGTCACGCAGTTCGATGGCTTCGCGCGAACCGGTGGACGCGCCCGACGGAACCGCCGCGCGGCCCATCGTGCCCGATTCGAGCAACACGTCGCATTCGACGGTCGGATTGCCTCGCGAATCGAGAATCTCGCGGCCGATGATATCTACGATAGCACTCATGGTTTCCTCAAGAAATGACGATGAATTCTGTCAGTCACAACGAAGCGCGCCGCCTGTTTTTACACTTCGATACACGCGACGGCACGCGCTTCACTGCTTCGCTCAGACCCTTTCGATGATCGCCGGTTCAGCGCCGGCGCAAAGAGCGGTCGTTTCGGGATAGCGATTCGATCCGCATCGCTTTCGTGGGGGAGCGGGCTTGAGTCCCGCTGATCGGCGCGGGTACGCGCGTATCGCCCTGATGCGCGCCCTGATGCGTCGCACGCTCCTCCGTTGCTCCGGTCACTCCAGGTGACCTCTTATCGTGACACGGGCGCCGATGAAGACGCCCGCGTCGCACTTCTTTTTTGCCGCAGATGCTCAGTTGAAATCGTTCTCGAGGAACGAGCCGCTCTTCACCGCGCGATCGATGGTGATGAGCGTCTTGAGCAGCGCTTCCATGTGATGCAGCGGCACCGCATTCGGGCCGTCCGACTTCGCGCATGCCGGGTCCGGATGCGTCTCCATGAAGAGACCCGCGACGCCCGTCGCGACTGCTGCGCGCGCGAGCACCGGAACGAACTCGCGCTGACCGCCCGAACTCGTGCCCTGCCCGCCCGGCAACTGTACCGAATGCGTCGCGTCGAACACGACCGGCGCGTTGGTTTCGCGCATGATCGCGAGCGAGCGCATGTCGGACACGAGGTTGTTATAGCCGAACGACACGCCGCGCTCGCACGCCATGAAACGGTCTTCCGACAGACCCGCTTCACGCGCGGCGTCGCGCGCCTTGTCGATCACGTTCTTCATGTCGTGCGGCGCGAGGAACTGGCCCTTCTTGATGTTCACCGGCTTGCCCGAGCGCGCGCACGCGTGGATGAAATCGGTCTGACGGCACAGGAACGCGGGCGTTTGCAGCACGTCCACCACCGATGCGACCGCTTCGATCTCGTGCTCCGCGTGCACGTCCGTGAGAACCGGCACGCCGAGTTGCTTCTTCACTTCGCCGAGAATGCGCAGCCCTTCGTCCATGCCGAGGCCACGAAACGACTTGCCCGAGCTGCGGTTCGCCTTGTCGTAGGACGACTTGTAGATGAACGGCACGCCGAGCTTCTCGGTCATTTCCTTGAGGCGCCCGGCGACGTCGATCGTCATTTGCTCCGATTCGACGACACACGTGCCCGCGATCAGAAAGAACGGCTTGTCGAGACCGGCTTCGAAGTGACACAGCTTCATGCTTGCGCTCCCGCGGTCGCCGCAGTCCTGGCCGGCGCCTTCGCATCGCCGGATTCGGCGTGTGCGCGCGCCGCTTCGACGAACGCCTTGAAGAGCGGATGCCCGTCGCGCGGCGTCGACGTGAATTCGGGGTGGAACTGCACGCCGACGAACCACGGGTGCAGCGACTGCGGCAACTCCATCATTTCGGGCAGATCCTCGCTCGGGGTACGGGCGCTGATGATAAGCCCGCCGGCCTCGAGCTGGGGCACGAAACGGTTATTGACTTCATAACGGTGACGATGACGCTCGTTCACATCGGTGCCATAGATGCGTCCGGCCATCGTGCCGGGCTTGATCGGGCACTTCTGCGAGCCGAGGCGCATGGTGCCGCCGAGATCCGACTCCTCGTTGCGCTTCTCGATGCGGCCCGCGCGGTCGTACCACTCGGTGATGAGCGCGACGACCGGGTTCTTCGTGTCCTGATCGAACTCGGTGCTGTTCGCATCGGCGAGACCGGCGACATCGCGCGCGAATTCGATCACCGCGAGCTGCATGCCGAGGCAGATGCCGAGATACGGCGTCTTCGATTCGCGTGCGTATTTGATCGCCTTGATCTTGCCTTCCGTGCCGCGCCGGCCGAAACCGCCCGGAACGAGCACGGCGTCGAGATGCTTGAGCGCATCGGTGCCTTCCGCGTCGATCTGTTCGGAATCGATGTACTCGATATTGACCTTCGTCGACGTGTGAATCGCGGCGTGACGCAGCGCCTCGATCAGCGACTTGTACGACTCGGTCAGCTCGACGTACTTGCCGACCATGCCGATGGTCACTTCGCTCTTCGGGTTCTCGAGCTTCTCGACGAGGTTCGACCACATCGACAGATCGGCCGGCGGCGGCGACAGCTTGAGCGCTTCGCAAATGATGTCGTCGAGGTGCTGGTCGTTGAGCATCTGCGGAATCTTGTAGATGCTGTCCGCGTCCCACACGGAAATGACCGCGTCTTCGGGCACGTTCGAGAACATCGAGATCTTGGCGCGCTCGTCGTCCGGAATCGGGCGGTCCGCGCGGCACAGCAGCACGTTCGGATAGATACCGATTTCGCGCAACTTCTGCACGCTGTGCTGCGTGGGCTTGGTCTTCAGCTCGCCCGCGGTCGCGATGAACGGCACCAGCGTGAGATGCACGAAGCACGCGCTGTTGCGGCCCATGCGCAGGCTCATCTGACGCGCGGCTTCGAGGAACGGCAGCGACTCGATGTCACCCACCGTGCCGCCGACTTCCACGATCGCGACATCCGGCTGACCGCATGTCGCCGCTGCGGCGCCACGCTCGACGAAAGCCTGGATTTCGTTCGTGATGTGCGGGATGACCTGCACCGTCTTGCCCAGATATTCGCCGCGGCGTTCCTTGCGGATCACCGATTCGTAAATCTGGCCCGTGGTGAAGTTATTGGCCTTGCGCATCTTCGTGCTGATGAAGCGCTCGTAGTGGCCGAGGTCGAGGTCGGTCTCCGCTCCGTCTTCCGTCACGAACACTTCGCCGTGCTGAAACGGGCTCATCGTGCCGGGGTCGACGTTGATGTAGGGATCGAGCTTGAGGAGAGTGACTTTCAGACCGCGCGATTCGAGGATCGCGGCGAGGGAGGCGGCGGCAATACCCTTGCCAAGGGACGAAACTACGCCGCCGGTGACGAATACATATTTGGTCATCGCTAGATGCTCGCGGGAAAAACGGATTATACCGTAAAGGCAGGTTCCCACGAAGCGCACCAGATGCGGAGATCGACTACAAAACCGCCCTTTTCCACGTCATTTTTGCGGAACGTCGCGCCGGCCGTTCGTCAAGGCCCGCGTGCGTGCTCGTGCCCTTTTGAGCGCCTCGTCATGGCGATGGCTGCATCGCTTTAAGCAGGCGCTGCACTGCGCGCGCGGTGTCGATCGGGCGCTCCATCGGAAAGAGATGGCTGCCTTCCATCCATTCGATGCGCGCCCCCGCGATACGCCGCGTCATGCCGAGCCCCACCTGCCGCACTTCGCGCGAACGCGTCCCCGCGATGAAGCCGACCGGCACCGGCACGCCGTGGGCGACGCGCGCGCCGAGCGTGTGCGGCAGCGTGCGATAGATCAGATATTCGATATGACGATCGAACGCGAGCGAGCGCGCGCCGTTCGCATGCGTCTGCGGAATGCCGAAATCGATGTAGTCGGACAACATGCGCTCGTCCCAGCGCGCGAACGCGGGCTTCGACAGAAAATGCCGCCACGCCTCGTCGCGGGTCGCCCACTGCGTGCGGCGTTTCCTGGTTGCGGCGGCGGGCGACAGGCGCTCATCGAGTCCCGTCCATTGCGTGACGCGCAGGAGACTGCTCCTCCAGCCCGCGATCACGGGCGAATCGAGCATCACGACGCCCTTCACCCACTGCGGACGCTTCAGCGCGGCCATCAGCGACACATAGCCGCCGAGCGAATGCCCGACGAGCCATACCTTCGGATGCGCGTCGTCGGCTTCGCGTCGATAGCGGCTCATGTCATCGATGAGTTGATCGACGAGATACGGCCAGTCGCGCGTCACAGGAAAGCGCGCGTCATGCCCGATGCGCTCGATGCTGCGAACTTCGTAATCGTCGGAAAGCTCCGCGAAAATCGTGCGATAGACCGACGCCGGAAAACCGTTCGCGTGCGAGAAATGGATGATGTCTTTCAAGCGTGTCTCTATTTTTTAGCGCGCCATCCAGTAGCGCGCGTGGCTTTGCCGGTAGCGCTCGAACGTGATCTGCGAACCGATTTCGCTGCGTGCCGCGCCGTCTTCATCACTGCGCGAAAGCACGATATCGCGCATCTGGTAACGCGCGAACACGGTCGGATGCGGATGGTGAAAGCGGTTGCGATAGCCTACCTGAAATATCGCCACGAACGGCCCGACAGAATCGAGGAAAGGCTCGGTCGATGAGGTGCGGCTGCCATGATGCGGCACGATCAGCACGTCGGCGCGCAAGGCGTCGCGCTCGCGAGCGATCAGCGCGCGTTCGACATCCGCTTCGATATCGGCTGCGAACAACGCCGCGCGCCCCGCCGCGTTCGTCACGCGAAGCACGCACGACTGATAGTTCGGCTTGCCCGAAAGCGGCCCCGGCGCGGGCCACAGCACGCGGAATTCGACGCCGTCCCAGGTCCAGCGCTGCCCCGCCGCACAGCGCAGCGTTTGCGCGCCGCGTGCGCGCGCGTTCGGCCACAACGCGTCCTTCGCGGGCAACGACGCCAGAAACTGGCGCACGGCGATCGATTGCAATACGGCGGGCGCGCCGCCTGCGTGATCCGAATCCGAATGGCTGATGACGAGCGCATCGAGCGCGCGAATGCCCGCGGCCTGCAGATAAGG
>JFHF01000020.1 GCA_000648925.1 Caballeronia jiangsuensis
GTTTCGATTCGGGCTGCTGTGCGGGCGTCTGGAGAGATCGCCCAGCGCCTCGCGGCCCCCGGCCCGATAGCGGTCGACCCACTTGTATCCGGTCTGCCGGCTGATGCCAAAGCGTTGGCACAGCTCGCTGAAAGCAATCTCTTGCTGCATGGCCAGGGTCACGAATTCAAGGCGAAGTTGCATGGTGTCCTGCGGGTTCCAAGGCATGGTCGGGTCCAGGCATCGAGATGCCTGAAAGTGTCAACCATGTCCCCGCGGATCTGTCAGCTATGTCCCCGGTCTATACACAGCAGCAAAGAAAGTGACTGCCGCCCCGCACAGGGGCAGTGCCAATAGACCACTAAGAAAACGGGATCCGGCGAAAGCATTTCCCAGCGAAACTCCCATACACGCTCTAAAATCACCCCTTTCCCGCTCACCGCGCAGCGCCCTCCCGCGCCTCCCCAACCCCAGCGTGCAAAAGATCCTGATCGTCCGCGTGTCGTCGCTCGGCGACGTCGTCCACAACATGCCGGCCATCGCCGACATCCGCCGCCGCTATCCCGATGCGCAGATCGACTGGCTCGTCGAGGAAAGTTTCGCGAGTCTCGTCGAACTCGTGCACGGCGTGCGCCGCGCGATTCCGTTCTCGTTGCGACGCTGGCGTCGTGCGTTCGCATCGCCCGAAAACTGGCGCGAGATCGGCAAGTTCAAGCGCGAACTCGCCGCCGAAAAATACGATCTCGTGATCGACTGTCAGGGCCTCATCAAGACCGCGTGGGTCGCGAGCTGGGCGCGCGGGCCGCTCGTCGGTCTCGGCAATCGTACCGACGGCGCGGGCTACGAATGGCCCGTGCGCTTCTTTTACGACCGGCGCGTGCCGATCGAACCGCGCACCCACGTCGTCGAACGCACGCGGCAACTCGTGGCGGCGGCGCTCGATCTGCCGAAGCCGCAGATGACCGACGACATCGACTTCGGCATCGACACGCGCCGCGCAACGCTCGCCGTCTCCGAGCTCGGGTTGAATCTGCCGGTGCCGTATGTCGTGTTCGTGCACGCCACTTCGCGCGCCGACAAGCAATGGCCCGAAGCCGCGTGGATCGAACTCGGGCAGGCGCTCGTCACGCGCGGCGCGTCGATCGTGCTGCCGTGGGGCAGCGACGCCGAACGCGCGACCAGCGAAAAGCTCGCGAAGGAATTCGGCGCGGCCGCGATCGTGCCGCCGAAGCTGTCGCTGCCCGCCGTGGTGGGACTGATCGACGGCGCAGCCGCGACCGTCGGCGTCGATACGGGCTTGGTGCATATTGCCGCGGCGCTGAAGCGCCCGACCGTCGAGTTGTACAATTTCTCGACCGCATGGCGCACCGGCGGCTACTGGTCGCCGCAGGTGGTCAATCTCGGCGACGCGAGCCGGCATCCGACGCTTTCCGAAGTCAAGGCCGCGCTCGCGGGCTTCGGCCTGCTGTAGCGTGTCCTTCGCGCGCCGCGCCGTGCTCGGGCAACTCAAGGTCGTAGACACATGACGGAATCTCAAATCATCGAAGTCGCGTCGGGCGATTGGCAGGGAAAGAATCTTTCCGTGCCGCGCGAGACGCTCCTTGCTGGCGTCGAAAACGGCAAGGTGCTGTATTTCCCCAATCTGCGTTTTCCGATCGAAGGCGGCGAACTCGCGCTGCTCGATCCGAAGATCGCGGACCCCAAACGCAAGAACATCAGCCTCGCGCCCAACGGCGGCGCGCTGAACGGCGTGCTCGGCGAGAACGTGACGCAGTCGGCGGTGCGCTCGCTCATCAAGCGCTATCAGGATCATGCGCGCTCGCTCGTCGATGGCCTTTTCCCCGAATACGACGGCAAACTGCGCGTCGCGCCCACGAGCCTCAGGCTGCATCAGGTCGAAACGCGCGAGACATCCTGGCGCAAGGACGACAGCCGCCTGCACGTCGATGCGTTCCCGTCGCGCCCGAATTACGGCGAGCGCATCCTGCGCGTGTTCACGAACATCAATCCGAAAGGCGCGCCGCGCGTATGGCGCGTCGGGGAACCGTTCGAGGACATGGCGAAGCGCTTCCTGCCCGGCATCAAGACGCAGATGCCCGGCTCGGCGTGGCTCATGAATCTGCTGCACATCACGAAGTCGCCGCGCAGCGAGTACGACCACCTGATGCTGCATCTGCATGACGCGATGAAGGCCGATCTCGACTATCAGAAGACCGCGCCGCAGGAGGCGATGCCGTTTCCGCCGGGCTCGGTGTGGGTCTGCTTCTCCGATCACACTTCGCACGCCGTGATGTCCGGCCAGTTCATGATGGAACAGACCTTCTTTTTGCCCGTCAAGGCGATGGCGCGCCCCGATTGCGCGCCGCTCGGCATTCTCGAGCGCCTGAAGGGCAGGGCGCTCGTTTGAGCGGCGCCGCTTCCCCGGGCGCATCGGCCGCGGTGCTGAGGCTCGTCTACCGGGCGCTCTGGTGGATCGTCGCGCCGCTCGCCGTGCTGCGGCTCTATATCCGTTCGCGCAAGGAGCGTGGATACCGCGAGCATATCGGCGAGCGCTTCGGATGCATCCCGCCGCGCCGCGCCGACGATCTCGCGCCGCTCATCTGGGTGCATGCGGTATCGGTCGGCGAGACGCGCGCGGCGCAACCGCTCATCGATGCATTGCTGAAAACGCATCCCGAAGCGCGCGTGCTGCTGACGCACATGACGCCGAGCGGCCGCGCGACGGGCCTCGAATTGTTCGGCGATCGCGTGTGGCGCGGCTATCTTCCCTACGATCTGCCGGTGCTCGTGCGGCGCTTTCTGCGCGCGTGGCGTCCGTCGCTCGGCATCGTGATGGAAACGGAAGTCTGGCCGACGCTCATCGACGAATGCAAGCGCGGCGACGTGCCGCTCGTGCTGACGAACGCGCGCATGTCGGAGCGTTCGTACCGGCGCGCCGCGAAGTTCGGGCGCGCGGTGCGTGAAGTGTTCGGCGGCTTTTCGCGCGTGCTCGCGCAGACGCCGTCCGACGCCGAACGGCTCACCGCGCTCGGCGCGCGCAATGTCGCGGTGCTCGGCAATCTGAAGTTCGATATGACCGCGCCGCCCGAACTGGTCGCGCGCGGTCACGCGTGGCGCTCGGCGATCGGCGACCGGCCGGTGTGGGTCGCGGCGAGCACGCGCGAAGGCGAGGAGACGCTGGTCCTGCGCGCCTTCGCGGCGCTCAATGTGCCCGATGCGCTGCTGATTCTCGTGCCGCGTCATCCGCAACGTTTCGATGAAGTGTCGGCGCTGATCGCGAGCCTCGGGCTGACGAGCGCGCGCCGTTCGGTGTGGGCGCCGAAGCCGGCCGCGGCGGGATCGGGCGCGGATGTGCCGGAACCGTTGCCGGCGAACGTGCAGGTGCTCCTCGGCGATTCGATGGGCGAACTCGGCGCGTATTACGCGGCGGCGGATCTCGCGTTCATCGGCGGAAGCCTGTTGCCGCTCGGCGGGCAGAATCTGATCGAAGCGTGCGCGGCGGGCGTGCCGGTGCTGATCGGACCGCACACGTTCAACTTCACGCAGGCGACCAACGATGCGATCGCGGCAGGCGCCGCGTTGCGTGTGCAGGACCCGCAGGAGCTTGCGCGCGGTCTGCGCGAAATCTTCAGCGACAAGGCGAGGCGGCTCGCGATGAGCGCGGCGGCGTCGGCGTTCGCGGCGCGGCATCGCGGCGCGACGGAGCGCACGGTGAGCGTGCTGAGCGCATTGCTCGAAGAGGAAAACGACGCGGCGAAGTGATCGTCATCGCGTCCGTTTCATCTGACAAAAGACCTTTATCCGTCAGAAAAATCGAGGTTGAACGTCAAAAAAGTTAGAGGGATACTGAATTCCCTACCGGCCCCTTCGTACGGACAACAATAGGCCGGATGCCTGCGAACGTGCTTCCAATCTCATTTCGAGGACGCGCATGCAAGATCTCATCAAGTCCGTCGTCAAAGACATGATGCCGCCCGGGCTCCTGCGCCTGCTGCGGCCATCCCCCGGACCAACCGATTCATGGGGCGCCGTGCGGTACGGCACGCACGGTCTCGTGCTCCCCGGCAACCGGCGCTTCGAATATCGGCCTTGCCCGGCGGATCGCTCGGTTTGCCGGCAAATCTTTTTTCTTCGCGAATACGCGACGGATCATCTGCTGCGCGGGAAGGAAATCGCGGCGTTCTACGCGGCCTGCGAGAATCCGCTGATCGTCGATGCCGGCGCCAATATCGGCGCTGCGGCGGTGTGGTATGCGCTCACGTATCCGAAGGCGAAGATCGTCGCCATCGAGCCGGATGTATCGAATTTCGCGCTGCTCAAAAAGAACGCGGAGACCTTTCCGCTGATCACGCCGCTGAATGCCGCGATCGCGGCGAAGCGCGGCACGCTCTGTCTCAACGATCCGGGCGGCGGCGAATGGGCCTTCCGCACGGCCGACAAACCCGTCGAGAAAGGCTATGCGGTCGATGCGCTCACGCTCGAAGACGTGATGCCGGCCTCCGGTGTGACGCCGTTCATTCTCAAGATCGATATCGAAGGCGCGGAGTCGGACCTGTTCTCGCGCCATTGCGAAGCACTGAATCAGTTTCCGGTCATCATGATCGAGCTGCACGACTGGATGCTTCCCGGCGAATCGAACAGCCGCAACTTCCTGCAATGGCACGTCGAGATGAAGCGCGATTTCATCCAGGTGGGCGAGAACGCGGTCTCGATATCGAATTCGATTGCGCTGACATAGCGCGTCTTACGCGAGCAGCAGTCCCTTCTTCTCGATGAAGCGAATGACGTCATCGAGCCCGTCGAGCGCCTTCAGATTGCACATCACGAAGGGCCGCTCGCCGCGCATTTTCTTCGCGTCGCTTGCCATGATGTCGAGATTCGCGCCGACGTGAGGCGCGAGATCGGTCTTGTTGATCACGAGCAGATCCGACTTCGTGATGCCCGGCCCGCCCTTGCGCGGAATCTTCTCGCCGCCCGCGACATCGATCACGTAGATGGTCAGATCGGAGAGTTCCGGACTGAAGGTCGCCGCGAGGTTATCGCCACCGGATTCGATGAACACGATATCGGCATCGGGAAACTTCGTCACCATGCGATCGACGGCTTCGAGATTGATCGACGCATCCTCGCGGATCGCCGTATGCGGACAGCCGCCCGTCTCGACGCCCATGATGCGCTCGGCCGGCAGCGCGCCCGCGACCGTCAGCAGGCGCTGATCTTCCTTCGTGTAGATATCGTTGGTGATGGCGACGAGGTCGTACTTCTCGCGCATCGCCTTGCAGAGCATTTCGAGCAGCGTGGTCTTGCCGGAGCCGACCGGACCGCCCACGCCGACGCGCAACGGCGGCAGTTTCTTGGTTCGGCGAGCGGCGGAAGAATAAGCGGGAGTGTTCATGGAATATCGGTTCAGGAGCGGAAAAGCCGCGAGTATTGCGATTCGTGCCGCGCGGACAGAACGCCGAGTTGCGGCGCGAAAGTGTTGACCCGTTCGGGCGATGTATCGAGCGCGCGGCGCACGGCGGCATCGATCGGCTCGCGCAACGCGACGATGATCCGCTGCCCCGCGAGCTGGCCGAGCGGCACGGCTTTTAGCGCGGCCGCCGCCTGATTCTCGACCCAACTGAACGCGTAGGCCGCGAGCGCGGCTTCCGTCGATGCATCGTGCGCGAATGCGGCGAAGGCGAACGCGCTCGGCTGCGCGATCGGTTTGATCGCGGCGAGCGTCGCGCGGCGCGCTGCGTCGCCCCATTCGAGCGATGCGCACAGTTGCGCGAGCGACCAGCCCATCTGCTCGGTTTCGCGTTTCAGCTCCGCCGATTCGCGGCTCGCGATGTATTCATCGTTCGTGGCTCTCAACGCGGCTTCGTCGTGCGCACGCCAGTGTTCGATCTGATGCGCGAGCAACGGCAATTCGCCACGCGCGAGCACGGTGCTCAGGCCGCTCGCGATCCAGTCGCGGGCGCTGTCGCCGTCGTGGATCAGACCGTGCTCGATCGCCGCTTCGAGTCCCTGCGAATAGCTGAACGCGCCGATCGGCAGCGCCGGCGACGCGAGATGCAAAAGCGCAGTGAGTTCAGCGATGCGCATGACCGTGATGATGATGTTCGTGACCGTGATCATGACCGCACGACGAGTGATCGTGATCGTGATCGTGGTCGTGCGAATGGTCGTGCCCGTGATGCTCGTCGAAAACCTTCTGCGCGAGCGCGTAATCTTCGCTGAAGCTTTCGTCGTGGCCGTGCTTGTGACCGCCGCCGTACGCGCCGGTTTCGGGCTGGAACGGCTGCGAGTCATGCGCGACGAGCACGCCGAGACGCTTCAGCATGTCTTCGAGCACGGGATCGGCTTCGAGCTTCAGATAATCCGCGCCGACTTCCACGGGCGTATGCCGGTTGCCGAGGTGGTAAGCGGCACGCGTCAAGAGCCGCACGCTCGGCGCGCGCACGACGAGCACGTCCTCCGCCGCCGCGATCACACGTACGAAGCCGCCGTCATCCGCGACGAGCATGTCGCCGTCCGCGAGCACGGTGCCGCGCGGCATCACGAGGGCGACTTCCTCGCCGTTGTCGAGCGTGGCGGCGAGGCGGCTCTTGCCGCGCGCATCGAAAGGCAGGGTCAGGGTGGGCGCGCGCTTCACGAGCACGGGCGCGAGCTTGGCGGTCAGACGTTTGTCGATGGTACGCATGGCGACTCAGAACAGAAAATAGCGCTGCGCCATCGGCAGAACGGTGGCGGGATCGCAGGTGAGCAATTGCCCATCGGCGATCACCTGATAGGTCTGCGGATCGACGCTGATGGACGGCTGCCATGCATTGTGAATCATGTCGGCCTTCGTCACATTTCGGCAGTTCTTCACCGCGACCACTTGCTTGCTGAGACCGTAACGATCCGCGATGCGCGCTTCCATCGCCATTTGCGACACGAAGGTCAGCGACGTCTTGCCGAGCGCGCCGCCGCGCGTCGCGAACATCTCGCGATAATGCACCGGCTGCGGCGTCGGAATCGATGCGTTCGGGTCGCCCATCTGCGCGACCGCGATCATGCCGCCCTTGACGATCATCGCGGGTTTCACGCCGAAGAACGCCGGCTCCCAGAACACGAGATCGGCCCACTTGCCCGGCTCGATGGAACCGACTTCATGCGCGATGCCATGCGTGATCGCCGGGTTGATCGTGTACTTCGCCACATACCGTTTCGCGCGGAAATTGTCGTTGCGCGCGTTGTCTTCGGCGAGTGCGCCGCGCTGCACTTTCATCTTGTGCGCAGTCTGCCAGGTGCGGATGATGACTTCGCCGACGCGGCCCATCGCCTGCGAATCGGACGACAGCATCGACAGCGCGCCGAGATCGTGAAGGATGTCTTCGGCTGCGATGGTCTCGCGGCGAATGCGCGATTCCGCGAACGCGATATCTTCCGCGATCGACGGATCGAGGTGATGGCACACCATCAGCATGTCGAGATGCTCGTCGAGCGTGTTGATGGTATAGGGGCGCGTCGGATTGGTGGAAGAGGGCAGCACGTTCGATTCGCCCGCCACCTTGATGATGTCCGGCGCATGGCCGCCGCCCGCGCCTTCCGTGTGATACGTATGGATCGTGCGGCCCTTGAACGCGGCGATGGTCGTCTCGACGAAACCGGCTTCGTTGAGCGTGTCGGTGTGGATGGCGACCTGCGTGTCGGTGTCGTCGGCGACCGAGAGGCAGTTGTCGATCGCGGCGGGCGTCGTGCCCCAGTCCTCGTGCAGCTTCAGGCCGATCGCGCCCGCTTTCACCTGCTCGATCAGCGGCGCGGGCAGGCTCGCGTTGCCCTTGCCGAGAAAGCCGAGATTGACCGGCCAGCCATCGGCGGCCTGCAGCATCCGCTCCATGTGCCAGGGGCCCGGCGTGCAGGTCGTCGCGTTGGTGCCGGTCGCGGGGCCGGTGCCGCCGCCGAGCATCGTCGTGACGCCGCTCGCGATCGCTTCGTCGATCTGCTGCGGGCTGATGAAGTGGATGTGCGTATCGACGCCGCCCGCCGTGACGATCATGCCTTCGCCCGCGATCACTTCGGTCGCCGCGCCGATCGCGATGTTCACGTTCGGCTGGATATCCGGATTGCCCGCCTTGCCGACTGCGAAGATGCGTCCGCCCTTGATGCCGATATCCGCTTTCACGATGCCCCAGTGATCGAGGATCAGTGCGTTGGTCACGACCGTATCGACCACCTCGGCCGATGGACGTTGCGACTGGCCCATGCCGTCGCGAATCACCTTGCCGCCGCCGAACTTCACTTCTTCGCCGTAGGTGGTGAAGTCGCGCTCGACTTCGATGATGAGATCGGTGTCGGCGAGGCGCACGCGGTCGCCGGTCGTCGGGCCGAACATTTCAGCATAAGCGCGGCGGCCGATGCGTAGCGTCATGTTATTGATGTCCTGTTCAGAGTGGGCCCATCACGAGGCCGTTGAAGCCATAGACGTGCCGGTCGCCCGCGAGCGCGACGAGTTCGACGGTGCGTTCCTGTCCCGGCTCGAAGCGCACGGCCGTGCCCGCCGCGATATTCAGGCGAAAGCCGCGCGCCTTCTCGCGTTCGAACTTGAGCGCCGCGTTGACTTCATAGAAATGAAAATGCGAGCCGACCTGCACGGGCCGGTCGCCATGATTCGCGACGAGAACCGTCACGGTCTCGCGTCCCGCGTTGAGCTCGTGCTCGCCATCGTCGATGAAATATTCGCCGGGGATCATGGTCTTAAGGGATCGGATGATGAACCGTCACGAGCTTCGTGCCATCGGGGAAGGTCGCTTCGATCTGGATGTCGGGAATCATCTCGGGCACGCCTTCCATCACGTCGTCGCGCGTGAGGAGCGTCGTGCCGTAGTGCATGACTTCGGCGACGGTCCTGCCGTCGCGCGCCGCTTCCATCAACGCGGCCGAAATGAACGCGACGGCTTCGGGATGATTGAGTTTCAGGCCGCGCGCGCGGCGGCGTTCGGCGAGCAATGCCGCGGTGAAGATCAGCAGCTTGTCCTTTTCTCGGGGCGTGAGTTTCATGGCTCTTTCGTTTTATGGCGCAAGGCTTTGGGCCTTGCAATGCTAGCATCGGATGGGCTTTCGGCGAGCTTGCAGTTCACTGGATAAAGCGCTGCAACTCGACCGTCGAAGGCCGCTCGAATATTGCTTCCGGCGCACCCGATTCCCACACGCGCCCCTGATGCATGAACACGACCTTGTCGCTCACCTTGCGGGCGAAGCGCATCTCGTGCGTGACCATGATGAGCGTCATGCCGTCGCGCGCGAGGTCTTCGACGACCGCAAGCACTTCGCCGACGAGTTCGGGATCGAGCGCCGACGTGATCTCGTCGCAGAGCAAAACGGTCGGCTTCATTGCGAGCGCGCGCGCGATGGCCACGCGCTGCTGCTGGCCGCCGGAGAGTTGATCGGGATACGCATCGAACTTGTCGCCGAGACCGACGCGTTCGAGCACCGTATGCGCGGTCGCGCGCGCCTTCGCCTTGTGGATCTTCCTGACGACGGTTTGCGCGAGCATCACGTTCTCTCCCGCGGTGAGATGCGGAAAGAGGTTGTACTGCTGAAACACCATGCCGACCTTGAGACGCAGCGCGCGCAAGTCGGCGTGACGCGCATCGAAATGCTCGCCATCGATTTCGATCGAACCTTCGTCGATGCTTTCCAGCCCGTTCAACGTGCGCAATAGCGTGCTCTTTCCCGAGCCGCTGCGCCCGATGATCGATACGACCTGTCCGCGCTCGACGGCAAAGTCGATACCCTTCAGCACCTGATTCGCGCCGAACTGCTTTTGAAGATTGCGGGTTTCAACGAGCGGCATTCCATTTCCTTTCGAGCGTGCGCGCATAGCGCGTCAACGGATAGCAAAGCACGAAGTAGATGATGGCGACGAGCCCATACACGAGGAACGGCCGGAAAGTCGCATTCGAAATCATCGTGCCGGCCTTCGTGAGTTCCGTGAATCCGATGATCGATACGAGCGCCGTGTCCTTCACCGCCTGCACGGCGAAACCGACTGTCGGACCGACGGCGATGCGCGTCGCCTGCGGCAGGATCACGTGGCGAAGCTGCTCGAAATAGCTCATCGCGAGACTCGACGACGCTTCCCATTGCCCCTTCGGCACCGCTTCGACCGCGCCGCGCCAGATTTCCGCGAGATAGGCGCTGGTGAAGAGCGTGAGACCGACCGTCGCGGCGAGCCACGGCGAAACGTCGATGCCGATCAGCGGCAGGCCGAAGAACACGAGGAACAGTTGCATCAGGAGCGGCGTGCCCTGAAAAATCTGGATATAGGCTTTGACGAACGCGCGCAGCACCTGCGATTTCGACACGCGCATCACGAGCAGCGCAAACCCGGCGATGCCGCCCAGCACGAACGACACGATCGACAGCACGACGGTCCAGCGCGCCGCGAGCAACAGGTTCTCGAAGATCTGCGCGAGGGTGAATTCGATCATCGCGCGGCGCTCCGATGGTTCATCAGAAAGCGTTTGCCCGCCGCGTTCAGCGCGGTGCGCAACGCGAGCGCCATCATGAGATAGGCTGCCGTGATGAAGAAGCACGTCTCGAATGCGCGGAAGTTGCGCGACTGGATATAGCTCGCTGCATAGGTGAGGTCGGGCACCGAGATCTGCGATACGACGGCTGAGCCAAGCATCGTGATGACGATCTGGCTGGTGAGCGCGGGGAACACCTTCGCGAGCGCCTGCGGCAGCACGACGTGGCGGAAGGTCTCGCCACGCGACATCGCGAGCGAAGCCGCCGCTTCGTGATGCCCCTTCGGCACGGCCGCCACGCCCGCGCGGATGATCTCGATCGAATACGCGCCGAGATTGAGCGTCATCGCGAGAATGGCCGCGACGTATTCGCTCAGGTGAATGCCGAGCGCGGGCAGGCCGAAGAACACGAAGAACAGTTGCACGATGAACGGCGTGTTGCGGACCGCTTCGACATAGCCGCCGACGATCGCACTCAGCCACGCACGCCGGCTGTCGCGTGCGGCGGCGCCGAGCACGCCGACCGACACCCCGAGCGCCGTCGAGACCGCGGTCAAGGCGAGCGTCGTCGCCGCGCCGCTCGCGAACATGCCCGCGTATTGCGCGAGATCGGCGAATTGAAGTTCATAGGCCATACGTTGCCGTGCGCTCTGTCAAAGGCTCGCGGGCAGCGGCTGGCTGAACCACTTCTTCGACATCGTGTTGAGCGTGCCGTCCTTTTTCGCCTGCGCGATGGTGTCATCGACCTTGGTCATCAGGCGCGGCTCGTTCTTGTTCATGCCGACGAAGCAGGGCGAATCCTTGATGATGAACTTCGCTTCCGGGCGGCGCGGCGGATTCTTCGCGAGGATCGCGGCCGCGACGATGTTGCCCGCCGCGATCAGTTGCACCTGTCCCGAGAGAAACGCGGAGATGGTCGCGTTGTTGTCCTCGAAGCGCTTGATGGTCGCGTTCGGCGCCATCTGCGACAGCGCGATTTCTTCGAGCGCGCCGCGCGTCGCGCCGACCGTCTTGCCGGTGAGATCGGCGGGGCTGGTCACCTTGATGTCGGCGGGGCCGAACACGCCCTGGAAGTAGGGCGCATAAGGGGTCGAGAAATCGAGCACCTTCTCGCGTTCCGGCGTCTTGCCGAGCGACGAGATCACGAGATCGACCTTGTTGGTCGTGAGATACGGAATGCGGTTCGCGCTGTTCACGGGCACGAGTTCGAGCTTCACGTTCATCGACTTCGCGAGCAGCGCGGCCATGTCGACGTCGTAGCCTTGCGGCTTCATGTCGGCGCCGACCGAGCCGAACGGCGGATAGTCTTCGGGCACGGCCACGCGCAGCGTACCGTTCTTCGCGATGGTGTCGAGGGCGTCGGCGTGTGCGGCGAAGGGAGCGAGGGAAAGCAGCAGCGCGACGAGCGCGGTGCGCCGCGCACGGGAAAACGTGATGAGCATCGATGATCCTTCGGTCTTGAGCGGCCGCGTTGGAAGGCGCGGCTCTTGAGCCGAGGGTTAAAGCGAGAGTCGTGCCATCGATGTCTCTTCGTTGTATCGTCTGCGTTCGCGGCTTGCGCGTCCATGAGCGCGCACAACGGCTGTGCAAACGGATGCGCTTCTCTGGTGCGTACTAGGTAGTCCACAAACGCAGAGGCCGCGCATCGACGCCATGCACGATGGGACGAAGACGCGTCCAGCAGTCGATGAGCGCGTTTTGCAGCGGCTCCATCGAGCGGCTGATCGCGCGCACGATCATCACGTCCGGTGCGACGCACGATGCGCCGGCGCGCAGTTGATCGTCGAAGGGCAGTTGCGCGGTGAGCGTTTCGGCGAGCGCATCGTCGCAAGCGGGGCCGATCGCCCACAGCGTGCCGTAGGCGGGGAAGCCGGCGAGACCTTGCGCGGCATCGCGCAGCGGATCGTTCGCGTCGAGCAGCGTGCGCTCGAACCAGAGCGTCGTGCCGTCGCGCCGCGCGATGCGCGATATCGCCTTGATGTGCCCTTGCGTCCAAGTCTCGCCGGCGGCGGCGCGGCCGAGCAGCATTGCATCCCAGCCGATGGCGCTCGCGCTTTCATCGAGCGTGAGATTGAATTCGAGTTCGACGTTCGACGATTCGAACACGATGTTGTTTTGCGGTAGCCAGTCGAGCTTCGCATGCGCCGCGAGAGCGATGTCGATGCGCTGCGTCGCGAGCTTGCCGTTGGCCTTGTACCACTTGGTCGCGCCGGGCGTCGTGATGACGGCGTGCGTATGTTCCTCGAGGCGAACATCGATGGACAGGCGATCGCCGCCCGCCACGCCGCCAGGCGGATGCACGATCACCGAGTGACAGATATCGCCTTCGGGATAGAGCGGGCGTTGCAGCCTCAACGGCCCTTCGTGCTTGCGATGAACGCAAACGGTGCGGCCATGCTGATGCGCATAGCCGAGTTCGAGCGAGCCGCGCCAGATGTTTGGATCGACGAGCGTTGCGTGGGATTCGTGGTGCATGAGCGGTGCGTTTCAGAGCTGAGCATGAATCATACGGCGATCAGCTCGCGCACTCCATGCGCGTCCATTTCCGAGCCTGCGCCGCCCGCGACGATTTCGCCGCGGCTCATCACCCAGTAGCGGTCGGCGAGCTCGCGGGCGAAGTCGTAATACTGCTCGACGAGCAGCACGGTCATGCCCATTTCATCGACGAGCTGCCGCAGCGTGCGGCCTATGTCGCGGATGATCGATGGCTGGATGCCTTCGGTCGGTTCATCGAGGATGAGCAGTTGCGGCTCGCTCATCAGTGCGCGGCCGATTGCCAGTTGCTGTTGCTGACCGCCGGAGAGATCGCCGCCGCGGCGGTTTTTCATGTCTCGCAGGACGGGGAAGAGATCGTAGATGCGGTCGGGAATTTTCGATGGTGCCTTGCGGCTTGCTGCGCCTACCAGCAGGTTTTCTTCTACTGTGAGACGGCCGAAGATGTCGCGTCCTTGCGGCACGTAGGCGAGGCCGTTTGCTACGCGCGCGTGGGTCGGCATCGAAGAGATTTTGTTGCCGCGCCAGTTGATGGTGCCGCTTTTTGTTGGGACGACGCCCATCAGGCAGCGCAGGAGCGTCGTTTTGCCTACGCCGTTGCGGCCTAGCAGGACCGTTAGCTCGCCGTCGGGGACGGTCATCTTCACATCGCGGAGGATGTGGCTGCCGCCGTAGTATTGGTTCAGATTGTCGACTTGTAGCATTTTCGGTTTTTCGGGTTTTCGGTTGGCTTTCTTTCGTGGAATCCTGAGTTCGTGTCGGTCTATTGGAACTGCCCCTCCCCGGGGCGGGGGTCACTTTCTTTGCTGCTGCAAAGAAAGTAACCAAAGAAACAGCTATCCCCAGCCTAAGCACTTCACACCGGCCGCGGCACAGACGATTGGCTGAATGGCCCGGCAGTAGCGAGTGCCCCCGCAAGCAGACAAAGACTTGGACCGCGCACGGTCCGACTCATCGCACCACAGAACGAACTGGTTCAGCACCAAATAGCTCCGGCCCGCTGCGCGGCCGATGGGTCAATCGGGTGCGCGCGCGCTCCCTCTTCGGTTTCCCTCGCATACCCAACGGCAGCGCGTAGCGCTGTGCCGAAGCTCTTTCGTGCTGAACCAGCGCCCGAAAACAACTAGCGCGTCAGACCGTGCGCGAGCCAAGCCCGATTGGGCCTGTGAGGGCGACACTTAGGCGAGTGCCGCTTGCGGCTGGCAAGCATGACCAACGTGCGTGTGACCGCGGGCGGTGAGAAGCTGTTTCTTTGGTTACTTTCTTTGCAGCAGCAAAGAAAGTGACTGCCGCCCCGCACAGGGGCAGTGCCAATAGACCACCGCGAATTCAGGATTCCACGAAAAGAAAGCCAACGACATAAAAAGCAAATCACCGCCCGAGATAAGACTCAATAACGGCCTCGTCCCGTTTGACGTCATCCAGCGTCCCTTCAGCAAGAACACGCCCCTCGGCCATCACAGTAACCTTCCCCCGATCCCCCGCAAGCGCGGCAACAAACTCCATATCATGCTCGACGACCATCATCGAACACGATCCACGCAGCTTGTTGAGCAATTCGGCAAGTTCCATCGTCTCATGATCGGTCATGCCAGCCGCAGGCTCATCGAGCAGCAAAAGAGCAGGTTGCTGCATCAGCAACATACCGATTTCGAGCCGTTGCTTCTGTCCATGCGACAGCTCGCCCGCCAGCCGCGTCGCCTGATGCTGCAATCGAATCAACTCCAGCGTTTCCTCGATTCGCGCCTGCGCCTGCCCGTCGAGCCGCGCCCGCAACGACGCAAACCAGCGCTTGTCGGTCTTCATCGCGAGTTCGAGGTTTTCCCACACGGGATGATTCTCGAACACCGTCGGCTTCTGAAACTTGCGGCCGATGCCCGTGCGCGCGATCACCGGCTCCGACATGCGCGTGAGGTCGAGCGTCTGCCCGAGAAACACCTTGCCGTCATCGGGACGCGTCTTGCCGGTGATGACATCCATCATCGTCGTCTTGCCCGCGCCGTTCGGTCCGATCACGCAGCGCAGCTCGCCGACATCGATGGACAGCGTCAGCTTGTTCAACGCGCGAAAGCCGTCGAAGCTCACAGTGACGTCTTCGAGATAGAGAATCGTGCCGTGCGATACGTCGATTTCGCCGGGCGCGAGCACATGGCCCAGGCCGGAGATGACGTTGATGTTCTTGTGGTTCGATTCGAGCGAGTCCGGCGCGGGCGGAATCGGCGGAAGATCGACGATCAATGCATTGTGTGCGGTCATTCTGCGGAGTCTCCTGCGCTCTTCCTGCGACGCGCGAGATCGACGAGACCCATGATGCCGTTCGGCAAAAGCAAGGGCACGAGCGTGAAGATGAGGCCGAGGAAGAACAGCCAGTATTCCGCGAAGTACGCCGTGAAGAAGCTCTTCGCGCCGTTCACCGCGAATGCGCCGACGATCGGACCGATCAACGTGCCGCGTCCGCCGACGGCGACCCAGATCGCCATTTCGATCGAGTTCGCAGGCGACATCTCGCTCGGATTGATGATCCCGACCTGCGGCACATACAACGCGCCCGCGATGCCGCACAGCACGGCCGACACCGTCCAGATGAAAAGCTTGTACGCGAGCGGGCTGTAGCCGAGGAACATCAGACGCGCTTCGCCGTCGCGCACGCCGGTCACGACACGTCCGAGCTTCGACGTGACGATCCAGCGCGCCGCGAGAAACGCGAGCACGAGAATCGCGAACGTGATGAGAAAGAGCGCGGTGCGCGTACCCGGATGCGTGATCGGAAATCCTGCGATGCGCTTGAAGTCCGTGAAGCCGTTATTGCCGCCGAAGCCCGTTTCATTGCGATAGAAGAGCAGCATCGCGGCGAAGGTCATCGCCTGCGTGATGATCGACAGATACACGCCCTTCACGCGCGAGCGGAACGTGAAGAAACCGAACACCCACGCGAGCACGCCGGGCACCAGCACGACGAGCAGCAGCGCATACCAGAGATGCTCCGTGCCTTCCCAGTACCACGGCAGCTTGTGCCAGTCGAGGAACACCATGAAATCGGGCAGGTCGCTCTGATACGTGCCCTCGCGGCCGATCGAGCGCATCAGATACATGCCCATCGCGTAGCCGCCGAGCGCGAAGAAGAGCGCGTGGCCCAGGCTCAGGATGCCGCAATAGCCCCACACGAGATCGAGCGCGAGCGCGCCGATCGCGTAGCACATGAGCTTGGCCGTCAGCGTCATCGCATAGGCGGACAGATGGAACGTGCTCGTCTCCGGCAGCACGAGCGCGCTGACCGGCACGAAGATGCCCATCGCGATGATGAGCGCGATCAGCGCGAGCCAGCCCTTGCGCGCCAGGAGCGAGGCGCGCGGCGGCAGGCCGAGCGCGAAGCCCGCGCGCGCGGCGCTCGGATCGGGTTGCGGCGCGACGTCGAGATTCGCGCCGATATTGGTCGAGGCGGTCATGGCTCAGGCCTCCGCGCTGCGGCCCTTCAGGGCGAACATGCCCTGCGGACGCTTCTGGATGAACAACACGATGAGCACGAGCACCGCGATCTTCGCGAGCACCGCGCCCCAGAACGGCTCGACGGTCTTGCTCACGAGCCCGAGCCCGAAGCCGCCGATCACCGTGCCCGCAAGCTGGCCGACGCCGCCGAGCACCACCGCCATGAACGAATCGATGATGTAGCTCTGGCCGAGATCCGGCCCGACGTTGCCGATCTGCGACAGCGCGCAGCCGCCGAGTCCCGCGATGCCCGCGCCGAACGCGAACGCATACGAATCGACGCGCGCGGTCTTCACGCCGACGCACGCGGCCATGCGGCGGTTCTGCGTCACCGCGCGCACGAAAAGGCCGAGACGCGTCTTGGTGAGCACGCCCCAGGCGATCGCCACGACTGCGAGCGAGAACGCGAGGATCGTCAGGCGGTTATACGGCAGGATCAGGTTCTGCATCACGGAGACGCCGCCGCTCATCCACGAAGGATTCGTCACCTGCACGTTCTGCGCGCCGAAGAGGGTGCGCGTCGCCTGAATCAGGATCAGGCTGACGCCGAAGGTCGTCAGCAGCGTTTCGAGCGGACGTCCGTAGAGATGTTTCAGCACGAGCCTTTCCAGCACGATGCCGACCAGCGCCGCCGCGACGAACGACGCGGGCACCGCGAACAGCGGATACCAGTTGAACGCGGCGGGCGCGTAATGCTGCACGAGGTTCTGCACGACATAGGTCGCATACGCGCCGATCATCAGGAACTCGCCGTGCGCCATGTTGATGACGCCGATCAGGCCATAGGTGATTGCGAGGCCGAGCGCCGCGAGCAGCAGCACGCTGCCGAGCGAGAGACCCGCGAAGATCGTGCCGAAGATTTCGCTGCGGCGCTGGATCGAATCGAGCGCGTACAGGCCTTCCTGCGCCGCGTTGCGCACGCTCTCGTCGGGCTCGTTGAAGGAGCCGTCCGCTTTCTTCGCGACGATCGGGCGCAGCAGCTCGTACATGTCGAGGTCGTGCCGCGCCGCGACGAGTTGCGCCGCTTCGAGACGCTTGCCGGCGTCGGGATCGTGAAGGGCGGTCATCGCCCAGAGCGTGTCGAGACGCTTCTTCAGTTCGGGATCTTTCTCGATGGCGCGGGCGCGGTCGATCAGCGGCTTCATCGAGGCGTCGGGGTTCTTCAGAAGCGCTGCGATCGCGTCGCGGCGTTTCGCGGTATCGGCGGAGGCGAGCTGAAGGCCCGACAACGCGCCGGCGACTTTCGTGCGCAGCGTGTTGGAGAGCGTGATCTGCTGCGCGTCGGGCGCTTCGACGGTCTTGCCGGTGAGCGGGTCCTTGTTGCCGTCGTCGGACTGGATATAGACGTGGCCGTTATCGGTCGCGACGAGCGAGCCATCGGACAGCGCGGTGAGCACGGCGACCGAAGGCGCATCCGCATTGGCGATGAGCTTGTCGATGGCGGCGGATTTGGCTTCGAAGTCGTCGCCGGCGAGCGGGGCGAGATCGTCGTTCGAGAGTGCATGGGCGCTGAACGGCGCGATCGCGATGAAGAGCGCGAGCAACACCCGCATGATTGAACCGGTCATGATGGCCTTTCTGATGAGACATGGACGGCCGCGCGAATCACGAACGAACGCGCGGCCTCACTGCTTCAAACCATCACTGCATTACGCGACCTGCACGCGCTGGCGGCGCAGGAACGCGGGAATGGAGCTGACGATATCCGGCTTGCCCTGATTGCCCGCGATATACGGACTCCACGGCTGCGCGCGCACCGCGGTCTTCGTCTTCCACACGACGTTGAACTGCCCGTCGCCGCGAATTTCGCCGATCATCACGGGCTTGTGCAGATGGTGATTGCCGTCCATCGACAGCGTGAAACCCGAGGGCGCGGCGAAGGTCTGGCCGATCATCGCGGTGCGCACCTTGTCGACATCGGCGCTCTTTGCTTTCTCGACGGCCTGCTTCCACATGTGGATGCCGACGAAGGTCGCTTCCATCGGATCGTTCGTCACGCGCTTGTCGCCGCCCGGCAGGTTTTGCGCCTTCACGTACTCGAAGAATTCCTTTTCGAACTTCGAGTTGTTGGTGTTCTTCACCGACATGAAGTAGTTCCATGCGGCGAGATGGCCGACGAGCGGCTTGGTGTCGATGCCGCGCAGCTCTTCTTCGCCGACCGAGAATGCGACGACGGGCACGTCGGTCGCTTTCAGGCCCTGGTTGCCGAGTTCCTTGTAGAACGGTACGTTCGAATCGCCGTTGATCGTAGAGATGACAGTTGTCTTTCCCCCTTGGGCAAATGTCTTGATGTTCGCGACGATGGTTTGATAGTCGCTATGTCCGAATGGTGTGTAGACCTCTTGAATGTCCGCATCCTTGATGCCCTTGGAATGTAGGAACGCGCGCAGGATCTTGTTGGTCGTGCGCGGATACACGTAGTCGGTGCCGAGCAGGAAGAAGCGCTTGGCGCTGCCGCCTTCCGGACCCATCAGATATTCGACGGCGGGGATCGCCTGCTGATTCGGCGCCGCGCCGGTATAGAACACGTTGCGCGACATCTCTTCGCCTTCGTACTGAACAGGGTAGAAGAGCAGGCCGTTGAGTTCCTCGAAGACTGGCAGCACCGACTTGCGCGACACCGACGTCCAGCAGCCGAACACGACTGCGCACTTGTCTTGCGTGAGAAGCTGACGCGCTTTTTCGGCGAAGAGCGGCCAGTTCGAAGCCGGATCGACGACGACGGGTTGAAGCTGACGGCCCATCACGCCGCCGCTCTTGTTGATATCGGCGATGGTCATGAGCGCCGTGTCTTTCAGCGACGTCTCGGAGATCGCCATCGTGCCCGACAGCGAATGCAGGATGCCGACCTTGATCGGACCCGTATCGGCGGCCTGAGCTTTCGTGATCGGAAGCTGACCCGCGAGGGCGAGCGCGCCCGACATGGAGCCGAACTTCAGCAGACTGCGTCGTTTCATGATGAGTGTTCCCCTTGCCGATGTGTTTGTTTGAGCAATGACGATTGCTCGGATCGTTCTGCAAGGGTTATGCCAATTGGGGTGGAATGCTTTTGGGGTAAGGGTTTGATGCTCGTACGGCGGAGTTTTTACTGAGCGGGATACTGCGCTGGCGGCGGGGTTTTGGTGCACGTCGGGGCGTGCGTGCATCGTTGCGGTGCGGGTTCGCTTTGTTTTTGTTTGTTTGTTGCTGGATCCCGTATTCGTGTCGGTTTATTAGCACTGCCCCTGTGCGGGGCGGCAGTCACTTTCTTTGCTGCTGCAAAGAAAGTAACCAAAGAAAGCAGCTTCTCACCGCCCGCGGTCACACGCACGTTGGCCATGCTTGCCAGCCGCAGGCGGCACTTGCCTAAGTGTCGCCCTCACAGGCCCATTCGGGCTTGGCTCGCGCACGGTCTGCCGCCCGAGACGATTCAGCGCGCTGGTTCAGCACGAAAGAGCTTCGGCACAGCGCTACGCGCTGCCGTTGGGTATACGAGGGAAACCGACGAGAAGAAGCGCGCGCAGACCCGATTAACCCATCGGCCGCGTAGCGGGCTGGAGCTATTTGGTGCTGAACCAGTTTGTACTGTGGTGCGATGTGTCAGACCGTGCGCGAGCCAAGCCCGGTTGGTCCTATGGGGGCGACACTTAGGCGAGTGCCACCGCGGGCTGGCAAGCATGGCCAACGTGCGTGTGACTGCGGGCGATGAGAAGCTGCTTTCTTTGGTTACTTTCTTTGCAGCAGCAAAGAAAGTGACCCCCGCCCCGGGGAGGGGCAGTGCTAATAGACCACCGCGAAATCAGGATTCCACGAAAGCCCAGTAACACAAACCCCCAACAAAAAACCCCTTAACGATTCACCATCCGCGCCGGCACGCTCAACGCGAGCAGGGCACCGAGCACGAGAAACCCTGCAAGCATATACATGCCGCTCGCGGTGGAAGCAGTCACCTGCTTGAGCCACCCGACGAGATAGGGACTCAAAAACCCGGCCAGGTTACCCAAAGAATTGATCATCGCAATCCCCGCCGCCGCACCGGTACCGGCGAGAAACGCCGTCGGCAGACTCCAGAACAGCGGCAGCGTGGTGAGAATACCCATCGTCGCCAGCGTGAGGCCGATCATCGCGAGCGTCGTGTTCGACGACCACACCACCGACAGCACCAGCCCGATCGCACCGATGAACGCCGGAATCGCGATATGCCAGCGACGCTCGCCGGTCCGGTCCGCGCTGCGCGCCGCGTACAGCATGCCGATCACCGCCGCGCCATAAGGAATCGCGGACAGCAGGCCGACTTGCAAGGCATCGGAGACGCCCATCGACTTGATGATCGTCGGCAGCCAGAAGCTCACGCCGTAAAGACCCATCACGAACGAGAAGTAGATGAGGCTCATCAACCAGACCTTCGGACTCGACAGAATCTTGCCAAGCGAATGATCTTCCTTCGCGACGTTATCCGCCACGATATTGCGCTCGAGCAGCTCGCGCTCTTCCTGCGTGAGCCACTTCGCTTTCGCGATGCGATCATCGAGCAGCGCAAACACGAAGAAACCCACGATGATCGACGGAATGCCTTCGAGCAACAGCAGCCATTGCCAGCCGTGCCAGCCGTGCACGCCGTCGAAGGTCTTCATGATCCAGCCGCTTATCGGGCCGCCGATCAGACCGGACAACGCGATGGCCGTCATGAAAAGCGTCGTCATGCGCCCGCGCCTGCGCGCCGGAAACCAGTACGTCAGATAAAGAATGATGCCGGGGAAGAAGCCCGCTTCGGCCGCGCCGAGCAGAAAGCGCATCACGTAGAACATCGTCGGCGTGGTGATGAACATCGTGAGCGCCGAGATGATGCCCCACGAAATCATGATCCGCGCAATCCACACGCGCGCCCCCACGCGATGCAGGATCACGTTGCTCGGTATCTCGAAGATGAAGTAGCCGAAAAAGAAAATGCCCGCGCCGAAGCCGTACACGGCGTCCGAAAGTTGCAGGTCGGCGGCCATCTGCAGTTTCGCGAAGCCGACGTTCACGCGGTCCAGATATGCGACCACATAGCAGATCAGCAGAAGCGGCGAAAGCCGCCACGCGACCTTGCGATACGTCGCCTCCTCGAAGGCCGACGGCACGCCCGCGCCGGGGCGGGGCATGGGATTGGCGGTGCTGGCCATGATGCTTGTCTCCTCTAGTTTTTAGCGGTCCGCGTCGAGCGGATGGGCCCGCTCGCGATTACAGACGCGTAAGGATTCTAGCCCGTCGGCATTCACGCCAAGCGCTTGTTCTTGCTAGGGAAAGCACGGATGTTTGAGCGCACGCCGCACTCGTCGCGCGGCGTGCGCCCGGCATCGCTCAGACGCAGCGCCCGCCGTCCACTTCGAGCGCGACGCCGGTGATGAACTCGGCATCGTCGGAGGCGAGGTAGAGCGCCGCGTTGGCGATGTCCTGCGGCGTCGAGAGGCGGCCGAGCGGAATCGTCGCGAGGAACTTCCGGCGATTCTCGGGCGTGTCTTCCATGCCCATGAACTCGGAGAGCAGGGCGGTTTCGCCCATCACCGGATTGATGCAGTTCACGCGGATGCGGTCCGGGCCCAGCTCGACTGCGAGCGCCTTGCTCGCGATGATGACCGCCGCCTTGCTGCCGTTGTACCAGACGAGTCCGGGACGCGGCCGCACGCCCGCCGTCGATGCGATATTGATGAACGCGCCGCCGCCCTGCTCGCGGAAGTACGGCACGAACTGCTCGACGCTCCAGTAGATGCTCTTCACGTTCACCGCGTACACGCGATCGAATTCGGCTTCGGTCACGTCGAGCACGGGTTTGTTGCGATGAGTCGTGCCCGCATTGTTGACGACGACCTGCACGCTGCCGAAGTCCTGAATGGCCGCATCGAAGAGCGTTTGCCAGTCGGCGCGTTTGGTGACGTCGCCCGCCACGGCGATCGCGCGCCCGTGCTTCACTTCCGCCGACGACGCGAGCGCAATCTCGCTCGCCACGCGTTCGGCGGCCGGGCCGTTGAGATCGTTGACGACGACGTTCGCGCCCTCGCGCGCAAAGGTCTTCGCGATGCCTTCGCCGAATCCCGAACCGCCGCCCGTCACGATCACCGTCTTGCCTTGCAGTCGCATATCGTCTCCCGTTATCCGTGTTTGATGGCAATGGTCTTCAAAGTCGTGAAGCCGTACAGCGCCTCGAATCCTTTCTCGCGTCCGTGTCCGGAATGCTTCACGCCGCCGAACGGCAATTCGATGCCGCCGCCCGCGCCGTAGTTGTTGATGAACACCTGCCCCGAGCGTACGCGGCGCGCGAGGCGCATCTGCCGCGCGCCGTCGCGTGTCCAGATGCCGGCCACGAGGCCGTAGTCGGTGCCATTGGCGAGTTTCAGCGCTTCGGCTTCGTCGTCGAAGGGCATCGCGGCGAGCACCGGGCCGAACACTTCCTCGCGCGCGAGACGGTGCGTCGGCGGGACATCGCGCAGCAGCGTGGGCGCCTGATAGAAGCCCGCTTCGGGCGCATCGCCGACGACTTCGCCGTGCGCGGCCATCGGGATGCCGTCGTGCTGGGCATCGGACAGGAAATCCCACACGCGCTGCTGCTGCTTCGCGCTGATGAGCGGGCCGCAGTCGAGATCGAGCTTGCTCGGGCCGACCTTCAGCGCCCCGAACGCCTGCGACAGCCGCTCGATAAGCGGCTCGTACGCCGCGCGCTCGATCAGCACGCGGCTGCCCGCCGAGCATGTCTGCCCCGCGTTCTGCACGATCGCGGCGACGAGCACGGGCAGCGCAGCGTCGAAGTCCGCATCGGCGAACACGATTTGCGGCGACTTGCCGCCCAGTTCGAGCGTCACGGGGACGTGGTTATCGGCGGCCATCTTGGTGACGGCCGCGCCCGTCGCGGGCGAGCCCGTGAACGAGATGTGATCGATGCCCGGATGCCGCGCGAGCGCCGCGCCCGCTTCGTGGCCGTAGCCGGTGACGATATTGAGCGCGCCGTCGGGCAGGCCCGCTTCCGCCGCCAGTTCCGCGATGCGCAACAGCGACAGGCACGCGTCCTCGGCAGGCTTCGCGACGCACGCATTGCCGGTCGCGAGCGCCGCGCCGACGCTGCGCCCGAAAATCTGCAGCGGATAGTTCCACGGCACGATATGGCCCGTCACGCCGTGCGGCTCGCGGATCGTGAGCACGGTGTAGCCGGATTGATAGGGCAGGGTTTCGCCGTGCAGCTTGTCGGCGGCGCCCGCGTAGAACTCGAAGTAGCGCGCGATGCCGGCGGCGTCGGCGCGTGCCTGCTTCAGCGGCTTGCCAGTGTCGTGCGCCTCGATCTGCGCGATGTCCTCGTGGCACGCGGCGATCAGCATCGACAGACGCGCGAGAATGCGTCCGCGCTCGACGGCGCTCATCGCGCCCCATTCGCCTTCGAACGCGGCGCGGGCGGCGGCGACCGCGCGGTCGATATCGGCCGACGTGCCGCGCGCGATCTGCGCGAAAATCTGCCCGTCCGATGGATCGACGACGGGAATCGTCTCGTTGCCCGATGGCGCGACCCATCGGTTATTGATGAAATGCTTCGCGTCTTCCATGCATGTCTCCTGAATACGGGTTTTTGTTGCCGGAGTTCGATGCCGCTTCCGATTATCGCGCCAACGCCCGCCCCGCGCCGTGCGTGCAAAGGACGCGCAAACCGATTGGCTATAATGACGCAATCACGCATCTACACGCGCGAGGGCCGCGGCGGTTCGCGAATGACCGTCCGCCCGTGCGATTCCATCTCCGACCTCAACTTCTCCAGAGAGTGCTCATGAGCTTCAATAACGTACCTCCCGGCAAGGATCTCCCGCAGGATTTCAACGTCATCATCGAGATTCCCGCGCAGAGCGATCCGGTCAAATACGAAGCGGACAAGGACATGGGCCTGCTGGTCGTCGACCGCTTCATCGGCACCGGCATGCGCTATCCCGCCAACTACGGCTTCATTCCGCAGACGCTCTCCGGCGACGGCGATCCGGTCGACGTGCTCGTCATCACGCCGTTCCCGCTGCTGGCAGGCTCGGTCGTGCGCGCGCGTGCGCTCGGCATGCTGCAGATGACCGATGAATCCGGCGTGGACGCGAAGCTCGTCGCCGTGCCGCACGACAAGATCTGCCCGATGACGGCGAACATCAAGTCGATCGACGACGTGCCCGAATATCTGAAAGACCAGATCAAGCACTTCTTCGAGAACTACAAGTCGCTCGAAAAGGGCAAGTGGGTGAAGGTCGAGGGCTGGGCGGGCATCGATGCCGCGCACAAGGAAATCTCGGAAGGCGTCGCAAACTTCAAGAAGTAAGCGCGCTTTTAGACGAAATGCCGCCGCGTTGCCAAAACGCGGCGGCGTTTTTTATTCTTCTTCGCTCGCCTCGATCCGGGGCAACAACGATTCGAGCGTCCGCTCTCCCGCGATCAGCGCGCGCTTCTGCTGCGCGGTCAGACGCTTCACGCGATATTCGGCGCGCAACGCCTCCGATCTCCCCGCCAGTTCGAACGACGCGAGCACGCGCAGCGGCTTTCTTGCGCGCGTATAGCGCGCGCCCTTGCCGCTCGCATGCGCGCAGAAGCGCGCTTCGACGTCCGTCGCGATGCCCGTGTAGAGGCTGCCGTCGGCGCATTCGATCAGATAGAGGAACCACGGCATCGCGTTTCGTCGGCGCTCGATGAAAGATTTGCCGCGCATTATCGCCGAAAGCACCGCGTCGGGGCGCTTTTGTCCGCTTCGGCGTGCCGCTGCGACTTGCGCGAGAATAGCCGCTTTCGGGCGCGGCTTTGCACGGCTTGCGCCCATCGATATTTCAGCGAGGTAGCCTGTTGAATCGCGAGGTCGAAATTCATGTGGTCGATGCGCTGGACGAAATCCCGGCCGACGACTGGAACCGGCTCGCCGGCGATAACCCGTTCGTGCGTCACGCGTTTCTCTCGGCGTTGCAGGAAACCGGTTGCGCCGTGAAGCGCACCGGCTGGCGCGCGCATCATCTTGTATTGAAGCGCGGTGGCGAGTTCGCCGGCGCGATGCCGCTCTATCTGAAGTCGCATTCGCGCGGCGAGTACGTGTTCGACCACGCTTGGGCCGACGCCTTCGAGCGCCACGGTCTGCGCTACTACCCGAAGGCGCTGTCCGCGGTGCCGTTCTCGCCGGTGACCGGCCCGCGCCTCATCGCCGCGCATCACGAGGATCGCGTGTTGCTCGCGCGTGGGGCCATCGAACTGACGCGGCGTCTCGAACTCTCGTCGCTTCATGTGCTGTTTCCGCACGCGCAGGATGTCGCGGCGCTGACGGATGCAGGCTACATGCTGCGCGAAGGCGTGCAGTTCCACTGGGAAAACCTGCCCGGCGACGGCTACGAAAACTTCGACGCCTTTCTCGCGACGATGAGTCACGACAAGCGCAAGAAGGTGAAGCAGGATCGTCGGCGCGTGACGGAAGCGGGCGTGACGTACACGTGGCTGCGCGGCAAGGAGATCGACGAAAGCGCGCTCGATTTCTTCTACGATTGCTACGACAACACGTATCGCGAACACTGGAATGCGCCGTATCTTTCGCGCGAGTTCTTCGGCCGGATTCATGCGGACGCGCCCGACAGCATGCTGCTCGTGATCGCGGAAGCGGACGGCTCGCGGCTCGCGTGCGCGCTCAACATGATCGGCGGCGACACGATGTACGGCCGTTACTGGGGCACGCGCGAGTTCATCTCCGGGCTGCACTTCGAGACGTGCTACATGCAGGGCATCGCGTACTGCATCGAACACGGGCTCGCGCGTTTCGAGGGCGGCGCGCAAGGCGTGCACAAGATGTCGCGCGGTCTTTTGCCGACGCCGACATGGTCCGCGCACTGGATCGCCGATCAGCGCTTCGCGCACGCGATCGCCGAGTTTCTCGACGCCGAGACGCAGGCGATGGATCAGCATATCGAGGAACTCGAAGCGCATACGCCGTTCAGGAAGAAAACCTGATGCGATAATCGACGAGACCTTTCGTTGCAACACGCGCACGCACATCCATCCCGACCATGAGCAGAAACTTCTTCAACCTGTACAGCCACGACTTCGCGCGCGTCGCGGTCGGCGTTCCGTCCTGCAAGGTGGCCGATCCCGAGTTCAACGCGGCGCAGACGATCGAACTGGCGAAAGAAGCCGCCGCGCGCGGCGCGGTCCTCGTCGCGTTTCCCGAGTTGGGCATTTCCGCCTACACCTGCGACGATCTCTTCCATCAGCGCGCCTTGCTCGATGCCTGCGAAGACGCGCTGCAAAGCATTCTGGATGCGTCCAAGGGATTGAATATCGCGATGATCGTCGGCGCGCCGGTCAAGACGGAGCACAAGCTCTTCAATTGCGCGATCGTCATCGCCGACGGCTTCATTCGCGGCGTCGTGCCGAAGAGCTATCTGCCGAACTACGGCGAGTTTTACGAGGCGCGTCAGTTCAGCCCCGCCGATGCCGCCGCGACCAGCACGCTCACGCTCTGCGGTCAGGATGTGCCGTTCGGCGCGTCGCTGCTGTTTCAGATCAAGGACCTGCCGCTCTTCAGATTCCACGTCGAGATTTGCGAGGACGTGTGGGTGCCGATTCCGCCGTCGTCGTTCGCGGCGCTCGCCGGCGCCACGGTGCTCGTGAATCTGTCGGCGTCGAATATCGTCGTGGGCAAGTCGGCGTATCGGCATCAACTCGTCGGGCAGCAGTCCGCGCGATGCGTCGCGGCGTATCTGTACACGTCGGCGGGCAATGGCGAATCGTCCACCGATCTCGCCTGGGACGGGCAGGGCCTCATCTACGAAAACGGCGAGATGCTCGCGGAGTCCGAGCGCTTCTCGGACCGGTCGCATCTGATCTTCGCCGATGTCGATCTCGAACGGCTCTCGCGCGAGCGCATGCGGCAAACCACCTTCGGCCGCTCGACGCATCGGCACGCAAGCGAAGTGGAACAGTTCGATGTCGTCGAGTTTCCGCTGACGGTTCCCATCGACGGCAAGCTGCCGCTCGAACGCCGTGTCGCGCGCTTTCCCTACGTGCCCGCCGACGCCGCGCGCCGCGACGAACGATGCAACGAGGTCTACAACATCCAGGTGCAGGCGCTGTTGCAGCGGCTGCAATCGTCGGGGATGTCGAAGGTCGTCATCGGCATTTCGGGCGGGCTCGACTCGACCCATGCGCTGCTCGTGTGCGCGAAAGCGATGGACCGTCTCGGACTGCCGCGCTCGAACATCCTCGCCTACACGATGCCGGGTTTCGCGACCAGCGATCGCACGCTGCGCCAGGCGCGCGAGTTGATGGAAGTGGTCGGCTGCACGGCAAGCGAGATCGACATCCGGCCGAGCTGCATGCAGATGCTGACGGACATCGGCCATCCGCACAGTTCGGGTGCCGAGCAGTACGACATCACGTATGAGAACGTTCAGGCCGGCGAACGCACGAGCCACCTGTTCCGGCTCGCGAACCTCAACAACGCGATCGTCATCGGCACGGGCGATCTGAGCGAGCTCGCACTTGGTTGGTGCACCTACGGAGTGGGCGATCACATGTCGCACTACAACGTCAACGCGAGCGTGCCGAAGACGCTGATCACGCATCTGGTGCGCTGGGTCGCGGAGTCGGGGCAGATCGGCGGCACCGGAACCGACGTGCTCGAAAACGTTCTGAGCACCGACATCAGTCCTGAACTCATTCCCGGCAAGACGAGCGGCGTGGTCGAGCAGAAGACGGAGAGCGTCATCGGTCCGTACGAATTGCAGGACTTCAATCTCTACTACACGCTGCGCTTCGGCTTTGCACCAACGAAGGTCGCGTTTCTCGCGCTGCATGCGTGGCGCGATCGCGATGCGGGTGCGTGGCCCGAAGGCCCGACGGTCGCGCGGAATCAATACGACCTCGGCGAGATCCGCAAGAATCTGCGGATCTTTCTGGATCGATTCTTCCGCACGAGCCAGTTCAAGCGCTCATGCATACCGAACGCGCCGAAGGTCGGCTCGGGCGGTTCGCTTTCGCCGCGCGGCGACTGGCGCGCACCGAGCGACGGACAGGCGACGGTGTGGCTCAAGGACCTCGAACGCGTCCCCGAGAAAGAGTGATATCGCTCGTTACCGGACACCTCGCGATTTTCCGGACCGCTCGCGCGATGAAACGCGGCTAGAATCGAAAACATCTGCCCCACGCGGGGCACGACGTTTTTTCGAACCCCTTGAATCGATCTTTACGCGAGGCACGCCATGAAACGTATCACCGCCATCATCAAACCGTTCAAGCTCGACGAAGTCCGCGAAGCGCTCGCCGAAGTGGGCCTCACGGGTCTCACGGTCACGGAAGTGAAGGGCTTTGGCCGCCAGAAGGGGCATACCGAGCTTTATCGTGGTGCAGAGTATGTCGTCGACTTCCTGCCGAAAGTGAAGATCGAAGTCGTCGTCGCGAACGATCAAACCGATCAGGTCATCGATGCGATCATCGGCGCCGCACGCACCGGCAAGATCGGCGACGGCAAGATCTTCGTCGCCGATGTCGAGCGCGTGATCCGTATCCGCACCGGCGAGGAAAACGAAGCGGCGGTCTGAGCGCCGCGGTCTCGTTTTTGCCGATCCGGCCCGCCGTTCGCGCGGGCCTTTTTCCTTCGTCCTTCGATTCGCGCATGCACCAGCGCGATGCCCGTTTTTTTCGCGCGTATTCATCGGCCGACCTCGGATTGCCCCGTCCGTGCGGTAACATCGAATTCCGGTTATTTCTTTGTAAGGAATCGTTTGATGCATCACGCGATCGGCTTCATTCAGGATCTTGCGGTAATCATGGCCATCGCGGGCGTCGTGACGGTGCTGTTCCATCGTCTGCGGCAGCCGGTCGTGCTGGGCTATATCGCCGCGGGCGTGATCATCGGGCCGTACACGCCGCCGTTCAATCTCATTCATGACGAAGCGACGATCCAGACGCTCGGCGAACTGGGCGTCGTATTCCTGATGTTCTCGCTCGGGCTCGAATTCAGCCTGCGCAAGCTCTTCAAGGTCGGCGCGACGGCTATCGTCGCGGCGTTGTCGGAAATCGTGCTGATGATCTGGGTCGGCTACGAGATCGGGCGATGGTTCGGCTGGAACGCGATGGATTCGCTCTTTCTCGGCGCGATGCTCGCGATCTCGTCGACGACGATCATCGTGAAGGCGCTCTCCGAGCTCGGCATGAAGGGCGAGAACTTCGCGCAGATCGTGTTCGGCATTCTGATCGTCGAGGATATTCTCGCGATCGCGATGCTCGTGCTGCTCTCCGGCATCGCGCAGACGGGTTCGGTGAGCGCGGGCGTCGCGGCCGTCACGCTCGGCAAGCTGCTGCTTTTCATGACGGTTTCGCTCGTCGTCGGCATTCTGACCGTGCCGCGCGCGCTCAATTATGTGGCGCGCGCGAAGAGCGACGAGATGCTGCTCGTCACCGTGCTCGGCTTCTGCTTCGGCTTCTGTCTGCTCGTCGTGAAGCTCGATTATTCGATCGCGCTCGGCGCGTTCCTGATCGGCGCGATCATGGCGGAATCGAAGCATCTCGCGCGCATCGAGCATCTGATCGCGCCCGTGCGCGACATGTTCTCCGCGATCTTCTTCGTGACCATCGGGCTCTTGCTGAATCCGGCCGTGCTCGTCGATTACGCGTGGCCGATCGCCGTCATCACCTTCGCCGTCGTGCTCGGCAAGATCGTCTCGTGCGGGCTCGGCACCTTTCTCGCGGGCAAGGACGGGCGCACGTCGATGCGCGTCGGCATGAGCGTCTCGCAGATCGGCGAGTTCTCGTTCATCATCGCGTCGCTCGGGTTGTCGCTCAAGGTCACGAGCAGCTTTCTCTATCCGATCGCGGTGGCCGTGTCCGCGCTCACGACGCTCTTCACGCCGTATCTGATCCGCGCCGCCGATCCGCTCACGATGCGCCTCGCCCGCGCGATGCCCGCGCCGCTCGCGCATACCTTCGGCCTCTACTCGCAATGGCTCGCGAGCCTCACGCCCGTCTCCGGCGGTCCGACGCTCTTCTCGATGACCCGGCGCATCGTCGTGCAGATCGCGGTGAATCTCGCGCTCGTCGCGGCGATCTTCCTCGGCGCGTCGTATTCGGCGCCGTTCGCGTCGAGTTATCTGGCGCGCTGGCTCGACACCGATAACGCCCAGCGCGTCGTGCTGTGGAGCGCGGCGCTCGTGGTCGCGCTGCCGTTTCTGGTCGCGGTGTATCGCAAGCTCGAATCGCTCGCGCTGCTGCTCGCCGAAGTGAGCGTGCAGCCCGCGAAAGCGGGGCGCTTCACGCGCGCGATCCGTTCGGCGATCTCCGGACTGATTCCGATCGTCGCGATGTTCGGCGTCTTTCTGCTCGTCGCGGCGCTCTCGGGCGCCATCCTGCCGCCGTTCGGCCTGATGGTCGGCGTGCTGCTGTGCGCGGCGCTCCTGCTGACCGTGCTGTGGCGCTGGTGCGTGAAAATCCACGCGACGATGCAGATCGCCTTGCGCGAGACTTTCGAGGAGCCGCGCGATCATTAAGGCTTGCTTCACGGGATAGCCCTGACAGCGGCTCGTCGCGGGTTCCCGCGATAATGTGAACCTATGTGACCAAATGTGTGCTGGTTTGCCCCGTGCTGGTCTGAGGCGGATAATTGGAATTTGTGCATTCTCCTAACGGCGTTCAAGCGCCTGAATCCGGAATGAGCGATAACAAAACGTCCAACGACGCAAGCAGCACCGACGCGCGCCGCACTGGCGCCGACTCTCAGGCCGCGCCGCGAAGCGCGAATCCCACGGCGCCGCCCGAAGCGGCAGCAGCGGCCGCCGCGCCCGGCCCGCACGCGAGCGCGACCGAGCGGGCATCGACGGATGCGCATTCGAGCGCATCGAACGTCGAACCGGTGGATCCGGCGCAGGCCCGGCGCGACGAAGCCCAGCAGGCGTCCCGTGAAGGGCGTGCAGCGGCGGCGAGCGCGACCGCGGCGCAGGAAGCCGCGGTGCGCGAACAGCAGCGCGCATCCGGCAAACCCAGAGCGAGTCTCGCCGAGAATCTCGAAGCCGCGACCGAAGCGGAAGCCGCGAGCACGGCCAGCGCGCAATCCGCTTCATCCGATTCCCCGAGTGGCCGCGCGAACGTCCTGCCGCCCGAATTCACGCAGGCGCCGGACTTCGGCAAGCTCAATCCGCCGCCGCTGCCCTTGCCCGAACAGGCGGCAGCGCCGGCACAGCCCGCTTATCTCAAGCACTCGGACTCTGCGTGGTCGGTGTTCGGCCGGATCGTCGCGGCGCGTGCTCGGCAGATTTTCGATCGTGCGGGTCAGCGCATCACGCAGCGCACGTTGCGCATCGGCGTGTCGGCGCGCATCTTTCATCCCGAGCCGGGCGCGAAAGGGCTGCGCGGCAAGACGCTGCAATATCTCGAAGAATCGATCGCGCATTGGGTCATGTCGCGCGATGTGCTCGTGTTCATGATCCCGACGGTCGGCCACCAGGGCATGCTGCATCCGAGCAATATCCGTTTGCGCGACTATGCAAAGCATCTCGATGGCCTCTTGCTGCAAGGCGGCGCCGACGTCTCTCCGCAGTCCTACGAGGAAGCGACGACGCGTCCCGAATGGCCGGGCGACCGCGTGCGCGACATGTACGAACTGGAACTGCTGCACGAGTTCGTCGAGTCGGGCAAGCCCGTGCTCGGCGTGTGCCGCGGCTGTCAGCTCATTAATGTGGCGTTCGGCGGCACGCTGTACGGCGATATCGCGACCGATGTGCCGACGGCCGGCCTTCACGTCAGCGAGCATTACGACCAGCATCGCCATTCGATCCGCTTCCCCGATGGTTCGACGCTCGTCAACATGTTCCCGAACCAGCGCGAGGCGATCGTCAACTCGATCCACCATCAGGCGGTGAAATCGATCGGGCGCGATCTGAACATCGAAGCGGTGTCAGCGTCGGACGGGATCATCGAGGCGGTGCGCTACCGGAAGGCGCCGTTCGTCGTCGGCGTGCAGTGGCACCCGGAGTTTCATCGGGCGGGCGGCGCGGAATTGCTCGATTGCACGCCCTTGCTCGATACGTTCCTGCGCGTCGCGCGAGAAACGCGCTTCTGAGTCGAAGCGCTTTCGCACGTCGCAAAGCAAAAGGCCCGCTCGATTCGAGCGGGCCTTTTTCGTTTTCAGCGCGATGGTGTCACGCTCACCGGCGCGAGTCCCGCTTCCGTCTGCTTCTGAAGCTGTTCGACCTGCAACTGCAGCGCGCGGAGCTTGCGTTCGGCGTCCAGCTTATCCGTTTGCAGTACGGCGGATTCGGCCTGCAATTGCTGCTGACGCTGCGACACTTGCGAATCCTGCTGCTGCGCGAGCTGGAGGTCGGCGGTGAGACGGTTGGCCCGATCGGCCGATTTCGCGATCACTCGATCGAGGAGCGCCTTCTGCGCCTGCAATTGCGTGCGGCGGATTTCGCCATCAGCGAGTTCGAAGCTCTTGCGCGAGAACTGCGCGTAGATCGATTCGGCGCGGACCGTATCCTGGGTCTTGACGACACGCCACCAGCGCGCGTCCTGCGAGAGCGCGACGTAGTACACCATCTCTTGCGCGAGGAAGAAGAGCTTCGCGCCGTAGTTGCCGTTGCGCGTGGCGCGCAATTCCGTGAGGCTTCCGGCCTGCACGAGGTTCTGCAACTCGGCGATATTGCCTTCGACGCGCGGCGCGTTCGAATCGGCGTTCAGATCGGACAGGTCCACGAGCGCGGGTTGTGCGGGTTCGTTTGCCGCGGCCATAGGCTGAACCGCTTTCGCGGCGACTTTCGGGGTCGCGGGCGCGGCGAACGTGCTCGTGAACGGCGCGAGCAGGCCGCAGAGTGACAGGGCGAGCGTGAGCGTCGCGTAACGGAGATAGCTGAGTTGCGTCATGTTGGCCTCGTGGCCGGAATGGTTGATCGGGCTGGCGGTGTGTATTGCGCGGGTCAGCGCGCGCCGTTGACAGCGCCGCGGCCGGACGAGGCCGCGTTGCTGTCGAGGGTCGGTGAATGCTGGAGCATCGAGGAGAGCGTGGCCGGGTCCATTGACAAGGAAGCCTTCGATGGCACGCTTGCGATTTTTTCAGCCGATGCCGCGCGCACGCGCCGCGGCGGCGCAGGTTTCACGACGCGCTCGCTGGTTGCTTGAGCGACATGTACGGCGCGCTTCGTGTGGGGCGTCAGCACGGCTTTTACCCGGGCGATGTGCTTGCGGTCTTCCGCTGGCGCGACGACATGCACAGGTGCCTCTTCCGGCGCAGGCGCGGTGTACGCAGCTTCGGTTTTGGTCGCGGCCGAATCGATGGTCTCAAAGGTGTGGCTGTCCGCGCTCGGCGGCGCGGCGACTGCCGACGGCATCGGCGTTTCCGATTCTTGTTCGACCCGCGCTGCCTGCTCCGGCTGCGCGCGAGCCACGGTTTCTTCGGCCGGCGCGGGAGGCGTGACGCTGCGCGAGACTGGTGGAGGAGCGAACAGCATCCATATGATGAGCACGCCGCAAGCAGCCGCGATGGCGCCGACGACCAGCTTGCCGAAGCCATGTCCGCGAGCGTGCGCCGGTGCGTTGACTGTCAGATGAACGGGTTCGGCGCGGGTTTCGTCGGCATCGTCCTGAGCGTTCGAGCCTTGCGTCAGACGCAGCATCGCGCGCGGTATCTCTTCCTTCGCGAAGATGCCCCACAGGCTCGTCGCGCGATAAGGCGAGTGGATGTCGGACAGGCTGAGAGCCGGCACATAGGTCGTGACGAAGCGCGCCGCGAAGAGCGCGAATTCCGACGGCGATTGAACGGGGCGCGGGCGCGCAGGCGACCACTCGAATCCGAAGTTCAAGGACGGCTCCGTCAGCGCGCGCAGCGTCGGCAGACGCAGATTGCCTTCCACTAAGATCAAGGGTTCGGACATGAAGATTCCACATGCATGCGCCCGGGCGCGGGCAAACGAGACGGCCCGCACGGACCATCGTGGCGCATGAAGATTGCGCCGCGGGTTCGGCGCGAGATGGCCAGAATTTCGACCCGCGATCATACGAAACCGTTATGTGCCCGACGACCAGAAGATTCCTATTGTCTATTTTTGACAGGAATGCTTATTGACCAGCTCGATCTTCTTGTGCTCAGTCGAGCGGAAACACGTAGCGCAATGAGACGACGTCGATGCCGCCCACGTGGTCCGCTTCGCGTTCGGCGCACGTCCAGCCACGCGATTCGTAGAAGCCGATCGCCGCGGCGTTCTGTTCGAGCACGGAGAGATACAGTTGCCGCGCGCCGCGCGAGCGGGCCCAGCGCGCGGCTTCGTCGAGCATCACGGTGCCCGTGCCGAGACCGCGATGACCCGGCATCGCGTGCAGATTGTCGACGAGCACGCTGCCTGTCTCGTCCGGTTCGACGAGACAAATGAAGCCGACCGGTTCCCCTTCGTGCTCCGCGATGAACACGCTCGCCGCGCCCGCCGCGACATCCTTCATGCGCGTATTCCAGTGAGCGACGCGCTCGCCTTGCAGATCGCGATCGAGATACGTGTCCGGCAGGATGCCGCGATACGCCGACGCCCAGCTTCGCGTATGCATCGATGCGATGAGCGCGGTGTCGTCCACGGTCGCCGCGCGCAACGTGATTTTCGGATTCATGTTTGCTTGTATGTCAGCTTGAAGTTGGGTGAATGTAACCGTATTTTAATGTTGTTTGACGTGATGTTGAGCGAAGTTGTGTGCAGTCATGGGCGGTGCGGCGTTAAGATTGAGGATGTCGCGTTTACAAAAAACGAAAGAGACCCCGCTTCAGTCGTCGTGCTGATCGCGCAGAACTGAAGTGCGCCCATAGCTCCCCGAGAAAGTCATGTCCACGACCCACATCGCACCCGCCAACGAATCCAAGTTCAAGTCGGTATTTCGCGTCGTCAGCGGAAACTTCCTTGAAATGTACGACTTCATGGTCTACGGCTATTACGCTTCCGCGATCGCCAAGACCTATTTTCCGAGCGGCGACGAGTTCGCGTCGCTGATGCTCGCGCTGTCCGTCTTCGGCGCGGGCTTCCTGATGCGGCCGGTCGGCGCCATCGTGCTCGGCGCTTACATCGACCATCACGGGCGGCGCAAGGGCCTGATCCTCACGCTCGGGCTGATGGCGGTCGGCACCGCGTGCGTCGCGCTGGTGCCGGGCTACGCGACCATCGGTGCGCTCGCGCCGATCATCGTGCTGGGCGGACGGCTGCTGCAAGGCTTCTCGGCAGGCGTGGAACTGGGCGGCGTGTCGGTGTATCTGTCCGAGATCGCGACCAAGGGCAACAAGGGCTTTTATTGTTCCTGGCAGTCCGGCAGCCAGCAAGTCGCCGTCGTGTTCGCGGCGCTGATCGGCGTGATCATGAACCGCCTCCTGCCGCCCGAGCAGATGACCGCCTGGGGCTGGCGCGTGCCGTTTTTGATCGGCTGCCTGATCGTGCCGTTCCTCTTCATCATCCGCCGCTCGCTGCGTGAAACCGACGAATTCCTCGCGAGAAAGCATCGGCCGAGCATGGGCGAGATCGCGCGCTCGATCGCGCAGAACTGGGGCATCGTGATCGCCGGGATGGGCATGGTCATCATGACGACCGTGTCGTTCTACATGATCACCGCGTACACGCCGACCTTCGGCAAGGAAGTGCTGAAGCTCTCCGCTACCGATGCGCTCGTCGTCACGGTGTGCGTCGGCCTCTCGAATCTGATCTGGTTGCCGCTGATGGGCGCGGTGTCGGATCGGGTGGGGCGCCGTCCGGTGCTGCTCGTGTTCACGATCCTCACCATTCTGACGTCGTATCCGGTGGTGCAATGGCTGGTCGCGGATCCGTCGTTCGCGCGCCTGCTCATGTGCGAGCTGTGGCTTTCGTTCCTGTACGGCAGCTACAACGGCGCGATGGTGGTCGCGCTAACCGAAGTGATGCCCGTCGATGTACGCACGACCGGCTTCTCGATGGCCTATAGCCTCGCCACGACCATCGGCGGCTTCACCCCGGCGATCTCGACGTATCTGATCCACGCGACCGGCAACAAGGCCGCGCCCGGCCTGTGGATGGGCCTGGCCGCGATCTGCGGGTTGATCGCGACGCTCGTGCTGTATCGCTCGCCCGAGGCGCGCAATCAGTACAAAACGGCCTGACGTAAGCGAGAGGTCGAAAAAAATCCCCGTTTCGACGGGGATTTTTTCATGCGGGCAGCAAAGCCAGCGCTGCTGCCGTAGCCTCGATGACGTCGCGCCATCGGCCCGGGGCGCGCTGGCGCACGAGCCGCGCCTGCGGATACCACGCGTTCTCGGCGGTGTCGACGCCCCAGCGCCAGTCGGCGGCGAAAGGCAGCATCACCCAGAGCGGCTTGCCGAGCGCGCCTGCGAGGTGCGCGACGGATGTATCCACGGAGACGACGGCGTCCAGCCGATCGACGATCGCGCCCGTATCGGCGAAATTTTCGAGGCGGCCGTCCAGCGTGTGAATGGACATCGCGTTGGGATGCGCGCGCAACATGTCGCGCTCGCGGCCGGTGATGAACGGCTGGAGCACGATCCAGTCGACGTCTTCGAGCGCGAAAAGCGGCGCAAGCTCACTGACCGGCACCGAGCGCGTCTCGCCCGGCTGCATCCGCCCGGACCACGCGATGCCGATCTTGCGCCGTTCCTGACCGCCGATCGAGCCGCGCCATTTGCGCCGGTAATCGGCGGGCACGACGAGATAGGGCGCGCGCGCCGGAATCGCTTCGGGCGAGGTCATGCCGAGCGCGAGCGGCAGGCTGAGCAGCGGGCAGTAAGCATCCGCGTGCGCCGGGACGCCGTCCGACTTGCTCTTCAACTCGACGTGCGCGGCTTGCGCGGCCGGTGCGAGCAGCGGCACGAGCGCGGGCTGCACTTCGAGCACCAGCTTGCCGACGAGCTTCGCCGCGAACGGCACGAAGCGCGCGAACTGCAAGGTGTCGCCGAAACCCTGCTCGGCGCGCACGATCAACGTGCGGCCCGGCATCGGCTCGCCATTCCAGCGCGGCAGGCGCGGCGCGGGTTCGCTGCCGGGCGTCTGCAGACGCCATTCGTAGGCAGGCAGACCGCGCGCGTAGTCGCCGGTCGTGAGCAGGGCGAGCGCGCGGTTCAGGTGCGCGGCGGGCATCGAAGGATCGATGCGCAATGCTTCATCGAACGCGCGCAGCGCCGCGCGATGTGCGCCGAGCGCCAGATGCGCATTGCCGAGGCAGAGCCACGCGACGCCGTATTTCGGATCGAGTCCGACCGCGCGTTCGAAATGCGGCACGGCTTCGTCGTGGCGGCCGAGCTTGGCGAGCGCGTGAGCGAGTCCGAAATACCCCGGCGCGAAATGCGGCTGCAACGCGACGGCCTTTCGCAGCACGGGCAGCGCGTCTTCCGGATGGCCGTTCGTATCGAGCAGATTGCCGAGATTGAAATGCGCGGCGACGTAATTCGGTTCGGCCTCGAGCGCGGCGCGAAAGTGCGAGATCGCGCCGAGCGTGTCGCCGAGCGCGTTGAGCGCCATGCCGAGATTGTTGTGCGCGCCGGCATGGCGCGGGCGCAGCGCGAGCGCGCGCTTGAACGCGTGCGCGGCGTCCTTGAAGCGGCGCAGCGCGGAGAGCGCGTTGCCGAAGTTGTTCCATGCGGCTGGATCGTTGGGCTGCAGGCGCAATGCCTTCTCGAAGGCATCGGCGGCGTCTTCGTGACGCCCGGCCGCCGTGTAGGCGTTGCCGAGGTTGTACTGCGCGAGCGGAAAACCCGGCGCGAGCGTCAGCGCGTTGCGAAAGCGCTCGATCGCGTCGTCGAGACGGCCGAGCGCCTTCAGCGCGTTGCCGAGGTTGAGCTGCAGGCCGGCATCGCCCGGACGCAGGTCCACGGCGCGGCCCACGAGCTCGGCCGCCTCCGCGTGCTGCCCCTGTTGATGGCGCAGCACGCCGAGGTAATGCAGCGCGTCGACGTGACGAGGTTCGGCGGTGAGCGCGGCCTGATAGTCGCGCTCCGCGTCGGTCAGGCGGCCATCGCGATGGGCCGCGAAACCGCGGGCGAATACGGTGTCCATGACGGGGAAGACTTCTGGCCGGGAAAAGCAAACCCCGCATTTTCCCACACCGGGGCCGCTCCTCCGGAGAAGCGCGGTTGACATGTTGCGGCGATGGCACTTAACATGTGAACACCTATTCATATGTTAGCGACGATTGTGGCTTCCGATCCGTCCACCACCGCCAGTCCGATCACGTCCGATGACCGCGTCGTGCCGCTCGCCGACCTGTTCCGCCTGCTCGGCGACCCGACGCGCCTGCGCATCGTGCTCGCGTGCGTCGAACAGCGGCGCGCGGTCGGTGCGATCGCGGAGCTGCTCGGGCTGTCGGCGTCGCTCGTGAGCCATCATCTGCGGCTCCTGCGCGCGGCGCGCATCGTGCGGGCCGAGCGCCAGGGCAAGCAGGTGTTCTACGTGGCGGCGGACCGTCACATCAGCGCGATGCTGGGCGAGCTGCTGGAGCACATCGCGGAACCGCAAGCCGACGCCCCCGACATCGAATGACCGCCACCGAATCGCGAGTACGCCCATGAGCACGCATCAGCACGCAGAACACGAACACCACGAAGGTCACGAAGGCCACGCGCACAGTCACGAGCACGGGCATTCGCACGGCCACGGCGGGCATGGTCATCACCATCACGGCGCGCCGCAGGAAGGGCAGGGCCGAACGTTCGCGCTTGCGGTCGGCCTGAACGTGGTGATCGTGATCGTGCAGGCCGTCTACGGCTTTCTCGCGCATTCGACCGCGCTGCTCGCCGATGCCGGCCACAACCTCTCCGACGTGCTCGGCCTCCTGCTCGCATGGGGCGCGGTGTGGCTCGGCAAGCGCCAGCCGAACTCGCTCTATACCTTCGGCATGGGCAGCTCGTCGATCCTGGCGTCGCTCGCCAACGCGGCGCTGCTGCTCTTCGCGTGCGGCGCGATCGTGCTCGAGGCGATTCAGCGCCTGCTCAATCCGGCGCCCGTCGCGGGGCTCGACGTGTTCATCGTCGCGACGCTCGGCATGATCGTGAACGGCTTTTCCGCGTGGCTCTTCATGCGCGGCAGCAAGGAAGACCTCAACGTGCGCGGCGCCTTCCTGCACATGGCCGCTGATGCAGCCATCTCCGCCGCCGTCGCGGTCAGCGGTCTCATCATCCTGTTCACGGGCGCGAGCTGGCTCGATCCTCTGATGAGCCTGATCGTCGTGTCGGTGATTGTCTACGGCACGTGGGGCCTCGGGCGCGACGCGATGCGCCTCGCGATGGCCGCCGTCCCGTCGTCGGTCGACATGCCGCGCGTCGAGCAATATCTGAAGCAGTTGCCCGGCGTACGCGATGTGCACGACCTGCACGTGTGGGCGCTCTCGACGACCGAAAACGCGCTCACGGTCCATCTCGTGATACCCGAGGGCCATCCCGGCGATGCCTTCGTGCAGGGCGTCGTCACCACGCTGCGCCGCGAATATTCGATGCATCATGCGACCGTGCAGGTGGAGTTCGGCGAAGCCTGCCACGCGTGCGTGCTCAGCGAACGCGGGCACGCGCACTGAGTCCGGTGCGGCCGGCGCGCATGCTAAAAGCGGAGGGTACGGGCGTACACTAGACGCCGTGACGTTTGGGGGAGGACTGCATGTTCGCGCCAAAGCTGAATCCGAACGACAAGCTGGATGTGGCGCCCGTTCTGATCGTCGGCGCCGGTCCGACGGGCCTCGCTGCCGCGATGAGTCTCGCGCGCGCACACATCCCGGTCAGGCTCGTCGACAAGGCGCGCGAGCCGTCGCCGTATTCACGCGCGATCGGCATTCAGGCGCGCACGCTCGAACTCTTCGAGCAGCATCGCGTGGTCAAGCCGTTTCTCGAACTCGGCCATCGCGCGCGCGTCGCGAATCTCTATTCGAACGGGCAGCGCCTCGCGCGCCTCGACTTCGATCCTTTGCAGACGCGTTATCCGTATCTGCTCTTTCTGGAGCAATCGCAGACCGAACGCCTGCTCGCGGAGCATCTGGCGACTCAACATGTCGATGTCGAGCGCGGCGTCGAAGTGGTCGATGTCTCGCAAGGATCAGCAGGCTTGCAGGCGAGGCTGCGTCATCCGAACGGACGCGATGAACTCCTGCGGCCTTCGTATCTGATCGCGGCGGACGGCGCGCACAGTTTCGTGCGACATCGGCTGGGCATCGGTTTCGACGGCAAGACGTTCGATCAAACCTATCTACTCGCCGATCTCCAGGCCGACTCCGACTGGCCCGACGACGAATTCCACATCTTCGCGTCGGGCGAGGGGCTCGCTGCGCTCTTCCCGATGGGCGGCGACCGCGCGCGCCTGATCGCGGACATGCCGGCGCCGGCCGCGAACGCCGTCAACGCGGCTGGAACGAAAACCGGCCCGACGCTCGATGAATGCCGCGCGCTCGTCGAGCGGCGCGTGCATCACAAGATCGCGTTGTCGAACCTGACGTGGTCGTCGTACTTTCACCTGAACAGCCGCATGGTCGACAAGCTGCGCGTGGAGCGCGTGTTCCTCGCGGGCGATTCGGCGCACGTGCATAGTCCCGCCGGCGCGCAGGGCATGAACACCGGCATTCAGGAGGCGTTCAATCTCGGCTGGAAGATCGCGCGCATGCTCGCGGGCGGCGCGCCCGAGCGGCTGCTCGACAGCTATCACACGGAGCGGCATCCGATCGAGCGCGACGTGCTGCGACAGACGAGCATGCTCACGCAGATGGCCGGCGCCGAGCACGGTCCGATGAAGCTGATGCGCGAGCACGTGATGCCCGCGCTCGCCGCGATCGGCCCATTGCGCGACGCGATGCGGCGCACGGTGAGCGAGCTGTCGATCAACTATCGCAAGAGTCCGCTTACGCTGGAGCGTCTGCTCGACGGCGGCCCGCGTGCGGGCGAGCGCGCGCCCGATGCACGCGTGCATGTCATCGATGGGCCGCTCGGACGGCTGCCCGGCGTCGGCTGTCTCTACGATCTGCACGATCCCGGCTGCTTCTCGCTCTTTCTGCTTCTGAATCCGTCGGGCGAGGACGACATCGCGCTTGCGCCCGCGACCATCACCGTCGCGCACGCGATGCGCGACCCCGACCTCGACGGCTTCGTGAAAGCCCTCGAAAACATCATGCCGAATGCGGTGCGCGTCTGGCGCATCACCGATACGCGCGGCGAGGGCGCGAATTCGCTCACCGACAACTACGGCCGCACGCGTCCGGCGTTCTATCTCGTGCGTCCCGATGGCTATATCGCCGCGCGCGGACGGGCGCCATCGGATGTGCATGGGCTGCTGCGTCACTGCGAGACGTGGTTCGGCGCGCAGGACACGAGCACTGAGCGGCAGCCGGAACGCGAATATCGCGAGGATTAAAAAAAAGCCCTGCGGAGCAGGGCTTTGATCCGTTTCGTGAACGACGTCAGGCGGTCGCTGTCTTCGGCTGCAGATCCGCCTTATGCAGATTGAGCGCCTCGCGCAGGATCGGCTCCATCGACTCACTCGTTTCCGGATCGTCGAGCGCGGCGAGAATCGCGAGCCGCATACGCGGTTCCCAGAAGCGGCGAATATGATCCGCGATGCTGTCGACGGCTTCGGCGCGGTCCGGCATCGAATCGAAGAATTCGCCGATGCGGTTCGCCATCTCGATCAGGTTATCGACGTCCATTTCTTATTTTCCTGAAGTGGTCGTGGCGAGATTGAGCAACTCGAGCTGCTGCGTGTTGAAGCGCGAGTACTCCTTCTGCCATTGCGACGGCTGTTCCACCGGCATCACCTGCACTGCCGTCACCTTGTACTCCGGACAGTTGGTCGCCCAGTCGGACGAGTCCGTCGTGATGACGTTCGCGCCGGATTCCGGGAAGTGGAACGTCGTATAGACGACGCCCGGCTGCATGCGCTCGGAAATCTTCGCGCGCAACACCGTCTGCCCGGCGCGCGACTCGATGCCGACCCAGTCGTCCTGCTTGATGCCGCGATCTTCCGCATCGACCGGGTGAATCTCCAGGCGGTCCTCGTCGTGCCATTGCGAGTTTTCGGTGCGACGGGTCTGCGCGCCGACGTTGTACTGCGACAGGATGCGCCCGGTCGTGAGCAGCAGCGGATACTTGCGCGTGACTTTCTCCGGCGTCGCGATGAACTTCGTGATGACGAAGCGTCCCTTGCCGCGCACGAATTCGTCGATGTGCATCGTCGGCGTGCCGTCCGGCGCCTTCTCGTTGCACGGCCACTGAATGCTGCCAAGCTCGTCGAGGCGCTCGTACGAGACGCCGTGGAAGGTCGGCGTGAGACGCGCGATCTCGTCCATGATTTCGGACGGGTTAGCGTAGTTCATCTCATAGCCGAGCGCCCGCGAGAGCTTGATCGTCACTTCCCAGTCGGAGAGGCCCGGGAGCGGCGGCATCACCTTGCGCACGCGCGAGATGCGGCGCTCGGCGTTGGTGAAGGTGCCGTCCTTTTCGAGGAAGGTCGAGCCGGGCAGGAGAACGTGCGCGTACTTCGCCGTTTCGTTCAGGAAGATGTCCTGCACGACGATGCATTCCATCGACGACAACGCATCCGCGACGTGTTGCGTGTTCGGGTCCGACTGGACGATGTCCTCGCCCTGGCAATAGAGACCCATGAAAGTGCCGTGCGTCGCGGCATCGAACATGTTCGGGATGCGCAGACCCGGCTCCGGCTGAAGCTGCACGTTCCATGCTTCCTCGAAGAGCGCGCGCGTTGCCGCGTCGCCGATATGCCGATAGCCCGGCAGTTCGTGCGGGAACGAGCCCATGTCGCACGAGCCCTGCACGTTGTTCTGGCCGCGCAGCGGATTCACGCCGACGCCTTCGCGACCGACATTGCCCGTCGCCATCGCGAGGTTCGCGATGCCCATCACGGTCGTCGAGCCTTGTGCGTGCTCGGTCACGCCGAGGCCGTAATAGATCGCGCCGTTGCCGCCCAGCGCGTAGATGCGCGCGGCTTCGCGGACCTGTTGCGCGGGCACGCCGGTGACGGCTTCCATCGCCTCGGGCGAGTTCTCTTCCTTCGCGACGAAATCGCGCCACTGTCCGAACGCGCGCTCCTCGCAGCGTTCGGCGATGAAATCTTCCTTCAGCAAGCCTTCCGTGACGATCACGTGCGCGAGCGAGTTGACCATCGCGACGTTCGTGCCCGGGCGCAATTGCAGGTGATACTGCGCCTTTACGTGCGGCGTATCGACGATATCGATGCGGCGCGGATCGATCACGATCAGCTTCGCGCCCTCACGCACGCGGCGCTTCAGGCGCGAGCCGAAGACCGGGTGGCCGTCGGTCGGATTCGCGCCCATCACGATGATCACGTCCGATTGCTCGACCGATGCGAACGTCTGCGTGCCCGCCGATTCGCCGAGCGTCGCCTTGAGGCCGTAACCCGTCGGCGAGTGGCAGACACGCGCGCAGGTATCGACATTGTTGTTGCCGAACGCCGCGCGCACGAGCTTCTGCACGAGGTACGTCTCTTCGTTCGTGCAGCGCGACGACGTGATGCCGCCGATCGAATCGCGGCCGTACTTGTCCTGGATGCGGCGGAATTCGCTTGCCGCATACGTGAGCGCTTCGTCCCACGACACTTCGCGCCACGGGTCGGTGATCTTCGCGCGGATCATCGGCTTCTTGATGCGATCCTTGTGCGTCGCGTAACCCCATGCGAAGCGGCCCTTCACGCAAGCATGACCTTCGTTCGCCTGGCCGTTCTTGTTCGGCGTCATGCGCACGACGGTGTTGCCCTTCATCTCCGCCTTCAGCGAACAGCCGACGCCGCAATACGCGCACGTCGTGATGGCCGAGTGTTCGGCCTGGCCGAGCATGATGACGGTCTTCTCTTGCAGCGTCGCGGTCGGGCACGCGGCGACGCAAGCGCCGCACGACACGCATTCCGATTCCATGAACGGCACGTTCTCGCTCGCCGCGACGCGCGATTCGAAGCCGCGTCCGGCGATCGTCAGCGCGAACGTGCCCTGCGTTTCCTCGCAGGCGCGCACGCATCGATTGCAGACGATGCACTTCGACGGATCGTAGGTGAAGTACGGATTCGACTCGTCCTTCTTGTCTTTCAGATGATTCGCGCCTTCGTAGCCGTAGCGCACTTCACGCAAGCCGACGACGCCCGCCATGTCCTGCAATTCGCAATCGCCATTGGCGGGGCAGGTGAGGCAATCGAGCGGGTGATCGGAGATATACAGCTCCATCACGTTGCGGCGAAGCGATTGCAGCTTGTCGGTTTGCGTGCGCACTTTCATGCCCGCTTCGACAGGCGTCGTGCACGAGGCCGGATAACCGCGCTTGCCTTCGATCTCGACGAGGCACAGACGGCACGAGCCCCACGGCTCCAGCGAATCCGTCGCGCAGAGTTTCGGCACGTTGACGCCGGCTTCGATCGCGGCGCGCATCACCGACGTGCCCGCGGGCACCGTGACGGATTCGCCGTCGATTTCCAGCGTCACGTCGATATCGGCGTGACGCAGCGGCGTGCCGTAGTCGGTTTCATCGAGCGGATCGCGGCGCTGCACCGACGCGGCGCTCTTGCACGCGCAGTTGCCGGAACCGCAGCCGTTGATGGTGTTGGACATTGTCGTCTCCTTGTTCTATGCCGCTTTCTGTGCAGGCGTGCGGGGCAGCCCGAAGTCCTCGGGGAAGTGATCGAGCGCGGACATCACCGGGAACGGCGTCATGCCGCCCATCGCGCAGAGCGAGCCCGACACCATCGTGTCGCACAACTCGCGCAGAAGCGTGATCTGCTTCACCGACGTATCGCCTTCACGAATCTTCGCGATGACTTCCTCGCCGCGCGTCGAGCCGATGCGGCATGGCGTGCACTTGCCGCACGATTCGAGCGCGCAGAAGTGCATCGCGTATTGCGCGAGCTCGGCGAGGTTCGAGGTGTCGTCGTGAACGACGAGTCCGCCGTGCCCGACCACCGCGCCGACCTTCGCGTATTCCTCGTAGTCGAGCGGAATGTCCCACTGGCTTTCCGGCAGATACGTGCCGAGCGGTCCGCCCACTTGCACCGCGCGCGCCGGACGGCCGCTCGCGGTGCCGTCGCCGTAGGTGTACAGCAGTTCGCGCAGCGTCACGCCGAACGCCAGTTCGACGAGCCCGCCTTGCTTCACATTGCCCGCAATCTGGAAAGGCAGCGTGCCGCGCGAGCGGCCCATGCCGAAGTCGCGATAGAAGGCCGCGCCCTTCGCGAAGATGATCGGCACGGTCGCGAGCGTGATGACGTTGTTGATGACCGTCGGCTTGCCGTACAGGCCGGTGAGCGCCGGCACCGGCGGCTTCGCGCGCACGATGCCGCGCTTGCCTTCGAGCGATTCGAGCAGCGCGGTTTCCTCGCCGCACACATACGCGCCCGCGCCCTTCGCGATATACAGCTCGAACGCGTGCGACGTGCCGAGCACGCTCGCGCCGAGCCAGCCCGCGTCGCGCGCCTTGTCGATCGCGCGATTGAGCGTCGCGATCGAATGCGGATACTCGCTGCGCACGTAGATGTAGCCCTTGGTCGCGCCCACCGCCACGCCCGCGATGATCATGCCTTCGATCAGCATGTACGGATCGCTTTCCATGACGAGACGGTCGGAGAACGTGCCTGAGTCGCCTTCGTCCGCATTGCAGACGATGTACTTCTGATCCGCGTACGCGCCGCGCACCGTCTTCCACTTGATGCCTGCGGGAAACGCCGCGCCGCCGCGACCGCGCAGGCCGGAATCGAGCAGCGCCTGGCATACGGCGTCGCCGTTCATGTCGAGCACCTGGCGCAATCCTTCGAGGCCGCCGAGCGCGGTGTAATCGTCGATGGAAAGCGGGTCCGTGATGCCGATGCGCGCGAACGTCAGGCGCTGCTGGTTCTTGAGATACGGAATCTCGTCGACGACGCCGACGTTCTTCTCGTGCGCCTTGCCCTCGTGAAAACCGGCATCGAAGAGCGCGGCGACATCGTCGGCTTCGACGTTCGAATAGCCGATGCGCCCGTCCGCCGTCTCGACTTCGACGAGCGGTTCGAGATAGAAGAGCCCGCGCGAACCGTTGCGCACGAGTTGCACGTCGATGCCGCGCTTCTCCGCTTCGCTCGCGATGGCTTCAGCGACGCCTTGCGCGCCCAGCGCGAGCGCGGCGGAATCGATGGGAACGTAAATGCGCGTCATGCCGTCACCTCCGCGACCTTCGTCTGCGCCGCGGCGTACAGGCGGTCGAACTTCGCCGGTGTCACGCGCGCGTGCAATTCGCCGTTGATCATCATCGACGGAGACAGCGCGCATTGTCCGAGGCAGAACACGGATTCGAGCTCGGTGTCTTCGGCGTGACCGCTGTCGAAGCGGCAACCCGTGTGTCCTTCGATGTGGTCTTTCAACGCCTCCGTGCCCATGCTGCGGCACGCTTCCGCGCGGCACAGCTGCACGGTCACGCGGGCGGGCGGGGCGGAACGGAAGTGATGATAGTAGGTGATCACACCGTGGACTTCTGCGCGCGACAGCGATAGCGCCTGCGCGAGCGGCGCGATGGCCGTCTCGGGCACGTAGCCGACTTCGTCCTGGATGGCGTGAAGAATGGTCATCAGCGTCGCGTCTTGCACTGCGTGGCGACGGACGAGTTCAGCGGATGCAGCGGCGGAAAGCTGCGGATGTGTCATGGGGCTCCTCCAACACTCGGCATATGTTTTGTCGGTACATATTTACGTCGATATAATTACGGGTGCCGAGCCTGTATAAGAACAATAGGCGTCGTGATATATCTTGGCAATAGGAAGGGGGAGTGCATATGGTGGACGTCGAATGCCGGGCCGAACTGGTCCTGCGGGACGCCGATGGCCGGGAAACCAGTCTCAGCGCGGTTGTGCCGCTTCTACAGCTCGTCGCACAGACGGGCAGCATCGCGAATGCCGCGAACGCTAAGGGTTTGTCCTATCGGCATGCGTGGGGTTTATTGCGCGAAATCGAAGCGCGGCTTGGCGGCGCGCTCATCACGAAATCGCGCGGGCGCGGCTCGGTCCTCTCCGAACTGGGCGAGTCGGTTTTGCGCGCGCAACGGGTTTGCGGCGAACGGCTCGAAGCGCCGTTGCAGGCGGTGGCGAACGACGTCGCCGTTGAGTTGAACCGGCGTCTCGCGGGCGGCATCACGCAGGTGCGGATTCATGCGTCGCATGGTTACGCGGTCGCGACGCTCGTGCGCGCGCTCGGCGATCAGCGCGTGCCGGTCGATATCAAGTATCGGGAGAGCGCCGAAGCGGTCAGTGCGCTCGCGCGGGGCGAATGCGAACTGGCGGGGTTCCATCTTCCGATCGGCGAATTCCGCTCGACGTGCGCGGAGATCTATCGGCCGTATCTGGACCGGAACAAGCATCAACTGATACGGCTCACGCGCCGCACGCAGGGTCTCTTTCTGCCCAAGGGCAATCCGAAGGGCATTTCCGGTTTGCGCGATCTCGCGCGCAGCGACGTGCGCTTCGTCAATCGCCAGCCGGGTTCGGGAACGCGCATGCTGCTCGATTTGTCGTTGCGTCGCGTGGGCGTCGATCCGGACCAGATCAATGGCTACGCGACGACCGAACTGACGCATTCGGCGATCGCCGCGTTCGTCGCCAGCGGCATGGCCGATCTCGGCTTCGGCGTGCAACCGGCGGCGCAGCATTTCGCACTCGATTTCATACCGATCATCGACGAGGACTACTTCTTCGCTTGCGAACGCGCGCGGCTCGACGAGGCGCGGCTTGCTTCCGTGTTGCGCATCTTGCGCAGCCCGGGGTTCACGGACAGCGTCGCTCATCTGGAAGGTTATGATCCGGCGCATTGCGGCTCGCTCGTCGATGTCGACGAAGGTTTGCGCGGCTGAAGTAAGTGCGTGAGGCGCAGCGGAAACGCGCGGTAAGAGAGCGGGGCGGGCATAAAACTGCCGCCGGCGGCGAATTGGGTTAACCTAACGGCTTGCTGTCGACTTTACTGCTCTGAGCGCGATTCTCCGCGCGATATACCGCCATGAAACTCTCGTTGCTTGCTTGTTCCTCCGCCGCGCTCATCGCTGGTGCGGCGTATCTGGTCCCAGTCGCCTTTGCGCAGAATTCCCCGGGCATGCCGGGCGGGGTCCTGCAAGACGAATTCCGCTTCAATGCGCATCCGCAGATGCAGTTCGCGGCGTCCGCGCCGTCGGATAAATATCAGAAGGGCAAATCGGCGATGCGTCGTCGCGGTGACGACGGCGATCCCAACGGCTGCAATCTGAAGTGTCCGAAGGACGGGACGAACTGAGTGTTCTCACGCTGCCGCGGGGTGTCTTTGGCCGCTGGCGAAGGCGCACACGTCGAAACGGTTGTTAACTGACACAAGGCAACGGTATTAGGACCGGTCCGATTCGGTCGATGCCTGTCGCCGCTTATTCTCTCGGACGTAGCGAAGTCGTCTCTGTCGTCGCTACGTCTCTCAAGGATGTTTGCCCCGCCTCGCGCGGGGTTTTTTTTCGTCTTTTCGCCGGCAAAGAAAAACCCGCGATGCTTGCGCAATCGCGGGTTTTTAGCGGGTGTTCTGGTGGAGGCGGCGGGAATCGAACCCGCGTCCAGAAGCGCTCTACGAACAGTTCTACATACTTAGTTCTGTCTTTTGATTTAACCATAACGACGCGGACGAACACGCTGCGTTACGGCGATTCACTAATTTTTCGACCTTGGCGTCGTGACGCCGCAAAGGCTTATCTGACGTATATGACCTCTCGTGGCATTGCTACCCTAACCCGTCAGCGAATTAGTGAGAGGACGGCGGCCCTTAGGCTGCCAGTGCGAACGTATCGTCGTTTGCAGTTACGATTTTCCCATTGATTAACGAGGTGACGGGTCCTCGGTATGCCCTGACCGCTTCACAACCCCTGTCGAAACCAGGTCGCCCCCGAAACGGAATAAGGATTATCCCACGAAACACGATGTGAGGCGAACGGCGCGCTTTTCAAGCCGCCTGTTTCGCCTCGCTGCTCACGCGATATCGCGCAACAAGTGCTGAAGTTCTTCTGTCGAATCGACCACGTGATTGGCGTGCCAGCGGCGCGGCGGAATGTCGTCGCCGCAATAGCCGTAGGCGGCCGCCACGGTGATCATGCCTGCGGCAAACCCGGCCTGCACGTCGCGCAGATCGTCGCCGACATAGACGATGCGCTCCGGCGCGACATCCAGCAATTCCGCCGCATGCAGGAGCGGCGCGGGGTGCGGCTTCGAATGGGGCGTGGTGTCTCCGCAGACGAGGCAGCCGGCGCGCGTATCGAGTCCCAGCAAGCCGACCAGCGGCGCGGCGAAGCGTGTCGCCTTGTTCGTGACGATGCCCCATCGCACGCCGCGCGCATCCAGTTGATCGAGTATCTCGGCGATGCCCGGAAACAGCGTCGTCTCGATGCACAGATCGGCCTCGTAGTTCGCGAGGAATTCGTCGCGCATAGCGGCGAAGTCGTGGTGCTCCGGTCCGATCTCGAACGCACCGCCGAGCAGTCCGCGCGCGCCCGCCGACGCATAGGGCCGCAGCGTTTCGAGCGGCCGCATCTCGAGGCCGCGGTCGTGCCGCATTTTGTTCACCGCGGCGACGAGATCGGGCGCGGTGTCGGCGATGGTGCCGTCGAGGTCGAACAGCACGGCCTGGCACAACCCGAGACCATCGCCCTCGGCGAGGCGCTGGGGCAGGGGCGTCGTTTCTTCCGGCAGGGGCTTGGTATCGATGGTGCCCGTGGACAAGGGATCGTCGTTGATCATGGCGTCAGGCTTCGCGGCGGCAAGCCATCATGTAGTTGATGCTCGTGTCGTTTGACAGGCCGAAATGCTTGGAGATCGGCCGATACGTGATGCCTTTGATGTCGACCGTCAAAAGCGAAGCCGCGCGCGCGAACGTGGCCAGTTCCGACGGCTTGATGAAGCGCGCGTAATCGTGCGTGCCTCGCGGCAGCATGCGCGCGATGTATTCCGCGCCGATCACGGCAAAGAGATACGCCTTCGCGTTGCGATTCAGCGTGGAGAAAAACACCCAGCCGCCCGGCTTCACCAGCGCGGCGCACGCGGCGACGGTGCCCGCGGGATTCGGCACGTGTTCGAGCATCTCCATGCAGGTCACGACGTCATACGAACCCGGCTCGCGCGCGGCGAGGGCTTCCGCCGAGATCTCTTCGTACGCGACTTCGACACCGCTTTCGAGACTATGCAGATCGGCGACGCCAAGCGCGCTCGACGATAAATCGATGCCTTTCACGTTCGCGCCGCGCGTGGCCATCGACTCGGACAGAATGCCGCCGCCGCAGCCGATATCGAGAACACGCTTGCTCATCAGATGCGCGTGCGCATCGATCCAGTCGAGCCGTACCGGGTTCAATTCATGCAGCGGCTTGAACTCGGCGTTCGGGTCCCACCAGCGATGCGCGAGCTCGCTGAATTTCTGCAGTTCGTGGGGATCGACATTGGTCATGTTCGGAAGTGCCTTTTTGAGTCGTGAATCGAATAGGACCGAGTATATAGGCGCCGCAATGGGCGGGCAAAAAGTGGAATAGATGAAGCCTACCCGAATCGGCGGCTCTTTAAGCGAATGCCCAAAAGGCTTCAGGCATAAAAAAACCCCCGCCGAAGCGGGGGTTTGATCTGCGGTAATCCAACTCGCGATTACTGCTGCGGCTGACGCGTCGTGCCGACAACTTCGATCTGCACGCGACGATCCGGCGCGAGGCAGGCGATGAGTTGCTTGCGATTCTTCTGCTGGCAGCTGTTGCCCGTGACCGGGTCGCGCTTGCCCTTGCCTTCCGTGTAGATACGGTTGGCTTCGATGCCCTTGCTGACCAGGTAAGCCTTCACAGCTTGCGCACGGCGCAGCGACAGACGATCGTTGTACTTGTCCGAACCGATGCGGTCGGTGTAACCCGTTGCAACCACGACTTCGAGGTTCAGCGCGCCGATCTTCGATGCCAGATCGTCAAGCTTTTCCTTACCAGCCGGCTTCAGGACTGCCTTGTCGAAGTCGAACAGAGCGTCAGCCTGATAGGTGACCTTCTGGCTCTGGATGACCGGGGGCGGCGGAGCGACCGGTGCCGGCGGCGTCGGTGCTTGCGCGACCAGCGCGCCATCGCACTTTGCGTTTGCCGTAGCCGGGGTCCAGAATGCGTCGCGCCAGCACAATTCGTTCGTGCCGTTCATCCACACATACTCGCCCGTACCGTTCACCCAGTTGTCGTTCACAGCTTGTCGCGAGGCCGGCACCGACTGTGCCGAGGCCGATGCAGCCATAACTGCGGTAGCTGCAATGAACGCGAGCTTTGAAAGTTTATTCATATTTCTCCTCTCGAAATTGAGATTACCGCAGGTTTACTGCGAGCCTGTAGACGAAGACAAGTCATACATTGCTCGAAGTATAACATTCCCTACGGAACAAAACGCGCTGTATAGACTTCGAGCAATGTCTAAGTTTGTGCGTTGGCATTTTGCCATATCGTTCCCTTGCAACGATAAAAATATCCCCGCACGCTGTACGCCCGCAACCTTATGTGGTGCATGCGCAACAAGAAAGGGACAGGAGACGGTCAAGGCTGAAGAAGGCGCGAAACGTGCGCACATTACGTGCCCGAGAGCGATTTCCTGCGAGTTTTTATCGTCGGGGTTTTTACGTTTGGCAAAAGCGCGAGGCGGCATGATAGCCCGCCCAGATGACGAATTGACGGAATACGTTCCCCGGTTTTTGTAAGTAATTGGTACAGCATTGCGCATTGCGAAGTCACGCTGCACATTCCGGTTCCGCACTCGACGCACACTGTATGTATACAGCATGCGTCCGGGCGCAAATGTCGCGCATGGTAGAATCTCCTGATGCGCTGCGTTCGCACGCATAAAAAGGCATGCGCTGCATATGCGGCGCGCAGCGTACGTCGGCTACGCGCCACGCCGGCGCATGTCGTGCGGCCGGCGGGCGAGTCCGCGAAAATCACCGCGCGCGCTGCCGTGTCGCCGCTGCAAAGTTCAAGACACGGATAATGGATCAATTCGCCAAAGAGACTCTGCCAATCTCCCTTGAGGAGGAAATGCGCCGCTCGTATCTCGATTACGCGATGAGCGTGATCGTCGGGCGCGCGCTTCCCGATGTCCGCGATGGCTTGAAGCCGGTGCATCGTCGGGCGCTCTACTCGATGCACGAGCTGAACAACGACTGGAATCGCGCGTACAAGAAATCGGCGCGTATCGTCGGCGATGTCATCGGTAAATACCATCCTCACGGCGACGCGTCCGTCTACGAGACGATCGTTCGCATGGCGCAGCCGTTCTCGCTGCGCTACATGCTGGTCGACGGCCAGGGCAACTTCGGTTCGGTCGACGGCGACAACGCCGCGGCCATGCGTTACACCGAAATCCGCATGGCGAAGATCGGCCACGAGTTGCTGGCCGACATCGACAAGGAAACCGTCGACTTCGGTCCGAACTACGACGGTAGCGAAAACGAGCCGCTCGTTCTCCCGGCGCGCATTCCCAATCTGCTGATCAATGGTTCGGCCGGCATCGCGGTCGGCATGGCGACGAACATTCCGCCGCACAACCTGCGCGAAATCGTCGACGCCTGTCTGCATCTGCTGAACACGCCCGAGGCCACCGTCGACGAGCTGATCGAGATCGTGCCGGCGCCGGACTTCCCGACGGCCGGCATCATCTACGGCGTCGCGGGCGTGCGCGACGGTTACCGCACCGGGCGCGGCCGCGTCGTGATGCGCGCGGCCACGCACTTCGAAGAGATCGATCGCGGGCAGCGTCAGGCGATCATCGTCGACGAGATTCCGTATCAGGTGAACAAGCGCACGCTGCTCGAGCGCATCGCCGAACTCGTCAACGAGAAGAAGCTGGAAGGCATTTCCGACATCCGCGACGAGTCCGACAAGAGCGGCATGCGCGTCGTGATCGAACTGAAGCGCGGGGAAGTGCCGGAAGTCATCCTGAACAATCTGTACAAGCAGACACAGCTTCAGGACACCTTCGGCATGAACATGGTCGCGCTCGTCGACGGCCAGCCCAAGCTGCTGAATCTGAAGGAAATGATCGAGTGCTTCCTGTCGCATCGACGGGAAGTGCTGACGCGGCGCACTGTATACGAACTGCGCAAGGCGCGCGATCGCGGGCACGTGCTCGAAGGTCTCGCCGTCGCGCTCGCGAACATCGACGACTTCATCGCGATCATCAAGGCCGCGCCGACGCCGCCGATCGCGAAACAGGAGTTGATGGCGCGTCCGTGGGATTCGTCGCTCGTGCGCGAAATGCTCACGCGCACCGAGACCGAGGCTTCGGGCGGCCGCGTCGCCTATCGTCCGGAAGGGCTGAATCCCGCGTACGGTCTCCAGGAAGACGGCCTGTATAAATTGTCGGACGTCCAGGCGCAGGAAATTCTGCAGATGCGCCTGCAGCGCCTGACCGGGCTCGAACAGGACAAGATCGTCGGCGAATATCGCGAAGTGATGGCGCAGATCGCCGATCTGCTCGACATCCTCGCGCGGCCTGAGCGTATCCGTCAGATCATCGTCGATGAACTGGGCCAGATCCGCGCCGAATTCGGCGACGACCGCCGCTCGCGCATCGAAATGAACGCGACGGAACTCAACACCGAAGACCTGATCACGCCGACGGACATGGTCGTGACCATGTCGCACTCGGGCTACGTGAAGTCGCAGCCGCTGTCCGAATACCGCGCGCAGAAGCGCGGCGGGCGCGGCAAGCAGGCGACGCAGATGAAGGAAGACGACTGGATCGACACGCTCTTCATCGCGAACACGCACGATCACATGCTGTGCTTCTCGAACCGCGGCCGCGTGTACTGGATCAAGGTGTACGAAGTGCCGCAGGGCTCGCGCAACTCGCGCGGCCGTCCGATCGTCAACATGTTCCCGCTGCAGGACGGCGAGAAGATCAACGTCGTGCTGCCGATCAAGGAATTCTCGGCTGACAAGTACGTGTTCATGACGACCGCGCTCGGCACCGTCAAGAAGACGCCGCTCGAAGCATTCAGCCGTCCGATGAAGAAGGGCATCATCGCGGTCGGTCTGGACGACGGCGACTACCTCATCGGCGCGGCGATCACCGACGGCGAGCATGACGTGATGTTGTTCTCGGACGCGGGCAAGGCCGTGCGTTTCGACGAGAACGATGTCCGCGCGATGGGCCGCGAGGCACGCGGCGTGCGAGGCATGCAACTGGAAGACGGGCAGCAGGTCATCGCGATGCTGGTCGCGGGCGGCGAGAACCAGTCGGTGCTTACGGCTACCGAGAACGGTTACGGCAAGCGCACGCCGATCAACGAGTACACGCGTCACGGCCGCGGCACGAAGGGTATGATCGCGATCCAGACATCGGAGCGCAACGGCCGGGTCGTCGCCGCGACGCTCGTCGAGCCGGAGAGCGAGATCATGCTCATCACGACTTCGGGCGTGCTCATTCGCACGCGTGTTTCCGAAATCCGCGAAATGGGCCGTGCAACTCAAGGTGTTACACTCATCAGCCTTGACGAGGGAACGAAGTTGTCGGGACTGCAGCATATCGCCGAGGCGGAAGCCGAGGCCGAACTCGAAGCAGATGCCGGTTCGGAAGACTCTGCCGCCAAGCCCGGCGATGCGGAAAATGATGAAGGCGGAGAAAGCGCCTGATATTTTTTGTGTCGCGGGTCTCTCGTTATCGCTTTTGAAAGCTCGGATTAGTTAAGCTGCGCGACGTGAGTTCGTTGTCGGCGTCAGGCAAGGCCGGCGTCGGAAAACGGGCAAAAGCTCGTCGCCAGTGCTGAACTGGATATTTTTTACAGGGAGTAATGATGCAAGGACGTTTCAAGCAGTGGATGTTGCTGGCCGCTTTCGTGCCGACTTTCGCGATGGCTCAGTCGCTTCAGAACCAGGCGCCCGCACAGTCGGCCGCACCGGCGGCCGCAGCAGCACCGGTTGATCCGGCCAAGCAAGCCGCGATCAAGGACCTGCTCGACGCGATCGATGCGCAAAAGCTGGTCGGCGCGATCGGTAACAGCGCACAGATGCAATCGAAGCAACTCGTGCCGGCGATCCTCTCGGACGCGCTGTCCGAGAACAAGACGCTGAACGACAAGCAGAAGCAAGCCGCTGTTCCGTCGCTGCAAAAGAATGCAGTGCCGAAGCTGGTCGATTCCGCTGGCCAGGTCTTCGCAACCGACGCATTCCGCAAGGACGCGATGCAGGCTCAGTACGACGCGTACGCGAAGTACTATTCGACCGACGAGATCAAGGATCTGACCAACTTCTACAAGAGCCCGACCGGCCGCAAGTTCATCCAGGTTCAGGACCAGGTTGGCCGCGACGTCGTGAACGGCCTGATGCAGAAGTACATGCCGCAAGCCATCAAGGCAACGCGCACGCAAGCCGATCAGGAAGTGGCGAGCGTCAAGCCGAGCGCCAAGTAAGCGCGGCGTCGGTCTGACGGGAATCCGCTGGACGGCGCTTGCCGTCCCTTGCATTGGCGGGTTTTCAGGACAGTGCGATAATGGCTGTTTGCGCAAGACGCGCAAACAGCCATTTCTTTTTGGACGTGAGAACGCGGCCTTCGTTTGATCCGCCGTTCATTCGCGTCTGCAAATCGTATTTCCGGGATCTCCAGATGCGCGTGTTCAATTTCTCCGCCGGCCCCGCCGCCATACCAGAAGAAGTTCTGAGGCAAGCCGCCGATGAAATGCTCGACTGGCAAGGCAGTGGCATGAGCGTAATGGAAATGAGCCACCGCGGCACGGAATTCACGTCGATCCACGAGGCTGCGCTCACCGACCTGCGCGACCTGCTCAAGGTGCCCGCGTCGCATCGGATCCTTTTTCTGCAGGGCGGCGGCATCGGCGAAAACGCGATCGTGCCGATGAACCTGCTGGGCAGGAAGCAGACCGCCGACTTCGTCGTGACCGGTTCGTGGTCGACGAAATCGTTCAAGGAATCGCAGAAATACGGCACGCCGCATCTCGCGGCCAACGGCAAGACCGAAGAGGGTTTCACGCGCGTTCCGGCCTTCAGCGAATGGAAGCTGTCGGACGATCCGGCCTACGTGCATCTGTGCTCGAACGAAACCATCGACGGCGTCGAAACCTTCGAGATTCCCGATCTGGGCGACATTCCGCTCGTCGCCGATGCGTCCTCGCACATCCTGTCGCGCCCGATGGACATCGCCAAGTTCGGCGTGCTCTTCGGCGGCGCGCAGAAGAACATCGGCATGGCGGGCGTGACCGTCGTGATCGTGCGTGAAGATCTGCTCGACCGCGCGCTGCCCATCTGCCCGTCCGCGTTCGAGTGGAAGATCGTCGCGGAAAACAACTCGATGTACAACACGCCGCCGACCTACGCGATCTACATCGCGGGCCTCGTCTTCAAGTGGCTGAAGAAGCAGGGCGGCCTGGAAGCGATCGAGTCGCGCAACGTCGAAAAGGCGAAGCTGCTGTACGACACCATCGACTCCAGCGATTTCTACGTCAACAAGGTCGAACGCCAGAACCGTTCGCGCATGAACGTGCCGTTCTTCCTTGCCGACGAATCGCGCAATACCGATTTCCTGGCCGGCGCGAAGGCGCGTGGGCTGTTGCAACTGAAGGGCCACAAGTCCGTCGGCGGCATGCGGGCATCGATCTACAACGCGGTGCCGATCGAGGGAGTCAACGCTCTCGTCGATTACATGAAGGAATTCGAGCGCACGGGCGCTTAACGGCGCGACGCTCACTCAACCGCACAAGCTCAAGCACCGCATGGACGACGATCTCAATTCAAGACTCAAACCGCTGCGTGAGCGCATCGACGTGCTCGACGCGCAGCTCATCGCGCTGTTGAATCAGCGCGCATCCGTCGCGCTGGAAGTCGGCGAAGTGAAGAAGCATTTCAATGCGCCCGTGTTTCGTCCGGAGCGCGAGATGCAGGTTATCGCGCGGCTTCAGGAAATGAGCGACGGGCCGCTCGCCGATGAGCACATCGCGTCGATCTGGCGCGAGATCATGGCCGCGAGCCGCGCGCTCGAACAAACCATCAGCGCGGCGTTTCTGGGGCCCGTCGGCACGTACAGCGAACAGGCGATGTTCGAATACTTCGGCCATTCGATTCAGGGCGTGCCGTGCCCGTCGATCGACGAAGTGTTTCGCGCCGTCGAAGCGGGCGCGGCGCAGTACGGCGTCGTGCCGGTCGAGAATTCGGCGGAAGGCGCGGTGTCGCGCACGCTGGATTTGCTGCTGCAGACATCGCTTCTGATCGGCGGCGAGCTTGCGCTGCCGATCCATCACAATTTGCTCACTGCGTCCGGTACGCTCGATGGCGCGAAGCGCGTGTGCGCGCATCCGCAGGCGCTCGCGCAGTGTCAGCGCTGGTTGAGCGCGAACGTGCCGCATTTGGCGCGTCAGGCCGTGTCGAGCAACGCGGAAGCCGCGCGCATGGCGGTCGATGATCCGACGGTCGCGGCCATCGCAGGCGATCGCGCCGCGACGCATTACGGCCTCGGCGTCGTGTTCTCGATGATCCAGGACGACCCGCACAATCGCACGCGTTTCGTGATCGTCGGCAAGCAGCCGACGGATTCGAGCGGCCACGATCAGACGTCGCTCATCGTCACGGTGAAGAACGAGTCGGGCGCGGTGTTCAAGCTGCTGGAGCCGCTCGCCAAACACGGTGTCTCGATGACGCGCTTCGAATCGCGCCCGGCGCGCTCCGGCGCGTGGGAGTACTACTTCTATATCGACATCGAAGGCCATCGCGACGATGCCGCCGTGGCCGGCGCGCTAGAGGAGCTGGGGCGCAAGTCCGCGTTCCTGAAAATCCTCGGCTCGTATCCGCGGGCGCGCTGATTGGCTCATCGCCGCTGCGATGAATCGCGGCGGTTCGTTTCACCTTGCGTCGGACGACGCACTCTTATCGATGTCCCGTGGCTGCGTTCTCTTTCAACAAACTGGTTATCTTCGGCGTCGGTCTGATCGGCGGTTCGCTTGCGCGCGCCTTGCGTGAACGCGCGGGGCTCGCGGGTCGTGTCGTCGGTGTGGGGCGCTCGGCCGCATCGGTCGAGCGCGCGCTCGAACTCGGCGTGATCGACGAAGCCGCCGCGCTCGGCGACGACGCCGCGCTCGCGAACGCGCTTCGAGGCGCGGACGTGGTGTTGCTCGCCGCGCCCGTCGCGCAGACCGAGCCGCTGCTCGCGCGGATCGCGCCGTTTCTCGACGCGCGCACCATCGTCACCGATGCGGGCAGCACGAAGACGGATGTCGTGGCTTCGGCGCGGCGCGCGCTGGGCGAGCGCATCGCGCAGTTCGTGCCGGGGCATCCGATCGCCGGGCGCGAGTCGAGCGGCGTCGAGGCCGCGTTGCCCGATCTGTACGTCGATCGCAATGTCGTGCTGTGCCCGTTGCCCGACAACGCGGCGGACGATGTCGAGCGCATCGCGTCGATGTGGCGCGCGACCGGCGCGTGCGTGCGCGAAATGAGCGAGGCGCAGCACGATCGCGTGTTTGCATCGGTGAGTCATCTGCCGCACGTGCTGTCGTTCGCGCTCGTCGATCAGATTCTCGATACGCCCGACGCCGATCTGAAATTTTCGTTCGCCGCGGGCGGCTTCCGCGATTTCACGCGCATCGCGGCTTCGAGCCCGGAAATGTGGCGCGATATCTGTCTCGCGAATCGCGCCGCGCTGCTCGCCGAACTCGACGATTACACTTCCGTGCTCGCGCGGTTTCGCGCGGCGATCGACGCATCGGATGGCGCGGCGCTCGAAGCGGCGTTCGCACGTTCGCGCGTGGCGCGCAAAGAATGGCAGGAACGCGGCGGCATCAAGCCATCCAACGATATCGCCGCGAAATAAGCTGTGACCCAAGGAAACACTATGGAACATCTCGATCTCGGACCTTTCTCTCGCGCGTCCGGCACCGTGCGCCTGCCCGGCTCGAAGAGCATTTCGAACCGCGTGCTGCTGCTCGCGGCGCTCGCGAGCGGCGAAACGTCCATCACGAATCTACTCGATTCCGACGACACGCGCGTCATGCTCGCCGCGCTCAAAACGCTCGGCGTCGCGGTGCGTGAGGATGGCGAGCGCGTGATCGTCGGCGGGACGGGCGGCGCGTTTCCGTCGAAATCGGCGGAGCTGTTTCTCGGCAACGCGGGCACGGCGGTGCGGCCGCTGACCGCGGCGCTCGCGGTGAACGGCGGCGAATACCGCGTGCACGGCGTGCCGCGCATGCACGAGCGGCCGATCGGCGATCTCGTCGACGGGCTGCGTCAGATCGGCGCTGCGATCGATTACGAACTGAACGACGGCTTTCCGCCGCTGCGGATTCACGCCGCGAAGATCGCGATCGACAAGCCGATCCGCGTGCGCGGCGACGTGTCGAGTCAGTTCCTGACCGCGCTCCTGATGAGCCTGCCAGTCGTCGATGGCCGGACTGGTCCGGTTGCGATCGAGATCGAAGGCGAGCTCATCTCGAAGCCGTACATCGACATCACGATCCGCCTGATGGAGCGCTTTGGCGTGACCGTCGAGCGCGAAGGCTGGTCGCGTTTCACGATTCCGGCCGGCGCGGGCTACAAGTCGCCGGGCGCGATCATGGTCGAAGGCGACGCGTCGTCCGCGTCGTATTTCCTCGCGGCGGGCGCTATCGGCCACGGGCCGGTGCGCGTGGAAGGCGTCGGACGTTCGAGCATTCAGGGCGATGTCGGTTTCGCGGACGCGCTCAATCGCATGGGCGCGAACGTGATGATGGGCGAGGACTGGATCGAGGTGCGCGGCGTCGAGTCGGACGATGGCAAGCTCGCGCCCATCGACATGGACTTCAACCTGATCCCCGACGCCGCGATGACCATCGCCGTGGCCGCGCTGTTCGCGAGCGGCACGACGACCTTGCGCAATATCGCGAGCTGGCGCGTGAAGGAAACCGATCGCATCGCCGCGATGGCGAAGGAACTGCGCAAGGTCGGCGCGACGGTGGAAGAGGGCGCGGACTATCTCGTCGTCACGCCGCCGGCGAAGCTCACGCCGAACGCCGCGATCGATACCTACGACGACCACCGCATGGCGATGTGCTTCTCGCTCGTCAGTCTCGGCGGCGTGCCGGTGCGCATCAACGATCCGAAATGCGTGAACAAGACCTTCCCGGACTATTTCGAGCGTTTTTTGACGCTCGTGGAAGCGTAATCGGAGCGCTGTACCGTGAAACGCGATGACTTCGAATTCAATGACCGCAATAACGGGCCAGACCGGCCAGACTCGATGAAACCGACCCGTCCTTTCGACCCTACTCCAGTGATCACCATCGACGGGCCGACGGCTTCGGGCAAGGGCACGGTCGCGGCGATCGTCGCGGCGACGCTCGGCTTTCACCTGCTCGACAGCGGCGCGCTCTACCGGCTCGCGGCGCTCGCGAGCATCCGCTACGAGGTGCCGAAGGACGATGCGCCCGGCCTTGCAAAGCTGATCGAAGCGCTCCATATCACCTTCCGCGAAGGTTGCGCGCAGCTCGACGGCGTCGACGTTTCGGGCGAAATCCGCCAGGAAGAGGTCGGCAACCGCGCTTCCGCGATCGCCGTTCATCCCGAAGTGCGTCAGGCGCTGGTCGCGCGTCAGCGGGCCTTTCGCAAGCGCCCCGGCCTCGTCGCCGACGGCCGCGACATGGGCACTGTCATCTTCCCGGACGCCACGCTGAAGGTATTTCTGACGGCGAGCGTCGAGGCACGGGCGGCGCGACGGCATAAGCAATTGATGCAAAAAGGTTTTTCTGCTAATATGGATGACTTGCTGCGTGATTTGCGCGCACGCGACGACCGGGACATGAACCGGAGCGCCGCGCCGCTCAAGCCCGCTGCGGATGCGAAGACGCTGGACACCTCCGGTTTGTCGATCGATCAAGCGGTCGAACAGATCATCGGCTGGTACAGCGCAATTCGTGTGTAACGAGTTGGTGTAGTAAAGAGGCAAGGTGCTCCGTCGAAAGCGGAGCGTGTGTTAAACCCTTTAACCCCGTATGGCGTTGCGCTTCACCGGTTCAATCCTGAACCACCGCGCAAAGGCTGTGCAAATTCAGATTTTTATGTCCGACCTGCAAACCTCCACCCCGAATACCGAATCTTTCGCGGCTCTGTTCGAAGAGTCGCTGACCAAGCAGGACATGCGCGCCGGCGAAGTGATCTCCGCCGAAGTCGTGCGTGTCGACCACAACTTCGTGGTCGTCAACGCTGGTCTCAAGTCCGAAGCCTATATTCCGCTCGAAGAGTTCCTGAACGACGGGGGTGAAGTGGAAGTGCAGGCGGGCGACTTCGTTTCCGTCGCGATCGACGCGCTGGAAAACGGCTATGGCGACACCATCCTGTCGCGCGACAAGGCGAAGCGTCTGGCTTCGTGGCTGTCGCTGGAAAAGGCACTCGACAACAACGAACTCGTGACCGGCACGATCACGGGCAAGGTCAAGGGCGGCATGACCGTCATGGTCAACGGCATCCGCGCGTTCCTGCCGGGTTCGCTCGTCGACACGCGTCCCGTCAAGGACACGACGCCGTACGAAGGCAAGACGCTCGAATTCCGCGTCATCAAGCTCGACCGCAAGCGTAACAACGTGGTGCTGTCGCGCCGCGCGGTGATCGAAGCCACGCAAGGCGAAGAGCGCGCAAAGCTGCTCGAGACGCTTAAGGAAGGCGCGATCGTCGAAGGCGTGGTCAAGAACATCACCGATTACGGCGCGTTCGTGGACCTCGGCGGCATCGACGGCCTGCTGCACATCACCGACATCGCATGGCGTCGTGTGCGTCACCCGTCGGAAGTGCTGTCGGTTGGCCAGGAAGTCACCGCCAAGATCCTCAAGTTCGACCAAGAGAAGAACCGCGTTTCGCTCGGCATCAAGCAGCTCGGCGACGATCCGTGGGAAGGCATCTCGCGCCGCTACCCGTCGGGCACGCGCCTGTTCGGCAAGGTCACGAACATCACCGACTACGGCGCATTCGTCGAAGTGGAATCGGGCATCGAAGGCTTGGTCCACGTGTCGGAAATGGACTGGACCAACAAGAACGTTGCGCCGTCGAAGGTTGTTCAGCTGGGCGACGAAGTCGAAGTCATGGTTCTCGAAATCGACGAAGACCGCCGCCGTATCTCGCTCGGCATGAAGCAATGCAAGCCGAATCCGTGGGATGACTTCAGCCGCAACTTCAAGAAGGGCGACAAGATCAGCGGCGCCATCAAGTCGATCACCGACTTCGGCGTGTTCATCGGTCTGCCTGGCGGCATCGACGGTCTGGTTCACCTGTCGGACCTGTCGTGGTCGGAAACCGGCGAAGAAGCCGTCCGCAAGTACAAGAAGGGCGACGAAGTCGAAGCCGTGGTTCTGGGCATCGACGTCGAGAAGGAACGCATTTCGCTCGGCATCAAGCAGCTCGAAGGCGATCCGTTCAGCAACTTTGTCGCGATCAACGACAAGGGCGCAATCGTCGACGGCGTCGTGAAGTCGGTCGATCCGAAGGGTGCTGTCGTTACGCTGTCCGGCGAAGTCGAAGGCTATCTGCGTGCTTCGGAAATCGCGCAAGACCGCGTGGAAGATGCGCGCAACGTGCTGAAGGAAGGCGACAAGGTCAACGCGATGATCATCAACATCGATCGCAAGTCGCGTGGCATCAACCTGTCGATCAAGGCGAAGGATTCGGCCGAACAGCAGGAAGCCATGCGCAGCCTGCAGGGCGACTCGAACGCCGCCGCGACCGGCACGACCAACCTCGGCGCGCTGCTCAAGGCCAAGCTCGACGGCCAGAACAGCTAAGCCCTTAACGGCACGGCTGCAGAATGACCAAATCGGAATTGGTCGCCCAGTTGGCGTCGCGATTCCCGCAACTTGTCCTCAAGGATGCGGATTTCGCGGTAAAGACGATGCTCGATGCGATGTCGGAGGCTTTGGCCAACGGTCACCGCATCGAGATCCGCGGCTTCGGCAGCTTCGGGCTCAATCGTCGTCCGTCACGCGTCGGGCGCAATCCCAAGTCGGGTGAGAAGGTGCTGGTACCGGAGAAATTCGTGCCGCACTTCAAGCCGGGCAAGGAATTGCGCGAACGCGTCGACGGCCGTGCGGGCGAGCCTCTGAAGGCGTCGAATGACGACGATGCGGACGATCTCTGATCGGCGCATCCTGACTGATGATCCTTCTGGATTTTCGGTTCGCGGCGTCCGGCCACGAGGCAATCGACCAGGAAAGCACCCTTCGGGGTGCTTTTTTTTATGCGCGACGTTTATTCATCGACGATGTGACGCGACAGGTTCATTGTTTGCTAAAAATTCGTGCGGCGAACCGGCGACCGCCGGCACCCGGACGCATCAATTACAATACCGGTCACTTTGACCTGGGTGTTCAACCGCGCAGGCCCGGCCGACAAAGGCGGGTCGACTGGTGCAACCGCTCTTGCGAGACCCTACATGAAATTCATCGTCTGGCTGATCCGCGTTCTGGTATTCGTGTTGTTGCTGGTGCTGGCGCTCGCCAATACTCAGTCCGCGACGCTGAACTTCCTCGCAGGCTACGCCTGGACAGCACCGCTGATTCTGATCGGCCTCGCGTTTTTCGTCGTCGGATTGCTGGCGGGACTCGTGTCCGCGGTGCCGGCGATGGTGCGTCTGCGCATGGAAAATGGCCGCCTCAGGCGCGAACTGCGCGTCGCTCGCGAGACGCCGGTGGTCAAGGAAGAACCGCCGATGCCGCCGCTCATCTGACGCGGCGCGAAAGCAGACACCTAACATTCAACGACTAATCGCATGGATCTAGACTTCTGGTGGCTGCTCGTCATTCCCGTCGCGTTCGCGCTGGGGTGGATGGCGTCCCGCTATGACCTGAAAACGCTGCTGTCCGAGAATGCGAACCTGCCGCGCTCGTATTTTCGCGGCCTCAATTTTCTTCTCAACGAACAACACGACAAGGCGATCGACGCATTCATCGAGGTCGCCAAGCTCGATCCCGAAACCATCGAACTGCACTTCGCGCTCGGCAATCTGTTCCGCCGCCGCGGCGAAACCGATCGCGCGATCCGCGTGCACCAGAATCTCCTGAGCCGCGCGGATTTGCCGGCCGCCGAACGCGATCACGCGCTCTATGAACTCGGTCAGGACTTTCTGAAAGCGGGCCTGCTGGATCGCGCGGAGGAAACGTTCAAGTCGCTGAACTCGGGCGAGTATTCCCTCGGCGCGCAGCGCGCGCTCCTGACCATCTACGAGATCGAAAAAGACTGGCCGAAGTCGATCACGACGGCCGAGCAGATCGAGAAGATGGGCGCGCCGTCGCTGCATATGGAGATCGCGCATTTTCACTGCGAGCTCGCGCAGGAAGCCTTGCAGCGCAAGAATCCGGATGGCGCGCGCGCCGAACTGAAGCTCGCGCTGGCATCGAACCCGGACAACGTGCGCGCGACGATCCTCGCGGGCGACGTCGAAGCCGCCGCGGGCAACGTCGAAGCTGCGATCGCGAACTGGAAGCGTGTCGAGGAACAGAACGAAGCGTATCTGCCGCTCGTCGCCGAGAAGCTGATGAAGGCGTACAGCGCGCTCGGGCACAGGGACGAGGGCGTCGATCTGCTGATCGATTACACGACGCGTTATCCGTCGAACGATTTGCTCGATGTCGCGTACAAGCACGTGCAGGAATTGCGCGGCCTGGAAGCGGCGCACGCGCTCGCGCGCAAGCAGATGCAGAGCGCGCCGAATCTCGCGGGCATGACGCGTCTGCTCGAAGCACAGGAAGCGACAGCCGACGAGCCGCGCCGCGGCGAGCTCGAACTGATGCGTAACCTGGTGAAACAGCGCACTAAGAATCTGCCGCGTTATACGTGTCAAACTTGCGGCTTCCGCGCGCGACTATTCTATTGGCAATGCCCCGGCTGCAGCGGCTGGGAGACGTACGCACCGCGCCGCGTCGAGCCGATCACGAGCTCGGCCTGAACCCGCGCGGCAAGCACGACATCATGCGGCGCGTGCGCGCGCCGCTTCCGCCACCGGCATTTCACAAACCACCGGAAAGCGTATGAAAGTAACCATCGTCGGCACGGGTTACGTCGGTCTTGTGACCGGCGCGTGCCTTGCCGAAATCGGCAATGACGTGTTTTGCGTAGACGTCGATCCGCGCAAGATCGAAATTCTCAACAATGGCGGCGTGCCGATCCACGAGCCGGGCCTTCAGGAAATGCTGAGGCGCACGCGCGCGGCCGGCCGCATCCAGTTTTCCACCGACGTGAAAGCGAGCGTGGAGCACGGCGATATCCAGTTCATCGCCGTGGGCACGCCGCCCGACGAAGACGGCTCCGCCGACCTGCAGTACGTGCTCGCGGCGGCGCGCAACATCGGCAAATATTCGAACGGCTTCAAGGTGATCGTCGATAAATCGACGGTGCCGGTCGGCACGGCGCTGCAGGTGCAGAAGGTCATCGACGAAGAACTGAAGACGCGCGGGCTCGAAGGCTCGGACAAACACCGCTTCTCGGTCGTGTCGAATCCGGAGTTCCTGAAGGAAGGCGCGGCGGTCGATGACTTCATGCGGCCCGATCGCATCGTGATCGGCATCGACGACGACGACGCGGGCAATCGCGCGCGCGAGAAGATGAAGCGCCTCTACGCGCCGTTCAACCGCAATCACGAGCGCACGCTGTACATGGACGTGCGCTCGGCGGAATTCACGAAATATGCCGCCAACGCGATGCTCGCGACGCGCATCTCGTTCATGAACGATCTGTCGAATCTCGCGGACACCGTCGGCGCCGATATCGAATCGGTGCGGCGCGGCATCGGCTCGGATCCGCGCATCGGCTATCACTTCCTGTACGCGGGTTGCGGTTACGGCGGCTCGTGCTTTCCGAAGGACGTGCAGGCGCTCGCGCAGACGGCGCGCGAAAACGGCCACACGCTGCGGATTCTCGAAGCGGTCGAAGCCGTCAATAACGACCAGAAGGAAGTGCTCGTCAACAAGATCGTGAAGCGCATGGGCGAAGACCTGCGCGGGCGCACCTTCGCCGTGTGGGGCCTCGCCTTCAAGCCCAATACCGACGACATGCGCGAGGCGTCGAGCCGGCGCATCATCGAGGCGCTGCTGCGGCGCGGCGCCACCGTGCGCGGCTACGATCCCGTTGCGCGCGATGAAGCGGAGCGCGTGTTCGCACTCGATCTCGCGGATCGCCCCGAAGACCTGAAGCGCCTGGACTTCGTGAAGACCCAGCAGGATGCGCTGACGGGAGCGGACGCGCTCGTCATCGTGACCGAATGGAAGGAATTCAAGAGCCCGGATTTCTGGCACCTGAAGAGCGCATTGAAGACGCCGGTGATCTTCGACGGCCGCAATCTGTATGAACCGGAAGCGATGGCCGAAATGGGCATCGACTACTTTGCAATAGGACGTCCCCATGTCGAACTCGACCGCAACGGCAGCAGCAAGTAAAGCCGATATTCCCGTCGTGCCGCGTGCGCGCATATCGGCGGCGCGCGTGCTGGTGGTCGGCGACGTGATGCTCGACCGTTACTGGTTCGGCGACGTCAACCGCATCTCGCCCGAAGCGCCCGTTCCGGTCGTGCACGTGCAGAAGAAGGAAGACCGTCTCGGCGGCGCGGCGAACGTCGCGCGAAACGCGGCGGCGCTCGGCGCGCAGACGGGGCTGCTCTGCGCGGTGGGGCACGACGAGCCGGGCGAGCGCGTCGTCGAACTGCTCGGTGAGAGCAAGGTCGCGGGGCACCTCGAACGCGACCCCGAACTGCTCACGACGATCAAGCTGCGCGTGCTGTCGCGCCAGCAGCAACTGCTGCGCGTCGATTTCGAAAACACGCCGAATCACGAAGTGCTGCGCGCGTGCCTCGCGCGTTTCGCGGAACTGCTTCCGCAGCACGACGTGATCCTCATGTCGGATTACGCGAAGGGCGGCCTGACGCACGTCACGCAGATGATCGCGGACGCGAAACGCGCCGGCAAGCCGGTGCTCGTCGATCCGAAGGGCGATGACTGGGACCGTTATCGCGGCGCCACGCTAATCACGCCGAATCGCGCGGAACTGCGCGAGGTGATCGGCCAATGGAAGTCCGAAGAAGACCTCCTGGAGCGCGTGACGAAGCTGCGCGCCGAACTCGAACTCTCCGCGCTGCTGCTCACGCGTTCCGAGGAGGGCATGACGCTCTTCACCGAGAACCAGGTGCTGCACACGTCGGCCGAAGCACGCGAAGTGTATGATGTCTCGGGTGCGGGCGACACCGTCATCGCAACGGTCGCGACCATGCTGGGCGCGGGTGTGCCGCTCGTCGACTCGATCGTCTATGCGAACCGCGCGGCGGGAATTGTCGTGGGCAAGCTCGGCACGGCGACCGTCGACTACAACGAACTCTTCGCCTGACCTTATCTGATACTTCGCCATGACCATCATCGTTACCGGTGCTGCCGGGTTCATCGGCAGCAATATCGTCAAGGCGCTCAACGAACGTGGCGAGAACCGCGTGATCGCGGTCGACAATCTCACGCGCGCCGACAAGTTCAAGAATCTGGTCGATTGCGAGATCGACGATTACCTCGATAAAACCGAATTCGTCGAGCGCTTCAGGCGCGGCGATTTCGGGAAGGTGCGCGCGGTGTTCCATGAAGGCGCCTGTTCGGACACGATGGAAACCGACGGCCGCTACATGATGGACAACAACTTCCGCTACAGCCGCGACGTCATGGACGCGTGCCTCGCGCAGGGCGCGCAGTTCCTGTACGCGTCGTCGGCGGCGACTTACGGCGGGTCGAGCCGCTTCGTCGAGGAGCGCGAAGTCGAGAAGCCGCTCAACGTCTACGGTTACTCGAAATTCCTTTTCGATCAGATCGTGCGTCAGGTATTGCCGAAGGCGCAGAGTCAGATCGTCGGCTTTCGCTACTTCAACGTGTACGGCCAGCGCGAGACGCACAAGGGCCGCATGGCCTCGGTTGCGTTCCACAACTTCAACCAGTTCCGCTCGGAAGGCAAGGTCAAGCTTTTCGGCGAATACAACGGCTACGCGGCCGGCGAGCAGACGCGCGATTTCATCTCGGTCGAGGACGTCGTGAAGGTGAACCTGTTCTTCTTCGATCATCCGGAGAAGTCGGGCATCTTCAATCTCGGCACGGGACGCGCCCAGCCGTTCAACGATATCGCGTCGACGGTCGTGAACTCGTTGCGCGCGCTCAACGGCGAAGCTTCGCTGTCGCTCGCGGAACTGGTGCAGCGCGGGCTCATCGAGTACATTCCGTTCCCCGACGCACTGCGCGGCAAATATCAATGCTTCACCCAGGCGGACCAGTCGCGCCTGCGCGCGGCGGGTTACGACGCGCCGTTTCTGACCGTTCAGGAAGGCGTCGATCGTTACGTGCGTTGGCTATTCGGCCAGCTATAAACGCGTTTCGCGTCTCTCTACACTGGGTCTCACGGTCGGCGCTGGTGCCGGCCGGTTCTTCTCGGAGACTCAGTCATGTTCAAGCAAGCACTCTCGTCGATCGCCGCGTTCGCGCTCATCTTTTCCATCGGTAGCGCGTGGGCGGCCGTCGACGTCAATACCGCCAACTCCGATGCATTGCGCGGCATCAAGGGCATCGGTCCGGCGAAGGCGAAAGCCATTCTCGACGAACGTCAGGCGCACGGCCCGTTCAAGGACGCCAACGATCTCGGCACGCGCGTGAAGGGGATGGGCGGCAAGACGGTTCAACGTCTCGAAGCGGAAGGATTGACGGTGGGCGCCGCGTCGAAGACGGCAGCGGCCGCAACGCCGGGTAACGCCGCACCGCCCGGCGCCGCAAACTCGGCGGTCGCGACGCAGGTTTCGGCGTCCGCGTCGTCCAAACCGGTCGTCGTGAAGAAATAGCGGAACGCGCGAAGGCGCGCCATCGGTCTCCTTCAGCCTTCCGATGTTTTGGGCTCCCCGCGGAGGGCCTCCCCGCGGGGTTTTTTGCATGTGCGGACGACGCGTACGCGGGGCCGGCGTTCTGTCATCCGGCTTACGGCTGAGCGCGGCAATCCATCCGCGCATCAGGGGCGCGCCGGCATCGGCGGGATCACTGGGCTACAATCGACGCATCCCCTATACCAAATTCCCCGCTGCAGACGCGTCGTGCGTGGGGATCGACCGCTTTCGCATATGGCTTACATGACTATCGAAGACACGATCGGCAACACGCCGCTCGTGCAACTCGTCCGCGTCGTGGACGATGAAATCCGCAGCCGCAACAACATCGTGCTCGGCAAGCTCGAAGGCAACAATCCGGCGGGCTCGGTGAAGGATCGTCCGGCGTTGTCGATGATCAGGAAAGCTGAAGAGCGCGGCCGCATCAAGCCGGGCGACACGCTGATCGAAGCGACGAGCGGCAACACCGGCATCGCGCTCGCGATGGCCGCCGCGATGCGCGGCTACAAGATGGTGCTGCTGATGCCCGAAGATCTCTCGGTCGAGCGCCGTCAGAGCATGGCCGCGTATGGCGCGGAAATCGTGCTCACGCCGGTGACGGGCGGCATGGAATACGCGCGCGATCTCGCCGATCAGATGCAGCGCGATGGCAAGGGCATCATCCTCGATCAGTTCGCGAATCCTGACAACCCGCTCGCGCACTACGAAGGCACAGGGCCCGAGCTGTGGCGTCAGACCGAAGGCCGTCTCACGCACTTCGTCTCGTCGATGGGCACGACCGGCACGATCATGGGCGTGTCGAAGTATCTGAAGGAACAGAATCAGAAGATCGAGATCATCGGTGCGCAGCCGGAAGAGGGCTCGCGCATTCCGGGCATCCGCAAATGGCCGGAAGCGTATCTGCCGAAGATCTTCGATCGCAGCCGTGTCGATCGCGTGGAGAACGTGAGCCAGTCGGCGTCCGAAACGATGGCGCGACGCCTTGCATCGGTCGAAGGCATCTTCGCGGGCATTTCGTCCGGCGGCGCGTGCGAGGTCGCGCTGCGCGTCGCGCGTCAGGTGGAGAACGCGACCATCGTGTTCATCATCTGCGATCGTGGCGATCGTTATCTGTCGACGGGCGTATTTCCGGCTTGATGCCGCGAGTTTCGCCCGCGCAATGAAAAAACCCCGGCATGCCGGGGTTTCGTTTTTTCAGCGCCGGGACGACATCACTGCGAAGCCGTGCCCGTGTCGCCCGCCATCATGCGCGCCTTCACCGCTTCGCCCAGTTGATACACCGCGAGCGCATAGAAGAAGCTGCGGTTGTAGCGCGTGAGCACGTAGAAGTTCTTCAGCCCCAACGTATATTCGGTCGTGCGGCCGGGCGTGGGCAGATCGACCACGGTGAGCGGCGTCGGCGCTTCGGCCGCGATGTTCAGCCCCGGCTCGTTGAGCAGCATGCCGGCCTTCGTCAGTTGCGCGAGCGACCACTTCGGTTCCGGCGCGCCATCGGCGGCGGCCTGCGCGATGCCCTGACTGCCGACATCCCCGGCGATACGCCACACGACCGGCCGACCCGGCTCCCAGCCGTTCTGCTTCAGATAGTTCGCCACGCTGCCGATGGCATCCGCCGGGCTCGTGCGCAGATCGATGCGGCTGTTGCCGTCGTAGTCGACCGCGTATTGCACGATGCTGCTCGGCAGGAACTGCGGAATGCCGATCGCGCCGGTGTACGAACCGAGCACGGTCGTCGGATCGATCTGCGAATCGCGTGTCCACACGAGCAGGTCTTCCAGATTCTTGCGGAAGGTCGCCATGCGCTCGACGCGGTTCGGCGTGTTCGGATAGTCGAAGGTGAGCGTGGTCAACGCGTCGAGCGCGCGGAAGTTGCCCATGTACTTGCCGTAGATCGTCTCCACGCCGATGATCCCGACGATCACTTCGGGCGGCACGCCGAATTGCTCCGCGGCGCGCTGCAACGTGGCCTGATTCGCGCGCCAGAACTTCACGCCGGCGTTGATGCGCACCGGCTCGATGAAACGCGCCTGATACGCGCGCCAGTTCTTGGCTTGCGGCGTGGGGGACGGCAGGACCAGCTTCGCCGCCGTCGCCGAATAACTCACGCGGGCGAACAGGTCGTGCAGCGCCGACGAATCGAAGTCGTAGCGCGCGACCATGTCGTTGATGAACGCTTCGACATTCGGATTGTTCGCGTAACGCTGCGGCACGATCTCTTCTTCGAACATCTGCCCTTGCGGCGTCGCGGCCTGCGGCTGCTGCGACTGCGCAAAGGCACTGTTGCCGGAAAGAAAGCCGAGCGCGCAGACGAGGGAAGCAACGAGTGCGCGCTTTGCCGGCTTGAACGGAGCCGTGAAGTCGAACGGAGCAAACTGGAAAGTCATAGTGTGCGTGGTTGAGGGCGGTAGGGGCGATGCCTGATGCACGAGCGGCCAAAACGCCTAACGGAACGCAACGGCCTGCAAGATGCCGCGCGCAACCGCTCGGCCGGCAAGGCGTCGGGGCAGTATAACCGACGCTTCGCGCCCATACTGTCCATGTGCCCGGGCGAGGGCGGACGTGCCGAACGGTGTGGTAACTTAACGTCAATTGCGCGACTCGTGGTCGCGTATGACGAAAAAATACGAGACGAGAGCCGACGAAAGCGGCATTGCGAGACATCATGGCCACCGGCTTTTACTCCCACCCCGACTGCCTTCGACACGACAACGGCCAGTGGCATCCCGAGTGTCCGGCGCGTTTGCAGGCGATCGAAGATCAGCTGATCGCGAGCCGGATCGATTCGCTCATCGAGCGCGAGGAAGCGCCGCTCGCCGAGGAAACCGACCTCGCGCGCGTGCACACGCAGGCGCACATCGACTACATCAAGAGCCGCACGCCGGAGTCGGGCAGAAGCGAGCTCGATCCCGATACGTCGATGTGCCCCGAGTCCTATCGCGCCGCGTTGCGCGCGGCGGGCGCGGCGATCGCGGCGACCGACGCCGTCATCGAAGGCCGTTACGACAACGCGTTCTGCAGCGTGCGCCCGCCGGGCCATCACGCGGAGCCCGCGCGCGCGATGGGCTTCTGCCTCTTCAACAACGTCGCGATCGCCGCGCGTCATGCGCTCGAAGTGCACGGCTTGCAGCGCGTCGCGATCGTCGATTTCGACGTGCATCACGGCAACGGCACCGAGGCCGCGTTCAGCGGCGATTCGCGCGTGCTGATGTGCAGCTTCTTCCAGCATCCGTTCTATCCGTTCAGCGGCGCCGACAATCACGCGTCGAACATGGTCAACGTGCCGCTGCCCGCGCGCACGAAGGGCATGCAGGTGCGCGAAGTCGTCGACATGTTATGGCTGCCGCGGCTCGATGAATTCAAGCCGCAGATGATCTTCGTCTCCGCCGGGTTCGACGCGCATCGCGAAGACGACATGGCCAACATGGGCCTCGTCGAGGACGATTACGCGTGGATCACCGAGCAGGTCCGCGCGGTGGCGAAGCGTCACGCGCAAGGGCGCATCGTGAGTTGTCTGGAAGGCGGCTACAACTTGTCGGCGCTGGGTCGCAGCGTCGTCGCGCATCTGCGGGTGCTCGCGGAAATCTAGCGGGGCGAATGCGTGCGCGCGAAGTCGGCGCGCACCAGAATCCAGTCGATGAGCTCGCGGATCACGCGATCGCGTTCGAGATCGTTGAGCGTTTCGTGCGCGCTGCCTACGTGAATCGCGAGCGTGCTGTCGGTCGATCCCGCGTTCGCTTCGAATTCGCGGCTGCCGGCGGGATCGCAGATCGCGTCCTCGCTGCCGTGGAAGACGAGAATCGGCAATCTGATCTCGCGGCGTTTCGCCGCCACGCGCTCCATCCCGGCGAGAATCTGCGCGGCCGTGCGCGCCGGCACCGCGCCGTGAAGCACGAGCGGATCGCGCTTATATGCTTCGACGACCCCCGGCGCGCGCGAAAGCAGCGCCGGGTCGATGCTGAACGCGGCCACGCGCGGCGCCACCGTCCCGACGATACGGGAAAACTTCGCCTTCCAGCGTGGCGTGCCTGCGCCGATCTTCAACGCAGGACTCGACAGAATCAACCCGGCCAGCTTTTTCTCTTGCGCACGTTCGGCGGCATAGAGCGCCGCGATCGTGCCGCCCATGCTATGGCCCATCAGAAAGAGCGGCGTGGCGACGGGCGGCGTCGCGGCGCACGCTTCGAGCAGCACGTCGGCATCACGCAGATAGTCCGTGAACACGCGCACCCACGCCCGATCGCCCGACGACTTCCCGTGGCCGCGCAGATCGATCGCGATCACTTCGATGCCCGCCGCGTTCAACGCGACCGCGAGCGCGTCGTAACGCCCCGCGTGCTCGCCGAGGCCGTGAACCAGCGCGATGCGCGCCTTCGGTTCGACATCCGGCGCGGGCTGCCAGCGATGCAGGAACAGTTCCACGCCGCTTCGCGTCGTGACTGCGCTCGTCGAATAAATATGCCGGGACATGAGCCTGTAAATATCTCCACGTTATTAGTCGATCTGAAATCATTATTAAACAGAATGTAACGTGTCCGGTAAAATCGCGGGCGACGGTACTACTACGACTACAAACAGGCGGCGGCCGGCGGCGCGGGTGCGTTTCACCCGGCGAGCCTTCCGCCGTTTGCATTTTTCATGATCGAAATACGCAATCTCTCGCAGCGCTTCGCGGGGCCCCGGGGCTGGGTCGAGGCGCTGCACAACGTCAATCTGACGATTCCCGCCGGCGAAGTGTTCGGCATCATCGGGCGCAGCGGCGCTGGCAAGAGCACGCTCGTGCGCACCATCAATCTGCTGACGCGGCCGAGCGAAGGCAACGTGATCGTCGACGGACGCGATCTCACGACGCTCGGCAAGGACGATCTGCGTGCGGCGCGCCGCGACATCGGCATGATCTTTCAGCATTTCAACCTGCTGAGCTCGCGCACGGTGTACGACAACGTCGCGCTGCCGCTCGAACTCGCCGGCAAGAAGCGCGCGGAAATCGAGGCGGCCGTTCTGCCGCTGCTCGATCTCGTCGGTCTCACGACGCACAAGGACAAGTATCCCGCGCAGATCAGCGGCGGGCAGAAGCAGCGCGTTGGCATCGCGCGGGCGCTCGCGAGCAGGCCGAAAGTGCTGCTTTCCGATGAAGCCACGTCCGCGCTCGATCCGGAAACCACGCGCGCGATTCTCGATCTGCTGCGCAAGATCAATCGCGAGCTCGGTCTCACGATCGTGCTCATCACGCATCAGATGGAAGTGATCAAGCAGGTGTGCGATCGCGTCGCGGTGCTCGACGCGGGCCGCGTGGTGGAGGAGGGCAAGGTCGTCGATGTCTTCATGCAGCCGCATCACGAAGTCACGCGCGCGCTGATCGGCGATGTGATCGCGCACGAGTTGCCGCCCGCGTTGAAGGCGCGCGTCATCGAGCGCCTGAAGACCGGCAGCGGCCATTTGCTGCGGCTCGCGTTCACCGGCTCGGGCGTCGATCAGCCGATTCTCTCGGAGACGATCCGCCGCTACGAGCTCGATTTCAACATCCTGCATGGCCAGATCGACGAGATTCAGGGCCAGGCGTTCGGCTCGCTCGCGGTGCTCGCGGGTGGCCAGCCGGTGAAGATCGCGGAAGCGCTCGAGTATTTGCGTTCTCAAGGTGTCGTCGTGGAGGAGTTGTCCCATGTTGAGTGAAATGTTCGACATGTTCGTGCAGTCGTTCTGGGAAACGCTGATCATGGTCGGCATCTCGGGACTCGTCGGCGCGGCCGTCGGTTTGCCGCTCGGCGTGCTGCTCTATCTGACCGATCGCGATGGCGTGCTGCAGAACATCGGCGTGAATCGCGTGCTCGGCGGCATCGTCAACGCGGTGCGCTCGACGCCGTTCATCATCCTGCTCGTCGCGGTGATTCCGTTCACGCGGCTCGTCGTCGGCTCGTCGATCGGCACTGCGGCCGCGGTCGTGCCGTTGACCATCGCCGCCGCGCCGTTCATTGCGCGACTCGTCGAAACCGCGCTGCGCGAAGTGGATCGCGGTCTCATCGAAGCTGCGCAGGCGATGGGCGCGACCACGAGCCAGATCGTCTTCAAGGTGCTGTTGCCGGAATCGCTGCCGGGCGTCGTGGCGGGGCTCACCATCACGTTCGTGTCGCTCGTCGGCTATTCGGCGATGGCGGGCGCGATCGGCGGCGGCGGTCTCGGCGATCTCGGCATCCGCTATGGCTATCAGCGCTTCTTGCCTGAAGTGATGATCACCGTCGTGGTCATCCTCATCGTGTTCGTGCAGCTCGTGCAATCCTTCGGCGACTGGCTCGTTCGTCGTCTCAGCCACAAATAACCACTCAAGAAAACCATGCAACGTCGATTCATTTTGAAGTTCGCCGCCGCGCTGCTGAGCGCAACGCTGTTCAACGGCGTCGCGCACGCTGAAGACGCGATCAAGCTGGGCGTGACCGGCGGCCCGCACGCGCAGATCATGGATGTCGTGAAGCAGGTCGCCGCGAAGAACGGCCTCAAGATCACGGTTGTCGAGTTCTCGGATTACGTGCAGCCGAACGCCGCGCTCGCCGCCGGCGATCTCGACGCGAACAGCTATCAGCATCTGCCGTATCTCGACGCGCAGGTGAAGGACCGCGGCTACAAGCTCATCCGGATCGCCGATACCGTGACGTTTCCCATGGGCATCTATTCGAAGAAGCTGAAGTCGTTGTCGGCGCTTGGCAATGGCGCGCGCATCGCGGTGCCGAACGATCCGACCAACGGCGGCCGTGCATTGCTGCTGTTGCAGAAGCAGGGTCTCATCAAGCTGCGCGCGGATGCGGGCCTGAAGGCGACGCCGCTCGATATCGTCGAGAATCCGAAGAAGCTGAAGATCGTCGAACTCGACGCCGCGCAGATTCCGCGCTCGCTCGACGACGTCGACGCCGCCGCCATCAACACGAACTTCGCGATGGAAGCCGGCCTCAAGCCGAAGTCGGACGCGATCGCCATCGAGGATCCGCACGGTCCGTACGTCAACATCATTGCGATCCGCGCGGCCGACAAGGACAAGCCGTGGGTCGCCAAACTCATCGCGGCGTATCACTCGCCGGAGGTGAAGCAGTTCGTCGAAGGCAAATATGCCGGGGCGGTGATTACGGCCTGGTAATCGATTTCACGGGTGATGTTCGGGTTTTCGTGGATAGAAATAGAACGACCGTTCGATAAAAATAAGCGCATACCTATTGCACGATGCCTCAACCCACCCGTTGCGGGAGGGGGTTATCCATCGCGTCGCTCGTATAATGACGCTGGGTTGACGTAATCGTAACTTTGGAGCGTGTGCATGAAAATTCTGGTGCCAGTCAAGCGCGTGGTCGACTACAACGTGAAGGTCCGGGTGAAGTCGGATAACACGGGCGTCGATATCGCCAACGTGAAGATGTCGATGAACCCGTTCGACGAAATCGCCGTCGAAGAGGCGGTGCGTCTGCGGGAAGCGGGTGTTGCGACGGAAGTGATCGCCGTGTCGTGCGGCGTGACGCAGTGTCAGGAAACGCTGCGTACCGCGCTGGCCATCGGCGCGGATCGCGCGATCCTCGTCGAATCCGCCGATGAACTGCAACCGCTGGCGGTGGCGAAGATCCTGAAGGCGCTGGTCGATCAGGAAAAGCCTGAACTCGTCATCCTCGGCAAGCAGGCCATCGACGACGATTCGAATCAAACCGGCCAGATGCTCGCTGCACTGGCAGGTCTGCCGCAAGCGACGTTCGCATCGAAGGTCGTGGTCGCGGATGGCAAGGCGACTGTTTCGCGTGAAGTCGATGGCGGCGCGGAAACGCTGTCGCTCAAGCTTCCCGCGGTGATCACCACGGATCTGCGCCTGAACGAGCCGCGCTACGTGACGCTGCCGAACATCATGAAGGCGAAGAAGAAGACGCTGACGACGGTGAAGCCCGCCGATCTGGGCGTCGATGTCGCGCCGCGTCTGAAGACGCTGAAGGTCGTCGAGCCGCCGAAGCGCAGCGCGGGCATCATGGTGCCCGACGTGAAGACGCTGGTCGAGAAGCTCAAGACCGAAGCCAAAGTGCTGTAAAGGAGACGCGAAAAAATGACGATTCTGGTAATTGCGGAACACGACAATGCGTCGATCAAGGCAGCGACGCTGAACACGGTTGCAGCGGCGGCGAAGGTCGGCGGCGACGTGCATGTGCTGATCGCAGGTTCGAACGCGCAGGGCGCGGCGGATGCGGCGGCGAAGATCGCGGGCGTGTCGAAAGTGCTGCTCGCCGATGCGCCTCAACTCGCCGACGGCCTCGCAGAAAACATCGACGGCACGGTGCTGAACATCGCGAAGGACTATTCGCATATCTTCGCGCCGGCTACGGCTTACGGTAAGAACATCGCGCCGCGTATCGCCGCGCATCTCGATGTCGCGCAGATCAGCGATATCACCGCCGTCGATAGCGCCGATACCTTCGAGCGTCCGATCTACGCGGGCAACGCCATCGCCACGGTTCAATCGAGCGATCCGATCAAGGTCGTCACCGTGCGCGCAACGGGTTTCGATCCGGTTGCGGCTGAAGGTGGTAACGCTGCGATCGAGAAGATCGAAGCCGCAGCCGACGCGGGCATCTCGCAGTTCGTGAGCCGTGAAGTGACGAAGCTGGATCGTCCGGAACTGACGAGCGCGCACATCATCGTGTCGGGCGGACGCGGCCTCGGCAGCGGCGAGAACTATACGAAGACGCTGGAACCGCTCGCCGACAAGCTCAACGCGGCGCTGGGCGCATCGCGCGCGGCAGTCGATGCTGGCTATGTCCCGAACGATTATCAGGTCGGTCAAACCGGCAAGATCGTCGCGCCGCAACTGTACGTGGCGGTCGGTATCTCAGGCGCGATTCAGCACTTGGCCGGCATGAAGGATTCGAAGGTCATCGTCGCGATCAACAAGGATCCCGAAGCGCCGATCTTCAGCGTGGCCGATTACGGTCTCGTCGGCGATCTGTTCGCGGTCGTGCCGGAACTGGTGAAAGAACTCGGCTAAGCCGCGCCGTGTGAGTCGAACACTCGCCACAAAGAAAAACAAAGGGCGCGACGAACGTTGCGCCCTTTTTTTGTACCGAAATATCGTTAAGAAGAGGAGACAAGACGATGAGCTACAGCGCCCCGGTCAAGGACATGCTGTTCGTAATGAAGGAACTGGCGGATATCGACAGCATCGCCGCGCTGCCTGGTCACGAAGATGCAGGCTTCGACACGGCGCAGGCCGTCGTCGAGGAAGCCGCGCGTTTTTGCGGCGAAGTCCTGGCGCCGCTGAATGTCGCCGGTGACCGCACGCCGAGCGCGTGGGCGAACGGCGAAGTCACGACGACGCCCGGCTTCAAGGCCGCGTTCCGTCAGTTCGCGGAAGGCGGCTGGCAAGGCGTCATCCATCCGGTGGACTTCGGCGGGCAGGGCTTGCCGAAACTCATCGCGACGCCGTGCATCGAGGCGCTGAACTCGGCGAATCTCTCCTTCGCATTGTGTCCGCTGCTCACCGACGGCGCGATCGAGGCGCTCCTCACCGCAGGCAGCGATGAACAGAAGGCGCGCTATCTGCCGAAGTTCATCGAAGGTGAATGGACCGGCACGATGAATCTCACGGAGCCGCAGGCGGGCTCCGATCTGGCGCTCGTGCGCACGCGCGCCGAGCCACAGGGCGACGGCACGTACAAGGTTTTCGGCACGAAGATTTTCATCACCTACGGCGAGCACGATATGGCGAAGAACATCGTGCATCTCGTGCTCGCACGCACGCCCGACGCGCCCGAAGGCGTGAAAGGCATCTCGCTCTTTCTCGTGCCGAAGTTTCTCGTCAACGAAGACGGCTCGCTCGGCGCACGCAACGACGTGCACTGCGTATCGATCGAACACAAGCTCGGCATCAAGGCCAGCCCGACCGCGGTGCTGCAATACGGCGATCACGGCGGCGCGATCGGCTATCTGATCGGCGAGGAAAATCGCGGTCTCGAATACATGTTCATCATGATGAACGCGGCGCGTTTTGCCGTCGGCATGCAGGGCGTCGCGGTCGCCGAGCGCGCATATCAGCAGGCGGTTGCGTATGCGAAAGAGCGTGTGCAGAGCCGTCCCGTCGATGGCAGCGCGAAGGAGCCCGTGACGATCATCCATCATCCCGACGTGCGCCGCATGCTCTCGACGATGCGCGCCTACACCGAAGGCGCCCGTGCGCTCGCGTATGTCGCGGCGGCGCATAGCGATTTCGCGCACGGTCATCCGGACGACGACGCCCGGAAGAGCCATCAGGCGATCTACGAGTATCTCGTGCCGATCGTGAAGGGCTTCAGCACGGAAATGTCCGTCGATGTCGCGAGCCTCGGCGTGCAGGTGCACGGCGGCATGGGCTTCATCGAGGAGACGGGCGCGGCGCAGCATTATCGCGATGCGCGCATCCTGCCGATCTACGAAGGCACGACGGCGATTCAGGCGAACGATCTCATCGGCCGCAAGACCGTGCGCGATGGCGGCGCCACGGCGCAGGCGCTGCTCGCGCAGATCGATCAGACCATCGCGGCGCTCGCGGAAGCGGACGGCCAGGCGTTCAAGTCGATGCATCGGCACTTGAGCGCGGGAAGTCTTTCGCTTGCGCGCGCGGTCGAGTTCATCGTCGCGAAATTCAAGAGCGATCCGAATGCGGTGTTCGCGGGCAGCGTGCCGTATCTGCGGCTCGCGGGCATCGTGCTGGCGGGATGGCAGATGGCGCGCGCGATGCTCGTCGCCCAGGCGAAGCGCGCGGACGACGAGCGTTTCTATTCCGCGAAGATCGCGACGGCGGCGTTCTTCGCCGAGCACATTCTGTCGCTCGCGCCGGGGATCGAGGCGTCGATTGTCAGCGCGAACGGGCGGGAAGGCGTGCTCGCGCTGAGCGAAGACCAGTTCTAAAAGACCAAAAGAAAAGGCGCCGCAAGGCGCCTTTGTCTTTCATGCGTTAGCGGCGATCACGCGTTCGCGTATCCCGGACGCGTCTTCACGCCGACATCGCCGAAATAGCGGTGAACCGACAGATCGTCGGCACGGATCGCGGGCTGCTTGCCCGACATCAGGTCCGCCAGCAACTGGCCCGAGCCGCACGACATCGTCCAGCCGAGCGTGCCGTGACCGGTGTTCAGGAACAGATTCGGCACCGGCGTGCGGCCGACGATCGGCGTGCCGTCCGGCGTCATCGGGCGCAGGCCGGTCCAGAACGTGGCGCTCGCGGTGTCGCCGCCGCCCGGGAACAGGTCGTTCACGCACATTTCGAGCGTTTCGCGACGCGCCTGCTTCAGCTTCTTGTCATAGCCGACGATTTCCGCCATGCCGCCCACGCGGATGCGGTCGTCGAAGCGCGTAATCGCGATCTTGTACGTTTCGTCGAGCACGGTCGAGACCGGTGCGCGCTTCGCATCGACGATCGGCGCAGTGATCGAGTAGCCCTTCAGCGGATAAACCGGAATCTTCACGAGATCGCCGAGCAGCTTCGGCGAATACGAGCCGAGCGCAACGACATATGAATCCGCCGTCACCAGTTCCTTGCCGCACTGCACGCCGGCGATGCGGCCGTTACTGACGGCGAGCGCGTCGATCGACGTGTTGTAGCGGAACTTGACGCCGAGCGCTTCGGCCATGGCGGCGAGCTGCGTCGTGAACATCTGGCAGTCGCCGGTTTCGTCGTTCGGCAGGCGCAGACCGCCCGTCAATTTGTGCGACACGGCCGCGAGAGCCGGCTCGGCCTTCTTCAGTTCATCGGCCGTGAGCAGTTCGAACGGCACGTTCGCGTCCTTCAGCACCGCGATGTCCTTGCCCGCGCCGTCGAATTGCTGCTGCGTGCGGAACAGTTGCAACGTGCCACCCGTACGGCCTTCGTACGAGATGCCGGTGTCGGCGCGCAACGCTTGCAAGCAATCGCGGCTGTATTCGGCGAGGCGGACCATGCGGCCCTTGTTGACCGTATAGCGATCCTGCGTGCAGTTGCGCAGCATTTGCCACATCCACTGCAACTGGTTCATCGTGCCGTCGAGGCGGATGGCGAGCGGCGCGTGCTTTTCGAACATCCACTTCACGGCCTTGAGCGGCACGCCCGGTGCGGCCCACGGCGATGCGTAGCCCGGGGAGATCTGTCCGGCGTTCGCGAAACTCGTTTCGAGGGCGGGGCCAGCCTCGCGGTCGATGACCGTGACTTCGTGACCGGCGCGAGCGAGGTAATACGCGCTCGTGACACCGACGACGCCGCTTCCGAGAATAACGATTCGCATGTGATCTCCATCCAGATTCGATGAAACTTCCGAGTGCGCGGGCCTTTGGGCGATCGACGCGACAAACTGAAGCTCGTATAGTGTTATCGACTATGGTATGGACTTCGACCCAGTTTTAGTTATTGTATTTGATCGATTTTCAGGAAAAACGAATGCGAACTCAGCGAAATCCAGTACGCGCGCTCGACAAGCTCGATCACAAGATCCTGAACATCCTTCAGGAGGACGGACGCATCGCGATGAAAGACCTGGCCGAGCGCGTCGGGCTGTCGGTGACGCCTTGCATCGAACGCGTGAAACGCATGGAGCGCGATGGCGTCATCATGGGCTACTACGCGCGGGTGAATCCGAACGAGCTGGGCGCTGCGCTGCTCGTCTTCGTCGAGATCACGCTCGATCACAAGAGCGGCAACATGTTCGAGCAATTCCGGCGCGAAGTTCAGAAGATTCCCGAGGTGCTCGAATGTCACCTCGTATCGGGCGATTTCGACTATCTGATCAAGGCGCGGATCGGCGAGATGGCGGACTATCGGAAGCTGCTCGGCGACATCCTTTTGCAATTGCCGGGCGCGGTGCAGTCGAAGAGCTATGTCGTGATGGAAGAGATCAAGGAGACGCTCAAGATTCTCGTCGAGACGTGATTTTCCGCTTGCGATGGCGAAGCAATACTGTATATTTATACAGTATTAATCGATGGATTTCGTCGCAATGTCATCGCCCGATCGTGAATATCCCGTCGCGCCACCGGCCCCGCTGAAGGGGCGCGGGGCGGTCACGAATATCCAGGGTCGTTACGAAAAGGATGAGCGCGAACGCGTCGACGACGGCTGGGCGCACATCGCCGATCCAGCGGACGAAGGCGCGCCACCGCTACGCACCCAGATTTTCGAGGAGCGGGCGAAGAGCATTCTGACGCGCAACACCTCGCCGGACATTCCGTTTTCCGTTTCGCTGAATCCCTATCGCGGCTGCGAGCACGGCTGCATCTATTGCTTTGCTCGCCCTACGCACAGCTATCTCGGGCTATCGCCGGGGCTGGATTTCGAAAGCCGGATCTACGCGAAGATCAACGCGCCCGAATTGCTCGAACGCGAACTGGCGAAACCGAACTACGAAGCCGAGCCGATCGCGCTCGGCGTCAACACGGACGCGTATCAACCGGTCGAACGCGATCTGCAAATCACGCGGCGTGTCATCCAGGTGCTGCACGATTGCGGTCACCCGTTCGCGGCGATCACGAAGAATTCGCTGATCGAACGCGACATCGACCTGCTTGCGCCGATGGCCGCGCGCGGACAGGTGATGGCGGCGATCACGGTCACGACCCTCGACGCCGATATCGCACGAACGCTCGAGCCGCGTGCGGCGACGCCGTCGCGGCGTCTTCGCACGATCCGCACGCTTGCCGAGGCGGGCATTCCGGTCGGCGTGAGCATCGCACCGGTTATTCCGTTCGTGACGGAGCCGGACATGGAGCGTGTCCTCGAAGCGTGCGCCGAAGCGGGGGCGACGAGCGCGAGCTATATCGTGCTGCGTCTGCCGTGGGAAGTTGCGCCGCTCTTCAAGGGCTGGCTTGCCGCGCATTTTCCCGATCGCGCGGAGCGCGTGATGAGCCGCGTGCGCGACATGCGCGGCGGCAAGGACTACGACTCGGATTTTTCGACGCGCATGAAAGGCGAGGGTCTGTGGGCCGACATGCTCAAGCAGCGCTTTCAAAAGGCGACGAAGCGCCTCGGGCTGAATGCGCGGCAACGCGGCATTCTCGACATGTCCGAGTTCCAGCGGCCCGCGAAACGCACGGGCCCGCCGTCCAGCCCGCAACTCGACCTGTTCTGACGTTTTATTGCGACAGCGTTTTCGCCGCCTCGACCTGACTTTCGAAGTACGTCTGGAACGTGAGCGCAAGACCGGTCATCAACAGGAACGCGCCGAACAGGAGCGAAAAAATCACGACGAAAATGACCGTCCAGCCGGAGCGGCTGCTGCGGCCAGTGTGCGCATTGAACTGCGCGTCCCATTTGGCGTCGGGGCGCAGGCCGTAGACGATGGCAGAGAGAAAGGCGGCGAGCAGCGAAATCGCGCCTGGAAACGCCAGCACCCAGCCGAGAAGCGAAGTGCGCTCCGTTTCCGCGAGCAGCAGATAGCCGAACGCACCCATAACGATGCCGACGATATGCGCCCAGCCGTACTTGTCGCGCATTCCATACAGATAGAAGCGGTGCAAGCCGATGTAGCCGAACAGGAACGCGAGCGCGGCGGTCAGCGTTTTCGAACGGAAATAGGGTGGAACCTGCTTGCCGGCCGGCTTTGAGCCGGCTTGCGTGGCGACGGACGAGGAAGTCATCAGCGAAAGCGGTGGTGGAAAGAGGCGGGCGTCGCTTGAATGCGGACGCGGTCAGCCATTTTACGCCGACGTGTGTCCACGCCACCAATGGCGCGTCGCCGCGTCGCCGTGATTCCCGGTATCCGGAAATGTGCTGGAATCGTTCCGAATCCGGCTCGGATTCAAAAAATGCGTTAAGTGTTTGTTCGAGCTTCAGATTCCGGCTATAATCGCCTGTTCTCGTTGTTCCGAACCTCGGTTTTCAAGGATTTCAGCATGGTCATCATCCGCTTGGCTCGTGGCGGCTCGAAGAAGCGCCCGTTCTACAACATCGTTGCAACCGACTCGCGTAGCCGCCGTGATGGCCGCTTCATCGAGCGCGTGGGTTTCTACAACCCGGTCGCGACCAAAGGCGAATCGCTGCGCATCGCTCAGGATCGCCTGACGTACTGGCAAGGCGTTGGCGCGCAGCTGTCGCCGACCGTCGAGCGTCTCGTCAAGCAAGCTCAGCAAGCCCAGCCGGCTGCTTAAGCTCGCTTCGTCGACGCTGTAACAGCCGCTCGAAACCTGCCCAAAGATTCGCCGATGTCTACGCGCAATTCTGAATCCGGCCGCGTGCCGGAAGATATCGGCCGATCAAAGCCGGGGCACGATGAGAGTTCCGCCACGTTTGGCGCGTTCGTCCGCAAGCCGGGCGCGCGCCACGTGGCGGTCGACATTTCGAGCTCGAAGACGCCGCAAGGCGGAATCGAATCGGTCGAGGCTTTGCCTGACGATGCCGTCGAACTCGGTTTCATCGCCGATGCATATGGTCTCAAAGGCTGGGTCAAGATCGTGCCGCACGCGAACGGCAAGCAGGGCGGCGACGCGCTGCTGAACGTCAAACGCTGGTGGCTCGTCAAAGGCCGCGATTACAAGTCCGCGCGCTGTCTGCAGTCGAAAGTGCATGCCGATACGATCGTCGCGCGCTTCGCCGGCTGTGATGACCGTGATACGGCACTCGCGCTGAAAGGCAACACGGTGAATATCGCGCGCAGCGATTTCCCGAAGCTGGACAGCGAAGACGAATTTTACTGGGTCGATCTGATCGGCCTGGATGTCGAAAGTGAAGCGGGCGTGGCCTTGGGCCACGTTGCGGATCTGATCGACAACGGCGCGCATTCCATCCTGCGGATCGAATATCCGAGTACCGACAAGGATGGCAAGCCCGTCACCGGCGAGCGGCTTATTCCGTTCGTCGGCGTGTATGTGAAGACGGTGGACCGGGCGGCGAAGCGTATCGTCGTCGACTGGGACGCCGACTATTGAACATCGTCACGTTACGGAGAGAGCGATGCAGTTCGATGTCGTGACGCTCTTTCCCGAGATGTTTCGCGCGCTGACCGACTGGGGCATCACCAGCCGGGCGGTAAAGCAGGAGCGGTTCGGTTTGCGGACGTGGAATCCGCGCGATTTCACTACGGACAGCTACCGCACCATCGACGATCGCCCTTACGGTGGCGGCCCCGGCATGGTGATGCTGGCGCGCCCGCTGGAAGACGCGATCCACGCGGCAAAGGCTGCGCAGCGCGAGCAGGGAATTACATCGACGCGCGTCGTGATGATGTCGCCGCAAGGTGCGAAACTGGACCACGACCGCGTGATGCGGTTTGCGCAGGAGCCGGGTCTCGTGCTGCTGTGCGGCCGTTACGAAGCGATCGACCAACGCCTGATCGACCGTGAAGTGGACGAAGAGGTAAGCCTCGGCGACTTCGTGCTGTCGGGCGGAGAACTTCCCGCGATGGCGCTGATGGACGCCGTGGTGCGCCAGTTGCCCGGCGTGCTGAACGACGCGCAATCGGCGGTGCAGGACAGTTTCGTCGATGTCTTGCTCGACTGCCCGCACTACACGCGTCCGGAAGAGTACGAAGGCGTGCGTGTTCCCGATGTGCTGCTCGGCGGCCATCACAAGGAAATCGACGCCTGGCGCAGGCGCGAAGCATTACGCAACACATTCAACAAGCGGCCCGATCTGATCAGGCGGGCGCGTGACAGCAAGATGTTGAGCCGCACCGACGAGGCGTGGCTCGCAGAACTCGCGAAGGAAGCGTCGAAGTCTGCATAGATTTCGGGCGGACGAGCGGGAAAATGGGGGCGCTGGCTGAAAATCGGCGCCTGAAGCAAACCCATCCTCTACCGGGCCTGACGCAAATACAAGGCACGCAACTTCGGCAAGATGGCACAAGGAGTCAGTAATGAATCTGATTGAGCAACTCGAGAAGGAAGAGATCGCACGCGTTCTGGGCGAGAAGAGCATCCCCGACTTCGCGCCGGGCGATACCGTCATCGTCAACGTGAACGTGGTCGAAGGCACGCGTAAGCGTGTCCAGGCTTACGAAGGCGTCGTCATCGCGAAGCGTAACCGTGGCCTGAACTCGAACTTCATCGTCCGCAAGATTTCGTCGGGCGAAGGCGTCGAGCGTACGTTCCAGACCTACTCGCCGCTGCTCGCGAGCATCGTCGTGAAGCGTCGTGGCGATGTTCGCCGCGCGAAGCTCTACTACCTGCGCGAGCGTTCGGGCAAGTCGGCTCGAATCAAAGAAAAGCTGGTCTTCAAAGACAAGGCTGCTGCTTCCGCAGAGTAAGTCGCTGGCGAGGCGTAGTACGGAAAAAGCACCCCATGTGGGTGCTTTTTTCTTTGGTGTGTTCAAATTGAGACTTCGACAGCCCAGTTCTCGACCCCGTGTCCACCGGAAAGACTTCGACTCCCCGCATCCTCGAACCCGAAAAGATGCCCGTCCTCTCGACGGGTGAGACACTCCCGCCCATTCCGCCAGAGCGCCTCACGCCGGAAGGCCTGCGCGCGCGTTTCGCGCTGAATCTCGACTGGACGCAGGAAGAACGCGAGCAGCGCATCAAGGCGATCGGCGGCGATCCGCGCGTGGCTTCCGTGCTGGTGCCGCTCGTCGTGCGCGAGGGCGGCTTGACCGTGCTGCTGACGCAGCGGGCCGATCATCTGTCGGATCACGCCGGGCAGATCAGCTTTCCGGGCGGCCGACGCGAGCCCGAAGACGCCGATGCCGCCGCCACCGCGCTGCGCGAGGCCTACGAAGAAGTCGCCCTGGGTGCGGAACATTGCGAGATCATCGGGGCGATGCCCGAATATCTGACGGGCACGGGCTTCAAGGTGACGCCTGTCGTTGCGCTGGTGCATCCGCCTTTTACCCTGAAGGCCGATACATGCGAAGTCGCCGATATCTTCGAAGTGCCGCTCGCGTGGCTGATGAATCCGGCGAACCACGAAGTGCGCGTTTTTCGCTGGGAAGGCGGCGAGCGTCGTTTTTTTGCGATGCCTTACACGCCGGGCGAAAGAAAGGCTCCTTATTTCATCTGGGGCGCAACGGCCGGCATGTTGCGCAATTTTTATCGCTTTCTCGCGGCTCGCGCGTGACGGCGCGGAAAGTCCGCGTGCTCGCCGCGGCTCGCGCTATTACTCAGCGCGCTAAACGCGTATGGCGCTGTGCTATCGTTACGCGAAACTCGAACTAATCCGACCGTTTCGGCGCTTCGCATGACTTTTTTCTCCGTATTGCTGGCTCTCGTCATTGAGCAAATGCGCGCCTTGTCGCCGCACAATCCGATTTCGGCGTTGCTCCAATATCATGCGGAATCCACCGCGCACGGTTTCGATGCTGGCAAGGAGAAACACGGCATCGTAGCGTGGCTCGTGGTCGTGCTGCCGTGGACGCTCGCGGTCGGGCTCGTCTACTACGTGCTGTACCGGATCAACTTCGCTCTGGCGTTTCTGTGGAACGTGGTGATCGTGTACTTCACGCTCGGGTTTCGACAGTTCAGCCACTATTTCACCGACATTCACCTCGCGCTCAACAACGACGACGTGCCGCGCGCGCGCGAAGTGCTGAACGAATGGACCGGCATCGACACGGTCGATATGCCCGTCAGCGAAATCGTGCGGCATACGCTGGTTCACGCGGTGGTGGCGTCGCACCGGCATGTGTTCGGCGTGTTCTTCTGGTTCCTGATTCCGATCGGCCCGGCGGGCGCGGTGCTGTATCGCATCGCCGAATATCTGGCGCGCGCATGGGCGAAGCCGAATCCGGAGCGCACCGCCGAGTTTTCGTCGTTCGCACAGCGCGCGTTTTTTGTCATCGACTGGGTGCCGGTGCGTCTGACCGCGCTCGGCTTTGCGATCGTCGGCAATTTCGAGGATGCGATCTACGCGTGGCGCAATCACGCGCGTCAGTGGCCGGACGCGAACGAAGGCGTGTTGCTCGCCGCAGGCAGCGGTGCGCTGGGCGCGCGTCTCGCCGGTCCGCTGGCGGAGCCGCTTTCCGTCGAAGCGCTTGCCGTGGGCGATGCGAGCCCGTTGCCCGTCGGCGACGATTGCACGCCGCGCACGCTGCAATCGGCCGTCGGTCTCGTGTGGCGCGCGGTGATTCTGTGGATGCTGTTGCTGCTGATGCTGACGATCGCCGTGTGGCTGGCGTAATCAGTCGTCGAGCGGATCGCGCGCCGTCTGACAATTCCAGCACACGGTGAATTGCGGTTCCAGCCACTCGCCGCAATGCTTGCATCTCCAGGGCCGGGCGTTCGCGTCCGGCCCTTTTCTCGCGCGCTCCAGAAGGCGCAAGGCCAACGCTTCGTCGCGATCGTCGACGATCCATATCTCCGGCGCGCACTGATCCGCCGGAATCTCTCCCATCGCGCCGTTCAGATAGCGGTTGTGCAACTCGCACGGCACGCCCGCGGTCGCGAGCACGTTCACCCAGTGCTGCGCCGTGATCAGGTTAGGAGCGCGCGTGAGACGCTTCATCGAACGATCTGGCTGGCTTCGTGGACGAGCTGTGCGTAGAGCGCGTGACGCTCGGGGCGAATCTTGCCGGCGTCGACGGCTTCGAGCACCGCGCAGCCAGGCTCGTGCAGATGATGGCAGTTGTAGAAGCGGCAATGCCCGAGATAGGGCCGGAAATCCGCGAAGGCGCGCTCGAGTTGGCCTTCGGACAGATGATGCAGGCCGAACTCCTGAAAACCCGGCGAATCGATCAGCGCGCCGCCGCCGGGCAGGTCGTAGAGACGCGTGAACGTGGTCGTGTGGCGACCGCTATTGAGCGCCGATGAAATCTCGCGCGTGGCGGCGTCGGCATCGGGGACGAGCAGGTTCACGAGCGTCGATTTGCCCATGCCCGACTGGCCGAGCAGGATCGTCGAGCGATCTTTCAGACGGGCATCGAGTTGCGGATGGACGTCGCCGGGCATCATCTTCGCCGACAGTTCGACGACCGTGTAACCGAGTTCGCGATACGGCGCGAGCCGTTCGCGCGCGGTCGGCACCGCATGACCGACGTCGATCTTGTTAAGCACGATGAGCGATTCCAGCCCATGCGCCTCCGCCGCGATCAACGCGCGTCCGAGCAGGTCCTCGCTGAAATGCGGTTCCGTGGCGAGCACGATCAGCAGTTGATCGAGATTCGCGGCGAAGAGCTTCGACTTGAACTGATCCGAGCGGTAAAGCAGATTGCGCCGCTCGCCGATCTCGACGATCACACCCTGATCCGCCGACGACTGCTCGTAGATCACGCGATCGCCGACGGCCACTTCGCTTTTCTTGCCGCGCGGGAAGCACTGAAGCATCGCGCCGCCGTCTTCCGGCGTCACCAGATAGTGACGCCCGTGCGCCGCGATCACCGTGCCTTCGAGGCGCGCGCCCACGCTCGGATGCTTGGACCCGCGCGTCATGCGGCGTGTTGCATCAGGCGGTCGATGCGCTGCGAGGCGGGCGGATGCGAATAATAGAACGCGGTGTAGATGGGATCGGGCGTGAGCGTCGATGCGTTGTCCTCGTAGAGCTTCACGAGCGCGTTCACGAGATCCTTCGGATCGGTCTGGCTGGCGGCGAAGGCATCGGCTTCGAACTCGTTCTTGCGCGAAGTCAGGCTGCCGAGCGGCGTGATGAAGAACATGAACACCGGCAGCACGAGCATGAAGAGGACGAGCGCGAGCCCGTTGTTGCTGCCGACGAGCGACGGCCGCACGCCCAGACCCTCGTAGAACCACGTCGTCTGGATGAGCCAGCCGAGCAGCGCGAGCATCGCGAGGCTGATGCCGAACATGACGATCATCAGCTTGAGCACGTGACGGCGCTTGAAGTGGCCGAGTTCGTGCGCGAGCACCGCTTCGATCTCGCTGCCGGAAAGACGCGCGAGCAGGGTATCGAAGAAAACGATGCGCTTGGTCGCGCCGAAGCCCGTGAAATACGCGTTGCCGTGCGCGGAGCGGCGGCTGCCGTCCATCACGAACAGGCCCTTCGCGGCGAAGCCCGTGCGCGACATCAGATTCGTGATGCGCGCGACGAGCGCCTCGTCCTTCAGCGGTTCGAACTTGTTGAAGAGCGGGGCGATGAAGGTCGGATAGATGATCATCGCGAGCAACTGGAATGCGACCCATACCATCCACGTCCACAGCCACCAGAACGTGCCGGCGCGGTCCATCAGCCAGAGCGTGAGCAGCAGAAGCGGCGCGCCGATCACGACCGCGAGCGCCGTGCCCTTCACGAGATCGGCGAAAAAGAGCTTCTTCGACATGCGATTGAAGCCGAACTTTTCCTCGATCACGAAATGGCGGATGTAATCGAACGGTAGATCGATGATGCTCGTGATCGCGACCACCGACGCCACCAGCGCGATCTGACCGAGATAACCGCGGCCGAGCCAGTCCGAAATGGCGAGATCGAGCGCCTGGACGCCGCCGAGCAGCGTCAGCGCGACGAGCACGACCGCGCTCGTGACGACCTCGATCATCGTGAGGCGCGTGCGCTCCACGGTGTAATCCGCGGCGCGCTGATGCGCGGTCAGCGGGATCGTGCCGGAGAATTGCGACGGCACGCCGTTGCGGTGCGCGGCGACGTAGCGAATCTGCCGCGACGCGAGCCAGAGCTTGGTCGAGACCATCGCGACCAGGGCGACGACGAAGATCGTCGAGAAAGCGAGAGTGAGGTTGGTCATCCGGGACTTCCGATTGAACTATGCGAGAATTATAGGTTCTAGGCCGTGCCGACGCGCAGTGGCTTTCCCATCTCTCAGGCCGCTTCTCATGACCGACATCTCCGCCGCCCCCGAATCAGACGAAAACGCGCTCGTGCGCAGCGACATGAACCTCGTGTGGCTCGACATGGAGATGACCGGTCTCGATCCGGACAACGATCGCATCATCGAGATCGCGGTGGTCGTGACGAATTCGACGCTCGACAGGATGGTGGAAGGGCCGGTGCTCGCGATTCATCAGACGGACGAGGCGCTCGGCCGCATGGACGAGTGGAACCGCAACACGCACGGACGCTCGGGGCTGACCGAACGCGTGAAGGCGTCGACGGTCGATGAAGCCGAAGCCACGCGCCAGATCCGCGAGTTTCTCGGCCAGTACGTGCCGCCCGGCAAGTCGCCGATGTGCGGCAACTCGATTTGCCAGGATCGCCGTTTCATGGCGCGCTGGATGCCCGAGCTGGAGACGTTTTTCCACTACCGCAATCTCGATGTCAGCACCCTGAAGGAACTGTGCCGCCGCTGGCAGCCGGCGATCTACAAGGGCTTCCAGAAGCGCGCGATGCATACCGCGCTCGCCGACATTCACGAGTCCATCGACGAACTCAAGTATTACCGCGAGCACTTCCTGATTCCGTCGGCGCCGGCTGCCGCGTCTTAACTTTTCGGCGGACGGATCGCGCTTTTCGGGCGGAATGCGGCGACCACGTCGGGCCGCGTTTCGATATACGGTCCGCCGATCAGATCGATGCAGTACGGCACGGCCGCGAAAATGCCCGGCACTTTCTGCTTGCCGTCGGCGTCTTTCAATCCTTCGAGCGTTTCGCGGATCGACTTCGGCTGTCCCGGCAGGTTGATGATCAGCGCGGCGTGATCTTCGGTTTCGCGGATCACCGCGACTTGCCGCGAAAGAATCGCGGTCGGCACGAAATTCAGGCTGATCTGGCGCATCTGCTCGCCGAAGCCGGGCATCGGCTTCGTGGCGACGGCGAGCGTCGCCTCGGGCGTCACGTCGCGGCGCGACGGGCCGGTGCCGCCCGTCGTAAGCACGAGATCGCAGCCGAGCGTATCGACGAGTTCGACGAGCGTCGCGGAAATGGTCGCGGCATCGTCCTGGATGAGGCGCGTCTCCGCGCGAAAGGGCGTGCTCAGCGCCTCGCCGAGCCACGTTTGCAGCGACGGCAAGCCCTTGTCCTCGTAGACGCCTTGCGACGCGCGATCGCTGATCGACACGAGCCCGACGATCAACTCGTCCGGATGATTACGCTTCGGTTTCGTCACGATCGTCCTCATCGCCTTCGACGTCTTCGACGTCTTCGTCGTCTTCCGCGCCCGCCGCGTTTTTGATCCACTGGAACAGTTCGCGGTAATAGCGCGGCGGCTTTTGCTGCTCGCGCTCCTTGCGCGCGTTGCGGATCAGCGTGCGGCCTTCCTGCGGATCGACGCCCGGATGATTGCGGATGAATTCGGTGAGCGCGGCGTCGTCGGCGAGAAGCTTTTCGCGCGTGCGCTCGATCCAGTGCAGCCGCGCGGTTTCGGACTTGTTCACGCCACGATACGTATCGAGCGCCGTGCGCAGCGCCGCGACCTCGTCCTCGATCAGCGAGCGCATGACCTTGCCGACGTACTGCACCTGGCGGCGCTTGCCTTCGTGGTCTGTGATGCGGCGCGCCTCGCGCACGGCGTCGCCGAGACTCTCGGGCATCGGCATGCGTTTGAGCGCATCTTTGGGCAGCGCGATCAGCGCTTCGCCCAGCTCCTGCAGCGCGTGCATGTCGCGCTTGAGCTGGGATTTGCTCGGACGGTCGTAACCGTTTTCGTCGGGCTCGCGCTCGTCGTCGCGGCCGGAATCGATCGGTTGAATGCGGGTTTTACGGTTCATCCCGACATTGTAGCTTGCGTGCGCACCGTGCCTGAAGCGCGCGTCCGCGTCTGCGACAAAGCTTGGCGGGTGAATGCACGCCGTCCTTGCTATGATCGCGTGATAGGCCAGTTCCGTTGCTCGACGCCCGATTGCGTGCGCGTCGAGCCGGACATTCCGAAGCAACCACGACATGCGCGGGCGCGCGCCGCCCGACTTCCAAAGGCAACCAAAAATGGCAGCAGACATGGACGTCAAGCAACGCTACTTCCCGCATACGCAGGACGAACTCAAGGAGATCGCCTCCGACATCCTGCGTTACGCGAAGGAACTCGGCGCGAGCGATGCCGCCACCGAGATCTCCGAAGGCGACGGCCTGTCAGTGAGCGTGCGGCGCGGCGAAGTCGAGACGATCGAGCACAACCGCGACAAGATGGTCGGGGTGACCGTCTTCATCGGCAAGAAGCGCGGCAATGCGAGCACCGCCGACTTCACGCGCGACGCACTGCGCGACACGGTCGCCGCCGCGTACAACATCGCGCGCTTCACGGCCGAGGACAGCGCGGCGGGCCTCGCCGAAGCGGAACTGCTCGAAAAGGCGCCGCAGGACCTCGATCTCTATCACCCGTGGGACATCGATGCCGAAGAAGCGGCCGAGATCGCGCGCCGCGCGGAAGCCGCCGCGTTCGCGGTCGACAAGCGCGTGACCAACTCGGAAGGCGCGAGCGTCTCGGCGCAGCATTCGCAATTCGTGCTCGCGACCTCGCGCGGCTTCATGGCGGGCTATCCGTACTCGCGGCATTACATCGCGTGCGCGCCGATCGCGGCAGCGGGCCGCGACATGCAGCGCGACGACTGGTACACCTCCAAACGCGATGCGTCCGGCCTCGCCGCGCCCGAAGCGGTCGGACGTTACGCCGCCGAGCGCGCGCTCGCACGGCTCGGCGCCAGGAGCCTCGACACGCGCAAGTGCCGCGTGCTCTTCGAGGCGCCGCTCGCGGCGGGCATTCTCGGCGCGTTCGTGCAGGCGGTGAGCGGCGGCGCGCTCTATCGCAAGACCACGTTCCTCGTCGATACCCTCGGCAAGCCGGTGTTCGCGCCGCATATCCAGATCGTCGAAGACCCGCATGTGAAGGGCGGCATGGGCAGCGCGCCGTTCGACGAGGAAGGCGTGCGCACGCAGCGTCGCAGCGTGGTCGAGGATGGCGTCGTGCAGGGCTATTTCCTGTCGACGTATTCGGCGCGCAAGCTCGGCATGAAGACCACCGGCAACGCGGGCGGCTCGCACAATCTGACGATGAAGAGCACGCACACGAAACCCGAAGACGATTTCGAAGCGATGTTGAAAAAGCTCGGCACCGGCCTCTTGCTGACCGAACTGATGGGGCAGGGCGTGAACTACGTGACGGGCGATTACTCGCGCGGCGCGTCGGGCTTCTGGGTCGAGAACGGCAAGATCGTGCACGCGGTCGAGGAAATCACCGTGGCGAGTACGTTGCAGGAGATGTTCCGCCACATCGAGGCGATCGGCGCGGATACCGTCGTGCGCGGCACGAAGGAAATCGGCTCGGTGCTGATCGAACGGATGACGATCGCGGGACAGTGATCCCCATCCGCTGAAAGACGAAGGCTCCGGAACGCATCCGGAGCCTTTTTTCATTCCGAGGCCGCGATGCGCTCGTAAGTCACGAACGCGAACGCGAAATCGTTCGGCGCCGCCGCGCGATGCGGCTCGCGGGACACTTCGCGCCACAATTCCGGATCGGGCGCGGGAAAGCGCGTATCGCCGTCGAAATCGGCGTCGATCTCGGTGACGATCATCTTGTCGGCACGCCCGATGGCATCGCGATACAACTGCGCGCCGCCGATCAGAAACGCTTCCTTCGCCGGTTCGAGCGCGAGCGCCGCTTCGAGGCTCGTCACGACGTCGCAGCCTTCGTAGCGCCGCGTGCCATCGCGCGATATGACGATGTTGCGCCGTCCCGGCAGCGGCCGGCCGATCGATTCGTGCGTCTTGCGGCCCATGATGATGGGCGCGCCCATCGTCGTGCGCTTGAAGAATGCGAGGTCTTCCGGCAGGCGCCAGGGCAGTTGGTTGTCGCGTCCGATCACGCCATTGCGCGCGCGGGCGACGATCAGGGTCAGCGTCGTCATGTGAGAAAGGTCGAGGCAAACAGGCGCGCGGGCCGCGCCGACAGGGCCTCGATTCTAACCGACACTTCGGACCGAAACTGCCGCCGAAGCGGCGCGCGGACTCACGCCTCGGGCGAATCGTCGGCGAGCGGCGGCGCGTAAGTCGGGGCGGGCGCGACCTCGTCCCATAGCATCACGCTGACGCCTGAGCCCGTCGGACGCATGACGGGCTGTTTCGCATCGCCCGCTTCGTCCGCTTCCTCGCGGTCTTGCTGCGCGCCGCCTGATTCCTCGCGCCGGTATGAACTATCGAGTGCCATCGTAACGACATAACCCAAGGTAATTATTCCCGGCACGGAAAGATCCGGAAATAAAGTAATCGTCTCGCCGGTATGAACGATTAAGCTGAAGATGAATGCGGGACAGAATATGAACGCACGTTCTATAGACAGTATTTCTTACCATCCGACGCGCTTCTAGTCGAGCGAATTATGTGCCATGCGTCGGAAAGCATTGCCACGCAATGAATGGCGGAACTCGGCGGAAGGCGCGTTGCGGAAACTTGGACGAAAACGTTTCACAGCTGAAACATAGGGGCAGAAAAACATGAAGTTCTCGTGAAATCGGTATAAGATTTTGTCTTATTAAATTGTGCGTAAAGTTTTTAATAATCGTGTGAGAAATTCTTGCGAGGCCCGTCCTATCAGGGTTTTGTGGCTAAACCGGCGGCTCTCGCGATATTTGTTTTCGGGGTTTCTGGGTTATAGTAGTCTCTCAAAAACGGCACAGAATCAGACATAAAGGGTTTCGTGGAAGAGCGCGTGGTGTGTCGCGCTGTGTCCCGGGGGCGTCGTATCGAATGGGCAAGTCCCTCTCCATACGTTTGAGAGAAACGTGCGAGGGCAACGAAGTCTGCGATGTAGTGCGAGCCTGAACTACGTGACCTTTTCAACGAATGTTGAACAAAGGATCTGAATAATGGACGTCGCTCGGCGGCAACTCATCTATGTGACTCGCGATCCAAGCGAGACGCTGTGCGCGCGATTCGAGGAGCGCGGCTGGCATATCGAAATCGTCGCGAGCGCGCGCGACACGCGCAAGGCACTGCGTAGCGATCTGGCGACCGGCGGGTTGCTGGATCTGTCGAGTCATTTCGAATCTCATGAACTGGCGGCGTTCGAATCGTCGCTGACGATGACCAACGTGGGCTGGGTCGCGGCCACCGTTGCAGGACAACTAGAAGACGCCGCCGTGCGGCGCCTGATTCGCGACTATTGCTTCGATTACGTGACGCTGCCGACGTCGAACGACCGCATCGTCGATTCCGTCGGTCATGCGTATGGCATGGTTTCGCTGCACGACGCCGCATCGCACGATGCGCGCAGCGAAGGCCGCGCCGAGGGCGAGATGGTCGGTTCGTGCGACGCGATGCTCGCGCTCTTCCGTTCGATCCGCAAGGTCGCGATGACCGACGCACCCGTGTTCATCTCGGGCGAATCCGGCACCGGCAAGGAACTGACGGCCGTCGCCATTCACGAGCGCTCCGCGCGTCGCGATCAACCGTTCGTGGCGATCAACTGCGGCGCGATTCCCGCGCATCTGCTGCAATCGGAGCTTTTCGGCTACGAGCGCGGCGCGTTTACGGGCGCGAATCAGCGCAAGATCGGCCGCGTCGAGGCGGCCAACGGCGGCACGCTGTTCCTCGATGAAATCGGCGATCTGCCGCTCGAAAGCCAGGCGAGCCTGTTGCGCTTCCTCCAGGAACGCAAGGTGGAGCGCCTGGGCGGTCATGGCTCGACGCCGGTGGATGTGCGCATCATCTCGGCGACGCACGTCGACATGCAGACCGCGATGATCGAAGGGCGGTTCCGCGCGGACTTGTATCACCGGCTGTGCGTGCTGCAGATCGACGAGCCGCCGCTGCGCGCGCGCGGCAAGGACATCGAACTGCTCGCGAAGCATATGCTCGACCGCTTCAAGAAGGATGCGAGCCGGCGCCTGCGCGGATTTTCCCCCGATGCGATCGCCGCGATCCACAACTACGGCTGGCCGGGCAACGTGCGCGAGCTCATCAACCGCGTGCGGCGCGCGATCGTGATGTCGGAAGGGCGGCAGATCACCGCCCGCGATCTCGAACTGGGCGAGTATGTCGAAGTGGCGCCGGTTTCGCTCGCGCAGGCGCGCGAGGCGGCGGAACGGCAGGCCATCGAGCTTGCGCTCCTGCGCCATCGCGGACGTCTCGGCGATGCGGCGCACGAGCTGGGCATCTCGCGCGTGACGCTGTATCGGCTATTGAGCGCGCATGGGATGCGTCACATCGAGGTCGATGCGCCGTCGGAGCACGCCACGCGCGGCTGAACGCACATCACCGAGATCCACCACCGGACGGGCGCTTTCAGGCGCCCGTTTTTTCGTGCCGCTGAAATAAGCGCCGGTCCTCGTCGCTTGGTAAAATCTCGTGTTTACGCCCTCCGTTCGCGAGGGCATGCGGCACACCCAGGGAACATCGAATGAAACAGTATCTCGAGCTCGTCCAGACGATTCTCGATACCGGCACTTGGCAGGAAAACCGCACGGGCATCCGCACGATCAGCATTCCCGGCGCGATGCTGCGTTTCGACTTGCAGCAAGGCTTTCCGGCCGTGACGACGAAGAAGCTCGCGTTCAAATCCGCGATCGGCGAGCTGGTGGGCTTTCTGCGGGCATCGAAGAGCGCGGCGGATTTCCGCGCGCTCGGCTGCAAGGTCTGGGACGCGAACGCGAACGAAAATCCGCAATGGCTCGAGAATCCGTACCGACAAGGCCCGGACGATCTCGGCGACGTCTACGGCGTGCAGTGGCGCAAATGGCCCGCGTACAAGCTCGTCGACGCCGGCGCGAACGATCAGATCGCCGATGCGACCAATCGCGGCTTCCAGGTCGTGACGAGCTTCGTCGAGAACGGGCGCGAACAGGTGCTGCTGTACAAGGCGATCGATCAGTTGCGTCAGTGTCTCGACACGATCATCGAGCGCCCGACCGACCGTCGCATTCTGTTTCATGCATGGAATCCGGCGAAACTCGACGAGATCGCGCTGCCCGCGTGCCATCTGCTGTATCAGTTCATCCCGAACGCGGTGACGCGCGAGATTTCGCTGTGTCTGTATATCCGCAGCAATGACGTCGGGCTCGGCACGCCGTTCAATCTGGCCGAAGGCGCGGCTCTGCTGCATCTCGTCGGCCGGCTGACCGGCCTCAAGCCGCGCTGGTTCACGTATTTCATCGGCGATGCGCACTGCTTTCTGGAACCTAAAAAAGTGCCAACCTACCATTAATTGTGGTCTGCAGCAAAATTTTTGCCGGCCATTTTATTAAAAGTACCAGAAAGTTTGGCCAGTTCAGTTCCGGTGCTGAAGCACACCGTCCAAAAACTAAAGTTAGCCCTTGAAAGACATGCGGCCCGGGCCGATGACGGTTCGACGAGAAACACGTGTATTGGTAGAAGCGTCGACACCTCCGGTCATTCCCGTCTTCTCATCCGAACGATAGAGTGGTGAGTCGGACCTGCTCAGCAAAAGCGCGTTCAGGCTGATGTTTGATGGGAAAGTGACGTCCGGAACACCTCTGCGACGTGTGCCCACGTTTGCTCGAAATCGCCCCCTTCCCGACTTGATGACGTCATCAACATTCTCGGGATGACGACCAACCAAGATTCGGCGGATGCTATACGTCGGATGGAACAGCGAGACACCGTCCGTGGCTCCTTCCTCCGCGAGCAGAACTTTACGAACGGGACCTGCTGCGGTGGAGGGAGGACGTCGTGCAAAACTGGTTAGCGGACAGTGCGAGCGATGAGGCGTCCCGCGCGGAGTCAACCGTTACGACCGAGGCGAGCGCGAAATATGCTGGCCGCAATCTGAATGCTTTGTAAGCGCGGCAAGTCCAGACGTGCGACCAAACCAAGTCTTATGGGTTGGTCTGTTGAAGGTCCTCAGCCCGTCGAAAGAGCGTAGACAACGGAACCCCTAGCGCCACGGAAACCACCTCTATGGTTTCAAGCGTCGCCGGCCTCAGGCCGCGTTCAAGGGCGCTGAGCGCAGACAAGTGAATGTTGGCAAGCTCAGCGAGTTCCGCCTGCGTCAGATTCCTGGCCTTACGCTCTGTGCTCACTGAGAGCCCGAAGGCCTTCCTTAGCAGCATGCAAATTTCTGAAAACTTTAGACCCGACAGTTTTCCTGCTGTACGGGCTTGCGTACAGAGCGTAAAAGATTAAAATACGTCGTATAAGACGTTTTCGCTGACTGTGTCGGCTGTGAGCTTTGCCGACTTTTGCCGGCAACCAGGTCCGCGGTTGCGAGACAAATCGGCCGGCAAACGCTGCAGATAAATCGTCGAAATTTTGTAAGCAACCGACCGAACGTTTTGGGAACGGCAGTACCCGGTACGTTCCGTAGGTTGCAAGCACCGACGTCGCTGGCGACGCCGGGATGCTTCGGCATCGGCGAACGCGAGCCGCGCGCAAGCGGTTGTAATTGGTTGCAGTGTTCGTCTTCGCGCTGTCCGTGGAGGAGATGAAGTTCAGAAATGCCCGAAGCATCACCGCGCCTGTTGCGAGCAAGTGAACTTCTGCTTGACTGCGTCGCGCGAGGTATCTCGCCGTCGACGCTGGTCGTCGCAGCGTTCGATGCCATCTATCTGTGTTGTATTGAGTCGACTTCCGAATGTTTGGGGCGTGAGGAGGATGTGCTGCATCCCGACCCTGAAGTCCTTTTGTCAGCAAAGGAAAGACTCGGCATGTCGTCAAAAGAGGTGACGTTGGCTCTGCAGTTAATGCAATTGAGTTTCTATGCTCTCAGCCATGAGCTTCCCTGCCTACCAGCAGACGCCGTCGCGCTCGCGCGGAAGGTCGTGGCACGGACGCATTTCTACGGGGCGCGCCGAGGATAAAACGACCTAAGAGATGTCGCGACAAGCATTCTGACGGCCTATCGCGGCAAAACAGCCTTTGCTATTTGTACATCGCTAAGACGGTGTTGATGTGAAAACGGTGTTGACGAATGCGTGTCCAACTTGCTTCAGACTTGCATCTTGAATTGCTCGCAAGAAACTTCCCCGGCGAGACTGTTATCAGACCGGCGCACGGCGCAGACCTGCTCGTACTTGCTGGCGACATCGCGAGCGGAAGCAAAGCCATTGAGCTTTTCGGGACTTGGCCCGTGCCCGTGATTTACGTCGCCGGCAATCACGAGTTCTATAACTATTGTCGCGAAGACCTCGTCGATGAACTGCGCGAGAAATCCGTCGGAACGTCAGTTCACTTTCTCGAGCGCGACGTCGCGGATTTTTGGGGTGCCCGCTTCGTTGGATGCACCCTATGGACGGACTATCGGCTCGGAGACACGCAGTTGGAAGCAATGAAGAGCGCCCGCCGTTGCTTGAACGACCATCGTGCGATTTCGACGCGCAGTGGGACGGAGTTCTCACCGCGCGACGCGTTGAACGACCACCATGCCTCGCGCACTTGGCTTTCGGGGGAGCTTTCGCGCCCGTACGACGGCGTGACGGTGGTAGTGACACACCACGGCCCGCATCCCTTCTCAGTACATCCGCGATACGCCGGGGATGTATTGAATAGCACCTTCGTAAGCGACTTGACGCCGCTGTTGGCGAAAGCGGATATGTGGTTCCATGGCCATGTGCATGACGTGTTTGACTATGCAGTTCAGGGATGCCGCGTTGTTTGCAATCCGCTCGGCTAGCCGCGAAACCGCTTTGAAGCGGCTCACATACGTCAACTTCAGTTTGAAAATGAAGGGTTCAACTTTGCACATGTCATCGACTTATCGTCCGAGTAAAAGAAGTTGGCTTACCGCTTGCATGAAAGGTAAATCGTGAGGGTTCGCGAGCTGATAGCGCGACTTCGTGGAGCACCTCTAGATGCCAACGTGGTCTTTGTCCGACCGAGCCAATTGCTCGAAAGAGCCTCTGAGGTTTCCATCAGTGTCGCCCCGCAGCAGCGTTGGATATGCGAGTTGTTCCGAGCTGACGATGGCTCGGCATCGCACATTTACTACCCTTCGATGCGAGCGGCGCGACGGGGATTCTCGGACTGGACTGAGAACTGGTGGCACGAGAACGTAATGCTCCTGTGCTCAACCCCGCTTGACGAAGAGGTGTTCGATTTGGTTTCAAACGATAGGCAGTCGAAGAGGGATTCAGGGTACGGCACAATCAACCACGAGGACTTGCTTGCGACGCGAGAACGACTCACGAGGGCGCGGCGTCAGCAGCTCGCGACCGGTGATTTGCTGACGCGGGAGCAACTCCGAGTGCGACTTCAAGTGACGAACAAAGGTCTCTCAACGCTCATCTCAGCCGAAAGCATTTTTGCGTTCGACCTCGAGGGCGAAGATGTCTTTCCAAGTCTATTTTGCGACAAGCGACTCAACCTTCAGCGTCTATATCGAATCGCAAAAATAATTGCGCCGGCGCCGCCCGAATCTCGGCTCGACTTTCTGACGGCAAGGAGTGGCGCGCTTGGAGGGCGGGCTCCGCTTGAACTTCTAGCGGATGACGTCGACTACAAAGAACTCCGGAGATTTGCGAGTGGATGGGCAAGTGAGTACTCGCGCACCAGTGTGTCCTTCTTCGCTGGTGAGCAAGTCTCAGTTCCGCTTGATGCCGCGCCGATTTACATTGCCGTCGTGGAAGTAGACCCGAGGGCGTCAATCTGGAAGCGTGCGTTGAATGCACTTACTTCGCCCGGTCACCGGAAGCCTTACGAGGCTCCGATTGCACCGAGTGCCTTCGTTGCGGTCATTGAGCGCGCGACGTTGGGCCAGAGCGGCAAAGAACTTGAGGGAGTCGCCCGTTGCCGGCTCGACGAAGGGCGCATACACGTATCTATCGAGCGAAGAGTGCGAAAGGACGTCGAGACAATGACCCTTGTGGTGCCGCTCGAAGGAACGACTGTTTCAGATGTTGCGGAGCGCGTGTTTCGCGCGCTTTCGAAGTAACAAGGCCAAGTCTTTGATGCCAGTCCGTAGAACAAAGCGGATTAAAAAACGCTGGAGAGAGTCCTGTGAAAGTTGCTGAACTGCTTGTTCATCTTAAAAGCGCACCACCAGACGCGGTCGTTCTAGCTATCAGCGTCGCGCAAAACCTCTCATACCCGATTGAAATCGGGCAGGTGCACAAGCCGCGCGAACCTTGGATTCGAGAGTATCTTCTCCAATATGGCGGTGAAGTTGCAAGTTACCTACGGCCTGCGAATCGAAGCAGGATTGAGCTTCCATTCAACCCCGCGCGGGACGAAGCTTATGAGGAAGAGGTCGTCATCATCTCGTCAGAATCCATGCGGTTTAACGAGGGGCTCAGTCTCTGATTCACAAGCATCAGAGGTGCTTGAAGACACCGAGCTGATTCGTAGACGATGACCAGGGCACAAAAATCACCGTGGTTAAAGACAAATCGGATGTACATGAGGAAGCCGATGGGTCGTTCCTTATCATTGAAGTATATGACGGGGAGCATCTCACGCCGGGTAGCGAGAATTCAAAACTCTGCAGACTGGAGGGGAACGTTGTACGGGAGGATGGCCCGCCCTTCACGCTGCGCGAACAGTTGGAGCGACTGCTCGAGATTGGCGGGAAGTACTACGGCGTTCCGAATTCGGCCGAGGGATGCTTCACCGCGTTTGTGACCCAAGGGCATACAGCGAAGGTCGCGATGCGCATTGTCGTGAAAACTCGACGTGACGCATTGAGCGCCCGGCTATTCATCTTAGAGGGCGAGGAACGTGCACTTGAAGTTGCATCCGTATTCCCTGAAGACGACATTTTTAAGATAGTGCGCAAGGTACTGCGTGCTCAAAAGGGCTAACTGCCATCAACATATTTTCGGCAGCCGTTACTGCTTTTGGAGAACCAAACTATGCCAACAAATAAAGTGACGCAGGCGTCGCTGACGATTCTTGAGATGGGTGGAAGGGAGATTGGCACCGGAAAGTATCAAGACGCCTTCGATTTTCTTGAGCAACTTGACCAGCAAGGCGTGAACGAGGCCGGCGACTCAGGAACGAAATGCTGACAGGACTCCTCGGCCCGAGCTACACCGTCCCGCCGCCGAGGATTCGAGGCGGCGACGTTTTGTACGTCGATTTTGATGGATGTCTTCACCCTGGCGAGGTCTACACAAAGCACGGCGTCGGGCCCTTCTTACTGAACTGCCCGGGCCATGAGCTCTTCGAGCAAGCGCCGTTGCTCGACCAGTTGTTAGCGCCTTATCCAAAAATAAAAATCGTTCTCAGCACGACCTGGGTCAGCAGGTACCGAGGACGAATTTCTCGCCTGTCATCGAATCTGCCGACCGGTCTTTGTGACCGTGTGATTGGCGCGACCTACCATAGCGAAATGGACCGCGACGCGTTCCTGGCTTCGTCCCGAGGTATGCAAATCTGGTCGGACGTGCTGCGCCGGCGGCCAGCACGATGGCTTGCAATCGACGACGACGCGGAGGGGTGGCCTGAGTGGTGCCGTGACCATCTTGTGAAGACAGACGAGACGTTCGGCATCGGTGAGCCAGCCGTACGCGTTGTGCTCGAATCCAAGCTCAAAGCTACGTTTGGGACGACGGCATGACTGGCGCAGAGCATCTTCTCGTGTTCGCTCATCTCGATGGCAAGTGGACCCAGTGCGGTCGGCTTGCCATCAGCGAGAAGGCCGACGGCCAGGAGTCGTCGACGTTCGAGTATGACGAGGGATATCTCGCGCTCGAGAGTCGAGTCGAGTTGGACCCTGTGAGCCTTTCGCTCAGAGCCGAGCACCGCGTGCGCAGCGGCTTGCGACTGCCGAAGAACGCTTTGCCGCTCTTTGGGGCCTTTCGCGACGCGAGCCCCGATGCTTTTGGTCGTCGCGTCATTGAGAGCAGGCTCTGCGCCCAATTGAATGGCCTCCCTGAGGCGCAGTACCTGCTGAACGCAGGACCGCATCGCATCGGAGCTCTTGACTTTCGGCTGGAGTCGTCTACGAAACTTTCGCCGCAAATCGATGAATCGTTCGACCTAGAAGAACTTGGCGAAGCGGCGGCCTGCATTGACGACAACCTTGCGGTGCCACACGCGCTGCAAGCAATCTTCACTCAGGGAGCAGGCCTCGGCGGAGCCAGGCCAAAAGCCTCAGTGCGCGACGAGCAGGGTCTGCTGTGGGTGGCGAAGTTTCCCACGAAAAACGACGCGTTCGACGTTGCGAGTATCGAATGTGCAACTCTCACGTTGGCGGCAAAGACCGGTGTACATGTGCCCGAGGTCAAAACAGTCGCTGTCGGTGGACGCAGAGTCTTCATGTCGCGGCGATTCGACCGCTTTTGGGCTCCTCCGGGCAGTTCGAAGTCGCATGCTTTGCGGCAAGCGCCATACTCTGCCGGTCTCGGAGCCAAATGGGTTGAGCATCATGTGTTCTATGTGAGTGCGCTGACTATGTCGGGCCGCGACGAAGGTGATTCCCGGCTTGCCTCCTATGCAGATATCGCGGCTGCTGGACTCAACCGTAGTCGCACAGTTATCGCCGCCGATGATGCCGCGCAGATTTACAAGCGCATGTTGATTGATATCTTTGTCAGCAACGACGACGGACATTTGCGAAACACCGCCTACATCTACAACGACGCGTTCCAAACTTGGCAACTGAGTCCATGCTTCGATGTAGTTCCGCGGCCGAGCTTTGCGTTTGAGCGGTTCTTGCATCTTCAAGTCGGAGAACATGGAAGAGCGGCAACGCTCGACAACGCTCTTTCGTGGCATCAAAGGTTCTTGCTTTCAGAGAAACTTGCATGCGAGTACATCGCTGACACGTGGAACGTGGTTCGCGACTGGCGACAGCACTTCGAGGACTCTGGCGTGTACGCAAGCGACATCGAGAAAGTAGCGCCTGCATTCCGCAGCATTGATGACATAGCAAGCCCCGAGCTCCGCCGAAGGCTCCCATGAGCGTCATATGGCTCTTCGAAGCTTGACGGGAGCGACGAAGACGATAGTTGTAGCAATCGTGCGGCGAGACTGCCGAATGTTTGTCGGTCGTGGCCGCATGAGCTTGACTACTCGTGTTCCGACTCGGAACCCTGTTGAGGGGAGGACTGCTCGAAATGGACAAAATGTGTGGTGCGGACGGCTCCTACAGGGTCGGTCACAAATCGAGAGGTGATTGTCCTCAATGCGAAATTATGGTTCCAACGACCTTCGAGATTCGGGACATTGAGCACGAGGCCCTCGTGATGCTCAATGCACTCGTGGCGGTTTGTGATATTTGCGGCCAAATCGTCGCTATCGCCGGCGGGACGAGCGTGCTGCCAAAAGAAACCCGCGACACAACTCGAAGCGGACTCCGAATTTTATGAACGGGAAGCCCGTGCGAAAGCTGAGCGTTGAACAATGGATACTGCGCTCCATTCGGCAGCACCACGGCGTCGTGATTCTCCGGTCCGACTTCTCAAGGTTCGGAAGTGCGTCGCAGGTTGGCCGTGCACTGGCGAAACTTGTCGCCGCGAGCGTGCTCATCCGTGTCGGTCATGGGCTCTATGCTAAGACGCGCGTGAATCGGTTCACTGGGCGCTTGACGCCCGCCGCCCCGTTCGAGTCGATTGCAGCGGAAGCCTTCAGGCGGCTTGGGATTGTCGTCGGTCCCGGCAAGCTCGCTCGGGAATACAACGCTGGACAGTCAACGCAAATTCCAATGCAGCCAATCGTCAGCACTGGAAAGCGGCGCATTAACCGGCGCATCGAAGTTGGGAGCAAGCAGGTGATATACGAGCGCGCGTCTAGCCGAGCCCGCAAACGACGCTTGGGTTCACACCAGGAGTGAAAAATGCCACGACCCACAAGCAACGAAAACGATGCTGCTTCGCTGAAATGCGCTAGGGTGCGCCATGCCATTCGCTCGGCAGTCGTTGCGGCCGTCCTGGTTGACCCCGAGGGGGTGGACGCTCTGCTCGACCTTACTGACGAAGAACTCGGCCGCCGCTTCAAAGAGCGTCTATGGGAGGTAGCCGGCCTTGTGACGCTGTTCGGCATCGACCTTCCCGCGATGCGTGCGGAGGAAGCAAGGTTACGCGGACGAGTCACGAGTAGCTCAAGGCGTCGGCCGATGGGACTAAAGGGGGCGACCAAAGACGCAACCGCAAGGTCTGCGCGATACCAGCTTCTCTCGAAGGGCGCGCTATTGCGGGAAGACGATTTCATCCGAGCGTCACGCATCACCAAAAAGGCATTGGACAAAGACGTCGCCTCTGGTCGAGTCTTCCAAGTCAAGCTGAGGTCAAAGCCATACTATCCGGCCTTTTTCCTTTCGAACATGGTTGACCGTAAGGCGCTTGCGAGCGTCGTGCGTCGCTTGAGGGACACTGATGGGTGGAGGAAGTGGGACTTTTTCACGACCCCGAGTGAGTCGCTCGGCAGGTCTACGCCACTGAGACTTCTCAGGGTGAACGAGCTGAAGAGCGTTCTGAAGGCCGCTGAGTTCTTTGCCAAGGATTGAGAGCCGCTCTACGCCGCACACGAAGGGGGCTAACTCCGATATGTAGAGTCAAGATAGAGGTGTTTCGAGACAGTTCGTCATGGGGAGTTTCCCAGCTCTCGGCCCCCGCCATTCGAAGCGGGAAACGAATTCGAGACATCATATGTCCTAATTGGGCTCTAGACTCAACGCAGTTGCGTGTCACGGCTGCACAACAAGGCACGCACCGCGAACTGCGCGCAATCAGTTGGAACAATCGGATGCGTGTTTCCAGCCGACGGGTCGCCTGATAAAACCGGCTTAGAATCGGCAGCAATTGCAGCGAGTCTCGATACGACATCATGCCTCATCCCATCGCTTTTGCACGCAACCAAGAAGGCCGGATTGTCGACGTCCATTCTGTGCCTCGGGGTCTGGCTTGTGACTGCGTCTGCCCGCAATGCGGTGCGCGGCTGGTAGCCAACCAAGGGCGCATCAAGGAATGGTATTTCTCGCACGAGTCTGGCTCCGATTGCCCCGGGGGCGCAGAGACCGCTCTTCATCTGGCAGCAAAACAATTGATTCTGACGCACCTCAGGGTTGCGCTCCCGCCGCTCGTCGTCGAGTTCAGAAGAAAGCATCCGCAGTTCGGCCTCTATGAGCGCTCAAGGGAAGTGAGACTGCCAGAGAAACTTTGGCGATTTCGCCACGCCCGTGATGAAATGCGTATCGGGCCGTACATAGCCGACATTGCCGGACGTCTGGGCGACGAGCCGGAAGTCGTTGTCGAAGTGAAAGTCCGGCACGAGGTTGAGCCTGAGAAGGCACAATACCTTCGTGCGAATCGGGTCCCCTCTATCGAAATTGACCTGCTGCCATTGCTCGGCGAGCCCCTTACGCTTGAGCAGCTCGCGTGGCACGTAATTGAGTCCGACACAAACCGCAAGTGGGTGAGTAACAGCGGCTACTCGGCCGTCAAGGCGGAGATGCTTGCCGAATATGAGGCTTGGGTCGCATCCAAGAACAGGGAAGCGACAATCAGCGCATATCGTCGAGGAGCGCCAATACCGCAGCCCCCGAGCAAGTCAGGCGACGAACCCAGCGCGAGCTTCCTGAGGCTGCGCGAGGAGATGAAGCGTCTCGAGCTGCGCGCGAAGCTCGGGCTCAGGGACGGGGTAGCATGGCCGGAATATCTACACGTCCCAATTCGGCAAGGCGCGAACTTCATACGTGCGCCACTCGATATCTGGCAAGGCGCCGTCTTCATCCGGTTCATCTATGACGCGAACGGTGCCAGCCGGGTGCGAAGGCGGTTTTCGCTTTCGCAAGTTGTGGAGTGGCTGACGACCTGCACCGGCGGGCCGCAGGGCCCACAGTACCAGGTATCGACGGCGCTAAGACTCTTTCTCGAGCACCTGATTGGATGCGGCTTTCTCAAGCGTGACGGGTCCGCATATACAGTCCTTCATGGGCGTCTTCTACCGTCGGCGCGCTGCGACGCGCCGGCGTTGGCCAAGTCCAGCTGGACGTGGCGGGAGCGATGGCCGCTGGAAGAAGTCGCGCTGGAACGCGCCGCTGACGCCTTGCTGCGACAACCGGGCGGAAAATTCAACGCGCGCCGATTCATCCATGTACTCTACAGGATGCCCGCCGAGCCGTCCGATTCCGCTGTCAAAACATTGGTGGCACAGTGCGGCGGCAGCCCGGATTGGGCCTTCGACCTGTTAAGAGATATCGGTGTCGTCGAGCAATCGTGGCGAATATTGCGGGAAGGGGTTTCGCCTCCATGGCTGCGGGTCTAACCGAAGCGGTAAGGCTCGCGATATGACACTGCTGCGGTGAACTTGGTAAGGCGACTTGTACCGATTGACGGCTCAGTAAAACCGCGCGTGACGTCAATCGGAATCTAGCAACTGCAGAGCCGAGAAACCCCGTCCTTCAGGTCGAGGAGGAAAGGAGCCAGTTCCGCTCTCGCCAGACGCTTCTGGCATATAAAGTTTTTGCGCTAGACGGGACATGTCCGTTTCGAAGGCGCCTTCCGTTTTCGCTTCTATCCAGCCGCTGTTTAGGAGCAGGTGTTAGCGCAGCACTTTGGCTGCGTGTGGTTAATCAATTGCGCTCGCTCGTCCCTCGTCAGCAGGGACACAAGGATGGCCTGAAGTCGAACTACGTTGACGCCGCCGCCGCACTGAACGCGCCTAAGCGCTCGCCCGAGTGTGTCTGGTTGCGTGACGTCTCCATCGTCAACCTACCGAGCGTGCTTCCTCACCTAGACAACGGTCCGACGCATTGCTGCGCCGGAGGCTGACTTCCGGTTTTATAACCACGGTTTGTGGTAGAATTTCCGGAAGTTCACTGCCCGTTGGAGGCGTCTTTGTCGCAAACATTGCCCGGCTTTCCTGCACTGCCCAGTTCTGCCGAGACCTCGGTGATATCCGAGCCGGAGTTAGTGGCAATCCGGCTTTCGGCATTACACGAAAGCCTCGATGAAGCGCTTCTGAAGGAAGCAAACGAGCACGGATACCGTTCCCGGCTCGAAGTTACGGAATTGCATGCCCCTACGGCCGCCGGGTCTTACCACTGGCATAGCACCCTTTATGCAGTTCGCTATGCGCTCACCGCGCGTGAATGGAATCCGGAGAATCTGCGGAACTGTCCCTTCATCGTGTCTCCTGACCGCAAGGTGGCGATTGCAGTTATGACAGGTGACGCTGACACGGGGCTCGTGAAAGGGAAGCCCACCAATCAAGCCCAAAAAGGTGCGGTGCTTCAACGGGCGGTTGCCCAGAATCAGCAACTCGAGTTGTTTGACCCTGCTGTCGTCAAAGACCTTGCGAGCTCCAAAGATGCGACGCAGCTGTGGGTATTGCTGTACCACGTCGCAGTTGGCGCAGACGGAAAGCCTGAAATTCGCTCGGAATTGTCACTGCCTTCACGCTTCGCGCGCAAGCAGATTGTCGAGTGGTCGCAGCGGCTCATTCTCGCTGCTATACGTCCTGACAGCGAGCCAATTATTGGCCAAGACGAGCCGACCGGCCCGATTGACGTTCCGGTTGAACGCCGCACTGGCACTTCGTAAATCGAGCCTAAGATGTTTTTCAACCCGTCGAGACTAGAATTCGCCCGTACACGTCGCGGTTGGACGAAGGCGCGCCTTGCGAAGGAGCTGTGCTTGCAGGTGCGGTCGGTTCAAGGTTACGAGTCCGGCGAATATGCTCCAGAACCGGAGAAGCTTGCTGCAATATGTAACCTGCTCCGGTTCCCGCTAGAATTCTTTTCTGGCGACGACCTGCCGTCTATTGAGCCCGACACAGCTAGCTTCCGCTCGATGTCGAAAATGTCTGCCACGCTGAGAAATGTTGCGCTTGGCGCAGGCGTGACCGCTTTCTTACTGAATGACTGGATAGAGGAGCGCTTTCGACTTCCCAATGCGAACGTCCCTGATTTGAGCGACCTGTCGCCTGAAGATGCGGCAACGACACTACGCCGGATGTGGGGTCTTGGCGAGGCGCCGATAAGCAACCTCGTTCACTTACTTGAATCGAAGGGCATCCGCATTTACTCCCTTGCAATCGAAGCGCGTGAGGTTGACGCGTTCAGCGTCTGGCATCGTGAACGACCCTTCGTTTTTTTGAACACTATCAAGTCTGCAGAGCACAGCCGATTCGACGCAGCGCATGAACTTGGTCACCTGGTTCGTGACCGACATAGCATGCTGCATGGCGAGGCGCACAGTCCCAATATGGAGCGCGAGGCGAACGCCTTTGCTTCGGCCTTCCTGATGCCAAAGGCAAGCGTCCTCGCTCGCAGGGTTGGGCTACTGACGATGGAGAAGCTGATTCAGCTCAAGCAGAACTGGGGCGTGTCGCTGGCGGCTCTAGCGTTCCGCATGAACCAGCTCGGATTGTTTTCAGAATGGGCGTATCGCAACCTCTGCATTCAAATTGCGAAGAATGGTTATCGCACTTCCGAGCCGAATCCTATGCGCCCTGAGATTTCTCAAATCCTGCGAAAGGTATTTGATGCCTTGCGTGCAGATGGGGTCACCCGCAGCGCCCTTGCGCACGAGCTTCACATTCCGAAGGAAGACATCGACAATTTGACTTTTGGGCTTGCCTTGTCGAGCGTTTCCCCAATTGGCGTGCAATCCCGACAAGTGCATCGCGCAGCGTAACCCGACGCTATTCCCGGCTCAATGTTCGATTGTGCCGGTATCCTTGAACGCTATGGGCGCGGCATCCCACAGACGATAACCATCAGCGGCGCCTCGACAACCGACGACGACTAACGCCCACCTGAGGTAGCCTCGGTGCTGAGTTGACGTAGAACACAACGCTCTTTCGTTTTTCTTTTACGACCGCGACAGGAACGCCGCGAGATATATTCCTGCACCAGGCCTTCTCGCAACACGTACCGCGGGACGCGCGGAACCTTAAGCCTGTGGAACGTACGGAAGACCTGACGGAGACACCTTCGGCAGGCAGTCTGCGACGAAGCAGGAGCTGACTTTCCAAGGTCAGGAATCCCCCTTCATGCCGTGGAGGACGTCAAGCTGAGGCAATGCCGCATGCGCCGCCCGGTGCATGAGTGACGACACGCGCAAGGGTCGCTGCCCGAGGGAGGTTTGGAAGGTACAAATGATACCAATCGAAAGACAGAGTGAAGAGGCAGTCGCAGTAACGAGAGTCGCGGCCGCCGCGAAAGAGGTTCAGTCGGCGTCGATGTCGCTCGAGGCTCACTTCAACGAATCGGGTGGCAAGTCGGCCTCGACGCTGCAGTTAGCGCGTCTCACTGCAGCTATAGGTGAGCTCCAGTCGGCCCGAGATGCCCTTGACGCATTGCTAGCTGGCAGAGCCTCCCGAAACTCACAATAATTCCTCACGGCTCGGGTTGCGTTCAAGTTCTGAGCCGTATTGCCGTTACCGTAGTTAGGCGGATTATGAACGCGGCCAACGCAGACAATCTGTTGAACGCCATGATACGACCCACCGCCCCTATGTCTCAACCTTCACCCGGGTGAATCGGCGAACATTGCCATGGTACTGACGCTTCGAATCTGGGAACGTAGTGAAAGTTCGACGAGAAAGATGCTAGACGAAAGCTTATCCAAAGGCCTTGCAACTCGGTTCTTTCAAGAGCACGCGGAGATTTGCACTACCGCCAACGCCGATGTTCTACGACACGCCGCAACTGCGCGTAAGTTCGCGCACCATCCCGACAAATGGCGGCAATGGCTTTCTGGTATTGAGGGCGCGCTCGGCAAGACTTTGCTGTCAAAGATTGAAAATGGAAGCAAACGGAAGTTCCTAACGGTATTCCACTTCCTCGGCGCGCCCGATTCAAATCCGGTGACCGAATGGAACGAGCCGGTTGTTCCAATTATGTTTCGTTCGTACGTCTATCCTGCAGCGCAGGTCGCACATCGACTCCCTGACCGCTGCTACGTGAGCAAGCATGCGTTCGCCCGGCTGATACAGCGGCTCGGATTGGGTGAAGGCGCGAAACAGGGAATCTACGACTTCTACATGCTCAACGAAGAGCTGTTGCCTTTGGTCACGTGGTCGACGGTTTGGATGATGTGCCTGAAAGATGTGGTCCACCTGCCGCAGTTGCCGAAGGAACTGCTTGCATTGCCTATTCCCTCTCCCAATGGCATGTTTTTCGCGACCTTGAACATGTCCAGACCGCTGCTTAACATCCGGACATGGGTCCACGACAGGCAACTTTCCGCCCAGCAACTCCGATTGAAAACACGTCTCATGGGTGCCATGGATGCGTCCGAGGCGGACCTCATTTCGTGCATGTCAGAAGGGATGTGGGCTCCGGGTTGTGGCTTTACCGTACGGGCCGTCTGCAGTCGTCTCTCCAGCTTCTCGCAGGAATGGCTTGAAGCGGCGTTTGAGCAGCTAAGCGATTCCGCGGACAGGGTTAATCTTCAGGCGCTCATCCGGGAAACAGTGGAGGCTTTCAAGCTTTCCTCCGGCGCGCTTGCCGCCTACCAGACGCTCAGTCGAGAGACACTCTTGGCGGCGCTCCGCCGACCCGATGGGGAGAAGCATTTGATTACGCTGCTGGAAAAGGCCGTGAACACGAACCCAGGTCTCGCGGAAGCGTTTCAGCACGAGTAGGTAGGCGAATGACCGTTGCGACAGCATTCCCCCACGAGCGCAAGAAAGTGAGCAGGCGCGTGCTCGACAGTGTTCGTGTGCTCGAAGAGACGCTGTAGCCTGCGCATCAAAATATCGCTGGACCAGTTCTTCGTGCACGCTTATCCGGGCAAGGGAGAGCACACGATTCTCTGTGAGTGGCCGGCAAGAATCAGGTTGCTGGCGAAGTCGAAGAACTGCGCTTTGCCCTGAACATGAAGGTTCGCGACAACTCGAGGGCGAGCATCTCGTGGCACCCGATTTTCCTCGGCGTCATCGAGGGCGCAAACGGTTTTTCGTTCGAAGGTCGAGCAATCAACGTCTGCAGCACCACAGACGACACGGTGCTCGCTGCCTTGGACAGAGCCACGTTCAAGAGCGGGCTTTCTTTGATAGCGACCGCCCAGCCAGCACCCAAGCCGTTAGTCGGCCTTGCAGCGTCGGTGGTTAAGGCGACGATGGAGCGGGCCAAGAACGCGCGGGTACACACGTTCAACCTCGGGTTGGACTTTGGTGGCAACGCCTCCTCGGTTCGCTTGCAGGAAAGGTCGTACGTGGTCGTGCAAACCGGCGACCCGCATTGGAACCGGTGTGCCCTCGAATGGGACCGCAACACTTTGGGGCTGCAGTCAAAGGCGAGCGCTGCGGCCACCCTCTCGGCGAACTACATGGTGTTCGGCGTCACAAGGTTCGAGCCTGCGCCTCAAACCTGAACTCAAGTCGCGCCAAATCAAACTTATCCCAGTCGGCAGACCGGGTGTTCGCATGACACTCCCTTCGCAGCGCGCTGTGCCCGTCGCGCCGAATCGAGACGCCTTATGTCTCAATCGAAAATCTAGACTTCGGTGCATCCAACGAAGCCGACTTCCTCAGTCATAAAATCAACGGAGTTGAGCGAGCACGGCGACATCCGCTCGCGGTTGTCATTGCGCGACTTCGGATGCAGACCAAGAGGGCGGATGAGACAGAGAAAAGCAGAAGCCGTGTGACCAGATGAACAGGCAATGCGATACACTACCGGCTTCAAATGAAGCCATAAAAGCCCACATCCGTTGCGCCTAATGCCTCTGAGCAAGAGGCGTCATTTGACGGTTGGGGCATTCTAAGAACATCGTGAACACCGTCCTTGCGCGGTTGTGAACACGCGTACAAGAAACGGGTAATAGACGTGAAGGAACGCTTCGAAGGCGAGGATAATCGCGAATTTCTAATCCAAACCTTGTCTACACAGCGGACTGTCGCTGGGAATCGAGATTTGGCGACAGAAATCGCGGACCTCGCGACCTTGATAGATGTGGACGCGGGTCACGCGGTAGTCGAGCAAGACGACCATACGACCGAAGTGTACTTCGCCCTGACTGGCAGCTTCGATATCGTCATCAATGGACGCGCAATCAAACGCATTCATGACGGCCAGTGTTTTGGGGAGATGGCAGCCCTATCACCTCAACCGAGGTCCGCGACAGTTCGTGCCGCCGTGCCAAGCGTTGTCGCGATGGTCAACGGCCCTAGTCTGACAGCGCTCGGAAGAAAATATCCCGACCTCTATTTGTCTCTGGCTCGGGACCTCTCCAAGCGACTGCTGGAGCGCAACGCGCTCATCGCTGAGCGTCGTACGAAACCGAAGGTCTTCATCATCTCGTCTACCGAGGCGATTGCCGTAGCCCAGAACGTTGAAAAGGCCCTAACGCACGATGACATAACCGTCCGCTTGTGGACTGATGGTGTCTTCAAAGTCGCGAACTATACGCTCGACGACCTTGAGACCGAGTTGAACGAATCTGACTTCGCTGTTGCGATTGCTCACCCTGACGACAAGGTGGAGTTCCGTGAGGAAGACTGGCCCGCGCCTCGCGATAACGTCGTTTTCGAGCTTGGATTCTTCATGGGTCGCCTTGGCCGCAAACGTGCCATCCTGATGGAGCCCCAAGGACAAAAGGTCAAGCTTCCGAGCGACCTTGCCGGTGTCACGACGATTCGGTATAGCTTGCCTAAAGACTACGACCTCGCCGGTGCGATGAAGCCTGCTACCGACCGGTTGCTTGCGCACGTTTTTGATTTGGGCGTCTACCACGGGTAAAACGATGCGGCAGCAGTTGACCGAATACGTCCAAACTCTCTTTAGCTCCAATTGGACGACACGTAATGGACAGGTGGTGCCTGTTGAAACGGACATCGGTCTTGGAAACGATGCCGTTCAGCTTGACGCCGCTGTTCTGTACGCCGACCTCGCCGATTCTACGGTGTTGGTCGATGGATGGAGAGCGTGGTTTGCCGCCGACATGTACAAAGCCTTTTTGCACAGCGCGGCGAAAATCGTCCGGGATGCAGGCGGCGCCATCACAGCGTATGACGGCGACCGTGTGATGGCTGTATTCATCGGCGATAACAAGGAGATTCGAGCTGTTCGCGCCGGCATGAAAATCAATTTCGCAGTGAGGGAGGTGATACGTCCAGCTAAGGTGGCGAAGTGGCCGGACGACCGCTATGTACTCAAGCACGTAGTCGGTATCGACGCGAGTCCTCTCTTTGTCGCCAGAACCGGAATCCGTGGTGCGAACGACCTCGTGTGGGTTGGTCGGGCCGCAAACCACGCCGCAAAACTGGCCGCGTCTCCGGACGACTATCAAACGTACATCACCCAGGCGGTCTTCAATCAGCTCGACATGTCGCTCACTAACGTGAACGGTGCCGCTGTTTGGCAGCAGTGGCGGAGCGAAGCGCTCAACTACTCGGTATATCGTTCGACGTGGCACGTCTCCTTCACCTAACTCTGTCGTTGCATGCTAACACCTGACCAAGAGAAGTCGGTATCAGCCGCCGTGGAGCGCGGACTGGACCGCGCTGAAGACACCTGGAAATCAGTCGGCCGCGAGATTGTCGTGGCCAAATCCGAAGCGGTATTCGACCATGCCCTCGAATCGTATCGCTCGAAGCCATCTTCTATTCCAGGTCACCCGTGGGTATCGGGCGACAGACCCACTGTTGACGAATTCGTCGCGCTCGTCGTAGACATGCGAAACTCGTCCGAACACCTCAAGTCCAGACGGGTTTCGGCGAAGATTGAGTTTGGCTTTCAGCGCGTGTACTACGAGACGTCGGCATTGCTGCCGGCGATGTCACTGACGTGTTCCTTCAATCAGGGCGTGGTGACGGAGTATCTCGGAGACGGTGCTTTGATTCTGTTTCGGGTTGACCCTGACGACAAAGTGGAAACGATTCGCGAGGCGTACCGTGCTGCGAAAAACTGCGTTGGGCAATCGCGAGACATCGTGAACCGCCACTTGCGGGCTCGATTCGACCTTCCGGATATTCACATCGGCGCAGGACTGGCGATGAGCAAGGCGTTGATATCGCTCGTCGGTGACGACCACGATTCCCAGCCGAAGGCGATTGGCGAATGTGTATGGGAGGCGACGAAACTCAGTGGTGGCACGAATACCGTGCACGTCTCTGAGGCGCTCAAAGGGGCGTGGCCTTCATCCAAAGGTGGCCGTCTGTCGTTCATCAAAACCACGATGAAATCGGTTGAAGGTTATCGCGTCGCAATGACGTAGGCCTGCGTTTGGCATGGCCGACCAATTTCAAAGTACATGTCTCTGCTAAGTCGATTCTCGGTCAAGCGTTTGCCAATGAAAGATTTCCGACGTCAATTTACCTGTCAGTCAAAGCTGAAGTTGAATTGGCGTCGGATTTTGTTGCTGCCCGTGCATCTCAGCGTGCGCGGTGGGCTCAGTCGTAGTATTTCACAAGTTGAATAAAGCCGCTTTCGAGGCGCCGCACGCCGAAGTCGTGACCGAACGCTTGGCTAAGCGCGAAGCCGCCAAACTGTACGCCGCCGCCAAAAGTAACTCCCGGCGTCATTTGCACGCCGTTGATGTCGACAGGGATTTTCGGCGTCAGGTTGCCGTTTGAGTCAATGGCAAAAATCTGGTCAAAATGAACACGCGTGAGACCATCTTTGTCTGAAGCGGGCAGCGGTTGGGCGACGCTTTGCTGCGAACCACGTGCGTCTTCACCGGTCGCCTGCGACGGCGATGTATTCATACTTTCCGACGCGGACCCGGACGAAACAGAGCCTGCATCTTGCGTTGCCACTTCCTGCTTGTCGCCACATGCCGCCAAAACTGCGAGCGCGAGACACGCGGAGACGAGCTTCATTCTCTTGAAAATCATTCGTAAAATATCCTTGAAGTCGCGTATCCGACCAAACTTGATAACGGCAGTCTTCGCCACTTCTTAACTTTAAGCATCTGAGCTAAATCAGCCTGGCCAAAGTTCGTTAAGACGGCAGCGGACTATCCGAACCACGATTTTGAACGCCCGATGCTGTCGTCAAGGAGGAAAGAGCAAGGCTTCGAACGCCGCAGGCAATAGCAATGTGCGCTGAAATGCGTTCGTGCCAGTCGGGCGCGATGCGGAAACGCGGCCATGTACAATGCGTAGGGTGTGCTGCATTCATTCCAAAGGGTCTCTGGCATTGACGTATTATTTGCGAAACCAATGACTTTCGACGCATTGATTGATTTGCTGAAGAACCCGGATGCAGTTCTTGTGTAATGTTCGAACGAACGAGCTGTGTTTGCATGGCGAACGTTGATGCAGAAGACGGGATTCTTGTCCAAGGCTTGCGCAGGTGGGGTTCCCGACTCGGAAGACTTGAACTCATGGTGCCGCGTCCTACAATGAAGGTCATTGCGACCACGACACTCAAGTTCGAGATGACACTTACCGTTCGCGCCGATATTCGGGAACACGCCGAAATGATGACCTTCCTCGTTATCTCTCAACTAGCGACGAAGTTCGCCACCGGTGGATGGATGTCCATCGAGAATACCGTCGAGTCTTCGATTTACTGGTCGAAGTCAATGCCGCGCGACGAAGATATAGTTCGCCGAGTCATGTTGGGGAGCCGCGCGCTGTCCATTGCAGAAGCTATTGAAGCCGAGACGGGCCTCACACTCAACGGTAGCGCTCTGGCGTCCATATTCGACAGCAACCTCCGGCTGGACTTCTCGTCTGTCGTGACTCGCAGTATTTACGACCGGTGTTATGCGTTTCTTCTCACGGCCAAATAAGTCGAGAGGACAGTCGATACGACGCGAGGCATCACCACAGATGGGCCAAAAACGCGTGACGCGAAAAGACTCAGCAGTGGACACACTATAGTTTCGAGGCCATTCCCCGTATTCGCTCGACGCGAACTTCGACAACAATTTTCCGAACGTATGGCATATCAGAGCATCGAAATCGCCCAACTGCGCGCGAAGCAGGAAGCTTTAGACAAAGAGTTGGCTGAAGCTAAAGAGCGCGAGACCCGTCAAGTGATGATTGAAATCGTGCAAAAGATGCGCGAGTACGGTATCTCGCTCAATGAACTGATGGGTCGGAAGTCTGGCACCCCACCAGATGAGCCTCGCCCGAAATACCGTGACCCGGCTACCGGCTCTACATGGAGCGGCCGTGGGCGTGTCCCCGCGTGGATTTTAGGCAAGGACCGCGGCGAGTTCCAAGTCGACAAGCAGGCTGCAGCCAGGGCAATGGTACAAGCAGCTCTGTTATCCGACGGACATTGACCCGTAAAAAGTGATTGCGTGCGGCTTCCGCCTTGACGTTTTCCTGATGCCGGCAGCGTGCCTGCGAAACGGGTGGTCGCTGCATTGCTGGCTGCGGTACTGCGAGGTAGTGGACCGGCTTACAAGACCTTCCTCATGCAAGCGGCGCTTGCGGGGCACAGCTTCGCAAACTGCGCGCTTGCCTGGACTTCTTCGGGCGCTGCGCCTCGGTCAGCATCCGCATATCCGCAGCGCCGGAATAGCGCAGCGGCTGTCGTCGTAAGCAGCCACAATTCACAAATGCCCGACGCTCGCGCCGCTAATTCGGCCCGAGCCAAAAGCCTTGAACTGAGTCCCTGGTTGCGAACTGACGGCGCGACGACTAGCGACCTTAGCAGCGCTGATTGACGGAACCGCTCGAGGCCAATGGTTCCAACAATCTTTCCATCCTCGCGCTCCGCGACTAGGAAGTATTCAAGCAGCGTCGCGTCGACGTCCGAGGCCGGAAGCCCACTCTCTGTGAGCAATATCTTGATTGCACTTAGGTCATTTCTGCGAGCAGCTCGAATTTTCATGGTTGACCAATTGGCGTCTTGAAGAACACCAAATTCGATTAAGTTGAACTCAACGCCGCGTGGCGGCTCGCCCGAACGGCGACCAAAAATGCTATGGCCGACAATATCGAGACCAGAAACACCGTCCATTCGACAACTACGTAGCCGTGAGTCAAATTCCAGATACCTGCCGCGGCAATCGGCGCTATCCCCTTGGCGATATTTGACGGAAACGACAGCATCCCGCTGACCGCTCCGTAGCCCTCGGTCCACATGAGGTCTTGGACGATGGTGCCGCGTAGTATCGTCATCATTCCATTTGCGGCGCCATAGCAAAGAGCGAACAACCAAAGAAGTGCGGCAGAGTGGCCTGCCGTTATCAGAATAATCGTCGACAACGGGAAAAGTGTCACGACGATAATGCCGATAGTGCTCACGTGAATTGTCCGGCCGAAAGTGAACCACACCGCTCTCGCGGCGACCTGTGCGGGACCAATCAGCGCCATGGTTGTCACCAATACGGCGTTCGAGACGCCGCGCTCGACCATGAGCGGCACCAAATGAAATGTGAGAGCGGCGAACGTCGCATAGTAAGCCGTGAAACAGACGGCGAGCGCCCAGAAAGTGGGCGTTCTCAGCGCACGGCGTGTTGCCGCATCGTTTGCCAGCTTCACGTCTCGACTTTCTGGTCGTGAACGCGCGTCGGTGCGCGACGAGCGGATGGCCATGACATGGATGGGCAGGCACACGACGAGGTTCAGCGCCGCGAGCACGACAAGCGACGTGCGCCATCCGACTGAGCCAACGAGAAGCTGCGTCAGCGGAATGAAGACTGTGCTGGCGAATCCCGCGACAAGCGTAATCAACGTGATTTTGGTCCGGAAGCTTCGCGGATACCGGTGTGTGACGACCGCGAACACAGGGTCATAGAACGTGGCAGCCATCGAAATCCCGAGGCCTATCCACGCGACGAAGAGCAATGTCAGCGACTGGGCGCCGGCCCAAAGCAGAAGCATCGCCGCTGCGATGACAGAGCCGACCGCCATGACCCGCCGTCCGAGCCCGTGGTCAATCCAGCGGCCGATGGGATAGGCTACAAACCCTGAAACAAGCAATCCCACGGACAACGCGGCATTCGTCGACGTCCTGCCCCAGCCCATGCTCTGTTCCATGGGCACCACGAGTAGTGAAAACGAGTAGTAGACGGAGCCCCACGAAACCAGCTGCGCCAGAGCCAGCGCCCACGTGATTAACTTGTCTTCGCTGTCCGCAGGCGCGGGGTTCCCGCTCGCGCTCTCACTTCGGTTCGACATTGTGCTCAACTTACTGTCCCTTGATATTGGCTCGAACTATGAGGACCGTCGCCTCCAATCCGAAATGCGTCGCAGCAAAAGAACCTTGCTGAAGCCAGCCGGTGAGCAATGACGGCTGCGACTCGCTCGTGGAACAGGCTCCTGCGAGGCGCGATGATTTGGGACGGCAGAACGTTTACCGTACCGAGAAACCCGATTCCGTCACGATTACAGAATCGCTCAACTCGTCGTGCAACGAAGCGTGCGCGCAATCGACGTAGTGCCGCGAGAATTCCTTTTTCGTTCAGCGGCATAGTCAGCGCGACGAAGGATTTCGAACCCTGGTCGGCGAGATGGTTGCGAACTCGCAGGAGCGGAGTCATCCAGTCGCACGGGGGGAACAAACGCCCTAGCACTTCTTCGTCCATCAGAAGCACCGCTGCGGAGGAGCCGCCCTGTGCGAGCAACCGCGCGAGCGCGAGTTTGTCGTCAGCTGCTGCGGTAAGGGAGATGGCTGAACTCGCATATCCGGTCTCGAGCTGAAACTGCCGTGCAATGTTGGCCGCCAGCGCTGGAGAGCCTGTTTTCATAGCCGTACGCCCTTCAGTAGGCGTTGTCCGTGAACCGTCAGCCGGTGAACGTACGGTCATGACAACGAGCGCCTGCGTCGCGCGGCACCGCCACCCTCCCGATACCGGTAGCGGCTCTTCAGTCGAAGTTAGGTCATCGCAGCTCATGGCTCCTCCGAAGATTTCACATTTCCAGAATACCGGAAATATAGTAGAATGCAAGTAACGAGTGATGCAGCCAGGTTCGCGGAGAGGCGACCTAGACTGTAGTGAATATCTCTATAGAATTGGAAATATGAAATCGCTGGAACACACGATGACAGTTCGCGCAATCAATGACGACGACCGCTTCCCGGCGGCCAAGCGAGAATTTTTCGACACAGATATCGCTGCTCGGTTGGGGATGGAAGGTCAACCACCGGCGAGGATTCTCTTGCTCTATGGCTCTCTTCGCGACCGGTCGTATTCGCGCCTGCTTGTCGAGGAAGCCGCGCGGCTGCTGGAGCAATTTGGCGCAGAGGCTCGAATCTTCGACCCGCGAGGTCTTCCACATGCTGACGACGTTGACTCGAAGAACCACCCGAAAGTGAAGGAGTTGCTGGAACTGTCCATGTGGTCGGAAGGACACGTATGGTGCAGCCCGGAACGCCACGGCACGATTACCGGCCTGATAAAAACCCAGATTGACCATCTGCCACTCGTCAGCGGTGGTATCCGTCCGACACAGGGACGCACCCTTGCGGTGATGCAGGTGAGCGGAGGCTCGCAGTCGTTCAACTCTGTCAATCAGCTGCGCCAATTGGGGCGGTGGATGCGCATGTTCACCATCCCGAATCAGAGCTCGGTCGCGAAGGCGTTTGAGGAGTTTGATGAAGCCGGCCGGATGAAGCCGTCCCCATACTACGACCGAGTCGTCGACGTGATGGAAGAGTTGGTCAAGTTCACCCTGCTGCTTCGTGGCCGCGCCGATTATCTCGTCGACAGATACAGCGAACGCGTCGAGGACGGTCGTCCGCTTGACCCCGCGACCGACCTTGCATCCCGGGCAATCGCCGAACACCCTGCCGAGAAAGTGAAGGCGAGTAACCAGTAAAGGACTGTGATGGCAACCTTGGACTCAAAGCTAGCAGTTAAGGCACTGGCGGCCTTGGCACATGAAACACGACTCGCGGTTTTTCGGCTGCTGGTTACAGCCGGTCACTCGGGAATGAGTCCGGGGGCTATTGCCGAGAAGCTGTCGTTGCCCGCGCCAACACTGTCCTTTCACCTCAAAGAGCTCGCGAACGCTGGACTCATCGAAGGCAAGAATCAGGGGCGGTTTATCTTCTATTGCGCCAGCTACGACCACATGCAGACGCTCATGGATTTCCTGATGGAAAACTGCTGCGCAGCAGAGCAAGCAGAACAATGCGGCTGTGCGACCAACGAAACGGAGGCTTAAATGAAGCGATTCCACGTCCACATTGTTGTGCCGAAGCTCGAAGAAAGCGTGCGTTTCTACAGCAGCATGTTCGGCGCCGAGCCATCGGTCCTGAAAGACGACTACGCGAAGTGGATGCTTGAGGACCCGCGCGTGAACTTCGCCATTTCAGCACGCGGCGGGGAAACAGGTGTTAATCATCTGGGATTTCAAGTCGACAGCGACGAGGAGTTGGCGGCTCTCCGCGAGAAGGTCGTCGCCGGCAAAGTCGCAGTCCAGGACCAACCTGGTGCCCAGTGTTGTTACGCGAGTTCGAACAAGTATTGGACTCAAGACCCGGCGGGCGTGCCGTGGGAGACATATCACACGCTAGGGGGAATTCCCATGTTCGGAGCAGACAGCCGAGAGACTGCCACCCCCAGTGGTGGAGCGTGCTGCGGGCCGGTGTCATCGAAACAGGTAGGGACTGAAAAGAAGTGCGGCGACGTCCGTACAAGTTGACCGACTAAGAGCCAGAATCTCGTCCGCAAGGAAGGATTCGTTCACACCGGGCGCCGCTAGCGGCAGCGGCCCCCTTCGCGCTTCCAAAGAGAGACGAATCAAATGAAGTTGCTTTGGACGACCGACTTGCATTTGATGAACATCGGCGGAAAGCATCGCAGCGGCGTCGACCCGGCGGTCCGTTTGAGGGCGTGCCTTGATGATATGTTGGCAGAGCACGCCGACGCAGCACGACTTATCATCACTGGGGACCTCATACAGCTGCGGCACCCAGGAGCGTACAGACTGCTGGCCGAAGCTTTGGCTGAGGTGCCGATTCCGGTGCGCTTACTCGTCGGAAATCATGACGACCGTGAAGCATTGGTGGACTCGTTTCCGGAGCTGCAGCTTTCAGGCGGCTTCGTGCAATACGCCGAGCAGTTTGAAAAGTATCAACTTATTTATCTTGATACCCTGGCCGACGATGGAAAGCACTTCGGTCAGCTCAGTGCTGAACGTCTCGCATGGCTGGACACGACCTTGGGAGCCAGTGAGGGGCCGGCGCTACTTTTCATGCACCATCCGCCAGCCGCCGTTGGAATCCCGGCCCTCGACACAGTCAGGCTCAACGACGGAGACATTGACCTCGCGCGAATCCTCCAGCGTCACAGGCATCGACAGCCTTATCTGCTATGCGGCCACCTCCATCGGAACGTCTCAGGAGTTTGGCGGGGTACGCCATTTACCGTTATGACCGCTCCCTATATCGGATTTGCTCTTCGCATGCAGGAACAAACACTCGTCGCAGTGGATGAGAATCCGGGGTATGGCGTAGTTCTCTGCAGTGAGGAGGGAGTCGTGATTCACACGAACTCGATTCGGAAGCAAGTGGCCACGCTAGAAACTCTGAGCGCAACACGGTAAAAGGTTCCACGACTTGCCTGACGGCTAGCACTTCACCTTCTTGCGCGGCTTGCAGTTCACCGTCTCGACGCCCTGACAGCAGTTCTCAGTAAGAAAGCCGAGGAGACCATTCATCTGGTCAATCTCAGGTGCGTAGTAGACGAAACGGCCTTCCTGCCGCGAGGAGACAAGACCCGCATGGGTCAACTCTTTCAAATGAAACGACAGTGTGGCACTGGCCAGGTCCATTTGCTCCTGAATGACGCCGACGCTCAGTCCGTCGGGTCCAGCTGTGATGAGCAGCCGAAAAATGCCCAACCGCGTTGGCTGCGCCAGCGCCGACAGGGCTTTGATTGCGTCTTTTTCCGTCATGATGCACGCGTCGTCGAGATTAACCGACGATTCTAAACCCTTCGAGATGACAGCGGCGCGACAATACCCGTCTCGCCGTTGCTGTCTCGCTTGAGTGGTCAGCGTTTTCGTTCTCGCCTGCTGTCGCGCCCCCGAAAGAGCAACCGACTCACGACGGTCGCCGCCGTCGACACCACCGCGCAAGCGAGGGTGGCGCTAGAGATTCCGTTGAAGATTAACAATGCGATAGCGCTCAGCGCAAACGTCATCTGAATCAAGCCAAGCGCGAGCCGAGCAGTTCCCCATAGGACAGCATGCGGTTCCGGCAAGCCGGATGCGGTCACACCGTGCCGCGCCCGCCGTGCAGTGTGGCGACTGCCTTCGCTTCGAGTTCGGTGGCCAGAGGCTTTCATGTTCGTTCTCTCAGAAAACGGCTCCGACGCGGGATAACAACGGATATAGCCTGCTCGACCTATGCTGCGTCTTCCAGCCGGCGCGGAACCGAAAGGGCAGTCAGTCGATAGCCGCAACCTCGCACTGTCTCGATGATGCCGTCGTACTCAACGAGCTTGAGCGCCGCGCGCAGCCGTTTAACGTGTACGTCGATAGTTCGCTCCTCGATGAAGACATGGTCTCCCCACACCCGGTCGAGTATCTGTGCGCGGGAGTGCACGCGCTCCGGATGGGTCATCAAGAAATGGAGGAGGCGAAACTCAGTCGGCCCCAGTTGCACCGGAGCATCGACACCTTTCTCTTTCACGAACACCCTGCAGGTCGTGGGGTTCAGCGTTAGACCACCGACGGTTACCACGTCGTCTGTCAGTTGAGGCGCGTGCCGACGCAGTAGTGCTCTGATTCGTGCAACAAGTTCCTTTGGGAGAAAAGGCTTAGTGACGTAGTCGTCCGCTCCTGCCTCCAATCCGTCGACCTTGTGCTGCTCTGCAGCGCGAGCGGTAAGCATGACAACCGGTACAACACGCGTCCGGTCGCCTGCTTTGAGTTCACGCATGAACTGCATACCTGACATACCGGGCAGCATCCAGTCGAGCACGATGGCATCGGGCAACACCTCTGCAATAAGGGAGGTGGCCGCTGCGGCGTCCGGCGCTGAAATCGGATGCATCCCAGCGTGTTTCAGATGGACTGCAACCAGTTCGGCAATGGCGGGTTCATCTTCGATTATCAATACGTTAGCTCGCATCGAGTTACCTTTCATTCTTCATTGCCTGCCTCGCGCTCAAGCTCACCGTGCGTCAGGTGGCGCACGTCGGTGCCTTTAACAACGTAGATGATGAACTCGGCGATGTTAGTCGCGTGGTCACCAATACGCTCTATCGCCTTCGCCACGAACAAATAGTCAAGCGCTACCGCGATGCTTCGAGGGTCTTCCATCATGTACGTGGCGAGCTTGCGGACAAAAGCTTCAAAGTGCTCGTCAATCGCTTGGTCATCACGCACTATCTGAGCTGCGGCCACCGTATCCAACCTTGCGAACGCATCCAACGCACGACGAATAATGCGAATCGCTAGCTCGCCGGATAATTCGATTTCGGCGATGTTGATGGCTCGAGGGCCGCCTTCCGCTGCGATTCGTCGGGTTCGCTTCGCAATCTTCCGGGCTTCGTCGCCTGCGCGCTCAAGGTTGGTGATGGTCTTTGAAGCTGCCATTAGAAGCCGCAGGTCTCTCGCGGCAGGTTGACGTCGCGCGATGATGTTGCTCAGCTCTTCATCAACCTGGACTTCCATCGCGTTCAAACGATGCTCGTCCTCGAGGACCTGTTCCACGATGTCCGGGTCGAATGCCTCGAGCGCCCTCATAGCGCGCGCAACCTGCTGTTCCACGAGTCCACCCATCTCGAGCAAGCGTCGGGAGACCAGATTTAGGTCCGCGTCAAATTGGCTTGAGAGATGCTTGTCTGTCATCGCGGCTCTCTAGCCAAACCGGCCGGTAACGTAGTCCTCCGTTGCCTTTTGAGTCGGCTTAGAGAAAATCTGCTCGGTGGCACCGAACTCTACGAGCTTGCCGAGGTTCATGAACGCCGTGTGTTGAGACACTCGAGCCGCTTGCTGCATGTTATGAGTGACGATAACCACCGTGTAGTGCTTGCGCAGCGTGTGCAGGAGCTCCTCAATCTTGCCGGTAGACACTGGGTCGAGGGCCGACGTAGGTTCGTCCAGGAGTAACACTTCGGGGTCGATGGCAAGCGCACGCGCAATGCAGAGCCGCTGCTGCTGTCCGCCAGACAACGCAAGCGCACTTTGGTCAAGCTTGTCTTTCACTTCATCCCATAACGCAGCCTGTTTGAGTGCGAATTCGACGCGCTCATCCAGCTCGCTGCGTGACAACGTTTCATGATGTCTAATGGCGAGTGCGATATTGTCGTAAATGGACATCGTGAAGGGCGTCGGCTTCTGAAAGACCATGCCCACCTTCAAGCGAAGCTCATTGAGCTCGAAGTGCGGGTCAAGAATATTCTTGCCGTCCAGCTCAACTTCGCCCGTCGCTTGCTGGTCCGGATAAATTGAATACATCCGATTTAAGACCCGCAGTAGCGTTGATTTGCCGCAACCCGACGAGCCGATGATGGCGGTGACTTCCCGCTCCGGAAATTCAATATTGACGTCGTACAGGGCTTGTCGGCGACCGTAGTGAAAATTTAGACCGCGCACGCTAATGCGCGCGCCGTTTGTGCGAGCGGAGGGCATCTTAACGGGAGACATGTGCGCGGCTGAAGAAGGTACGGGAGAGAATGGCCAGGGCAAGCACGAACACCGTCATGATGAAGGCCCCTGCCCACGCAAGGGTGTGCCAGGCCTCATACGGGCTCATCGCAAACTGAAAGATGACCACTGGGATGTTCGCGAGGGGGCCGTTCGGCGTCGTCGACCAATATTGGTTGTTCAGCGCGGTGAACAGCAGCGGTGCTGTCTCTCCGCTGATGCGTGCTACTGCCAGTAGGGCTCCCGTCACGATGCCTGCACTTGCCGCCTTCAGAAGGATGCGCGAACTAATCTTCCAACGAGGTATGCCGAGCGATAACGCCGCTTCGCGCATGCTGTCGGGAATCAACTGAAGCATTTCATCGGTGGTTCTGATGACGACGGGCAGCATGATAATTGCCAACGCAACCGCGCCAGCCCATCCGGAGAAGTGACCTACCTGACGTACGATGAGTTCGTATGTGAACAGCCCGATGACAATTGATGGCGCGCTCAGGAGGATGTCATTCACAAACCGGACAATTGCACCGAGACGAGTGCTGCGCGCGTACTCTGCCAAGTAAATCCCGGCCATCAATCCGATAGGGACGCCGATTAACGCGGCAATGCCAATCATCAGGAAACTGCCATACAGCGCATTCAAGAGGCCGCCCTGCTGGCCGGGCGGTGGCGTCATCTGCGTGAACAGGCTGGGTCCGAGCGCGGCGAAACCGTTCATCGCAGTGGTGGCGAGAATCCAGAACAACCAGAAGAGCCCGAAGACGGTCGACAGCACAGACAATACGAACACCACATTGTTCGTCATCTGCCGCCGCCGAAACTTCCTCATGTTGAAGTCCATCACTTCGCTCCTTCCATACGTTTCAGACGCAGCAGCAAAAGCTTCGCAAACGCGAGCACGACGAACGTGACGATGAACAGCACGAAACCGAGTGCAATCAGCGACGACAAGTAGATGGGCGAGTCAGCTTCAGTGAACTCGTTAGCGAGAGTCGCAGCGATGGAATTACTCGGGTCAAGGAGCGAAACACTGAGGTCGTGAGCGTTACCGAGTACAAACGTGACCGCCATCGTCTCACCGAGCGCACGGCCAAGCCCGAGGAAGATTGCGCCGATGACCGCCGAACGAGTGTATGGAAGCACGACCTTTTGAATCACTTCCCAGCGCGTTGCGCCCAGCGCGAAGGCCGACTCCTTGAGCATCTGCGGAGTCGCCGAGAAGACGTCCCGCATCACAGCTGTGATGAACGGAATAATCATGATGCCGAGAATCAGACCTGCGGGAAGCATGCCTAGTCCGATGGGGGCACCTGAGAAGAGCGGACCAATAAGCCATGCGTTGCCCAGCGTGTCGATGAGCCAGGGTTCCACGTGGTCGGCCAGCACGGGCGCGAACACAAACAAGCCCCACATGCCGTAGATGATGCTGGGGATAGCAGCAAGCAGTTCGATTGCGGTGCTGACCGGTCCCTTCATCCAGCGCGGTGAAATTTCGGTCAGAAACATTGCTATGCCGAAACTGATGGGGACCGCAATGACCAGCGCAATGAAAGAGCTGACGAGCGTTCCGTAAATCGGAATCAGCGCACCAAATTTATGTGCGACGGCATCCCAATCCGTGCTCACCAGGAAGTGCCATCCAAAGGTCTGGAAGGCAAGCCGACCGCCCCACAGCATGGAAAACGCCGCGCCCGATAGAAGTACGAGGACGAATACGGCAGCAGATAGTGCGGCGAACCAAAACATTCGGTCAGCGACGGCGTCGGGAAGCCATCGCTTGCGGGTTCGGAAGGTCAGTTCAGTCCCCAGTACGGTGCCTTTGCGGCGCTCCGTCGGCATCCCATCAATCAATTCTTCGGTGCTGGTCGGCATTGGACCTCCTACGAAACCGGGCGACGCAAGCCGCAAGACTTGACGTCGCCGTATATGAAAAGGCCGTCAGAATTTGAAGTTGGTAGACCAGTACGATTCGATTTGCTTGACCAGCGGTCCCGGAAGAGGCACATAGTCGAGTGCCTGGGCCTGCTGTTGACCCTTTTCGAAAGCCCAGCGGAAGAAGTCGATGGTCGCCTTCGATTGCGCAACGTTCTTCGGCTGCTTGTACATGACAATGAAGGTTGTCGCGGTCACCGGATAGGCGTCCGGTCCTGCGGCGTCCGTCATAACGAGGTCGAAGTCCTGCGCCTTGCTCCAGTCCGCAGTCGCTGCTGCCGCCTGGAACGACTTTGCATTCGGCTCGACGAAGTTGCCCGCCTTGTTCTGCACTGAGGCGTACGTCATCTTGTTTTGCACCACGTACGCGTACTCGACGTAGCCGATGGAGTTCTTCAGGCGATTTACGTAGGCCGCAACACCTTCGTTGCCCTTGCCGCCAACGCCGGTAGGCCATGCGACAGATGTGCCTTCTCCAACCTTGCTCTTCCAATCCGGACTGATTTTCGAAAGGTAGTTCACCCAGTTGAACGTCGTGCCAGAACCGTCGGAACGATGAACGACGGTGATGTTTGCGTCAGGAAGCTTGAGACCTGGGTTGATTTTCGCGATGGCCGGGTCGCTCCACTTCTTGATTTTCCCGAGATAGATGTCGGCGAGGACAGGGCCCGTGAATCGAAGCTTTCCCGGGGGAACCCCCTCGAGGTTGACAACCGGCACGACTCCACCGATGACGGACGGAAACTGCCCCATTTCCTTCGCCTTTAGGTCCTCGATGGACATTGGCATGTCAGTGGCGCCGAAGTCGACCGTTGCCGCCTTGATTTGCGCAATGCCGCCGCCGGACCCGATGGACTGGTAATTCACCTTGGTGCCCGAAGCCTGGTTGTAGTCCGAAGACCACCTCGACAGGATGGGATAGACGAAAGTGGACCCAGCACCGGTAATTTCCGCCGCGTGCGCGGCAACTGCAAGGGTCCCAGCCAACACGGCGCCCGTCAGACGTTGCATGAACTGCTTTTTCATCTCGGCCATCCTCAGAAGGTAAGTATCATTTCCATAAAACTAGATACGTTACGACTGTCGGGATGCTAAGTATAGTTCGTGACAAACAAGTGACAAGCATTGCGAACGTGAACTTTGTGTGACGAAGCGCCAATCGCCCTACCTATGCGGCATCATCCATACCGAGACGACTTGCCGGCATCCATCATTTCCATTATATTGGAGATGTCGAATAAATCACACGTCGCCTGAACTAGGCTGGAGAATCTCGTGAGCGAACAGCGCAAATACAACGTCCTTTTCCTCTGCACGCACAACTCAGCGCGTTCCATTTTGGCTGAAGCCGCATTGAATCAACTCGCCGGCGACCGTTTCACCGGCTACAGTGCAGGAAGCCATCCCGGAACGACGCCGAACCCTCACGCAATCGCTTTGCTTCGCTCGCAGGGTATTGAGACGGAAGGGCTGCGAAGCAAAAGCTGGGACGAATTCGCAGTGGACGGCGCGCCACAGATGGACTTCATCTTCACTGTCTGCGACGACGCTGCGGGCGAGGTTTGCCCCATTTGGCCAGGTCATCCTGCGAAGGCGCACTGGGGCGTCGCTGACCCATCGAAGGTTGAAGGTTCCGATGAAGAGAAGCGCCGAGCGTTTCTTCAAGCTTTTGTGCAGATGAAGAAGCGTATCGAACTGTTCACGAACCTTCCGTTGCAAAAGCTCGACCGTATGGCCGTCCAGCAAGAGATGCAAACTATCGGGACGTCGCTGCGCGAGAAAGGAGAGTAATGATGGCTGGCAGTCAGACGGTCGCCAAAGCTGCTCGGCGCGCGCCCAGCGGTATCGGCTTCTTCGAGCGGTATCTCTCTGTATGGGTCGCGTTGTGCATCGTGGTCGGGATTGTGCTGGGTAAGCTGCTGCCCGGCGCGGTGCACACCGTGTCTACGCTGGAAGTGGCTCACGTCAACATCCCGGTCGGAGTTCTGATTTGGGTCATGATTATTCCGATGCTGTTGCGAATCGATTTCGCATCGCTCGGAAAGGTCCGCTCTCAGCTCAAAGGCATTGGCGTAACGCTCGTCATCAACTGGGCCGTGAAGCCGTTCACCATGGCCTTCCTGGCATGGGTGTTTGTGCGGCACGCATTCGCTTCTCTGCTGCCGGCCGACCAGCTAGACAGCTATGTTGCGGGGTTGATTCTCTTGGCCGCGGCGCCATGCACAGCAATGGTATTTGTGTGGAGTCAGCTGACCAAAGGTGACCCCTATTTCACGCTGTCTCAGGTCGCGTTGAACGACCTGATTATGGTGTTTGCATTTGCCCCGGTTGTTGGGCTGCTGCTTGGCATCTCAAACATCGCGGTACCGTGGGATACGCTGCTGACGTCGGTGGTGCTCTACATCGTCATCCCGGTCATCATTGCTCAAATCATCCGCAAAGCGATTCTGCGCCGCGGGGAGCAGGCGTTTCAGCGCGCGCTGTCGACTATTGGCCCGTTTTCCATCGCTGCACTTTTGCTCACACTTGTGCTGTTGTTCGCATTCCAGGGCGAGCAAATCATCGCGCAGCCGGTCGTCATCGTGCTTCTCGCTGTGCCTATCCTGATTCAAGTGGTCGTCAACTCGACACTTGCTTATTTGGCGAACCGGAAATTGGGCGTCTCCCATGACGTTGCTGCTCCGTCATGTCTGATTGGCGCGTCGAATTTCTTCGAGCTGGCAGTCGCGACCGCGATAAGCTTGTTTGGCCTGAAGTCAGGGGCGGCGCTGGCAACGGTGGTCGGCGTGCTCATCGAAGTGCCGGTGATGCTAGCTGTGGTCAAGGTGGTCAACTCGTCTCGGCGCTGGTACCAACGAGAAACGTAAACGTTCCTCGGATGGTCCGCTTCAGAACGGCCGGCTTTCTTCGGAAGGTCGGCCGTTTCTTCGTCAATCGTTCCCGGTGTTGTTCCCGCTCACGATGTGATGCCGGCGCATCCGCTCCCATAGACTCTTGCGTGATATGCCGAGCGCAGACGCCGTCTCGGTAATGCGGCCATGGTGCTGAACAAGGGCATTGTTGATATACAGAGTCTCGCACCGGTCGAGATACGTTGCTAACGTGGGTGCGCTCATTGGCTCTTCGTCGGGGAAGGTCTCATGGTCGCCGAATATGTCCGCCGGCATGAGCACCCGACTGCTGGACATCAGACAGGCGCGCTCGAGACGATTGCGCAGCTCACGAACATTGCCCGGCCAGTCAAATGCGACAAGTGCTGCCTCCGAAGCAGGATGTAGCTCCTTGACTTGCTCGCGGTTCGCGTCGGCATGGGTGGTCAGGAAGTGCCGCGCTATCCAAAGCACGTCGTCTATGCGGTCACGGAGTGGCGGCACTTTTAGAGTCACGACGTTCAGGCGATAGAACAGGTCCTCGCGGAATCGTCCGCTTGCCGTCAGTTGCTGCAAGTCTCTGTGAGTAGCACATACAAGCCTGAAGTTGCACGCGATGTCTTTCTCGGCTCCCACCCTGCGAACTCGCTTCTCCTGAAGTACGCGTAGCAGCTTCACCTGCATGGACAGAGGCAAGTCCCCAATCTCGTCGAGAAACAGCGTCCCACCATTGGCCAACTCGAAAAACCCTTTCTTCTGGCGGTCCGCACCGGTGAACGCGCCGCGTTCATGACCAAAGAATTCCGCCTCCATCAGAGTTTCTGGGACCGCGCCGCAGTTTACAGCGATGAACGGTTCGCTCGATTCACCTGCGGCGACGTCATGAATGTGCTTCGCAAGTACCTCCTTACCTGACCCCGACTCGCCGTTGATAAGAATTGATGACGCTCGCTTGGCAACCCTGGGCACGACTTCAGCAAGTTTGCGCATTGATGCAGAAACGCCCAGAGGTCCGTGTGCGGGCATGGCCTCTTCCGGAATGTTGAGCGACGAGAGCGTCCGAATCTTCTGCACCAGTTGAGCGATGTCGAAAGGCTTCGTCACATAGTCGGCCACTCCCGCCTTGAGCATGGATACGGCCTTGTCAATTGACGCGTACGCCGTCACCAGCACAAACGGCGGCATCCTTGTCATTGTCGAGCTCAGCCGGATGTACAGTTCATCGCCTGGAAAGTCCGGCAAGCGCACGTCGCTCACGACCACTGCGTAGCTCTTGCGCGGAATCGCTTCGAGCGCAGCTGCCGCTCCGGTGTGCCAGTCGACTCCGAAGCCTTCGAGTCTAAATCGCTCGACCATCGATTCGCCCATGATTGGGTCGTCCTCTACCAGACATATCAACGAATCACTCACGGCAGGTCTCCATACTTCGAATTGGCAGCACGACTTCGAAGGTCGTCTCGCCGGGCACGCTGTTGACAGAAATTGTTCCGCCAAGCTGCGTCGCAATCTGATAGCTGACCCACAGCCCGAGTCCGTAACTGCGAGGCCCGTGGGTTTTCTGGCTTGGCCAGTAGGGCTCAAACAACTGGCCTACGACGTCAGCCGGTATGTGCTCTCCTGAGTTCTGTACAGTTACCCGCAACTCATTTGAGTCCATCATCGCGTTGCACTTCACGACACCTCCCGATTCGGCCGCCTTAATGGCGTTGAGCAGGAGGTTCAAAACGAGTTGGCGAACCAGGTGCGACGGAATCGGAACGTCCTCCGTTGGCATCACCCATTCAAGCTTGACCTGCTTGGACGCCAATTGCGGCTGAATCAAGATGTTCAGGTCGTCCCAGTCAGCCTCCCGCATCGCCGGCGAATCCAGACGCGCCTCAAAAAGCAGTGCGGCGACCGTGGCGCGAATCTGGCCCAAACCCCGTCTGAGGAGGGCGAGCGTTCGACCCGTCAAGTCATCCACGTTGCCGTGTATGGCAAGTGTGTCGACCGCGTTCATCATTCCGCCGAGAGGATTGTTGATTTCATGCGCAACGCCGGCCGCGACCCGTCCGACAGCAGCCAAGCGCTCCGAGACCACCATGTCTCGCTCTAGCTGTTGCTTTTCAGCGAGGTCGTCCATCATTTCCCGAAAACTATTCGACAGACGGCCAATTTCATCCTCTCCCTTCGCGGTCACTTCTTGTTTTAGTATCTCCGGCTCCTCTTTATGTACCCGAGCCAGCGCGTTGCTCAGTGCATGCAAGGGCGCTGCCATTCGCTTTCCCCACCACCATCCCAAGGGCAACAGGACGAGCAGACTCGCGGCGTTGACTAGAACGATGCGCGCAACGAGCGTGTTGACGCCGTCGCGCAGTCGCTGTGGGTCGTACGTGATACCCAGGTAGCCGAGCGGGCTACCGTCATCGGCTCTCACGGCTTGGGCAGCCACGATGTCGTCGGCTCCGAGCAAGCTTGGGAAACTGAAGTAGAACGTGTGAGGTTGCGCCCTGACGGCGCCGATGGCATGACTGATAGCGTCGCTTAGTCGGCTCGCCTCCATGAGCGTCCCGTAATCTTTCGGGTCGGTGGCCGCGTAAACCCGTCCACTGGAGTCGAAGACGATTAGGGCTTTCAATGGATTCGCTGGCTCCTTGGCCGAGATTGGCGCGCGAAGGAGTTCGAAGACATGAAACAGGTCGTCACGCACGAGTGAATCGCGGACCGACAACGCGGTTACATTTGCGAGGTTGTGGGCGCCACGCTCTAAGTTTCGGCGAGCGTCCGAAAGCATGAGCATGATGAGTACGACGGTGACCGCAACTTCAGTCAACACGATAGCAAGCGTTAACGCGACTGGTATCTTGTATCGGTAGCTGACGTTTTTCAGCATGATTGACCTACACCGGCATCGTGTCCGAGAGCTTGACCAGGTTACGGATGTCGTCGAAAAGCGCATCTGGCGCAATAACAAACCGGTCCAGATTCAGACGATTGAGCAGGTCGCGTCCCACGGGGTCCTCGGCCATACCGAGCAGCGCCACTTGTAGCGGCGCGAACGTTTCCATACTTAGGCTCCGTCGCGCGACGATGGGCGGAAACCCGTACAGCGGTGATTTCCACGCCACTCGTATGCCAGTCACAGCCTCAGGCGCCTGTTTGGCGAGTGTGTCAAAGATGTAGCCATCGATTTCGCCTGCGGCGGCCAGACCGGATGCGACCGCATCAACGACTTTGCGGTGAGCGTAGGTGAAGAAGGTCTTGCTGAAAAAGCGTCGCGGGTCGATACCGTCTCTGATGAGTTCGGTTCGGGGTACCAGATAGCCCGAGTTTGATTGTGGGTCGCTGTAAGCAAAAACCCGATTTCTAAGGCTGCCGATGCTTGTCGTCAACGCGTCTGAAGCCGGCACTACGAGGTACGAACGATATAGTGGCTTTCCCTGATACTGAGGCACTACCAGCAGCTTCATTCGGTCCGCATGCGTGACATACGGATAGCCGCACACCCACGCGACGTCCAGTTGGTCCGCCAGAAGCATCTCGGTGATTTCGCCATAGCTGCCACGCTGGACGAATTGAACCTCCGTTCCGAGCTGTTCCTCGAGGCGAGCCCGCCATTTGGCTAGCAGCCGCATCTGGTTGTCGAGGAATACAGCGGTCGTGCCGAAAAGTATCTTTCGTGGCGACGCGCCATCCGCTGCATACGCTGGCGCCCAGGTTGCGAGCACGCCTGCGCCGACGGCTCGTAGCAGCCTCCGCCTCCCGTTACTGAACGGTAACCCGGACATATCCCCGTCACCTCCTGCCGTTACCGGTCCGAAACTCGTTCCCATTTCTCTAGGGACATGGAATCGTTGAGCGGGCCGCCAGACGGCGTTCTGGTCATTTTGGCATAGAGCTTGCCCTTGTCATCAAATAGTAACGGTTGGCCTCACCGCTATCAAGGAGCAGGTATGTCCAAAGAAACACTGAGTCGCCGCACCTTCTTGAAAGTGAGCGGAACAAGCGTCGCGGCGACTGCGGCCGCGATTGCGAAGCCAGCGTGTGCTGCAACGGCCGCTGCGCCGACGGCGCCGCCGACCAGCCATACCCTGCTGCCGTACGTGCCGAAGTCCATCGCAAGCGCCAGCCAATTGACTCCAGGGACGCCGCTGGTTTTCAGTTATCCGGACGCGGCCTCTCCTTGTGTTGCGGTGAAACTCGGTGTGCCAGCCCAGGGTGGCGTGGGCCCGAACCGCGACATCGTCGCGTTCAGCATGATGTGCACGCACATGGGATGCCCGGTTGCGTTCGATTCTGGGACCAATACGTTTAAGTGCGGCTGCCACTACAGCATGTTCGACGCGGAAAAATCTGGCCAGATGGTTGCCGGACAGGCCACTGAGAATCTGCCGCGGATTCGGTTGAGCTACGACGAGAAGAGCGGACGCATATCGGCAACAGGCATTGACGGCATGCTCTACGGCCGCCAGGCCAACATACTCTAATCAGGGGAACGCCATGGACAACCAGAGCGACCGCATCACGCTACCTCCGGTGAATGCACAGCGCACCAACATGACGTGCCATTTCTGCATCGTCGGCTGTGGATACAACGTGTTCAAGTGGCCGGAAAACGTGGAAGGCGGACGTGCGCCGTCACAGAACGCGCTGGGGCTCGACTATAACAAGCAGCTTCCGCCGATGGCAGTGACGCTGACGCCTGCGATGACCAATGTCGTCACCGACCGTGATGGGAGCCGCCATCGCATCATGATTGTTCCCGACCGCCAGTGTGTGGTGAACAGCGGCTTGAGTTCGACTCGCGGCGGAAAGATGGCGAGCTACATGTACAACGCCGACGGCATGACACGCGACCGGCTCAAGAACCCACGCCTCTACGTTGCCGACCAGTGGATTGACACTGACTGGGACCATGCGATGGCTATCTACGCCGGCCTGCTCAAACGCACGTTGGACAAGGACGGCCCGAACGGCATCGTCTTTTCGGCGTTCGACCACGGTGGTGCCGGTGGTGGTTTCGAGAACACGTGGGCCACCGGTAAGCTGATGTTCACGGCATTGAAGACGCCGATGGTCCGCATCCACAATCGTCCTGCATACAACTCGGAGTGTCATGCAACACGGGAGATGGGAATCGGCGAGCTGAACAACTCCTATGAGGACGCCGAGCTAGCCGACGTCATCGTGGCCATCGGAAACAACGCGTATGAAACGCAGACCAACTACTTCCTGAACCACTGGGTGCCCAACCTTCAGGGCGGCACAGCGGATAAAAAGAAGCAGCGCTTCCCAGGCGAGGCGACACCTGCGACACGCATAATTTTCGTGGACCCCCGGCGTACGCCGACGATAGCCATCGCGGAACACGTTGCTGGTGCTGCCAACGTGTTGCATCTCGATATTCAGCCCGGCACCGACGTTGCGCTGTTCGACGGCCTTTTCACGTATGTGGTCGACCAGGGATGGATTGACCGTGACTTCATCAGCCAACATACAAACGGGTTCGAAGAGGCGGTCAAAACCAATCGCATGTCGCTCGAAGATACAAGCAAGGCGACGGGCGTTCCCGTTGAAAAGTTGCAGACGGCCGCCGAGTGGGCATACAAACCGAAAGGCTCGGGCCAGCCGACCAGAACGATGCATGCTTACGAGAAAGGCATCATCTGGGGTAACGACAATTACCTTATTCAGTCGTCTCTGGTCGACCTAGTTCTGGCGACCCACAACGTCGGACGTCGGGGTACCGGCGTGGTGCGTATGGGTGGGCACCAGGAAGGCTACACCCGGCCTCCGTATCCGGGCGACTCAAAAATCTACATTGACCAGCAACTCATCCAGGGCAAGGGCAGGATGATGACATGGTGGGGCTGCAACAACTTCCAGACCAGCAACAACGCCGAGGCCCTTCGCGAAACCGTGCTGCGGCGGTCGCAAATCGTAAAGGAGGCAATGCAGAAGGCGAAAGGCGCCACCGACGCTCAGTTGGTCGATGTGATTTTCGATGCTACGAGCAAAGGGGGTTTGTTCGTCACATCTATCAACCTTTACCCGACGAAGCTCGCCGAGGCGGCGCATCTCATGCTACCTGCGGCGCATCCGGGCGAAGCTAACCTCACGTCGATGAACGGCGAGCGCCGGATGAGGCTTTCCCAGAAGTTTATGGACCCGCCCGGGAGCGCCATGCCCGACTCGCTCATCGCTGCGCGTGTCGCAAACACTCTCAAGGCGATGTATCAGGCCGACGGTAACACCGCAATGGCCGCTCGCTTCGACGGCTTCGACTGGAAGTCAGAGGAAGATGCGTTCAACGACGGCTTCCGACAAGTCGGCCAGCCCGGTGTCGCCAAGATTGACAGTCAGGGTGGCTCGACTGGCAATCTCGTGACATACGAACGACTTCGTGTAGCTGGGAACAATGGAGTCCAGTTGCCGGTGCAGTCTTACACTGATGGCAAGTTGGTCGGTACAGAGATGCTGTACACAGACTCGAAGTTCGATACCCCCGACGGAAAGGCTCAGTTCAAACCCGCACCGTGGAACGGTTTGCCGAAGACTGTTGCCCAACAAAAAGAGAAGTACCGCTTTTGGATTAACAACGGCCGGAACAATGAGGTTTGGCAAACGGCGTATCACGACCAGTACAACGAGTTTGTGCGTGCTCGTTATCCGATGGCATACATCGAAGTCAATCCGGAGGATGCAAAGGAATTGAACCTCGCGGCGGGTGACATAGTGGAAGTCTTCAACGATTTTGGCTCGACCTATGCGATGGCCTACCCGACCAAGGAAATCAAACCAAACCAGACGTTCATGATGTTTGGATACGTCAACGGAATCCAGGGGGATGTCACGACTGATTGGACCGACCGAAACATCGTTCCCTACTACAAGGGGACGTGGGCGAACTTGAGACGCGTTGGAACCATGGAGGACTACAAGAGGTCTGTCAGTTTCAAGAGTCGACGGTTTGCCTGATTGTCGCCGGGCCGCGAGCGGGACTTTCGCGGCCCTGAAGCCAACGCATCCTTGCTCACGGTGCCGAAGCTTCCGGACC
>JFHF01000021.1 GCA_000648925.1 Caballeronia jiangsuensis
CAGGTCTGCATTTAAGCGGCTCAAGCAGTAAAAAACGCTCGGACAAATCCGATTACCTCGGCGCGCGACGATCCTTTACCTTCGGATGCGCTCGCTCACGCAAAGAGCCTCACCAACGCGCGCCAGAAAGCGCTCCAGCGACCCTGCGTGATCGTGCGCGACGCGTCCATGTCGCGCTGCCAGGTTGCGTTTTCCTGATCGTCGCGCGTCCGCGTGACGAGTGTCCCGAAGTACATGGCGAATCCTCTCTGCGGATGTGGATGACGGAAGGCGTCGCTATGAGCGGCAGCCATGCGTTCAGGATGCCTGTGCGACAGCAGTCGCAACACCCGGATGACGGCTGCCAACCGAAGGAGGGAGCGAAGATGGACGAAAGGAGGGACCGGCTTGCGCGCGCGTCAGACGGGATGAGGCAGCGAGCGCAGACGCTTGAGCGCGGCGCGCGATTCGTCGCGGGCGGTCTTGTCGAGCCAGCGCGCCGCTTCGTCGATGGCGTCCTTGTCGTTCAGCGCCCGCGCGACGCGTCGCAAGACCGCCTCGCTCGCGAGCACGTCGTGGAGTCGCACGAGCGCGGCCTGTGCCGCGAGCAGATGCGTCATCGTGTGCCGATGCCCGCGTTCCAGCACCGGCGCGAACATTTCGAGCAGGCACTGCAGTTTCGTCGCCGCTTCCTCGATGCTGCGCAAGGTCTTCGCATCCACGCGCTTCATCTTCGACGCCCGATGTTCCCGCTTGCTGAGCATGTCATCGGCGAGCGAGACGCGTTGGCGCGCGAACTCTTCCAGCGTGCGATCCTCGCCGCGCGCCTCTAGACGCCGACGCGCATCCGCGAGCGCGCGACGCAGCAACACATCGACGTGCGCCTTGCGCAGCGTGACGCAACTCGTCGCCGATGCGTCGCGCCGCTCCAGTCGCAGCGTGCGCACGACCGGCCCGAGGCGCGTGCAATTCTCGTTGGCATGTGAGAGCAGATCGCACGCGGCATCGAGGTCATGCGGCTCGCCGGCGATATCCGCGAGACGCTTGAAGCGCTTGCGCACCACGCGCGCTTCCTTCTCGTCGAGCAGCGGCTCGAACGCCCACCATATCGCGCGCAGCCGGCTCAGCGTCGAACGCAGCCGTTCCAGCAATTCGATGTCGGTACGCTCGGCCATCAGTTCCGTCTGCTGGAATGCTTCGCTCGCGAGCGGGGCGGTCAGCATGATGAAAGCATCGGCGACGGGCTGATCGCGAAGAGCGTGCGGATCGGACACGCGCGCGCGCGACTCGGCGGGGTAAGGGCTGAGCGAGCCGCTCAGGCTCTTGCGAACAAGCGCTGGGTCGAAGTTCAGTGTCATCGTCTCTCGGTATGCACTTATATCGCACGACGCTTCTTTTATATTTCGGTTTCGTTCGTGCGCCGGCAGTTTTCGCCGTCATTCAGCGGGTGTGCTGGCCGGAAACATAGACATGCAGAATGTCACTCGTATGACAGCGCGGGGCTTTTCCGATGAAATCGTTCTCGCGGCCATGGGATGGCTCTCGGCTGCGCATGGCGAAAGTTTTACGCGAGGTGTTGACACAAAAGATTCACAGTCGGCAAGGTCGGCCGAACGTATGCTTTGCACCGCTACGGTAAACGCGCGAGGCGATCATGCCGGATGTTGCATTTCCCCAGCAAGGCGGCGTGAGCGAACGCGCGCGCCGCACCAGTCTCCTCGTCTTCCTCTTCATACTCATCGGCGGCGTCGGTTACGTCGGATTGCATCTGGCGACCGATCTCGAATCCGTCCGGATGAGTTCCGCACTACCTTACTTTCTGCTTGGCGTCGCGCTTCTGATCGCGCTCGGATTCGAGTTCGTCAATGGCTTTCACGACACCGCCAACGCCGTCGCAACCGTCATCTATACGCACTCGCTGACACCGAACATCGCGGTGGTCTGGTCGGGTACGTGGAATTTCATCGGCGTGCTCGTTTCGAGCGGCGCGGTCGCGTTCGGCATCCTGCAACTGCTGCCCGTCGAGCTGATTCTCCAGGTCGGCAGCAGCGCAGGCTTCGCGATGGTCTTTGCGCTGCTCATCGCCGCCATCATCTGGAATCTCGCGACGTGGTATTTCGGCCTGCCGTCGTCGAGTTCGCATACGCTGATCGGCTCGATCATCGGCGTGGGCCTGATGAATCAGTTGATGCGCGGGCCGAACGGCACGAGCGGCGTCGACTGGTCGCAGGCCGCCGGCGTTGGCAAGTCGCTGCTGTTTTCGCCGATCGTCGGCTTCGTCTGCTCCGCGTTGCTGCTGCTCGCCCTGAAGGCGCTCGTGCGCGTGCCGGCGCTCTACAAGGAGCCGAAGAAGAATCATCCGCCGCCGTTCTGGATTCGCGCCCTGCTGATTCTGACGTGCACGGGCGTGTCGTTTGCGCACGGCTCGAACGACGGGCAAAAAGGCATGGGCCTCATCATGCTGATTCTGATCGGCACGGTGCCCACGGCTTACGCGCTCAACAAGGCGGTGAGTCCTTCGGAGACGCAAAGCTTCGTCGCCGTGGCGCACGAGGCATCCGCGACCTTCGCGAAGTATCTGAACAACGCGCCGCCTTCCTCCGATGCGCGCGAGGACACACAGTCCTATGTCCGAACCCGCCAGCTTTCACCCGCGACCTTGCCCGCGGTGAAGCAATTGACCGATATCGTCGCGAACCAGGTCGGCGCGTCGGGATCGCTCGCTGCGGTGCCGAAGGACATGGTCGATAACGTGCGCAACAACATGTACCTCATTTCCGAAGCGATCCGGCTGATGGAGAAGGCGAACACGCCCGCGTTCGCGCCCGAAGACCGCAGCGTGATCGACAACTATCGGAAGCAGCTCGATCACGCGACGAAGTTCATTCCGACGTGGGTGAAGGTCGCGGTGGCGATCGCGCTCGGTCTCGGCACGATGGTCGGCTGGAAGCGCATCGTCGTGACCGTGGGCGAGAAGATCGGCAAGCAGCATCTGACGTACGGGCAAGGCGCTTCGGCGGAGCTGGTCGCGATGCTGACCATCGGCGCCGCAGATGCCTACGGCCTGCCGGTCTCGACGACGCACGTGCTTTCTTCGGGCGTCGCGGGGACGATGGCCGCCAACGGCTCGGGGCTGCAATGGAATACCGTGCGCAGCCTCGTGCTCGCATGGATATTGACGTTGCCGGCCTCGATCGCGCTGGCGGCCGCTCTGTACTGGGTCTTCCGAAATCTCTTCTGAGGCCCGGACGTTCAGGCGTTCGCGGGACGGCCGGTCTTGACCGTTTCGAGCGCCTTGATCGCTTCGACGAGACGCTTCTCAGGCGCGGCGTCGAGCATCGCGAGCGCGGCGCGCAGCAGTTCGCTCTTCTTCACGCGCACGCCATTCTTTTGGCACTTCTCCTTGAGGGAGGCGATCTTCGCGTAGTCCGACTTGGGCATCGTGAAGCTGTCGCGCACGACCTTTTCCTTCTTCACGCGCCGGGTTTTCGCGTCCGCCTTGGGCTGGCTCTCGACGGTCTTCGCGGTCTTCTTCGCAACAGCGGCGGTTTCGACCGAAGCCGTCTTCGCGGCCGGTTTCTTCGTGGTCTTTTTCGTCGTGGCCGGGGCCGCCGTTTTCGTCCGGGTCTTCGGTCTCGGAGCGGCCGCCTTGGCTTGTGTCTTCTTGCCTGCCTTGTCGTCGGACTTCGCCGGGGCCTCGGCCTTGTCGGCGGCGCCCTTCGGGAAATGGAACGCCTTCTTCGTCGGCGCCTTGACTTGCGGTGTGCTCATCCGTTCTCTCCTCGTGTGTGGAGAAAACAGTATATACGGTTTATGCGTGTGCGGGCCGCGTGCGCGCGTTTCCCGAACGCGCGCCGTTTCAAGGTGACAGGCCCACGGCGCGCGAGTTATCTACACGCTTGTCCACCGAAACTGTGGACAAGCCTACTTGCCGTGACCATGCCCGTGATCGTGATCATCGCGATCATGGTCATTCCGATCGGACCGGCAGGCCTTGTCGTCGCGGCCCTGCGCGCCGGGCAGACGTTGCGCGACATAGTCCGGCAGATCGGCGTCGTCGATCGCGAACACGAAGAACTGATTCGGATTGTCGATGCCGTTCGGATGATTCGTGTCCGTCACGGTGCCGACGAAGTCGTTGTCGTTGGCGATGAAAAGCGTGTGCTTGAGCACGCCGCCGACACGCACGTCCGGCCCGAACGCGAGGCTTTCGAGCTTCGCGGGAATGTCCGTCGATGCGATGCCGTGCGCGTTCAACACGCTGACGACGTCGAGAAAGAGCGTCTTCGCGAGCGCGTAGGGCGCAAGGCCGCTTTCGCCGCTCGTCTGGCTCACGTCCTGCGCGCCGTCGATATCGACGCGATACACGCGCTTGATCTTCGCGGTCGAGTCGTCGCCGAGTCCCTTGCCGTCGCGTTCGTCGAGCAGCAGCTCGTGATCGTTCACCGCGACGATATCGCTGATCGTCGGATAGTTGGGCGCGTCCGCCGTGCCTATGTTGGTGAGCGGATACGCGTACTGCGTTGTCTTGCCCGTGCGCAGATCGATGCGCAGGATGCGCGTGTAGGCGCCGTTCGTGCCGCCGTCCTGCAGCAACGGGCTTTGCATCGCGCCGAAGAGCGTGTCGCCGTCCGGAGAGATCGCGAGGCCTTCCATGCCCTTGTTCGCCACGCGGCCCGAGGTGTTCTCGCTGATCTCGTCGTTGCCGATCGGCGAGAGCGTCGTCACCGCGAACGACGCCGGCACGCGATAGGCCGCGATGCGCTCGCCCGTGCGCCGGTCGAATCGATAGATGTAGGGGCCGTACTCGTCGGAGATGAAGACGCTCGCGCCGTCGCGCGCCACGCGGATGCTTTCCGGATCGAAGCGGGCATCGCGCGCATAGGTGGAGGGCTGCGTCGGCGTGAAGTTGTCCGAGCGGCCCGTGAAGTAGTGCGTGCGATTCGACGCGTTCAGCGCGGGCGCGCCGTTGCCGACGTTTGCGGCAGCGCCGTCGCCATAGACGAGCGGTTCGCGCGCATGGAGCAGCGTCGTATCGACGAGCTTCGGATCGAGCGTATAGGGCAGCTTGCCGCCTTGCGCGCCGGCTTCGAGGCGCAGGATCAGCGTCTGAAAGCGATTGATGTACGACGCGGTGTCGTCGATGGCCTTGTTATAAGAGATCGCGTTGGGGCCGCGATCGGGCACGGCGACGAACGTGTCGCAGCCGGCATACGCGAGGCCCGAGCCGAGGCCGCCGAGCAGATTGCCCGGCGCGCCGTTTTCGAGCGGAGCGGCGGTCGCTTTCGAGCGATCGGCGGCGTTGCCGCTCAACTGGCCGATCGCGATGAGATCGACGCCCGCCCACACGGACGAACACGCGACAGTCAACGCGGACAACGCAAACGACAAGGCACATGCACGAGCGCGTACCATGAAGCTCTCCTTTCGATGGATGAAGCGAAGCGTGAGCCAGCCTAACGGCCGAGTTCGTGCAGATAAGCCGCGCGAGACGCAAAGCCGGTGTTGGCGAAATCGGTGAACACGCCGTCGACGCCGAGCCTGAAGAACTTCATATATTCGCCGGCCGGATCGCCGTTGTAGCTGGCCGCGAGATACTTCTTCTCGTTGCGGAACGTGAAGACGTGCACGAAGAGCCCGGCCTTGTGCGCATCGCTGATGACGCTGGTCGGGGTTTGCGTCGCCGCTTGCGGAGTCGAGCCGGTGAACGGCGTGCCGTCCGGATTGGTGGCGGGGAAGGGCGTAATCCTGAGCGGCACAATCTGCGGTTTCCACGGCCCGATGCCATCGGCATAGGTCTTGATCTGCGCGAGTCCCGAAGGCGTGAGCATCGCGTCGAACCAGCGCGGATCGCCGGCGACGGTCCAGTCGAACGGCCGGCTGTCGGTGATTTCGTTGTAGATCACCGCGCCCGTGCGGAAATCGATGTCGTAGCCGTCGATCAGTTGCACGACCTTCGTGTTCAGACCATGCGTGCGCATGTATTGGAGACTGCCCGGCTCGAAGCTTTGCACGAACACGGGCGCGTTGCGGGTGTTGAGGCCGTTGTCGTTCAGAATCCTGATGAGCGCGTCTTCGAGCGGATGACTGCCCGGCGCGCCGCAGCCATTCGCGATCGCCTGGGCGTTGTTCCAGGTCGGGTTCTTCGTCTCGGGATACACGGCGATCGCGCGCCCGGTCGACGCGCTCTTCGCCTTCGCAATATCGATGATCTGCTGGAACGTGAGAATCGGAAACTTGCCGTTGAACTCGGTGGGGCGCTCGTTCGCGGCGTCGTAGGTCGTGCCGCCGAGGAGCGTGCCGAGTTCGGCGGCGGTGAAGTCGGTGATCGACCAGTCGCCCGTGTGATCCTCGCCATCGACGACCAGCGATTTCAGCACCGACTTCGGATCGGCCGGGTTGGTCAGGTCCGTGAGATACCGCGACGGTCCCGTGTCGGGCGTGGACTGCCACTTCACGTCGACGAGCACGCCGGGCACGGTGCGCCTTCTCGCTGCCACCGCCGGGTTCGTCTTCGCCACATCGGCGATATTGGTGTTATCCGAAAGCCACGGATTGTGCCGCGCGACGAGCACGCAATCCTTCGACAGATGCAGGTCTTCTTCGAGCGCGTCGGCACCGCTGTCGGCGGCGAGTTCGTAGGATGGCTGCGTTTCTTCGGGGCGCAGGCCCGGCAACCCGCGATGGCCGATTACAAGCGGCATCTGACCGTCGAGCGTGGAGAACGCGGTGGGTGTTGCGGCGGCTGGCGGAGGGGCAGAAGCGCCGTCGCCGTGACAGGCCGCGAGCGCAAATGAGAAAGCGAGCGCGGCGCGCGCCGCGATGGAGTGCCTACGATGCGTTCGTGCAAGCTTCATTTCGCTTCCTGTCGGCTTCGAATTGTCCCCGCGCATTATTACGAGCGGCGAGTGACGTTTGTATGACTAAGGAAGCGCCCCTTTAACTGTACGAACTATCGGCTGTCCGTGGTGACCTCGGGATTCCGAAAAAACGCCGGCGCGTGGCCGGCGTCGTGGACGAAGCCGTGCGAGTTACTGCTTGATCGTTCCGGTCGATTGGGAACCTTGCGACTGATTCGGCGACATGCCTTGCTCGCGTTGCTGCATGAGCGTGCCGCTGCCGGACGTGCCGGACTGTACGCCGCCCTGAGAGGCATCGCCCGTTCGCGGAGCGGGCATCGGCTCGCTTTTGCCTGGCTGCATTTGCTGCTGGCGCTGCATCAACTGATCGCGCGACATCTCCTGCGAGAGTGCGACCGTACTGGAGAGCGCGAGGAGCGCTCCGGCGATCATGATCGGGGTCTTCATATCCGTCTCCTTGGAACCGGCGCCAGTCGCGCCGCTTACAGGCTTGTCAGCATCGAACGTGCCGCACTGATGCGGATTAGGATTGTCCTTATTTGTATCTGAAACGACGATAAACGGTCGATAAACGGATAGCATATTCGATAGGCCATCACGAGCGCGGGCCATTACAATTCGCGATCCAAACAACCGCGAATTGTCTGAATCCGACTCAAAAGGGCTGGCCGCCACGGAGTATTTTCATGTCGATCTCACTGAATGAATTATTGGCATGGCGCGATCGTTCGCCCGAACAGTCGGGTGAAGAAGCGTGCATGCTGGATGGACTGATCGCGCGCCGGGAAGCGGAGTTGCGCGCGAGCATCGCCGATTTGATCGCATCGGCCAGCCAGCGGGAAAACTGGAAACTGCAGCGCTGTGCGGCGGTCGCGCGGCGCGTCGAGCAAGCTCCGGTGCAATACCTCGAATCGATTCACGATTTTTTTCAGAATCGCGACAAAGACCCGCAGCAAGTCGAAACGCCTGCGGCTCTGTCGGACTTCTTCGCAATCGATCAGCAAGGACACCATGCTCCGCGTGCGCCGGTGCAAATGCCTCTCGTGGCGAATCCCGGCGTCGACGTTCCTTCGCCGGTCGCCGATCTGCATGGCGCGATGCGCATGCTCGAATCGCGCGTCGCCAATACACCGGGATACGCCTGCGGAGTGCAGGGCGTTAGAATCATGCGCATGGTCGCGCTGATGTCGAAAGCGCGCTCCGCCCAGATCGCAAAGATGAGAATCAGCGGGACTCAAGCGTCTTATCGCCACTCCTGACGTTTCGATAATTTCAATCGGCGTGTTCTGATTTTCATATCGTTATTTTTTGTGCCGTATTTCTTGTGGAATCCGCTTACCGCATCGGCGTTCTTTCGCTTCGTTTGAAACATCGAACGTCTCGCCTATACTTGATTCGACAGCTTATTTGATCAAGAACGAATGGACGTCGTTCGTCATGCAGAATAATCGCGTTCTGCATTTCAGGAAATTCGAATAGCGTATGTTGCGGTCCTGTTTTCCGCCAATGCCACTGCATGATCGCTGGTCCTAAAAAGGATCCGCAGGGAGCCATCGTGAAAAGCCTGCTGAGCAGAAGAGGGAGCTTGCTCGACAATGCACCATCGTTTCTCGTGCGCCAGAAAGCGCACAGTCCAGTCCGTTTTGTCGTGCCTGAAATTCACGCCGAGAATGAACCCGAAGACGACGAAGCCCCGGCAACGCACGCTTCGACGCGCGTAACGCCGCTGCGGCCCGCCGCGGTGCCGGTGCAGCAATCAGGCAAGCAGGGGCTGCAAGCCGCGCAACTCACGGAGGTCGACTGGCTCCTTCAGCAAGGCGTGCTCTCGACGTTTCGCACGTTTCAGAGCTTCGGCTATTCTGCGAGTTTGCTGTTCTATCCGCGTGACCTTGTCTACTACGCCGTGCTGTATCACGAGGGCGCGATCTGGCGCGTGCTCAAGGCCGGCGACATCGATGCAGCCGAGCCGGCATTCCGACATTATGTCGAGCAGGCGATGCGACTCGCCGACGCCGAAATGCGGCGCGCGCATCTCGAGGCGCAGAACGAGCAGTTTTCGCGTCTCATAGCGGAGTCGGAAGCGCAGATCGAGCGCGTGCGTGTCGACCTCAACCGAGGCGGCGATCATGATCAGGAGGTCGCACTGAAACAGCAGGAAGTTCGCAAGGCACTGGCGCAACTCGAAGGGCGCCGCGCCGCCGCGCAGGCGCAACTGAACAAGCTGCGCCGACAGCTTCATCAACTCGAATCCACGGTAAACGAGAGCGTGCCGCACCTGCCGTCATTGCGATGACGTCACATTTATTCGTCCAAAGAAAACTTTTCGATCTCGCGTAGAATCGCCCCTTCGGGCAGCTAGTCGATTTTTTCGGCATACTCCGCACCGAACTTCGCAATATATGTGCTCAGCCCGCGTCCGGCGCGGGCGAGCTGCTTCATTTCCTCGACACGCGCGCGACCGGGCACGCGATAGTCATACAAGTATGTCCCGCCGCTGACAAAGCGCACCTTGATGCCGTCGCGCAGGATGTCGAAGGCTTCGACCCCGGAGTTGCCGGCAAGATTTCGGTAGGGTTGCATGGTGCGTTCAAGCTCGAATCTGCGCAAACGATTGCGTGTTCGAGGCTGGCCTAAAGTTTTGTCGGCCGGGACCGTTAAGGGTGTCATGGATAAAGATCAATTCCCGTTCCTCGACTCGGACGACCCGCACTTTCAGCACGCACGCGCGCTGAGCCTCTCGGTCGGCGCGATCCGACGTGCGCAGGGCAAGTGCAGTCCGAACGACTTCCCGGTCGGCTCGCTCGAATGGCACTTCGCCATCGAGGACTTCGCGGGCGATGTCCTGCGCGCGCTGATGGGCGAAACCGAAAACACCGACGTTCAAGTCGGCGAGCGTCGCCGCGACTGATCGCTCGCACGCCGTTCGCGGCGTCTTGGCCGCCGTTCGGCGGCAATCTCCTTTTGCTTATAGCTTCACCCCGCCTGCTTCGGGCGCATCCACGCCGCTTGGCGGGATCGCGCCGCTCGGGCCGACGTCGCTCGCGCGATCACTCGACCAGTACGGCTCGCGTCCGTAATGCTGATGCACGGTGCTCGCCCAGACGCGATCCGCCATCGACGGCCACGAATCCTTGTCGAAGCCCGGTGAGTTGCGCACCTGCTCGGCGGTCGCGTCGAGGCGGAAGCAGCGGTTGTCGGTATCGAGCGTGAGCGCGCTCCACGGAACGGCCAGCAGTTTGTCGCCGATTCCGAGAAAGCCACCGCTCGACAGCACCGCATACGCGACGCGTCCGCTCGTCACGTCGAGCATGATTTCCTTCAGCGAGCCGACGTCATGGCCGTCGCTGCTCATCACCGAATTGCCGTCGAGCGTGCTCGCCGCCATGACATCGGGTCCTGGTCCCGCGGCCGTCGCCGCGCCCTTGCCAACGATCTTCGCGCCTGCCGAAGACGGCTCCGTCGATTCAATCATGATCCGCTCCCTGACTGGTTGTGGGGATGCATTTCAATCAGCAACGGTCGTACCATGACGCGTCACGGACGTCTGCTAAGCTCGGGATTCGTTCAATCCCGTCGACATCCATGATCGCTTTCGAGGATTTGCTTGCCGTTGCGTACAAGAAGGAGCGCGCCCAGAGCCGGCGGCTCGCCAAAGGCGCGGCGATTTCCGAACATGTGGCGCTCGTCAGGACACTGGAAAAGGCGGCGGCGGGGCAATCCTTGCGCGATCTGGTCGATGCGCGCCGCGCCGCGCAAAACCGACACGCCGACGCGCTGCGTTCGCGCGAACGCCGGCGCGCCGAGCGTGCGAATCGCACGAAGCGCAATACCGAGATCGACACCCACGGATGGCGCGGCTGGTTCGACGGCTCAGCGCTGCCGAATCCGGGCCGGCTCGGGATCGGCGGCGTGCTGATGGGGCCGCTGGGAGAGACCGTCGAGATTAGCGTCACCGCAGGCACGGGCGACAGCAGCGCGGCGGAATATCTCGCGCTCATCGCGGTGCTCGAGGCGGCGGAGCGCGCAGGCGTCACGGATGCGGTGATCTACGGCGACAGCCGCGTGGTGATCGACGACGTCGGCACGCTGGATGGCGAAGGCATCCGCTCACTCGCGCATCACGCCGCGCGCGTCCGTACGCTCATGGCGCGGATCGGTGATGTACGGCTGCAATGGATCCCGCGTGCGCGCAACGTCCGCGCGGACGCCCTGTCGCGCGAGGCGCTCGATTCTGCGCGCGCGACGGTCGAAGCGGCCTGACGCTGCCGCGCGCGAGCCATAAGGAATTCATAAGGCGCTGGCTTCAATAATCCCTTCGGTCATTTCAAATCGCGGACGTCCGCCGTTGGCGTGTCGCCGAATGCATCGCTCAACAGATAGTCGACGACCTTTTGCGCCGACTGCTCGGGCGTTGCGAGCTGGCCATCGCGTTTGAGCGCGTCGAAGCGTTCACGCAGCGGAAAGCGTTCGAGTTCCGTGCCGCGGATTTCGGCCTGCATCTCGGTATCGACGACGCCCGGCGCGAAGCTACAGATGCGCAGCGCGCGATCGCCGTCGAGCGCGACTGCGCGCGCGTGATGATCGAGCGCCGCCTTGGTCGCGCAGTAGATGCTCCAGCCGGGATAGGCGTTGCGTGCGGCGCCGCTGGAAATATGGACGATGCGCGTATCCGTCGCCGGCGCGGTCGCTCGGACCACGGCCGCCGCGAGCATCAGCGGGGCGGCGACGTTCACGCTGACCGCCCGCGCGATGGCAGCCGGTTCCTGAACCGCGAGACTGCCGACCGGCGCCAGCATCCCGGCGTTGTTCACGAGCAGCACGCGCGCCGCACCGGAAACGAAGCCGGACAACGCTTCGCCCGACAGCCATTCGGTGAGCTTCGTCAGATCGGCGAGATCCAGTTCGATTTCGTGCAAGCGGCCGGGATAGCGCGCGGCGAGTTCGTCGTTGCGCTTTCGGGAGATCGCGAGCACGTCGGCGCCTTGCGCGAGCAGAAGCTCCGCGAGCGCGGCGCCGAGTCCGCGGGTGTGGCCGGTGAGAATGGCGCGAGTCTGATGGGACATGAGCGTGATCGGGTTAGTGGAAGTTGCCCCGATTCTACGGACAAGCGTGGCCGCGTGTCGGCTACGCCCAGTCTCGACGATCGCGCAACATGAAAACGTGCGGAAAACGGTCGTTCGTTGGTTCCAGGACACAGCAGCGAGCGGCGGCCTTTTTCTGACTGACAAACGGCTTCACAAAATTGACAATCTTCTTCAAACAAGAATCGCCGGAGCCTTCCATGCCGAACCGCGCCAAAGCGTCCCGAGCTGTGCTGTCGATTTCCGGGGCGGGCGATGCCGTCGCGCCCGACACGCGTTCGCTGACGTTTTCGATGGCGGTATGCGCGACGCTCATCGGCTTGCCGGCGGCAGCCTGGGCGCAAAGCTCGGTGCAGCTCTACGGCGAGCTCGACACCGGCCTCGCCTACACCAGCAACGTGGGCGGCCATTCGCAGTATCGGCTGACGAGCGGCACCGTCGATGGCAGCTACTGGGGTTTGCAGGGCTCGGAGGATCTGGGCGGCGGCGCGCGCGCGATCTTTCGACTCGAGCGCGGCCTGTCGGTCGCGACGGGCGAGGGGCTCAACGATCATCCGGTGTACGTCGGCATCGGCACGGACACGCTGGGTACGGTCACGTTCGGCCGCCAGTACGATTCGATTCACGACTATTTTCAGACCTTCACGCTCACCGGCAACACGGGCGGCACCGCGTTCGCGCACGTGCTGGACAACGACAACGCCAATAACTCGTTCCTCGCCTCGAACTCCGTCAAGTACACCAGCGCGAACTACGGCGGCTTCAGCTTCGGCGGACTCTACGCGTTCTCCAACGAAGCGGGCGCGTTTTCGGATAACCGCGCGTACAGCGTCGGGGCGAACTATGCGGCCGGCTCGTTCAATGCAGGCGCGGCCTACCTGCATAACAACGGGCGCGGCAACACGACTAGCGGCGCATACGACTCGCTCGCGCTTCCCGGCTCGGGCAATACGGTCTTCAACGCGAACGTGCAGCAGCAGAACACGTTCGGCGTCGGCGTGAGCTACGAGCTCGGCGAATTCACGCTCGGCGGCGCGTTTTCCCGCGCGATCAACTCCGGTGTCACCGACGCCGATAGCGGCAACCTCCTGCCGTCGCTCGCGCTCAACAATTACGAGATCAACGGCATCTACAAGCTGACGCCGGCCATCCAGTTGTCGGGGATGTACGTGTACACCAACGGCGGCGGCGCGCACTGGCACGAGGGCGCGCTGCAGGTCGACTATCTGCTCTCCAAGCGCACGGATGTGTATCTCGAATCGATCTATCAGCGCGCGTCGGCGGGCGCGCCGGCGGTGATCAACACCAACGATCCGTCGAGCGGCCGCAATCAACTGATGCTGGGCACGGGCATCCGTCATCGTTTCTGACACTTCTGAGGGCGTCGCGCGCGTGCTAACTTAGCGGTCTACTTTCCGCTGGCCAGCAGGTGTCACATGTCGCTCCAGACCTTCTCGATTTTTCTGCCCGCGTGCTTCGCCATCAACATGGCTTTCGGGCCGAACAACGTGCTGTCGCTGTCGAACGGCGCGCGCGATGGCGTGCGCGCATCGGTGCTGGCGTCGTCGGGACGGATCGTCGCGTTTGCGATCATGATCGCCATCGCGGGACTTGGACTCGGCGCGCTGCTGCTGGCGTCGCAGACGCTCTTCACCGCGATCAAGCTGGCCGGCGCGGCGTATCTTGTCTGGATCGGCGTGAAGCTGCTGCGCTCGGGCCCGTCGCTCGTCATCGAGGAGAAGGGCGCGGCGCGCGGCCCCGTGAGCCTTGCACGGCTCACCAAGCAGGAGTTCTGGGTCGCAGCCGGAAATCCGAAAGCGATACTCGTGTTCACGGCATTCTTTCCGCAATTCGTCGACCGCGGCGCCTATGCGACCAGCTTCGCGATTCTCGGCGCGACTTTCCTGCTGCTCGAACTGGTGGCGATCGTCATCTATGCCGCCTTGGGCGCGCGCCTGAGGTCGCTGTCGCGCGGCGCGCGCGGCTTCACCTGGTTCAACCGCGTGAGCGGGGCGCTCATGATCGGTTTCGGCGTGATGCTGGCTTTCGTCCGCCGACCTGCGACCTGAACCGGCGATATCGATATCGCGTTAATCGCGCGGATTATTACATTGAGTCATGGGGAATGACGGCGCATTAAGTCTTTAGGGCTATCCCCGAGTGACCCGAAACACAAATGACAACAAAATGCGGCACTCGCGAATCGCAATAAGCTTGCGATTCGCTTATATCAACTGACACGCACGGAAGCGATCCTTCTGCGCGTTCGAATCCGCAACGATCGCATTCTCGCCATACGCGAGATTTCGGTCAGGAAAATGGAAGTTCAATGAAAGTTCAACGCTCTGCACGCCCGACGATGCCGCGTCGCGCGTCTGTCTCCCGCTCCTTCTCCGATAACGCTTTGCGCCGCATCTGTTGACCGCAAGCAGGACTTTGCCTGCAATTTGCGATAATCACGCGCTTCGTCCACGGATAATCGCACGCGCGTAATCCGTGCAATCCGTGCGACTCGCTCGTTTCGTCACTGCTTGCGTCCGGCATCTTGAATTGCGCCGATTCGCTTATCGTTGTCTGAAGGATCTTCTCCGATGCTTAATCACTCGTCCGGCACCTCGCAGACGCGCTCGTTCACGACCGTCTTTCTGATCGAAATGTGGGAGCGTTTTGGCTATTACGGAATGGCCGCGCTGCTCGTCCTGTTCATGGTCGACAAGATCGGTTTCGCCGATGACCACGCCAACCTCACCTGGGGCGCGTTCACGGCGCTCGTGTTTTCGGCGCCGTCGATCGGCGGCTGGATCGGCGACAAGGTGCTCGGCACGCGCCGCACCATGACCGCCGGCGCGATCGTGCTCGCGCTCGGCTATCTGATGCTCGCGCTGCCCATCGACACACTCGGTTTCATGTACGCGTCGCTCGGTGTGATCGTCGTCGGCAACGGGCTTTTCAAATCGAATGCGGCGAATCTCGTGCGCCGCATTTACGAAGGCGACGACGCGCGCATCGACAGCGCGTTCACGATCTACTACATGGCGGTGAACATCGGCTCGACTTTCTCGATGCTGGCGACGCCGTGGATCAAGGATCACTGGGGCTGGCACGCCGCGTTCGCCGTGTGCTGCGGCGGCATGGTGCTCGGCTTGCTCAATTTCGCGTTGATGCGCCGCACGCTCGCGCACATCGGCTCCGCACCCGACGATGCGCCCATTTGCTGGAAGCACGCATTCGCGGTGGCGGCGGGCGGCATCGCGCTTGCCGCCTCGACCGTGTTCATCCTGCAGCACAAGGCGGTGGCCGTCGCGTGCGTCTATGCGGCAGGCGTCGCGATTCTCGCGATCTTCGGCTACATGCTCACGAAATGCGACCGCAGCGAGCGCGCCGGCCTCGTCGCCGCGCTGATCCTGACGCTCCAGGTCATCCTGTTCTTCGTGTTCTATCAGCAGATGTCGACGTCGCTCACGCTGTTCGCGCTGCGCAACGTCGATCCGTCGTTCTCGATCGGCGGCGCGAAGCTGTTCACGTGGAGCGCGGCGCAGTTTCAGGCGCTCAACCCGATCTGGATCATGCTGCTGAGCCCGATCCTCGCGTTCGTCTACACGCGACAGGCGCGTCGCGGCCGCGATATTCCCGTGGCGGCGAAGTACGCGCTGGGCTTCGTCGTCGTGGCGATCGGCTTCTTCGTGTTCGGTCTGAGCGGACGATACGCGGTGGAAGGGCGTGTGTCGTCGTGGTTCATGGTGGCGGGCTACGGCCTTTATTCGCTCGGCGAACTGCTCGTGTCGGGCCTCGGTCTCGCGATGATCGCGCGTTACGTTCCGGTCCGCATGAGCGGCTTCATGATGGGCGCATATTTCGTCGCGACGGGTGTGTCGCAGTATCTCGGCAGCGTCGTGGCCAACTTTGCGCGGCTGCCGTCGGGGAATCTCGAACCGCTGCAATCGCTGCCGCTCTACACGCATCTGTTTTTCGGGCTCGGCTGGCTCGCGGCGGGCGGAGCAGCGGTCGCAATGGCGCTTCTGCCCGTGCTCGGCAAGTTGTCGCGGGCGCATCAGCGCGCGGTGGACCAGGCTGCAAATGCCCGCGCGAAGGAGCGCACACAGCCGGCGACGGGGTTGAGTACAAACAACGTTTGACTTCGACGAATACTTCGGTCTATAATTTAATTCTTCAGACGCGGGGTGGAGCAGTCTGGCAGCTCGTCGGGCTCATAACCCGAAGGTCGTAGGTTCAAATCCTACCCCCGCAACCAAATCTTCAAGCAAAGAGCCCGGTTAATCCGGGCTCTTTGCTTTTCTGCGCGCGCTTTCCTTGTTTCTTCCTTATATCGACAGGACGCGCGCCCAATCTCTCCGTCAAAAAAGCGCGTCGCCAAGCACGAAAAGCCTGCATGAGCTTTCACTCATGCAGGCTTTGTGCGATCTTGCCAACTCGTATCAACTGGGGCGCAACTCAAAGTGCGCGAATCCGCGAGCTTTCACGCGACCTGCGCGCGAAACCGCGACCCGATCGATCTCAGGCTGCGATGCCGGTCCTGTCAGGACGGACGAGGGCGCGATGCCCTGCGTCGCTCAATAGAATTTCTTCGGCAATTGTGCGCGACGGATCTGCTTGCGCAGACGAGCGACAGCAGCAGCTTTCTTGCGCTTGCGCTCGGTGGTCGGCTTTTCATAGGCCATGCGCGACTTGAGTTCTTGAATCAGGCCCGTGCGTTCGACGGTACGGCGAAAACGACGCATGGCGACGTCGAAAGGCTCGTTCTCTTTCAACAGTACTTTAGTCATTGAAATCTCGGTTGATCTGGCCCTGCCAGAATTTAGGGCAAAACGCAATTGTACACTTTTTGAGAGTCGGCCTGCACGCACTTTGTACGAAAACCCGTACACGCGGACTTGGGAATCACATCGTAGGTCGTTGAATCGAGACGACAATCCCGAAATACCCGGGTTCAGAACCCGCGTGAACGGACAGGCCGCGAATCGGGCGCGGCTTCGCGCGCGTCGGGCTGGTCGATGGTCACGTCCGATCGAGCGAGCGCGACGCAGGGCAAAATCCATCCCGCGGTCTTTTCCTCGGCGGTAAGTCCGGGCCACTCGATGCGATACGCGATCTCGCCATCGACGAGCCGGCACATGCACGCGCGGCAGGTGCCGTTGCGGCACGATCGCGGCAGCGACAGACCCGCCTGCAGCGCCGCTTCGAGGAGCGTGACGTCGTCCCTTACCGCGACGAAGTGCCCGCCCGGCTCGATGACCATCGCGAAGGCGCGCGGCGCGTCGTCGCTCACGCTTTCACCTCGACAGCCGCGCGGCCGTTGGTGAGATCGCGCAGTTCGGCGGCCGCCGGCTCGCGCGCCACGGCGGGCATGCGCACCACGAGGCGCACGCTCATCCCGTATTCGCTTTGCACGAGTTCGGCGTCGTGCTGCTCGATCCAGCGGCGCACGCGCGCTTCGTCGGCGTAGTCGATTTCGATGCCGATCAACCCGCGCTCGATGCGTTCGATGCGCTCGGCCAGCTGCATCGCGCTGGCGATCGCGTCGGTATAGGCGCGCACGAGGCCGCCCGCGCCCAGCTTGATGCCGCCGTAGTAGCGCACGACGGCCGCCAGCACGCCATCGACTTCGTGATGGCGCAGCACTTCGAGAATCGGCCGGCCGGCGGTGCCGGAGGGCTCGCCGTCGTCGGACATGCCCGACTGACCGCCCGCGAGCAGCGCCCAGCAGACGTGCGTGGCCGTCGGATGCTCGGCGCGCAGACGTTCGAGTTCGCGCATGGCTTCATCGCGGTTCGCGACGGGCAGCGCGAGCGCGATGAAACGGCTCTTGCGGATGTCGATTTCGGCGCTGACGGGAGAGGCGAGGGTGTACGTTGGCAAAGCGAAAATGCGCGGAAGGCAAATGTCGAATCATAGCCGCTCGGCGCGCTCGCCTATGCGGCGGCGTCCGAGGCCGTGTTCAGCGCGCGCTGCATCAGCACCGTATCGACCCATCGTCCGTGCTTGAAGCCGACATCGCGCAAAACGCCGACATGCTCGAAGCCGAGCCGCGCGTGCAGCGCGATCGATCCGGCGTTGCCGCTGTTGCCGATCACCGCGATCATCTGCCGCCACGGTCCGCGTTCGCATCGCTCGATGAGCGCCGTGAGCAGCGCGAGGCCGATACCGCTGCGGCCGAAACCCTCGGCGACATAGACCGAATCTTCGATCGTATGGCGGTAAGCCGAGCGCGGCCGGTAAGCCGACGCATACGCATAGCCCGCCAGCCGGCCATCGAGTTCGGCGACGAGATAGGGCAGGCCCGCCGCCGCGATCGCCGCGTGACGCGCGCGCATGTCGTCGGCTGACGGGGCGATCTCCTCGAAAGTCGCGAGCGCGTGTTCGACATAGTGCGCATAGATGCGCGCGATGGCGTCGAAGTCCCCGGGCGCGGCGTCGCGCACGAGCGGGCGCGGGCAATCGTGTGAGCTCATAGTTGTCGTTCGATGCAAGGAAAAACGCCGTTTCTGGTCTGGCCATTTTCGCACGGCGCACGGTCGGCAAAAAAAGGGTTCGCGGGCCGTGCGGAAGCCCACTAAAAGGGCGAGTTTTAGGGCAAAGAAACGTTGAATCGGGCGATGCGCGGCCCCTAAACTAGGTCGTTTGTCCGAGACTCTCGCAAGAGCGGCGCAACACGAGCCGACGTAGTCGAGCAGGGAACGAAAAACGCGCGCGCGACGTGCCTCGCGCCGCGGTCCATAACACGCAATGAACAAAATTCAACGTGGTGCGCTGGCGGCGCTTCTGATCGTCATCGTGGTAATCGCGGCGCTTGCGCCGGCGGGGATCGGTTTTCTGTTCGCGCAGCGCAGCCAGCGGCATGACGAGGCCGAACGCCTCAACACGGTCGCGCGAGCCGCGCTCCATCGCGCCGAAGACGTGACGCGACGTCTATCGGGTGCGCTCGGGGAAATCGGCAAGGTGGCGGCGACGCCATGCTCGCCGCCGTATCTGAAAGAGCTGCGGCGCATCGCGCTCACGCACGAACAGGTGCGCGACGCCGGCGCCTACGATCACGATGGCCGCTGGCAATGTTCGTCGCTGCTCGGCGCGGTGTCGGCGGGCGTGCTCGATGGCCTCACGCTGCCGCCGCCCGACTGGCGCTCGCGCGACGGCATCATGGCGTGGTACGGCCTGTCGCGTCTGCCGGGCGGCAAGTCTTCGCTCGTGATGGGGCGCAACGGCTTCTACGTCGCCGCCGATCCTTCGCTCTATGTCGATACGCTCGATGCCAACGATGAAGTCGCGAGCGGCGTCGCCGTCATCAACACGGAAGTGAGCCGCGTGATCGCGACCACGCCCGCCACCGACGCCAACGCCATCCTCGCCGTCTATCGCACCGCGGCGCCCGCGCGCGACTGCTCGCCGTATGTCGTGCGCCGTTCGGTGTCGATGCCGCTCGCGGTCGTCGTGAGCGCGCCGCATCAGACGCTGCATCAGCGCCTGCGCACGCTGCCCTGGGGCTGGCTGCTCGGCGGCGTCGTGGTCGGACTCGCGTGCGCGAGCTGGGCGGCGTTCTTCATCGTGCGCCGGCTTTCTCCGCGCGGCCAGTTGACCGACGCGGTGCGGCGGCATCAGTTCATCGTCGCGTATCAGCCGATCGTCGATCTCGGCACGCGACGCTGCGTCGGCGCCGAAGCGCTCGTGCGCTGGAAGTATCACGATCGCATCGTGCGGCCCGATCATTTCATCCCGCTCGCGGAACACCGCGGGCTGATTCAGGCGATCACCGATCAGGTGCTCGACACGATCCTGCTGGAACTCGGCGATTTTCTTAAGCGCTACCCGGAGTACTACGTGTCGGTGAATCTCTCGGCGCAGGATCTCACGACGCATCGTTTTCTCGACGTGCTCGGCCCGGCGATCGCGCAACAGGGCGTGCGGCCGTCGCAAATCCGCATCGAGGCGACCGAGCGCAGCTTTCTCGATGCCGAAGCCGCCAAGGAAGTCATCAGCGCGTTCCGGGACGCGGGCCACGCCGTCTATCTCGACGATTTCGGCACCGGCTATTCGAGTCTTTCACATCTGCAGAACTTTCGCATCGACGGCCTGAAGATCGACAAGTCCTTCGTCGATACCGTCGGACAGGATGCGGCGTCGAGCAGCGTCGCGTCGCACATCATCGACATGGCCACGACGCTCGATGTGCAGGTGATCGCCGAAGGCATCGAGCACGAGGAGCAGGCCGCGTATCTGTACGCGCGCGGCGCGCAGTTCGGGCAGGGCTGGCTCTTTTCCGCGCCGCTTACCGCAGCGGAATTCATCCGTTACGCGGGCCGGACGCGCGGCGCTTGATCGATACCGAATCGTCCTCACATTAGTCGTTTCCAGACGAGGCACGACCATGAACGACCAGACAGCCACCGCTTTCCTGCGCGACGTGCGGCATCCGCTGCTCGCGCTTCATCGCAGCGTGCTCGCGCATCTGCGCGCGCGCCACGAAGCCGAGTTCGGGCCGGTGTCGCCGGGCGAATTCCTGCAGATCGTGATCAACGGTTCGGCGTATCGCTGGCTCGCGCCGCTGTCGACGCTGATCGCCGCCATCGACGACGTGCTCGACGACGACGAAGCCACCGCCGACGCCCGCATCGCGCACGCGAAGGCGGTCGTCGACATGTTCAGCGCCGGCACGCGCGATCCCGTCTTCGCGGAGCATTTCCTGCCCTTGCTGCAGGACAGCCCGGAGATCGCCGTGGCGAACGGGCAGGTCGCGCAGCACGTGCGGAGCGTCGCGCGCGCGTGAAAGGCCGGCGCGCGGTCTATCGAAAATGCGACCTGAAAAACGCAAGTTTCGCCGGCCGCGCGTATGCGGGTTTTCCTGTCTGTCGCACGCGGGCAGCGTTGCGCGGCGGGCGCATGAGCGCGCCGCCGCTCGCGCCGTCTTGATGCTGCGTCGCAGCAAACACGCTTCCTCATCATTGAGCGATTGATCTTCGCTTGCGAGTATCGCCGCCATCGCCGGAGCGTATCTTTCGAAGCGCGCTCCGTCTCTTTCCGATCAACACGAAAGACGTTGGAGGCGACACTTGAACCTGTACGGCTTCGGCCCGGTCCTTTGGGCGGGCGCTAAAGAAACGCTCGCGCTCGCGGTGCTGTCTCTCGCGGTATCGGTGCTGCTCGGCCTGGCCGGGGCATCGGCGAAACTTTCGCGTCACGCGCCGTTGCGCGGCATCGCGACTGCATACACGACGCTCATCCGCTCCGTACCCGATCTCGTGCTGATGCTGCTGCTCTTCTACAGCATCCAGATCGCGGTGAACAATCTGACCGATGCCTTCGGCTGGGACCAGTTCGACATCGATCCGTTCACGGCCGGCGTGCTCACGCTCGGTTTCATCTACGGCGCGTACTTCACCGAAACCTTTCGCGGCGCCTTTCTCGCGGTGCCGCGCGGCCAACTGGAAGCGGGCAGCGCATACGGCATGAGCGGCATGCGCGTGTTCGGCCGCATCCTCTTTCCGCAGATGATGCGCTTCGCGCTGCCGGGCATCGGCAACAACTGGCAGGTGCTCGTGAAGGCGACGGCGCTCGTGTCGATCATCGGTCTCGCCGATGTCGTGAAGGCCGCGCAGGACGCGGGCAAGAGCACCTTCAACATGTTCTTCTTCATCCTGATCGCGGCGCTGATCTATCTCGCGATCACGAGCGCGTCCAATCTCGTGCTGATGGCGCTCGAGCGCCGCTATTCGATCGGCGTGCGGCACGCCGAACTCTGACCTACGCCAGCGAGCGACAAGCCATGATCCAGATCTTCGCCGAATACTGGCGTCCGTTTTTGTACTCCGACGGCATGCGCGCGTCGGGCCTCGTCGTCACCTTATGGCTGCTCGCGGCCTCGATCGTGCTCGGCTTTTGCGCGGCGGTGCCGCTCGCCTGCGCGCGCGTGTCGCGCAATCGCTGGCTCTCGACGCCGGTGCGCATCTACACGTACGTGTTTCGCGGCACGCCGCTCTATGTGCAACTGCTGCTGCTCTACACGGGCATGTACAGCCTGGAATTCGTGCGCACGCAATCCCTGCTCGAAGCGTTCTTTCGCAGCGGCTTCAATTGCGCGATTCTCGCGTTCGCCCTGAACACCTGCGCCTACACGACCGAAATCTTCGCCGGCGCGATCCGCGCGATTCCCCACGGCGAAGTGGAAGCCGCGCGCGCCTACGGCATGAGCACGTTCACGATGTATCGCCGCGTGATCCTGCCGTCGGCGCTGCGCCGCGCCTTGCCTTTGTACAGCAACGAAGTGATCCTGATGCTGCACGCGACGACCGTCGCCTTCACCGCGACCGTGCCGGATATCCTCAAGGTCGCGCGCGATGCGAATTCGGCCACCTATCAATCGTTCGAGTCGTTCGGCATCGCGGCGCTCCTGTACGTGGCGATTTCGTTCGCGCTCGTCGCGGCTTTCCGGCGCGCGGAGCAGCACTGGCTCGCGTACCTGCGGCCGGCGGGCGCGGCGCGCCCGGCACGGCGCGCCTGAGCGGTAGAATTCGAACCCATGCATCAGTCCCTGTCATCACCCGAGGAGAAAGCGTTGGAGCCAACCGCCAAAGACGTCGCGACCAAGCTCGTCGCCGAGGACATTCACAAGCGCTACGGCGACAACGAAGTGTTGAAGGGCGTCTCGCTCGCCGCCAAAGCAGGCGACGTGATCAGCATCATCGGCGCGAGCGGCTCGGGCAAGAGCACGTTTTTGCGCTGCATCAACTTTCTGGAGCGGCCGAACGCGGGGCAGATCATCGTCGACGGTGAAACCGTGCGCACGAAGGCCGACCGCGCCGGCAATCTCGAAGTCGCGGATCACAAGCAGTTGCAGCGCGTGCGCACCAAGCTCGCGATGGTGTTCCAGCATTTCAATCTCTGGTCGCACATGACGGCCATCGAGAACGTGATGGAAGCGCCGATGCACGTGCTCGGCGTGTCGAAGAAGGAAGCGGAAGACCGCGCGCGCACGTATCTGGAGAAAGTGGGCCTGCCGCCGCGCGTCGAGAAGCAGTATCCGTCGCATTTGTCGGGCGGCCAGCAGCAGCGCGTCGCGATTGCGCGCGCGCTCGCGATGCACCCCGACGTCATGCTCTTCGACGAACCCACGTCCGCGCTCGATCCCGAACTCGTCGGCGAAGTGCTGAAGGTGATGCAGAAGCTCGCCGAGGAAGGCCGCACGATGATCGTCGTCACGCACGAAATGGGCTTCGCGCGCAACGTGTCGAATCACGTGATGTTCCTGCATCAGGGGCGCACGGAAGAAGAGGGCGCGCCCGCGGAAGTGCTGAGCGCGCCGAAGAGCGAGCGTCTGCGCCAGTTCCTGTCGGGCAGCCTGAAATAACGTGGCAGGCGCGCCGCTGCAGGTTGCGATCGTCGCGCTCCCGCCGATGTCGATGAGCGGCATCGGCCCGATCATCGACACACTCACGCTCGCCAACGAGATCGACGGCCATCGTCTCTACGAATGGCGCGTTTGTTCCTGGGACGGCCGGCCCGTGCCGCTTTCGGGCGGCGCGCAACTCCCGGCCGATTGCGCGTTCAACGACGCGGTGCGCTGCGACTGGCTCATCGTCGTGTCGGAGCGCTATCAGCAGTTCGCCGATTACCGGCTCTTTCTCGCGAGCCTGGCGCGCGTCGCGCCGCGCACGCCGCTCGTCACCGGCATCCATCACGGCGTGTGGTGGCTCGCGATGGCCGGCCAGCTCGCGCAATATCGCGTCGCGGTGAACTGGGAGACGTATCAGCAATTCACCGAGCAGTTCGAGCGCGCGATCGTCAGCCAGCAGATTTTCGAAATCGACCGCGACCGCGCCACGTGTTCAGGCGGCCAGGCGAGCATCGACTTCATGCTCGCGATGATCGCGCGCGATCACGGCCCGGATCTCGCGGAGCGCATCGCGGATTCGCTCGGCATCGGCACCTTGCGCGCGGGCACCGAGCGCCAGCGCATTCCGTTCGTCACCGCGCCCGGCGAGCGTCATCCGCGCCTGAACGATGCATTGCAACTGATGGAAGCGAACATCGAAGATCCGCTCGCCACCGATGAAATCGCGAGTCTCGTCGGCATTTCGCGCCGGCAACTGGAGCGGCTCTTTCGCCAGTATCTCGGCGCGATGCCGTCGAAGTATTACCTCAACCTGCGCCTGACGAAAGCGCGCACGCAGTTGCAGCGCACGAGCAAATCGGTGGTGCAGATCAGCCTCGCGTGCGGGTTTTCATCGGCGGCGCACTTTTCCAATGCGTATCGCGACCGCTTCGGCGTGACGCCGCGCGAGGAGCGCCGCAACTGGATCGAAAAGCAGCGCGGCGGCGCCATCGACGAGCCGCGCGGCGGCGCGCTGATCGAGCCGCCCGAACCCGCCTGAAAAGCAGCGAAAAAGCCCATCGAAGCATGTCGCGATCGCGCAAGACGGAACGCGCGCGATTGCCTAATATCGAACCTGATTGCCAAGAACCGGTGCACGACACCGATGCACGAACCTGACGAGGAGTGGCTCATGACCGACATCAATGTGAATCGCGGTACGTTCGACGAAGTAATGGTTCCGGTATTCGCGCCGGCCAGTTTCGTGCCCGACCGGGGCCGCGGCTCGCGCGTATGGGACACCGAAGGCCGCGATTACGTCGATTTCGCCGGCGGCATCGCGGTGACGGCGCTGGGCCACGGCCATCCCGAATTGCTGAAAGTGCTGCACGAGCAGGGCGAAAAGCTCTGGCACATCGGCAACGGCTACACCAACGCGCCGGTGTTGCGCCTCGCGAAACGCCTGACCGATCTGACCTTCGCCGATCGCGCATTCTTCGCGAACTCGGGCGCGGAAGCGAACGAAGCGGCGCTGAAGCTCGCGCGCCGCTATGCAATCGACAATCACGGCGAGGACAAGATCGAGATCATCTCGTTCACGCAGTCGTTCCATGGCCGCACGTTCTTCACGGTGAGCGTCGGCGGCCAGCCGAAGTACGCCGAAGGTTTCGGCCCGCAGCCGCAGGGCATCCGTCATCTGCCGTACAACGATCTGCCGAAGGCGCTCGAAGCCATCGGCCCGAAAACCTGCGCGGTGATCGTCGAACCGGTGCAGGGCGAAGGCGGCGTGCTGCCCGCCGATCCCGCGTTCCTGAAGGGCCTGCGCGAAGCGTGCGACAAGCACGGCGCGCTGCTCATTTTCGATGAAGTGCAGACCGGCGTCGGCCGCACGGGCACGTTCTACGCGTACATGCAGTACGGCGTGACGCCCGACATCCTCACGAGCGCGAAGGCGCTGGGCAACGGCTTCCCGATCGGCGTGATGCTGACGACGAACGAGATCGCCGCGCATTTCAAGGTCGGCGTGCACGGCACGACGTATGGCGGCAATCCGCTGGGCGCGTCGATCGCGGAGAAGGTCGTCGAACTCATCAGCGATCCGAAGCTGCTCGAAGGCGTGAACGAGCGCAGCCGCGCGATCAAGGCGCATCTTGAGCGTCTGAACGAGCGCTTCGGCATGTTCAAGGAGATTCGCGGACGCGGCCTCCTGATCGGCGCGGAACTGAACGACGCCTACAAGGACCGCGCGAAGGACGTGCTCAATGCGGCTGCGGCGAACGGCGTCATCATGCTGATCGCCGGGCCGAACGTGCTGCGCTTCGCGCCGTCGCTCATCATGCCGATGGCCGATCTCGACGAGGGTTTCGCGCGCATCGGCAAGGCGATCGAACAGGTCGTCGGCGCCGCCGCCGTCAAGTGACCCACAGGACCCGATGATGCTATTCGTCCGTCCCGCAAGACTCTCCGATCTCGACGAGCTCGAACGGATGGCGCGCGCAGCGCTTCCCGTGCTGCACTCGCTGCCGCGCGACCGACGCGCGCTCGAAACGCGCGTCGCGCTGTCGGAAGACTCGTTTCGCGCCGAAGTCGAATTTCCCGGCGAGGAGTTCTATCTCTTCGTGCTCGAAGATTCGCAAACGGGCAGGCTGCTCGGCACGTCGAGCATCGTCGCGTCGGCGGGCTATTCCGAGCCGTTCTACGCGTTTCGCAACGATGCGCTGATCCACGCGTCGCGGGAGCTCAAGGTGAACCGCAAGATCCACGCGCTCACGATGTCGCATGAACTGACGGGCAAGAGCCGCCTGACGGGTTTCTACATCGATCCGTCGCTGCGCGACGAAGCGAACGAAGCGGCGGCGCATCTGCTGTCGCGCGCGCGCATGATCTACATCGCGGCGAACCGCAAGCGCTTCTCGGGCGAAGTCTTTTCGCTGATGCTCGGCGTCACCGACGACACCGGCGCGTCGCCGTTCTGGGATGCGGTCGGACGCAAGTTCTTCGGTCGCGACTTCGAGCAGGTGGAATCGGAATCGGGCGGACGCAGCCGCACGTTCATCGCGGAAGTGATGCCGAGCTATCCGCTCTATGTGCCTTTGCTGCCCGGCGAAGCGCAGCGCGTGCTCGGCGAGCCGAACGAAGGCACGCTGCTCGCCTACGACATCCATCTCGAAGAAGGCTTCGAGCCGGATCGCTTCGTCGATATCTTCGATGCGGGCCCGGTGCTCACGATCGCCGTCGGCAAGAGCGCATCGGCGAGTTCGAGCGAACTGCGCACGGTGCGCGACGGCGCGTCCGAAAGCGGTGCGCCGTATATCGTCGCGGCGGGCGGGGCGCATGAATTCCGCTGCATCGTCGCCGGCCTCACGGGCACGCGCGCCGACGGCGCCGCATTGACCGCCGCCGCGCGCGCCGCGCTCGGCGTGGAGGACAAGGACACGGTGCGTTGCGTGCCGTTGCATCAGGCATCGGGAGAATTGCAATGATCGTCGTGCGTTGCACGCAGCCGGGCGATGTCGATGCGCTCGTCGCGCTCGCCCAGGAAACGGGTCCGGGACTCACCACGTTCAAGCCGGATCGCGATGCGCTCGCGGCACGCGTCGAACGCGCGCGCCGCACGCTCGACGGCGATGCACAAGCCTTCGAAGCGGGCTATTTCTTCGTGATGGAAGACACCGCGACGGGCGATGTCGCTGGCGTATGCGGCATCGAAACGGAAGTCGGGCTGGAGCAGCCGTTCTACAACTATCGCGTGTCGACGGTCGTGCATGCGAGCAAGGACATGGGCGTCTGGACGCGCATGTCGCTGCTCAACATCTCGCACGATCTGACGGGCTATGCGGAAGTGTGCTCGCTGTTTCTGAGCCCGCGTTACCGGACGGCCGGCGTGGGCGGCTTGCTGTCGCGTTCGCGCTTCATGTTCATCGCGCAGTTCACGGATCGCTTTCCGCAGCGTTTGTGCGCGGAATTGCGCGGCCATTTCGACGAGAACGGCGAGTCGCCTTTCTGGAACGCGGTCGGCTCGCACTTCTATCAGATCGATTTCAACGAAGCGGATTACCTGAGCTCGCATGGCAAGAAGTCGTTCGTCGCGGAACTGATGCCGCGCTATCCGGTGTATCTCGACTTGCTGCCCGATGCCGCGCAACGCGCGGTCGGCGTCACGCACAAAGACACGACGCCCGCGCGCAAGATGCTCGAAGCGGAAGGGCTGCGTTACGAGAATCACGTCGATATCTTCGATGCGGGCCCGGTGCTCGAATGCCATACGGCCGACTTGCGCACGGTGCGCGAGAGCGTGCTGGCCCGCGTGCGCATCGGCGATCGCACGGAGACGGACAGCAACGCGAAGAGCCTCGTATCGAACACGCTGCTCGAAGACTTCCGCTGCGGCGCGACGACGGGCGCGGTCGAGAACGGCGCGTTCCTGCTGACGGCGGAAGAAGCCGCCGCATTGTGCGTGAAGGAAGGCGATGACGTGCGCGTGCTGACGTCCTACCCGCGAGCAAAATGAATGAGAGAGAACATGGATATTTCGAACCAGTTGTATATCGGCGGCGATTGGCAGGAAGGCAAGGGCGCGGCGTTCGCATCGCGTAATCCGGGTTCCGACGAAACCGTATGGCAAGGCCGCAGCGCATCGGCGGAAGATGTGGATCGCGCGGTGTCGTCGGCGCGGCGCGCATTCGCTTCGTGGTCCGCGCTTTCGTTCGATGAGCGCGTCGCGATCGCCAAACGCTTCGCGGCGCTGCTGAACGAGAACAAGGAAGCGCTCGCGAACGCGATCGGCCGCGAGACCGGCAAGCCGCTGTGGGAAGCACGCACGGAAGTCGCATCGATGGCGGCGAAGGTCGATATCTCCGTGCAGGCGTATCACGAGCGCACCGGCGAAAAGCGCGCGCCGATGGCCGACGGCGTCGCGGTACTGCGGCATCGTCCGCACGGTGTCGTCGCCGTGTTCGGGCCATACAACTTTCCGGGGCACTTGCCGAACGGGCATATCGTGCCGGCGCTGATCGCGGGCAATGCCGTCGTGTTCAAGCCGTCGGAACTCGCGCCCGGCGTCGCGGCCGCGACGCTCGCGCTGTGGATTCAGGCCGGATTGCCCGCGGGCGTGCTCAATCTCGTGCAGGGCGAGAAGGATACCGGCGTCGCGCTCGCGAATCACCGGCAGATCGACGGGCTGTTCTTCACCGGCAGCTCGGACACGGGCACGCTGCTGCACAGGCAGTTCGGCGGCCGTCCCGAGATCGTGCTCGCGCTGGAGATGGGCGGCAACAATCCGCTCGTCGTCGCGAACGTCGAAGATATCGATGCAGCCGTGCATCACACGATCCAGTCGGCGTTTCTGTCGGCGGGGCAGCGATGCACGTGCGCGCGCCGTCTGTTCGTTCCCGACGATGCCTTCGGCGAGCGTTTCATGCAGCGCTTCACCGAGGTGAGCGCGAACATCGCTGTCGGGAAATTCGACGATCAACCGCAGCCGTACATGGGCGCGGTGATTTCGGCGCGCGCGGCGGCGCGCCTCGTCGATGCGCAGACGCGTCTGATCGAAGCGGGCGCGAAGCCGGTGCTCGAAATGACGCAGCGCGCGTCGCATCTCGGCTTCGTGTCGCCCGCGATTCTCGACGTGACGAACGCCCGCGACGTGCCCGACGAAGAGCACTTCGGCCCGATGGTGCAGATCACGCGCTACAAGACGTTCGACGAAGCGATCGAGCGCGCGAACGACACCGCCTTCGGCCTTTCCGCCGGACTGCTTGCCGACGACGAAGCCGCATGGAAGCACTTCCAGCGCACGATCCGCGCGGGCATCGTCAACTGGAACCGGCCGACCAACGGCGCATCGTCGGCGGCGCCGTTCGGCGGCATCGGACGCTCGGGCAATCAGCGGCCGAGCGCGTATTACGCGGCGGACTATTGTTCGTATCCGATGGCGTCGGTGGAAAGCGCGCAATTGCAGATGCCCGCGAGCGTATCGCCGGGACTCACGTTTTAAGTACGGGACATGACCATGCAGGCATCGAAAGCATACGAGGCGAACTTCGACGGATTGGTCGGCCCGACGCACAACTACGCGGGACTTTCGTTCGGCAATGTCGCGTCGCGCAGCAACGAGAAGTCGGTGGCGAATCCGAAGGCCGCGGCGAAGCAGGGCTTGCGCAAGATGAAGCGGCTTGCGGATCTCGGTTTTCAGCAGGGCGTGCTGCCGCCGCTGGAACGCCCGTCGATCAGGCTGTTGCGCGATGTCGGCTTTTCCGGCGACGACGCCAGCGTGATCGCGCGCGCCGCCCGCGAAGCGCCCGAGCTGCTCGCCGCGGCAAGCTCGGCATCGGCGATGTGGACCGCGAACGCCGCGACCGTGAGTCCATCGGCTGACACGGAAGACGGCCGCGTGCATTTCACGCCCGCGAATCTCGCGGCCAAGCTGCATCGCGCGATCGAGCATGGCGAAACGCGGCGCTCGCTCGGCGCGATTTTCGCCGATGAAGCCCGCTTTCGCATTCATCACGCGCTGCCCGGCACGCCCGCGCTCGGCGACGAAGGCGCGGCGAACCATACGCGCTTCGCTCGTGAGTACGGCGACAAGGGCGTCGAGTTTTTCGTGTATGGCAAGAGCGAGTACGGTCAGGGTCCGCAGCCGCAGCGCTATCCCGCGCGTCAGACGCTCGAAGCGAGCCGTGCGGTCGCGCGTCTGCATGGCTTGTCCAGCGATGCAACCGTGTTCGCGCAACAATCGCCCGACGTGATCGATGCAGGCGTGTTCCATAACGACGTGATCGCGGTCGGCAATCGCACGACGCTCTTTTGCCACGAGCGCGCGTTCGTCGATCAGCACAAGGTCTACGACGAATTGCGCACGAAGCTCGACGCGCTCGGCACGCCGTTTACCGCGCTCGAAGTGCCGGAAAGCGAAGTGAGCGTGGAAGACGCGGTGTCGTCATATCTTTTCAACAGCCAGTTGCTGTCGGGCGCGGATGGCAGGCAACTGCTGATCGTGCCGCAGGAATGCCGCGAAAACGCGCGCGTGGCGGCTTATCTCGATTCGCTCGCGTCGCGCAAGACGCCCATCGACGAAGTGCTCGTCTTCGATTTGCGCGAGAGCATGAAGAACGGCGGCGGCCCGGCGTGCCTGCGCCTGCGTGTCGTGCTCGATGAAGCCGAGCGCGCCGCGGTCAATGCGCGCGTATGGATGAACGACGCGCTCTTCACCCAGCTCGATGCGTGGATCGACCGACACTATCGCGACCGACTCGCGCCCGCCGATCTCGCCGATCCGAAGCTGCTCGCGGAATCGCGCGCCGCGCTCGACGAACTGACGACCATCCTCGGACTCGGTGCCGTCTATGACTTCCAGCGCTGATTCATCCCTGCTCGACGACTTCCTCGCTTTCACGCTCGAAGGCAGGCGTCCTGCGACGAACGCCGGAACCGCGCCGTCCGGCGTGCGCTGGACATGGCAGGGCGAAGGCGTACTGCTGCTCGAACCCGCGCGGGAACCGGCGCACAGCGTGCTCGTATCGGCGGGCATTCATGGCGATGAAACCGCGCCTATCGAGATGCTGTCCCCGCTCGTCGCGGATATCGCGCATGGCCGCGCGCCGCTCGCTGCGCGCGTGCTGGTCGTGCTCGGCAACATCGGTGCGATGCGCGCGGGCGATCGCTATCTCGACGACGATCTCAATCGCCTGTTCAGCGGGCGTCATTCGCGTTTCGAGACGAGCCGCGAAGCGCCGCGCGCCGACGAACTGGAGCGCGCCGCGCTGGACTTCTTCGCTGCCGTTGAACATTCGAAGTGGCACATCGATATGCACACGGCGATCCGCGCATCCGTGTTCGAGCAGTTCGCGCTGTTGCCACACACGGGCGCGCCGCTCGCACGCGCGATGTTCGACTGGCTGCGCGATGCGCGTCTGCAAGCCGTGCTTTTGCATCGCGAGAAGGGCAATACCTTCACGCACTTCACCGCCGAGAAAGCGGGCGCGCTCGCGTGCACGCTGGAACTGGGCAAAGTGCGGCCGTTCGGGCAGAACGACCTCGCGCGCTTCGCGGCGTCGGATGCGGCCTTGCGCCGTCTGATCGCGGGCGAGGCGGCCACGGAGCAGGCGCCGTTGCGCGTGTTCACGGTCGTCGCGCAGATCGACAAGCAAAGCGAGCACTTCGTGCTGAATGTCGCGAGCGATGTGCCGAACTTCACCGCATTCTCGGCCGGCACCGAACTCGCGCGCGACGGCGACTATCGCTATCGCGTGTCGCACGATGAAGAACGCATCGTGTTTCCGAATGCGAAGGTCAAGCCGGGGCTGCGCGCTGGCCTGATGGTCGTCGATACGACCGAATCGACGCTCGCCTCTCTCGATTGAATCCGGTTCGCACGCGCTACAATCGCGCCCCGGTGTCGGGTGCGAATGGGAAATTTTGTGCCGCATGCTTCATCGGATGTGCGAAGCCGCATCATGACACCAGAATCGAACCGCAATGGAAGGAGATGGAAGTTGAAGAAATCGTATCTGGTCGGTCGCAAATTGGCCGCGTTCGCAGTGCTGGGCGCAACACTCGTCACGGGCGTCGCGGCGTTCAATGCGCAGGCAGCCGATAACATGAAGGAACTGCGCTTCGGCGTCGAAGCGTCTTATGCGCCGTTCGAATCGAAGTCGCCGAGCGGCGAACTGAAGGGCTTCGATATCGACATCGGCAACGCGGTGTGCGCGAAGCTGAAAATGAAGTGCGTGTGGGTCGAGAATTCGTTCGACGGTCTCATTCCCGCATTGCAGGCGCGCAAGTTCGACGGCATCAATTCGGACATGACGATCACCGACAAGCGCAAGGTCGCGATCGACTTCACGGACCCTATCTACACGATCCCGAATCAACTGATCGCGAAGAAGGGCAGCACGATACAGCCGAGCGTCGATGGTCTGAAGGGCAAGCGCGTGGGCGTGCTGCAAGGGTCGATCCAGGAGACCTACGCGAAGGCGAAATGGGCGCCGGCGGGCATCGATGTCGAGTCGTATCAGGCGCAGGATCAGATCTACGCGGATCTGGCGTCGGGCCGTCTGGATGCGGCGTTCCAGGATGCCGAAGCGGCGTCGAAGGGCTTTCTGAAGCAGCCGCAAGGCGCGGGCTTCGCGTTCGCGGGACCGGCTGTGTCGGATGACAAGCTGCTGGGTTCCGGCGTGGGCTTCGGTGTGCGCAAGAACGACAAGGCGCTGAAGGAATCGCTTAATCGCGCGTTGAAGGAGTTGAAGGACGATGGGACGATAGATCGCTTCGCGCAGAAGTATTTCGATGTGAAGGTTGTGTTGAAGTAAAGCGGCGGTGTTGAAGGTTGGGTTTGTTGCCGGATCCCGTTTTCGCGTCGGTTTATTAGCGTTGCCCCTGTGCGGGGCGGCACCTACTTTCTTTGCTGCTGCAAAGAAAGTAGGCAAAGAAAGCAGCTCGTTTAAGCCCGCGGTCACACGCAGTTTGGCCATGCTTGCCAGCCCGCGGTGGCCCTCGCCTAAGTGTCGCCCCCAAAGGCCCAACCGGGCTTGGCTCGCGCACGGTCTGTCGCGTCGCATCGCTTGCGTCATTGGTTCAGCACCAAATGGCTCCGGCCCGCTTCGCGGCCGACGGGTCAATCGGGTCTGCGTCTGCTTCTGCGCTTCTCTTTTCTCGTCGGTTTCCTTCGCATACCCAACGGCAGCGCGTAGCGCTGTGCCGGCGCTATCTCGTGCTGAACCAGCACGCTCAAGGTTATGGCTCGTCAGATCGTGCGCGGTCCAAGCCCCGTGAGACCTTCGAGGGCACTCGCTACAGCCGGGCCATTCAGCCAATCGCCTGTGCCGCGGCCGGTGTGAAGTGCTTAGGCTGGGGAAAGCTGTTTCTTTGGTTACTTTCTTTGCAGCAGCAAAGAAAGTGACTGCCGCCCCGCACAGGGGCAACACAAATAGACCGACACGAATACGGGATCCGGCGTACACCGCCCCCCAAGAGCCCGCCGCCTCGCTCAACTCGACGGCGCAATCACCACCGTACAAGTCGTCCCCGCGCTCAACAGCACCCCTTCCGGCACGTCATCGATATGCAAGCGCACCGGCACCCGCTGCGCCAACCGCACCCAGTTGAACGTCGGATTCACGTCGGCGAGCAGTTCGCGGCTCTGCGGATTATCGCGGTCATAAATGCCGCGCGAAATGCTCTCCACATGCCCCTTCAACTCGCCGCCGCTCATCAGGCGAATCGACGCCTTGTCGCCGATGCGCACGTGCGGCAGCTTCGTTTCCTCGAAGTAGCCATACACCCAGAACGAATGGCTATCGACGATCGCGAGCTTCGCCGCGCCCGCCGTCGCATAGTCGCCGCGGAACACGTTCAGGTTCGTCACATAGCCATCCACCGGCGAAAACACCTTCGTGCGCTCGAGATTGAGCTTCGCGGCGTCGAGCGCGGCCTGCGCCTGCTGCAACTGCGCTTCGGCGGTCGATGCGGTCTGCATCGCGTTCTCGCGCGCTTCCTTCGACACGACCTGACTGTCCATATCGGCGCGGCGCGCGGCATCCGCACGGCGCATGCGCAGTTCGGCCGCGCGCGCCGCGACGCTCGCCTGCGCCTGCTCGACTGCGATCTGATAATGCGACGGATCGATTTCCATCAGCAGATCGCCTTTCTTCACGAGCTGGTTATCGCGAACCGGCAACTGCACGACGGCGCCCGACACATCCGGCGCGACATTGACGACATCCGCGCGCACGCGGCCATCGCGCGTCCACGGCTCGTCCATGTAATGCACCCACAGCACGCGGCCGATGATGAGCGCGACCGCGAAGATGGCGATCGTCAAAACGAGACCGATTATTTTCCGAAGAATCATGATGCAACTCTTTGTTCAGCTTGGATGAAAGTGACGCCGCTCATCGATACGCGACGAGCCCGAGCGTGCCGCAGATGCACACGAGCAGACTTGCGCGAAAGAGCGCCGGATGCCAGACCACGCGATAAAGCCCGGTCAGCGAGAGCACCCGATCGACGACCCACGTGATCATCGCGCCCGCGATGAAGAGCAGCAGGATCGTCGGCACATAGGCTTCGAGGATCGCGACGTTACGCGGGAACATGGGGCGCTCCTTCGGGCGTGTGTTTTTCGGCGGGCGCGAACTGCGCGAACGGAGATTCGTGATCGAGCAGCGCGGTGCGGATGAAATGCAGATGACTCGCGATGCGCTGCAACCGATGTCTGTCTTCGCGCGGCCGATCGGCCGACGCGAGCAGCGCTTGCGTATCGGCGATCGCGCGTTCCGTCGCAAGGAGCGCGGCGTCGAAGCGCTTCGCCTGCGGCCGATCGAAAAGGCGCGCGACGGCATCGAGCGTCGCATCGACCGGGCGTCGGCATGACATCGGCTCACGCGGCAGCGCCGCCATTTCTCGCCGCAAGTCGATCACCGCATTGCCGAATTCGAGCACGGCGAAGAGCCATTGCAGCGCGTCGCGTTGCAAATCGGCGCGGCCGTTGGCGAGCGCGTTGATCTGCGCGAGCAGATCGCGCGTGCGGCTCTCGAAATGCGTCGTGAGACTGGCGAGCCGTCCGCGGCGCGCGTTCACGACTTCGCGCCGCAAGTCGCCGAGCAGCAGATGACGCAGCCACGGCGCATCGGTCGGCAGGAGCACCGCGAAGGCGATCGCGGCGACGATCATCGACAGCACGAGCGCGAGCGCATCGTTCATGAAGCCGGTCGGATCGTAGTGGACCAGATTGTCCGGTCCCGCGAGAAAGCAGAAGAAGATGCAATAGCCGATGCCCACGCCCGCGAGCGTGCGCCGCGTGCTCAGATACGCGCCGAGCAGCAGCGCGGGCGCGAGCGCGGCGCACATCATCGCGAAGCCGTCGATATGCGGAAACACGCCGAACGCGACGATCATGCCGGTGACGCTCGCGAGCATCGTGCCGATCGCCATTTGCGCCGACATGAGCGTCGGACGCGGCGATGACGACGCCAGCGCGCACACGGCCGCGGCGTTGAGCACCATCGTGCCGCCGCTCGGCCACGCGGTTTCGATCCAGAACGCAGAGAGGATGAACATCACCACCGCGCCGCGCAAGCCCGAGATGGCCGCCGCGAGCAGGTTGGTCTTCGGCACGTAGCGCGCGATCCAGCGCTCGCGTTCGTGCGACGGCGATGTCAGCGACGCATACGTTTCGGCATACGCGAGCATGTCATCGACGAAACGGTAGAGCAGTTCCGCGGCGGTATCGAATTCGAGCTGCGCGAAGTCCGGATTCGTTTCGAGCGAGCTACGCGCCGCGCGCACGCGCTTCGGCAGCGCGGCCTTGTAATCGCGCAACTGCGCGGCGGCGTGCGCGGCGTCGGCGGCATTGCGCACTGGCTCGCCCGACAGCGACAAGAGCGGCGGCACTTCGCGAAAGAACGGTTCGAGCGCCGCGATGGTCGTCGCCGATGCGTTCTCGCGCAGCCGGTTCATCAACTGATGTAGCGCGTGAAAGCGCGTCGACGCGCTCATGAATTCGCTGTTCAGACGCGCGAGCCGCCCGCCGCGCATGCGCGACTCGGGATTCTCGAACACGGCCACACTGCGCGCGGCTTCGAAGCCGACGATATCCGACACGAACGCGAGGTTCGTCCGCTCGATCTGCGCGCGCTCCATGTTGCCCGACAGCGCGCGGCACACGTAATCGACGAACTGCGTGAAGCGCCGGCGCACCGTCGTTCGGACCTGTTCGCCCGCATGCTGCGGAAAGATGAGCGCGCTCACCGCGCCGGAACACACGATGCCGAGCGTCACTTCGCCGACCCGCGTAAGCGCCGACAGATACGCGGCCTCGGGATGCTGCGCCGCCGGAATGCCGATCAGCGCGGCCGTGTAGCCCGCGAGCACGAAGCCGTACGAGCGAAAGTTGCGGTTGCGCGCCGCGCCCGCCGTGCAGATGCCGACCCACAACGCAGTCGCGGACAGAAACAGCACCGGCTGCTGCGAGAACAGGCTGATGAAGACCATCATCACGACGAGGCCGACCATCGTTCCGCAGAAACGATAGAAGCTCTTCGCGAGCACCATGCCGCTTTGCGGCTGCATCACGACGAACACGGTGGTCATCGCGGTGCGCGGCTGCTGCATGTCGAGGCGCATCGCGATCCACAGCGCCAGGAGCGCGGCGAGCACGGCCTTGAAGATGTAGACCCAGGCGAGGCCGTCGGTGCGCGCCCAGTCGAGCAGGGCCAGCCTGAGCGATGGACGTTCGATGAGCGTAGCGGGCGTCGACATGCTCAGTTGCCCGCCTTGCTGAACGGTCCGATGTGCTTCGACGGCGCGAGCGCGGTCTGTTCCGGCCCGTTCGAAGGATCGTCGATGCCGCCGCCGAGCGCCGACGTGAGCGTCGCGTAGGACGCGAGCCGTTGCGCGCGCACGCGTGCCTGTCCGTCCTGCGCCTTGAGCAACTGCGTCTGTGCGATGAGCACGTTCAGGTAATCGGTGAGACCGCGCTTGTAGCCTGCGTTCGCGAGATCGTAGTTCTTGCGCGCGGCGGCGACGGAGCGGCCGGACGCTTCGAGCTGCGTGTCGAGCGAATGCACGCGCACCACCTGATCGGCGATGTCCTTGAGCGCCGCGACGAGCGTCGCGTTGTAGTGATCGACGGCCTGATCGTATTGCGCCGATGCCGCGCCGAGCTGCGCGCGCAGGCGTCCGCCTTCGAAGATCGGCAGCGAGATCGCCGGGCCGAAGCTGTAGCCCGACGCATCGCGCGTGAGGAAGCTGAGCAGCGCGCCGCCCGCGAACGCCTGCGTCAGCGAGGCCGCGAGATTGATGTTCGGATAGAAACCGGCCTTCGCCACATCGATGCCGCGCGCCTGCGCCGCGACCAGCCAGCGCGCCGCGACGATATCGGGCCGGTGTCCGACGAGTTCCGCCGGCAGCGCGGAGGGCAGGGGCAGCGGCGTCGCGAGCGAGAGCGCCGGACGCGTGAGCGCTTCGCCCGCGCCGGGACCGTCGCCGGCGAGCGCGGCCAGTTGATTGCGCGCGAGCTGGATTTCTTCCTTGTAGACATCGACCTGACGCTCGTACTCGGGCAGCGGCGCTTCGGCCTGGCTCACTTCGAGCTGCGTGCCGAGGCCGCCTTTCAGACGCCGCCGCGCGAAATCCGCGATGCGTTCCTGCTGCGCGAGCGTGTCCTGCGCGATATCGAGCAGCGCGAACGACTGCGAGAAGCCGATGTAGGCGCGCACGACGTTCGTCTCCAGTTCGAGCTGCGCGGCGCGCGCATCGGCGGCGCGCACATGGGCGACGTCGAGCGCGCGTTCGGCGTTGTTGTCGTCGCGATGCCAGAGATCGAGGTTGTAGGACAGCGCGAGGCCGGCGGTGTTGTCCCAGGTGGTCGCATCGGCGTATGGGCCGGGGCCGTAGAAAGCGTTATTGGGCCAGTTCTTGCGCGACACGCTCATCGCGCCGTCCACGTGCGGCAAGAGCTCGGAGCGCGCGACGCCCGCCTGTTGCTGCGCCTCGCGCACACGCGCGGCCGCCATCGCGAGCGTGGGACTGCCGTTGGTCGCGCGCGCAATCCAGGCGTCGAGTTGCGGGTCCTCATAGGCGCGCCACCATTGCGCCTCGGGCCATTGGGCGTCGGCATTGGCGGCGCGGATGGCGCTGCCGACATCGAGCGTCGACGCATCCTTGAGCGAATCCTGCGGCGCGTTCTTGCCCGTGCTCGCGCATCCGGCAATTGTTAATATCGCTGTAAGAACGACGACACAAGCAGCGCTTTTGGACACGCGTCCTCGCACGATTCACTCCCAAATTCGAATTAGATTCAAGGGAGTAATTATATTTTTGCGCGGATTGTCGAATAACCCGTAAGGATGCAAAGCATTCTTACGATACTTGTGATAATCGTTGTTACGAGCCGTGCAACAATTCGATCCACGAACAGTTCTTGAAGACGGAAAAGCGCCATGGACACGCTCCAGAACATGCGCGTATTTGTACGGGTCGTCGAAGCGGGCAGCTTCACGGCGGCCGCGCAGCATCTCAATACGACGACGGCCTACGCCTCGCGGGCCGTATCGGACCTCGAAGCGCATCTGCGCGCGCGCTTGCTGAACCGCACGACGCGGCGCATCGCGCTCACCGAAGCGGGCGAGCGCTATCTGCAACGTTGCGAGCAGATTCTTGCCTATGTCGATCAGGCCGAAGCCGAGGCCGGCGACGCTCACGCGCGTCCCTCCGGCAAGCTCAAGGTGCATTCGATGACGAGCTTCGGCCAGCACTACATCGTGCCGATGATCTCGCGCTATCAGCAGCGCCATCCATCGGTGCAGGTCGATCTGACGCTCGCGCAACGTGTGCCGGACCTGCTCGACGAAGGTTATGACGTGTCTGTCGTGCTCGCGTCCGATCTGCCGGATTCCGGACTCGTGTCGGCGCGGCTCGGCTCGGTGTACAGCATTGCGTGCGCTTCGCCGGACTACATCGAGCAACACGGCGCGCCGCACGTGCTGTCCGATCTCGTGCGCCACACGTGCCTGCATCTGATGACGCCGGTGTTTCCGCCGGATCGCTGGGTGTTCGACGGCCCGAACGGGCAGGAGACCGTGAGCCTGGGCCCGTCTACGTTCACGGTGAACGTCGCCGAGGCGATGGTCGTGGCGATCCGCGAGAGTATGGGCATCGGCGTGCTGCCGACATCGTCCGCGCTTCCCGGCCTGCGTGCGGGCACGCTCGTGCGCGTGTTGCCGCAATACACGATGCAGGAGCTGAACGTCTACGCGCTCTATCCGTCGCGCCAGTATCTCGACGCGAAGATCCGCACGTGGGTGGAGTTTTTGCGCGAGGCGCTGCCCGATACGCTCGCGGCGGACGCGGAATCGTTGAAGGAATTCGTCGTCACCTGAAGTTGCGGGCGTTCAGTTACGAAAAAAGCCGCGCCGCAACACTTGCTTACGCACGATGTGCCCGCAGCTTGTTACTTTCTGCACTGGTTCCATCGCACTTTTAATCGGGATAGGTCACATGAGTACGCCACTTCTGCTCGCACTCGCCGCGCTTCTGGTGCTGATCGCCGTTCCGGCGTCGCGCGATTTCTTCAACGACATGCGTGGCCAGTCGGAGCGCAACGCGAAGCGGCGTCTCGTGCCGGTGCGCATCGACGACGATCGCGACGCGCGGATGCGCCGCATGCGCGACCCATACGATCGCTGAAGTTCAGAGCAGGGTTTCGAGCGGCTCGATGAGTCGCGGCTCGTCGTTGGTCGCACGATTCACATCGCTCGATACGCGATGCCACACGAAATGCGACGCCGGCACGCCGTCGGCCTTGACGAGCGCCGCGAGATCCTCGAGCGACGCGGCGGGATCGAGCCAGCGTCGCGCGACGGCGGGCGAAAACACGAGCGGCCGGCGGTCGTGCACATCGATCAGCCCTTCGTCCGCCGCGGCCGTCACGATGACGAAGCCCGCGCCGGGCGCCGCGGCGTCTTCGTCGCGCATGATGCTGGTGAGCGCGGCGAGGTACATCGGCTCGCCGTCGGCGCGCTGAATGAAATACGGTTGCTTGAAGGGCTTCGCCGCCGAATCTGACGGGCGCGGCTCGACGCGCCATTCGAACCAGCCGTCGGCGGGCACGAGAATGCGCGCCTTCTTCCACAGGTGTTTGAAGTAGGCGCTCGTCGCCGCTGTCTCGACGCGCGCATTGATCGTCTGCGGCAACTTCTTCTGGATGGCCCACGGCGGGCAGTAGCCCCAATGAACCGCGCGGATCGTCTCGTCAGGATAAACGGCGAGCGGATGCGTGCCGGGCGAGAGGTTATAGCCGGGACGCCTGTCGGCGGCGTCCACGAGCACGAACGGATTTTTCAGATGCAGGCGCTGCGCGTAATGCATCGGTAGTCGGTACTGGCTGATTCGGCCGCACATGGCGTTCCTCCGCAAAGTCCAACACGGTTCCGTGCTTCCCGATTCGTTGCCGCGCTATATCTCGACGACCTTGTCCCACGCGAACTCGGGATTCTCCCACTCCTGGCGGCGCCGGCTGAAATAGCCGCGCGGATTGCACACGACCCGCGTGCCTTCGACGACGTAATCGAACGACGTATGCGTATGGCCGTGAATCCACAGCGATACCGGCGCACGCGCAAGCGACGGCAGATGATTGACGAAGCCCGCCGACACGAGATCTTCCGCATAGCGCGGCGCGAGGCTTGCCCGCATCGGCGCGTGATGCGTGACGACGATGGTCTGTCCCATGAACGGTTTCGCGAGCTCGCTTTCGAGCCACGCACGCGCCTGTTCGTGCAACGCGAGCGAGTCGTCGGGCGCGAACTCGCGGTGCTCGCCGTCCGGCTCGGGCCACGCGAGCTGGATCAGGCCTTTGTAGTCGAGCATGACCTTCGTGCACGCCTCTTTGGCCTTTTCGATGTCTGCGTCGCCGGACCCGAACAGTGCGAAGTCCGTCCAGAGCGTCGTACCGAGCACGCGCCACGCGCCACGCCGATCGACCAGCGACGCGTTGTTCAGATAGTGCACGTTGTCGACGCTGCGCGCGGCGTCCTGCATCGCCGCTTCCATCGCGCCGAACTCGGCGTCGTAATACTCGTGATTGCCGGGCACGTAGACGATAGGTACATCGGAACCGAAGTTTTCCGCGGCCCAGCGCAAACCTTCGGCGTGGTTGTGAATGTCGCCCGCCAGCACGACGAGATCGGCCTCGGCGTAGGGAATCGCCAGCGGCTCGTCGCATTCGAGATGCAGGTCCGACAGCACGCGAATCTTCATGCGATGTTCTCCTTCGCGAGCGGCGTGCTCCAGCGCACGACCTTGCCGGGATTCATCAGGTTGTCCGGATCGAGCGCGGCCTTGATCGTCTGCATGAGGCGCACTTCGACCACCGACTTGTAGTGCATCGCTTCATCCACTTTCAACTGACCGAGACCGTGCTCGGCGCTGATGCTGCCGCGATGCCTGTGCACCTGGTCATACACGAGCGCGTTGATCGGCGTCTGGAATTCGTCGAGGAACCGCTTCGCATCGACGCCTTCGGGCGCCTGCACGTTGTAATGCAGATTGCCGTCGCCGAGATGGCCGAACGTCACCATGCGCACGCCGGGCACCGTGTCCGCGATGATCGCATCGGTTTCCTCGATGAAGCGGCCGATGCTCGAAATGGGCACGGCGATGTCATGTTTGATGTTCAGGCCTTCCTCCGCCTGCGCGAGCGGAATATGCTCGCGCAAACTCCAGAACGCTTGCGACTGCGCGAGACTTTCCGCGACGACGGCGTTTTCCACGATGCCTTTTTCGAGCGCGTCTTCCATCAGCCGTTCGAACAACGTGCGCGCGTGCGTCTCGCTTTCGCTGTCGGAGAGTTCGAGCAGCACGGTCTGCCCGTGCGGCTCGTCGAACGGATAGCGCAATTGCGGAAAATGCTTGCCGACGAGGCGCATCGAGAAATCGGACATCAGCTCGAAGCCGGTCAGGAGCGCACCTGCATGATGCTGCGCGAGCGAGAGGAAATCGAGCGCGGCGTGCGGCGACGCGAGCCCGGCCAGCGCCGTGACCTTCGCGACCGGCGCGGGATGCAGCTTCATGACCGCAGCCGTGATGATGCCGAGCGTGCCTTCCGCGCCGATGTAGAGGTCGCGCAGATCGTAGCCGGTGTTGTCCTTGCGCAGCCCGCGCAGGCCGTCCCAGATCTCGCCCTGCGGCGTCACGACTTCGAGTCCGAGGCATAGTTCGCGGGTATTGCCGTAGCGCAGCACGCCGGTGCCGCCCGCGTTCGTCGAGAGATTGCCGCCGATCGTGCAACTGCCTTCGGCGGCGAGACTCAACGGAAACAGCCGCTGCGCACTGGCGGCGCGGGCCTGGATCTCGGCGAGCACGACGCCCGCTTCGACGGTCATCGTGTTGTTGTGCGGATCGACGCCGCGAATGCGATTGAGCCGCTTCAGGCTGATGAGCGCCTGCGCGCCGCTCGTATCGGGCGTTGCACCGCCCACGAGGCCGGTGTTGCCGCCCTGCGGCACGATTGCGATGCGATGCTCGCGTGCGAGCCGCACGACTGCCGCGACCTGCGCCGTATCGGCGGGCAGCAGCACGGCGCATGCATTGCCGCGATAGCGCTTGCGCCAGTCGACGAGATAGGGCTCGGTATCGTGGGCGGCGGTCAGGACATGCGGTGTGCCGAGAACGTCGGCGCAGGCGGCGATGAAAGCTTCAGTTGCGGTCATGGGCAGATCGACAAAATTCCGATGGAGCGTAGTGCACAGTATCGCGCAGGCACGCGGCGCGCGATCCTCGTCCGAATGGCATAGGCCTGCGCGTCGGACGGCGTTTCGTGCTACAAAGCATCACGTCTGCACGACGCATGCATCAAAAAAGCGGGTGATTCAGCTTTTTTTCGAACGTGCGTTCAGCCGGGCGGCACGTTTGAACGGCGCGACATACGCGAGCGCGCAGACGAAAAACGCGAGCGCGAGGAGCGCTTCGAGCCAGGCGAGCGAAGCGGAAAGACCCGCATCCGTCATGCCGCGCACGACGCCTTCGGCCAGATACAGAAGCACGAGCATCGACGCCCATTGCAGCGTGTAGACGTTCCTGCGAGCGACGCCCGGCAGCGCGCACGCGAGCGGCAGCGCCTTCAATGCGAGCGCCCATGCGCCGGGCCGCAGCGGCGCCAGCCAGAGCTCCCAGGCGAGCGTGAGCACGATCAGCGCGGCGAGGCTCGCAAGCGCGGCCAGTGCGAACGCGGCGTTCGATCGCGCGTTGGTGGCGGCGGGCGCGTTCATCGGCCGGTTCATGCCGAACGGGCGCCGCGCACGAGATCGAGCGCGGTGCGCGCGAGCCGGGCCCCGAGCGCGATGGCGAGCGCCTTCTCGTCGGCGGAAATGCCGTGGCGCTGGTTTTCGTCGCCGCCCGCGCGCGCGTGGTGCGACGCGCCGTAGGGCGTGCCGCCGCTTTGCGTCGTGGTGAGCCGCGACTCGGTGTACGGAATGCCGACGATCATCATGCCGTGATGCAGGAGCGGCAGCATCATCGAGAGCAGGGTGCTTTCCTGGCCGCCGTGCAGACTGCCGGTGGACGTGAAAACGCTGGCGGGCTTGCCCGACAATGCGCCGGAAAGCCACTGCGGCGTCGTGCCGTCGAGGAAGTATTTGAGCGGCGCGGCCATGTTGCCAAAGCGTGTCGGCGAACCGAGCGCGAGACCCGCGCATTCTTCGAGATCGCGCAACTCGGCGTAGGGCGGGCCGTCGGCGGGAATGTCGGGGTGAGTGGCTTCGCAGACGGTGGAGACCGGCGGCACCGTGCGCACGCGCGCTTGCATGCCGGGCACGCTGTCGACGCCCTGGGCGATCGCGAGCGCAAGCTCGCGGGTCGCGCCGTGGCGGCTGTAGTAGAGCACGAGGATGTCGTTCATAAGGCTTTTTTAGTGAACGGCTATTATAGGTATTGGGTGATTTTCGTGGCGAGACGCGGCGTGGAGCGTGCGGGCCGTCACGACGGGAGAATGCGTTTGCAGCACGTTTCCATCGATCTCGCGGCGGTCAAGCGCCTCGCCAGTTTTGTCGCGCGACGCATCGGCGAAGATCGCGTCGCGCAAGTGGCGGGCAGCCTCACGTTCACGAGCGTGCTGTCGATCGTGCCGCTCGCCACCGTCGCCTTCGCGCTCTTTACTGCGTTCCCGATCTTCGGCTCGTTCCAGGCATCGTTGCAGGATTTCCTCGCGGTGCACCTGATGCCGCCGCAGATCAACGACCAGATCTTCAAGTATCTGAACCAGTTCGCGTCGAAGGCAAAGGGGCTCACGACCGTCGGCATGATCATTCTGTTCGTGACTTCCGTCATGACGATGATGACGGTCGAGTCCGCGTTCAACGTGATCTGGCGCGTGAAGAAGGCGCGTCCGCTCGCGCAGCGCGTGCTCGTCTATTGGTCGATCATCACGCTCGGGCCGATTCTCTTCGGCTGCAGCCTGTCCATCTCTTCCTATGTGTTCGCGCATTCGGTCGCGTTCGCGGGCTCGCACAACCTGATGCCGCCGATCGTCGAATGGGCGCTGACGGGCGTGTCGCTGCCGCTCACGGCGCTCGCCTTCACGATCATTTACGTGTACATGCCGAACTGCAAGGTGGAGTGGCGCGATGCGATCGTCGGCGGATTGATCGCGGCGGTCGCGTTCGAGCTCGGCAAGCGCGGCTTCGGCTATTACGTGCGGCGCATTCCGACCTATACCGCCGTCTATGGCGCGTTCGCCGCGCTGCCGGTGTTCCTGTTGTGGGTCTATCTGTGCTGGATGTTCGCGCTCGTCGGCGCGATGGTCACGTCCGCGCTGCCCGCCATTCGCACGGGCCAGTATCATCGGCGCGATTTTCCGGGCAGCGATCTGCTCGATGCGCTCGAAATCCTCGCGCGGCTCGTCGAGGCGCGCGACGAGGGCAAACCCGGCCACACCGCATTGCAGCTTTCCAGCATGGCGCGCTGCGATCTGGATACGTCGACGCGCCTGATCGCACGGCTCGATGCGCTCGGCTGGATCGGCCGGCTGGAGGATTCGCGCACGCCGCGTTACGTGCTGATCGCCAATCCGAGCCAGATCACGGTGACGATGCTCTTCGAGCAGTTCGTGATCGACCGCGCCGAGCTGGAATATCAACTGAAGCTGGACGCGGCGCAGGTCGATTGCGCCGCGCTCATGAACGCGTTGGACAACGACAAGCTGGAGATCACGCTCGGCTCGCTGATCGCGGCGCGCGTGTCCGCGCTGACGAGCGCGCGTCCGCGCGAGACGCCGCGCTCGTCGATGCCGGGGCAGCCCGCGTGAGCGCGTGCCGGGCGTCGATCAGAGCGAGATCTTGCCGACGCAGATGTCCTTGAACATCACCCAGTCGCCCATCAGGCTGTAGACCGGATGGCGAAACGTGGCGGGGCGGTTCTTTTCGAAAAAGAAATGGCCGATCCACGCGAAACCGTAGCCGCAGACGACGGCCGCGGGCAGCCAGAGCCAGTCGCCGGTTGCGATCGTCATCGCGACGCAGCCGATCACGCCGAGCGAGCCGATGAAATGCAGCCTGCGCGAAACCAGATTTTGGTGCTCGTCGAGATAATAGGGATAAAACTCGGCGAAATTCGCGAAATGTTCACCGTGTGCGGTGTGCGCCATGACGGCCTCCCAGATGATGCATGCCGGTGTCGTTCGGGCGATGCGCGCCTGTCTGACGATTCACCGGCAAGAACCATTCTGCGACTGCGATGCGCGCCATGCAAGCGGCTGCGGCGAGCTTGCGCGGTCCGCCGCACGCGCGGGTTCAGCCGGCCTTGCTCTCCGCTTTGGCGCAGGCGAGCGCGAATGCGAACAAGGTGTCCAGCGTCGCGTCGGGCTGCTCGGACATCAGCGCGTGTCCGGCGTCCAGTTCCACCGATTGCACCGTCGCGCCGGCTTTGCGCAACGCATCGGCGAGTGGCCGGGCGGCTCGCGGCGGCGTCATCATGTCACGCTTGCCGCTCACGATGCACACCGGGCAGCGCACGGCGGCCGCGCGTTCGAGCGCATCCGCGTAGGTATTGCAGGCGCTGAAATCGGTATGGAAAAGGAGCGCTTCGCCGCGCAGGCTCACGCGTTCCATGAGCCGCTGATTCACGCCCTGCAACCAGAAACCCGGCGCGGGGCTCGACGGCTTGGCGGCGATGGTCGAATGCGACCATTGATTGACCATCGCGATGGCTTCGGGCTCGTGCTCGCGGGCGGCGTCGAGCAGCGTGTCGGAGACGGCCATCGGCGCGGCGGTCGCGAGCAGGGTGAGGCCCGTCGTGCGATCGGGATAGCGGCCCGCGACGTCGAGCGCGATCAGCGAACCCATGCTGTGGCCGACGAAGATCGCCTTTTGCACGTTCGCCGCGTCGAGCACGGCGATCACCCAGTCGGCGAGTTCGTCGATCGTCGGCAGCGCGGGGCCGTCGCTTCGTCCGTGACTCGGTAGATCGAGCGCCAGCACGCCGAAGCCGTGATGCGCGAAATAGCGCGTCTGCAACGCCCAGACACTGTGATCGTGCTCGGCGCCATGAATGAACACGATGGCGGGCCGGGCTGCGTCGAGCGGCTTGCCGCCGGTGTAGACGTAGGCGGCGCGGCCGTGGACATCGAGGATCATGCTCGGCTCCCGAGCAGCGCGGCCGAGCCGGCGTCCTGGCCGCTTTCGGCGGCTTTCTGCGCGGCCTTCAGCCCGCGTTTGAGATCGTCGATGAGATCGTCCGGGTCTTCGAGTCCGATCGAAAGACGGATGCGCCCCGGCCCGATGCCCGCGGCTTCGAGCGCGGCGGCGTCCATGCGGAAGTGCGTCGTGGAGGCGGGATGGATCACGAGCGAGCGCGCATCGCCGACGTTCGCGAGATGCGAGAACAGCGTGAGCGTTTCGATGAACTTGCGCGCCGCCGGCACGCCGCCCTTCAGATCGAAGCTGAACACCGCGCCCGCGCCGCGTGGCAGCAGCCGCCCGGCGAGCGCGTGATCGCGATGCGTCGGCAGTTCGGGATAGGCCACGCTTTCCACCGTCGACGAACTCAGCAGGAACTCGATCACCTTGCGCGTATTCGCGACATGGCGATCCATGCGCAGCGGCAAGGTTTCGATGCCTTGAAGCAGTTGCCACGCCGCTTGCGGATGCAGGCACGCGCCGAAATCGCGCAAGCCTTCGCGCCGGGCGCGCAACAGGAACGGCGCGACCGTGCTCTCTTCGGCGAACACCATGCCGTGAAAGCCGTCGTAGGGTTCGGTGAACTCCGGGAAGCGTCCGCTCGCAGTGAAATCGAAGGTGCCGCCGTCGACGAGCACGCCGCCGATCGTCGTCCCGTGGCCGCCTAGAAACTTGGTGGCGGAGTGATAGACGAGGTCCGCGCCATGCTCGAAAGGGCGCAACAGATAGGGCGTCGTGAACGTGGAATCGACCAGCAGCGGCACCGCGTGCTCGTGCGCGATTTCGGCGACGCCGCCGATATCGAGCACGTCGAGTCCCGGATTGCCGAGCGTTTCGCCGAAGAAGAGCCGCGTGTTCGGCCGTGCGGCCGCGCGCCACGCATCGAGATCGTGCGGCGGCACGAAGGTCGTCTCGATGCCGAAGCGCCGCAGCGTGTAATGCAGCAGGTTGTGCGAGCCGCCGTAGAGCGCGCTCGACGCGACGATATGCGAGCCCGCGCCCATCAGCGTCGCGATGGCGAGATGCAGCGCGGCCTGGCCGCTCGCCGTGCCGATCGCGCCGACGCCGCCTTCGAGCGCCGCCACGCGTTCCTCGAACACCGCGACGGTCGGATTCGAGATGCGCGAGTACACGTGCCCCGAGCGCTCCATGTTGAAGAGCGCGGCGGCGTGATCGCTGTCGCGGAAGGTGAACGACGTGGTCTGATAAATCGGCGTCGCGCGCGCGCCCGTGGCGGGATCGGGCGCGGCGCCCGCGTGCAGCGCGAGCGTGTCGAAGCGGTTGGCTGGCATCATAGGCGGCCGGCGCGCGAGGCGGCGCCGGCATGCGGCGAAAAATGAGGGTCAATCATCCTAACATCGGATGCACGCGCCCAAACCTAGGGCGAACGCTTGTCAAAAAAACGCGCAAAGCCTTGTCCGTTCGGCTGATGCGGGCCATGTTCGCTTTCCTTTTGCGGGCCTTTCCGATAGCATCGATCTATGGTTTCATCACCGTTTGGGCATCTGAACAGGCATTTCGCGAGGAGACAGTCATGCGAGTCAGCGACATTCTGAAAGTGAAGGGCAACACGCTCTTTACCGTGACACCCGATACGCCGCTCTCCGACGCGATCGACACAATGGCCGCGCACGATATCGGCTCGCTCGTCGTTATGGAGTACGGCGATCTGGTCGGCATGCTGACCTTCCGCGAGATCATCCTGACCTTGCACAACAACAGCGGCTCGGTCGGCGCCACGACCATCCGCAAGATCATGGACGACCATCCGCTCACGTGCACGCCGGAAACGGACGTGAACGAGGTGCGCCGCATGATGCTCGAGCATCACGTGCGCTATCTGCCGGTCATGGAAAAGCGTCAGTTGATGGGCGTCATCTCGTTCTACGACGTGGCCAAGGCCGTTGTGGAAGAGCAGGGCTTCGAGAATCGCATGTTGAAGGCGTATATCCGCGACTGGCCCGAGCAGCAGGAAGAAGCCCGCTGAGCGTCGCCGAGCGTCGCCGAGCGTCGATACCATGCCGCGAGGCGTCGCGCTTCGCGGCATGGTGTATCAACCGATGCTTCGCGCAGAATTCAGCATATGCAGCGCGCCCTCATGGCGCGCTTTTTTTTGGTCTGGACTGAGGGCGAAGCCAGCCTTCGGCCTGTTTTTCGTTTCATTCGGATTCGATCGCCGTATGCTCGGGATCAACGCCGAACTCAACCTGTACGCAAGACATGAGTGACAAACCGATGCGCAGCTCGTCGCGCACTTCCCGACGTTCGCATGCCGAAGGCGAAGGCCAGTTCAGCCTTCTGCGCGAGCGCCGCTTCGCGCCGTTCTTCTGGACGCAGTTCCTCGGCGCGATGAACGACAACATCTTCAAGGTCGGCTTCACGTCGCTCGTGACGTTCCAGGCCGCGCGCTTTTCCGGCGTCGATCCGAAGACGGCCGCGTTTCTGATTTCCGCGATCTTCATCGTGCCGTTCGTGCTGTTCTCGGCCACCTCCGGGCAGATCGCCGACAAGTACGACAAGGCCGTGCTCGCGCGTCTCGTGAAGAGCTTCGAGATTGTCGTGATGCTGATCGGCGGCGCGGGGTTCCTTCTGCACAGCGCGCCGCTTCTCTACGCGTGCACGTTTCTGATGGGCGTGCATTCCACCGTGTTCGGGCCGGTGAAGTACGCGTATTTGCCGCAGCATCTCGATTCGCACGAGCTCGTCGGCGGCAACGGGCTCGTCGAGATGGGTACGTTCGTCGCGATCCTGATCGGCACGATCATCGGCGGCGCGGCGGCGGGCGCGACGGAGCATGGCGCGATGCTGCTCGCCGTCGCGTGCATCGCGTTCGCGATCGTCGGGCGCGTCGCGTCGGCGTTCGTGCCGAAGTCGGACGCGTCGCAACCGGATCTGCGCATCAACTGGAATCCGTTCTCCGAGACGTGGCGCAACCTCAAGCTCGCGAAGTCCGATCGAACCGTGTTTCTGAGCCTGCTCGGGATTTCGTGGCTCTGGTTTGTCGGGGCGACCTTTCTCACGTCGTTCTTCAATTTCGCGAAGGACGTGCTGTCGGCCGATCCCGATGTCGTGACCATTCTTCTCGCAACGTTTTCCATCGGCATCGGTACGGGGTCGCTGCTGTGCGAGCGGCTCTCGAAGCGCCGCGTCGAGATCGGGCTCGTGCCGCTGGGCTCGATCGGCATCAGCGTGTTCGCGATCGATCTTTTTTTCGCGAGCCATCGCATCGCGCCCGCGGGGCACTTGCTCAACGTCGGCGAATTCCTGCTGACGCTGCCGCACTGGCGCATTCTCGCGGACCTGTTCCTGCTCGCGATGTTCGGCGGCTTCTACAGCGTGCCGCTCTATGCGCTGATTCAGGCGCGCAGTCAGCCCACTCACCGGGCGCGCATCATCGCGGCGAACAACATCCTCAATTCGTTCTTCATGATCGTCTCCGCGCTGATGGCGCTCGCGCTGACATCGTTCGGCGTCGGCATTCCGGGGCTCTTTCTCGCCACGGCGCTGCTCAATGTCGTCGTCGCGGTCTATATCTATTCGCTCGTGCCGGAGTTCCTGCTGCGCTTCATCGCGTGGATTCTGGTGCACACGTTCTATCGCATTCGTCTCGTCGGCGCGGAGCGTATTCCGTCGCATGGCGCGGCCGTGCTCGTGTGCAATCACGTGAGCTTCGTCGATGCGGTCGTCATCATGGCCGAAAGCCCCCGGCCGATCCGTTTCGTGATGGATTACCGCATCTTTCAGACGCCGTTCGTCGGCTGGATGTTCCGTCATGTGAAGGCGATTCCGGTCGCGCCCGCGCACGAAAACGCCGACATGCTCGAACGCGCCTACGCCGCGTGCGGGCAGGCGCTGAAAGAGGGCGATCTCGTCTGCATCTTTCCTGAAGGCAAGCTCACGCGCACGGGCGAGATCAATCCGTTCCGGCATGGCATCGCGGAGATTTTGCGACGCCATCCGGCGCCCGTCGTGCCGATGGCGCTGCGCGGGCTCTGGGGCAGCGTGTTCTCGCGCCACGAAGACGCACAGTGGCCACGTCCGATCCAGCGCGGTGCGATGACGCGGCTGACGCTCGCGGTCGGCGAGCCGATCGCGCCGGAAGACGCGACGCCGCAGCATCTGCAGGAAGTCGTGAGCACGCTGCGTGGCGCCAGGCGCTGAGCGCGACGGCTGGCATAATATCGGTTTCCCCGACACTTTTCTTCAGGTCGACGCTCATGTCCGGCAATACCCTTGGCACGCTCTTCACCGTCACGAATTTCGGCGAGTCGCACGGTCCGGCGATCGGCTGCGTGATCGACGGCTGCCCGCCCGGCATGGCGCTCACGGAAGCCGATATCCAGATCGAACTCGATCGCCGCCGCCCTGGCACGTCGCGTCACGTCACGCAACGGCAGGAGGCGGATCAGGTCGAGATTCTCTCTGGCGTGTTCGAAGGCGTGACGACCGGCACGCCCATCGCGCTCCTGATCCGCAATATCGATCAGCGCAGCAAGGACTACGGCAACATCGCGCAGACGTTCCGGCCGGGTCATGCGGATTACACCTATTGGCAGAAGTACGGCGTGCGCGACTATCGCGGCGGCGGCCGTTCATCGGCGCGTCTGACTGCGCCGACCGTCGCCGCGGGCGCGGTCGCGAAGAAGTGGCTGCGCGAGAAGTTTGGTCTGGAGACGCGCGGCTGCATGAGCGCGCTGGGTGAAATCGAGATTCCGTTCGTCGATTGGCAGCATGTGCCGGAGAATCCGTTCTTCTCGCCGAACGCCGAGATCGTGCCGCAGCTCGAAGCGTACATGGACGGACTGCGCCGCGATGGCGATTCCGTCGGCGCGCGCATCGAAATCGTTGCGTCGGGGGTGCCCGTCGGTCTTGGTGAGCCGCTGTACGACCGGCTGGATGCGGACATCGCCCACGCGATGATGGGCCTCAATGCAGTGAAGGCGGTCGAGATCGGCGCGGGCTTTGCGAGCGTCGCGCAACGCGGTTCCCAGCACGGCGACGAGATGACGCCCGAAGGCTTCGCGGCCAACAACGCGGGCGGCATTCTCGGCGGCATTTCGAGCGGGCAGGACATCCGTGTGTCGATCGCGATCAAGCCGACGTCGAGCATTCGCACGCCGCGTCAGTCGATCGACAAGCAAGGCGCGAGCGCGACCGTCGAGACCTTCGGACGTCACGATCCGTGCGTCGGCATTCGCGCCACGCCGATCGCCGAAGCGCTGCTCGCGCTCGTGCTGATGGATCACGCGCTGCGTCATCGCGCACAATGCGGCGACGTGGTGGTGGACACGCCGAAGATCGCGGCGCAGATGCCGTCGAAATAAAAGAAAAGGGCGCCAATTTCGGCGCCCTTCGTGTATTCAGACCTTACATGTTCGGATAGTTCGGCCCGCCGCCGCCTTCCGGCGTGACCCACACGATGTTCTGCGTCGGATCCTTGATATCGCAGGTCTTGCAGTGCACGCAGTTCTGCGCGTTGATCTGCAGGCGCTCGCTGCCGTCGTCGGACTTCACGAACTCATACACCGCAGCCGGGCAGTAGCGGCCTTCCGGACCGGCATACGTGCGCAGATTGACGTTGACCGGCACGCTCGAATCTTTCAGCGTCAGATGCGCGGGCTGGTTCTCTTCGTGATTCGTGTTCGAGATGAACACCGACGAGAGCCGATCGAACGTGAGCTTGCCATCGGGCTTCGGATACACGATCGGCTTGCACTGCGACGCCGGCTTCAGCATCTCGTGATCCCAGTGCTGATGATGCAGCGTCCACGGCACGTTGCCACCCATCACTTTCTGCTCCAGACCGACCATGAAGGTGCCCAGATACAGGCCCTTGCTCATCCACTGCTTGAAGTTGCGCGCGCGATGCAGCTCGGTCTTGAGCCAGGACGTGTCGAACGCTTCGGGGTAAGCGGTGAGTTCGTCGTTCTGACGGCCCGCCTGCACCGCCTCGAACGCGGCTTCGGCGGCCATCTTGCCCGACTTGATCGCCGCGTGACTGCCCTTGATTCGCGATGCGTTGAGGAATCCCGCGTCGTCGCCGGCAAGCGCGCCGCCGGGGAACGCGAGCTTCGGCAACGACATCAGGCCGCCAGCGGTGATTGCCCGCGCGCCGTAGGAGATGCGCTTGCCGCCTTCGAGGAACGGGCGGATCGACGGATGCGTCTTGTAGCGCTGGAATTCCTCGAACGGCGACAGATACGGATTCGAATATCCCAGCCCGACGACGAAGCCCACCATGACCTGATTGTTGTCCATGTGGTACAGGAACGATCCGCCGTAGGTGTCGGGATCGAGCGGCCAGCCCGCGGTGTGGATCACGAGGCCGGGCTTGTGCTTGACCGGATCGATTTCCCACAGCTCCTTGATGCCGATCCCGTACACCTGCGGATCGGAATTCTGGTTGAGCTTGAACTTTTCCATGAGCTGACGGCCGAGATGCCCGCGCGCGCCTTCGCAGAAAAGCGTGTATTTCGCATGCAATTCCATGCCGAGCTGGAAATTCTCGGTCGGCTGGCCGTCCTTGCCGACGCCCATGTTGCCCGTGACGACGCCGCGCACGGAACCGTCCTCGGTGTAGAGCACTTCGGCGGCCGGGAAGCCCGGGAAAATTTCGACGCCGAGCGCTTCCGCCTGCTGGCCGAGCCAGCGCGTCACGTTGGCGAGCGAAATGACGTAGTTGCCGTGATTCTTGAAGTTATCGGGAAGCAGCCAGTTCGGCACCTGCTTCGCGTCGTTCTGCGTCAGGAAGAGAAACCGGTCCTCCGTGACTTCGACGTCGAGCGGCGCGCCTCTTTCCTTCCAGTCGGGAATGAGTTCGGACAGACCGCGCGGGTCCATCACCGCGCCGGAGAGAATGTGCGCGCCGATCTCGGAGCCTTTCTCCAGCACGCACACGCCGATCTCGACGCCTTTTTCCTCCGCCAGTTGCTTCAACCGGATGGCCGCCGACAAACCGGCTGGCCCACCGCCGACGATGACGACGTCGTATTCCATCGATTCGCGGGGACCGTATTGCTCGATGAGGCTCGCCGGGGTCATCAATGCTCCTATGTACCGTTAGAATGCCCTTTCGGGATCGCGTATTTTCAGGGAAGGTGAGGCGGGCTGCAACCAAAGCTCGCCAATTTAGCACGATCGTACTATTATTGAGACACCCGCGCTATTGGTGTTGACGCTAACAGCCTGCATCGGCGCATCTTGCGCGTCCGCCGAGGCTGAGCCAACCAAAATAAGGAAGCACAATGGGCCGTTCGATCAACCTGGAAGGCAAGGTCGCGCTGATCACCGGCGCGTCAAGTGGTTTGGGCAAGCGTTTCGCGCAAGTGCTGTCGCAGGCGGGCGCCAAGGTGGTGCTCGCGAGCCGCCGCACGGAGCGCCTCAAGGAACTGCGCGCTGAAATCGAGGCGTCGGGCGGCGCGGCGCATGTCGTCTCGCTCGACGTGACCGACTATCAAAGCGTGAAATCGGCGGTTGCGCATGCCGAGACGGAAGCCGGTACCATCGACATCCTGGTCAATAACTCGGGCGTGTCGACCACGCAAAAGCTGACGGACGTCTCGCCCGCGGATTTCGAGTTCGTGTTCGGCACGAACGTGCGCGGCGCGTTTTTCGTCGCGCAGGAAGTCGCGAAGCGCATGATCATGCGCGGCAACGGCGCGGCCAAGCCGGCGTATCGCATCATCAACGTGGCGTCCGTGGCCGGCTTGCGCGTGTTTCCGCAGATCGGCCTCTATGCGATGAGCAAGGCCGCCGTCGTGCAGATGACGAAGGCCATGGCGCTCGAATGGGGCCGCCACGGCATCAACGTGAACGCGATCTGTCCGGGTTATATCGACACTGAAATCAATCACCATCACTGGAAGACCGAGCAGGGGCAGAAACTCATTTCGATGCTGCCGCGCCGCCGCCTGGGCACGCCGAACGATCTCGACGGTCTCTTGCTGCTGCTCGCGGCCGACGAATCGCAGTTCATGAACGGCTCGGTGATCTCGGCGGACGATGGCTTTTCGCTCTGAACATCGCCCTCACTCTGATAGCAGGCAATGACCACGCATAACGATTTTCATACTGTATTCGAACTGTCCATGCCGATCCGCTGGGGCGACATGGACGCCTTCGGCCACGTCAACAACACCGTCTATTTCCGCTATATGGAGCAGGCGCGCATATCGTGGTTCGAAAAGATCGGCATCGCGGGCGGCAACGGCGAGGGGCATGGGCCCGTGATCGTCAATGCGTCGATGGAGTTTCTGAAGCAGCTTCATTATCCCGGCGACGTGATCGGGCGGATGTTCGTCGGCAAGCCCGGACGCAGCAGCTTCGACACGCGCTTCGAGCTCTTTCGCGCCGATGCGCCCGGCGTGCTCCACGCGCGCGGCGCGGCGAAGGTCGTGTGGATCGACTATGCCGCGGGCAAGTCGGTGCCGATTCCGGATTTCCTGCGACGGACCATCGAAACGAGTTCGCCCGTCGCACTCTGATCGCGCATCTCAGGTGCCGAGCAGCCGCTGTAGCAGCTCGGTGGCGTTGCCCGTGTCGTACTTCCTCATGAGCCGCGCACGGTAGATATCGACCGTGCGCGGGCTGATATCGAGCACGCGTCCGATCTGCTTGCTCGTCTTGCCCGTCACGAGCTGCGCGGCGATTTCCCGTTCGCGCGGCGTCAGTTCGATCGCGACCCGCCGCGTCGCGCTCAGGTCTTCGAACGTCCAGACGCCCGCCGCATGCGGCGCGGCCCGATCGAGCGCGCGCCCGGTCACGTGGCACCAGAACAGTTCGCCGTTGCTGCGCTTCATGATCCGGTCGTCGCTGTAAGTGCCTTCCTTGCTGATATGCGCGGCGATGCGCTCGCCGATGCGCGCGAATTCGTCCGGCGATGGATACAACACTTCGAACGACTTGCCGATGAGCGCCTCGCTCACATAGCCGAAGATCGCGCAGACCTGCTCGTTGCAGTCCTCGATGATGCGCTCGCGCGAAAGCACGAGCCCCACGGGCGCGAGATGAAACGCGGTTTGATAATCCAGTGCACGCATGTGAAATCGGTCGCGCGTGCGCTTGCGTTTCGCGGCGAAAAGGCGCCGGGAACCAAACGTGCGCGGGCAATGACTTATGTATTTTTGCGTATTGTGCCGGATCGCCGGCTCAAAGTACTCTTTCGCCATGCCAAAAAGGCCGCGCGACGCGCTCATCACAGCGCGGGCCGGCATCAAAAAGCCGATTTTCAGTTGGTTTCAAACATGGAAGGGACATTCAGATGAACAAGGTCTATCCCAGCGCGAAGGATGCGCTCGCGGACATCGTCAAGGACGGGCAGACGTTTGCCGTCGGCGGTTTCGGGCTGTGCGGCATTCCCGAGGCGCTCATCGCCGCGCTGCGCGACACGGGCGTGAAGGGCATCACCTGCATCAGCAATAACGCTGGCGTCGATGGCTTCGGCCTCGGCCTGCTTCTGGAAACGCGCCAGATCAAGAAGATGATTTCGTCGTACGTCGGCGAAAACAAGGAGTTCGAGCGGCAATATCTCGCTGGCGAACTCGAACTCGAATTCACGCCGCAAGGCACGCTCGCCGAGAAACTTCGCGCGGGCGGCGCGGGCATCCCGGCGTTCTTCACGAACACCGGTTTCGGCACCGTGATCGCCGACGGCAAGGAAACGCGCCAGTTCGGCGAGAACCACTACGTGCTCGAACATTCGCTCACGGCCGATGTCTCGCTCGTGAAAGCCTGGAAGGCCGACAAGTCCGGCAACCTGATCTATCGCCGCACGGCGCGCAACTTCAACCCGAATTGCGCGATGGCCGGCAAGATCACCGTCGTCGAAGTGGAAGAGATCGTCGAGACGGGCGAACTCGATCCGGACATGATTCATACGCCCGGCATCTTCGTGCAACGCATCGTCCTGAATGCGCATCCGGAAAAGCGCATCGAACAACGCATCGTCCGCGCGAAAGGAGAGTAATCATGGCATGGACTCGAGACCAGATGGCCGCACGCGCGGCGCAGGAACTGCAGGACGGCTTCTACGTGAACCTCGGCATCGGCTTGCCGACGCTCGTCGCCAATCACGTGCCGGACGGCATGGAAGTGTGGCTGCAGTCGGAAAACGGCTTGCTCGGCATCGGCCCGTCGCCGTATGAAGACGAAGTCGACGCCGACCTCATCAACGCAGGCAAGCAGACGGTCACGACGCTGCCGGGCTCGTCGATCTTTTCGTCGGCGGATTCGTTCGCGATGATCCGCGGCGGCCACATCAACCTGGCGATCCTCGGCGCAATGCAGATCAGCAAGAAGGGCGATCTGGCCAACTGGATGATCCCCGGCAAGATGATCAAGGGCATGGGCGGCGCGATGGACCTCGTCGCCGGCGTGAAGCGCGTCGTCGTGCTGATGGAGCACGTCGCGAAGGGCGATCAGCACAAGATTCTCGAAGAGTGCTCGCTGCCGCTGACGGGCGTGGGCGTCGTGAATCGCATCATCACGGATCTCGGCGTGATCGACGTTACGGACAATGGACTGAAGGTCGTCGAACTGGCGGACGGTGTGACCGCCGAGGAAATCCAGAAGAAGACGGGCGCGCCGCTCGATGTCACGAGCGTGAAGTAACGCCGACGTGACGCAACGCCGCTTGCGCGGCGTGAGCGCGGCTCGGAAACCATCGCGGGCGGGCGAAGCTTTTGAAGCTTCGCCCGCTTTGTTTTTTGCGCGATCGGCCTCATCTGCGGTGCGCGCGGGCGGGTCATCCGTTCGGCCAACGCGCGCTCGATCGGGCGTGATGCGCTTTACAATCGTTTCGACACTTGCCACGAGGAAAACTCTCCATGACCGCATCCATCGTCGTCGAAGCAGTGCATTCCGATTTGAGCGATCCGCGTCAGCGCTTCGTGCAATGCGCGAGCCAGGCGGGTCTGCATCGCATGGCCTATACGGAGTGGGGCGATCCGGCGAATCCGCGCGTGCTGCTGTGCGTACACGGACTGACGCGTTCGGGCCGCGACTTCGACAAGCTCGCGCAGGCGTTCGCGCACGACTATCGCGTCGTGTGTCCGGATGTGGTCGGGCGCGGCCTGTCCGACTGGCTCGCCGACTCGCGCTACTACGGCGTGCCGCAATATGTCGCCGACATGATCACGCTGATCGCGCGCCTGAACGTGGAGACGGTGGACTGGTTCGGCACGTCGATGGGCGGTCTCATCGGCATGGCGCTCGGCGGACTGCGCAATACGCCGATCCGCAAGATGCTGCTCAACGATGTCGGGCCGCATATCGAGCCGGTCGCGCTACAGCGCATCGGCGACTATCTCGGCAAGCCGGCGCGCTTCGCGTCGCTCGATGAAGGCGTGCGGCATGCGGCGGCGCTCGCGTCGTCATTCGGGCCGCTGACGGATGCGCAATGGACGGACATCAATACGCCGCTGCTGCATGAACGCGACGGCGCGTGGGCCTTTCGCTACGACCCGGGCATCGCGACGCCGTTCACCTCCGCGACCAACGAGCAGAACGCGGCCGGCGAGGCATACCTGTGGAACGCGCTTGCGTCGATCAGGACGCCGGTGCTCGTCGTGCGCGGCGAGACTTCGGACTTGCTCTCGCGCGAGACGGTCGCGCAAATGGTCGAGAAAGGCCAGGCCGTGACGAGCGCCGAGATTCCGGGCGCGGGACATGCGCCGGCATTTCTTGCGGAAGATCAAATCGCTGTCGCCAGGGGGTTCTTTCTCGGGAATGGCGGCAGCGGGGCATAATATTGGGCTGGGCGTACGCTTGTGCCTGTTTTTCACCATTCATCGATCAGGAACACACAATGGCAGTCATTCGTCATCACGTCGGCCCGCGCCTTTCCGAAACCGCCATCCACAACGGCACGGTGTATCTCGCCGGCCAGATCGCCGAAGACACGGACCAGGACATCACCGGTCAGACGCGCGAAGTGCTCGGCCACATCGACCGCTTGCTCGAAGAAGCGAACAGCGACAAGTCGCATCTGCTGACGGTGCAGATCTATATCTCGGACATGATTCATTTCCCGGGCATGAACGCCGTGTGGGATTCGTGGGTCGCGGAAGGCAACACGCCGCCGCGCGCGACGGTCGAGTCGAAGCTCGCCAATCCGGCGTGCCTCGTCGAAATCGTCGTGATCGCCGCGCAACGCGACTGATTCGTCGCATCGCCTGAAGCAGTGGCATTACCCGCATGACTTCGACCGCCGCCCCCGCCGAAACGCTGCCCGAGCCGTCCATCGACGACGCGCTCGCGTTCGTGCGCGAGCACGCGAAGGATGCGCGCGTCTCGACCGGCGAACTGCTCGCGGATCACGCGGCGGGCACCGCGCGCATCATGCAGACGCTGAACGTCGATTCGCACGCGATCGCCGCGGCGGCGCTGTTCGTGCTCGCGCCGCATCTCGACGATCCGGAGAAGGTCATCACCGAGCGCTTCGGCCCGGAAGTGCAGCGGCTCGTCGGCGATGTGCGCAAGCTTCTGCGGCTCGGCTCGCTCAGCTCGCGCGCGACGCTTGCGGAATTGCCCGAGAACACGCGCGATGCGCAGGCCGCGCGCCGCGCGCAGGTCGAGTCGCTGCGCAAGATGCTGCTCGCTTTCGCGCAGGACATCCGCGTCGTGTTGATCAGGCTCGCGTCGCGCGTGCAGACGTTGCGCTATCACGCCGCGCACAAGACCGATCCTTCGCCGGACGTCCCGCGCGAGACGCTCGAAATCTACGCGCCGCTCGCGAATCGTCTGGGCATCTGGCAACTGAAGTGGGAACTGGAGGATTTGTCGTTCCGCTTCGAAGACCCCGTCACGTACAAGCGCATCGCGAAGCTGCTCGACGAGCGGCGCGTCGAGCGCGAGAGCTATGTGACCGAGGCGATCGCGCGCCTGCAAAAAGAGCTCGACACTGCGCACATCAAGGCCGAAGTCAGCGGTCGGCCAAAGCACATCTACAGCATCTGGAAGAAGATGCGCGGCAAGCATCTCGACTTCGCCGAACTGAACGACGTGCGCGCGTTCCGCGTGATCGTCGGCGACATCAAGGACTGCTACACCGTGCTCGGCATCGTGCACAACCTGTGGCAACCGGTGCCGCGCGAATTCGACGACTACATCTCGCGCCCGAAGCCCAACGGCTACAAGTCGCTGCATACCGTTGTGATCGGCGATGACGGGCGTGCGTTCGAAGTGCAGATCCGCACGCAGGAAATGCATCAGTTCGCCGAATACGGCGTGGCCGCGCACTGGCGTTACAAGGAAGCGGGCGCGCGCGGCTATGCGGGGCAAGTGACGGCGAGCGAGAAATACGACGAGAAGATCGCATGGCTGCGTCAGCTTCTCGCGTGGAAGGATGACGTCGAAGGCGAGGGTCAGGGCGAACAGCGGGGCTGGCAGCATCTGCGCGACGCCACGCTTGACGACGATCATATCTACGTGCTGACGCCGCAGGCGCGCGTGATCGCGTTGCCGCAAGGCGCGACCGCCGTCGATTTCGCGTATCACCTGCACAGCGAGCTTGGGCATCGCTGTCGCGGCGCGCGCGTCGACGGCGCGATGGTGCCGCTCAACACGCCGCTGCAAAACGGGCAGACGGTCGAGATCGTCGCGGTAAAGGAAGGCGGGCCGTCGCGCGACTGGCTCAATCCTCAGCTCGGTTATCTGCACAGCGCGCGGGGGCGGCAGAAAGTGCGCTCGTGGTTCCTCGCTGCCGACGCGGCCGAGCACATCGCGGCAGGGCGGGCGATCGTCGAAAAGACCTTGCAGCGCGAAGGGAAGACGTCGGTGAGTCTGGAGCAGCTCGCGACGAAGCTCGGCTTCAAGACGCCCGAGGATCTTTACGCGGTCGTCGCGAAGGAAGAGTTCAGCCTGCGCAACATCGAGCAGGCGCTTTCCGACGCGCCGCCGCCCGAGCCCGAGCCGGAAGCGCCGGAGCAGTTCGAGAAGCGCAGCAGCGGGCAGAGCGTCGCGCACGGCGCGTCGACGGGCGTGCTCGTCGTCGGCGTGGATGCGTTGCTCACCCAACTCGCGCGCTGCTGCCGTCCGGCGCCGCCCGATCCGATCGCGGGCTTCATCACGCGCGGCAAGGGCATGTCGGTTCATCGCACCGATTGCGCGACCTTCAAGCGCATGGCTCAGCGTTCGCCCGAGCGCGTGCTGCACACGACCTGGTCCGCCGACGTGATGAACGGGCGCGGATCGTCGGTGTATCCGGTGGATCTTTCGGTGGAATCGGCCGACCGGCAAGGGTTGCTGCGCGATATCTCCGAAGTGTTCGCGCGCGAGAAGATCAACGTGATCGGCGTGAAGAGCCAGAGCCGCAGGAATATCGCTTATATGCAGTTCACGGTGGAAGTGTCGAGCGCAGCGCAGATTCAGCGCGCCTGCACGCTGCTCGATGAAGTGCAGGGTGTGATTCGCGCGTCGCGTCGCGCGTAATCGGCTGGAGTTGAACGGATCGGCGAATATTTTCGATTTTTTCTGAAGATAAGCACTTGCCAAGATCCGAAACGCTCCATATAATCTCACTTCTTTCAGGCTCGTAGCTCAGCTGGTTAGAGCACCACCTTGACATGGTGGGGGTCGTTGGTTCGAGTCCAATCGAGCCTACCAACGAAAACGAAACTCGGCGGACTTTGGTTCGCGGAATTTCAAACCGCAAGAAGCGCTCAGCGCAAAAGGCGAAAAGAAATGGCACGTCGAACGTTGACCGAAACAAATTCGGAGCGACGCTAGTCGAGGACCTATTTCGCCTTCTGCCAAATTGTTTCGCGGTATGTGTGAAAAGTGAATGCGGCCCCTCGATAGCGGGGCCGCATTTTTTTTGCCTTGCGATTTTTGAAGTGAATCGCGGGGCAATGCTCAAATCGAAATCGCTCGGCATGCGCCGGCGTCTTGGAGAACGATATGGTTTCGGTACGTTTGCCTGATGGGTCGGTCCGACAATACGACCACCCGGTGACCGTCGCGGAAGTCGCGGCATCGATCGGCGCGGGCCTTGCCAAGGCGGCGCTCGCCGGCAAGCTCAACGGCGAACTCGTCGATACCTCGTTTCTGATCGACAAGGATTCGTCACTTGCCATCGTCACTGACAAGGATCCGGAAGGCGTCGATGTCGTGCGCCATTCGACCGCGCATTTGCTCGCTTATGCGGTGAAGGATCTGTTCCCCGAAGCGCAAGTGACCATCGGGCCGGTCATCGACAACGGCTTCTATTACGACTTCTCGTACAACCGCCCCTTCACGCCCGAAGATCTGGAGAAGATCGAAAAGCGCATGCAGGAACTGGCGAAGAAGGACGAGCCGGTGTCGCGCCGCGTCGTCTCGCGCAACGAGGCGGTGGAGTACTTCAAGAGCATCGGCGAAAACTACAAGGCCGAGATCATCGAGTCCATTCCGGAAAGCGATGAGATTCGCCTTTACGGGCACGGCAACTTCATCGACCTGTGCCGTGGCCCGCACGTGCCGTCCACCGGCAAGCTGAAGGTCTTCAAGCTGATGAAGGTCGCCGGCGCGTACTGGCGCGGCGATTCGAAGAACGAGCAGTTGCAGCGTATCTACGGCACCGCGTGGACCAAAAAGGAAGACCAGGACGCTTATCTCCACATGCTCGAAGAAGCCGAGAAGCGCGATCACCGCAAGCTCGGCAAGCAACTCGACCTGTTCCATCTGCAGGACGAAGCGCCGGGCATGGTGTTCTGGCATCCGAAGGGCTGGTCGCTATGGCAGCAGGTCGAGCAGTACATGCGCCGCCGCGTGAACGATGCCGGTTATCTCGAGATCAAGACCCCGATGGTGATGGACCGTTCGCTCTGGGAAGCGTCGGGCCATTGGCAGAATTATCGTGAAAACATGTTCACGACCGAGTCGGAAAAGCGCGACTACGCGATCAAGCCGATGAACTGCCCGGGCCACGTTCAGGTGTTCAACCACGGCCTGCGTTCGTATCGCGATCTGCCGCTGCGTTACGCGGAATTCGGCTCGTGCCATCGCAACGAGCCGTCGGGCGCGCTGCATGGGCTGATGCGCGTGCGCGGCTTCGTCCAGGACGATGCGCACATCTTCTGTACCGAAAATCAGTTCATCGCGGAATCGATCGCCTTCAACACGCTCGCGATGAGCGTGTACAAGGATTTCGGATTCGATCACATCGATATCAAGCTGTCGCTGCGCCCCGAGCAGCGCGCGGGCACCGATGAAATCTGGGATCGCGCGGAGCAGGGCTTGCGCGAGGCGCTGACCGCTTGCGGTCTGCAGTGGGAAGAACTCGCCGGCGAAGGCGCGTTCTACGGTCCGAAGATCGAGTACCACATCAAGGACGCGCTCGGCCGCTCGTGGCAATGCGGCACGCTGCAGCTCGACATGGTGCTGCCGGAGCGTCTCGGCGCCGAATATGTCGCGGAAGACAACAGCCGCCGCCGTCCGGTGATGTTGCACCGGGCAATCGTCGGATCAATGGAGCGTTTTCTCGGCATTCTGATCGAGCACCACGCAGGCGCAATGCCGCCGTGGCTCGCGCCGACTCAGGCGGTTGTGCTGAATATTGCCGAAAGTCAGGCTGAATATGCGGGTAATCTGGCCCAATCGTTGCAAAAACAAGGGCTTAGAGTGGAGTGCGATTTGCGCAACGAGAAGATTAGCTATAAAATACGCGAGCACACGCTGCAAAAGGTGCCGTATTTGCTGGTCGTCGGCGACAAAGAGCGTGATGCGCAAACCGTGGCCGTGCGTGCTCGTGGCGGTGTCGATCTGGGCGTGATGCCGGTCGACGCATTCCTCGAACGTCTGCAGCAGGAAGTGCGGGCGTTCAAGTAAGTCACTCGCAGCGCGGCTTGTTTTTTCATTTTTAGAGGAAACGTAACATCGCTACTGATAAGTCGTCACATCGCATCAACGGTGAAATTACCGCGCCGGAAGTGCGCTTGGTCGGAGTGGACAACGAGCCGCTCGGAATCGTGAAGCTGGCCGAAGCGTTCCGTCAATCGGAACAGCTCGACGTGGATCTCGTCGAAATCGCGCCGCAGGCGTCACCGCCTGTCTGCCGTTTGATGGACTACGGCAAGTTCAAGTATTCGGAAGCGAAGAAGCAACACGAAGCGAAGTTGAAGCAGAAGATCGTGCAGGTGAAGGAAGTCAAATTCCGCCCCGGCACGGACGACGGTGACTACAACGTCAAGCTGCGCAACCTTACGCGCTTCCTCGAAGACGGCGACAAGACGAAGATCACGTTGCGTTTCCGCGGCCGTGAAATGGCGCACCAGGAAATCGGCATGCGCATGCTCGAACGACTGAAGTCCGATCTGGACGAATTCGGTCAGGTCGAACAGATGCCGAAGATGGAAGGGCGCCAGATGATCATGGTGCTTGCCCCGAAGAAAAAGGGTAAGTAAGCACGAGCGGTTAGACGATGGATCGCGCGCCGTCGCAAGGCGGCTAGCGCGGCATTGTCGGAAGTTTCAGGGCGTTGCCGCTTTGGCGGCGGCGCTCATGAAAGGCGGCGGTTCTTCACTGAGCCGCTCGCACATAAGTGGAGCGTGGGTTTCGAAGGGCGGGAAGGGGTTCGCAGGCGGTATCGGCGAATCAGCCGCACACCCATGACCATCTAATAAACTGGAGTTGTTTCATGCCGAAGATGAAGACCAAGAAGAGTGCTGCAAAGCGCTTCGTGGTGCGTCCGGGCGGTACCGTCAAGCGCGGTCAGGCCTTCAAGCGCCACATTCTTACCAAGAAAACCACCAAGAACAAACGCCATCTGCGTGGCTCCACGGCTGTTCATGATTCCGATCTGAACTCCGTCCGCGCAATGCTGCCGTTCGCCTAACCTCAACTTAAACTCATAGGAGCGCAACATGCCTCGAGTAAAACGTGGGGTTACCGCACGGGCCCGTCACAAGAAGATCATCCGTCTGGCCAAGGGTTACCGCGGCCGTCGCAATAACGTCTATCGCATCGCCAAGCAGGCGGTCATGCGCGCAGGGCAGTACGCCTACCGCGATCGCCGCAACAAGAAGCGTGTGTTCCGCGCACTGTGGATCACGCGTATCAACGCGGCGGTGCGTCAGCACGACATGACCTACAGCGTGTTCATCAACGGCCTGAAGAAGGCGTCGATCGAACTCGACCGCAAGGTTCTGGCTGACATGGCTGTGTTCGACAAGGCTGCTTTTGCTGCGATCGTGAAGCAGGTGAAAGCCGCCGTTGCAGCCTAATTGCGAAATTAGTACTGCGTGGTTCGCCTCTTCGCCGCCGGTTTGCTGACGGCGGCGGGAAGGCAGAAAACGGGGCTCTCACCGAGCCCCGTTTTTGTTGGTCGGACGGTTTTGCACATCGCATGCGAATGTGCAGGCGTGGATGAGCAAAACCGAACCTAAGATTGAATTTCGACGTTAAAAGATGGGATCAATGGATCTGGACCAGATTGTCGCCGACGCTAAAAGCGCCTTTGAACACGCCACCGATACCACCACGCTCGAAAACGAGAAGGCCCGGTTTCTCGGCAAGTCCGGTGCGCTGACCGAATTGCTGAAGGGTTTGGGCAAGCTCGATCCGGAAGCGAAGAAGAGCGAAGGCGCGCGTATCAATCAGGCGAAGCAGCAGGTCGAAGCCGCGCTCAACGCGCGCCGTCAGGCGCTCGCGGACGCGTTGCTGAACCAGCGTCTCGCGGCGGAAGCCATCGACGTCACGCTGCCGGGGCGCGGCGCGGGCGCGGGCACGCTGCACCCGGTGATGCGCACGTGGGAGCGCGTGGAGCAGGTGTTCCGCACGATCGGCTTCGACGTCGCCGACGGTCCCGAGATCGAAACCGACTGGTACAACTTCACCGCGCTGAACAGCCCGGAGAACCATCCGGCGCGCTCGATGCAGGACACGTTCTACGTCGACGCCAAGGACGCCGATGGACGGCCGCTCCTGCTTCGCACGCACACGAGCCCGATGCAGGTGCGCTACGCGCGCATGAACAAGCCGCCCATCAAAGTGATCGTGCCGGGCCGCACGTATCGGGTCGATAGCGACGCCACGCACTCGCCGATGTTCAACCAGGTCGAAGGCCTGTGGATCGAAGAGAACATCAGCTTCGCGGACCTGAAGGGCGTGTACAGCGACTTCCTGAAAAAGTTTTTCGAGCGCGACGACATTCTCGTGCGCTTCCGTCCGTCGTACTTTCCGTTCACGGAACCGTCCGCCGAAATCGACATGATGTTCGAGCATGGCAAGAACGCGGGCAAATGGCTGGAAATCTCCGGCTCGGGTCAGGTGCACCCGACCGTCATTCGCAACATGGGCCTCGATCCTGAGCGCTATATCGGTTTCGCGTTCGGCAGCGGGCTCGAGCGCCTGACGATGCTGCGCTACGGCGTGCAGGATCTGCGTCTGTTCTTCGAGAACGATTTGCGTTTCCTGCGCCAGTTCGCGTAAAGCGGCGGCCTTGCCTGCGACGTTCGGCGCGCGAAAGAGCAGCCGAACGAGACTCCAAACATTTCGAACGTAGACACACATGCAATTCCCAGAATCCTGGCTCCGCAGTTTCGTCGATCCCAAGCTCTCCACCGACGAACTCGCGCACGCGCTGACGATGGCCGGTCTCGAAGTCGAAGACTTGCGTCCGGTCGCGCCGCCGACCACGAAGATCGTCGTCGGGCAGGTGCTCGAAGTCGCCAAGCATCCGAATGCCGACAAGCTCAATGTCTGTCAGGTCGACGCCGGCACGGGCGAGCAGTTGAACATCGTGTGCGGCGCGCCGAACGTGTCGCCGGGCATCAAGGTGCCGGTGGCGCTCATCGGCGCAGTGCTGCCGCCGGCCGAAGCGGGCGGCGAGCCGTTCGCGATCAAGCCGACGAAGCTGCGCGGTGTCGATAGCCAGGGCATGTTGTGCTCGGCGCGCGAACTGAAGCTGTCGGAAGATCACAGTGGTCTGCTGATCCTGTCCGCCGATGCGAAGGTCGGTCAGGACATTCGCGAGGCGCTCAACCTCGACGACACGGTATTCGAGATCAAGCTCACGCCGAACAAGGCGGATTGTCTGTCGGTGTTCGGCGTCGCGCGCGAGACCGCCGCGATCACCGGCGCGCCGCTCAAGCAACATGACATGCCCGCCGTCGAAACTAAGCTCGACGAAAAGCTGCCCGTGAAGATCATGGCGCCCGATCTGTGCGGCCGTTTTTCCGGCCGCGTGATCCGTGGCGTAAATGCGCACGCGAAGACGCCGCATTGGATGGTCGAGCGTCTCGAACGCGCGGGCCAGCGCAGCATTTCCGCGCTCGTCGATATCTCGAATTACGTGATGCTCGAACTCGGCCGCCCGTCGCACGTGTTCGATCTCGACAAGATCCACGGCGCGATGGAAGTGCGCTGGGGCAAGAAGGGCGAGTCGCTGAAGCTGCTCAACGGCAACACCATCGAGGTCGATGAAACCGTTGGCGTGATCGCGGACGATCACCATCTCGAAAGCCTCGCCGGCATCATGGGCGGCGACAGCACCGCCGTGTCGCTCGACACGACCAACATCTATCTCGAAGCCGCGTTCTGGTGGCCGGACTCGATTCGCGGCCGCGCGCGCAAGTACAACTTCTCGACCGACGCGGCGCATCGCTTCGAGCGCGGCGTCGATTACTCGACGACCGTCGAGCACATCGAACGCATCTCGCGCCTGATCCTCGACATCTGTGGCGGCGAAGCCGGTCCGGTCGACGATCAGATCGTAAACGTGCCCGAGCGCAATCCGGTATCGATGCGCGTGTCGCGCGCGCATCGCATCATCGGCGTGGAGATCGGCGCCGAGGAGATCGCGCAGATTTTCACGCGCCTGAATCTCGCGTTCGAGCGCGACGGCGACACCTTCAAGGTCACGCCGCCGCCGTATCGCTTCGATATCGAGATCGAGGAAGACCTGATCGAAGAGGTCGCGCGCATTTACGGCTTCGAGAAGATTCCGGCGCGTCCGCCGGTCGCGCGCAGCGAGATGCGCATCACGAACGAGACGAAGCGCTCGATCCATACGCTGCGCCATGAAGTGGCCGCGCGCGACTACTCGGAGACGGTGAACTTCAGTTTCGTCGATGCCGAGTGGGAGAAGGACTTCGCCGGCAACGACAACCCGATCAGGCTGCTCAACCCGATCGCGAGCCAGCTCTCGGTCATGCGCACGACGACGTTCGGCAGCCTGATCGAAGTGCTGCGCCATAACCTGAACCGTCGCGCGGACCGCATTCGCGTGTTCGAGGCGGGGCGCGTGTTCCATCGCGATGCATCGGTGAAGGCGGGCGAACTCGCGGTCGAAGGCTTTGCGCAACCGAAGATGATCGGCGGCCTCGCGTATGGTCCGGTGATCGAGGAGCAGTGGGGCGCGGCTTCGCGCAACGTCGACTTCTTCGACGTGAAGGGTGACGTGGAAGCGCTCTTCGCGCCGGTCGTGCCGCGCTTCGTGAAGGCGGAGCATCCGGCGCTGCATCCGGGACGCAGCGCGCGCATCGAAGTGGCGGGGCGCGCGGTCGGCTGGATCGGCGAACTGCATCCGCGCTGGCTGCAAAAGTACGACTTGCCGAACGCGCCGATCCTCTTCGAAATCGATGCCGATGCGCTGATGGATCGCGCGCTGCCGGCGCCGTCCGAGGTGTCGAAATTTCCGCCTGTGCGGCGCGATATCGCGATTGTCGTGGATCAAGACGTGCCGGTTCAGGCGCTCCTCGACGAGCTCGAAAACGCCCGCTCGGAGGCCGCTTGCAGACACGTCACAAGGGTTGCGCTTTTCGATGAATTTCGTCCAAAATCAAATACTTCCGGCGGCTTGGGAGCACATGAGAAAAGTCTTGCCTTCCGTGTAACGTTGCAAGATACTGGCGGCACGCTTCAGGACGAAACGGTCGATACGGCTATCAAAACGCTGGTGGATCGCCTGGCTCGAGTACACGGCGCGCGGTTACGCGGATAGCCTGCAGTTGGCCCTTTCCGTCTCAATCGCCAAGTCTTCAATGTGGCAAGCGCCGGTCTACCGATATGAACCAAATGAACTCGAGTGATTTCGAAGCCCTTCTTTCGGCGCAGCGTAGCGCCATGACCCGAGATACCCCGACCACGAGCGCGCCCGGCGACACGCCGACGCTCACCAAAGCCGAACTGGCCGAGATGCTGTTCGATCACGTCGGTCTGAACAAGCGCGAAGCCAAGGACATGGTCGAAGCCTTCTTCGAAGTCATTCGCGATGCGCTGGAGAGCGGCGAGAGCGTGAAGCTCTCCGGCTTCGGCAACTTCCAGTTGCGCGACAAGCCTCAGCGTCCGGGTCGCAACCCGAAGACGGGCGAGGCCATTCCTATCGCCGCGCGGCGGGTCGTCACGTTTCATGCAAGTCAGAAGCTGAAGGCGCTGGTCGAAACGGGAGCGGAGACCGATCTCACTCGCTGATGTCCCGGCGGCGCGTGGAGACTCGCGCCGCGCTGCATGACCACCGTGCTTCAATCGACATCACTTATAACGATGGTTGATCGACGATGGAAAAAGTCGTCTTGCCTCCGATCCCCGCCAAGCGTTACTTCACGATTGGCGAAGTCAGCGAGTTGTGCGGCGTCAAGCCTCACGTGCTGCGCTATTGGGAACAGGAGTTCACGCAACTGAGACCGGTCAAGCGGCGGGGCAATCGACGCTACTATCAGCATCACGAAGTCTTGCTGATCCGGCGCATCCGCGACCTGCTGTACGAACAGGGATTCACGATTAACGGTGCGCGCAACCGGCTCGATTCACAAGGCCGCGCGAACAGCGACGACGCCGAGACGGACGACACCCAGACGTCGGCGCAAGCGCAATCGGGCGTCGATGTCGATCAGCTTCGCAAGGATATTCTTCAGGTGATCGATCTTCTGGGCGGATGAGTGCCGCCGTGATCCGCATCCAAAATGCCGCGATTCATCGCGGCATTTTTTTCGTCTGCACGACGCGCGCTGCACGCCATCGGCGACGGCAGTAGCATGGTTGCTTGCTGTTTCGTCGTCGCCGCGCCGGGCGTGGGTGCTGCGGCTTCATCACATCGATTCAGGAGGGCTTATGCGAGTGTTGCTCGTTGGCGCAACTGGGATGTTGGGCACGGAGATCAAACGGATTCTCGAGCCCGCGCACGAAGTGATCACTGCGAGCCGCAAGGGCTCGGACGTAGCCGTCGATTTGTCGGACAAGGCGAGCATCGTCGCGATGTACGAGAAGGTCGGGAAGGTCGGCGCTGTCGTGTGTGTCGGCGGCGCTGCGAAGTTCGCGCCGCTCGATGCGCTCGCCGATGACGACTATGCCTTCAGCCTCGCGAATAAGCTCATGGGGCAGGTGAATCTCGTGCGCTGCGCGATCGGTCATGTCGATGAAGGCGGTTCCGTCACGCTGACGAGCGGCACGCTCGCTCAAGATCCGATGGTCGGCAGCGCGGCGGTGAGCCTCGTGAACGCGGGCGTCGAAGGATTCGTGCGCGCGGCCGCGCTCGAGTTGCAGGGCAAGTTGCGCGTGAACGTCGTGAGTCCGGGCTGGGTCTCGGAAACCTTGGCGTCGATGGGAAAGGATGGATCGCAAGGCATTGCGGCCGCGGATGTGGCGAAGGTCTACAAGCGCGCCGTCGACGAGAGCATGACCGGGCAGACACTGCACGCGGCTAAGACTTGATGCCCGCGCGAAAGCGCCGCTTCGGGCCGGCCGCCGTTTCCGAGCGCGAGACCGGCATCTTCACGTTGATCGACCAATACACGATGCTCGGCCCGACGCCCCACGGCGGATAGATGCGCCAGTCATCGGCGCCGTGATGGAAGAAGTAGAGCGCGAAACATCGGCCCGGCGTGGTCGCGCTCACGCACACATAGCGACTGCCGCCGGGATAGATCCGCCCGAAGCGCGTGACGCGCGCGCGGCTCGCCGGATCGAACCATCGGGCGACTTCCGCGTGCAAGGCGGAGCAGGTTCGACCAGATCGAATACGCCGCTGTTGGGCGGTCGCTAAGACGGACAAAGGCATGGCGCGCCGTTCCTTATATATCACCTTAAGACTAAGGCTTAAATCACTGACATACAAGTGTTTTTTCGGCTTTTACGTCTGAGTAAATGACGCTGGGCGTCTCTATTTCAGCGGGCCTCGGCCATCACGAGCAACGTCAGATGCTCATGCCCATCATGGCGGTCGCGTTGGTCAGGGTTTCCTCTTCGGCGCGCACTCTGAGCATGGCATCTGCCAGGCGATAGCAGAGTTGCGCGCGCTGTTCGAGGAGCGCGGGTGACGCGTCGGTGGGAAGGGTGTCGGCGGCCATTGCGCCCGCGAGCGCCTGCCCCGCGAAGTAGTCTCGCAACGACATGCCGTAGTTGCTGTTGCCGGGAAAAGCGCGCGGGTTGTTGAGCTTGTTATATGCCATTGTTCGTGCTCGTCTTCATCGATACGACGGCCTGTGATCGGCCAAAGAAAAAAGGCTCTCCGGCGAAAGCCGGAGAGCCTTTGATTTCTGGTCGGGGCGAGAGGATTTGAACCTCCGACCACCTGCACCCCATGCAGGTACGCTACCAGGCTGCGCTACGCCCCGAAAGAGCAAAAGTATATCAGAGAGAAACGAATAGTAGAACTGCTCCGAACAATTTCGCTGTTGCACTCACCAAATTCACTCGCTTGTGCGTCAGAGCGTCAACTCGGACTGCGTGTAAGGCGAGGTTTGAATCTGCACCGCGGCTTCGCGCTCCGTCTCGCTGCGGCCGTGGCCATGCGCGTACGCAAAGCGCTGACGCCGACGAAACCTCAATGCCATCAGCAGCGATATCGCGCACGGAACCAGATACGTGACGATCCGCTCGCTCCACGCGATCCTCGATCCGAGGCTGTCGTATTTGGTGTGCTCATGGAAGCCCGCGGATGCAAACACCATCGTCAGCGTGAAATCCAGCAGCATCGCCACTACGCACAGAGCCAGGAAGAGCAGTGCGCCGTTCCATTTCAGCGCGCCGAGGCTCGCATTCACGGCGCGGCAGATGAAGAGCGCCAGGCCAAGCAAGGTCAGACTGAAGGTCAGGGGAAGCCAAGGGAAATCCATATCGCGCGTGCCTCGCTTTCGGGTAACAGGGACGATCCCGGCGGCGCAAGATGTAATTTCCTGTCGCGTCTCTAGCGCCGATCCGGAAGCGGGCGCGATATTCACACGCGAGGTTGATCGATAAAATAAGAGTAATCCTAATTAGATTGGCCGATCGGCCAACGACTCCGACAGGAAGTCGATGAAGGTCCGTACCTTCGTCGTCATGTATTTTCGGCTCGTGTACACCGCGTACACCGACGGTGCGAACGCCGTATAGCTCGGCAGCACGCGCACGAGCGAGCCCGACGCCAGCTCGGGTTCGACGATCCACGCCGGAAAATACGCGAGCCCGAGGCCGGCGCGCACGAGCTGCAGCGCCATCGACGTATCGTTGGTCTTGAGCACAGCCTGATTCTTCACGGTGAACGCGCCGTCCGGCCCCGTCAGCGTCACGGAGTCGACGTTCGTGTACGTCGGCAATACGAAACGATGACGCGCGACATCGTCCGGATGGCGCAGCTTGCCGTGCTGTTCCAGATAGGCGCGGGAGCCCGCGAGCACGAAGGGCATCTTGCACAGCGGTCGCACGATCAGCGAGGGCGACGGCTCGGATGTCGCGCGGATCGCCATGTCGTAACCTTCCTCGACCAGATCGACGAAGCGGTTCTCCAGCCGCAAATCGACGAGCACGCTCGGATAGCGCGCCTGATACGCGACGAGCAAATCGGCGAATGTGCGATTGGCGAACCAGCCCGGCGCGGTGACCTTGAGCACGCCTTGCGGCTGCGCGGTCTGCACGCCGACCGCGGCTTCCGCGGCCTGCAGGATGTCGAGCGCCTCGCTGCACTGCTCGTAATAGACGTTGCCGGCTTCCGTGAGGCTCAGATGGCGCGTCGTGCGGTTCAGGAGGCGCACGCCCAATTGACGTTCCAGATTGGCGACGTGCTTGCTCGTCATGGCGGTGGAGATGTCGAGCCGCTCGGCGGCTTTCACGAAACTTCCCGCATCGACGACTTCACGAAATACGCGCAGGCTGGTCAAAGCATCCATCGATCATTTCCTGTGCGGAAACAAAACGCCAATATTAGCTGGATTTATCGACCGGCGGTGTCTGCCTAGACTTGAGGTAATCCACCTTCATAGGAGTATTCCGATGTCTACGACTCAAGTTCGCTCAGCCTCGCCCAGCGTACCGGCGCTAGCCAGCTACGCGCATGCGCTATTACGCATCGTCGCTTCGTATCTGTTGCTGACGCACGCGAGCGCCAAGCTCTTCCACGTTCCGCATATCGCGATGTTCGACGGCCTGCCGCTCTTCTCCTTGCTCGGCGCGGCGGGCGTCATCGAACTGGTCGGCGGCGTTCTCGTGCTGATCGGCTTTTTCACGCGCGCGGCGGCGTTCGTGCTGTCGGGCGAACTGGCGTTCGCTTATTTCATCGGACATGCGCCGAGTGGACATTTCCTGCTGCCGCTCCTGAATCAGGGCGAGCCGGCCGTGCTGCTGTCGTTCATCTTTCTGTTCATCGCGGCGGCGGGACCGGGCACGTGGAGCATCGACAATCGGCGTTAAGGCGCGCATTGAGGCTTACTTGGGCCACTCGTCGAGCTCGTCGTTGAACAGCGACGCGACGATCCGGCGCAACCACATCGTGCGCGCGTCGTTGTGAAACTTGCGATGCCAGTGCTGCTTCAGATCGAAGCGCGGCAGCGCGAGCGGCGGCTCGGCGAGCGTGATCGACGCATGCTCGGCGACATACGCGAAGCCGATCGCATGCGGCACGGTCGCGATCAGATCGGTGCGCGACAGGATGAACGGCAGGCTCATGAAGTGCGGCGTCTCGAGCACGGCGCGGCGCCGCACGCGCTCCCTGTCGAGAAAATTCTCCAGAATCTCCTGGCTGCGGCCTTCGGCGCGCACGACCGCGTGGCCGGATTGCATGAAGCGCTCGAGCGTAAGCGGCTCGCTCGCGAACGGATGATCGCGCCGCATCAGACAGATGAAGCGATGCGAGAAGAGCCGCTGCTGAAAGAAGTTGTTGCCGCGCAGGTCCGGAAAATAGCCGACCGCGAGATCGATGTCGCCCGTTTCGAGCCCGCGCTCGACATCGCCGTGCGACACCGACACGGAGCGCAGATTCGCATTCGGCGCTTCCTTCGCGAACGCCTGCAGGAGTCGCGGCAGAAAGACGATTTCGCCGACATCGGACAGCGCGATCGAGAACGTGTCCGTGCTTGCCGACGCATCGAAGTGCTGCCGGTCGAGCAGCCCGCGCTCGATGCACGCCAGCGCCTCGCGCGCCGCGGGCACGAGCGCGATGGTGCGCGGCGTCGGTTCCATGCCGCGCGAGGTGCGCACGAAGAGCGGATCGTTGAAGTGCTCGCGCAGGCGCGCGAGCGCCGTCGATACACGCGGCTGGCTCACGCCGAGCCGTTCGGCCGCGCGGCTCACGTTGCGCGTCTCCTCGATGGCGACGAGGTACGGAATCAGATTCAGATCGAGGTCGTTCATGGCGTGATGCTCCGCCAACGATGTTGGCGCGCGGCATTCTCCACGTCAACGCGCGCCATCAGCCGCGCCGCGCGACCATGTCCGACACGCGCTGCGCCGCTTCCTGCAACGGCTCCAGAAACGCCTTCACCATCTGCTTCGCGTTCTTGCGCTGGGCGTTCCCGCTGATGTTCAGCGCCGCGATCACGCGTCCCTGCCGGTCGCGGATCGGCGCGGACATCGAAATCAGTCCTTCCTCCAGTTCCTGATCGACGATCGCCCAGCCCTGGCGGCGCACGACGGCGATCGCTTCCTTCAACGCGTCGCGCTCGACGATCGTGCGCGGCGTGCGCGCGACGAGCGAACTCGCATCGAGCACTTCGTCGAGGCGCGCGTCATCGAGCGCGGCAAGCAGCACGCGGCCCATCGACGTGCAGAATGCGGGCAGGCGGCTGCCGATCGACAGATTCTGCGTGATGATCTTGTGCGTCGGCACGCGCAGCACGTAGACGATTTCCGCGCCGTTCAGCACCGCCGCCGAGCAGCTTTCGTGTACCTGCTCGACGAGGTCTTCCATCACCGGCTCGGCGAGATTCCAGAAGGGCATCGAAGTCAGGTACGCGAACCCGAGATCGAGAATTTTCGGCGTGAGTTGAAAGAGACGTCCGTCGGCCTCGACGTAGCCGAGCGCCTGCAGCGTCAGAAGAATGCGGCGCGCGCCCGCGCGGGTGAGGCCGGTCGCGCCGGCGACATCGGTCAGCGTCTGGGCCGAGCGGTTCGCATCGAACGACCGGATCACCGCGAGCCCGCGCGCGAAAGACTGGACGTATGCATCACCGGGGCGCGCCTGGGCGTCTTGCGGCTCGGCATCCGGAATGAGCGTGGCTGAATTCTTCATAAGGCTCGTCAGGAAAGAGGCGGACGGTCGGCGACTCCGTGAAAACCCGAGGTTTGCAGATGCTTCGTTGACACGACAACGAACGCAGGACTAACATGCCGATGTTCGCTAAACGAATCCATGTTCGCATAACGAACATTTCGAAGCAAGTCTGATTACCAACTGGTAAACCCGAATTCGGGCAGCGCGATCGCGGATCGGCAGTCCCGAAACAGGAGAAGGAACGGCACATGATCAACAAGATTTTCGATTCGCTCGCCTCGGCCGTGACCGACGTCCACGACGGCGCGACCATCATGATCGGCGGTTTCGGTACGGCGGGCATGCCGTCCGAGCTGATCGACGCGCTCATCGAGCAGGGCGCGCGCGAGCTCACGATCGTCAACAACAACGCCGGCAACGGCGACACCGGCCTGGCCGCGCTGCTCAAGGCCAAGCGCGTGCGCAAGATCATCTGCTCGTTCCCGCGTCAGACAGATTCATATGTATTCGACGCGCTCTATCGCGCGGGCGAAATCGAACTGGAACTCGTGCCGCAGGGCAATCTGGCCGAGCGCATCCGTGCGGCGGGCGCGGGCATCGGCGGCTTTTTCACGCCGACCGGTTACGGCACGAAGCTCGCGGAAGGCAAGGAAACGCGCGTGATCGACGGCAAGCACTATGTGCTCGAAGCGCCGCTGCACGCGGATTTCGCGCTCGTGAAGGCATTCAAGGGCGACCGCTGGGGCAATCTGGTCTATCGTAAAACTGCGCGCAACTTCGGCCCGATCATGGCGAGCGCCGCGAAAACGGCGATCGCGCAGGTGTCGAAGGTCGTCGCGCTCGGCGAGCTGGACCCCGAAAACATCGTGACGCCGGGCATCTTCGTGCAGCGCGTCGTGGAAGTGCCGCAAGCCGTGCATCAAGCCGAACTCGCAGCTTAAGGACGAAAAGCCATGAAGAAACTCACCCGTGACGAAATGGCCCGGCGCGTGGCCGCGGATATTCCCGAAGGCGCCTACGTGAATCTGGGCATCGGCGTGCCGACGCTCGTCGCCAATCACCTCGCGGCGGATCGCGAAATCTTCCTGCACAGCGAAAACGGTCTGCTCGGCATGGGCCCGGCGCCCGCTGCGGGCGCCGAAGACGACGAGCTCATCAACGCCGGCAAGCAGCACGTGACGTTGCTGACAGGCGGCGCGTATTTCCATCACGCGGACTCCTTCGCGATGATGCGCGGCGGCCATCTCGACTTCTGCGTGCTCGGCGCGTTCCAGGTATCGGCGACGGGCGATCTCGCGAACTGGCACACCGGCGCGCCCGACGCGATTCCGGCCGTCGGCGGCGCGATGGATCTGGCGATCGGCGCAAAGCAGGTCTATGTGATGATGGAACTGCTCACGAAGCAGGGCGAAAGCAAGCTGGTCGCGGAGTGTTCGTACCCGGTGACGGGCGTGCAGTGCGTGGACCGCGTGTACACCGACCTCGCCGTGTTCGACGTGACGCCGGAAGGCTTCGTCGTGCGCGAGATCGTGGAAGGCCTGTCGTTCGAAGAATTGCAGAAGCTGGCCAAGGTGCCGCTTCAATACGCGCCGCTGACCGAAGCCGTCTGAGCCTGAGAGACACAAGAGAACTGGAGCATTTGATGAAAGAAGCTTTCGTATGTGATGCCATCCGCACGCCGATCGGCCGTTACGGCGGTTCGCTCTCCTCCGTGCGCGCCGACGATCTCGGCGCCGTGCCGCTGCGCGCGCTGGTCGAGCGCAACAAGGAAGTGGACTGGGAAGCCGTCGAGGAAGTGATCTACGGCTGCGCGAATCAGGCGGGCGAAGACAATCGCAATGTCGCGCGCATGTCGGCGCTGCTGGCGGGATTGCCGATCAGCACGCCGGGCTCGACGGTGAATCGCCTGTGCGGTTCGGGCATGGACGCGATCGGCGTCGCGGCGCGCGCGATCAAGGCGGGCGAGACGAGCCTGATGATCGCGGGCGGCGTCGAAAGCATGAGCCGCGCGCCGTTCGTGATGGGCAAGGCGACGAGCGCATTCTCGCGTTCCGCCGAGATCCACGACACGACCATCGGCTGGCGTTTCGTCAATCCGCTGATGAAGAAGCAATACGGCGTCGATTCGATGCCCGAGACCGCCGAGAACGTCGCGGACGACTACAAGATCAGCCGCGCCGATCAGGACGCGTTCGCCTTGCGCTCGCAGCAAAAAGCAGCGCGCGCGCAGAAGGACGGCACGTTGGCGCAGGAAATCGTCGCGGTGACGATTCCGCAGAAAAAGGGCGATGCGCTCATCGTCGATAAGGACGAGCATCCGCGTGAAACGAGCCTCGAAGCGCTCGCGAAGCTGAAGGGCGTCGTGCGTCCGGACGGCAGCGTGACCGCCGGCAACGCGTCGGGCGTGAACGACGGCGCGGTCGCGATGCTGATCGCCGACGAAGAAAGCGCGAAGCGCCACGGCCTCACGCCGCGCGCGCGCATTCTCGGCCTCGCCACCGCGGGCGTGCCGCCGCGCGTGATGGGCATCGGTCCGGGTCCGGCATCGCAGAAGCTGCTTGCGCGTCTTGGCATGACCATCGACCAGATGGATGTGATCGAGCTGAACGAAGCGTTCGCGTCTCAAGGGCTCGCGACGCTGCGCATGCTCGGCGTGGCCGATGACGATCCCCGCGTGAACCCGAACGGCGGCGCGATCGCGCTGGGCCATCCGCTCGGCGCCTCGGGCGCGCGTCTCGTCACGACGGCAAGCTATCAGCTTCATCGCACGGGCGGCCGCTTCGCGCTGTGCACGATGTGCATCGGCGTGGGCCAGGGCATCGCGATGATCATCGAGCGCGTCTGACCCGATGTTCGCATCCACGGGACGTCTCACCGATCTCGTTTGCGGCAACGCCGCCGCGAACGAAATCTGGTCGCCGCGTGCGACCGTGCAGGCGATGCTCGACGTCGAAGCCGCGCTCGCGCGTGCTTCGGCGCTGCATGGCGTGATTCCTTCGAGCGCGGTCGAGTCGATCGTCGCTGCCTGCAACGCGGACAACATCGACGCAAACGCGCTGATGACCGGCGCGCAAGCGGGCGGCAATCTCGCGATTCCGCTCGTCAAGCAACTGACGGCCGTCGTGAAGGCGAGCGATGCCGAAGCCGCGAAGTACGTGCACTGGGGCGCGACGAGTCAGGACATCATCGATACGGGCGTCGTGCTGCAATTGCGCGCGGCGCTCGATCTGCTCGACGCCGATTTGCTCGCACTTTCCGATGCGCTCGTCATGCAGGCCCAAGCGCACAAAAACACGCCGATGATCGGCCGCACCTGGCTCCAGCAGGCGCTGCCGATCACGCTGGGCTTGAAGTTCGCGCAATGGCTCGATGCGGTGACGCGCCATCGTCAGCGTCTTGGCGAGTTGCGGGGACGCGCGCTGGTGCTGCAATTCGGCGGCGCGGCGGGCACGCTCGCGAGTCTGCGCGACAAGGCGCTGCCGGTTGCGGCGTCGCTCGCCGAAGATCTGAAGCTGACGCTGCCCGCGCTGCCGTGGCACACGCAGCGCGACCGCATCGCTGAGAGCGCGTCGTTCTTCGGCATGTTGACGGGCACGCTCGGCAAAATCGCGCGCGACATCTCGCTCATGATGCAGACCGAAGTCGGCGAAGTCGCGGAACCCGCGGCGGCAGGCAAGGGCGGTTCATCGACGATGCCGCACAAGCGCAATCCCGTCGGCTGCGCCGCGGTGCTCACCGCCGCGACGCGCGCGCCGAATCTCGTCGCGACGATCTTCGCGGGCATGGTTCAGGAACACGAACGCGCGCTGGGCGGCTGGCAGGCCGAATGGGAAGCGCTGCCCGATCTCGCACGTCTCACGGCAGGCGCGCTCGCGAACATCGTGGGCATCGTTCCGTCGATGGAAGTCAACGTCGAACGTCTCGCGCACAATCTCGATGTGACGAACGGCCTCGTGCTCGGCGAAGCGGTGATGCTCGCGCTCGGCGACGCCATCGGCAGGCTCGATGCGCACAAGCTCGTCGAAGGCGCATCGAAGGCATCGGTCGCGAAGGGCACGTCGCTCTTCGACGAACTCGCCGCGAACGAAACTGTCGCGCGCCATCTGTCGCAAGATCAACTGAAGCAATTGCTCGATCCGGCGAACTACGTCGGTCAGGCGCAGGCGTTCGTCGCCGCCGCCATTGCGAGCGCCAACTCGAAAAAACAGGAGCAGTAAAAACATGCCTCTTGCCGAAGTGAACGGAACGCGGATTCACTATCGCATCGATGTCACGGCGGGCGACAACGCGCCGTGGCTCGTGCTGTCGAATTCGCTCGGCGCCGATGTCTCGATGTGGACGCCGAACATCGAAGCCTTCGCGAAGCATTACCGCGTGGTGCGTTACGACACGCGCGGCCACGGCCATTCGGACGTACCGCCGGGGCCGTACACGATCGATCAACTGATCGGCGATGTGATCGGCCTGATGGATTATTTGAAAATCGAGCGCGCGAACTATTGCGGCCTGTCGATGGGCGGGCTGACCGGCATCGGACTTGCCGCGCGTCATCCGGAGCGCTTCTCGCGCGTCGTGCTGTCGAACACTGCCGCGCTGATCGGCTCGGACGCCGTGTGGACGCCGCGCGCCGCGAAAGCGCGCGAGCCGGGCGGCATGCCCGCGCTGACGGACGCCGTGATTGCGCGCTGGTTCACCGCGCCGTTCATCGAGCGCGAGCAACTCGAACTCGCGAATATCCGCGACGTGTTTCGCCACACCTCGGGCGACGGTTACGCGTCGAACTGCGAGGCGATCCGCGACGCCGATCTGCGCGACGAAGCCAAAACGATCAAGCTGCCGGTGCTCGTGATCGCGGGCACGCACGATCTGTCGACGACGGCCGAGCAGGGCCGCGAACTCGCGGGCTACATCGGCGGATCGCGTTATCTCGAACTGGACGCGGCGCATCTGTCGAACATCGAAAAGCGCGACGACTACACGCGCGCCGTCCTCGACTTCATCGGAGAACAGCAATGACCGACGACGAACGCTACGAAGCCGGGATGAAGGTGCGCCGCGCGGTGCTGTCCGATGCGCACGTAGACCGGTCGCTCACGAATCGCACGGAACTGACGACGGAGTTCCAGAACTTCATCACGCGCTATGCATGGGGCGAGATCTGGACGCGGGAGGGCCTGCCGCGCCATACGCGCAGCCTTCTCACGATTGCGATGATGGTCGCGCTGAACCGCAGCGAGGAACTCGCGCTGCACTTGCGCGCGGCGAAGAACAACGGCGTGACGCAGGACGAAATCAAGGAAGTGCTGTTGCAGACGGCGGTCTACTGCGGCGTGCCGGCGGCGAATTCGGCATTCCACCTCGCGCAGAAGATCTTCGACGAGGAAAGCAAGGCGTAGTCACACAACACGTCCGACACGTTCGACAGAAAGCCGTCTCCGGGCAACCGGAGGCGGCTTTTCGTTTCCGGACTCAGAACGCGTAATACGGTCCCGGTCCCGCGGGCGTCGCGCGTCCTTCGAGCGCGGTGAACACGCGGCGCCCGTAGAAGAACGGCAAGCCCCAGTCGAAGAAGCCGCTCGCCGTGCCGGCGAGATTATCGAAGGCGAAGTTGCCCGTACTGAACAACGCCGTCGATTGCGCGACCGTGAAGCTCACCGCGCTTTGCGCTCCGCTCGACGAGCGGATCGTCGCCGCGATCGTCTGCGGTGAGGACGGGCAGTACCACACGCCGCATCGGGCAAGCGTCGTCGAAGGGAAGAAGACGCCGTTCGATCCGCTGTCGATGAAGCTCGATCCGTACTGGCTGCCGCCGAAATCCGTCGTGACATAGCCGGACACCGAGCTCGATTCGAGGACCGTCGCCGAGCCGAGCAGATTGTTCGACTGCGAGCCGATGCCGAAAGTCATCGTCCCGGTCACGGTGGCCGCGCCGCTGTCCGGTACGTCGGGAAGCTCGATCAGCACGCCGTTGTTGTCGGTGGCGAAGTTGGCGACCGGATTGGTCACCTGCTGCGCGACCGCCAGCGTGCTCGCGACGCAGTTGCCCGAGATGCAGTTGTAGTACCAGCGCGGCAACGCGGACACCGCGCATCCGGCGCCGCAATCGGCGGTGAAGGGCCCGACGCCGAGAATGCCGTTGCCGCGCAAGGATGACGCGGTGAGCATCGGCAGGCCGGACTGGCTGCAATCTTGCGGGACGCCGGATGCGGCGCCGTCGGCGATCAACTGGACGGATGTGGAGCGTGCGACCTGGCCGGCGAGCCGGACATCGGCCGCACGCACCGCGCCCCACGTATAGCCGGAGCCGAACACCGCGCATTCCGCAACGAGCGCGCTTTGATTGCCGCCTGCGACGAGCGGCAACGCGATCGACGGGTTGAGCGCCGATGCGAGCACGCGCAGGCCATGCGAGCCGGTATCGACCTGAATGTTATCGATGGTCTGACAGGTGTTCGTGCCGGGCACGCAGATCGTCACGCTGGTTTGCAGCATGTTGCGCGTGTTGGTGGGCGTGCTGGTGACGCGGATCGTCTGGACGTTGGGCGTCGTCGATTGCGGCACGGTCGTGTTCGCGGACGAAGGCGGCGGGGCGCTTGCAGGCGCGGCGGCGCTGGCTACGTTCGGAGCGCTCGCCGTCGCCGGCGCGCTCGCCTGCTGGGGCGGCGCAGCGGAACTGCCGTCCGAGCCGCCGCCACCACCGCCGCAGCCGTGAAGCAGGACAAAGAGCGCAAGCATGGGCATCGAGAGAAGGGCGCGAGTGTTCATCGTCGGCTCCTTACTGGATGTCGGTCGACGTCACGCCCGGCGGCAGGCCGCTCGCGAGCCATGCGCGTCCGCTGAACTCGCGCAGCCGCACCCGATTTTCGACGACGAGATCGCCTTGCTCGACGCGCGTCGCATGCAGCCCGGCATCGCCCGCCGACGCATTCGCGCCTTGCCTGAACGTCTCGAAGTACGCGCCGAGCAGCGAGCGGATGTCCGGCATGGCCGGGCCGCGCCAGGAAACCGCGTATACCGCGCCGGTCGAATCGACATAATTACGCACGACGATGCCTTGCGCGTCGATGGTTTCGCGATATTGCACGAGTCCACCCTGCGCCTTCTGCACGACATCGCCGTCCGACGCCCCGGCGGCGCGTCCGGCCGCGCCGAGTTGCGCGAAGGCGGGCCCGGTCGCGCTGCTCACGACGATCGTCAGTCCCGCGATCACGTAGTGAGGAATTCTGAGTTTTCTCATTTGTTTTCTCTCCGTTAATTAGGACTCTTCTTATTTTTGGATGAGATTTTAGAGATAAGCTCGACGAGCCGATACAGGGCGACAGGCAGAAGCAAACGGGTCGAATCCGCGGGTCGAACGGATGAAATTTCATATGAATCAGGGTGTTGCAAATAGCGGCAGGTGGAATTGCCGCTTTTTACGATTGTCATAAATTGTCAATTCGATGCGGGCCGACTTAAATACAAGATGAGAGCGGGCTATTTGGCTGCTTTCGATCAGCATTCCGCGGCGACGAGCAACTTCCAAAATGTGCGCGCTCGAAGCGCTCGCCCGAGGCCGCCCGGTCCTCTTTTTTTCACGGCGCGGCGTCGGACCGGTAAAATGCTGGGTTGATCCACGGAAGAACGCCCGTGGCGTAGCGGAAGGACTTCTCCAAATGACAGATTTTCGTGTAACGAAGCGCATGACTGCGCTTTTCGCGGTGGCCGGAATCGTGGCGGGATGTGGCACGTCCAATCCCAACGCATTCAACTACAAGAGCGATCAGCGTTCGAAACAGGTGTCTCTCGCCGTTCCGCCGAATCTGCTCGACGAAGCGGCCGACCAGCGCTCGCTCCCGCCGCAGGGCGGTCAGACGTCGCTGTCCGAGCTCCAGCAAGTCCAGAAAGTCGCACCGAACGCGCCCACGGTGGTTCCGCCGGTGTCGGGCATGCACGTGCAACGCGACGGCACCGAGCGCTGGCTCGTCGTCGATGGCAAGACGCCCGATCAGGTGTGGCCGCAGGTCCGCCGCTTCTGGCAGGAGCAGGGCTTCCTGCTCGTCGTCGATCAGCGCGACAAGGGCGTGATGGAAACGGACTGGAACGAAACCCATCCGCAGATTTCGGACGGCCTGATCCGCGACACGCTCTCCAAGGCAACCGGCAATTCGTATGTCACGGCCGAGCGCAACAAATACCGCACGCGCCTCGAAACGGCGCCGAGCGGCGGCACCTACGTGTTCATCAGTCAGAAGGGCATGCGCGAGGCGCTGACCGGCGTGAACAACGATTCGAGCCAGTGGCAGGCGCGCCCGAACGATCCGGCGCTCGAAAACGAATATCTGAAGCGTCTGATGTCCTCGCTCGCGCAGGCCGATCAGCGGGCGGCTTCGGGCGGCGCGACGCCGCTCGACACGCTGGCGCCGGCCGGCGCAGCGGGCGCCGCGAAGGGCGGCGATTCGAAGGCCGCGTCGGTTGCGGCGCAGAACGTCACGAATGCGGGCAACTCGCCGATCCGCAACGAAGTCGTACCCGAAGCCACGTCGTCGCAACTGACGTTGCCGGAAGCGTATGACCGCGCGTGGCTGCGCGTGGGCATCGCGCTCGATCGCGCCAACTTCACGGTGGACGACCGCGACCGCAGCAAGGGCGTCTACTTCGTGCGCTATGTCGATCCGACGGACAAGACATCGGCGGAGCAGGGCTTCTGGAGCCAGGTGTTCCACGGCCGCAAGGAAATGAAGGCGAAGCAATATCAGGTCAACGTGCGCGCCGTAACCGAGCAGCAGACGCGCGTGGCGATCGTCGACGACAAGGGGAATGTCGATTCATCCCCACAGGCGCGCCAGATCATGGCGTTGCTCGCCGACCAGATCAGCTGAGCTTTTTAACGCTCGATCCCACGGAAAACCGCCTCGTTCACGAGGCGGTTTTTTTATGGCCCGCGCCGCCGCCCCATCCGCGCAAACGATTTATTCAGCATGCATAGAAATGCGAGCGTCGAGTAATAATTGCGCAGACAATTCTTTCTATCGGGAAATGTGCGCAAAAGCTTATAGAAATGAACGCGTGGACAGTACATTGCATCAATGGCGTAATTCACCCGCCCGAAGCCCTTCGAAAGCGCGCTCATCAGGCGCGTCGCACCGTACAAACAGACGATTGGTTCGCTACGCGCGAGCCCCGATGGCCCCGTCGCCTATCCTCGTAGGGCGACGGTTTTTGCCCGCGTTTCGCTTGGAACGCGGGCTTTTTCTTTTGACACGCGCATCGGGTGTTTTCGGCGATGTCCGTCTCGCGCGGTTATGCTCCTGATTTCATCGTTTCAACGAAAACAGGAGAACACTCATGTCGGAAGTTGCCGTCGTCGCTATTTTCGTCGCCAAGCCGGGCAAGGAAGAGGAACTGAGGCAGGTGCTCGAAGCCAACGTCGAGCCGACGCGCAAGGAACCGGGCGCGCTGCAATACGATTTGCACCGCGACATCAAGGAGCCGCGGCGCTTTATCTTCGTCGAACGCTGGGAGAGCGAAGCCGCGCTCGCGAAGCACGGCGAATCGGCGCATATTCAGGCGTTTCGCGCCAAAGCGCCGGATCTGTACGAGCACGGCGAGGTCCGTGTCGCGAGCAAGATCGTCTGACGGCGAAGACCGTCTTCAGTGCGTTTCGTGCGGCACGTCGAGGATCAGGATGATGGTCCAGTCGGCGTCGCCGTCGTGATGATACTGGCGCTCCGCGACGATGAACGGCTGCTGCTTGCCGCTCGGCCCGAGGAAAAGCACGTCGCCTTCCATCGGCAGACATTCGACCGGCGGCAGCGCCAGATACGAGTCCTTGTTCACGTTGCGCGGCATCAGTTTTTCGATCTTGCGCGATGCCGCTTCGGTCCATTCGATATCGAGCTGGATATTGCTCATGCTGTCGTTCGCACGGTGAGTGCGCTCCACGGTTGAATCGTTGAAAAGACGATGCGCAATGTAGCACACGCCGTGCTCGATCCATGAGGCGCGCCAAACGGAAAAACGGCCCTGAGGCCGTTTTTCCGTCATGCGTCAGAACCCGCGAAACGCTCAGATTTCCTCGTACAGCGGCAGCGTCAGAAACTCGGTGAACTGCGCCGATGTCGACATCTCCTCGAAGATTTTCGCGGCGCGCTCGTACGGCTTCGTGTCCGCGCCCGATGCGCCGACGGCCTGCTTCACCTTCTCCAGTTCGTCGATGGTGATATCGCGCACCATCGCGGCCGTGACCTTGCGGCCGTCGTCGAGCTTGCCCTTCGGCGAGCGGATCCATTGCCACACTTGCGAGCGCGAAATCTCGGCGGTCGCGGCGTCTTCCATCAGGTTGTGGATCGGCACGCAGCCATTGCCCGCGAGCCACGAACCGAGATAGTGGACGCCGACGTTCACGTTGTTGCGCAGGCCCGCTTCGGTGATCGGCTCTTCCGGACGGAAATCGAGCAGATCGTGCGCGGTGACCTGCACGTCGGTGCGCTGCTTTTCGATCTGATTCGGCTTGTCGCCGAGCACCTTGACGAACTCTTCCATCGCCACCGGCACGAGTCCCGGATGCGCGACCCAGCCGCCGTCGTAGCCGTCGGTCGCGTCGCGCGCCTTGTCGGAGCGCACGCCGCCCATCGCCTTGTCGTTCGCCGCCGGATCGTTCTTGATCGGAATCAGCGCGGACATGCCGCCGATCGCCGGCGCGTTGCGCTTGTGGCAGGTCTTCAGCAGTTCGAGCGCGTAGGCGCGCATGAACGGCGAGGTCATCGTGATCTTCGCGCGATCGGCGAGGCAGAAGTTCGTGTCGTTCTTGAACTTCTTGATCGCCGAGAAGATGTAATCCCAGCGGCCCGCGTTGAGCCCGGAGCTATGCTCGCGCAGCTCGTACAGGATCTCGTCCATCTCGAAAGCCGCAAGAATCGTTTCGACGAGCACCGTCGCGCGAATCGTGCCGCGCGCAATGCCGACGCCTTCCTGCGCCGCGACGAAGATGTCGTTCCACAGGCGCGCTTCGAGATGGCTTTCCATCTTCGGCAGATAGAAGTAGGGACCGCTGCCGCGCGCGATCAGCTCCTTCGCGTTGTGGAAGAGGAAGAGCGCGAAATCGAAGATGCCGCCCGACACGCGCTGACCATCGACGCTCACGTGCTTTTCATCGAGATGCCAGCCGCGCGGACGCACGATCAGCGTCGCGATCGTATCGTTGAGCTTGTACGACTTGCCGTTCTGCTCCAGCGAGATCGTGCGGCGCACGGCTTCCTTCAGGTTCATCTGGCCGACGATCTGGTTGTCCCAGCTCGGCGCGTTCGAGTCCTCGAAGTCGGTCATGTACGAATCCGCGCCGGAGTTGAGCGCGTTGATGATCATCTTGCGCTCGACCGGGCCCGTGATCTCGACGCGCCGGCGTTGCAGATCCTTCGGCAGCGGCGCGACTTTCCAGTCGCCTTCGCGGATCGATTTCGTCTCTGCGAGGAAGCCGGGGCGCTCGCCCGCGTCGAGACGTTTGGTGCGTTCGACGCGCGCCGCGAGCAGTTGTTGGCGGCGCGGTTCGAACTGGCGATGCAGCGAGGCGACGAACGCCAGCGCCTCGGGCGTCAGGATGGTCTCGTAGCCGGGCTTGATGTCGGCTGAGATTGCCATGCCTTTCGGAAGCGAAAGCGGATTCGATGGATGCGTCATGGTTTTCTCCTTGGTCGGTCAGACGGTTTTGCTAGTGGTTGTGCTTGAAGCAATAAAAGGGTAGCCGGCGGCTAGGTGCCGGTCGGCCGGCGTGCGTTGCCTGTTTTGCGGCTTTTCGATGCGGCCGCCGCGCGCGCAGCGCCGCCTTCGACGAAAGCGATGAGTTCGGCCATGCCACGGCCGCTACCGTGCGGCGTGACGCCGAGTTCCTCGAACGGCAGCGCGGCGCGGTTGATCCAGAAGGTCGTATAGCCGAACCATGTCGCGCCGGCGACGTTCCAGCCGTTGCTCGACGCGAACACGATGTCGCGCGCGGCGGCGCCGAAGGCGCGCGTGCCGAGTTCGTATGCGGCGGCGGCGGGTTTGTAGGCGCGCGCGGAATCGGCCGACAACACGTGATCGAAGAGCCCGCTCATGCCGGCGCTTTTCACCGCGACGTCGAGCATCGGCGGATTGCCGTTCGAGAGAATCGCAAGCGGCATCGCGAGGCGGTCGCGCAACGATCTGAGCGCGGGCACGGTGTCGGGAAACGCGGACAGGCACGCATACTCATCCATCAAACGCTTCTCGGCCGCGCTCGTGAGCGCGTCGGCGAGTTTCAGACGCGCGGCGGCGTGGCGCAGCGCGTCGATCGTGATCTTCCAGAAAGGCTCGTAATGCGCGCCCGCCGGATCGGCGAGCGTGCGCAGCTGCGTGTATTCGATCTGCTTGCGTCGCCAAAGCTTCGAGAGCGCGTCGCCCTGGCCGGGAAAAAGCTGCTCGGCGGCCGCGACGACCGAATGGACGTCGAAGAGCGTGCCGTAAGCGTCGAAGATGACTGCTCGGGGAAGCATGGAGGATTCGAAGGACGATGCGGGTGTCGTTATGGCCGACATAGCCGTGCGCTCCGTTTAGAGGTCGGAATCGATTGTATTCGTGATCAGAGTGATGGAAAAGCACCGCAGCATCACTTGATCTTTTACTTTTACTTATCTAATCTGAGCGTGCGTCCCCTTATTGACGACGAACACGCATGGATCGATTCAAGCAGATTGAGACCTTCGCCTCGGTTGCCGCGAAGGGAAGCCTCTCGGCGGCGGCGCAGGCGGAGGGCATCGCGCCGGCTGTCATCGGGCGCAGGCTCGATGCGCTCGAAGAGCGGCTCGGCGTAAAGCTGCTCGTGCGCACCACGCGCAGGATCACGCTCACCTTCGAAGGCTCCGCGTTTCTCGAGGACTGCCAGCGCATCATCAACGACATGCAGAACGCGGAGGCGAGCGTCTCGGCGGGCGGCGTGAAGGCGAGCGGACATTTGCGCGTATCGGCGCCGGCGGGCTTCGGGCGGCGTCACGTCGCGTCGCTCGTGCCGAAGTTCACGACGCTGCATCCGGATGTGTCCGTCAGCCTCGATCTGACCGACCGCATGGTCGATCTCGTCAACGAAGGCTTCGACTGCGCGGTGCGTCTGGGCGAACTGCCGGATTCGTCGCTCGTGTCGCTGAAACTCGGGGAGAACCGGCGCGTGTGCGTCGCATCGCCCGACTATCTCGCGAAGCGCGGCGAGCCCGCCGATCTCGCCGCGCTCGCCCATCACAACTGCCTCGCGCTCGGTGCGTCGGCGAATCAGCAGCGTGGCTGGGTATTCGAGCAGGACGGCAAGGTCGTGACGATCAAGGTTTCCGGCACGATGGAGTGCTCGGACGGCGCGGTGCTGCACGAGTGGTGTCTCGAAGGCCGCGGCCTCGCGTGGCGCTCGTGGTGGGAAGTGGGCGAGGACATCGGCGCGGGGCGTCTCATGAGCGTGCTCGATGCGTTCGCTGCGCCGCCGATCGGCATTCATGCGGTGTTTCCGCAGAGAAGGCACTTGCCGTTGCGTGTGCGATTGTTTCTCGATCTGCTCAAACATACGTATAACGCGACGGGATATTGGGGGTGAGTCCCTGGAGAAACTTCGGATTCCTATGCGGGCGCAGAGCGACGGCCCAGAGCGGCACTTCGCCGCGACCTTTCATCGAAACTTTCTCCGCTTCCATCCCCGTTACTACAATACAACCACGCACCTACACGTGACGGGGGACGCCATGTTCAAACACATACTCGTGCCGACCGACGGCTCCGAGCTATCGCAAAAGGCCATCGACGGCGCGATCGATCTCGCGCAATCCGTTGGCGCGCGCATCACGGCTTACGCGTGCCTTCCGCAATATCCGTATTCGCCTTTCGCCGATGTCGCCGTCGAGCCGCCCGACGACTTCCACGCCCGCGCCGAGAACGAAGCGCGCGAGCATCTGCGCGCGGTCGAGCGCGCCGCCGAGAGCGCTGGCGTGGCCTGCACGAGCGTGACGAGCATCGATGCCGCGCCGTATATCGGGATCATCGAAGCAGCCGAGCAAAACGGCTGCGACGTGATTCTGATGGCATCGCATGGACGTCGCGGACTCGGAAGCTTGCTTATCGGCAGCGAAACGCAGCGCGTGCTGACGCATACGAAGATTCCGGTCATCGTGTACCGCTGATGCTCAAACGAAAAGCGCACGCGATGCGCTTTCGTTTGAGCGCCGGCCGTGGCGCATTGCTGCATGCGCCACGGCCTCCGCTTCTTTTCACCGCTCTCCCTGATTCAACCTGCCTGCTGCGGTATTACGCGACCTTCTTGTCGAAGAACTGCTCGTCTTCGGTCGATCCGTGCAGCGCGGTCGTCGATGCGTCGCGCTCGACCGTTTGCGTCACGGCGTCGAAGTAGCCCGTGCCCACTTCGCGCTGATGCTTCACCGCCGTGAAGCCCTTGTCGGCGGCGGCGAATTCGGCCTGCTGCAACTCGACGAACGCGCTCATCTGCGAACGGGCGTAGCCGTGCGCGAGGTTGAACATCGAGTAGTTCAGCGCGTGGAAGCCCGCGAGCGTGATGAACTGGAACTTGTAGCCCATCGCGCCCAGCTCGCGCTGGAACTTGGCGATGGTTGCGTCGTCCAGATTCTTCTTCCAGTTGAACGACGGCGAGCAGTTGTACGACAGCATCTTGTCCGGGAACTGCTTGTGGATCGCCTCGGCGAACTTCTTCGCGTATTCGAGATCCGGTTTACCGGTTTCGCACCACACGAGATCCGCGTACGGCGCGTAGGCGAGGCCGCGCGAGACCGCCTGCGCGAGACCTGGCTTCGTGCGGAAGAAGCCTTCCACGGTGCGCTCGCCGGTGAGGAACGGCTTGTCGTTGTAGTCGATGTCGGACGTGACGAGATCGGCGGCTTCGGCATCGGTGCGCGCGATGAGCAGTGTCGGCACGCCGCACACGTCCGCAGCGAGGCGCGCGGCCGACAGCTTCGCGACGTTCTCGCGCGTCGGCACGAGCACCTTGCCGCCCATGTGGCCGCATTTTTTGACCGACGCCAGTTGGTCCTCGAAGTGCACGCCCGCCGCGCCGGCTTCGATCATCGCCTTCATCAGTTCGAACGCGTTGAGCACGCCGCCGAAGCCCGCTTCGGCGTCGGCCACGATCGGCGCGAAGTAGTCGATATAGCCTTCGTCGCCGGGATTCTTGCCTTCCGACCATTGAATCTGATCCGCGCGCGTGAGCGTGTTGTTGATACGCTTCACGACGAGCGGCACGGAGTTCGCCGGATACAGCGACTGGTCCGGATACATTTCGCCCGCGACGTTGGCGTCGCCGGCTACCTGCCAGCCCGACAGATAGATCGCCTTGAGGCCGGCCTTGACCTGCTGCATCGCCTGATTGCCGGTCAGCGCGCCGAGCGCGTTGACGAAAGGCTCCTCGTAAATCGACGCCCACAGCCTCTCGGCGCCGCGGCGTGCGAGCGTGTGCTCCGGCTGCACCGAGCCGCGCAAACGCACGACGTCATCCGCCGAATAGCCGCGTTTGATGCCTTTCCAGCGCGGATCGGATTCCCATTGCTGCTGGAGTTGCTGAGCCTGTTGTTGGCGTGAGGTCATGGCGTTTCTCCTCTAGACCGGACTGATGTTCCTGAATGGCTTGAGCTCCGATGCGCCTGGCTAGGCGGCCTACGTTTGCTCAACTCTTATATAAGAGTCTAGGCAAACGTCGACCTGCGAAACACCCCTCGGAAGGGGATTTGTGTTTTATTTTTATCGCAATAAATCAATGGGATACGATCTGCATACCGTATTGCGGAACGATGTTTTCTATCTTGCAACGGACGAGTTTGTGCCGCGCAGCACATCTTTTGCGACACAAAAGGACGTTGCGCATCGTGAAATATGGCGACGGGACGAAAAAAACCGATGCGCGAGGCATCGGTTTTTTGTCGAATCAGAGAACGGTGATCGAACCCGTTCCCTGAAAGCCGCTTAGCTGCCGCGGCGCGGGGCGCGCGGGCCGTCGTTGCGGCGTGCGCTGTAGCCGTCGCGCGAGCCGAACCCGCCTTCGCCACGGTTGCCGCCGCGATAACCGCCGTCGCTGTTGCCACCGCGATAGCCGCCATCGCTGTTGCCGCCACGATAGCCGCCGCCGTCACGCGAACCTGCGTTCGATTTGTTGCCATAGCCGCCCGCGTTGCCCGGACCGAAGCCACGGCCGCTGCTGCTGCTACCGCCACCGTTGCCGCCGAAACGACGACCGCCGCCGCCGTTGCCGCCCGGACGGCCACGACCGCCGCCGCCACCGAAACCACCCTTCGGCGGCGCCCTGCGCGGCTCGAAGCCCGCAACGACGTTCACCGGCAGCGGCGTGCGCACGAAGCGCTCGATGCGCTTCAGCGCGCCCATTTCGGCGTAATGCACGAGGCTCACCGCCGTGCCGCTACGGCCGGCACGACCGGTACGGCCGATACGGTGCACGTAGTCTTCCGCGAACTTCGGCAGATCGTAGTTGAAGACGTGCGTGATGCCGGGAATGTCGATGCCGCGTGCCGCGACATCGGTCGCGACCAGCACGCGCACACGACGCTCGCGCAGCGCACGGATCGTGCGATTGCGCGCGCCTTGCGGCAGATCGCCGTGCAGCGCTGCGGATTCGAAGCCCGCGTCGGCGAGACGATTGGCGATGAGATCGGCGTCGCTCTTCGTCGCCGTGAAGACGATCGCCTGGTCGAGACCGGAGTCGCGCAACAGATGGTCGAGCAGACGATCCTTGTGATCGCGGTCATCCACGTAATGCACGGCCTGCGCGATGTTGCCGTTCGCTTCGAGCTTCTGCACGATCTCGATGCGCTCCGGATCCTTCAACAGACGCCCGGTCAGCGACGTGATCTTGCTGTCGATGGTCGCCGAGAAGAGCAGCGTCTGGCGCGAGGCCGGCGTCGCATCGACGATACGCTCGATGTCTTCGATGAAGCCCATGTCGAGCATGCGGTCGGCTTCGTCGAGCACGAGCATGTCCAGGTTCGACAGATCGATACGGCCGCGTTCGAGGTGATCGATCAGGCGTCCGGGCGTCGCGACGAGAATCTCGGGATTCTTGGCGAGCAGCATCAATTGCTGACCATAAGCGACACCGCCGAGAATGCTGACGGTGCGCAGACGGCGCAGGTGCTTGCCGTACGTGGTCGCGGCGGTGGAAACCTGCATCGCGAGTTCGCGTGTCGGCGTGAGCACGAGCAGGCGCGGACGCGCGACCGGCTGCGGACGGCGGCCACGTGCGGCATTCGCATCACGCGGCTCGCGCGGCTGCTGCGCTTCCTGCTTTTGCAGTTGCGAGAATTTTTCGATGGCCGGCAGCATGAACGCCGCCGTTTTGCCCGAACCGGTCGGGCTGGAAACGAGCAGGTCGCGGCCGGCGAGCGCTGCGGGAATCGCGCGCTGCTGCACGGGCGTCGGGTTCTGGTAGCCCGCGGCGGTCAGCGCGGACACGATATCGGCGCAAAGGCCGAGCGATTCGAAACTGGGGCCGGCGGGCTTTTCTGCCTGCGCTGCGGGTGCGTCGGTGGCCGGGATGTCGGCGGTGGGGGCGATGCCAATGTTTGCTGCGAGATTGTCCAACGGGCTAGCGGTGAAGCTCGAAGTCATGTCGATCCTTGAAACGAGGAATAAGGCGTCGGCGCCAATCGGCATACCCAAGTCGTTGGATTCAGCGAGCGAAGAAACAGCGAGCAAATCAAAAAACGGGGGCTACTCGCGCGAACGTGCGGCGAGCATGTTTTGTTAGAAGCTGTATCGGATACGGCAGGCTCGATCGTTCGAACATGAACGACGGGCGCTGACGTCAGCCTGATGCATGACGGGCCGCGGAACATACTGCGCGCAATAAAACCGCGCAACGGCCTAGCAGGGAGGGGACAGTTTCTAAACTGGATTGGGGCGAAACGCTACGAAGCGCCTTGCTGCGCGAGGCTTTGCCGAAGAAGCAGGCAACCCGCAGTCGAGCGCTAGCCGCAAGTATATCTGAATTTGCTGCACCGCGCCACATTTTGAAGCGTGGCCGCGCCATCGCAGGGCACCGACGGCGCGGCGTGTCATCCGCAATCGCGTCAGGCCGCTTCGCCTCGCTTGAGCGACTCGACGAGTTCCACATAGCGCGCTTTCGCATCGTCGGCGGGCGTGCCTTCGAGCGCGGCCCACGCTTCGTATTTGTACTTCCCGGCGATGTCCGTGAAACCCGGCTTGTCGCCCTGCACATCGCCTACGCTCGCCTGCTTGAACAGCGCGTAGAGACGCAGCAGCGTGAGATTGCCGGGGCGCTCGGGCAACTGCGTCACGTCGGTCTGGGCGGCAGCGAATTGCTGATCGATGTCGGTCATGCGTTCTCCGTTCTTATCGAGATAGGACCGGACGATCTTAGCAAGCGAGGCGGGCGAGACAGGTCGAGGCTTTCCTCCAACCGAGGATGCCTACCAGACGCGATTCCGATCGCGCCGCCTGTGCGGATGGCGCGAATGCGGCGCATGTCCCGCATTACAATACCGGCTATGACACGCACCGTTTTGCTCGCCCTCGATACGTCGACGGAGTTTTGCTCTGTCGCGCTCCTGCTCGCCGACACCGCTTCCGCCGCCATTCAACCTGCCGCCGCACCGCAGTATTCAAACGGCGACACGCGCGTCTGGTTTCGCCACGAGGCGACCGGCGCCGTTTCGAGCACGCGCCTTTTGCCCGCCGTGCGCGAGCTGTTCGACGACGCCGGCCTCGCGCTCGCCGATTGCGCCGCGATCGCTTTCGGTGCGGGCCCCGGCTCGTTTACCGGCCTGCGCACCGCGACGGGCGTCGCGCAAGGACTGGCGTTCGGTCTGAGCGTGCCGGTCGTGCCGGTGAGCACGCTGCTCGCTTGCGCGGAAGGCGCGCGGCTGAACGATCCGTCGGTCCCGCCGCGCGTGCTCGCGGCGCTCGATGCCCGCATGGACGAGGTCTACTGGGCCGACTTCGAATTCGATGCCGTCGCAGGCGATTGGCGCACGCTGCACGGCGCCGCGCTCGATGCGCCCGGCGCGCTGCCGCTGCCGGACGTGCCGTTCGCGCTCGCCGGCAATGCAGCGGCGGCGTTTGGCGATCGCCTGCCGGCGGTGGCCGCCGCCGCGCGTGTCGATCGTGAGGCGTTGCCGCATGCGCTGCCGCTCGCGCTCATCGGCTTGCGTGCCTTGCGGGCGGGTCGCACGGTCGCGCCCGAGCACGCCGCGCCGGAATACGTGCGCGACAAGGTCGCTCAGACGACGGCAGAGCGCATGCGGGCTCGCGAGGAGGCGATTCGGTGAGCGGGGTGCTGCTGGCCGATCGGTATCTCACGCCGATGACCGAAGCCGACCTCGACGAAGTCGCCGCGGTCGAAAAGCTCGCCTACGAGTTTCCCTGGAGCCGCGGCAATTTCCAGGATTCGCTGCGCAACGGCTATTACGGCGTGTGTCTGCGCCATGTCACCGGCACGCTGATCGGTTATTGCGTGCTGATGCCTGTCGTCGACGAGATGCATCTGCTCAACCTGTGCGTCGCGCCGGCGGCGCAGCGCGCGGGCGCGGGACTCACGCTGCTGCGCGAAGCGGTGCGCATCACGCGCACGGAGAAGCTCGACGGCGTGCTGCTCGAAGTGCGCCCGTCCAATCCGCGCGCGATCCAGCTATACGAGCGCTTCGGCTTCACCGCCATCGGACGCCGCAAGAACTATTACCCCGCGCGGCATCGCTCGCGCGAGGACGCAATCGTCATGCGTCTGTCGTTTTCGAAGGAGAGTGTGCATGGCGCTCGATGAATCGCTGATTGAGGAACTGGGAATCGGGCCCGTTTGGGTGCGGCGGGGTGTCGTGGCCGTGGCGCCCGTCGAGTCGATTGAGACCGTTGAGTCGGTCGAGTCCGCCGCGCCGGAGCCGGAAGCGCCAGCGCCCGTCGAAATGCGGCAAGGGCCGAAGCCTGCCGAGCCGCCGTCGCCCGTCGTGCAGCCGGAATCCGACGTGCCGCCCCTCGACGCCTACGACGATCTTCCCTGGACCGACGACGCCCCCGCGCACGCCGAAGCCGCCGTCGTCGAAGCACCGAGCGACGTCCACACGCTCGACTGGGATGCGCTCGCCGAGCGCGTCGCGAACTGCGAGCGCTGTCGGCTGTGCGAGCGCCGCACGAACACGGTCTTCGGTGTCGGCGATCGCGAAGCGGACTGGATGCTGATCGGCGAAGCGCCGGGCGAGAACGAGGACAAGCAGGGCGAGCCGTTCGTCGGGCAGGCCGGCAAGCTGCTCGACAACATGCTGCGCGCGCTCAAGCTGTCGCGGCAGTCGAATGTCTATATCGCGAACGTGATCAAGTGCCGTCCGCCCGGCAACCGCAATCCCGAACTCGATGAAGTCGCGCGCTGCGAGCCGTATCTGCAACGTCAGGTCGAGCTCGTGAAGCCGAAGGTCATCGTCGCGATGGGGCGCTTCGCCGCGCAAAGTCTCCTGAAGAACGAGGCCAGCATCGCGTCGATGCGCGGACGCGTGCACGAGTATCGCGGCGTGCCGGTCATCGTCACGTATCACCCGGCCTATCTGTTGCGCAGCCTTCAGGACAAGTCGAAGGCGTGGGCCGATCTCTGTCTCGCGCGTAACACGTATCGCGAGGCGCTCGCCGCGCTCGGCGTCGAGCAAGGAGCGGAAAAGGGCGGCGTCTGATGGCCACGCAGGCGAGCGAGCTCACGCGACTCGTCGATCGTTTCGACGACGTCACCGTCCGCGATCTCGCCTGGCTGCTTTTTGCGCCCGATCTATTGCGCGAGGGCGACGTGCCGCTCGCGCATCCGCTCGCCTCGACGCAGGAGCGCGACGCGACGCTAGACTGGCTCGCGACGCTCGATGCCGCGCCGCAGACACTCCATGATCACGCGCGCGATCCCAAGCTGACGCGCCTCGGCATCTACGCCGAGAGCCTCATCCGATTCTTCCTCTCGCACGGACCGACGGCGCGCCTCGTCGCGGCGAACGTGCCTTTGCGGCGACAGCGGCGCACCATCGGCGAATGCGATTTTCTGCTCGAATCGGCGAACGGCGTACGGTTGCACTGGGAACTGGCGGTGAAGTTCTACCTGCATATCGGCGATGCCGATGCAGCGAGCGCCGCGCGTCTGTCCAACTATGTCGGACCGAATCTCCAGGACCGCTTCGATCTGAAGCACGCGCGGCTCGTCACGCATCAGCTCGCCATGACCTCGCGCGCGGAATTCGCCGCGCTCGGCTTCGAAGGGCCGTGGCGCGCGCAGTTGTTCATCAAGGGACGACTCTTCTATCACGGCGTCGGAGACGAACACGTCGAGCCGGCGCGCGAGATCGGCGCGAGTCATTTGCGCGGATGGTGGCTGACCGCGTCGGAATGGCGCGAGGCGCGGGCGAACGTATCGGACGATGCGCGCGCGTGGGTCGTGCAGCCGCGCATGGCGTGGCTCGCGTCGCGTCGTCTCGATGCGGCCGCCGCCGCGACGTTGATCGCGGAATCGGATGCGATCCGCGCGCGTCTGGAAACGACCATCGCGCCGACGATGATCGCAGCTTATGCGCGTGACGACGCGGGGAAATGGATCGAGGAATCGCGCGGTTTCATCGTGCCGGACGACTGGCCCGCGCGTGCGCGCGAGTTTGCCGCAGCGGCGCCCTGATTCGTCGCGCCGATCACCACCAGCGATAGAAGTGATGCACCGGCCCGACGCCGTGACCGACGTCGAGCCGCACGCTCGCCTCGATCGCGCCGGTCAGATAGCGCTTTGCTTCGGCGGTCGCGCTCGCGAGATCATCGGTTTGCGGAATCAGAGCCGCGATCGCCGACGACAACGTGCAGCCCGTGCCGTGCGTATTCTTGAGCGGCACACGCGCGCCGCCGAGCCTGAGCGAACCGCTCGCCTCGATGAGCCAGTCGGGGCTATCGGATGACGCGAGATGGCCGCCCTTCATCAGCACGGCCTGCGCGCCGAGCGCGCGCAATGCGTCGCCCTGACGGACCATCGCGTCTTCATCGACGGCGCTTTCGACGCCGAGCAGCGCGGCCGCTTCCGGCAGATTCGGCGTGACGAGCGTCGCGAGCGGCAGCAGTTCGTCGCGCAGCGCGGCGACCGCGTCCGGCGCGAGCAGCGCGTGATTGCTCTTCGAGATCATCACGGTATCGAGCACCACATGTTTGGGCCGATGACGCTTCAGCGCATCGGCGACCGCGCGCACGATGCCCGCGTTCGCGAGCATGCCGATCTTCACGGCATCGATGCGAATGTCGTCGAACACGGCGTCGAGTTGCGCGGTGATGAACGCCGGCTCCGGCGCATGGACCGCCGTGACGCCGCGCGTGTTCTGCGCGGTGAGCGCCGTCACGACGCTCGCACCGTACGCGCCGAGCGCGGAGAAGGCCTTCAGATCGGCCTGAATGCCCGCGCCGCCGCCCGAGTCGGAGCCTGCGATCGTGAGCACGTTGGGAATGGTTTTCGTGGCGGACATAGCGGAATCAGGTTCGGGCGCGCAGGACGGTGGCGCGCAATGCAGCGGCGGCTTCGCGCGGGTCGGCGGCCTTGCAGATGGCCGAGACCACGGCGAGACCGGCGGGCTTCGCGCGCATCACGTCGGCGGCGTTATGCGCCTGGATGCCGCCGATCGCGACGGTCGGCAAGCGTGCGGCGGCGCAGATTTCAGCGAGGCCGTCGATGCCGCAGGGCGTGGAGGCGTCGGTTTTCGTCGGCGTCGCGTACACCGGCCCCGCGCCGAGATAGTCGATGACGCCCGCGAGCTTTTGCGTGTCAGCGGTTTCGTCGAGATTCGATACCGACAGACCGATCAGCGCATCCGGCCCGAGCAAGCGACGCGCGGCATCGGCGGGCAGATCGCGTTGCCCGATATGCACGCCATCGGCGCCGACGGCCAGCGCGACATCGACATGATCGTTGATGACGAACGGCACGCCATGCGCGCGCGTGATCGGCAATACCGCGCGCGCGAGGTCGAACCACGCGCGCTTGTGCCATTCGGGCGCGCGCAGTTGCACGATGGTCGCGCCGCCTTCGAGCGCGGCACGCGCGACGGCGATCGCGGCATCGTGCCCGCCGCACTGCACGGGATCGAGCACGAGATAGAGCGAGAGATCGAACGAAGTGCGCATGATCAGCCAGACACGATGTCGCGCTGCACGAGCGTTTTCTCGAACGCTTCGGCATCGAGCGAGGCGAGCCGGTCCAGATATGCGACGGCGAAACTGCCGGGCAGGGCGGCATCGCGCGCGGCGAGTTCGCCCGCGATGGTCGAATACGCGATCGCGGCGACGGTCGCGGCCCAGAACTCGTCGCGATCCGACGCCGTGCCGACGAACGCCGCGACCGTCGCCGAAAGCGCGCAGCCGACGCCCGTCACGCGCGTCATCAGCGGCGAGCCGTTCGATAGCGCGATGACGCGGCGGCCATCGGTCACGTAGTCGATCTGGCCCGTCACCGCGACGACGGCCTGCGTCTTCAGCGCGAGGACTTGCGCGGCATCGAGCGCGGCATCGGTGGCGGCGGTGCTGTCGACACCGCGCCCGCTCGCGGCGCCGCCCGACAGGCTGATGATCTCCGACGCGTTGCCGCGAATCACAGCGGGCTTCGAATCGAGCAGATCGAGCGCGAACTCCGTGCGGAACGAAAGCGGGCCGACCGCGACCGGATCGAGCACCCACGGCTTGCCCGCGCCGTTGGCGGCCTCGACGGCGGCGCGGATCGCGCGGCTCTGCGGCACGTCGAGCGTGCCGAGATTGACCGACAGCGCATTGGCGATGGGCGCGAACTCGCCGACTTCCTCGCGCGCGACGACCATCGCCGGCGCGGCGCCGATCGCGAGCAGCACGTTCGCGGTGAAGTTCGTGACGACGAGGTTCGTCAGGCAGTGCACGAGCGGCGCGCGTTCGCGCACGCGGTTGACGAACGAGAAGAGGTCGGCGGCGAGCATGATGGAAGTCGATCGAAATGAAGGCGCGCGACGTGTCAGTGCCGCGCTTCGCCGATCAGCGCGACCGAATCGAACGCGCGCTGATTGGCCTGATGCCGCCGCATCACGAAGTACATCATCAGGCAGACGAACGAGCCGAACAGCACGATGACGAACTGGATTGGCATGTCGAGCCACACGAGCACCGCGTAGAGGCACAGCATGACGAGCACCGAGAGGTTCTCGTTGAAGTTCTGCACGGCGATGGAGTGTCCGGCGGACAGCAGCACGTGTCCGCGATGCTGGAGCAGCGCGTTCATCGGCACGACGAAAAAGCCCGACAGGCCGCCGACGATCATCAGGAACAGATACGCGACGAGCAGATAGCCGGGGAAGTGCATCTTGCCGAAATAGATGCCCCAGTGCGCGGGAAAGAGGTGGCGCGTGTAGAAGGCCATCAGCATGACGGCGAGGCCCATGATGATGCCGACCGGCAGCACGCTCAACGAGCGCTTGAGCGGCACGCGCGCGGCCGCGAGCACCGCGCCCACCGCGACGCCGACCGCGATCACCGCCTGCAGGATCGCCGCCTGGGAAAGCGTCATGCCGAGCGACACTTCGGCCCATTTCAGCACGATGAACTGCAGCGTCGCGCCCGCGCCCCAGAAGAGCGTCGTGACGGCGAGCGAGATCTGGCCGAGCTTGTCGCGCCACAGCACGAGAAAACAGTCGGCGAAATCGGTGATGAGCTTGAGCGGCCGCGTCTCCTGCTTCGGATAGCGCGCGCCGGTGTCGGGAATGCGCAGGTTGAACATCGCCGCGACGATGTACATCAGCACGATGACGAGCATCGCGGCTTCGGCGGGCGTGTGGATGCGCGGAATGTTCAGCGACAACAGGTGACTCGCGATATGCGGGCTGATGAGCGCGCCGCCCATCACGGTGCCGAGAATGATCGAGCCCACGGTCGTGCCTTCGATCCAGCCGTTCGCGGCGACGAGCCGGTCGGCTGGCAGGAGTTCGGTGAGAATGCCGTACTTCGCCGGCGAATACGCGGCGGCGCCAAAGCCGACGATGCCGTACGCGAGCAGCGGATGCGCGCCGAAGAGCATGGTCAGGCAACCGACGACCTTGATCGTGTTGGTCACGAACATCACGTGGCCCTTGGGCCGGGAATCCGCGAAAGCACCGACGAAAGCCGCGAGAATCACATACGACAGGACGAAGAACAGCTTGAGCAGCGGCGTCATCCAGTTCGGCGCGTGAAGGTCTTTCAGCAGTGCAATGGCAGCGATCAGTAGAGCGTTGTCGGCCAGCGAAGAGAAAAACTGCGCGGCCATGATGGTGTAAAAACCTTTTTTCATCTGATCCGAAGCTTTCCTCACTGCGGGTGATCCGCCCCGGGCGCCTGTCATGCGCTCGGGCTTATGCCTTTCGAAATGGGTTGTGCGCACGGCTTTATAACACGAAAATAGGCGCATTCTGACTAGCAGTAATCTCGATCGCGCGAGAAATGACACGTTCGTGCCTGAGATTCCTCATAAGATACTGATTCGCAAGGTGTCCCGGTCGGAGCAGCGCGACGCGTCCCGCTGTCGTATGCTCACCTTTTGGACCGCACTCACTGCAATTCCACCAAACGCTCATGCCTCGCCCCCTTTCTGCAACGATCCACACCGCCGCACTCGCCAACAACCTCGCCATTGCACGCAAGTACGCGCCGAAATCCAAGATCTGGGCCGTCGTCAAGGCCAATGCGTATGGCCACGGACTCGCGCGAGCGTTCCCCGGCTTGCGCGCAACAGACGGCTTTGGCCTTCTCGACCTCGAAGAAGCCGCGAAGTTGCGTGAATTGGGCTGGGCGGGGCCGATTCTTTTGCTGGAAGGCTTTTTCCGGCCGACCGACATCGACGTGATCGACCGCTACAGCCTGACCACGGCCGTTCACTGCGACGAGCAATTGCGCATGCTGGAAATGGCGCGCCTCTCGAAGCCCATCAACATCCAGTTGAAGATGAACAGCGGCATGAACCGCCTCGGCTACACGCCGGAAAAGTTTCGTACCGCGTGGGAGCGGGCGCGCGCCGTGCAGGGCATCGGTCAGATCACGCTCATGACCCATTTTTCCGATGCCGACGGCCCGCGCGGCATCGCGCATCAACTGGAGGCGTTCGAGCGCGGCGCGGAAGGCATCGCGGGCGCGCGCAGCCTCGCCAATTCGGCGGCGGTGTTGTGGCACCCGGACGCGCATGTCGACTGGGTGCGGCCGGGCATCATGCTGTACGGCGCGTCGCCGTCGGGCGTGACCGCCGATATCGCCGGCACGGGTCTCAAGCCCGCGATGACGTTCCAGTCGGAGCTGATCGCCGTGCAGACGGTCGATGCCGGAAGCAGCATCGGCTATGGCTCGACGTATACGGCGGGCACGTCGATGCGCGTCGGCGTGGTCGCGTGCGGCTACGCGGACGGCTATCCGCGCGTGGCGCCGGAAGGCACGCCGGTGATCGTCGATGGCGTGAGGACGAAGCTCGTCGGCCGCGTATCGATGGACATGCTGACCGTCGACCTCACGCCGTGCCCGGGTGCGGGCATCGGTTCGCGCGTCGAACTGTGGGGCGCGAACCTGCCGATTGACGACGTCGCCAGCGCGGCGGGCACCATCGGCTATGAACTCATGTGCGCGATCGCGCAGCGCGTGCCGGTGCGCGCGGAATAACTCTTTCAGCGTCAACGACGCAATTCGAAGCAAGGCTCTGTGTGGCGAAAGCAGCAAAAGCAAAAACGCTCTATACGTGTAGCGAATGCGGCGGACAGTCGCCGAAATGGACGGGCCAGTGCGCCGCGTGCGGGGCGTGGAACACGCTGGTGGAATCGGTGGAGCAGGCGGCGTCGGCGCATCGCTTTCAGGCGCTCGCGAAGAGTTCGCCGGTGCGAAAGCTCGCTGAAATCGAGGCGTCGGACGTGCCGCGCTTCACGACCGGCGTCGGCGAGTTCGACCGCGTTCTGGGCGGCGGTCTGGTGCCGGGCGGCGTGGTGCTGATCGGCGGCGATCCGGGCATCGGCAAATCGACGCTGCTGTTGCAATCGCTCGCGGAAATTGCCCGCGAGCGGCCCGCGCTCTATGTGAGCGGCGAGGAATCCGGCGCGCAGATCGCGTTGCGCGCGCAGCGGCTCGGGTTGATCGGCGAAGCGAGCGCGGTCGGCGATCTCGGACTGCTGGCGGAAATCCAGCTCGAAAAAATCCAGGCGACCATCGACGAGCAGCGGCCCGAAGTTGCAGTGATCGACTCGATCCAGACCATTTACTCGGAAGCGCTGACATCCGCGCCCGGCTCGGTCGCGCAGGTGCGCGAGTGCGCGGCGCAACTGACGCGCATCGCCAAGCAGACAGGCACGTCGATCATCATGGTCGGCCACGTGACGAAGGAGGGCAGCCTCGCGGGGCCGCGCGTGCTCGAACACATCGTCGATACCGTGCTGTATTTCGAGGGCGACACGCATTCGTCGTTCAGGCTCGTGCGCGCGTTCAAGAATCGCTTCGGCGCGGTCAACGAACTCGGCGTCTTCGCGATGACCGAAAAGGGCTTGCGCGGCGTGGCGAATCCGTCGGCGCTGTTCCTGTCGCAACACGAGCAGAGCGTGCCGGGTTCCTGCGTGCTCGTGACGCAGGAAGGCTCGCGGCCGCTTCTGGTCGAGGTGCAGGCGCTCGTTGATACGGCGCACGTGCCCAATCCGCGCCGGCTCGCGGTCGGTCTGGAACAGAACCGGCTCGCGCTGTTGCTGGCCGTGTTGCACAGGCACGCGGGCATCGCGTGCTTCGATCAGGACGTGTTCCTGAACGCGGTCGGCGGTGTGAAGATCACCGAGCCCGCCGCCGATCTGGCCGTGCTGCTCGCCATTCACTCGTCGATGCGCAACAAGCCGCTGCCCAAGGGCCTCATCACGTTCGGCGAGGTGGGGCTGGCCGGCGAAATCCGGCCTTCGCCGCGCGGTCAGGATCGTCTGAAGGAAGCCGCCAAGCTCGGTTTCTCGATGGCGCTGATTCCGAAGGCGAACGCGCCGAAACAGGCGATCGACGGCCTGAAGGTGATTGCGGTGGACCGCATCGAGGAAGCAATCGACCGGGTCCGCGATCTCGAATGACCCGATGATCGGGCCCTTCGTAACGGGGCGTAAGAATCCGGTTGCTCTATGTAACCCAAGCAACGCGCGGTTTTTCTATCCTAACGGGGCTACGGACCTGGCCAACTTTGCTCGACGCAGTTCAAAAGGCGAAGTGGCTGGAAGGATCGAGAGGACCACGCATTGAAACACTCAAAATCAACCCGGCCGAAGCCCGCGTTCCATCTGCGCGGATGCCGCGTCTCGGCGCCGCTTCAGCAGCCTTGGGGAAGCGGTTGCCGGATCGTCGAATGGATCGACGAACAAGGGCAGATCTCGCGCCGCGTCGTCGCGGCCGATATCACCGAGGATCAGGTCGTCGCGACCATTCGCCAGCACGTGACGGGCCGCAAGCACGTGCTCGTCGACGATGAACATCAGCCGCGCCAGGTTCTGCCCCGGCGTTAGGCTTCCCGAAAGAGCGGATGCGCCGCCGCTTCGGCGGGCGTGAGCACGGGTGCAACGCAGCAATCGAGCGGTTCCAGCAGCGTCATCCATTCGTCGCGCGTGCGCTCACGAAAGCGCGCGGCAAGCTGCGCCGACAATTCCGCCGCGTCCGCTCCGCCGATCGCCTGTCCGAGACTCCAGTGCCGCGTCGCCCAGTCGGGGCGGCCGAGCGCCTCGCACAAGGTCTGCCAGAACTTCAGTTCCAGCGCGCCGACCGCGACGAAACGGTCGTCGCGCGTGCGATACACGTCGTAGCACGGCACGCCGCCGTTCAGCAGGCCCGCGCCGGCCCGCGTCCCCGCTTCGTTGGTATTGGCGAGCGCGATATGCGCCATCACGTTGTGCGCGTGCGTCGCGTGCGTCATCGAGACATTCAGGCAGCGGCCTTCGCCGCCGCGCGCGACATGCCACGCCGCCGCGAGTATTTCCATGACGGCCGAAAGCGCGCCGCCGAGCAGATCCGCCAGTTGAAAATTCGGTGCGACAGGCGTGCCGTCACGCGTCGCGAGCTGATCGAGCACGCCCGCATACGCGATGTAGTTCAGATCGTGACCGGCCTTGTGCGCGAACGGGCCGTCGCCGCCGAAGCCGGTAATCGCGCAATAGACGATCTTCGGATTCGCCTCGCGCAACACGTCATAGCCGACGCCCAGCCGCGCCATCACCGAAGGGCGAAAGCTTTCGACCAGAACATCCGCGTCGCGTGCGAGCTCGATCAGCTTCGCGCGGCCTTCGTCCGTCTTGAGATCGAGCGTGAGCTGCCGCTTGCCGCGATTGACGATGCGATAAAACGCGCTCGGCGTGCCGCTTTGCCGGTCGGCTTCGGTTTGCAGCATCGTGCGCGCGTAGTCGCCTTCGCCGGGCGGCTCGATCTTGAGGACGTCGGCGCCGAGTTCGGCGAGCCGCAACGTGGCGACGGGACCCGGAAGAAGCCGCGTCAGATCGAGCACGCGCAGGCCGGTAAGAGAAGGCGTCAAGTCGTCGATCTCCGGTTATGAGCCGATCTGCTCCAGTTCCTCGTGCGTTTCGAGCCACTCCATTTCGAGCGTTTCGAGGCGCGCATTGACTTCGCCCTGACGGCGGATCGTCTCGGTGAGTTTCGTCTTCATCGCGGCTTCGTAACTCGCGGGCTCGGCGACGAACGCATCGAGCTGCGTCTTCTCCGCGTTGAGCTTTTCCATCTCCTTCTCGATTTTCGCGATGCGCGATTGCAGCGGCTTCCTCAGATGCGCAAACTTTTGCCGCTCCTGCGCTTCCTGCCGGCGCTGCTCCTTGCGATTGAGCGCGCTGTCCTGCGCGTCGCCCGACGCCGCGCCACCGGCTTCCTTCGCCGCCGCGCGCGTCTCGGCGGCGTGTTGCAGGAGCCAGTCGCGGTAATCGTCGAGATCGCCGTCGAAAGGATTCAGGCGATGCTTCGCGACGAGCATGAAGGTATCGGTGGTCGCGCGCAGCAGATGCCGGTCGTGCGACACGAGAATCAGCGTGCCTTCGAACTGCGCGAGCGCCATGGTCAGCGCGTGGCGCGTTTCGAGGTCGAGGTGGTTGGTCGGCTCGTCGAGCAGCAGCAGATTCGGCTTCTGCCAGATGATGAGCGCCAGCGCGAGCCGCGCCTTCTCGCCGCCCGAGAAGGGCGCGATTTTCGCCGTCGCCATCTCGCCGGAGAAGTTGAAGCTGCCGAGGAAATCGCGCAGTTCCTGCTCGCGCGTGTCGGGCGCGAGGCGCGCGAGGTGCTGGATCGCCGAGTCGTCGGGGCGCAGGGTTTCGAGCTGATGCTGCGCGAAATAGCCGATTTGCAGGCCTTTGCCCTGTCGCACGTCGCCGGAAAGCGGTTCGAGCGTGTGCGCGAGCGTCTTGATGAGCGTCGACTTGCCCTGGCCGTTCGCGCCGAGCAAGCCGATGCGCTGGCCGTTCTGAATCGACAGCGTGACGCCCTCGACGATCGGAATCTCGCCGCCCGCGTCGTTGTGATAACCGCAGCGCACGCTCTCCATGACCATCATCGGATTGGGCGCGGCATCGGGCTCGCGGAATTCGAACGTGAAGGGCGAACTCGCATGAGCGGGCGCGATGAGCTCCATCTTCTCCAGCGCCTTCACGCGGCTTTGCGCCTGCTTCGCCTTGGTTGCCTTGGCCTTGAAGCGGTTGATGAAGCTCTGCAGATGCTCGACGGTCTTCTGCTGCTTTTCATACGCGCTTTGCTGCAATGCGATCTGCTGCGCGCGCAGCACTTCGAACTGGCTGTAGTTGCCGCCGTAACGCTTCACCTGACGATTTTCCAGATGCAGCGTGACATTGCAGACCGAATCGAGAAACTCGCGGTCGTGCGAAATGACGACGAGCGTGCCCGGATAGCGCCCGAGCCAGTCTTCCAGCCAGACGATGGCGTCTAGGTCGAGGTGGTTGGTCGGTTCGTCGAGAAGCAGCAGGTCGGACGGGCACATCAGCGCCTGCGCGAGATTCAGCCGCATGCGCCAGCCGCCCGAAAAGCTCGATACCGGCTCGCGCGTCTGCTCGAGTGTGAAGCCCAGACCGAGCAGAAGCGTTTCGGCGCGCGCGGGCGCGGTGTAGCCGTCGGCGTCGGCGAAGGCGGCGTGGGCTTCGGCTTCGGCGGCGCCTTCGCGCGCGGCTGAGGCCGCCGCGATACGCGCCTCGATGTCGCGCAGATGCGTGTCGCCGTCGAGCGTGTAGTCGAGCGCGCTGCGATCCACGGCGGGCGTTTCCTGCGCGACATGCGCGATGCGCCACGACGGCGGCATCGAAAAGTCGCCGCCGTCCGCGTGCAGCTCGCCGCGCAGCACGGAAAAGAGCGTGGACTTGCCCGCGCCGTTCGCGCCGACGAGACCGGCCTTCTCGCCCGGGTTGAGCGTGAAGCTCGTGTCTTCGAAGAGCGGCTTGGTGCCGCGGGACAGGCTGAACTGATTGAAACGGATCACGTCGGAGGGGCGGCGAAGGGGCGCGGCTTTTGAGGGAAAGCGCTATTTTAGACCGGACCGCCTGCGAGGCAGGGGTCGGCCGTTCGGCCAATGGCAGACGAACGCGCGCCGGGTTAGCATCGCCTATCTTTCATCGACTTCATTTCGCGGAGCACGCCATGAGCGCAGCCAACGAAGGCATCTACGGCTTCACGGCCGAAACACTCGACGGTGCGACCGTCGGTCTCGACACCTACCGCGACAAGGTGCTGCTCATCGTGAATACGGCGAGCGAATGCGGTTTCACGCCGCAGTACAAGGGTTTGCAGGAGATCTACCAGCAATTCTCGGCGCGCGGTTTCGAGGTGCTCGGGTTCCCGTGCAATCAGTTCGGCAAGCAGGAGCCGGGCGACGCCGGGCAGATCGGCGCCTTCTGCGAGAAGAACTACGGCGTCACGTTTCCGATGTTCGCCAAGATCGAGGTGAACGGCGCGAACGCGCATCCGCTCTACAAATATCTGAAGGACAAGGAGCCGGGCCTGCTCGGCATCGAAGCGATCAAATGGAACTTCACGAAGTTTCTCGTCGATCGCAAGGGAAGCGTCATCAAGCGTTATGCGCCGCAGACGAAACCGGAGTCGATCACCGAGGACATCGAGAAGCTGCTCTGAGCGTCGGGCGCGCTCAGAGGATCGGCGAGAAAAGGCGCGCGACGTGCATCGCCATGCGCCGCCAGAACGCCTTGCCGCGATAGTCGTCGCTGTCGATCTCGAAGGACTCCGCGAAGTCCGCGAGCAGCATCGATTCGACCTGGCTCGCGAACGCGCGGTCGACCGTCAGCACCGTGATCTCGAAGTTTAGGCGAAACGACCGGTTGTCGAGATTCGCGCTGCCGATCGAAGCGGCGATGTCGTCGACGAGCACGACCTTCTGATGCAGAAAGCCCGGCTTGTAGCGGAAGATGCGCACGCCCGCCTGGACGAGATCGTACGCATAGAGCCGTGACGCGGCGAACACCACGCGATGATCGCGCCGGCTCGGAATCAGGATGCGCACGTCCACGCCGCGCATCACCGCGAGCCTCAACGCAGAGAACACGGCTTCGTCGGGAATCAGATAGGGCGATGTGATCCAGATACGTTCGCGCGCCGCGTTGATCGCCTCGACGAAAAAGAGCGAGCAGGTTTCCTGTTTGTCGGCGGGGCCGCTCGACAGCACCATGCAGTGCATGTTTCCGTCCGAATGCGGCGCGGGGCCGAGTTCGGGCAGGCGCTGCGTCGCCCAGTACCAGTCTTCGGTGAACACGAACTGGATGCTCGCGACCGCCGGACCGCGCACTTCCACGTGCGTGTCCCGCCACGGCGAGAGCCGCGGATTGCCGCCGAGATACTCGACGCCCACGTTATGCCCGCCGACGAACGCGCACTTGCCGTCCACCACGACGATCTTCCGATGATTGCGGAAGTTGATCTGAAAGCGATGCACGAACTTGCGCGTGGCCGCGAACGGATGCGCCTCGACGCCGCCCGCGCGCAGCGCGTTCACGTAGCGATGCGGCAGGTCGAAGCTGCCGATGCTGTCGTAAAGGAAGTACACGCGCACGCCCGCCTGGGCCTTTTTGATGAGCGCGTCCTTGAGTTTGTCGCCGAGTTCGTCGGCGCGCACGATGAAGAACTGCACGACGACATAGCGTTCCGCCGCGGCGATCGCGTCGAGGATCGCGTTGAAGGTGGCGTCACCATTGATGAGCACGCGCGCCGAGTTGCCGCGCAGGAACGGCATGCCCGAGAGCCGCTGCAACGTGCGGATGGTCGGATTGCCGAGATAGGCCGCCGGTCCCGGCGCGATCTCGCCGCGCACGCCGGCGGCATCGACGAGCGCCGTGGCTTCGGGCGCATCGCTGCGTGCGCCCGAGTCCCATTCGGCGGGCTTCGAGCGGCTGCGCAGGATTTCGATTTCTAGCCGCCGCTCGTCGATATAGCCCGCGAACTTGCTGCGGCCGAGAAAAAGGTAGGGAATCAGCGTGAAGTACGGCATCGCGACGAGCGACACCGCCCACGCCACCGCGCCTTGCGACGTGCGAGTGTTGATGACGGCATGGATCGCGGCGATCACGCCGAGGACATGCGCGGCCATCACGAGCGTGCCGAGGTGTAGCCAGTCGGATGCTTGCATAGGCGCGAGAGGGAGCGAAGTGCTTCGCTAATGGCGATTTGCCATCTTACCCAACCCTTCCGCGCGAAGTGTTGGCGAACGTTGCAGCGTGCGTCGCCGCAACGTTCTGTCAGGCAGAGGGTTTACGCCGGGAGATCGGCGGCCTGGATCAGGAACACGTTGTCGTCGCCGGCGCTGGTCGAGAGCCAGACGAGATCGAGACCGCCGAGTGCGGCTTCCACGTTCGGCCGCTCGTTGCCGATTTCGACGACGAGCACGCCATCCTCGGTCAGCCAGTTGCGCGCGTCGCGCACGATGCGCCGCACGACGTCCATGCCGTCCACGCCGCCCGCGAGCGCGAGTTCGGGCTCGTGCCGGTACTCTTCCGGCAGCGCCTGCGCCTGCATCGCCTGTGCGTTGACGTACGGCGGATTGGTGATGATCACCTCGTAGCGCGCGGACGGCAGCGGCGCGTACAGGTCGCCTTCGTAGAGACTTACGCGCTCGCCGAGTGCGTATTCGTCGACGTTGCGGCGCGCGACCGCGATCGCATCGGCGGAGATATCGACGGCATCGACATCGGCGTTCTCGAAGGCCTGCGCCGCGAGAATCGCGAGACAGCCCGAGCCGGTGCACAGTTCGAGCACGCGCGTGACCTGATCCGGATCGGCGACATACGGCTGCAAGCCGTCCTGCAGCAACTCGCCGATGAACGAGCGCGGCACGATCACGCGCTCATCGACGTAGAAGCGCCGGCCGTGCATCCAGGCTTCCTGCGTGATGTACGCGGCGGGAATGCGTTCCTTCGCGCGGCGCTCGATCACTTTCATGACGGCGTCGATTTCTTCGTCGAGCAGGCGCGCGTCGAGAAATGGGTCGAGCGTGTCGAGCGGCAGATGCAGCGTATGCAGGATCAGATACGCGGCTTCGTCGTAGGCATTGGCCGAGCCGTGGCCGAACGACAGGCCTGCTTCGGTGAAGCGCGAGACGCCGAAGCGCAGCAGGTCGCGCACGGTGGTGAAGGGCAGCGCCATCGAAGGCTCCTTTTTATTGTGAGATTGAATTCAGGCGATCAGTTGTTCGAGCACGCGCCGGTACACGTTTTTCAACGGCTCGATGAAGCGCACTTCGACATGCTCGTCGATCTTGTGGATCGTGCCGTTGGGCGGGCCGAACTCCACAACCTGATCGCAGATGCGCGCGATGAAGCGTCCATCGGAGGTGCCGCCCGTGGTAGACAGTTCGGTGCGCACGCCGGTTTCATCGGCGATGGCTTTTTCGAGCGCCTCCGACAGCGCGCCGCGCGGCGTGAGAAAGGGCAGGCCGCTCACGATCCATGTGAGATCGTAGTCGAGGCCGTGCCGGTCGAGAATCGCGTGCACGCGGCTTTGCAGGCTCTCGACCGTGCTCGCCGTCGAGAAGCGAAAGTTGAACATCAGATCGGCGTGGCCGGGAATGATGTTGGTCGCGCCGGTGCCGGAATGCAGGTTCGACACTTGCCAGGTGGTCGGCGGGAAGTATTCGTTGCCGTCGTCCCAGCGCTCGGCGACGAGTTCTGCGAGCGCGGGCGCGAGCAGATGCACCGGATTCTTCGCGAGATGCGGATACGCAATGTGCCCCTGCACGCCCTTGACGACGAGCTTGCCCGTCATCGAGCCGCGCCGGCCGTTCTTGACCATGTCGCCGAGCGTGGCGTTCGATGTCGGCTCGCCGACGATGCAGTAGTCGAGCCGAATGCCGCGCGCCTGCAACGCTTCGACGACCTTGATCGTGCCGTCGGTGGCGGGGCCTTCTTCATCGCTCGTGATGAGAAACGCGAGCGTGCCGCGATGCTCCGGATGCTTTGCGACGAACTCTTCGCTCGACACGACGAACGCCGCGAGCGACGCCTTCATGTCCGCCGCGCCGCGGCCGAAGAGCTTGCCGTCGCGGTGAGCGGGCGTGAAGGGCGGCGAGGTCCATTGTTCGAGCGGGCCGGTCGGCACGACATCGGTGTGGCCGGCGAACGCGAGCAGTTTGGCCGAAGCGTCTGTGCCACGCCTCACGGCCCACAGGTTGGTGACGCCGCCCGATTCGATCGTTTCACATTCGAAGCCGATCGCCGCGAGCCGCTCGATCATGAGCGCCTGACAAGCCTGGTCGTCGGGCGTGACGGATGCGCGTTCGATCAGCGCTTCGGTGAGGGAGAGGGTGCCGGACATGGTCGTATTGAATCGATGCGATAAAAAAATGCCGGCGCGCAGGCCGGCACTCGTAGCAATCTTGCGATGACCGTCGAGTTCACAGTCATCGCGTTCACTTCAGGCGAAGAGCGTTTCGTACTGCTCGGCGGAAAATCCGAGCGTCTTCACGCGCCCGTTCACGACGACGACCGGCCGCTTGATGATCGACGGCTTGTGGATCATCAGCGCGATCGCGCCGCCGGTCGTATCGGCTTCGGCCTTATGCACCTCGGACAAGCCGCGCCACGTCGTGCCGCGCTTGTTGATGAGCTGGTCGAGCGGCACGTCCTTCAGCCAGTCCTGGATCAGCGCGTTCGACACGCCGGCCTTCTTGAAGTCGTGAAACTCGAACGGCACGCCGTGCTCTTCCAGCCACACGCGCGCTTTTTTCACGGTGTCGCAATTCGGAATGCCGTAGACGACCGTGGTCGGGGTCGAGCCGCGCGCCACGATCAGTCGCCTCGCAGCAGTTCGTTCAGGCCGACCTTCGCGCGCGTCTTGGCATCGACCTTCTTGACGATCACCGCGCAGTACAGGCTGTGCGAGCCATCCTTCGAAGGCAGATTGCCCGCCACGACGACCGAGCCCGCCGGAATGCGGCCGTAGCTGACTTCGCCGGTTTCGCGGTCGTAGATCTTGGTCGACTGGCCGAGATACACGCCCATCGAAATGACGGAATTTTCTTCGACGATCACGCCTTCCACCACTTCCGAACGCGCGCCGATGAAGCAGTTGTCCTCGATGATGACCGGGTTCGCCTGCAGCGGCTCCAGCACGCCGCCGATGCCCACGCCGCCCGACAGATGCACGTTCTTGCCGATCTGCGCGCACGAGCCGACGGTGGCCCATGTGTCGACCATCGAGCCTTCATCGACATACGCGCCGATGTTCGTGTACGACGGCATCAGCACGACGTTCTTCGCGATGAACGAGCCGCGGCGCGCGATGGCCGGCGGCACGACGCGAAAGCCGCCCGCCGCGAAGTCTTCGGCCGTGTAGCTGGCGAACTTCGAGGGCACCTTGTCGTAGAACTGGGAATAGCCGCCCGCAGGCATCGGCGCGTTGTCTTCCAGGCGGAACGACAGCAGCACGGCTTTCTTCAGCCACTGATTCACGACCCAGTCGCCGTCGCGCTTCTCGGCAACGCGCATCTGGCCTTTATCGAGCTGCTCGATGGCATGCGCGACGGCTTCGCGGACTTCGGCGGGCGCGGCCTTGGGCGACAGCTCGGCGCGGTTTTCCCAGGCGGTATCGATGATGCTCTGAAGTTGTTGCGACATAGTGGTATCAAGGATGGAGGATTGGACCGGCTGCGCTCAACGTAAGTCAGGATTTGAGCGAGCGGCAGAATTCGACGATGCGGCGGGCTCCTTCGACACATTCCGCGGTTTCGGCCACGAGCGCGATACGCACGAAACCTTCACCGGGATTCGTGCCGTGCGCGAAGCGAGCGAGAAAAGAGCCCGGCAGAACCGTCACATTATAGTCGGCGTACAGGCGCGCCGCGAACTCGGTATCCGTGAGCCCGGTGCCCGAAACGTTCGCCCAGAGGTAGAACGCGGCGTCGGGCAGGCGCACGTCGAGCACGTCGGCGAGCATTGGCGTGACTGTCTGGAATTTTTTCAGATACTTGGCGCGGTTGTCGCGCACGTGCGTTTCATCCTGCCACGCGACGACGCTCGCGCGCTGAAACACCGTCGACAGCGCCGCGCCGTGATACGTGCGATAGAGCAGGAAATCCTTCAGGACCGACGCATCGCCCGCGACGAAGCCCGAGCGCATGCCGGGCACGTTCGAACGTTTCGACAGGCTCGACAACATCACGAGGCGATCGAAACCGCGATCGAGCAGCCGCGCCGCTTCGAGGCCGCCGAGCGGCGGATTGCCTTCGTCGAAATAGATTTCCGAATAGCACTCGTCCGACGCGATCACGAAGCCGTGTTTGTCCGACAGCGCGAAAAGCTCGCGCCAGTTGTCGAGCGTGAGCACCGCGCCCGTCGGATTGCCCGGCGAGCACACGTACAACAGTTGCGTGCGCGCCCAGATGTGATCGGGCACCGCGGAATAGTCGCACGCGAAGTTGCGCGACGGATCGCTGTTGACGAAATACGGCTCGGCGCCCGCGAGCAAGGCCGCGCCTTCGTAGATTTGATAGAACGGGTTCGGACAGAGTACGATGGGCGGTTCGGCGGCGCTGGCCGCGCGGCTGTCGATCACGGTCTGCGCGAGCGCGAAGAGCGCTTCTCGCGAGCCGGCCACGGGCAGCACCTGCGTCGCCGCATCGATCGATGCGAGGCCGTAGCGCTGCATCACCCACGCCGCGATCGACGCGCGCAGCGGCTCGCTGCCGAGCGTCGCCGGGTACGAGGCGAGGCCGTCGAGCGAATCGATCACGGCGTCGCGGATCAGCGCGGGCGTCGGATGCTTCGGCTCGCCGATGCCGAAGCTGATCGGCGTGAATCCCGCGCGCGGCTCGATGCCCTTGAAGAGCGCGCGAAGCTTTTCGAACGGATAAGGCTGAAGTTTCTTGAGAAGTGGATTCACGGCGTGACCGGTAAGCAGTGAGCGATGCGCGCGAGGCAAAAAGCGCCTGCGAGCGCGGCATCGGAAGACATCGAACGGACGTGAAGCAAGCCTGTGATTATAGCGCGCGGCCTTGGCCCGGAAACGGACAGCGGCGCGCGACATGAAGGACGACAGTACGAATGACCGTAACAAAAACAGATGAGGCGCCGGCATGACCCGCGGCCTCAGCAATGCATGGCCGACGCTTGCGATCATGCTGGGCGCGTCGGTGTGGGGCCTCGTCTGGTATCCGATGCGCATGCTCGCCGCGATGGGCCTCTCCGGCACCGCCGCCAGCGCGACGACGAGCGCCGCCGCGTGCGTCTTCGTGCTGCTCGCGAAACGCCGCTCGATCAGCACGCTCTCCTGGCACTGGCTGCTGGTCGCGCTAGGCGTGGCGGCGGGCGTGACCAATATCGGTTTCGTGTGGGGCGCGATCCACGGCCAGGTGATGCGCGTGCTGCTGCTCTTTTATCTGACGCCCGCGTGGACCGCGATCTTCGCGCACTTCATCCTCAAGGAGCGCCTGACCCGCGCCGATGCGGCGCTCTCGCTGCTCTCGCTCGCGGGCGCCGTGACGATGCTGTGGTCGCCCGAACTCGGCATGCCGCTGCCCGCCGATCTCGCGGAGTGGGCGGGTCTCATGGGCGGCATGGGCTTCGCGATGAGCAACGTGCTCGTCGTCAAGGTCACGCGCACCTTGCCCGCGATGAAGCCCGAGATGCGCACGGCCGTGATCTTCGGCGGCGCGGCGCTGATCGCGTCGCTCGTCACGTGTTTCGAGCCGATGCCCGCGCCGCCCGCCGCCGCGCTGTTGCCCACCGTGACGCTCATCGTGATCGGGCTGGGTGTCGTGCTCGCGGGCAACAACATGATCGTGCAGATCGGGCTCGCACGTGTGCCGGCCAATCGCGCGTCGATCATCATGCTCTTCGAGCTCGTCGTCACCGCGCTCTCGGCGTGGCTCTTCGCGGGCGAAGTGCCCGGCCCGCGCGAATGGGCGGGCGGCGCGTGCATCGTCGTGGCGTGCGTGCTGTCGGCATGGGTGCATCGGCAGGGCGGGCAGCGCTCGTCTGCCGTGTCCGAAGCGCCGGAGATCGCCAAAGACGCGCCGGAAAGCAAAAAGAAATCGACTCGCGCGATGGTATGATGGTGTCCGCTTCGCCGGGACACGCATGTGTTGTCGCGCTGCTTGACCGAATGCGATCGACGCGCCGCAATGCGGTTCGTCTGCCATCTATCCTCCGTCATCAATTCCAAACAGCGATATCGCCGTGCGTCTGACCTCGATAAAACTCGCTGGCTTCAAGTCCTTCGTCGATCCCACGCATTTCCAGGTCCCCGGCCAGCTCGTCGGTGTGGTCGGACCGAATGGCTGTGGCAAGTCCAACATCATCGATGCCGTGCGCTGGGTGCTCGGCGAATCGCGCGCCTCCGAGTTGCGCGGCGAATCGATGCAGGACGTGATCTTCAACGGATCGACGGCGCGCAAGCCCGGCAGCCGGGCGAGCGTCGAACTCATTTTCGATAACGCCGACGGCCGCGCCGCCGGTCAGTGGAGCAGCTACGGCGAAATCGCCGTGAAGCGCGTGCTGACGCGCGACGGCACCTCCAGCTACTACATCAACAATCTGCCCGCGCGCCGCCGCGACATTCAGGACATCTTCCTCGGCACGGGCTTAGGCCCGCGCGCCTACGCGATCATCGGGCAGGGCATGATCTCGCGCATCATCGAGGCGAAGCCGGAAGAGCTGCGCGTGTTTCTCGAAGAAGCCGCGGGCGTGTCGAAGTACAAGGAGCGCCGTCGCGAAACCGAGAACCGTCTGCATGACACGCGCGAGAATCTGACGCGCGTCGAGGACATCGTCCGCGAGCTTTCGAACAATCTCGAGAAGCTCGAAGCGCAGGCGGTCGTCGCGACCAAGTACAAGGCGCTGCAGGCCGAAGGCGAAGAGAAGCAACGCCTGCTGTGGCTCTTGCGCAAGAAGGAAGCGGGCAACGAAGCCGAGCGCCAGCAGCGCGCGATCCGCGAGGCGCAGGTCGAACTGGAGGCGCAGACCGCGCGCCTGCGTGAAGTCGAAGCGCAACTGGAAACGCTGCGTGTCGCGCACTACAGCGCAAGCGACACGATGCAAGGCGCGCAAGGCTCGCTCTACGAAGCGAATGCCGAAGTGAGCCGGCTCGAAGCGGAGATCCGCTTCATCGTCGAGTCGCGCAATCGCGTGCAGGCGCAGATCGCCGCGCTCATCGCGCAGCGCGAACAATGGCAGGTGCAGGCGCAGAAAGCGCACGACGAAATCGACACCGCCACCGAAGCGCTTGCCGAAGGCGAGGAAAAAGCCGCGATCGCCGCGGATACCGCCGCCGCGAAGCACGACGCGCTGCCCGCGCTCGAAGCCCGCTGGCGCGACGCGCAGGCGCAACTGAACGAAGAACGCGCGGGCATCGCGCGCGCGGAACAGGCGCTCAAGCTCGAAGCGGCGCATCAGCGCAATGCGGATCAGCAGCTTCAGCAATTGCAGCAGCGTCAGGAGCGGCTCAAGAGCGAAGCGAAAGGCCTGGACGCACCCGACGAAGTGCATCTCGAAGAGTTGCGCATGCAGCTTGCCGAGAACGAAGAGGTTCTCGTCGAAGCACAAGCGCGCCTCGCCGATGCTCAGGAAACGGCCCCGCGTCTGGACGCCGAACGCCGCCAGGCGCAAGAGCGCGTGCAGAAGGAAAGCGCGCAGATTCATCAGCTCGAAGCGCGGCTTGCCGCGTTGAAGCAGCTTCAGGAGAGCGTGCAGACCGAAGGCAAGATCCAGCCGTGGCTCGACAAGCACGAGCTCGGCGCGCTGCCGCGTCTGTGGAAAAAGCTGCACGTCGAGACCGGCTGGGAAGCGGCGCTCGAATCGGTGCTGCGCGAGCGTCTCGCCGCGCTGGAAGTATCGAATCTGGATTGGGTCAAGGCGTTCGCCACCGATGCGCCGCCTGCCAAGCTCGCGTTCTATTCGCCGCCCGCCGCGGGCAAGCCGGTTCAGACGCCCGATGGCTTGCGCCCGCTGCTGTCGCTCGTGCGCATCGACGATCCGGGTCTGCGCGCCGTGCTCAACGAATGGCTCGCCACGACTTTCATCGTCGACGATCTCGCGCAGGCGCTGGCTTCGCGCAATCAGTTGCCGGAGGGCGCCGCGTTCGTCGTGAAGGCGGGGCACATCGTGACGCGCGTGGGCGTGCAGCTCTACGCGCCGGATTCCGAGCAGGCAGGCATGCTTGCGCGGGCCCAGGAAATCGAGAATCTCACGAAGCAGGTGCGCGCGCAGGCGCTCTTGTCCGACGAAGCGAAGGCCAACGCCGTGCGCGCCGATGCCGCGCACACGCAAGGCTCGCAAACGCTCGCCGAGGCGCGCGCCGCCGCGGAGCGCGCGACGCAGCGCGTCCACGCATTGCAGCTCGATGTGCTGAAGCTCGCGCAGGCGCACGAACGCTACACGCAGCGCAATACGCAGATCGGTGAGGAACTGGAAGAGATCGCCGCGCAGGTCGAAGAACAGCGTGCGCTGCGCGCCGAATCGGAAGCCGCGTTCGAGCGTCACGATGGCGAGATCGCGCAATTGCAGGCGCGTTTCGAAGACAACCAGCTCGCGTTCGAATCGCTCGACGAAGAACTCACGAACGCGCGTCACGAATTGCGCGAACTGGAGCGCGCCGCGAGCGACGCGAGTTTCGCCGTGCGCGGCCTGTCCGCGAAGATCGACGAATACAGGCGCAACATCGACACGGCGCACGATCAGAGCGAGCGCATCGCGGGCACGCTGGAAGATGCCCGCGCCGAGCTCGAAACCATCAACGAGCAGACTGCGCAAACCGGTCTGCATGACGCACTCGAAGTGCGCGCGGCGCGCGAGGAATCCCTGCATGCGGCGCGCGTCGAACTGGACGATCTCACCGCGCGTCTGCGTCAGGCCGACGAGCAGCGTCTCATGGCCGAACGCTCGCTGCAGCCGCTGCGCGACAAGATCAACGAATTGCAATTGAAGGAGCAGGCCGCGCGTATCAGCGGCGAGCAGTTCGTCGAGCAACTGCAGGCGGCGGGCGTCGATGAAGCCGAGCTCGCGGAGAAGCTCACGCCGGACATGAAGCCGTCGTATCTGCAAGGCGAAGTCACGCGGCTGAACAACGCGATCACGGCGCTCGGCCCCGTCAACATGGCCGCGCTCGAAGAGCTCACGGCCGCGACCGAGCGCAAGCACTTCCTCGACGCGCAATCGGCGGATCTCAACGACGCCATCGGCACGCTGGAAGACGCGATCCAGCGAATCGACCAGGAAACGCGCGCGCTGCTGCAAGGCACGTTCGACGAGGTGAACCGTCACTTCGGCGAACTGTTCCCGCGTCTTTTCGGCGGCGGGCAGGCGAAGCTCATCATGACCGGCGACGAAATTCTCGACGCCGGCGTGCAGGTGATGGCGCAGCCGCCCGGCAAGAAGAATTCGACGATTCACCTGCTCTCGGGCGGCGAGAAGGCGCTCACCGCGACCGCGCTCGTGTTCGCGATGTTCCAGTTGAACCCGGCGCCGTTCTGTCTGCTCGACGAGGTGGACGCGCCGCTCGACGACGCGAACACGGAGCGCTTCGCGAACCTCGTGCGCGCGATGGCGGCCAAGACGCAGTTCCTGTTCATTTCGCACAACAAGATTGCGATGGAAATGGCGCAGCAACTGATCGGCGTGACGATGCAGGAGCAGGGCGTGTCGCGCATCGTCGCGGTGGACATGGAAGCCGCGGCGGGTTTCGCGCAGAACGGCTGAAGCATCGCGGTTCGCAAAAGTTTCGATTGAATGAAGGGCCGGACAGTGATCCGGCGGCGTGCGTCAAGGCGCGGAGTGGCGCGCATCGGCCAGGCGGCGGCGAAAAGCCGGAACGCGGCGCGATGCGTGCGACAGATCGCGCGGCGCTTCGTAACCTAAAAGGATGATGGAGCCTGCATGGACGAGTTGACACTCGGTTTGATTGGAGCCGGAGCCGTGGTGGTGGGCGGCGTGGTCGTGTACAACGCGTGGCAGAGCGCGAAGGTGCGTCGCAAGATGCCGCGTCCGATGCCCGATGATGCGGCCGATGCGCTCGCGCGCCAGGACGCCGACGACGAGCAGCCGTTCATCGAACCCGTGCGCCAGTCGCGGCGCGAGCCGGTCGCGGGCGAGGTCGATGGCGCCGACGATCAGCCGCGCGATACGCGCATGGAACCGAGCTTCGGCGGCGCGAATCCGCCGCCGGTCGCACCTGCGGATACCGCCGTCGATCTCCAGGCCGAGGCGACGTCCGCCAATGGCGCCGCGCAGGAAACCGAAATCGACAACGAGAATGAACGCGCCGAACCGGTGATGCCCGCTGCCACCACGATTTCTTCGGCGCCGCCGGCGGTCGTGGATCGGCGCATCGACTGCGTGGTGCCGATTCGCCTCGCCGCGCCGGTCCCGGGCGATCGCGTGATTCCGCTCGCGCAGCGTCTGCGCCGGGCGGGCACGAAGCCCGTCACGATCGAAGGCAAGGCCGAGGGCGAAGCCGCGTGGGAATTGCCGCGCAACGGCATGCGCTACGAAGAACTGCGCGCGGCCGCGCAACTCGCGAATCGCAGCGGCCCGCTCAACGAACTCGAATTCTCCGAGTTCGTGACGGGCGTGCAGCGCCTCGCCGACGCCATCGACGGTGCGCCCGAATTCCCCGACATGATGGAGACCGTCGGCATGGCGCGCGAGCTCGACGCGTTCGCCGCGCAGTGCGACGCGCAACTCTCGATCAACATCCTCTCCGACGGCGCGCCGTGGTCCGCGAACTACGTGCAGGCGGTGGCGTCGCAGGACGGCCTGCTGCTGTCGCGCGACGGCACGCGTTTCGTGAAGCTCGACGCGAAGCAGAATCCCGTCTTCATGCTCCAGTTCGGCGACACCAACTTTCTGCGCGACGACCTCACCTACAAGGGCGGCCAGATGATCACGCTGGTGCTCGACGTGCCCGTCGCCGACGAGGACATCCTGCCGTTCCGCCTGATGTGCGATTACGCGAAGTCGCTCTCGGAGCGCATCGGCGCGCGCGTCGTCGACGATCAGCGGCGGCCGCTGCCCGAATCCGCGCTGCTCGCCATCGAAAAGCAGTTGATGACGCTCTATGCGAAGCTGGAGCAGGCGGGCATGCCGGCCGGCTCGCCAGCAACGCGACGTCTTTTCAGCCAGTAAGCGTTCGATGCGCGCGGCTCGAAACGCGCGCTTGCCGCAAGAGAATCGCGCCCCGGCCGGGGCGCTTTTCTTTGCGTGCGCGCCGCCGCACCGACGCCCGCACTTAGGCCATTCGGCCGATGCCACGATTTACCGATCTTCTGAGACAATCGAACGGTCGGTTGACTGACTTATCCACTTTCCCGAAGCCGCATGTCCCGAAAAACAAAAGCCGAGTCCGCCGCTGCCGCCACGTCGGGAGCCGCTGTGCCAAGCGCCGATCGTCCGGCCGAGCGCGCGGCGTGGCTGCGCTCGGAGCTGGAGCGCGCGAACTACGCGTACTACGTGCTGGATCAGCCGGATCTGCCCGACGCCGAATACGACACGCTCTTCAAGGAGCTTCAGGGCATCGAGGCCGATCACCCGGATCTCGTCACGCCGGATTCGCCGACGCAGCGCGTGGGCGGCGAAGTGGCCGAGGGCTTCACGCCGGTCGTCCACGACGTGCCAATGCTCTCGCTCAATAACGGTTTCGCGGACGAGGACATCGTCGCGTTCGACAAGCGCGTGTCCGACGCACTGGGCCACACGCCCGTCGAATATGCATGCGAGCTGAAGTTCGACGGACTCGCCATTTCCCTGCGTTTCGAAGACGGCCATTTCGTGCAGGCCGCGACGCGCGGCGACGGCGCGACCGGCGAGGACGTCACCGCGAACGTGCGCACCATCCGCTCCATTCCGCTGACGCTGAAAGGCAAGAACGTGCCGAAGCGGCTCGACGTGCGCGGCGAGGTGCTGATGTTCAAGCGCGACTTCGAGCGCCTGAATGCGCGTCAGCGCGACGCGGGACAGCGCGAATTCGCGAATCCACGCAACGCGGCGGCGGGCGGCTTGCGCCAGCTCGACTCGAAGATGACCGCGCAGCGCTCGCTGTCGTTCTTCGCTTACGGCATCGGCGTGCTGGAAGGCGCCGAGATGCCGGCCACGCACGCGGCGCTGCTCGACTGGTACAAGGAACTGGGCTTGCCGGTGAATTCGGAGCGCGCGGTGGTCGAGGGCGCCCAGGGCTTGCTCGGCTTCTTCGGCAGGATCGGCGAGAAGCGCGACAAGCTGCCGTATGACATCGACGGCGTCGTCTACAAGGTCGATCGCCGCGACGAGCAGGACAAGCTCGGCTTCGTGTCGCGTGCGCCGCGCTTCGCGCTCGCGCACAAGTTTCCGGCGCAGGAAGCGCTGACGGAATTGCTCGCCATCGACGTGCAGGTCGGCCGCACCGGCGCGATCACGCCGGTCGCCCGTCTCGCGCCGGTGTTCGTCGGCGGCGCGACGGTCACCAACGCGACGCTGCACAACGAGGATGAAGTCCGGCGCAAGGACATCCGCATCGGCGATACGGTCACGGTGCGGCGCGCGGGCGACGTGATTCCCGAAGTGGTCGGCGCGATTCTCGATCGCCGTCCCGACGATGCGCGCGAATTCGTGATGCCGACGGAATGCCCCGTCTGCGGCTCGAAGATCGAGCGCCTGCCGGACGAGGCGATTGCGCGCTGCACGGGCGGGCTCTTCTGTCCGGCGCAACGCAAGCAGGCGCTCTGGCACTTCGCACAGCGCCGCGCGCTCGACATCGACGGGCTGGGCGAGAAGATCATCGATCAACTGGTCGAGCAGAACCTCGTGCGCACGCCGGCGGATCTCTTCAGTCTCGGCTTCTCGACGCTCGCCGCGCTCGATCGCTTCGCGGACAAATCCGCGCAGAACCTGATCGATTCGCTTGAGAAAGCGAGCAAGACCACGCTCCCGCGCTTCATCTATGCGCTCGGCATCCGGCATGTGGGCGAATCGACGGCCAAGGATCTGGCCAAGCACTTCGGCTCGCTGGATCCGATCATGGCGGCATCCGTCGAAGAGTTGCTCGAAGTCAACGATGTCGGCCCGATCGTTGCGGAAGCGATTCACAACTTCTTCAGCGAAGAACACAACCAGCATGTGATCGAGCAGTTGCGCGTGAAGGTGTCGTGGCCGGAAGGACCGCCTGCGCCGAAGGCGCCGCAGGGCGTGCTGGCCGGCAAGACCGTCGTGCTGACGGGCACGCTGCCCACGCTCGCGCGCGAGGAAGCGAAGGAGATGCTGGAGGCGGCCGGGGCGAAGGTGGCCGGCTCGGTATCGAAGAAGACCGACTACGTCGTGGCGGGTGCGGAAGCGGGCAGCAAGCTCGCGAAAGCAGAGGAACTCGGTGTCCCCGTTCTCGACGAAGACGGCATGCGTAGGCTTTTGGAAGGAGTCACTCCATGATTCGCGAAATCCTGAAGATGGGCGATCCGCGGCTTTTGCGTATCGCGCAACCGGTCGAGCATTTCGACACCCCCGAACTGCACGCGCTCGTGCAGGACATGTTCGACACGATGCGCGACGCCAACGGCGCGGGACTCGCCGCGCCGCAGATCGGCGTCGATCTGCAGGTGGTGATCTTCGGCTTCGGGCAGAACGAGCGTTATCCGGACGCGCCGTCGGTGCCGGAGACAGTGCTCATCAATCCGATCATCACGCCGAACGGGCACGACATGGAGGAAGGCTGGGAAGGGTGCCTGTCCGTGCCGGGCTTGCGCGGCGCGGTGCAGCGCTTTTCGATGATCCGCTACCAGGGCTTCGATCAGTACGGCAACGCCATCGAGCGGCTGGCCGAGGGCTTTCACGCGCGCGTCGTGCAGCACGAGTGTGACCATCTGATCGGCAAGCTCTACCCCATGCGCATCACCGACTTCTCGAAGTTCGGCTTCACGGAAGTGCTCTTTCCGGGGCTCGACCCGGCGCGTGACGACTGACGCCGCGCGCTTCGGACCGTAACGGAATCGTGCAAAAGGCCGCTTCGCCAGGGGCGGCTTTTTTTACGCCAGTGTTTTCGAGCTGCCGCTGATTTCCGGCTGACGGAATACGGCGACGTGCTCCGGATTCGCGGATGCCTGGAGGCGTCCATCGGGCAGGCGGGCGATGACCATTTCCCCGATGCCGGGGCTCATCACGACGACTTCGTCGCGCAGGGCGAGCAGGGCTTCGAGCCGTCGTCGGCCGCTCACGATCTCCAGACCGGTTCCTGTCTCACGAACGATGATCTCAACTGACATGGCGATTCTCCATCATTGCCGTTCAATGCTGCTGATCCTGCTTCCGTCCATCTGAGCGGGGGCCGCGTGGCGCGCATCCACCTGACAGGTGTAACGGATCGATGATTCATTTTCTTTAGTCAAAAAACGGCTGAAAACGAAAAGGCACGATCGGGACTGCATCGTGCCTATTTTTTCGCGGGAACGTCGTTTTTTTGCGACGCAACAGACGCGCGCACGCACGTTCGAACGAAGGTGCGTGCGGACTGTCCGGCGGGCCTAGAACATCTCGTTCGGGCCGAGATAGCGCCACTGACCGGCCGGCAGGTCGCCGAGCGTCACGCGGCCCATGCGAATGCGCTTCAGGCCGACGACGTCCAGTCCGACCAGTTCGCACATCCTGCGAATCTGCCGCTTCTTGCCTTCGCGCAGTACGAAGCGGAGCTGTTCGCCGTTCTGCCAGCTCACCTGCGCGGTCTTGAGCGGCACGCCGTCGAGTTCGAGGCCGTGACGCAGGAGCGCGAGCTGCTCGGCGGGCAGATGCTGGTCGACATCGACCGTGTGCTCACCGAGGCGCACGCGCACGAGGTATTCCTTGTCGACTTCCGAGTGACCGCCGATCAATTGCTTCGCGATGCGGCCGTCCTGAGTCAGCACGAGAAGCCCGGTGGAATCGATATCGAGACGGCCCGCAGGCGCGAGCGTGCGCAGATGTCCCGGCGCGAAACGGATGCCCGAGCGATCCTCGCTCCAGTGATTGGCCGGGTTGACGAGCGTGACAGCGGGCTCGTAGCCGTCTTCCGCCTGACCCGATACATAGCCGACCGGCTTGTGCAGCAGGATCGTGACCAGTTGCGACTGCGCCGAACGCGCCGCGGGCAGGATTTCGACGTTCTGCGTCGGACGGATGCGCGTGCCGAGCGTGTCGATGACTTCGCCGTCGACGAGCACCCAGCCTTTCTCGATCCATTCGTCGGCTTCGCGGCGCGAGCAGAGGCCGAGTTCCGACATCACTTTGGAGAGGCGCACGAGGCCGTCGTTGTGATCGCGCTGCTTCGGCGCGGATTCCGCGACGGGTGCGGCGGGCTTGTGCGCTTCGCTGCGATCGTCGCGTTTGGCGAACGGCCGATCGTCGTCGCGGCGTGCGGGACGCGTTGCCGGCGCGCGGTCGTCGCGCGATTTGAACGGGCGATCTTCGGTCGATCGGCGCGGGCCGCGATCGCCGAACGCGGGGCGTGTATCGTCGCCGCGTGGTTTGAATGTGCGGCG
>JFHF01000022.1 GCA_000648925.1 Caballeronia jiangsuensis
GCCGCCGCGGTGACCGCGCCGCCCGCCGCCATCACCACCAAGCCCGCGGCGAAGACGGCAAGCGGCGGCGAGATCAAGGATTGCCCGACGTGCCCTGTCCTGATTCCGCTCTCGTCCGGCAGCTTCACGATGGGCAGCAACAACGACGATCCCGCCGAGAAGCCGCCGCACCGGGTATCGATCGGGCGCGCGTTCGCCATCGGCAAGTACGAAGTCACGGTCGAGCAATGGAACGCCTGCGTCGATGCGGGCGCGTGCACCCGCGTCGCGGCGGAAGGCGAGTCGGGCACGCCGCCCGGCAATGCGCCGATGCGCAACGTGAGCTGGGACGACGCGCAGGTCTACGTCAAATGGCTGAGCAAGATGGGCGGCAAGGCGTATCGTCTGCCGACGGAAGCGGAGTGGGAATACGCGGCGCGCGGCGGCACGCAGTCCACCTACTGGTGGGGCGATCAGATGAAGAAAGGCACGGCCGACTGCAAGGATTGCGGCGACCCGTACAAACCCGACGCGCCGACGCCCGTCGGATCGTTCGCGGCGAATCCCTATGGCCTGTACGACATGAACGGCAGCGTCTGGGAATGGGTCGCCGACTGCTGGCATAGCTCGTACAAGAGCGCGCCCGTCGATGGCCGCGCGTGGGACGATCCCTCGTGCTCCGTGCGCGTGATTCGCGGCGGCTCGTGGCGCGAAGGCGCGTCCTACATGCAGTCGGCGACGCGCTTCAAATACAGTTCGAGCGTGCGCCAGTCGCAGAACGGCTTTCGCGTCGCGCGGGATATGGAGTGAGCTTCATCGGCCAGCGGCCTTCACGATGATCTGCGCCTGCGCATCCCGCTCGATCGTCTTGAGCGCGGGCAACGCCGCCCTGAAATCGTCGGGCGTGCAGACCTGCTTGCCGAAGCGCGCTTCCAGCGTGCGCGAAATCTGCACGACATTGGTCGACGGATCGAAGAGATAGCGCGAGCGGTAGCGAAAGAAGTCGCTCGTCAGATCCTGATCGGCGGGCACCTCGGTCACGCGCATCGTCTTCGGCAGCGTGATCTGCGAGACTTCGTCGAACGTCCCGCCGATGCACAGATACGGCTGCGTGCGCGTGCGCTCGGCGAGCCAGTTGCGCGTCGCCGTCGCGATGCCGCCCGAGAGGCTCGAAAGCGCGGGCAGCGCCGTCGTGCCGGTCGGCCAGACGACATCGTCGAGCGTGCCGCGCAGGGTCGTCGCGAACGGGCCGCCGCTTGCATCGACATCGCTCGTCGTCAGCGCGCCCGCGCCGCGCAGGTTCGTGAAGCGCAGCCGGTCCGCCGCGATCTGGTCGCGCCGCTGCGCATTCGCGAGCCGCAGGTTCATGCGCTCGATCTCCGCGCTCCATCCCGCATCCTCCACCCAGTAGGCGAAGCTCGCCTCGCCTTGCGGCGCGACCTCGATCTGCAGACGCGCCGTGCGCGCGAGCGGCTGGGTCGAGGGCGTGCGGGCGAGCGCGCCGGTGTTCACGAGCAGCGCGGGACGATCCATGTCGGCGAGCGGCAGAAAGCCGAACTCGACGCTCGACGCCGTGCTGTCCGCATACAGCTTCAGATCGGGCAGCCACGTGACGATGTGATTGATCGCGCCCGACCCGTATCCCGGCACCGACGGCAGCGTATAGACCGAGCCCAGGCCGATCAGCACGGGCTCGTTGCGAATGCCGACGGCATCGAGCAGCGCGCCGTAGAGCGCGACGTGGTCCTTGCAATCGCCGTAGCGGTTCGCGAGCACGTCGGTCACGGGATGCGGCACGGCGGGACTCTGGCCGATGAACATCGCGACGTAGCGGATCGAGTGGCGCACCCAGTCGTAGAGCGTTTTGGCTTTGGCGCGGTCGTCGGCGTCGTGGCTCGTGAGCGATTGCGCGAGCGCGCGGATGGCGGGATCGCTCGCGCCCGGATCGGCGGCCGCTTCGCGATAGCTCTTCGCGAAGCTCGCGTAATCGGGAAAGGTCGTGACCATCAGGCGATCGCCGTACTGCGCATAGCCGACCGAGCCGCTTTCGATGCGCGCGATACGATCGCGCCGGTAGACGAACGCATAGCGCGTGCGCCCGTTTTCGGTGACGGGCGGCTCGGCGATGTAACCGCGCGCGTCGGCATAAAGCGGCTTGTCCGCCGGCAGATCGAAGACGAGCCGCTGTTGCAGCACGGGCCTCGGCCCCGGATCGACGTAATAGTTGAACTGCCCCGGAATCACCGCCGCCGCCTGACTCTTGCGCGAACGCAGATGCACCGTCGAGCCGATGCCCACCGCCGGAAAGATCACCGCGCGCAGTTTCGCGTCCTGAAACGTCGGCGCGCCTGCCGAGCGCGGCTCCTGAATGTCGCGGATCTGATCCGGCGTGACGTCGTGGCGCGCGCCGTTCGCATCGACCGAATACGCCTCGACGATATCCACCTTCGACACGCTCTTGTCGTACCAGACGTAGCGCTGCGCGATCTCGTCGACGCCCGCCGAGGTGTTCGCGCGCAGCACGGCGTCGTCGTCTTCGGTCAGCGAGCCATCGGCGGCGACGACGAACTCGTGGACGTCGCTGACGACGGTCGAAGGATCGTCGTCCGTCGCGGCAACGGCGCACGACCACGCGCACACGCCGACGATGACGCACGTCAGATCGGAAATGAAGCGACGAAACATGTGGAAGTGCCCGCGCCGCAGGAGGGAAAGTTCATCGTACAGGAGGACGCCGCCCGTCGCGCATGACCGTTCAGCCGCGACAAAACGAAACGCGCGACAATTTGTATCATATTGCGATATAATTTGAGACTGTCGCACGCTTGCTTTCGCGCCACCGACCCGGCCGGCCAGTGTGACCCTCCACTGACTCTTCCGGAACGCTGAAAAAGTGTCGCGTAACGTATTGCTTCGCTGGCTGCAAGGCTTTCTCCCCGCTCCTGTCACGCTGCGCTGGACCGAGCGGCTGCGCGGCGGTCTGGGCGCGCTGATCGGCATCGCGCTGACGGGCGGCCTCGCGCATCTCCTGGTCGGCGACGCAGCGGCCATTCCGTTTCTCATCGCGCCGATGGGCGCCTCCGCCGTGCTGCTCTTCGCCGTTCCCGCGAGTCCGCTCGCGCAGCCGTGGTCGATCATCGGCGGGAACCTGGTGTCGGCGACGGTCGGCGTCGTCTGCGCGATGCTCATCCACGATCCCATCGACGCCGCCGCGCTCGCCGTCTGTCTCGCCATCTGCGCGATGTTCGCGCTGCGCTGCGTGCATCCGCCTTCGGGCGCGGTCGCGCTGACCGCGGTGCTCGGCGGACCGTCGATTCATGCGCTCGGCTTCGGCTTCGTGTTCGCGCCGGTGGCGATCCAGTCGGCGGCGCTGCTGTCGTCGGCGATCGTGTTTCATGCGCTGACGGGCCATCGCTATCCGCACGGCCACGCCGCGCCGAAACCCGCGAACGCGCCGCCCGACGCCGCCGCGTTCACGCGCGCCGATCTCGAAGCCGTGCTGTCGCGGCGCAGCGAAATGCTCGACGTCGATCCGGACGATCTCGAAGCGCTCCTGCGCGAGACGCAGTTGCAGGCCTACGCGCGCCGTTTCACGGAGTTCACGTGCGCGGACATCATGTCGCGCGCGATCGTGTCGGTGACGCCCGATACGAGCGCGCAGGCGGCGCTCGCGCTCATCGACAGGCATCAGGTGAAGGCGCTGCCGGTGATCGACGCAACACGCCGCGTGTGCGGCATCGTCACGCGCGCGGACCTGGCGCCGGTGCGCCGCGGCGGCATCGTCGAGGGTATGAAGCGCGCGATCGAGCGGCTCATGCGCGGCCCGTCGACGACGCCGCCGCTCGTCGCCGCGCTGATGACGACGGACGTGCGCACCGTGAAGACCGGCACCGCGATCGCCGAACTGGTGCCGATGTTCGCGCACTTCGGGCACCACCACATTCCGGTGGTCGGCGCGCACGATGAGCTTGCCGGAATGGTCACCGAAACCGACCTGATCTCCGGGCTCTATCGGCAATCTTTCGCGGGCGAGCGCAAGAGCGCCTGAACCGCCCCGCGCTGACTGGAATCCGATGAAAACCCCTCGCACGCTCGACAAGCCGGACTTCGAACAGCTATCCGAATTCCGCTATCAGATGCGCCGCTTCGAGCGCTTCTCCGAACAAGCCGCACAGAGCGAAGGCATCACGCCGCTGCAGTATCTGCTGCTGCTGCACATCAAGGGCTATCCGGGCCGCGACTGGGCGACGGTCGGCGAACTCGCGGAGCGGCTGCAATCGCATCATCACGGCGTCGTGGCGCTCGTCACGCGCTGCGAGGCGGCCGGGCTCGTGCGCCGCGCGCCGAGCGACGAGGATCGCCGTCAGGTGCGGGTGCATCTCGAAGCGCGCGGCGAAGACGTGCTCGAACGGCTCGCCGCGCTGCATCGCGCGGAGCTGAAGTCGCTCGAAGGCGCGTTCCGCGTGCCGAGCATCGATCTCTGAATCACCTGGAGCACTGACCATGGACCATCACAAACGCGACTTTTCGGTCAACGACCGGCTGCTCAGGATCTGCGGGCTCGCTGCGATCATCGGCGGTGTCGCCACGCTCGCGGCCGTCGTGCTTCTCGGGCTCATCCATCTGTTCACGAACCTGTTCTTCTTCGGCACGTTCTCGATCGAGGATCGCTCGCCCGCGCTCAACACGCTCGGACCCTGGGTGATCGCGATTCCGGTGATCGGCGGATTGATCGTCGGGATGATGGCGCGCTTCGGCTCGGAGAAAATTCGCGGTCACGGCATTCCGGAAGCCATCGAGGCGATTCTCTTCGGCAAGAGCCGCATGTCGCCGAAAGTGGCGATTCTGAAGCCGTTGTCGTCGGGCATCGTGATCGGCAGCGGCGGGCCGTTCGGCGCGGAAGGCCCGATCATCATGACGGGCGGCGCGCTCGGCTCGCTGATCGCGCAATGCATCGACGTGACGGCGGCCGAGCGCAAGACGCTGCTCGTCGCGGGCGCGGCGGCGGGCATGACCGCCGTGTTCGGCACGCCGGTCGCGGCGGTGCTGCTCGCGGTCGAACTGCTGCTCTTCGAATGGCGGCCGCGCAGCTTCCTGCCGGTCGCGCTCGCGTGCGCCGTCGCGGGCTTCGCGCGCGCGTCGGTGTTCGGCACGGGCGCGCTCTTTCCGCTCGAAACGCAGCCGCCGCAGATGATTTCGCTGCTGTCGTGCCTCGTCGCCGGCTTGCTGTCGGGCGCGCTGGCCTCGGGGCTATCGGCGGCGCTCTACAAGCTGGAGGACGTGTTCGGCAAGCTGCCGATCCACTGGATGTGGTGGCCCGCGATCGGCGCGGTGTTCGTCGGCATCGGCGGATATATCGAGCCACGCGCGCTCGGCGTCGGCTATGACGTGATCGGCGACCTGCTGCACCAGCACATCGCGATCAAGGTGGCGCTGTCGATTCTCGCCGTGAAGGCGATCATCTGGGTCGTCGCGCTCGCCTCGGGCACGTCGGGCGGCGTGCTCGCGCCGCTCCTGATGCTCGGCGCGGGCCTGGGCACCGCGCTCGGCGCAATCCTGCCGGGTCACGACGCCGCGCTCTGGCCGCTCGTGTGCATGGCCGCGACGCTCGGCGCGACGCTGGGCGCGCCGCTCACCGCGATCGTCTTCGCGTTCGGCCTCACGCACGATGCGAACGCGCTCCTGCCGCTGCTCGCCGCGACGCTCGTCGCGCACGGCTTCGCGACCGTCGTGATGAAGCGCTCGATCATGACCGAGAAGATCGCGCGGCGCGGCTATCACATCTATCGCGAATACGGCGTGGATCCGCTGGAGCGTCATCACGTCGATGAAGTCATGACGCGCGACGTGCTGACGATCGACGCCGCCACGCCGTTGAGCGACGTGCTCGCGCGGCACTTCGGGCCGCATCAGGTGCATCGCGCGTATCCGGTCGTGCGTGACGGCGTGCTCGTCGGGATGCTGGATCGAGCGGCGCTCGGGACGTTGAACGAAGCGCAGGCGGGTGTGAGCATCGGCGAGGCATTGCAGCGGCTTCAGTCCGCGGCGCCGGTCTTCGCGCTGCCGGGCGAACCGTGCCGCCTCGCCGCGACGCGCCTCGCGGTGCACGAACTGGAACGCCTGCCGGTGGTCGCGGACAAGCAGTCGTTAAAGCTCGTCGGCATCGTGTCGCGCAGCGATCTCGTCAAGCCCGCGCGCGCGCACTTCGACGAGGAACATCGGCGCGAGCGATTCAGAGGCTTTCGGCGAACGCCTGCGTTGAGAAAGCACTGAGGTCGGCCTGCAGGTCGGCGAGCGGCTGAGTCCAGTTGCCGAGTTCGGTCTGTCGATAGAGACGCATCGACGGATACCACGGCGTGAAGCGCTGACAGTCGAGCCAGCGCGCATCGCATGCCTGGGACAGCAGCACCCACACCGGTCGATTCAGCGCACCGGCCAGATGCCCCGATCCCGTATCGATGGTGACGAGCAGATCGAGCTTTTCGAGCACGCGGGCGGTGTCGCCGAAGGTCGAGAGACAGGGCGCCATGTCGGTCACGCCGTGGCGGTGCATGACGGCGCGCTCTGCTTCGCTGATCTCGCCTACCTGCAGCGAGTAGAAACGGCAGGCGCGGTTCGACATCATGGATTCGAGACGGCTGAGCGGAATCGATCGATACGGCTCCTGACGCACGCCGCTCGCGCTTTTCCATATCAGGCCGATTTTCGGGCGCTTCGTGCCGTCGCTCAGCAGCGCGTTCGCCTCGTCGGATAACTTCTTGGCCGGATCGATGGCGATACGCGCCGCCGGATTCTCAGCCGGAAAGTACGGCGAGCGCTGATAGCGCGCGTAGAGACTAAAGCCGAAGGTAAAGCGATCGCAGCGTTCGAGTCCGATCGCGCGCTGTTCCTCCGTCGCCAACGTCAACGGCACCGCGTCGCTGTGCCGGAAAACCTCATCCCATCCCGGGAAATGCTCCACGACGACTTCCCGCGCACCGTCGCGAAGCAGCAGATCGACGTAGCGCGAAAATTGCACGAAGTCCCCGAACCCGCCTTCGTAGTGGACGTAAATTCGCATGCCCGCGACGGGTTCCTCCATGCCGAGGAGTTTCTCCAGCGGTGTGGCCTGCCACAGGGGATGCTCCCCCAGAACGAGGCGATAGAAGGCGTCGGCGTAAGCGGGGCCGCGAATCATGCGGTGTCGCTCGTTCGCTTCGTGAAACCTGCCGAGGATGAATTGCACGATCGAAAGCTCTTCGCTGATGAGATAGCGATTGAAATGAGACAGCGCCTTGTCGGCCAAAGCGCGTTCCAGATGCTTTTCGGCTTCGGCGTGCAGGCCGGCGAAACTCAGGTCGATACCGAGCTGGCCGATATGGCAGCCGGGATCGCCGGAGGCCGACAACTTCGTCGCGAGGGCTTGCGCCTCGCTGGCGCGGCCGGCCTTTCGGAGCGTGCGGATCAGTTCCAGCGGCTCCATGTGTTGCAGGTCGTTCGAATGGGTCATGATGTTATGCGCTGAGATCGCCGGAAACGGCCGGCTATGCTAATTCTTCCAGGCGTCCGAACCGCAAAAATGCGTAACTTCAAGGTAGCCGCAGCGGCTCGGGGATGGAAACGAAATTGCGTCATCGTGCTTTTCCGGAAGCGAAAGAATCGAATGGAACGCCTTCGAGGAGGAACTCGCGACATGCCCTTCCGCCCGCCGAATCGCGCGATCTGCGCGCACCGCTCATGACCACTCGCCGCGACTTTCTCCGCGTGACCGCCGCCGCGCTCGCCGCCCGATCGGCTCAATCGGCCCAGGCCGCCGAACCGCCCGCCCCGCTCATGCACAAGCGTCCCATCCCTTCGACCGGCGAGCCTCTGCCCATCGTCGGCTGCGGCACCTGGCGCACCTTCGACGTCGGCGATGACGCAGCCCGCCGCCGCGAGCTTGCCGAAGTCCTGCGCGTGCTTTTCGCGGCGGGCGGCTCGGTGATCGATTCATCGCCGATGTACGGTTCCTCCGAAGCCGTCGCGGGCGCGCTGCTCGCGCAATCGCACACGCGAGACAAGGCGTTCATCGCCACCAAGGTCTGGACCGACGGACGCGAGGCCGGCATCGCGCAGATGGAGCAGTCGATGCGCCTGTGGCAGACCGATCGCATCGACCTCATGCAGATTCACAACCTGCTCGACTGGCGCACGCATCTCGCCACGCTGCGCGACTGGAAAGCCGCCGGCAAGATCCGCTATATCGGCGTCACGCACTACACGTCCGGCGCGTTCCCGCAGGTCGAAGCGGTGCTGCGCTCGGAGCGCATCGATTTCGTGCAGATCAACTACGCCGCCAACGACCGCGACGCCGAAGCGCGCCTCCTGCCGCTCGCCGCCGAGCGCGGCGTCGCGGTGATCGTGAATCAGCCGTTCGGCGGCGGCTCGCTGCTCGCGAGCCTGCGCAACCGGCCCTTGCCCGCCTTCGCGCAGGAACTCGGCTGCGCGTCGTGGGCACAGCTTCTGCTCAAATTCGTGCTGGGCAACGCCGCCGTGACCTGCGTGATTCCGGGCACGGGACGGCGCGAATACATGATCGACAACGCGCGCGCGGGCATCGGCATCTATCCCGACGCGGCGATGAGACAGCGCATCGCCGATGCAGTCGCGTAAGGAGAAAACCATGAGCGATCCCTACGATCTTCAGCGTTTCGTCGACGCGCAGGAAAGCGTCATCGACGACGTGCGCGCCGAGCTTTCCGCCGGCCGCAAGCGAACGCACTGGATGTGGTTCGTGTTCCCGCAGATCGCCGGCCTCGGGCACAGCGCGATGGCGCAGCACTACGCGATTTCATCGCGCGACGAAGCCCGCGCGTATCTCGCGCATCCCGTGCTGGGCGCGCGGCTCGTCGAACTGACGCGCATCGTCAACGGCGTGCAGGGGCGCAGCGTCAGCGACATCTTCGGTTATCCGGACGACATGAAATTTCATTCGTCGATGACCCTGTTCGCGCACACGGCCGACGACGCCGAAGTCTTCAACGAAGCACTGCGCCGCTATTTCGAAGGTCGCGCCGACGAAGCCACGCTGTCGCGTCTTCAATGACGGGCATGGCGGTTGCGTCTGCTGAAACGTCCACATCCTTCAGGAGGCGTGAGCCATGAGCCGATCCTTCAAGCTGCACGATCACGTCCGCTGGAACACGCCGCAAGGCGAGACGACCGGGCATATCGTGCGCATCGTCACCGAACGCACGACGCTCGACGGTCATACCGTCAACGCGTCGCGCGACGATCCGCATTTCGAAGTCGAAAGCGACAAGAGCGGCAAGCGCGCGGTGCATAAAGCCGACGCGCTCACGCGTCTCACGCACTGAATCCGCAAACGCCACGCGCCGCACGTTCGCACTAATGCAGTGCGCGCGGCGCAACCCGGCACCGTTCCTGCAGAAACCACGATTAACGTTCAAACTTCTACCGCGCTGGAAGCTTGAATCGCGCATTTCCATTGAACCGGTTTGCCCAATCCTTTGAGGAATCGAACCAATGAAATCGAAACTCGTGGCACTGCTCGTTGCATCGTCGGCACTTGGCCTGACTTCCACGGCATCGTTTGCCCAGGTCGCGGGCGCTCAACCGCTCGGCGTATCGGTCGAGGTATCGACGGCCATCATCGATGGCTGGAGCGTCAAAAAATCCATCCTCAACAAGCCCGTCGTGAACGATCAGGGACAACGCGTCGGCGTGATCAATGACATCATCGTCGCGCCGGACAAGTCCGTTTCGTTCGCGATCATCGCGGCGAACAAGTTCCTCGGCGTGGCGCGCCACGATGTCGCGATTCCCATCGAGCAGCTCGACGTGAAAAACGGCCAGTTCGTGCTCGCGGGCGCGACCAAGGACGCGATCAAGGCGCTGCCCGAGTTCCAGTACAACAAGGTGAAGCCGACGCCGAAGCCGCGCGCGGAATTCGAGCATCATTAAGCTTGACCGGAGGCGGCCGCGCGCCGCCTCTTTTGCCTGACCTCAACCGGAAACCGCCGATGTTCAAAGCCCTCATGCTCGACAAACAGGACGACCGCACGGTCGCGTCCATTCAGTCGATCGACGAATCGCGCCTGGCTTCGTCCGTCGATGGCGGCGACGTGCTCGTGCGCGTCGAGTTCTCCACGCTCAACTACAAGGACGGCCTCGCGATCACCGGCCGAGTGCCGGTCGTGCGCACCTGGCCGATGGTGCCGGGCATCGATTTCGCGGGTGTCGTCGAAACGAGTTCGCATCCGGACTACCAACCCGGCGACAAGGTCGTGATGAACGGCTGGGGCGCGGGCGAAACGCACTGGGGCGGGCTCGCGCAGAAAGCGCGCGTGCCGGGCGATCATCTGATCGCGCTGCCCGCGAACATCACGACGCGCCAGGCGATGGCCATCGGCACCGCCGGCTATACCGCGATGTTGTGCGCGCAGGCGCTGGAAAAGTACGGCGTCGGCCCGAAGGACGGCGACGTGCTCGTGACCGGCGCGAACGGCGGCGTCGGCAGCTTTGCCGTCGCGATTCTGGCGAAGCGCGGCTTTCGCGTGATCGCATCGACGGGCCGTCCCGAGGAAGCCGAGCGGCTGCGCGCGCTGGGCGCGGCGGATATCGTCGAACGCGCGACGCTTTCGGAGCCCGGCAAGCCGCTGCAGAAGGAACGCTGGGCGGCGGCCGTCGATTGCGTCGGCAGTCATACGCTCGCGAATGTCTGCGCGAGCTTGCGCTATGGCGGCGCGGTCGCAGCGTGCGGGCTCGCGCAAGGCATGGATCTGCCCGCGTCGGTCGCGCCTTTCATTTTGCGCGGCGTCGCGTTGCTCGGCGTGGACAGCGTCTACGTGCCGCGCGAGCGCCGCATCGCGGCATGGAAGGCGATCGCCGATGAAGTGCCGGTCGCGACCATCGAAAGCGTCGCGACCGCCATTCCTCTCGCCGACGCGCCCGATGTCGCCGCACGCTTGCTGCGCGGCGAAGTGAAGGGGCGCGTGATCGTCGATGTGAACGCCTGAACCGGCGTCAGAAGGTGCTCCAGCCGTCGGCGCTCACGGGCTTCGCGGCTGCAACCTGAGCGACGCGAGGCGCGGGCTTCTTCGCAACCGGCGCACGCGCGACGCTCGGCGCGGCCCGCGTGAACGTCGGCGTTTGCGCGTCCACGGTGAAGAACGCCACCGCCTCGTTGAGCCTGCGTCCCTGCTCTTCCAGCGACGACGCCGCCGCCGCCGCTTCCTCCACGAGGGCCGCATTCTGCTGCGTGACTTCGTCCATCTGCGTGATGGCCTGATTCACCTGCTCGATGCCGCGTCCCTGCTCCGACGACGCCGCCGCAATCTCCTGCATGATGTCCGTCACGCGTGCGACGGCCTGCGTCACTTCGGCCATCGTCGTGCCTGCTTCGCCTGCCAGCATGGAACCGTCGCGCACCTTGGCAGTGGAATCCGTGATCAGTTCCTTGATCTCCTTGGCCGCCGTCGACGAGCGCTGCGCCAGGCTGCGCACTTCGCTCGCGACGACCGCGAAGCCGCGGCCCTGCTCGCCCGCCCGCGCCGCTTCCACGGCCGCGTTGAGCGCGAGAATATTGGTCTGGAACGCGATGCCTTCGATGATCCCCGTGATCTCCGCGATCTTGCCCGAGCTGTCGCTGATGCCGTTCATCGTCTCGACCACGCGGCCGACGACATCGCTGCCCTTCTTCGCGATATCCGATGCGTTCGACGCAAGCGTGCTCGCCTGCTGCGCGTTCTCGGCGTTCTGACGCACGGTGGACGTGAGCTCTTCCATGCTCGCCGCCGTCTCCTGCAAGGACGCGGCCTGTTCCTCGGTGCGCTGGCTCAGATCGGTGTTGCCGGTCGCGAGTTCCTTCGCCGCGCCGCCGACCGCGCCGCTGCTTTCGCGCACGCGGCCCACGGTTTCGGTGAGACGCGCGTTCATCGTCGCGAGCGCACGCAGCAGGTCGCCGGTTTCGTCCTTCGTTTCGGCGACGATATGGCTCGTCAGATCGCCGCGCGCCACCGTCTGCGCGATGCCGACAGCCTCGCCGATCGGCGTCGTGATCGAGCGCGTGATCGCGATGCCCGCAGCGACCGCGAAGAGCGCCGCCGCCGCGCAGAGCGCGATCAGCACGTTGCGCTGCATCTCGTAGCTGGCTGCGTCGGCGCGCACGATGTCCTCGCGGCGCGAGGCGGTGTAGGTCGCGTAATCGTCGGTGGCCTTCACCAGTTGCGCGAGCAGCGGGCGGCATTCGTCGTCCATCTTCTGGATCGCCTCGTCGCGCTTGCCCGCGAGCGCGAGTCCGACGATATTCGTCGCGACCGGCCCGTATAAGCTCTCCACGCGTCCCATCTCGGCGACGAGGCTCTTCGCCTTTTCGCTGGTATCGGTCGCGGCGGCGATCATGTCGTTGAGTTGCTTCAGGCGCGCCTGCACGTCTTCGTGCGCGCGCAGGACATCGGCTTTCTCGAGATCGAGGTCGGCCTGCTTCGTGACGAGCACGAGATTGCGCGCGGCGATCGCGCGGCGGTCGACAGCCGCGCGAATCTGACTGGCCACGTCGGCTCGCGCGTTGATACCGTTCACATAGTGCGCGAAGCCGTCCGTCGCGACGGACAGCGCGCGCAGGGACATACCTGCCACAAGCACGACCAGTACAGCCAGAATACCGAATCCAGCGACCAACTTATTTTTGATCGTGATGTTCTTGAGGTTCATGTTTTGGGTTCTCTCTCAGGGTCCGTTCAGGGGGACATAGCGGCGTCATCTCGACGCTCTTCTTGCTGATTACGGCCCCGTCGCATTTGCTCTGAAGGGAAAAGATGCAAATAGTCTGCACTTTGTCCAAGCCGATCGGTAATCCCATTACCATGCACCATCAACACTTCGAGTAACTATTTCCTCTCCTCTACGAAACGCTCAAAACGATGTCCGATATCCTCGACTACCGCACACCCGAATTCGAAGCCGCGCTCGCGGCGCTATCGCCCGCGCCGAGTGCCAACCTCGCCACCGATGAAAATTACTGGGACTCGGTGCGCAGTCTGTGGCGGCAATCGGATGCGCTGATCAATCTGGAGAACGGCTTCTGGGGTGCGATGACCGAGCCGGTCAAGGCGATGTTTCATCACTGGACCGAGCGCGTGAACCACGAGACGACATTGCTGATCCGTCCGCATCTGATGACGCTGTATCAGGGCTTGCGCGAGCGCGTCGCGAAGGAGATGGGCTGCGCGGTCGAGGAAATCGAGCTGACGCGCAATGCGACCGAAGCGCTGCTCGCGCTCATCAGCGGCTACAACCGCCTCGCGCCCGGCGACACCGTGCTCTACAGCGATCTCGACTACCCCTGCGGCAAGGACGCGATGGAGTGGCTGCGCGAGCGGCGCGGCGTCACGCCCGTGCGCATCACGATGCCCGAGCCGGCGACGCGCGAAGCCGTTCTCGAAACCTACGCGAAGGCCTTGAGCGCGCACCCGCGCACGCGGCTCGTGCTGCTCTCGCATGTGTGCTTCGCGACGGGTCTCGTGCTGCCGGTCGCGGATATATCGGCGATGGCGAAGGAAGCGGGCGCGGACGTGATCGTCGATGCGGCGCATTCGTGGGGCCAACTCGATTTCGACGTGCCCGACCTGAACGCGCAATTCGCCGCGCTGAATCTGCACAAGTGGATCGGCGCGCCGCTCGGCTGCGGCGCGATCTATATCCGCGAGGGACACGTCGCGTCGATCGATCCGTATCTCGGCGACCGCACCTGGCCCGCCGACGATATCCGCGCGCGCGTGCACACCGGCTCGCCGAACTTCGCCGCGTGGTTCACGCTGCCCGCGGCGCTGGACGTGCATCGGGCGATCGGGTCGAAGGCGAAGGAAGCGCGTTTGCGCGCCTTGCGCGATGCCTGGGCGAAACCCGCTCGCGAGTTGCCCGGCGTGCAGATCATGACGCCGGATGATCCGTCGATGACCGCCGGCATCACCGGCTTCCGGCTGCACGGACGCGCGACGAAAGCAGGCTGCGATGCGATCGTCGCCGCGCTGCGCGAGCGCTTCGGCGTGTTCACGGTGACGCGTCCCGGTCCCGACGCGGGCGAAGTCGTGCGCGTGACGCCCGCCCTGTTCTCGCGCATGTCGGACGCGCAGCGCCTGCTCGAAGGCATCGAAGCGCTGTCGCGCGAATCGAAATAAGCGCTAGCCCGCCACCGGCCGCGCATCGAGGCGCTCGATCAATCGTTCGAGCGCCTCCGAGCACGGCGCTTCGACTTTGAGCGCGAGGAGCGCATCGGCGCGCGTCTTGCCGATGTTGATCGCCGCGATCGGCTTGCCGCTCTTCGCGGCCCACTCGCAAAAGCGATAGCCCGAATACACCATCAGCGAGGAGCCGACGACGAGCATCGCGTCGGCGGCTTCGAGCGAGCGCGCCGCGTCGTCGACGAGCACGCGCGGCACGCTTTCGCCGAAGAACACCACGTCGGGCTTGAGCACGCCGCCGCAGCGTGTGCAGCCGGGTACATCGAACGATGCGAAGTCGAGATCCTCGATATGCGCATCGCCATCCGGCACGGCGGGCGCCGTATGGCCGACGAAATCCGGATTCGCCGCTTCGAGCATGCGCTGCACCGCCGCGCGGGTATGCCGCTCGCCGCATTCGATGCAGCGCACCCGCCCGATATTGCCGTGCAACTCGATCACATCGGGATTGCCCGCACGAATGTGCAGCCCATCGACATTCTGCGTGACGAGCCGATGCACCCGCGAGCGCGCATCGAGCGCCCGCAGCGCGTGATGCGCGGCGTTCGGCTGCGCGTTGTGCACGACCGGCCAGCCGATGAGACTGCGCGCCCAATAGCGGCGGCGCGCGTAATCGGAGCCGAGAAAATCTTTCAGCAATATCGGCGCGCGGCCCGTGCGCTGGCCTTCGCGGTCGCGATAACAGGGAATGCCCGATTCCGTGCTGATGCCCGCTCCCGACAGCACGAAAAGCCGCGGATGCCGCTCGACGAATTCATGAAGCTGCTGCACGTGCCGTCCTTTTTTCGTGTTTTGCGGGGTTCGCTCTGGTGGAAATATAAGGCGAAACCGCACACGCCGCTGGCCGCGATTCTGGCCTTACCACTTTTTCGATATCGAAATTGGCTTGACCAAATCGACGGGCATCGTTAGATTGTCGAACGCCCCACTCCAAAGACACCACGAGACAAAAGCATGCTGACCGTCATCTGCGAAACGCCCGGAACCCTGAAAGCCGAACAGCGCGAGAAGCCGCGGCGCGGCGAGAACGAAGTGCTGCTGCGCGTGAAGCGCGTCGGCGTGTGCGGCACCGACCTGCACATCTTCACCGGCAATCAGCCTTATCTCTCGTATCCGCGCGTGATGGGCCACGAGTTGTCCGGCGTGATCGAGGAAGCGGACCCGGCGAGCGGCCTGAAGGCCGGCGACACCGTCTACGTGATGCCTTATCTGTCGTGCGGCGAGTGCATCGCGTGCCGTCAGGGCAAGACCAACTGCTGCGTGAACATCCAGGTGCTCGGCGTGCATCGCGACGGCGCGTTCACCGAATATCTGAATCTGCCCGCGCAATTCGTGCACAAGGCCGAGGGCGTCACGCTCGATCAGGCCGCGATGATCGAATTCCTCGCGATCGGCGCGCACGCCGTGCGCCGCGCGGACGTGAAGCCGGGTCAGCGCGTGCTGGTCGTCGGCACGGGTCCGATCGGTATGGCGGCGATTACGTTCTCGCGTCTGCGCGGCGCGAACGTCACCGCGCTCGACACGCGCGAAGACCGCCTCGCCTTCTGCAAGCGCGAACTGAAAGTGGACGCCACCGTGCAGATCGGCGAGCACGACAAGCAGGCGCTGTCGGCGCTCACGAACGGTGAATTCTTCGATGTGGTCTTCGACGCGACCGGCAATTCGCGCGCGATGGAACGCGGCTTCGAGTTCATCGCGCACGGCGGGAAGTACGTGCTGGTATCGATCGTGCCGGATCGCATCTCGTTCGCTGATCCCGAGTTCCACAAGCGCGAGGCGACGCTGCTAGCGAGCCGCAACGCGACGCCCGAGGACTTCGAGACCGTGCTCGCGGCGATGCGCAAGGGCGAAGTGCCCACCGATGCGCTCAACACGCATCGACTGACGTTGAGCGATGTGCCCGAGCAATTCGCGTCGCTGCTCGATCCGAAGGCGGGCGTCGTGAAGGCGATCGTCGAGTGCTGATGGTTTGATCAGGGCGCGCCGCGTGCAAAGCGCGGCCGCCCTTGCGCGTCGTGCCAGGGCTCGGCGCTCTTGCACCAGATTTCGTATTGCGGCGGATAAAGACCGGTTTCATCGAAGATGCCGGTCGGCACTTCGATTTCATCGACACCATCGAACGCCAGATAGACCGGCGAGCCGCACGACGGGCAGTGATGGCGTTTGCCTGTCGTCGAACTTTCCCATGCCACCGTAGCGCCCGTGACGTGAAACGCGTCGCGCGGAAAGATCGCATAGACGCCGAACGGCGCGCCGTGAATGCGCCGGCACGTCATGCAGTGGCACAGATTCACTTCCTTCGGTTCGCCCACGACACGCACGCGCACCGCGCCGCATGCGCATCCGCCTTCGTGGATCGGCTGGGCGTTCATGCGGCGCTGCGAGGGTTCATCGCGTGAAGTAGCCGCGATTCTGCATGCACTCGCTGTAGGCGCGCCAGTAGCGCGTCATCGGCGGTTCAGGCGGCGGCAGCGGCGGCATCTTCATGTCGCCGCCGTAGATCGCATCCGATGCGCCGGACGCGCCAGCCGCCATCGATGCCGGCACCGCAGGCATGCCCGGCATCGGACCGGACGCGCCGGGCAATCCGGAAGCACCCGAGACTCTCCCCGGCGGCAAACTCGATGCCGCGATCGCCGCCGAAGCGCCCGAAGCCGGCGCGGCAGCGGAAGCCGCGAGCGCGCCCGACGCGCCCGCCGGCAAGGGCGGTTCGAGCGGACGCGGTGGCGTCAGCACGCGCGTTTCGCGCTGGGCGTCGCGTGGCGGCGTCTGTGGCTCGCGCGCGACGTTCACCTTGGTTGTCTGATTGGCATAACCGTAGCAGGCGGCGTTATCGACCGATTGCTGCCACGCGCTCTGGCTACGTCCGGGCAGGGCGAGCGGCTGTTGCGCGGCAGCGGCGCCACACGCCGCGAGCAGAGCGATTCCCGCGTAAGTGGAAGGTCTCATTGGCTTGCAGTTCCCCGATGCGGTTTTATTAGTCGTTGCAGCTCACGCACCGTTCGCGCATGCGCGAGCGACGCGAGTCTGCGCCGGGCCTGCTGCAAAGGATACCGCGACCGCGAAACCGTCCACGCCAGAAGCACCGGTATCTTCCGCCAATTTCCAGACGGAACGCGGGGCGGCGCACACTCGCCGGGACAACGCGCGCGTCAGAACTTCATGCCGACGCCGATACCCACGACCCACGGATCGATCTTGAGCGAGCCGAGATCCGCGCCGTCCGCCGACGCGCTCGTGCGCATCCAGATCTTCTTCAGGTCCGCATTGACGAAGAGATTTTTCGCGACCTGCACATCGACGCCCGCCTGCAGCGCCGGGCCGAAGCTGCTGTGTCTGATCGACACCGGCGTGTCGCCCGCCTTCAGCTTGTCGTTATAGAAAACCGTGTAGTTCACCCCCGCGCCGACATACGGACGCACACGGCCCGCGTGATTGAAGTGGTATTGCAGGAGCAGCGTCGGCGGCAGCACGTTCACGCCGCCAAGCCCGCCGATATTCGACGTCACCTGATGCCGCGACGTGGCAAGAATCAGTTCGACGCCGATCTCGTCGCGAATCATGTAGGTGAAGTCGAGTTCGGGCACGATCGCGTTGTTCACATCGACACCGAGCGTGCCGAGTGCGCCGCCCGCGTGCACATCCGGCTGAATGCTGATCGCGCGCAGGCGCACCAGCACATCGCCGGCGTGGATGCCGCCCATCGAATCGCTCGACGATGCATCGTCCGCCGCGTGCGCCGCGCCCGCAAACAAGGACGCGCATGCCATCACCATTGCCCCGAAGACTGTCTTCATTTCTCGCTTTCCCACGTTAAAGACGGGGATTCTCGCGGGCGGGCGCGCACACGCCATTGACGGCGCTCAACGCATGAACACGCGCGCGCAGCCAATGGCGACAAGGCTTGAGCAAGGACAACCGTGCGATCGAACGCCGCAACCGGCGGGTCCGCACTTTGCTAGAAGAAGGGAAAGTACAAGCTACAAACGGAGGCAGCAGATGAGACCCACACTCGGCATACTCGGGCGCATGACGGGGATTCTGCTCGGCGGCACGCTGGCCGTCGTGGCGAGCGCTCAGCAAGCCCCGCAAAAACCGAACAAGCTCGAATACGACAGCACGCCTGCGTATCAGGAGAAAAACGTCACGCCGCCTGCGACCGCGGCCGCGAACGCGAGCGATGCGCTGAAGACACGTCCGGGCAAGACATCATCGGGCAAAGGCGCCGCGCCCGATCGGCCGAACGGGATCGGCTTCGATGCGGGCGCAAGCGGCATGGGCAAGAAGCAATAAGGTTACGCGTCGGTGGGTTTGTCGGGCCACGGCCACGTCGAATAGCGCGATGGCTTCTCGGACTTGGCCTTGCCCTTCTGTTTCTGCGGCGCGGGAGCCGGCGCCTTCGCCGCATGCGCCGGCTCCGCGCTTTCCGCAGTCTCGGGCAACGCCTCGCCGAACCACGGCACTTCCTTGCGGCGCTCTTCCACGTACGCATCCCAGCCCTTCGCGTTGTCCGCGAAGAGATCGTGCTTCACGGTGTTGGCGAGCAGCGGGCGATTGAGCGTCTCGTCGAGCAGGGCTTTCGGCCACACGAAGAACGCGCCCGATGCGCGGCGGATGAAATCGCGCGGCGCCGTCTTCGGGTCGATGAAGCCGAGCAGCGTAAAGCCCGCAAGCGCGTCGTTGCCCTTCACCGCTTCGCCGATGCTCGCGTATTCGTCGGCGCATTGGCTCAGGCAAAACACCGACTCAAGCACGTCGCCGAGGTGCAGCAGCAAAGCGCGTCGTTCGTAGGGATCTTGCATGGCGGTCTCATGATTCGTCATTCGCTGTTCCGATATGTCGAGGGTGGATTCTGCGGCGCGCGCTCACTGCCGCACGTGCCGCGTTCATCACGAATTTTAACGAACTCGGCGTGACACGTCGGCGCGCGATCGTGCGAGTCACTTCGTGAAGCGTGTGCGAAAACTCAGCCGATAGTCGTTCGGCGACACGCCGAGCCGCCGCGTGAACACGAGCCGCATACGATCCGCCGTGCCGAAACCGCAATCGTAGGCGACGGTTTTCAGCGGCGTGTCGCTACTTTCGAGCACATTGCGGGCCGCGTCGACACGCGCGCGTTCGACGAACTCATGCGGCGTCATCTGCGCGAGCTGCACGAAGGCGCGCGCGAAGTTGCGCTCGCTCATGCCGGCGACGCTCGCCAGTTGCGCGACCGACAGCCGCTCGCCGATATGCTCCATCACATACGCCTGCACTTTCGCAACCGGCGATGTGTCGTCGGCGGGTGCGCTCAGATACGGGCTGAATTGCGACTGGCCGCCGCGCCGCTGCGCGAACACGACGAGGCGCTTAGCGACCGCTAGCGCGACCTGCGCGCCGTGATCTTCCGCGACGAGCGCGAGCGCGACATCGATGCCCGCCGTCACGCCCGCCGACGTGACGAGCCTGCCGTCGCGCATGTAGATGCGATCCAGCTCGACGCGTGCGCGCGGAAAACGCTCCGCGAGGCGCGGCGCGTTCTGCCAGTGCGTGGTCACATCGCGATCATCGAGCAGGCCCGCGTGTCCGAGCGCGAACGCGCCCGTGCAGATCGAGCCGTAGCGCTCGCAGTGCGATGCGACATCGGCGAGCCAGGCGGTCAGACGGGGATCGGGATCATCGACGGGAAGCGCCGGGCCGCCCGCGACGAGCGCGGTGCCGTAGCGTCGATCCGCTTCATCGAAAGACAGATCCGCGACGAGCCGCGTGCCGTTCGAGGCGCGCACGATGCGCTCTTCCGGACCGACGAGCGTGATCTCATACGCGCTCGACGGCGCAATGAAGCCGTTCGCTTCCGCGAATACATCGACCGGACCGGCCACATCGAGCGCCTGCACGCCCTGGAAGATTGCGATCGCAACAGTACGCATCGAATGGAAGGTCCGTGATGAGCGCGCATGGCAGAAGACGGCGTGCGCCTGGCAGGCTTCGACGCGTCGTTTCGATTGAGACGTGAAGGCGTTTTGACGAGACTAAAGGCATCCGACGCGCTGCGCGATTCTAACAACGCACAGGCATTCGCGTCTTCGATCGACCCTTATCACGGAGCCATACTCATGAGCGAAATCATCGCAGGCATCAGGATTCCCGACAGCCAGATGGCGCGCGAAGCCACGCAACTCGTGCGCGATACCGAACCCGATCTGCTCTACAACCATTCGCGTCGCGTGTTCCTGTTCGGCGCGCTCGCGGGCGAACGCAAGCAACTGAAATACGATCCCGAACTGCTCTATATCGGCGCGATGTTCCATGACATGGGACTGACCGAAGCGTACAGCAGCGCGCACGATCGCTTCGAAGTCGATGGCGCGAACGCCGCGCGCGATTTTCTGAGTCAGCATGGCATCGGCGAATACGAGATCGAGCAGGTGTGGGACGCGATCGCGCTGCATACGACGCCCGGCATTCCGCAGTACAAGAAGCCGGTGGTCGCGCTCGTCACGGCGGGCGTCGAAATGGATGTGCTCGGTCTCGCCTACGACGAGTTCAGCGCGGATCAGCGGCGTCTCGTGGTTGCAGCGCATCCGCGCGAGACGAACTTCAAGGAAGGCATCATCGATGCATTCGCCAAAGGCACGATCGGCAAGCCCGAATCGACCTTCGGCAACGTCAAGGCCGATGTGCTCGCGTTGAAGGACCCGAACTACAAGCGGCTGAATTTCTGCAGCATCATCTTGGGTTCGGCATGGAACGATCGGCCGCACGATCACGCGACGTGCCGCGATCCCGCGCATCGTCACGCGTGATTCAGCGGCAGATTCGATACGGTCCCATATCGACATGAAAGTGCGTCTCGTGCAGCGCGTTGTAATCGGGGCCTAACGTGGTGGCGAATGCGTGGCACGCGCCTTCGTGAACGCGGCGCAGAAACTGTCCGTCGGGCGAGGCCGCATCGTCCCAGCGCGCGAGCGTGATGCGGCGTCCGTCGTCCAGCACGAAGCCCGTGAGATCGATGGCGTTCGCGCTCGCATGCTGGCTCAGCGCGGCGTCCTGCTGATGATTCACGTTGCGGCACGCATAGCTCCCGACATGCTCGATGCGCGCGACGCGCTCGCCGTAGATATCGAGCGCTGCGGGCTGAAGGTACTGATGCTCGAAATACGCGATGCCGAGCGCGAGCGGACACGTCGCGAGAAACGGCGAACTGAAGCGCAGGTCTTCAGTCTGCGTGACGCGCACCACGTCTTTGAGCGCACAACCGCCCTGCCCCGTTGCATCGGCCATTTCGCGATAGACGAGACCGGAGCGCGCGAGCGCGGCGTCGCAGAGTTGCGCGTCGTGCATCGTGCGCCATAACCTGAAGCGCGTGAGCGAACCTTGCGGCGCGCGCACGTCGAGCGGCGCGAAGGGATCGTAGCGCTCGGGCAGCACGATGCGCCTCGAATAGATCGCGTAGCCGAACATAGCCACGCCGGCGAGCGATGCCAGCAGCAGCCACGCGACGATGCGCACGATCAAGCGTCGTCGGTTGCGTGCGCGGCGTTCACGCGCTCGGCGAGCTTCGCGTCGTAACTCGAATGCACGTGCACGCGCTTTTTCTCGGGATATGCATACGAATAGGCCTTGCGCAACGCGAGCGACGCTTCATGGAAGCCCGACAGAATGAGCTTCTGCTTGTTCGGATAATTGGCGATATCGCCGACCGCGAAAATGCCCGGCCGCGACGATTCATAGTTCGACGTATCCACTTCGATGCGTCCGCCGCGCACATCGAGATTCCACGTGGCGATCGGCCCGAGTTCAGATACGAGACCGTAGAGCGCGACGATCTTGTCCACTTCGATATCGGTCGAGCCTTCCACCTGCTTGATGCGCACACCGCGCAGCGTGTCATCGGGCGCGTCGAGCGATTCGATCATGCCGACCACGAACTCCATCTCGCCCGCTTCGACGGCGCGCTTCATGGTCGCGACCGAGTTCGCCGCCGCCGAAAAGCCGTTGCGCCGATGCACGAGTGTGAGTTTCTTGGCGATGCCTTTCAACGCGAGCGCCCAGTCGAGCGCCGAATCGCCGCCGCCCGCGACGATGACTGTCTTGTCCGCGAAATCTGCCGCGCGCGAGACGCTGTAGTGCACGTCCTTGCCTTCGAGCGCCGCGGCTTCGGGCAATTGCAGCCGCTGCGGCACGAACGCGCCGTTGCCCGCGGCGATCAGGATTGCGGCGCAGTCGAACGTCATGCCGCGTTCGGTCGTCACCGTCCAGCGATGATCGTCCTCGCGCTGCGTGACGGACTGCACGCGCTGGTCGAGATGGATCGGGACGTCGAAGGGGCGAATCTGCTCCAGCAGGCGATCGACGAGCTCGCGGGCGGTGCAGGAAGGGATCGCGGGGATGTCGTAGATCGGTTTGTCGGGATAGAGCTCGATGCATTGCCCGCCGATGCGGCCGAGCGTATCGACGATCTGGCATGTGAGACCGATCACGCCGGCCTCGAAGGCGGCGAATAGGCCTACCGGGCCGGCGCCTACGATCAATACGTCGGTTTTTATCGCTTCGCTTTGAGGGTTCATTTCGGGTTTGCTTTCCTTGGCTTTGCTGAAATTTTCAGCATTCTTCGGGCCACGATACAGAAAGCGTTTCGTTCGGGCAATGAAGTCCCTGTTTGCTTAGCGGCGATTTTTTTTCGGGGAATCCTGTGTTCGTGTCGGTCTATTGGCACTGCCCCTCCCCGGGGCGGGGGTCACTTTCTTTGCTGCTGCAAAGAAAGTAACCAAAGAAACAGCTTCTCACCGCCCGCGGTCACACGCACGTTGGCCATGCTTGCCAGCCCGCAGTGGCACTCGCCTAAGTGTCGCCCTCGAAGGCCCAATCGGGCTTGGCTCGCGCACGGTCTGCCGCGCTAGTTGTTTTCGGGCGCTGGTTCAGCACGAAAGAGTTCCGGCACAGCGCTACGCGCTGCCGTTGGGCATGCAAGGGAAACCGTCGAAGAGGGAGCGCACGCAGACCCGAATGACCCATCGGCCGCGTAGCGGGCCGGAGCTATTTGGTGCTGAACCAGTTTGTTGTGTGGTGCGATGTTTCAGACCGTGCGCGGTCCAAGTCTTTGTCTGCTTGCGGGGGCACTCGCTACAGCCGGGCCATTCAGCAAATCGCCTGTGCCGCGGCCGGTGTGAAGTGCTTAGGCTGGGGATAGCTGTTTCTTTGGTTACTTTCTTTGCAGCAGCAAAGAAAGTGACTGCCGCCCCGCACAGGGGCAGTGCTAATAGACCGACACGAAATCAGGATTCCATAGAAGCACAAGAAACCTCCCCCCAAAACCCCTCACTTCACATTCGCATTCAACTCCCTAGCGTAATACATCGCCGCAGCATCGATCTCCTCGGGCGTCATGTTGCGCGCAACATTGCGCATCACCCCATCGATATCATTCGTCCGGGTGCCATTAGCGAACGCGACCAACTGCGACTTGGTATAAGCCGCCGGCAGGCCATCGAGCCAGGGACTACCCGCCTTGCTATCGATGCCCCCATGACACACCGCACATGGCACGACATTGCGCATCGGCGCCCCATGCGCGACGATCGACGGCGCGAGCGCCTCGCTCACCTTGCGCTGCGCAGGCGGCCGCGGCAGGCTCGCGTAGTAAGCCGCGAGATCGCGCATATCCTGATCGCTCAGATTCATCGCCATCGGCGACATCACGGCGCTATTACGCGCGCCCTTCTGAAAATCGATCAACTGCTTGTAAATCACCGACGCATACTGCCCCGCGAGATTCGGCGAATTCGCGTCGCTCATGCCGCGTTCGCCGTGGCACATCGTGCACCGCAAGGCAAGGGTCGCGCCGCGCCCGACCGAATTCGCGCTCACGTTGACGAGCAACTGCGGCGTGACCTCGACGCTCGTGAGCTTCACCTTCGGCTCGACCGCCGTGCCGCCTTCATACCAGTCGCGCGGCACGCCCGCCGCGCTGCAGATCGCATTCCAGATGCCGGTGAACGGCGCGTCGCGATGCACCGAGGGCAGCCATACGAAACCGATCAGCGCCGACACCACCGCAATGGCGATCGTCCCCAATACGCTGACGGCGAACCAGCGATTGCGGAATGTGAAGAGGCGTTCGTCGCTCATCGCTGCGCTCCGATCGGCACCGCAGGCACCGCCGTGTCCGAGCGCGCGAGCAACTGCGCAATCGGATAGCCGTAGTTGACGAGCGTCAGCCCGATCATCAGCACGAGCCACAGCGCGAAACTGTTCAACGCCACAGGAATCGTGCGCGGCTCATGCACCGCGCGGCTGAAGCGGAATTCCTCGATCGCCGTCTGCGGCGCGCGATGCGCCTTGATCAGCACGATGAAAAACAGCACCGCCGACACGACCAGAATCAGCCCGCCCACCACCGAAATGACCACCGAGAGCGCCTGCGCGGCGATCGCCGGATCGCTGTAGTCGTAGAACGCCATGCGTCGCGGCATCCCCAGAATGCCGACGAAATGCCACGGGAACGTGAGCACGATCATGCCGATGAACCACAGCCACAACTGCCAGCGCATCAGCTTCACGCTCTGCAGCGCGCGGCCCGTCAGATGCGGCCACAGATCGTAGGCGATCACGAAGTACATGATGACGATCGCCCCGCCGAAGATCAGATGAAAATGCCCCGTCACCCACTGCGTGTTGTGGACCGTCGAGTCGAGCTGATAGCTCATGTTGATGAGCCCGCCCGCGCCGCCGAAACCGAGCATCACGAAGGAGAACGCGACGGCCAGCATCATCGGGTTGTCCCACGGCAGCGCCTTGATCCAGCCGAGCGGCCCGCGTCCGCCGCGCAGCCGCGCCGCGATCTCCACCGATGCGCTGATCGTGAACACGGTCAGCAGCGTCGGCACGGCGACGAGCGCGGTGAACACCGAGTGCATGAACTTGAAGCCCGAGCCGACTTGCGGATCGGCGAAAAGGTGGTGAATGCCGATGGGCATCGACACGACGAGAAACAGGATGAACGAGATGCGCGCCATCGAATCGCTGTAGAGACGGCCGCCGATTGCACGCGGAATGATCGTGTAGTACGCGATGTACGCCGGCATCAGCCAGAAGTAGACGATCGCGTGCAGCGTCCACGAGAAGAACACGCGCGCGAGGCCCGCGTCGATAGTCGACTTCCAGCCGATGGCCACGGGCAGGATCATGAACAGCACTTCGATCGCCGCGCCCACCGCCGTCCAGCCCCACAGATACGCGCCGGCCACGGTCGCGAACATCGCGAGCGGCACCGGCTTGCCGCGGTTCTCGCGCTTCCACGACGCGAGGTTCACCGACATCAGCGCGACCCACACCCACGAGCCGACCACCACGAACACGACGCCCACGTAATAGAACACGTTGCCGATCATCGGCGGATAGAAGGTGTACAGCACCGACGCGAGGCCCATCGCGACGGGCACCGTCGCCGTCACCGCACCGATCGCGACGAGCCAGAAGCCGAGCCACGCCCAGCGCAGCCCGACGAGCGGGCGCTTCAGCGCAAGTTCGCTGACCGCGTAGCCGAAGCCCATCGCGATGAGCGTCGGGAACGCATAGCCCATCACGGTGCCGTGCTCCGTCACCGAGCGATAGTAGAGCTCGGGATTCTGCAGCCACGGATGCAGCGGACTGCGCACGAGCATCTGCCACGCGCCGAGCAAGAGCGCGACGCCGAAGGCGATGAACGCCAGCCAGAAATGCGCGAGTACGAGGCGCTTGCTATTGAACACAGGACACTCTCCGCGAATTGGCCGGCATCTTGTCGGCCATCTGCATGAATTCGGCGCGGTCCACCACCTTCACGTGCGCCCACATGTTCTGATGCCCGGTGCCGCAGTACTCGTGGCACGGCATCAGATGCTCGCCGGGCTTGTCGAAAGTCGTCTTGAACGTCGAGACGTAGCCCGGCTCCAGCATCGAATTGATATTCGTGTCGGTGATCAGAAAGCCATGCACGACATCCGAGCTCGTCGCGCGGAACGTCACCGGCACGCCCGCGGGCACGACAAGGCACTGCGGCGTGAACGAATACTGCTGCGCGACGATGCGCACCGTCACCGAGCCGTCCGTCTCCGGCGCGGTGCCGAGGTTGCTTTCGATGAATTCGCCCGATACGTGCAGCGTTTCGGGGCGAATCGTCTCGACGCGCGACGGCGGCATCATCGCCCAGTGCAGGCCGGTGTAGACGACCATGCCGACCAGCACGACGACGATCGCGAGAACGAGAATCGCCCAGCGCCGTTCGACCCGTTCGGCGACATCGTGCGAGCTTGGATTGATGGCCATATGCGATGCCTTAATGAACCTTGCGAATCATTGAATCACGCCACGCGGCAGGAACACGGCGAAGTAGAAGACGAACCAGAGGCCGATCACGATCGCGGTCGAGATGCCCGCGAGCGCAATCGCGCCCGATGGGCCGCGCTTCACGATTTCGTCGAGCTTCGCGTCCTCGTTCGCGATTTCATTCGGGTCTTCGGTCATGGTGTCGTCGATGCTCAATAAAGTGGCGCCGAACGCAGCTCGTTCACTTCCTTCACGGTGACCGGCGCGCCGTGGTTGCCCCACGCGGTGCGGATATACGTGACCACCGCCGCGACCTCGACATCCGAGAGCGACTGCGCGAACGGCGGCATGCCGTAGGGCTTCGGGTTCTTGAAGGTGCCGGGCGGATAGCCGCCGTTCAGCACCATGCGGATGGGGTTCACGGCCGAGTTCATCTCGATCGACTGATTGTTCGCGAGCGGCGGGAAATCGGGCGGCTTGCCCTGGCCCTGCGCGGCGTGGCATTCGGCGCATTGCGCGTCGTAGATCTTCTTGCCGAGCGGCGAGAGGCTCGTCTTTTCCTCGGCGACCGCCTGGCTCGGCGGCGCGGATTTATCGCCGGAACGCGCGGGCAGCGCTTTCAGATAGACGGCCATCGCGCGCACGTCTTCCTCTGTCAGATATTGCAGGCTGTCGTAGACGACTTCGGCCATCGGCCCGTAGACCGCGCCGCGATTCGATACGCCCGCATGCAGAAGACCGACGATGTCGTCGAGGCTCCAGTCGCCCAGCCCCGCTTCCTTGTTCGACGTGAGCGAAGGCGCGTACCAGTTCTGAATCGGGATCAGGCCGCCTTCGAACGCCTTCGATTTCACGTTGCCGCCGAGCGCGTTGATGGCCGTATGGCACATCGAGCAATGTCCCAGACCTTCCACCAGATAGGCGCCGCGATTCCATTCGACCGACTGCGACGCATCGGGCTTATACACGCCTTCCCTGAAGAAAAGCGAACGCCACCCGAGCAGAAGCTCACGATGATTGAACGGAAAGCGCAGCTCGTGCGGACGGTTCGGCTGATGCACCGCCGGCGTGGATATCAGGAATGCGTAGATCGCATCGGAATCGGCGCGCGTGACGTTTGTATAGGACGTGAAGGGCATCGCCGGATAGAGCAGCGAGCCGTCGCGCGACTTGCCCGTGTGCATCATCGTGTAGAACTCTTCGGCGGTCCATTTGCCGATACCCGTCTCCTTGTCCGACGAGATGTTGGGCGTATAGAGCGTGCCGAAGGGCGTGTCCATCGGGCGGCCGCCGCCGAATGTCTTGCCCGCGGGCACCGTATGACACGCGATGCAGTCGCCCGCGCGCGCGAGATATTCGCCGCGCTTGACGGTGGCCGCGTCAGCGCCTTGCGCCACGGCGTGTTCGATCGGCGCGGCGCACGCCGCCAGGAAGACCGCGACGGTCAGCGCTCGGAAATGTCGAAATCGGAGCACGTCGGGTCCTCGTTAGTTATGGACGCTGCCGCACGCGAGCGGCATCTTGAACGAGCCGGCAGCGACCGGCACCGGGTCCGACGGCGCGGGCAGCGACGCGAGATACGCCGCGATCGCGGTGATGTCGCGGTCGTTCAGCAGCTTCGCGACCTGCCCCATGCAATCCGGCGCGACGGTCGAGCGCGTGCCGTAACGCCACGCGCCGAGTTGCGCGCTGATGTAGTCGGCATGCAGGCCGAGAAGGCCGGGGATCGCGGGCTCCATGCCCGTCATCGATGCGCCGTGGCAGCTTACGCAGGCGGGCACCTTGCGCGACGCATCGCCTTTCGTGACGAGCGTCTTGCCGAGATCGAGCGTCTTCGCATCGACCCTGACGGGCGCGGGCGGCGCGAACGGCGGGCGCTCGCTCGCGAAGTAATCGGCGATCTGCTTCAGGTACGCGTCGGGCAGATACGCGAGCAGGTAGTTCATCGGCGGATACTTGCGCCGGCCGTCGCGAAACGCGAGGAGCTGGTTGTACAGATAACCGGCGGGCTTGCCGGACAGACGCGGGAAATAGTCGTTGTCGGTGCCCTCGCCGTGCGCGCCGTGACAGGCCGCACAGCCCATCACGCGGGCCTGCATGGTATCGGGCGCGCGTTCGAGTGCCGCGTCCGCCGCGAACGCGCCGAAGCTGAAAAACGCGAAAAGCGCGGATAAAAAGAAACCGCAGAGCTTTGCCACGTTTCGCACGTAACCCCCGTTGTCGATTTGCCGTGTTCGAGTTGCCGGACGCGTGGAGCATGCATCCGACGCGGTTCTTCAGGGCGCTGCGATGTTCTTGGTGCCGATGGGTTGCGCTTGGCTTTTCTGATCTTAGAAGAGAGCGCCCGTTTTTCCCAGCTTGGCGATTGTCTCAATGCAAGACGCCGACGCGCTTGACACAACTCAATGTTTTTTGCGTTTGAACAATGAAACGCATTTTTTTGAGACAGTAAATTGCTTGCGTACCAACGGCTAAGGTTTTCGGATCGCGGCTTTGAACGATCGGCGCGATCATTTCAAGATACGCGATGCGGTTCACTTGAGGCCGAGACGCCTGGCGAGCCGATTGAGATTCGCGCGATCCAGACCGAGCTCGCGCGCCGCCGACGCCCAGTTCTGGTTGTGACGCTTCAGCGCATCGAGGACGAGCGAGCGCTCGTAGGCCGTCACCGCGTCGCGGAAATCCGTGCCCGGCGCGGGCAACGGCGATGCCTGCGCCGGCGGTGCGCTGTCCGCGGCCATCGCGCCGTCGCCGTTGAGCGAGAGATCGGCGGCGGTGAGCGTGAGGATGCGCGGACGTTCCCGATGCGCCGCCAGCGCCTTCAACGCGCTGCGCCCGATCAGATGCTCCAGCTCGCGCACGTTGCCGGGCCAGCGATACGCGAGCAACGCGGCCTGCGCGTCGGCGGACAGGCGCAGGCTGAGCAGGCCGAGGCGCGAGCGGTTCTCTTCGAGAAAGTAGCCCGCGAGCAGCAGGACATCGCGTCCGCGCTCGCGCAACGGCGGCACCACGAGCGGATACACCGACAGGCGATGATAGAAATCCGCCCGAAAGCGCCCTTCGCGCACTTCCTCGGCGAGATCGCGATTGGTTGCGGCGATGAGCCGCACATCGACCTTGTGCTCGTTGTCGGAACCGATGCGCTGCAACTGCCCGTTTTGCAGCACGCGCAGAAGTTTCGCCTGGACGGGCAGCGGCAGTTCGCCCACTTCGTCGAGAAAGAGCGTGCCGCCGTCGGCGAGTTCGAACTTGCCGCGCCGGTCCGACGACGCCCCCGAGAAAGCGCCGCGCACGTGCCCGAACAACTCGCTCTCGACGAGCGTATCCGGCAGCGCCGCGCAATTCAGGCTGACGAGCGGCTTGTCGGCGCGCGGCGACAGCGCGTGAATCTCGCTCGCGACGAGTTCCTTGCCGACGCCCGTCTCGCCGGTGATGAGCACGGTCAGCTCGCTCGACGCGACGATCGCGATTTCCTCCAGCAAGCGGTTATGCGGCCCGCTACTGCCGATCATTTCGCGCCGCCGCGGCCCGCTCGCCTGCCGGTAAACCTCCGCGCGCTGGCGCTCGGCTTCGCCTCGTTTCGCGAGCGTATCGATGCGCTCGGCCACGCGCACGGTCGCCGCCGCGAGACTGAGAAACGCCTGGAGCGAAGCCATGTCGATGTTGTCGAAGCGCGCCGGATCGAGCGCGTCGAGCGTCAGCAGGCCCCAGGCGCGCCCGTCGATGAGGAGCGGGCAACCGAGGCAGTCGTGCACTTCGAGATGGCCGCTCACGCCCTTGACGAGGCCGTCGTAGGGATCGGGAAGATCGGAGCTGGCGGCGAAGCGCGTCGGCGCCTCCTGCGCGAGGATGCGTGCGAATCGCGGATGTTCGCTCACGCGAAAGCGCCGGCCGAGCGTATCGCTCGACAAACCGTCGATCGCGAGCGGCACCAGCGTGTCGCCGTCGAGCCGCAGAAGCGCAGTGGCGTCGCCGGGAAAGAGCGCGCGCAGCGTGTGCAGCAAGCGGCGATAGCGCTCGGTCTCGGGCATCTCGCTCGACAGATCCTCGATCAGCGGAACGAGCGCGTCGAGCAGCACCCGCGAAGTCATTGCGACTACTTCTGTAGTCTTTTGGACTAGAGTCGAATCGACCATGAATCTCAATAAGCGATTGATTTAGCTACGATTCTACTCTGGCACGGTTCGTGTATGAGAAATAGCCGAAGAATTTCGACGCGAAAGCGCCCGCTTTCGCCTTTCATCACAACGAGGAACCGAAGAATGCTGTCAGCCGAACACCGTGCCATCGTCAAGGCAACCGTCCCTCTTCTGGAAAGCGGCGGCGAGGCGCTCACCACGCATTTCTACAACAAGATGCTCACCGAATACCCCGAAGTGCGCCCGATGTTCAATCAGGCGCATCAGGCAAGCGGCGCGCAGCAGCGTGCGCTCGCCAACGGCGTGCTGATGTACGCGCGCCATATCGACGAACTGGAGAAGCTCGGCGGCCTCGTCGGCCAGATCATCAACAAGCACGTCGCGCTGAACATCCTGCCGGAGCATTATCCGATCGTCGGAAGCTGCCTGCTCAAGTCGATCCGCGAAGTGCTCGGCGAGGAAATCGCCACCGACGCCGTCATCGAGGCATGGGCCGCCGCGTACGGGCAACTCGCCGATCTGCTGATCGGGCTCGAGGAAGGCATCTACAGCGAGCGCGAAAACGCGCCGGGCGGATGGCGCGGCACGCGACGTTTCGTCGTCGCGCGCAAGGAACAGGAAAGCGACGAAATCACGTCGTTCTATCTCGTGCCCGAAGACGGCGGCGCGCTGCTCGACTTCCATCCGGGTCAGTACATCGGCCTGCGCGTGCTGGTCGACGGCGACGAACTGCGCCGCAATTACTCGCTCTCGGCCGCGCCGAACGGCCGCGAATATCGCATCAGCGTGAAGCGCGAACCGAACGGCAAAGTGTCGAACTTTCTGCACGAAAACGTTCGACAGAACGACGTGCTCGATCTCTATCCGCCCGCCGGCGACTTCAAGCTCGCACAGGGCGAGAAGCCGCTCGTGCTGATCAGCGGCGGTGTCGGCATCACGCCGACGCTCGCGATGCTGCAAGCGGCGCTCGAAACGAAGCGCCCGGTGCACTTCATCCACTCGGCGCGGCACGGCGGCGTGCATGCGTTCCGTGCGGCCATCGAAGAACTGGCGGCGCGTCATCCGCAGCTCAAGCGCTTCTACTGCTACGAGCACAAGCGCGACGGCGATCATGAAGCGCACGGCATCGGTTTCGTCGACGAAAAGCTGCTCGACACGTGGCTGCCGAAAAACCGCGATGTCGACGCGTATTTCCTCGGCCCGAAGGCGTTCATGAAGGCGGTGAAGAAGCATCTGAAGACGCTCGGCGTGCCCGAGGCGCAGAGCCGTTACGAGTTCTTCGGCCCCGCCGCGGCGCTCGACTGATTGCGCGCGTGAGGCTGCGCCTTCGAACCGCGGCGTGTTCGTCCGCGGTTTTTTTGCGCGCCTCGAATCGGCGAAACGCGACGCTCAGTGGTCACCTGAAATTTTCGAAAACCGGTCATTTAAAAAAGCCACTCAGACGCCTAATCTTCTCTTGCCGCGCCGCTCTGGCGCACTTCCCGAACCCAAGCAAAGAGGATACTTCCATGCAACCCCGTCTCGATTTCTACAAAGCCAATCCCGCCGCGATCAAGGCGCTCGTCGGCGTCGAAGAGCGTATCGCCAAGTCGGCGCTCGAAAAATCGCTGACCGAACTGGTGCGCCTGCGCGCATCGCAGATCAACGGCTGTGCGTTCTGCGTCGATATGCACACGACCGATGCGCGCAAGGGCGGCGAAACGGACCGGCGTCTCGCGACGGTGGTCGTGTGGCGCGAGACGCCGTTCTTCACCGATCGCGAGCGCGCGGCGCTCGCCTGGACCGAGGCGCTCACGCTGGTGTCGCACGACCACGTGCCCGACAGCGTGTGGGAAGCCGTGAAGCCGCACTTCAGCGACGAGGAAATCGTCGACCTGACGCTGCTCATTTCCGCGATCAACAGCTGGAACCGCTTCGCTATCGCGTTCCGCAAGACCCCTGCTTGAGGACATCGACATGAGCATGCGCAAGTCTTTGGTTCTGGCGGCCGCGCTGATGATCGGCGCGGCGCATGCCGGCGCGCACGACACGACGGGCGCGGAAGTCGTCGCGCCGGTGATGAAGCAGGCCATTCCCGAAGCGGCCGGCAAGAACGTGCTGATGGCGACCGTCTCCTACAAGCCGGGACAGGCGTCGGAAGCGCATATGCATCCGGGGTCGATCTTCGCTTACGTGCTCGAAGGCCATGTGACCTCGCAACTCGAAGGCTCGGCCGCGAAGACGTACGGTCCGGGCGAATCGTGGTACGAGCCGCCGGGCGCGCATCACATCGTGTCGAAGAATGCGAGCGCGACGAAGCCGGCGAAGCTGCTCGTGTTCGCGATCGTCGGCGAGAACGATCCGGTCAAGCAGCCGATTCCGCACTGATCGAGGCGATGACATCGTGAACCGTGCGCGCGTCCCCGCTTCGCTCTTCAGCATCGTGCTCGGCCTGTCCGGGCTCGGGCAATCGTGGCGCGTCGCGGTGCGGTTGTGGCACGCGCCGGCGGTCGCGGGCGAAGCAGTGCTCGCCGCCGCGACGCTCGTGTGGGGCGCGCTCGTGCTCGCGTACGGCGCGCATGCGCTGCGCGATCCGGCGCGCGTCGCCGATGAATTCGCGCATCCGGTCGGCGGCGCGACGCCCGCTCTCATCGGCATTTCGACGTTCCTCATCGCACAGGCGGTGCTGCCGTATTCGCGGCCGCTCGCGTGGCTTCTGACGATCGCGGGCATCGCGTGGCATCTCGCGTTCGCGGTGTGGCATACGGGCAGGTTGTGGCAAGGCGGCCGCGAAATCGCCGATACCGCGCCGACGATCTATCTGCCGACCGTCGCCGGCAACTTCACCGGCGCGGCGGCGCTCGGCGCACTCGGCGCCGCCGACTGGGCGTGGCTGCTGCTCGGCGCGGGCGTCTTCTCGTGGCTCGCGCTCGAACCGCTCGTGATCCGCAGGCTGTGGCATCGCGAGCCGATGCCGGTTGCAGAACGCCCCCTCGTCGGCATCCAGTTCGCGCCGCCGGTCGTGTGCGCGGCGGCCGTGCTGGCCGTCGAACCGGGCTCGACGGATCGCTGGCTCGTCATGCTGCTCGGCTACGGGCTGTTTCAGTTGCTCGTCGGCTTGCGGCTGAAATCGTGGCTCGGCGCGCAGCCGTTCGCGTATTCGTGGTGGGCGTACAGCTTCGGCGTGGCGTCGGCGACGCTCGCGTGCGTGAAGCTCGCGCTCGCCGGCGTGCCCGTGGCGCACGCGCTCGCATTGCCGATGTTCGTCGGCGCGAATCTTTTCATCGGTTATTTGTGCGTACGCTCGCTCGCGTGCCTGGCGCTCGCGCGCACGACGGTTTCATCGTGAGGACGTCATGAAGATCGCAGAACCCAACACCGTTTTCGTCGCGGCGCCGCTAAAGCGCGATCCCAATCATCGGCGGCGCGTCGCGCTGCTCGATCTCGGCTTCCGGCCGTTCTATCTGTGCGGCGCGGCGTTCGGCGCGCTCGCGTTGACGGTGTGGCTGCTCGTGCTGTCGGGCGTGCCGCTTTCCGGCGGCTATCTGCTGCGCGCGGACCCGATCGGCTGGCACGCGCACGAAATGGTGTTCGGGTTCGCGGCGGCGATCATCGTCGGCTTTCTGCTGACCGCCGTGCGCGCGTGGACCGGACGCGACACGGCGAAAGGCGCGACGCTCGCCGCGCTCATGCTGCTGTGGCTCGCCGGACGCGTGCTCGTGTGGAGCGGCCCCGCGCTGCCGGCTGCGATCGTCGATAGCGCGTTCCTGCCCGTCGCCGCGCTCCTGTTGCTGCGCGTGCTCGTGAAGGCGGGCAACCGGCGCAACTATTTTCTCGCCGTCGTGCTGCTCGCGTTCGGCGCGCTGAACGCCGCGTTTCATGGCTTTGCATTCGACACGCGCGCCGATCTCTCGATGCGCGCCGTGTATGCGTCGGCGGGCATCGTCGTGTTGCTCGTCAGCGTGATCGGCGGCCGCGTGATTCCGATGTTCACCGCCAACGCGATTCCCGGCTTCGTCGCGCGGCGCTGGCGCATCGTCGAATCGACGCTCGCGCCGCTCACGCTCGCCGCATTCTTCGCGGATGCCTTCGCGCTCGACGCCGCGATCGTCGCGCCGCTCGCCTTGCTGGCGTGCGCCGTGCATCTCGCGCGGATGATCGGCTGGCGCTCGTACGCGGTGCGCGGACGGCCGATTCTCGCGATTCTGCATCTCGCCTACGCATGGCTGCCGCTCGGCTTCGCGCTGCTCGCGCTGTCTGCCCTCGGATGGACGCGCGTGCCCCATAGCCTCGCGATGCATGCGTTCGCGGCCGGCGCGATCGGCGGCGCGATCATCGCGATGATCACGCGCACGGCGCGCGGGCATACGGGACGACCGCTCGTCGCGGACAAGCGCGATGTCGCGTGCTATGCGCTCGTAATGGCGGCGGGCGCGCTGCGCGTGCTCGGGCCGCTCTGCGTGCCTGCCTGGCATTCGACGTGGATCGTCGCTGCGGGCATCTGCTGGGCGCTCGCGTTCGCGCTCTACGTCGCGGCTTACGCGGCGCCGCTCTGGAAGCCGCGTGCGGACGGCAAGCCGGGTTGAATCGGCGACATTGTTTGACATCGGGATACAGCGGTTCCGCGAGAATCGCGTTCCGTTCTCCGGTTCCGACGTCACCATGAAGCACCTTCGTTTTCTTTGCGCCGCGGCGACGCTCATCGCCGCTTCACTCACGCTTTCCGGCTGCGGCCTTTTCGGGTGCAGCGGCTTCGCTACCAATGGCGGCGGTTTCGGCGGCTGCAGCGTCGGCACCCGCTTCTGATTCGCCGCCCCTCCACATGCGGGGCTCGCATCGTCTATCTCCTGAATAATCGCGGACTCCCCGCGCGAGCCGGGTTTGCCTGCTTGCCCTTCGCGACGACACTACGTTCATTGGGCAACCGTCGGCGATATTAAACGTCGACATCGACTGGAGACAGCATGAACGCTCACGCAAGTCTGGTTCTTCTCGCTCTCGTGTCGCCGGCGTGCGCGCTGGCATTCCGGGCGTGGGTCGCCAGCATCGACACACGCGTGCCGCGCCTCGCGTATTGCGTTGCGCTTCGAGGCGTGTCGAATCCGCGTCGTCATCTGCTTTCGTTTCGCGCGTCGCCGTAGTCCGCGACGGCGCTGAACGCCCATCCTGCTGCCGCAGGATCGCTCGAATCACGGGGATAAGAGAGCGAGGAGACCACCTGCCGGCGGCAAGACAAAAAGCGCATCCGCAACGCGGCGTCATACGTCGCACATCAGTCGCAAGCCGCGGAAAGCGCGAGCTCGATAACTAGAAAACGGGCGACACGCCGGGTCGCCCGTCCAGCCGACGCTACGGCTTCGCCATCATTCCTTCACTGTCGTGTACGACATGTCCAGCGACGCCGCACGCGCATGTTTCTGCGAATGCGCGTTACGCATCGGCTTCAGCACGAAGAGGGCGAGCAGCGCCGACAGCGCCGCCATGCCCGCCGCGAGCATGAACACCGCGTGCCAGCTTCCGGTCATCGACGTGATGACGCTCGAGAACGGGACGAGCAACGCCGCCGTGCCTTTCGCCGTGTAGAGCAGACCCGCGTTGGTCGCCGCGAATTTCGGGCCGAAGGTATCGCCGCACGTTGCCGGGAAGAGGCTATAGATTTCGCCCCACGCGAAGAACACGATGCCGGTCAGCACGACGAACGCCACCGGATCGTGCCCGTACTTCGACAGCGCGACGATGCCCACCGCTTCGATCGCGAACGCCATGAACATCGTGTTTTCCCGCCCGATCCGATCCGACACCCAGCCGAAGAACGGTCGCGTCAGGCCGTTGAGCACGCGGTCGATGGTGAGCGCGAAGGTCAGCGCGGGCAGCGTCAGGCCGAGTATCGACACGGGCGAATCGTGCAGCCCGAAGTCCTTCGCGATCGGGCCGAGCTGCGCCGTCGCCATCAGGCCGCCCGCGGCCATCATCACGAACATCAGGTACATGACCCAGAAGATCGGCGATGCCAGCACCTGTTTCGGGCTCGCGTTGTAGACGGCCGCCTTCACCGCGCTCTTCACCGACGCGATCATCTGCGCGGGCGGCGCATAGAGCGCCATGCCGAGCAGGAACACGATGAGCCCCTGCCCGAGACCGAACCAGAGGAACGTCGCTTCATAGCCGCTCGACTTGATCATGTGCGCGATCGGCACGACAGTCGCAGCCGAGCCCATCCCGAAGCCCGCCGCCGTGATGCCCGCGGCCAGTCCGCGCCGCGCCGGGAACCACTTGAGCGCGTTGCCGACACACGTGCCGTACACCGCGCCCGCGCCGACGCCGCCGACAGCCGCGGCGAAGTACAGGAGCGGCAGCGACGACGCCACCGAGTTGAGCGCCCACGCGATCGCGCACAGGAGGCCGCCGCCGACCACGACGGGACGCGGCCCGTACTTGTCGACGAGATAGCCTTCCACCGGCACGAGCCATGTCTCCGTCACGACGAAAATCGTGAACGCCACCTGAATGGCCGCGCGGCCCCAGTGGTACTTCTCGTCGATCGGGTTGACGAAGAGCGTCCAGCCATACTGCATGTTCGCGATCATCGCCATGCAAATCACACCGAAAACCAACTGCACCCACGGCGACGCCAGGCGCGACGCCTTGTCATCGCGGCCCATCTGGTTCATTCCCATGCCTGTCTCCTTGGCAAATTGCCTTGTGTATTTGGACGTCGAACGACGCCTCCCGCGACGCAGTGCATGCTGCGTCGCATATACACAGTATGTGATATATCAAGTAAGTCAAGCGAAAGAAATGACGGGGTTTTCACTTAGGAAATCGCACTTCGTAAGCGCATGAAAGCTGCAGTGGACGCAGATCGAACAGACGAAAAAAAGCCCGGCAGAGACAGGCCTGCCGGGCGATGAGCGTGGCGAGACATGGCAATCCGCAGCACGCACCCTCTTTATAAATGAAAGTTAAACGTAATGTAAAGGGGTATTTTTGTATGGTTCGAGTTTTATGCGTTCGGCGGTCTTAGAACACGTTCACGGGCACGTTCACCATCAGGCGATACACATCGCTGGTGCCGTCCGGATAGTAGGCGCTGTTGCTGTGATGGTGCATGTAGTAGAACTTGACCGACGTGTTCTTGAACTTGCCGTCCGGAATCGTGTAGCTCGGAATCACCCCGATTTCGTAGTGCGTACCGTGGATCGGCTGACCGTTGACGAGATAGTTGGCTGCCTGCGCCGTGCCGCCGTTGGCCATTGCGCTGCCATCGGCATCCCAGCCATACGCGCCCCACATCGTGAACTTGAGACCCGGTACGCCGTACTCCTTCATGTTGAGCGAGTACGACAGACTCAACGATTTTTCGTGCGGCTGGTTGTAGTCCACATCGAGCGAGTTCGACAGATAATCGCCCGCCGACTGACCGATATAGTCGAAGGTCTGATCGCTCACGATCTGCTGGAACGCGACCTGCACTGTATGCGCGCCGTGCGTGCCGGCAAGCGCCAGCGAATACGCGTTGTTGTTGATCGAGCCTTGCCGCTTGTCGCCGATCGCGCCCGTGTAGTAGTAGTTCAACGAGCCCGTCCAGCGAACACTTTTCGGATCGCCGATGCTCTGCGTCGCCGTCAGGTAGTACTGCTGCCACACGTTGTTCGCGACGCTGCCGTAGAGCGAGACCGACGTGTCGTCGCCGTGCGTCCAGTCGCCGCCGAAGTACGTGAACTGCGAGACATGCGTGCCACCGTATTCCGTCGTGAGACCGGTAACAGTCGTCATGCCGCGCGCGAGCACGCCGTCCACCGTGCCCGCCTTCAGCGTGAGGTTCTTGATCTCATCGCTCGCCAGCGAGAAGCCGCGATAGGTCGGCGGCAATGCGCGATTGTCGTGCGGCACGAGGAATGGATTGTCGAACAGTTGCTGACCGTATTTGAGCACGGTGTTCGACACGCGCGCCTTCACATCCCACACGCCCGGATAGGCCCACGCCAGTTGATTCGACCCGCCGCCGTCCGTGCCGACGTGAACACGATTGCCCGCCCCCATGCCGCCGTTCAGCTTGAACGCGCCGAAGAGCGAGACGTCGCCGCCCAGCCCGATCAGCCCTTTCGTATAGCCCGATTCGAACACCGCCTGCGCGCCCAGAACCCACGCGTCCTTTTTGCCCGCGCCCTTGAATTCGTCATGCTCGGTGAAGGAACGCATCAGCACGTTGAAGTGCGAATCCTCGATGAAGCCTTTCGCTTTTGCCTGGCTGCTCACCGGCGCATCCGCCCCCGTGTTGGGCGGCGAATCCGGCGGCGCTTCGGTGTGACGCGAAGGCGGCTGAGTATCGGTGTCATCGGCATGCGCGGCAACCACGGCGGCCATGAAACCGCTGAACAACAAAATCGATAGCGCGAGTGAGCGTTTTTGTTTTTTCACGAAAAAAGTCTCCACTTATATTGATTCAACTGCTAACGGCTTGATCGAAACTAAGGATTGCAAAACGCCTCGCCCGGCGACGCGAAAAAGCGTCGAGGCGTACAGGCGGTTCAGCAAACGAAGCAAGGGATGAGCGGCGCATGGCCGCCCCGGTTATCGGACGTTATTTATTGCGGGTGTCTTCCTCGAATATCGTTGGTTTTCTAATTGGCGCGAGTCGCCATTCAAGCAAACAGGCACGCCGCCGATGAATCGGCCCCGAGCGCGCGCAACGCGGGCACTTCGCGCGAGCAACGCGCCTGCGCCATCGGGCATCGTGTATGGAACACGCAGCCCGAAGGCGGATCGATCGGGCTCGGAATGTCGCCGGACAGAATCTGCACGGTCTTGGCGCGCTCGACCGCCGGATCGGGCACCGGCACCGCCGACAACAGCGCGCGCGTGTACGGATGGCGCGGCGTGTCGTAGAGCGCGTGCTTCTCCGCGAGTTCCATCACGCGGCCGAGGTACATCACCATCACGCGATCGGAGATGTGACGCACCACGGCGAGATCGTGCGCGATGAAGATCAGCGCGAGCTTCATCTCCCTTTGCAGCGACTTGAGCAGATTCACGATCTGCGCCTGAATCGACACATCGAGCGCCGACACAGGTTCATCGCAGATGACGAGCTTCGGCTCGACGATCAGCGCGCGCGCAATGCCGATGCGCTGACACTGCCCGCCCGAGAATTCATGCGGATAGCGGTTGATCATCTGCTCGCGCAGGCCGACCTTCGCCATCATCGCGCGCACGCGTACGTCGATTTCCTGCTTGTCCATGCCGGGCCGATGCTCGACGAGCGGCTCCGCGATGATCTGTCCGACCGTCATGCGCGGATCGAGCGACGCGAGCGGATCCTGAAAGATCATCTGCACGTCGCCGCGCACGCGATGCCATTCGCGGGCCGATGCGCCCGAGAGCGTCGCGCCCATCCATACGATATCGCCGGCCGTCGCGGGAATGAGGTTCAGGATCGCGCGCGACAGAGTGGACTTGCCGCAGCCCGATTCGCCGACGACGCCGAGCGTCTCGCCCGCCTTCAGCTCGAAGCTCACGCCGTCGACGGCCTTCAGCGTGCGGCGCGGCGCCCACGGCAGGCGGTTTTTCGGCTTCACCTGAAAATGCACGCGCATGTCGCGCACGGAGAGAATCGTCGCGTCAGACATGGCTCGTTTCCTTCGTGACTTGATGAACCGGACGATGACAGGCCCGCAGCCATCCAGCGCTGACGGCCTTCAGCGCGGGCGCATCGACGGCGCATTCGTCGCTGGCATCGGCGCAGCGCTCGTGGAACGGACAGCCCGCCGGCGGATGCGCCATGTTCGGCGGATTGCCCGGAATGCCGGTCAGTTCGCCGCCATCGTGATCGAGTCGCGGCAGTGCGCGCAACAGGCCGATGGTGTACGGATGCGAGGGCTTCGCGAACAACGTGGCGGCATCGCACTGCTCCATCACGCGGCCGCCGTACATCACCATCACCTTTTCGCACAGCCCGGCGACGACGCCGAGATCGTGCGTGATCAACACGATCGACGTGCCGAAATCGTGTTGCAGGTTACGCAGCAGTTGCAGGATCTGCGCCTGCACGGTGACGTCGAGCGCGGTGGTCGGCTCGTCGGCGAACAGCACTTCGGGCTCGCACAGCAAGGCCATCGCGATCATCACGCGCTGGCGCATGCCGCCCGACAGCTCGTGCGGATACTGCCCGATGCGATGCGCCGCCTCCGGAATGCGCACGGCTTCGAGCATCGAGATCGCGCGCTTCTTCGCTTCGCGGCGCGTGACGTTCTTGTGCAGTTCCAGCACTTCCGTCATCTGCCGCTCGATCGTGAGATACGGATTGAGCGAGCTCATCGGGTCCTGGAAAATCATCGAAAGACGATTGCCGCGGATGCGGTTCATCGCGCGATCCGACATGCCGATGAGATTTTCGCCGCGATACATCGCACGTCCGCGCGCGCGCCCGTTCGATGCGAGCAGGCCGAGCATCGCGAGCACGCTCTGGCTCTTGCCCGAGCCCGACTCGCCGACGATGCCGAGCGTCTCGCCCTCTTCCAGCGTGAAGTTCACGCCGTTCACGGCGCGCACGTTGGCGTCGTGCGTGCTGAATTCGACCTGCAGATCATTGACTTCGAGTAGCGGCATGGCTCACCTGTCCTTCGGATCGAGCGCGTCGCGCAGCCCGTCGCCGACAAAGTTGATGCAGTAAAGCGTGATCGACAACAACGCCGCCGGGAACAGCAAAATCCACGGCGACGATTCCATCACGCCGACGCCGTCCTGGATCAGCACGCCCCAGCTCGTCATCGGTTCCTGCACGCCGAGTCCGAGGAACGACAGCACCGATTCCGTGAGAATGACGGCGGGCACGGTGACGGTCGTATAGATCGCGACGATGCCAAGCAGATTCGGCACTACATGCCGCGCGATGATGCGCCGCGTCGGCACGCCGATCGCGCGCGCCGCCTCGACATACTCCTTCGAGCGGATCGAGAGCGTCTGGCCGCGCACGACGCGCGCCATGTCCATCCACGAGAAGATCGTGATGGTGATGACGACGAGATAGAACTCGCGGCCGAGCAGCGTCACCATCAGAATCGCGATGAGCAGATACGGAATGGCGTACATCATGTCGACGATGCGCATCATCGCGTTGTCGATGCGTCCGCCGACGAAGCCCGCGATCGCGCCCCACACGATGCCGAGCGTGACCGACGTGAGCGTGGCGAGCGCGCCGATCATCAGCGACACGCGCCCGCCGATCAGGCAGCGCACGAGCAGATCGCGACCGGTGTCGTCGGTGCCGAACAGATGCCAGTTCGCGAGCGTGGGCGCGACGCTCGTCGCGTTCCAGTCGGTGGAGTCGAACTCGTTCGGCAACAGCCACGGCCCGACGATGCACGCGAGCGTGATCAGAACGAGCAGGATCAGGCTCACGACGGCGGCCTTGTTGCGCAGGAAACGCGCGCGCGCGTCCTGCCACGGGCTGCGGCCCGCGACCGCCTTTTCGAGCATGGGTGCAAGAGAAGCAGATTTCATCGCGCGCCCTTCAATAACGGATCTTCGGGTCGAGCCACGCATACGCGAGATCGACCAGCAGGTTGAGCAGCACCGCCACCACCGTGACCAGCACGACGAGGCCGAGCACGAGCGTGTAATCGCGATTGGCCGCGCCGTTCACGATCAGCTTGCCGATGCCCGGCAGCGAGAACACCGATTCCGTGACGACCGCCGCCGTGATCGACGAAATGGCGAGCGGCCCGATCACCGATACGACCGGAATCAGCGTCGGCTTCAACGCATGACGCAGGACGACGGTGCGCATCGGCAATCCTTTTGCGCGGGCGGTGCGGATGTAGTTCGTATTCAGCACTTCGATCAGGCTCGCACGCGTCACGCGGCCGACCGTCGCGACATTGATCATCGCGAGCAGCGCGACGGGCAACGCCATGTAGCGCAACTGGAAGTCGTTCCAGCCGCCCGCGGGCAGCCACTTCAGCAGGATCGCGAACACGAGGATCAGCACCGGCCCGAGCACGAACGACGGGAACGCGTTGCCCGCGTTGCTGACGAGCATGAGCGCGTAGTCCGCGATGCTGTTGCGACGCAGCGCGGCCACGACGCCCAGCGCGACGCCGATCACGATGGCGAGGAGCATCGATACGCCTCCGATCGCGAGCGACACCGGCAGCGCGCGCAGCACGAGGTCGTTCACGCTCCAGTCGGCATAGCGGAACGATGCGCCGAGATCGCCGTGCAGAAGACCGTCGAGATAGAACAGATACTGCTTCCACAAAGGCTCGCCGAGGTGGTACTTCGCCTGCAGGTTCGCGAGCACTTCGGCGGACACCTTGCGCTCGCCGTCGAACGGACCGCCCGGCGTCGCGTGCAAGAGCAGATAGCAGACCGTCACGACGATCAGGAGCGTCGGCAGCGTGAGCAGCACGCGCCGCAATGTGTAGGACCACATGAGCGATTTCTCCTGTGCGTCAGTGCTTGACGATGTAGAGATCCTTGCTGCCGTAATGATCCATCGGATTCTTCAGCGAGTAGCCGCCGACATAGCTCTTCACGAGACGCGGCAAGCCGTATTGCAGCAGCGGCAGCATCGGGTAGTCGTCCATCACGATCTTTGCCGCCTGCGTCTGCAACTGCGTGCGCTTCGCGAGATCCGTGGTTGCGGCCGCTTCCTTGATGAGCGCGTCGGCCTTCGGGCTGCAACTGAAGTTGTCGTTCTGCTCCGACTTGCATTGCACGAGCGTGAGGAAGGTCGTCGCGTCGTTGTAGTCGGCCACCCAGCCATTGCGCGCGATCTGATAGTCGCCGCCATGACGCTTCTTCAGCAGCACCTTGAACTCCATCGACTCGATGTCCATCGTGAGGCCGAGCTTCGTCTTCCATTCCGACGCGACGAAGATCGCCATCTTCTTGTTGTAGTCGCTCGTGTTCATCGCGAAGTTCAGCTTCGTGCCCGGCTTCACGCCCGCCTGTTCCAGCAGCTTCTTCGCTTCCTCGACGCGCTTCGCCATCGGCCACGTCGACCATTCGTAGTTCGATACTTCCGCGCCGCTCACGCCCTTCGGCAGCAGGCCGTACAGCGGCGTCTGGCCGTCGGCGGTCACGCGCTGCGCGAGCAGATCGCGGTCGATGACCATCGAAAGCGCCTTGCGCACGCGCACGTCCTTCAGCAGCGGATCGCGATTATTGAAGCTGTAATAGCGCGTGCCGAGAATCAGCGAGTTGCGGATGTCCTTCGGGAATTGCTGGCTGTACTTCGCATACGTGCCAGTGGGCAACTGATACGTCATGTCGTTCTCGCCGGACTGGAACAGCTTGACGTCCGTGTTCTCGTCTTCGACCGGCAGATAGGTGACCTGCGTCAGTTGAACGTTCGTCTTGTCCCAGTAGTTCGAATTCTTCGTCAGCACGAGCTTGCTGTTGACCTGCCAGTCCTTGAGCTGAAAGGCGCCGTTGCTGACGAGATTGCCCGGCTTCGTCCAGTCCTTGCCGAATTTCTCGACCGTCGCGCGATGGACCGGCCCGAGATTCGGATTCGACATCAGTTCGGGCAGGAACGGCACGAGGCCGTCCGTCTTGACTTCGATGGTGTTCGCGTCGATCGCGCGCACGCCGAGCGCGCTCGCCGGCTTCTTGCCCGCGACGATTTCGGCGCCGTTCAGCAGGAACGGACCGAACACGTTCGCATACGACGACGCCGTTTTCGGATCGACGAAGCGCTGGCAGCCGTAGACGAAATCGTTTGCGGTGACGGGATCGCCATTGGACCAGCGGGCGTTCTTGCGCAGATGGAAGATCCAGGTCGTCGAGTCCTTCTGTTCCCATTTTTCCGCGACGCCCGGCACCACCTTTCCGTCCGCGTCCGTGGCGGTCAAGCTCTCGAACAGATCGCGCGAGACGTTGGCCGCGACCACGGTTTCGACCAGCGCCGGATCGAGCGTTTCGACCTCGGAGCCGTTGTTGCGCACGAGTTCCTGCTTCGCGGCGAGCGCGACGCCGGACGGCACGATGGCGGCCGTCGCGTTCAGTGCGGAGAGCGCGAGCAGCGCTGCGGCGGCGGCCAGCTTCGTGCGCTGGAGCGATACGTGGGGAACGGAAAGCAACGTCATGGGGAATCCTCTTTTGTCTCGATTGTCGATCTTTGCTTTCGTTTTACTTGCGCAGATTCGGAGTCCTACATGCATCGATTTGTTTATCGCAAATGGAATAAACAAATCGATCTCGAACGGCGCAAATTTAACGAAAAGCTTTCTTGTTTCTGTCGCGTTGCTGCGGCGATTGCACGCACGCATCGCGCGTCCGACGATAATTCTTACGCGGACGCTTTCATTCGCGCTTCAGGCTGGCGGCGAGTATTTCGCATCAATAAGACGGATGCCACTCACATGTGCTTATAGACACTAAATTTTTCGAATAGTCGTTCAATTTGTTGGATCGGCGCACTTTGCGACTTTCGGCGCACGAATAGGGCTAAGGCAGCAAGTGCTTGTTTCCTATAAGATTGCGTCGCCGTTAACAGTCGCTTCAATGCCGTCCGAAAGATGATCCGTTTTCGCCAGATCGAGGCTTTTCGCAGCCTCATCATGACCGGCACCAGTGTCGGCGCAGCAAAAAAACTCCACGTGACGCAACCCGCGATCAGCCGTCTGATCGCCGATCTCGAAGCCGATCTCGGTTTCAGTCTGTTTTCGCGCGTCGGCGGCCGTCTGAATCCGACGACCGCCGGCCTGCGCTTCTACAAGTCCGTCGAAGAGAACTTTCTCGGGCTGGAGCGTCTGAAGCAGGTCGCCGCCATGATCCGCGAGGAAGCGTCCGATGGCCTCACGGTCGCGTGCATGCCCGTGCTCGCGACAACCCTTCTGCCGCCCGTGCTCGCCGATTTCACCGAGCGGCATCCCGGCGTGCCGATCAAGGTCGATTCGGTGAAGGTGCCCGAAGTGCTCGTGAACCTGCAGAACCACAAGGCCGATATCGCGCTGAGCCTCGCGTTTCCGGCGGTCGCGGGCATCGAGGTGGAGACGCTGCTGAAGGCGCGCGCGTCCTGCGCGATGCCCGCCACGCACAAGCTCGCCAAAAAGAAGATCGTGCGACCGTCCGACTTGCGCGGCGAGAAGCTGATCGGCTGGCTGCCGAATTCACGGCAGCCCTACGACGCGGAACAATCGCTCATTTCATCCACCGAGGACCGGCCGCGCTATACGGTCTTCACCGACACGGCCCACACGCGCTATGCGATGGTCGCGGGCGGTCTCGGCATATCGATCGTGGAGCCGTTCGCGGCGAAGGTGTGGCGCGCGCACGGCGTCGTCGTGCGGCCGTTCGAGACCGACATCGAGTACGAATACGTGCTGTCGTATCCGAGCAGCGGAATCCGCTCGGATCTCGTCGCATCGTTCCGGGATTCGGTGAAGCGCGTCGCCGAGCATTATTCGTTCGATGCCCCGGAGGATGCGCTGGACGCCGTTCCTCTGGGCGCGGACTGACGTGCCGCGCGCAGTTCAGCCGCCGAACAGTTTCCTCGCGCGTTCGCGCATCTGCTCGGCGGAGACATCCTCGATGTGGGTGCCGATCCACCAGACATGCCCGAACGGATCGCGCAGCTTGCCGCCGCGGTCGCCGTAGAACTGGTCTTCGACCGGGCGCAGGATCGTCGCGCCTTCGTCGGCGGCGCGTTGCGCGACCGCGTCGACGTCCGTCACGTAGAGATGCAGCATCACGGGCGTGCCGCCGACCGAGAGCGGCCCCACGGTGCCGTAATCGGGAAACTCGTCGCAAAGATAAATGACGTTGCCGCCGATCGACAACTCCGCGTGACCGATGCGTCCGTCCGGCTGCTCGATCCTGAACGTTTCCGTCGCGCCGAACACTTTCGTGTAGAAGTCGATGGCGCTGGCGCAGCCCGCCACCGCCATGTACGGAATCACGCCGCGACGGTCATGCGGAATCGGTTCGACTTGCGAGGTCATGTCAGTCTCCTGAAATATCGCGGACGCCCTGCCCGCGTCCCCTTCGACACGCATGTTCCACCGATGGTGCCCGGCCTTGATCCGGCCCCGCGTCTCGGGCATCCTGTCGGCCAATTCCGGCGGCTCGCCGCGAACGCGCATTCGCGCTTCGCTTCATACTCTCGCTTGTCGCAGTCGCTTCAAATCCAATCAACACGGAGCACTCATGCACGATCTGAAAGGCAAATCGATCCTCATTACCGGCGCGAGCACGGGCATCGGCGCAGCGGCGGCGCGGGCTTTCGCGCAGTACGGCGCGAATGTCGCGGTGCACTACAACAGTTCGAAGGACAAGGCCGAGGAAGTCGCGAAAGACGTGCGCGCGCTCGGCGTCACGGCGATCACGGTCGGTGCGGACGTGCGCGATTCGAAGGCGATCGACGCCGCCGTCGCGCAGGTCGTCGATACCTTCGGCAAGATCGACGTGCTCATCAACAACGCGGGCAGCCTCGTGAAGCGCGAGCCGATCGCATCCGCGAGCGACGAGCTCTTCGACGAGATCATGCACATCAACGCACGCTCGGTGGTCGCGTTCACGCGCGCGGCGCTGCCGTCGCTGCGCTCGGGCGGCGGCGGCTCGATCATCAACGTGACGTCGGTGGCGGCGCGCAACGGCGGCGGCCCCGGCGCGCTGCTCTACGCGGCGTCGAAAGGCTTCGTCAGCACGATCACGAAAGGCATGGCGAAGGAACTGATGGCCGACCGCATCCGCGTGAACGCGGTGGCGCCTGGCGTGATTCAGACGCCGTTCCAGGAACGCTTCACGACGCCCGAGCAACTCGAATCGTTCCGCAAGTCGATCCCGATGGGTTTCATCGGCGAGCCCGACGATTGCAGCGGCGCGTTCCTCTATCTCGCGTCCGAGGCGATGTCGCGCTACGTGACGGGGCAGATCATCGACGTGAACGGCGGGCAACTGATGCCCTGATCGTTGCATCGCGGCGCTCGTGGTATATAAAACGTCTGAGTCTTTCGTCGCACGTAACAAAGGAGATACAGGAGATGCTTTTGAAAAAAGAACCGCGCATCCGGTCCCTCGCGCTCGGCGCCATCGTCGCGTCGGCGCTCTTGACGGCGGGATTCGTCGAGACCGCGCCGGCCTATGCGAAAACCGCCGACGCCCAGCCGGCCGTGCTGAACGCGTCGGCGGTCGCCGTCGCGGACAAGTACGCCGCCGACACCGCCGAGCAGATCTTCAAGCAGGGCGGCAATGCAGTCGACGCGGCCGTCGCGATCGCCTTCACGCTCGCCGTCACGTATCCGGAGGCGGGCAATATCGGCGGCGGCGGCTTCATGACGCTCTACGTCGATCATCGCCCGTACTTCCTCGACTATCGCGAGCGCGCGCCGCTTTCGGCCACGCGCAATATGTACCTCGACGACAAGGGCGAAGTCATCAAGGGGATGAGTCTCTACGGGCATCGCGCGGTCGGTGTGCCGGGCACGGTCGACGGCATGTGGGAAGCGCAGAAACGCTTCGGCAAGCTGAAGTGGAAGCAGGTGCTCGCGCCCGCCATCAAGTACGCGCAGGACGGCTTCGAAGTCGACGATCAACTGGTCAAGCGCCGCGACGACGCCTCGAAGGAATTCGCCGGCAAGACCAACTTCGACCTGTATTTCGGCGGCATGAAGGCGGGCCAGGTGTTCAAGCAGCCCGACCTCGCGATGACGCTGCAGCGCATCGCCGACAAAGGCGCGAAAGGCTTCTACGAAGGCGAAACCGCCAATCTGATCGCCAAGTCGATGGAAGGCCACGGCCTCATCACCGCGCGCGACCTGAAGGACTACAAGGCCGTGTGGCGTCAGCCGATCACCGCGAGCTGGAACGGCTATCGCGTGATCACCGCGCCGCCGCCGAGCTCGGGCGGCGTCGGCCTCGTGCAGTTGCTGAAGATGAAGGCCGATATCAAGGACAAGTTCCAGGACGTGCCGCTCGATTCCGCGCAGTACATTCACCTCGTGGCCGAAATCGAGAAACGCGTCTTCGCGGACCGCGCGCAATATCTCGGCGATCCCGATTTCTACAAGGTGCCGGTCGCGCAGCTCATCAACGACGATTACATCCTGAAGCGCGCGCAGGAAGTGAATCCCGACACGCCTTCGGACACGAAGAGCGTGCAGCCGGGGCTCGGCACGTCGATGCCCGAGAAAGCGGAGACGACGCACTTCTCGGTCGTCGACAAGTGGGGCAACGCGGTATCGAACACGTACACGATCAACGGCTACTTCGGCTCGGGCGTGATCGCGGAAGGCACAGGCATCGTGCTCAACGACGAAATGGACGACTTCGCGTCGAAGCCGGGCGTGCCGAACATGTTCGGTGTCGTCGGCAGCGATGCGAACTCCATCGCGCCGAAGAAACGCCCGCTCTCGTCGATGACGCCGACCATCCTCACGAAGGACGACAAGGTCGCGATGGTGATCGGCACGCCGGGCGGATCGCGCATCTTCACGTCGATCTTCCAGGTCATCACGAACGTGTACGACTTCAACATGCCGCTCGCCGACGCCGTGGGCGCGACGCGTTTCCATCATCAGCTGCTGCCGCCGAACACGATCTTTCAGGAGCCGTACCATCAGCTCGATGCCGACGTGATCAAGCAGCTCGAGGACAAGGGCTACAAGTTCACGATGCAGGGCTTCAACGGCGACATTCAGGCGATCCGCATCGACGGCGACAAGCCCGAACCGATGTCCGACCCGCGCGGACGCGGCGTGTCGCGCGTCATCCGGTAATGCGCCGCACAACGGCGAGCAAGTAAAATAGCGGCCCGGACCGGACTAGCGTTTGCCCTAGTCCGGCTCCTCGCCGGTCTTGCCGAAGCCCCGCCCCATGCGGGTTTCACGGCATATAAGCCCCTCGGCATGACCGGCATGTTTTTCATGGGATTGGACCCCGCGTTCTGTTCCCCTAGTCTCTGTCCTGACCGAGTGCAGCCGTAAGTGCACGTCACTCGGCATCATCCAGAACTACCTACGAGACGACCCTGACGATGGCCCCGCAGTGACCGCGTGCAGTGAGCGCGGTGCACGGTTGCCGTTTCAGCGTGCTGATAAAGGAGCAGCTCATGATGGAATCCCCCGCCCAGCAGCTTGGCGACATCGATATCACCTCCACCGAACGAGACGAAAGCACTCAGGCCGCCAGCGGCGGCTTTCTCGATCGCTACTTCGGCATTTCGCAAACCGGCAGCACGGAAAAGCGCGAGATCGTCGCGGGCGTCACGACCTTCCTCGCGATGGTCTATTCCGTGTTCGTCGTGCCGGGCATGCTCGGCAAGGCAGGCTTCGACACGAGCGCGGTGTTCGTCGCCGTGTGTCTCACCACCGCATTCGGCTCGCTCCTGATGGGCGTGTGGGCGCGGCTGCCGATCGCAATCGGCTGCGCGATTTCGCTGACCGCGTTCACGGCCTTCGGCCTCGTGCTCGGCAAGGGCCTCACGCCGGCCATCGCGCTCGGCGCGGTGTTCCTGATGGGCATCGTGTTCACGGCGATCTCCGTCACCGGCGTGCGCTCGTGGATCCTGCGCAATCTGCCGACGGGCGTGGCGCACGGCACGGGCATCGGCATCGGCCTGTTTCTGCTGCTGATCGCGTCGAACGATGTCGGCCTGATCGTCAAGAATCCCGCGCCCGGCATGCCGGTGTCGCTCGGGCACATCACGGCCTTCCCGGTGCTGATGTCGGTTCTGGGCCTGGCCGCGATCTTCGGTCTGGAGCGCCGGCGCGTGCCGGGCGGCATTCTGCTCGTCGTCGTCGGTCTGTCGGCGATCGGCCTGATCTTCGATCCGTCCGTGCGCTTTCACGGCATCTTCGCGCTGCCGTCGCTGTCGGCGCCGGGCCATGCATCGCTGATCGGCGCGATGGACATCAAGGGCGCGCTGTCGATGGCCGTGCTGCCGAGCGTGCTGGCGCTCGTGATGACCGCCGTGTTCGACGCGACCGGCACGATCCGCGCCGTCGCCGGTCAGGCAGGCCAGATCGACAAGAACGGCCGCATCATCAACGGCGGCCGCGCGCTGACCGCCGATTCGCTGAGCTCGATCTTCTCCGCGTGCTTCGGCGGCGCGCCGGCTGCGGCGTATATCGAATCGTCGGTGGGTGTCGCGGCGGGCGCGAAGACGGGCCTCGCGGCCGCGGTCGTCGGCGTGCTGTTCCTCGTGGTGATGTTCCTCTCGCCGCTCGCCGCGCTCGTGCCTTCCTACGCGACGGCGCCCGCGCTGATGTACGTCGGTCTGCTGATGCTCGGCAATGTCAGCAAGCTGCATTTCGACGATACCGTCGACACGATGTCCGGCCTCGTCTGCGCGGTGTATATCGTGCTGTCGGCGAACATCGTGACGGGCATCATGCTTGGATTCACCACGCTCGTGATCGGCCGCATCGTCGCGGGCGAATGGCGCAAGCTGAATGTCGGCACGGTGGCGATCGCGGTCGTGCTCGCCGTGTTCTATCTCGGCGGCTGGGCGATCTGATCGCAGGCTCTGGCTCTGGCGGCTGAAAATGCAGACGGCGCGCTGTCCGGAAGGACAGCGCGCCGTTTTTGCTTTCGAAGCCCGGGAACCGGTCAGGCAGCGACGCGCGTGCCGGCCAACTTGCGAATGCTGCGATCGACACGGAACATGATCAGCGACAGCACCAGCGTAATGAAGAGGCCCGTCGCACCGGCGACCACGCTGAGCGACTGAAGGGCTGAAATACGCTTGGCGGAAGCATCTACCTCTGCCGCAGCCTTTTTCGACTCGATGGCCGCGTGTTGCGCCTCCCACCCCAAAGTGAACTGCGTGATGGCGGCACTCACCACCGAGAAGAATTGATCCTGCGAGCCGTTGACTTTCTTGCCTACGTCCGCGCGCGACAGCACATCGTCCAGATACTTCGTTTGCGCTTTCCCGAAGTTTGCGCCGCGATCGGTATCGTCCATCCATGAACCGACGACTCCCTGCAGGTCGCTCTTCTCCAGCGTAAATCCGGTCCCCACGAGACTCTTTCCATGCTTGAGCAGCACGGCGTGCAGACCATCGAGCAGCGCGGCTCGCTCCTTTTCCGCCGGGTCCGTCGGCGCTGCGTCGGAATTGGGCTGACCGGAGGCCGGCTCAGCGTCTCCCAGACTGAACGCCGACGCGTTGACCGATATATCCGAAGGCACGGTCACGGCCTTGGCGTTGTAATTCATCATGGCCGGCACGCCAGCCACCACCGCGACGATCAACGCCAGCGTCGCCAGCACCAGAAAGATGATTCTGACGAGTTGCAAATAGCCGCTCTCCAGCTTGCTCAGGAAATACATCGTGTGCGCCCTCTTGTTCGAGATTTTTTGTCATGCCGCCCCCTTGAGACGGCGGCATGGAGTCGAGATCGTTCGCTCGCGCGAACGGGCACGATTATCTCTGAGAGGAATCCTCACGAATCCAGTCTTTCTGTCAATTTTCGATATGCTTACGCCAGGCGGCACGCCTACTTGCTGACGAGCGCCACTTGCCCCGTTTCCAGCAACGACTTGAGATTCGACAGAATCTTCGGCCATCCGCCCGACACGGCCTCGATGAACGGCTTGCTGTCGCTCACATGCGTGACGGTGAGCCTGACCGCTTCGCCCTGCTGCTCCAGTTCGTAGGTGCAGCGCGAATATCCCGCGTCTTTCAGATCCTCGCGAAACTCGTTGCGCCATTTGAGCACGAGGCGTTTGCCCGGCTCGGCTTCGAGCACCTCACCCGCATCCGCGACGCGCCCGTCGGAGAACAGCATCTTCCATGACGAGCCGGCCTGCCAGTCGGATTCCTGATGCATGCCGAACCAGTATTTCTTCACGAATTCCGGCGTCGTCAAGGCTTCCCATAGCTTCTCGGGCGTCGTGCGGATGTACGTCACATACACAAACGTGTCGCTACTCATGATCGTCTCCTTCAAGCGTGCGTTTGAGGTCGGACAAAGCGTCCAGACGCGGACGCTCGAACTTGCTGATCCAGCGTTGCGCGATCTCGTGGATCGGCACCGGATTGAGGAAATGACGCTTCTCGCGGCCGTGACGCTGCGTCGACACGAGATTCGCCGCCTCGAGTATCGCGAGATGCTTCGACACGGCCTGACGCGTCATGCGAAGGCCGTCGCATAGCTCAGCGAGCGTCGGCCCGTTGGTTTCGCGAAGGCGGTCGAGCAGTTGTCTGCGGCTGGCGTCCGCGAGCGCGCGAAAAACCAAATCGTCATCCATGAACGCATTATGCAACCATTTGGTTGCATGTCAAGCGGCTCGATTCGATGAAGGCCGCAGCACAAATGCGACAACGCCCCGGAAGCCTTCGCTTCCGGGGCGCTGCCGATACTCCTGACCGGGATGCTGTCGCGCGCGGCTTACTTGCGGCGATACGATTCGACGAGAATCTCGCAGTTTTGGAGGTGCAGTTGCAGCGCACGATTCCACTCGCGACGCACCGCAGCCTTCGACGCGCGCAGCCAGGAACCGAACGAAACGAGCAGGGATTGTTGAGCGGTGGTTTTCATGAGCGGCTCTCAGGGTAAGTAGCTAAGGGATAACCCTGACTATACGCCTTTCACGCTGCATTGCAACATCTTCTCAAAAAAGCAACAGGGTAATCCCTAGGCCGTCGGTCAGTTTTGCTGTGGCGCATCCGGCGCCAGTTGCACGCCCTTTTTGAAGATGAAGCATCCGTAGCCGCGCGTCTCGCCCGTCGCGATCACGCAATACGCCTTCTTCGCGCGCTCGTAAAACGCGAAACGCTCGACCGATGCGAACGGCACCGCGCGACCTTCAGCGGCGTCGATCTCGCGCTGGGCTTCGTGTTGCACGGCGGGCAGCGCGGCCGCATCGCCGACGACTTCCATGCGCTCGGCAGGATGATCGACGAACGTATCGAGCGGCATCACCGACAGCACCGCCCGCACCGCACGCGGCGCGCCGACGCCATCGAGCCGCAGCACGCGGCCGAGCACGGTCTGACGCGCGACGGAATCGGCGGGAAAGTTGGCGTCGCAGATCACGACTTCGTCGCCGTGACCCATCGCGCAGAGCGCGTGCAGGATATCGGGGTTGAGCAGCGGATCGATGTTCTTCAGCATGTTTTCTTGTTCTCCATGACGTGAGGCCGGTTTCGAATCCATGGTAACCGCGCAGCGCCGCTAGGGCACGAGCAAGTCGCCCTGCCGCGCCGCGTCTTTGCCCGCGATGCGCGCGACCAGCATTCCCGCCGTCGCGAAACGTGTCCAGTGCCGCGCGTACAGCACGCCTTCAGTCTGCGCGACGAGCGGCACGAGCCGGTCATCGAGCGGATCGAGCACGTCGGCGATGACGTCGCCCGCGCGCACCGTCTCGCCAATCTCCCGCCGATGCAGAATCACGCCCGACACCGGCGCGTGCACGTATTCGCACCCGGCGAGCGGCGTCGCGAAATGGCGCAGCGGCGGCGGTTCGGGCGCTGCGCCCGCGATCATGCCGATATGCGTCAGATAATCGACGATCGCCTGAGCATCGCGCGCGGCCATCTCGTGCGACACGTCGCGCACGCCGCGCAATTCGAGCGTGACGGACTTCGTCGCCATCGGAATCGGAAAGCGGCCTTCGAATGCTCCGCGCAGATAGCGCCACGCCGCCGTGCACGCCTCGTCGAAGGGCTCGCCGCCCGACACGTCCGCGAGCAGTTGCGCCTCGCTGCCGAGATAGCGCGCGAGCGGCTCGATCGCGGGCCACGCGTCGGGCGTCGTATAAAGATGCGCGACGGCTTCCCAGTCGCAATGGAGATCGATGACGAGATCCGCATCGCACGCGAGCTTCATCAGTTCGAGCCGCTGCGACTCCAGTTCGGTCGCGGGTTTGCGCGTAGCGAGCGCGTCGGAAAGCGCTGCGCGGATGAGGCGCACGTTATGCGCTTCGTCATCGCCGAGACGGTCTTTCAGTTGCAACGCCAGCTCGGGCCCGATCTCGGGAAAGCGCCGGTTGAAGTCCTGACCCGAGCCCATCTCGAAGCGGCCCATCTGCGCGCCGAACCAGTGCTGATTCAGGCCCGCAGGATTCGCGACCGGCACGAGCACGACGCGCGCACGCAGACGCCCCGTCGCTTCCAGTTCGGCGAAGCGCCGCTTCAAGTACCACGCGACGACCATGCCGGGCAACTCGTCCGCGTGCAGCGACGCCTGGATATAAACCGTGGGCGAATCGCCGTCTTGCGGACCGAACCGGTAGCTCGTGATCGCCCGCCCGGTGCCGAGCGACGCGCCGACGAGCGGATGGTGATGAATCTGCATCTTCGAAAATCTCTCGTCGAAAAGAAAAGGCACCGCGAGCGATGCCTTTCCCGTCGAATACGTCGAATACGTCGAACGGCGCTTACTGGATCGAGATATCGGTCTCGAAGTACTTCGCCATGATGCGCTTGAACGTGCCGTTCTGTTTGATCTCCACAAACGCGCTGTTCAGGCCGTTCTTCAGATCGGCGTCGCCCTTGCGCAGGCCGATGGCCGTGCCCGGACCGATGAGCGCGCGGTCTTCCACGATCGGACCGACGAGCGCGAACGGCTTGCCCTGCGGCTTCTTCAGAAAGCCGATGGCGGCTTGCGCGGCATCGGTGAACATCGCGTCGATGCGGCCCGCGACGAGATCGGCCTCGACCTGTTCCTCATCGGCGTAAGGCACGACGGTCACGCCTTGCGGCTCCCACTTCACCTTCGCGTAACGCTCCTGCACCGTGCCCTGCTCCACGCCGACGCGCTTGCCTTTCAGCGCCTGCGGCGTCGGCAGGATGCCGGAGCCCGCGCGCGCGACGAGTTGTGCGTGGGTGTCGTAGAGCGGCTCGGTGAAGTCGATCTGCTTCAGGCGCTCTTCGGTGATGCCCATGTCGGACAGCACGGCGTCGAACTTGCGGGCCTTCAGGCCGGGAATCATGCCGTCGAAATTGTTTTCGACCCACACGCACTTGACCTTCATCTGCGCGCAGAGCGCATTGCCGAGGTCGATATCGAACCCGGCGAGCTTGCCGTCGGCCTGCTTGGATTCGAACGGAGGATAGGAGGGATCGACGGCGAAGCGGATTTGCGTGATCTCTTTGGCGTGCGCCGAGAACGAAACGGCGGCGAGTGCGGCAAGCATCGCGAGCGATGCGGACTTCTTGAATGACATGTTTTCCTTCGGGACTTTCGATGAGACGGCGAAACATCGCGCGCAGCCGCGCGAAAAACCGTGAATGGTATCAAACGCCCACGGTTCGCCGCGCGACGCCCATCAAGGCACGACCGAAAGAAACAGGAAAGCCGCGAATATCACGAGATGCACGACGCCTTGCAAAACAGTCGAGCGTCCTGTGCCGAGCGTGATGACGGACACGATCAGCGTGAGCGCCAGCATGACGATTTCCTTGGGCGCGAGCCCGAGCGAAATGGGCTGGCCGATGAAGATCGACACGACCGCGACCGTCGGAATCGTCAGGCCGATGCTCGCGAGCGCCGAGCCGAGCGCGAGATTCAGGCTCGTCTGCAGCCGGTTCAGGCGCGCCGCGCGCACGGCGGCGAGACCCTCGGGCAGCAGCACGAGCGCGGCGATCACGACGCCGACCACGGCTTCCGGCGCGCCCGCCGCCGCGACGCCCGCCTCGACCGCCGGCGACAGCAGCTTCGCGAGCCCGACCACCGACACGAGCGACAGCATGAGGAACCCGAGCGCGAGCCACGCCTCGCCGTTGCTGGGCGGGGGCGCGTGCGGCGCTTCGTCTTCGTCGGGCGTGTTGGCGGCGATCGGCGGCGTGAACGGCAGGAAGTAATCGCGATGGCGGATCGTCTGCACGAACACGAACGTCACGTACAGCACGAGCGAGATCACGCCGACGAAAATCAGTTGCGAAGTCGAAAGCGCCGGTCCGACAACCGTGCTCGTGAAATTCGGCAAGACGAGCGTGAGCACGGAAAGCGCGCAGAGAATCGCGAGCGCGGCGGCCGCGCCTTGCAGTTGAAAGTCCTGTACGTGATGCCGCAAGCCGCCGATCAGGAGACACAGGCCGACGATCCCGCAACCGCAGATCATGATCGCCGCGAACACGGTATCGCGCGGCAGTCCGGCCTTTTCGGGGCCGCCCGAGAGCATCACGGAGACGATCAGCGCGACCTCGATCACCGTGACCGCGATCGCGAGCACGAGCGTGCCGAACGGCTCGCCGACACGGTGCGCCACCACTTCCGCGTGATGCACGGCCGCGAACACCGCGAACGCGAGCGCAATGGCAGCGAGCACGATCATCGCGGTGTTGTGGATGAACGCGGCGCCGGCCAGCACGACGAGCGCGAGAATCGGGGTGGCGAGGGTCCAGTCCAGCTTGAATTTCATCGGCGCTCCGGGCGGATCGGGTGAATGGGATCGTCGGCTCATGCGATGTAACCGCAAGGTCTGCAAAAACGCGCCGAATGAATCGGACCCGCTCGGGCGCCGCGCGTGCGGAGAGATTACCGTGACAAAGGGCCGCAGACCATCGGCATGATAGCGAAAACGCGGCGTCGCGCGCTCGCCCGCGTGCGTGGATGCACGCGCGCAATGGTCGGAGGGTGGTGGCTTAGGCGGCTGGTTGCACGCAAGGCCGCTCGAAGGAACGGCCCTGCGCGCCGGATGCGGTCACTCGGCGCCGCTTTCCCGGAAGTAGAGACGGCGCGGCAGGCCCCAGACGATCAGCATCGCGCCGAGCAGGCATGCGAACGCGATCGCATAGAGGCCGGGCGTCGCGCTGCCCGTCATCGTCTTCACCTTGCCGACCATGTACGGGCTGATGATGCCGCCGAACTGCCCCACCGAATTGATCAGCGCGATGCCGCTCGCCGCCGCGATGCCGGTGAGAAAGCGCGTCGGCAGAATCCAGAACAGCCCGAGCGACGTGATGATGCCGGTCGCCGCGATCGTGAGGCCGATCACGAGCATCACGGTATTGCCCGGAAAGAAGCCGCACAGCACATAGCCGACGGTGCCCGCGAGCGCGCAGGCGCCGAGGTGCCAGCGCCGCTCGCCGGTGCGGTCCGAGTGTCTGCCGATCAGAATCATGCCGATGCCCGCGACCGCGTAAGGCAGCATCGAAATCAGGCCGATCTTGAACGGATCGCTCGTGCCCGCCGTTTTGACGAGCTGCGGCATCCAGAAGACGAGACCGTAGATGCCCATTGCGAGGAACAGGTAGATGAGCGCCATCACGAGCGTGACGGGCTCGCTGAACGCGGCCTTCAGCGAATGCACTTCGCCGACTTTCGGATCGCGTGCGAGTTGCGCCTTGAGCGCGCGCTTTTCGTCGGCATCGAGCCAATTCGCGTGATCGACGTCGTCATCGACGAAAGCGAGCACGACGAAGCCGAGCAGCACCGACGGAATGCCTTCGAGCAGAAAGAGCCATTGCCAGCCGGGCATGCCGTTGAGACCGTCGCAGAACTTCATGATCGCGCCCGACAGCGGACTGCCGATGATCCCGCACAGCGCGATCGACGCCATGAAGAACGAATTGATGCGCCCGCGCCGCGACGACGGAAACCACTTCGTGAAGAAGTACAGCGCGCCCGGCACGAAGCCCGCTTCGAGCGCGCCGATCAGAAAGCGCAGCACATAGAACCAGGTTTCGGTGTGGACGAACATCATGCACGCCGACGCGATGCCCCACGTGATCATGATGCGCGCAATCCAGCGCTTCGCCCCGACGCGATGCAAGACGATATTGCTCGGCACCTCGAACAGAAAATAGCCGACGAAGAACACGCTCGCGCCGAAGCCGTACATCGCGTCGGAGAAACCGAGTTCGCTTTGCATCTGCAGCTTTGCGAAGCTGATGTTGATGCGGTCGAGATACGAGAACACGAAACACGCGACGAAGAGCGGCACGAAACGCCAGAACACCTTGCGGTAAATCTGGGCGTCGTCGTGCGCGACGTCGCGCGGGGCGGCGATGGAATCCACGTTGTCTCCTTGTATTTTTCTGGATGCAGCGATGTCAGTAAGTGGCGCGTCCTCCGGACAAATCGAACACCGCGCCCGTCGTGAACGAGTTCTCGGAGGACGCCAGGAACGCGACCATCGCCGCGATCTCCTTCACTTCGACGAAGCGCCCGCGCGGAATCTTCGACAACATGTAGTCGATGTGCTCCTGCTTCATCTGATCGAAAATCTTCGTGCGCGCGGCGGCCGGCGTCACGGCGTTCACCGCGATATCGAGCCCCGCCGTTTCCTTGCCGAGGCTCTTCGTCAATGCGATCACGCCCGCCTTCGCCGCGCTGTACGCCGATGCGTTCGGGTTGCCTTCCTTGCCCGCGATCGACGCGATATTGACGATGCGTCCGTAGCCGCGCGCGATCATCGTCCTGACGATCGCCTGATTGACGTGGAACGCGGCGTTCAGATCGACGTCGATCACGCGCGACCATTCTTCCGGCGCGTAGTCCGCGACCGTCGCGTTCGCGCCCGCGATGCCCGCGCTGTGCACGAGAACGTCGATTTGCCCGAAGCCTTCCTGCGTGCGCGACGTGGCCTTGGCGACCGCATCGCGATCGGTCAGATCGACGAGCACGGTTTGCACGTCGCCCAGACGAGCGCGCGCCTCTGACAACGCGCCTTCATCGCGATCCCACAGCGCGACGCGCGCGCCGCCTTCGAGCAGACGCTCCGCCACCGCGTAACCGATGCCCTGCGCGCCGCCCGTCACCACGGCCGCGCGATTCGTGAAGTCGTAGCGGTTCATGCGTCCACCGTCCGTTGCCGTTGTTCGCCCAGTCCTTCGATGCCGAGGCGCATGGTCTGCCCCGCGCGCAGATAGACCGCTTCCGGCTTCTGTCCCATGCCGACGCCCGGCGGCGTGCCCGTCGAGATGACATCGCCCGGTTGCAGGCTCATGAAGCGCGAAAGATAGGACACGATTTCGCCGACCTTGAAGATCATCGTGGCGGTGTTGCCGTTCTGATAGCGCTTGCCATCGACTTCGAGCCAGAGCGGCAGCTTGTGCGGATCGGGCACTTCGTCGGTGGTGACGAGCCACGGTCCGATCGGCCCGAACGTGTCGCAGCCCTTGCCCTTGTCCCAGGTGCCGCCGCGCTCGATCTGATACTCGCGCTCGGACACGTCGTTGATCACGCAATAGCCGGCGACGTGGCTCATCGCATCGGCTTCGTCGATGTACGCGCCGCCCTTGCCGATCACGACGCCGAGTTCCACTTCCCAATCGGTCTTCTGCGAGCCGCGCGGAATGCGCACGTCGTCGTTCGGGCCGACGACCGCCGACAGCCACTTGTTGAACACGACCGGCTCGGAAGGCACGGGCAGGTTCGATTCCGCCGCGTGATCGGCGTAGTTCAGCCCGATACAGATGAACTTGCCGATGCGCCCGACGCACGGCCCGATACGCTCGGACGAAGGCACGAGCGGCAGCGTCGACGGGTCGAGTTTCGCGAGGCGCGCGAGCGATTCGGGCAGGAGCGCGTCGCCGGCAATATCGCCGATCACGCCGGACAAGTCGCGGATCGCGCCGCTGGAATCGAGAACGCCGGGTTTTTCCCGGCCGGGCGCGCCGTATCGAAGCAGCTTCATGAGTCGTTGTTTCCCTGACGGTTGAGCAGAAGCCCACAATGTAGACAAGCCGCACGGGCCTGAATAATGAAAGCTGCTGCCGGCGCGATAACTTTCCGTTATCTTCTCGTAGTCCCCTAGCCGCTTTCAGTCATGCTGCCGAATGCCGATTCCATCGCCGCGCGCCTGCGGCTCAAGCAACTGCGCCTTCTGATCGCGCTCGACGATCACGGTTCGCTGCATCGCGCCGCCGACGAAATGGCGCTCACGCAGCCAGGCGCGACGAAATCGCTGCGGGAGATCGAAGCCACGCTCGGCGCGACGCTCTTCACGCGTTCGGCGCAAGGCATCCAGCCCAACGAGCTCGGGCGCTGCGTGATCCGCTACGCGCGGCTGATTCACATGGACGTCGCGCATTTGCGCGAGGAAATGGCGGGGATTCTGCAAGGCACGGGCGGGCGGCTCGCGATCGGCGCGATCACGGGCGCGGTGTCGGGCGTGCTCGTCGATGCCCTCGCGCGCCTGCGTGAACGCCAGCCGGCGCTGACCGTCGAAGTGGTCGAAGACACGAGCGCACGGCTTCTGGCGCTGCTCGATCAGGGACGGCTGGATGTCGCGATCTGCCGGGCGAGCGTCGCGCGCCAGCCGGATCAATATCACTATGTCGAATTGCGCGATGAGCCGCTCGCGATCGTCGCGGGCGTCGCGCATGCGCTCGTCGATGCGCCGCGTGTCGAACTGAGCGAACTCGCATCCAGCCGATGGATCGTCTATCCGGCCATCATGCCGATCCGCAGTCTCTACGAGCGCGAGTTCAAGGAAGCAGGACTGCCGCTGCCCTCGCATCCTGTCGAGACGGCATCGACCATCACGACCGTTCTGTTGCTGCAACGCGACCCCACGCTCGTCGCGATGATGCCGCTCGACATGGCGAGCTTTCTCGCCGAGCACGGACTCGCGAGACGGCTTGCAATCGCGGTGCGCTCGCGCACGGAGCCGTATGGCGTCGTGACGAGAAAAGGCGTGCCGCTGCCGGCCCCTGCGCGGCTCATCATCGAAGAACTGACGCGCGAAAAAAACGCGGACGGGTGATGTGCCCGTCCGCGCCTTCCTGCTCGATTGCCTGATCGATTACTGAACGAGTTCGGCGTTCAACGTGATCTTCGCGTTGCCCGCGAAGAGCTTCGACACCGGACAGCCTTCCTTCGCGGCCTGCGCGGCCTTGTCGAACGCGGCTTTATCGGCGCCGGGAATCTTCGCCTTCAGATCGAGCTGGCACGCGGTGATCGTGAAGCCCTCGCCGTCTTTTTCCAGCGTGACTGTCGATTTCGTTTCGAGGCTTTCGGCCTTCATGCCGGCCATCTCCAGTTGCAGCGAGAGCGCCATCGTGAAGCAGCCCGCATGCGCCGCGCCGATCAGTTCTTCCGGATTCGTGCCCGGACCTTCCTCGAAGCGCGATTTGAAGCCATACGGCGCTTCGTTGAGCACGCCGGTTTGCGTCGAGATGAAACCCTTGCCGTCCTTGATGCCGCCGCTCCATTTTGCCGATGCTGTCTTTTGCACGAGAGTTCTCCAGAGATGAAGTGGAACTGCGATGACCGGCGCCGCGCGACGTCGGCGCACGTGTGATGCACGTCTCGATGAACCGCATGCGCCGTGCCCGGCATCGGCCAGGCGGTTACGTCGAGCGCGTCGTTGTTCATCGTAGCGGATCGCGCGGGCGGGCGCAGGGAGGTTGCGAACCGGTTTATGTCGTTCAGGTTATGCCGATTCGTATGGTCAAAAATAATCGATTCACTTAGCATCCTGTGACCCGCGAATTTCATCGAAAAGGCGTAAGGCGCACAGCACATGGGTCCACCAACAGAACGCATTCCCGAAGACCGCACGCTTCCCGATCACGTCGATGTCGTCGTCGTGGGCGGCGGAATCATCGGCATCAGCACCGCGCGTGCGCTCGTCGACAAAGGCCTGTCGGTCGCCGTATGCGAAAAGGGATACGTGGCGGGCGAGCAGTCGAGCCGCAACTGGGGCTGGTGCCGCGCGACGCATCGCGACTTGCGCGAACTCGAACTGAGTCTCAGGAGCCTCGCGCTTTGGCGACGCATCGATGCCGAACTCGGCATCGACACAGGTTTTCGCGAATGCGGCATTCTCTACGCCGCCGACGATGCGAAAGCGCTCGCCGATCACGAAGCGTGGCTCGCACGCGCCGTGGCACTCGTGGGCCGCGACGCGCTCGATTCACGCATCGTCTCGGCGGATGAAACCGGCACGTTGATGTCGGGCACCGCGCGGCGCTTCGCGGGCGGCATCTACACACCGAGCGATGGCCGCGCCGAGCCGCAACGCGCCGTGCCCGCGATGGCCGCCGCGCTGCGCGAACGCGGCGTGAAAGTGCTGACGCCCTGCGCGGTGCGCGGCATCGAGACGAGCGGCGGCGCGATCAGCGGCGTCGTCACCGAGTACGGACGCATCGGGTGCGCGAGCGTGGTCGTCGCGGGCGGCGCGTGGACGCGCTATTTCGCCGGTAGCATCGGCGTCGATGTGCCGCAACTCATGGTGCGCTCGTCGGTGATGCGCACGTCGCCGCTGGAAAACGGCCCCGAAGTCAGCGCGTGCAATCAGGAGATGGGATACCGCAAACGTCTCGACGGCGGCTACACCATCGCCAACGCGTTTCACAGCTATCACGACATCACGCCGGACAGTTTTCGCCTGCTCGCCAGATTCCTGCCCGCGCTGAAGAGTCAACTCGGTTCGATCAAGCTGGGAATGAACGCGCGCTTTTTCGAGGAACTGCGCCGGCCGCGCCGCTGGCCGCTCGATCGGCCGACGGTCTTCGAGAGCCAGCGCACGCTCGATCCCGCGCCCGTCGAGTCCTTCAACGAAGCCGCGCTCACGGAGTTCCGCAAGCTCTTTCCGGCGCTTGCCGGATTGCGCATCGAACAGGCGTGGGCCGGCTACATCGACGTGACGCCCGATGCCGTGCCGGTCATTTCCGGCGTGAATGACCGGCCCGGACTCTTCATCGCGACGGGTTTCTCGGGGCACGGCTTCGGTATCGGGCCGGCCGCGGGCAAGCTGATGGCGGACCTCGTCGCGAACGACGCACCGCTCGTCGATCCGCGTGCGTTTCGTCTGTCACGGTTCTTCGATGGCAGCAAGATCGAGATCGACGGCGGCTTCTGATCGGTCGCACATGCGCGCGCCGCCCGTCGGCACGCGCTAACATACCGGTTTTGCTTGAGGCTTACATGGCATCCACGTCTCTTCTTTATATCGACGTCTGGTCCGACTTCGTGTGTCCGTTCTGCTATCTCGAGACGCCCGTGCTCGATCAGTTCCGCAACGCGTACGGCGATGCGGTCGAGATTCGTTGGCACGCGTTCGAGCTGCGCCCCGAGCCCACGCCGCTGGTCGATCCCAACGACGAGAAGCTCGTCGAAATCTGGGAAAACTCGGTCCGCCCGCTCGCTGAAGAACGCGGCGTGTTGATGCGCATGCCGCCGGTCACCCCGCGCAGCCGCAAGGCATTCGAGACGGCCATGTTCGCGCGCGAATCGGGCCGCTACGATGTCGTGCATCGGGCGATCTTCAAGGCGTATTTCGAGGAAGGCATCGACATCGGCGATACGGACTCGCTGCTCGATATCGCGGCGACCTGCGGCGTCGATCCCGAGTTGCTCGAAGAAGCGCTCGATGACGGCACGTACACCGATCTCGTGATCGAAGACGAAGATTTCGCGAAGAAGCTGGGTGTAGGCGGCGTGCCGTTTGCGGTGCTGTCGCGCGATCCCGCGCCCGGCCAGGAAGCGCCGCCGCCGATCGCGCTGCGTGGCGCCGCGCCGATCGAGCATTTCGAGGCAGCCGTCGGGCGGCTTTTTCCGGACGGTTTTCCAGGCGTCTGAACCGGCTCGGAACCGGCCGTCGCGCGATTCTCTAGCTGTGCTCGGCCATGAACGATTTCAACGCGATACGCTGCGACGGCTCCAGCGATTCGAATTCGAGCCCGTAAGCCGCACTGCCATCGACCGGATCGACCGAGCCGACGTGGCGCACGATCGCGATGGTGTCGATCTTCACATCGACGCCATCGGTCTTGAACTGAAACGCGAGTTGCAGACGATCGCCCACGTGCGCGGCCGGATTCGCGACAGTCAACGACATCCCGTAAGGGCTAATGTCGCTGACACGGCCCAGTTGCTGGCCGGCTTGCGGCGCGCCATCGGCGACGAAATGCGCGGCGAGGCGCGTCGGCATACGCGCGAACTTGCGCGTGCGCAGCCTGCGGATCGCGCCCGGCGCCGATAGCACCGCGTAGTTGAACGGCTCGCGACAGGTGGCATCGACGGTACAGGCGAAGCGGAACACGCCCCGCCCCGTGAGCGCGACCAGATCGACCTGCTCGCCGAGCGTCAGATCGAGCGGATCGAATCCCGCCATCAACGGCTGCGTCACGAATAGCGAGCGCTCTCCGTTGCGGCGCGGCGTCGAGAAACCGATCACGCGGCTCGCGTACATCGCGGAACCCGTGCCGCCGGTGCCACGCAAGCCGACCCGCGCGCCGATGGTAAGACCGATGTCCTCCAGCGTCAGCGGCCCGTCCATGGCGGCATCTGCGTCGGGCACGCTCGGCGCGGGCTCCCGCATCGCACGGTGCGGCTCGAAATGCCGGAACATGAATTCGAGCGACTGGGCGTCCGGTACGACGGCGCCCGCGTCGAAGAGCAATGCGCCATCGGCGGCGACGATCGGCCACTCCAGACGGGCGTTGAGCGGAATCTCGGAAGCTTGGAGGCGAACCAGCAACTGGCGCGCGTCTTCGACGGTTTCTTCGGTCATCTCATCGGACGATTCTTAAGTATTTCCCGCAATCGTCATGCTTGCCGAGTTTGCCGTCAAGTACTGAATGGCAACTTTTACGTTAGCGCACTTATATTTTTGACGCGACGTGGACTTCCTACCGCCCAGCGACGCGTCCAGGTTTATGCGCATAAAAGTTTCTATGAGATAACGCTCTTAGCGAACTGCGCCCTTCCGATCAGAGCGCACGCGCCGAAAACGTATCGCACTGGCCGACATCGGCCGACGACATGCCGCGCCGCAGCCAGCGCTGGCGTTGCTCGCTCGTGCCGTGCGTGAACGCCTCGGGCACGACACGCCCTTGCGACTGCTGTTGCAGACGGTCATCGCCGATCGCGGCCGCCGCGTTCAGCCCCTGCTCGAAATCGCCGGGTTCGATCAGCTTCGCGTTGTCGCGTTGCGCGACGGCGGCCCAGACGCCCGCAAAGCAGTCCGCCTGCAACTCGACGCGTACCGACAGCGCATTTGCCTGTTCGCGCGTCATCCGCGAACGCGCCTGATCGACCTTGCCCATGATGCCGAGGACGTTCTGCACGTGATGCCCGACTTCATGCGCGATCACGTAGGCCTGCGCAAAGTCGCCGCTCGCGCCGAAGCGATCGCGCAACTCGCGATAGAACGACAGATCGATATAGACCTTGCGATCGCCGGGACAATAGAACGGGCCCATCGCCGACTGTCCCGTTCCGCACGCGGTCTGCGTGGCGCCCGAGAACATCACGAGCTTCGGCGCCGGATAGTCCTGATTGAACTGCGCCCGGAAGATGTGCTGCCAGGTCTGTTCCGTATTGCCGAGCACGCGGCGCACGAACACGGCGCCGGGGTCGGTTGCGGGTTGGGCGTTGCGCGGCGCGGCCTGCTGTTGCGGCGCGTTGCCCTGCAACACCTGCGCGCCGTTGATGATAGTCATCGGATTGATGCCGAAGAAATACGAGGCCGCGAGCGCCACGATGATCGTCCCGATACCGAGCGACCCGCCGCCGACCCGAAAGCCGCCTCCGCCGCGCCGGTCTTCCACGTTCTGACTTTCTGGCTGGTCATCGAGGCGCATGATCCTTCTCCTTCTACCCGCGCGATGCGCGTGGTCAAAAGCATTATGGTACCCGCGCCCATCGCACGTCTCGTGCCATTGCAACGTAAAAGATCTTTCTCGTCGGTTCATCGCACGGATGCGATCAGTGCGGTCGATTGTCGCGAAAGCGTATGCGCGTTCTTGCCGCACCGCATCATCCCGGCATCTCAAAATAGCCGATGAATCAACCTCGTAGCGCTGCCAAACTTTTGCTGCTGCGGCATTTACGCGCAATGCAGATTCACTGACGCAGCGCAACACTTTCTCGAAATAGCGCTAAGCTCCGCCCCGTTACACGTCTGGGTGTGAACTTCAAGGCACAAGTCATCATGCATTCGACTCCCGAAGCACTCGATCTGGCGCGGATCCAGTTCGCGTTCACCGTCTCTTTCCACATCATCTTTCCGGCGCTTTCCATCGGACTCGCGAGCTTCATCGCGGTGCTCGAAGGCGCCTGGCTCAAAACCGGCAAGCCGGTCTACAAGGAGCTGTGTCTCTTCTGGTCGAAAGTATTTGCCGTCGCGTTCGGCATGGGCGTCGTGTCGGGCGTCGTCATGGCGTACGAATTCGGCACCAACTGGGGCGGCTTTTCGAGTTTCGCCGGTCCCATCACCGGGCCGCTGCTCACGTACGAAGTGATGACCGCGTTCTTCCTCGAAGCGGGCTTCCTCGGCATCATGCTGTTCGGCTGGAACAAGGTCGGGCCGAAGGCGCACTTCGGCGCGACGCTGATGGTCGCCATCGGCACGATCATCTCGACGTTCTGGATTCTCGCGTCCAATAGCTGGATGCAGACGCCGCAGGGCTTTCGCATCGAAGGCGATCATGTCGTGCCGGTGGACTGGTGGGCGATCATTTTCAACCCGTCGTTTCCGTACCGGCTCGCGCATATGGCGATCGCAGCGTTCATCGTCGCGGCGCTCGTCGTCGCCGCAACCGGCGCATGGCATCTGCTGAAAGGCCGGCGCGATCCGGCCATCAGGAAGATGTTTTCGATGTCGCTCTGGCTGCTGCTCGCCTTGACGCCGATTCAGGCGCTCGTCGGCGATGCGCACGGCCTGAACACGCGCGAGCATCAACCGGCGAAGATCGCGGCGATCGAAGGCATCTGGGACACCGAGAAAGGCGGCACCGCGCTCAATCTCTTCGGCATTCCCGACATGGAAGCCGAAACTACTAAGTATGCCGTATCGATTCCGCATCTCGGCAGCCTGATCCTCACGCATAGCTGGGACGGCGAAATCCGCGGACTGAAGGAATTTCCGAAGGAAGACCGTCCGAACTCGACGCTCGTGTTCTGGAGCTTTCGCGTGATGGCGGGTCTCGGCGTGCTGATGATCGTGATGTCGATCGCCGCGTGGTGGCTGCATCGCAAGCGCAGGCTGTTCGATGCGCGCTGGTTCCACCGCTTTGCACTCGCGATGGGCCCGACCGGATTCATCACGCTGCTCGCGGGCTGGGTCACGACCGAAGCCGGGCGACAGCCGTGGGTCGTGTACGGCGTGATGCGCACGGCCGATGCCGTATCGCCCGTCACCGCGCAGCAAGTCGGCGTGTCGCTGCTCGCGTTCGTGATCGTCTACACGATCGTGTTCGGCACCGGCATCTACTACTTGCTGAAACTTCTGCGTCACGGTCCCGCGTTGCCGGGCTCGCCCGCGCAACCGTCCGACGGCAGCGCGCGAGCTCCGCTCAGCCTGCCGCAACAGTCCATCGAGGGAGCATAAGAATATGGACCTCACACTCGCCTGGGCCGCGATCATCGCGTTGGGCCTGTTCCTCTACGTCGTGCTCGACGGCTTCGACCTCGGCATCGGCATACTCTTTCCGTTCTTTCCCGACCAGCATGATCGCGACGTGATGATGAACACCGTCGCGCCCGTCTGGGACGGCAACGAGACGTGGCTCGTGCTCGGCGGCGCGGGACTCTTCGCCGCCTTCCCGATGGTCTACTCGACCGTGCTTTCCGCGCTCTATCTGCCGCTCGTGCTGATGCTCGTGTGTTTGATCTTCCGAGGCGTGTCGTTCGAGATCCGCGCGAAGGCGCAGCGCACGAAGCCGATGTGGGACCTCGCGTTCATCGGCGGATCGGCGGGCGCGACGTTCTTTCAGGGCGTGGCGCTCGGCGCGTTCCTCGGCGGCATTCCCGTCGCCGATGGCCGGTTCGCCGGCGATCCTTTCGGCTGGTTCTCGCCCTTCTCGATCTTTACGGGCGGCGCGCTCGTCGTCACCTATGCGCTGCTCGGCGCATGCTGGCTGATCGCGAAGACCGAAGGCGATTTGCAGCGGCGGATGTATCGCGTGGTATGGCCGCTGACCGTTTTGCAGCTCGCGACGATTGCGGTGGTCAGCATCTGGACGCCGCTGCAGGATGCGGGCATCGCGTCGCGCTGGTTCGATTCGCCGCTGTTCTATCGCCTGCTGCCGGTGCCGATGCTCGTCGCGGCATGCGCGTGGGCGATGCGCCGCTCGATTCAGTCGCGTCACGAGAAGCGTCCGTTCGCGATGGCGCTCGGCTTCGTGCTGCTCGGCTACGCGGGACTCGTCGCGAGCATTTCACCGCACGAGATTTTCCCCGGCGTGTCGCTCTGGGACGCGGCCGCGCCCCGTTCGAGCCAGCTCTTCACGATCGTCGGCGCGGCGGTGATTCTGCCTGTGATCGTCGCTTATACGACGTTCGGCTATTGGGTCTTCAGAGGAAAGGTGCGTCATGGCGAACATCACTACCACTGAACGCGCGCGGAAGATTTTCTGGTTCGTCGCGTTGTGGATGGCGGGCGTCGGCGGCACGATGCTGCTCGCGCTGCCGTTCAAGTTGCTGATCAGGGCGGGGGCCGCGATTCATTGATGCGCGACGCCCGCGCGCTCAAAACCACGCCGCCGCGATCAGCCCGCTCACGATTCCGAACATGACCACTGCGACCGCCACGAGGGCCAGCACGCGCGGCGCGAACGAGCGCGCGAGCATCGCGAGCGACGGCACGCTGACGGGCGGCAGCGTCATCAGCAGCGCACCGGCCGGTCCCGTCGCCATGCCGAGCGACAGCATCGCCTGAATGATGGGCACTTCGCCCGCTGTCGGAATCACAAAGAGTGTGCCCGCGACGGCAAACACGACGATCCACAACATGCCGTTGCCGATATCCGGCCCGATGTGCGGAAAGAGCCAAGCGCGCGCCGCGCCGAGCAGCAGCACGAGGACGATGTACTCCGGCACGAGCCGCAAGGTCATGCGGCCGAGGATCTTGATCCAGCGTGAAAACGCAGTGCCGGGCTCATCGTCTTCGATAAGCTTCGCGAGCGTCTGACGCGACGCCGCCGCTTGCGCCGGCGTGACCATGCGATTCACCGCGTAGCCCAGGCCGAATACCATCAGAACGCCGAGCACGAGGCGCAGGCCGGTCCATTGCCAGCCGAGCACGAAGCCCATGAAAACCAGCGCGGCCGGATTGAGCACCGTGTTGCCGAGCCAGAACGCCACGGCCGAGCCCGGCGCCGCTTCACGCGCACGCAAGCCCGCGACGACCGGCGCCGCGCAGCACGTGCACATCATGCCCGGCAAGGACATCAGGCCGCCATTCACGACGCTGCCGAAGTTGTGCTCGCCGAGCGCGCGCGCGACCCAGCGCGGCGGAATCAGCGCCTGCACGGCGGAGCCGAGCAGAAGGCCGAGCACCATTGCCTGCCAGATCGCCTTGCCGTAGGCCATCGCGTAATCGAGCGCGGCTTGCCACGAAGGCTCCGGCGCGCTGGCGGCCGTGCCCATCAGATTGGACTTGCCGATCGAATGCTGGCTCGCCGCGACGAACGCGCGGTTGTAGTACGGAAACCATTTCACGTAGAAGAGGCCAACGACGGCGATCAGCAGAAACACCATCCAGCCGAGGGCGACGCGCGGTTGTCGGAGCGTGGTCATAACTTTATTGTTCGTGGGGTGAAATTCGGTCAGCCGAGAACGGGCATCGTCTCGGCAAGCTGCGCGAGCAGGGCTTTCGCCTGATCGATGCTGTCGGCGTCGTTCGGGCGGAACAGCACGTGCGCCGCGTGCGGCAGTTCGGTATAGAGCGCCTGATTGCTGCGCCGGTACGCAGGATCGTAATGATGGTCGATCAGTTCGGCGAAGAGCGCGGCGCGCGCGTTCTCATCGATCAGCCGATGCCAGTGCGCCACGCGCTCACGGCTATGCAGCGCGACGAGCTTCGCCAACTGCGCCTTGAAGAACGCGGGATCGTCGAAGAGATGCCCGTAGTCCTGCAACAGAAACGCGATGCGATCGTCGCGGTGCGCTTCCACCTGCACGCACGACGCGATATGCAGATTGGCGAGCACGGCGTCGGGCATCGTGATCGCACCGATGCGCCGCCCTTCCGCCTCGACAAAAACCGGTTTCGCCGGATCGAAACCGGAAAGCGCGTGCACGAGCGCCGAATCGAACGCTTTCTGCGATGGCTGCGGACACCCCGGCAGCGCGCCGAGCAGCGATCCGCGATGCGCCGCGAGCGCTTCCAGATCGAGCGTCTGCGCGCCCGCCGCGTCGAGCGCTTTAAGGAGCCGCGTCTTGCCGCTGCCCGTATGCCCGATCAGCGCGATAAAACGAAAACGTCCCGGCAGTGCGACGAGCCGCTCGATCACGTCGCGCCGGTAGCTTTTGTAGCCGCCGTCGAGTTGCCGCGCCTGCCAGCCGATCATGTTGAACCACGTCGTCATCGAGCCCGAGCGCTTTCCGCCGCGCCAGCAATAGATGAGCGGCCGCCAGTTGCGCGGCTTGCCGGCGAAGATCGTATCGAGATGCATCGCGATGTTGCGCGCGACCATCGCCGCGCCGACACGCGTCGCCTCGAACGGCGACACCTGCTTGTACATCGTCCCGACGATCACGCGCTCCTCGTTGCTGAGCACGGGCGCGTTGATCGCGCCGGGAATGCGATCCTCGGCGAATTCGAGCGGCGTGCGGACATCGACGATTTCGTCGAAATCGCTCAGACGATCGATGGGAACGAGCAGGTTTTTCACGGGTTGCGGGCGCGGACTGGCTGAATCAAGCGAAAAATTATCGCATGCGGACGGATTTCGGCCCCGCGGCGCATTTTGGAGCGCGACGCAGCGCGCGCGAAGCGGCTAAAGTGCATCAATCGATCCATTCGGGGGAAGCGATGAGCTATCACGAGACGATCGGCGCGCGCCGTTACCGCTTCGACGATCTGAAGACGCTGCTCGCGCGTGCGAGTCCGCGCCGCTCCGGCGACGAGCTCGCGGGCATCGCGGCGGCGACGGAGGAAGAGCGCGTCGCCGCAAAAATGGCGCTCGCGCAGGTGCCGCTCGCCGCGTTTCTCGACGAGCCGCTCATCCCCTACGAGGACGACGAAGTCACGCGCCTCATCATCGATACGCATTCGCGCGCGGCCTTCGCGCCGATCGCGCATCTGACGGTCGGCGAATTCCGCGAGTGGCTGCTCGCCGACAGCACCGATACCGCCGCGCTCGAAAGCATCACGATGGGCGTCACGCCCGAAATGGCCGCGGCCGTTTCCAAGCTGATGCGCAACCAGGATCTGATTCTCGCCGCGCGCAAGCGTCCGGTCGTCACGCGGTTTCGCACGACTATCGGCTTGCCCGGGCATCTGTCGGTACGGCTGCAGCCGAATCATCCGACCGACGATCCGAAGGGCATTGCCGCATCCATGCTCGACGGCCTCTTTTACGGCTGCGGCGATGCCGTGATCGGCGTGAATCCCGCCTCCGATTCGCCCGCCGCCATCGGCAAGCTGCTCGCGATGATGGACGACTTCCGCCAGCGCTACGATGTGCCGATGCAGTCGTGCATTCTCACGCACGTCACCAACACGCTCGCGGCGATCGAACAAGGCGCGCCTGTCGATCTCGTGTTCCAGTCGGTCGCGGGCACCGAGCGGGCGAATGCGAGCTTCGGGGTGTCGCTCGCGCTGCTGGAGGAAGCGCACGACGCGGCGTTGTCGCTCGGGCGCGGCACCGTCGGCGACAACGTCATGTACTTCGAGACGGGACAAGGCAGCGCGCTGTCGGCGAACGCGCATCATGGCGTCGATCAGCAGACGTGCGAAGCGCGCGCCTACGCGGTCGCGCGGCGCTTCAGGCCGCTTTTGACGAACACGGTGGTCGGCTTCATCGGTCCGGAATATCTTTACGATGGCCGGCAGATCATTCGCGCGGGACTCGAAGATCACTTCTGCGGCAAGCTGCTCGGCGTGCCGATGGGCTGCGACGTCTGCTACACCAACCACGCCGAAGCCGATCAGGACGACATGGACACGCTTCTCACGCTGCTCGGCGTGGCGAATGTCAACTTCATCATGGGCGTGCCGGGCGCGGACGATGTCATGCTCAATTATCAGAGCACGTCGTTTCATGACGCGCTCTATATCCGCCGCGTGCTGAATCTGAAGCGTGCGCCAGAATTTGAAGCGTGGCTCGCGAAGATGCGCGTCACCGATGGTCAGGGCTCGCTGCTTTCGGCGTCCACGCAACCCTTGCTCGAATGGATCGACTCATGAAGAACGCCGATGTCTGGGAGACGCTGCGGCGCTTCACCAACGCGCGCATCGCGCTCGGCCGCGCGGGCAGCAGTCTGCCGACCGCGCCCCTGCTCGCGTTCGAACTCGCGCATGCCCAGGCGCGCGACGCGGTGCATCAGCCGCTCGATACCGCCGCGCTCGGAGAGACATTGCGCGCCGCCGGTTTCGACACGCTCGATGTGCAGAGCGCCGCGCCGGATCGGGATCGTTATCTGCGTCGGCCGGATCTCGGACGGGTGCTCGACGATGCGAGCGTTGCGCGCCTGACCGCGCGAGCCGCCGCGACCGGCGATGCGCCTGAACTCGTTTTTGTCGCCGCCGATGGCTTGTCGGCTTTTGCCGCGCAACGTCATGCCGGACCGTTGCTTGCGCGTCTGCGCGGGACGCTCGACGGCTGGAAGGTGGCGCCCGTCGTGATCGCGACGCAGGCGCGCGTTGCGCTGGGCGATCGCATCGGTGAGCTTTTACGGGCGACGATCGTCGTGGTGATGATCGGCGAGCGGCCGGGGCTCAGTTCGCCCGACAGCCTCGGGCTCTATGTGACCTACGCGCCGCGCGCTGGTCGTCATGATGCGGAGCGCAACTGTATCTCGAACGTGCGGCCGGAAGGGCTCGATTACGCGAATGCGGCGTTCAAGCTGATGTGGTTGCTGAATGAAGCGCGCAGGGTGAAGGTTACTGGTGTTGGTCTCAAGGATCTTAGTGGGGCGTTGCCTGCGGCGGGTTATGGAGTGCTTGGAGGATAGCTTTTTCGCCGGATCCCGTATTCGCGGTGGTCTATTAGCACTGCCCCTGTGCGGGGCGGCAGTCACTTTCTTTGCTGCTGCAAAGAAAGTAACCAAAGAAACAGCTTCTCACCGCCCGCGGTCACACGCAGTTTGGCCATGCTTGCCAGCCACCGGCGGCACTCGCCTAAGTGTCGCCCTCACAGGCCCAATCGGGCTTGGCTCGCGCACGGTCTGACGCACCAAACGTTTTGGCGCGCTGGTTCAGCACCAAAGAGCTTCGGCACAGCGCTACGCGCTGCCGTTGGGTATGCAAAGGAAACCATCGAGGGAGCTTACGCAAACTCGATTGACCCATCGGCCGCGAAGCGGGCTGGAGCCATTTGGTGCTGAACCAGTCAGTGGTGTGGTGCGATATGTCAGACCGTGCGCGATCCAAGCCCTTGTCTGCTTGCGGGGGCACTCGCTACTGCCGGGCCATTAGGCCAATCGCCTGTGCCGCGGCCGGTGTGAAGTGCTTAGGCTGGGGATAGCTGTTTCTTTGGTTACTTTCTTTGCAGCAGCAAAGAAAGTGACTGCCGCCCCGCACAGGGGCAACGCTAATAGACCAACACGAAACCGGGATCCGGCGACGAGCGCGCTAAAGCCGCAATCAAACCCGCAACTTGCGATACAACGTCGTACGCGATATGCCGAGCGCCCGCGCCGTCGCCGACACATTACCCCCATGCGCCTTGAGCGCCGCAGCCACAGCGCTCGCTTCGATATCGACAAGACGCGCACCGCCAGCGGCCAGCGATACATCGTCGATCTGAACCCGCTCCCCGAACTCATCGAGAAAATCATGCGGCAGATGCTCGAGGCCGATCCGCGTATCGTGATCGTTGAGCATGGCCGACGCGGTGCGCAGCACATTGCTCAACTGCCGAAAGTTGCCCGGCCACGGATGCCGCGCGAAGAGCGCGAGCACATCGTCATCGATGCCCACGATGCGGCCCGCAAACCGCTCCTGACGCAGCATCTTGTCGACGACCTCACGCAGGTCCGTCCGCTCGGCGAGCGGCGGCAGCGTCACCGAAAGGCCATTGATGCGGTAGTACAGATCCTCGCGAAACGTCCCTTGCGCAACGCACTCCCGCAACTTGCGATTGCTCGCGCAGACGAGCGTGAAATCGACCGGCACCGCGCGCGCCGCGCCAAGCGGCTCGACGACGCGCTCCTGCAACACGCGCAGCAGACGGCTTTGCATCGCGAGCGGCATATCGCCGATTTCATCGAGGAAGAGCGTGCCGCCATTCGCCTGCATGATCTTGCCGGTCGCACCGCGCTTCGACGCGCCCGTGAACGCGCCCTGCGTATAGCCGAAGAGTTCCGATTCGATCAGCGTCTCCGGCAACGACGCGCAGTTCACCGCGACGAACGGCCCCGCGCGACGCGGTGAATCGCTGTGAATCGCGCGCGCGAGCATCTCCTTGCCCGCGCCCGTTTCCCCGCCGATCAGAATGGCGATGTTCTTGCCGATGACCTTGCGCACGCGCGCGACGATGTCGTTCATCTGCGCATCGCCGGTACAGAGATCGGCGAGGCTCGACGCGGCTTGCTCGCGCACGGCGATCGCGGTCGCCGGGTGCGCCACATTCGACGCCGGACGCGCATGAAATTCGACGTTCGCGAACACCGCGACGCCGCTGTGAAGTTCGAGCCGGCACGGCGCTTCACCCGCGCACGCGATGAGCGCGTCGACGCGCTCGCCGAACAGCGCTTCGAGCGTCTGCGAACGCAGACGCCCCAGTTCGAGCCCGAGCTGGAATTGCGCGCTGCGGTTCGCGCACAAGAGACGGCCGTCGAGATCGAAGACGGCGAGGCCTTCCATCAACGTGCCGATGAACTCCGGCCGGCTGTGAAAACGGATGCGCAGCCCGTCGCCGAACGCGCTCGCGATCAGGCGGTTCTCGATCATCTGCCCGGACATCTTCACGAGCGCCATCGTGTGCTGGTGATAGCCGCGGCGGTCGCCGGTGACATCGAGCACGCCGGAGAGATTGCCGTTCGGATCCAGGATCGGCACGCTCGAACACGAGAGGAAATGATTGGCGCGCAAGTAGTGCTGGTCGCCATGCACGGTGACGGCGGTGCGCTCGGCGATCGTCGTGCCGATAGCGTTGGTGCCCTGATGCGCCTCGCTCCACAGCGCGCCCGCCCGCAGCGCGACTTTTTCGGCGCGCGCGAGGAAATCGTCGTCGCCGAGCGAATGGAGGATGAGACCGCTCGCGTCCGTCAGCGCGATCATGCTGTGCGTGTTGGCGATCTGCGCGTACAGCGTTTCCATCACCGGCAGCGCGTGCGCGAAGAGCGCGCGGCTTTCACCGAGCTTGACGGCGAGTTCCGCGCCCGACAGCACGGCGTAATCCGGGCGCATCGTCTCGAACAGGCCGAACGTGGCCGATCGCTCGTGCGAATGACGGATGACGTCGTGTTGCGTAGGCTGCAAGGCCGCGCCGATGGCATGCTGCATCGCCCCCTCCTTTTCGGTTCACTGTCGCCAGCGTGTCTCTCGCGGCAATGTAACACCGTCGCGGCGCGCGGGTCGATCCGAGGAAGCACGCGGATGACCCCGCGGCGCCTCCCGGCACTACAGCACGAGCGAGCCTGCCGTGATCGCGATGACGAGGAACACGACGAACAGGATCAGGAAGATGAAGAAGCAGATCTTGGCGATGCCCGCCGCGCCGGATGACACGCGGGTAAAGCCGAAGAGGCCGGCAACGACGGAAATGATCGCGAACAAAATGGCAAGCTTGAGCATGGCGGGTCCGGTTTTTGTTGAGCTGACTTGTGCATGCAAGGCGCGTGCCGCGCCGATCGAAGGTGACGGTTCGATCAGACCGTTAGTTGCGAACTAACCGTAAGAAAAACGGGCAGCGAACTGCCCGCTCCGAAAGCGTCTTTTAGCGCCCCCGATTGTCGGCGGCTGCCGCCACAGTCGCGCGTGCCGCGGCAGGCACGGCCGCCGGCGAAGGCTGACGCGCGCCGAGCCAGGTCGAAACCCGCCGATGCGCATGCGGCACGGCGAGCAGCGCGCCGATCGCGATGGCATCGGCGGCAAGTCCGGCCGGTACGTTGACGAGACCGTCGGTCAACGTGAACAGAATCGAATCGACGACGAGCGAAATCACCGTGCCCGCGACGAACGAAACCATGCCGTCACGCCCCAGCGCGCCGACCCACGGCAGCCGCTGCGCCACGGCCTTGACGACACCGTAGCGCGCCAGATTTGCGGCGATCCACGCGATGGCGAGGAAATTGATCACGCGCGGTCCGGCCAGATCGCGCTTGAAGGCGCTATCCAGAACAGGCGGCAGCACGAGCAGCTTGTAGTACGCCATGCCCGCGATCAACGCGACCGCGCCCGCGCTCACGATCCAGCCGAAGCGGTTCGCACTGACTCGCTGGTAAACCGGCTGACAGCGCGCCAGCACGCCGAGCACGAACATCAATTGCCACGCGGCGGGATTGAAGTCCCAGAGGTTGTCATCGACGGACGGCATGAATTCGCCGATCTGCGACGCAAAAGCCCACAGCGCGAGGCTCAGCCCCAGCAGCAGCCAGGGCTTGCTGCGCGCGAGCGGCAGCATGAGCGGCACGGCGAGCGCGAAGAGCGCGTACATCGGCAGGACGGCGGCAAGATACGGCTGGCGTTCGAACGTGAGAATCTGCGTGATCGACGAAAGCGGCTGCGACGTCATACTGTCGAGGTCATGCAGCGCGAGATTCGGCGCGTGACCAAAAAAGGGCCGCAGCAGGAAGGTTGCGGCGAGCATCAGCGCAGCGGTGACGAGGAACGCGCGATAAAGCTCGAACGCGCGTTTGAGAAAGCGCACTCGCGCCGCGCTTTCCGAGCGGCGTGCCGCGAGCGACACATACGCCGTCGCCGTGGCGAAACCGCCGAGGAACACGAATACTTCGGCGGCGTCGTTCAGCGCAAACGAATGAAGCGTGAAGCGCGACACCATGCTCCCGCCGATATGATCGACGACGATGATAAGCAGCACCAGTCCCCGGAAGAAGTCCAGCTCGACGAGACGTTGTGATTTTCCCTGCATGCGGATTCGGTTCGGTGTCCTGCGGCGACAGGCGGTTGGACGGCGGCCACGGACGCGCGGCACGAAAGCACAGGAGTTTACCCGTAATGCGGCAGCGCATCATCAGATCAAGCGCAAATAAACGTTTAATTTCCGGTATTTGTGACCGATATGCCGATGCTGACTTGCGATGCGCAGCATGTGCCCATCCGAGGGATTCGATTCACATGAAGTTTTCAAGTTCCTTTCATTATCCACGGCGATCAGGCTAATATCTCGCCCTCTCCTGTCGAATCATTCCCGGACCATGGACTATCTCGTCGCCCTCATCACCGATCCCGCCGCCTGGGCCGCGCTCGCAACACTCGTCGTCATGGAAGTCGTGCTCGGCATCGACAACCTGATCTTCATTTCAATCCTGACCAACAAGCTGCCCCCGGCGCACCGGGAGCACACGCAGCGCATCGGCATCGCGCTCGCGCTCATCATGCGGCTCGGCCTGCTCGGCACGGTCGCGCTGATCGTGCGCCTCACGACGCCCATCTTCGAAGCTTTCGGCCACGGCTTTTCATGGCGCGATCTGATCCTGATCGCGGGCGGCGTGTTTCTCGTGTGGAAAGCGACGACCGAAATCCGCCACCATGTCACGCACGACGCCGACGGCTCCGCCGGTGCCGAATCGGGCAAGTCGCTGACGCCGCTATCGGCGATCGGACAGATCCTGCTGCTCGATCTCGTGTTTTCCATCGACAGCATCGTGACGGCGGTCGGCATGACCGAGCACATTCCGATCATGTTTGTCGCGGTGATCGCCGCCGTGACCGTGATGCTGTTTGCAGCAGGCCCGCTGTCGCGCTTCATCGAGCGCAATCCGACGATCGTGATGCTCGCGCTCGGCTTCCTGCTCGTGATCGGGATGACGCTGATCGCCGAAGGGTTCGGCACGCATGTGCCGAAGGGCTACATCTACGCGGCGATGGCGTTCTCGGCGCTGGTCGAGGGGCTGAACATGCTGGCGCGGCGCGCGAAGGGCCGAAAGGCAAGCGCGGCAAGTGTTTCCGGCAAGCACTGACCGGCAATGAAGACCGTTTGACGCGTGTCTTTTATGCGTCAAACGGTCGGTCATGCGGCATGACTTCGATCCCTGAACAACCCGTGATTCGGGCAGGCCTCGCTCAAGGCTCCGCGATCGTGAACCAGAAGTCGAACTTGTCGAAATTGCCCAGCATGTCCTTGAATTTCGCCTTGTCTCCGTCGATGGTCACGTCGCCGCTTTCCGCGAGATTGCCCAGCTTGAGTTTGCCGAGCGCTATGTCATCGAGTGTCGAGCGATTCAGGGTGACGGTGCCATCCACTTTATCGAGTTGCTTGTCCTTGCTGTAATTCATTACGCCGTTCTTTACCGTCAGGACATACTGCGCGTTGATGTCGGGGAATTTCAGGTTGTACACATAAGACTTGTCACCGACTCTCGGTCCGTTCAGATGAATGGCGAGAAAATCGAGGAACATATCCGTGGTCATGCCACGAATGATGTCGGGGGAACTGGTATTGGGCGTCGCCATTTTCTTGACGCCGCCGCGCAGTTCTTGCGCGCCGGACAGATAGAAGTTGCGCGCCGGACCCGATTCGGCCTGATAACCCAATTGCTCCAGCGCGTCCGCTTCGATATTGCGCGCCGCCTGATTCTTCGGCTGCGCGAACACCACTTTATTCGCTACCGTCGCCGCCCACCGATAGTCGCCCTTGGCATATGCCGCCCTGGCCGTCGCGATCATTTTGTCCGCGCCGACCATCTCGACATATCGCTTCGCCTCTTCGACAGGCGGTAACGGATTGAAGTCGGCCGGATTGCCGTCCCAGAATCCCAGATAAAGCTGATACGTAGCGCGGACGTTATGTTTCAGATCGCCATAGTAGCCGCGGTTATAAAACTCTTTCGCCAGACTATCCGGCAACACGAACTGTTCGGCGATCTCGTTCATCGTCAGGCCCTGATTGGCCATGCGCAGCGTTTGATCGTTGATGTATTTGTACAGGTCGCGTTGCTTTTCCAGATGTTCGACAACGCGGCCGTTACCCCATTGCGGCCAATGATGACTGCCAAATGAAACCACCGCGTCGCCGCCCCATAAGTCGATTGTCTGATCCAGCGTACTCGACCATTTCTGAGCGCTGCGCACCTTCGCGCCGCGCAGCGTCAGGATATTGTGGAGCGTGTGATTCGCATCCTCGGCGAGACAGATCGCCTTGAATTGCGGGAAGTAGAACAACATCTCGGCGGGCGCTTCGGTGCCGGGCGCCATCTGAAAGACGACATCGATGCCATCGACCGTCAGTTTTTCACCTGTCTTATCGATAATCTTGGTCGGCTCGAACAGGGTAATCGTGCCGGCCGCCGTGGTCAGCCCAAGGCCGCCGCCGACATTGCCTTCCGGGTCCTTCGGCAACAGATTGCCGTACATGTACGACGCGCGCCGGCTCATCACGTTGCCGGCGAACACGTTTTCGCTTACCGCCTCTTCCATGAAGCCATCCGGCGCAATCACCGGCACTTTGCCGGCGCGCGCATCCTTCTCATCCACTATCGCCCGAATGCCCGCGAAGTGATCGACGTGCGAGTGCGTGAAAATCACCGCGCTGACCGGCAGATTCTCGACCTTGCTATTGATCAGGTCGAGGGCGGCTTTCGCGGTTTCCGTGGACGTGAGCGGATCGATCACGACCCAGCCAGTCTTGCCGCGAATGAACGTCATGTTGGCAAGATCGATATTGCGCACCTGATAGATGCCATCGACCACCTTGAACAGACCGCGAATCGCGAGCAGTTGCGATTGCCTCCAGAGGCTCGGATTCACCGACGCGGGAGCAGGTCCGCTTTGCTTCAGAAAATCATATTGAGAGAGATCGATAACCGTGTTGCCGGCGCTCCCCTTGACGACCGGATTCGGAAGATCGGCGATGAACCCGTGGCGAGCATCATCGAAATCCTGCGTATTCGAAAACGGCAAATAATCGGCTATTGCCTGATTGGCCTTTCGAGTCGCATCGGTGGCAGGATTCGGCGCCGCATTACCGACGCTAATGCAGGCCAGAGTCAGAACCGCGCAAGCAATTTTCTTACGAGATGGTACAGACATGCGTTTATCTCCGGTCGCGAAGCTCAGCGGAAACGTATCCGACGCCTCAATGGAAAAAACTGACTGATTCGCCGTCATTGCCGCAGCAATTGAATCGGACTCAGCCCATGCCAACCATGACAAGCGATATCACAAAAGTGCCGGCAGTATTCAGTCTCGCGCTCGCGTGCGCGGGCATGTGGACGACCTTAATCGCGGCAGCTTTGACGGGGATAGACCGGGCGCGCTAAAAAAACACGTCAGAAAGGCAATTCCCGTTGTGGATTGTCGGGCGCGGCGGCATTCGCGGCCGGCAGCGGTTGCGCGCGCAGCCAGCGCGCGATCGCATCGACGACATGTTGCCGCTCGGCGTCGTCGAGCGCCTTGCCTGCCGCGATGCCGTGCCATTTGGCCAGACACGAACGGCAGCACGTGGCCGTCGCGTGTTGCGCGATGAACACCGGATGCCCGCGAAACGGCGTCTGCTTGCCGTCGTTCAAGGGCGATGGCGGCGCGAGCCGCTTGCCGATCAGTTCATGCGCCTGCGCGATCACCGTATCGACGCCCTTCTCGCGCAGATATTTCCCCTCGCGCACGCCGAGCGCGAAGCGCCGCCGGAATGCCGATTTCGCGAGCGCATCGAACACGGTGTCGAGGTCGCGCATCGTGCGATCAGTCCTTCGCGTAGAGCGTCGAATCCGCGAAGCCATCGGCGGTCAGCACGCGACCGACGATGATCATCGCCGTGCGCTCCATGCCCGCCGCGCGCACTTTCGACGCAATCTCCGCGAGCGTTCCCTCGATGCGCGTCTCGTCCGGCCAGCTCGCGCGAAACACGACCGCCACCGGGCAATCCGCGCCGTAGTGCGGCACCAGATCCGCGACGATGCGCTCGATATGCCGCACGCCGAGATGAATCGCGAGCGTCGCGCGATGACGCGCGAGATCGGCGAGGCTTTCGCCTTCCGGCATCGATGTTTTCGTCGCGTAGCGCGTGAGGATGACCGTCTGCGAGATGCCCGGCAGCGTCAGTTCCCGCTTCAGCGCCGCCGCCGATGCCGCCGCCGCCGTCACGCCCGGCACGACTTCGTAGGGAATCGCGAGCGCGTCGAGCCTGCGGATCTGCTCGCCGATCGCGCCGTAGAGCGACGGATCGCCCGAATGCACGCGCGCCACGTCCTGCCCGTTCGCGTGCGCGTCCTGTAAAAGCGCGACGATGGCGTCGAGATCGAGCTCGGCCGTGTCGATGCACTTCGTCGCGCGATGCCCGTCGAGCACGGCCTTCGGCACGAGCGAGCCCGCGTAGAGAATCACGGGACACGCGCGGATGAGCCGCTGTCCCTTGACGGTGATGAGTTCGGGATCGCCCGGTCCGGCGCCGATGAAATAGATCGTCATGTTTCGGATAGATGGATTCGGTCGAGCCAGTTCAGCAGCGCATCGCGCGCGCTCGCGGCATCGTCGAACGTGGTGTGCGCGCTTGGCAGCGACGGCCGCGTGAGCATCACGACCGGCAGGCCGCGTTCGCGCGCCACCGCGAGCTTCGCTTCGGTCGCGCGCCCGCCGCTGTTCTTGCTGACGATAACGTCGATGCCCGCCGCATCGAACAACGCGCGCTCGCCTTCAGGATCGAACGGCCCGCGGGCATCGATGATTCTCGCGCGTTCGTTGCCCGCATGTGCTTCGAGACAGCGGACCGTCCAGAATTGCGACGCGGGTATTTCATGCAAATGTTCAAGCGCCTCGCGTCCGAGCGTGAAAAGCGGCCGATGAAACGGCGCGATCCGATCGACGATTTCGCGCCAGTCCGCCGCATCGCGCCAGTCGTCGCCCGGCTGCGGCTGCCACGCGGGACGGCGCACCGCCCAGAGCGGCACGTCCGCGAGCGCACACGCGTCGTGCGCGTGCCGGCTCATTTGCGCGGCATACGGATGCGTCGCATCGACGACGAGCGCGATGTTCTCCGCGCGCAGAAAGCGAACGAGCCCGTCGATGCCGCCGAAGCCGCCGACGCGCACCGTGCACGCCAGATCGCCCGGCACACGCCCGAGGCCCGCGAGACTGTAGACATGCGCGGGCGGCAGCGCGCGCGCGATCGCGAGCGCGTCGCCGGTGCCGCCGAGCAGCAGCACGCGCTTCGTGTTTCCCTGCGCTTCTTCACGCATGACGCATCACGGTTTGCTGGCGTGCAACAGCGTGATCGGCAGCGCCTGACGCCAGGTATCGAAGCTGCCGAGCGGCTCCGCCTGCGCGATGCCGATGCGCGTCAGCTCGCCGCCGTGCCGAGCGCGCCATTCGACGAGCGCGGCCTCGCTTTGCAGCGTCACCGCATTGGCGACGAGCCGCCCGCCCTGACGCAGACGCGCCCAGCATGCATCGAGCACGCCCGGCACGGTCAATCCTCCGCCGATGAAGACGGCATCGGGCGCGCTCAGGCCATCGAGCGCGGCGGGCGCTTCGCCTTTCACGAGTTGCAGCGCGGGCACGCCGAGCGCGTCGCGGTTGTGCTCGATGAGGCGCTGCCGGCTTTCGTTCGCTTCGATCGCGATCGCGCGGCACGCGCCGTGCGCGCGCATCCATTCGATACCGATCGAGCCGCAGCCCGCGCCGACATCCCAGAGCAGTTCGCCCGGCTGCGGCGCGAGGCGCGCGAGCGTCACGGCGCGCACGTCGCGCTTGGTGAGCTGGCCATCGTGACGATAGGCGTCGTCGGGCAAACCCGGCGTGAGCGGCGGCCCGGCGTGCCCGGCATGCGTGCGGCATTCGATCGCGACGAGATTGAGCGCGGCGACGAGCGGCTCGCGCCAGTCGTCGGCGCGCTCGTCGATACGACGCTCCCTGTCACCGCCGAGATGCTCGAACACGGTCATGCGGCTCGCGCCGAAGCCATGCGCGGTCAGAAGCGCGGCGACGGCGGCGGGCGTCGCGCCGTCCGCGCTCAAGACGAGCAGGCGCACGCCGCGATGCAGGCTCGCGAGCAGCGACGCGACGGGCCGCCCGACGAGCGACACGCACACGGCGTCCTGCAACGCCCAGCGCAAACGCGCCGCCGCGAGCGACAGCGACGACGGCGCGGGAATGACGCGCATCTCGCCGTTGGCGACTTCACGCGCGAGCGTCGCGCCGACGCCGAAGCACATCGGATCGCCGCTCGCGAGCACGCATATGCGCGTCTTGCCGTCGCCGCGTCCGGCGAGCACGGCGTCGAGCGAAAAGGGTTTCGGCCACGGCACGCGGCTCGCGGCGATGCGCGCCGGCAGGAACGCGAGATGGCGTTCGCCGCCGTGAATCGACTGGGCGTCGAGCAGCGCGCGGCGCGCGACGCGGGATAGCCCGTGCCAGCCGTCTTCGCCGATCCCCACTACGGTCAGCCAGTTCGACATGCGCCGCCTCCTTCACGTGATTCGTAATGCGCTTCAGGATGCTGCCCCGAAGCGCCTGGATGGTCGATAAAAGCGGGCATAATACAGGTCCGTCGGTGCCCGGGGTCGAAGAGACCCAGGGCCTAAGAGGGAACACAGAAAACTGTGGCTGCCCCCGCAATTGTACGCAGCGAGTCCGCGCTCCACTGCCACTGGTTTTTACCGGGAAGGCCGGCGCGAATGAAGACCTGCCAGCCAAGAGACCTGCCGACTCATCGCATTCGCGCGACGCCGACCGGGCGGGGTGTACCGGTTCGCTCATTACGCGCGAAGCCCAACGGGTCACGCTTTTGACTTCATTGAACCGCTCATCGCTCACAGCCGCGCCGCGCGCATCCGCGTGCCCGGGCCTGATGCGCATCGTGCCCGCGCGCGATGGCGGGCTCGCGCGCCTGCGGCTTGCGGGCGGCGTGTTGAGCGCGCACGCGGCGCGGGCCGTCGCGCGGGCGGCGCGTGTCTGCGGCTCGGGCGTGATCGAGGTGACCAATCGTGCGAATCTCCAGTTGCGCGGCATCCGCGACGATGCCCACGCCGCGTTGATCGACATCGCGCTCGACGCGGGCCTCGGTCCGTCGAGCTCAGGCGGCGACGACATCCGCAACGTGATGCTCAGTCCGCTCGCAAGCGACGACACGCGTGCGCTCGCCGACCAGATCATCGACACGATGCAGGCCGACGCGTCGCTGCATGCGCTGTCGCCCAAATTCGCGCTGCAACTCGATGCCGGCGAGCGTCTCGCGATGCTCGATCATCCGCACGACCTGTGGCTCTCTGCAATCGACGATGGCGCGCGTTTCGCATTCGGCTTCGCGGGAACGATGCGACAGTGTCCGCTCGGCGCGATTCATCGCAGCGACACGGTGACGTTCGTGTCCGGCGTGCTGCGCAGATTTCTCGCGCTGGCCACGCCTGAAGAACATCGTATGCGCGATCTGCTCGCGCGTGTCGGCATCGCGCGCTTTCTCGAAGCATTCGATTTCGATGCAGCCATCGAGCACTGGCGACGCGCACCCGCCGATGCATCGCTGCGCCTCGGCGCGCACGCGGAACCGTATCGCGCGACGTGGTACGCGGGCGCGCAAACGCCCCTCGGACGTCTCGACGCGGCCACGCTCGAAGCCCTCGCCGATATCGCCGACACGCACGCCGAGGGCCTTCTCGCGATGACACCGTGGCAAAGCGTGCTGATACCGGGCATCGCCGCACATGACGCGCAAGACGTGCTGCAACGCCTACACGCGCTCGGCCTCGCGACCGACCCGCGCGATCCGCTCGCGCGCCTCATCGCGTGCGCGGGCTCGGAAGGCTGCGCGAAAAGCCACGCCGACACCAAAGCCGACGCGCATCGCCTCGCCTCGCTGCTGCCCTCGCATGATGAAAGCGAGGTGCACTTGAGCGGCTGCGAGCGCTCGTGCGCGGCGGCGCATCCGGTCCCGGTGACGCTCTATGCAGTCGCGCCGGGACGCTATGACCTGCATCGCGGCGCACGCATCGTCGCGAGCAACCTGACCATCGAAGAGGCGGCCGAACGGCTCGCCCGGAGCCATGCCGATGCTTGACTACATCCGCGACGGCGCGGAGATTTATCGTCAGTCCTTTGCGACGATCCGCGCCGAAGCCGACCTCGCCGCCCTTCCCGCCGATCTGGAAAAGCTCGCGGTGCGCCTGATCCATGCATGCGGCATGGTCGATATCGTGAGCGATCTGCGCTTTTCTTCCGGCGCTGGCATCGCTGGCCGGCGCGCGCTCGCGGCAGGCGCGCCGGTCCTGTGCGATGCGCGCATGGTCGCGGAAGGCATCACACGCGCGCGGCTGCCCGCCGATAACCGTGTCGTCTGCACATTGAACGATCCATCGATTCCCGAACGCGCCCGCTCGATGAACAACACGCGCTCGGCCGCCGCGCTCGAACTGTGGCGGCCGCATCTCGAAGGCGCGATCGTCGCGATCGGCAATGCGCCGACCGCGCTCTTTCATCTGCTCGACATGCTCGATGCGGGCGCACCGAAACCCGCGCTCATCCTCGGCTTTCCGGTCGGATTCATCGGTGCGGCGGAATCCAAGGCGATGCTCGCCGCCGATAGCCGCGGCGTGCCCTTCGTCGCCCTGCTCGGCCGGCGCGGCGGCAGCGCAATGGCGGCGGCGGCAGTGAACGCACTTGCTTCGGAGGCCGAATAATGCGCGGACGTCTCTTTGGACTGGGCGTCGGTCCGGGCGATCCGGAGCTCATCACGCTGAAGGCGCTGCGCTTGCTCAAGGCCGCGCCGGTGGTCGCCTATTTCGTCGCGAAGGGCAAGAAGGGCAATGCGTTCGGCATCATCGAATCGCATCTCGACGATACCCAGACGCGGCTGCCGCTCGTCTATCCGGTAACGACCGAGGCGCTCGAACCGCCGCTCTGCTACGAGACCATCATCAGCGCGTTCTACGACGAAGCCGCGCTCACGATCTCCGGGCATCTCGAAGCCGGGCGCGACGTCGCGGTGATCTGCGAAGGCGATCCGTTCTTTTACGGCTCGTACATGTATCTGCACGACCGTCTCGCCGCGCGCTTCGATGCGCATGTCGTGCCGGGCGTGTGCTCGATGCTCGGCGGCGTCGCGGTGCTGGGCGTGCCGCTCGTGTATCGCAATCAGAGTCTGTCGGTGCTGTCGGGCGTATTGCCCGAAGACGATCTGAAGCGCCGTCTCGAAGCGGCGGATGCGGCTGTCATCATGAAGCTCGGCCGCAACTTCGAGAAAGTGCGGCGCGTGCTCGGCGAACTCGGCCTCGATGAACGTGCGCTCTATGTCGAGCGCGCGACGATGGCGAATCAGCGCATCGTGCCGCTCGATGAAGTCGATCCGATGGCCTCGCCGTATTTCTCGCTGCTCGTCGTGCCGGGGAAAAAATGGCGCGCGTGAGTGCTTCCATGCCGATGGCGATCGTCATCCTCGGTGCGGGCGCGCTCGATACGGCGCGGCGCATTCAGGCGAACTTCGAACAGTCGCGCGTTCATGGCCTCGCCAGCCGCGTGAATGCGGACATCGCGTATGACGATTTCGGCGCGCACGTGCGCACGTTGTATGCGTCGGGCACGCCGATCGTCGCGCTGTGCTCGGCGGGCATCGTGATTCGCGCGCTCGCGTCGTGTCTTGCCGACAAGATCGCCGAACCGCCCGTGCTCGCCATCGCGCAGGATGGCAGCGCGGTCGTGCCGCTGCTCGGCGGGATGAGCGGCGTGAACGTGCTGGCGCGCGAGATCGGCGATGCGCTCGGCATCGCGCCCGCGATCACGACGAGCGGCGAGTTGCGCTTCGGTCAATGTCTGCTCGCGCCGCCCGAAGGTTATGCGCTCGCGGATATCGAGCGGGGCAAGCGCTTCGTGTCGGATTTGCTCGCGGGCGAAAGCACGCGCATCGAGGGCCACGCGCCCTGGCTCGACGATGCCGACCTGCCCCGCGCCGACGATGCGCGTCTTGCCGTGCGCATCACGCCGCTCGCCACGCACGACGAAGACAGTCTCGTGATTCATCCGCGCTGCGTGCTCGCGTGGATCGCGGAAGTATCGTCCGATGACGATGATGTCGCCGAACGCATACGTGCCTCGATGCGCGCTCAGGAGCTATCGCCGCTTGCGCTCGCGGCGTTGGCAGCGCCTGTGCGCTACATGACATCGCGATCGCTCGAAGACGCCGCGCGTGCGCTGAACGTACCGCTGCGCTTTTGCGATGCCGCGCCGTTCGACGCCGATACGCAAGGCATCGCATTGCATGTAAGCGATACGCCCATCGATGCGCAATCGATCGGCCGTGCGCGCGGCGCGCTGACCGTGATCGGGCTCGGCCCCGGCAGCGCGGAACTGATGACGCCCGCCGCGCGCGCCGCGCTCATCGCCGCGCAAGACGTGCTCGGCTACGAAACGTATGTGCGCATGGCCGGACCGTTTCGCGATGATCAGCGCGTGCACATGACCGACAACCGCGAGGAACTGCAGCGCGCGCGTCACGCTTTCGAACTCGCGAGCGAAGGACGGCGCGTGGTCGTCGTATCCTCGGGCGATCCGGGCGTGTTCGCGATGGCCGCCGCCGTGCTCGAAGCCCTCGACGAAGGGCGCGCGGCGCATCCCGAATGGAGCGCGGTGAAGCTCGCGATCGTGCCGGGCGTGTCGGCATCGCTCGCGACGGCCGCGCGTGCCGGCGCGCCGCTCGGCCACGATTTTTGCGTGCTGTCGCTGTCGGATAACCTGAAGCCGTGGAACGTGATCGAGAAACGCATCGCACACGCGGGCGAGGCCGATCTCGTGATGGCGTTCTATAACCCGCTGTCGAAAGCGCGGCCTTGGCAATTCGACCGCGCAATCGACATCGTGAAGCGCTATCGTGATCCGCACACGCCCGTCGTGTTGGGAAGAGACATCGGGCGACCGGCTGAAGCGTTGCGCATCGTTACGCTAGGCGAACTGAAAAGCGAACACGTCGATATGCGGACGATGGTGATCGTAGGTTCATCGACGACGCGTGTGGTGGGAGACTGGGTTTATACGCCGCGATGGTATGAGTGATCGCCGCCTTCGCTCAGCGCATCGGCGGTGATGTATCGCGCGCCCCAATCGAGGGCGAGCGCCTTGCCGCGTCCCGCGCGAATCGAACCCTCTTCGAAATCCACGACGACGATTTCGTCGGCCGATGCGGGCGCTTGCGGCTTCTCGTTCGTGCGCCCGTCGGTCAGCACCCACAACCAGCGCCGTTGCGACGGCCTGTGCCTGGCCGCGCGTTCGAGCACCGTGGCGGCGCTCGATAACCCGAGCGCGAGCGGCGTGCCGCCACCGCCGCCGATCGGCGCGATCCAGCGCTCGTTGAACCAATGCGCCGCGCCCGGCTGACGTCGCACTTCAGCGCGTCCGCCACCGAAACACACGAGCGCGGTCTTGGCGCGTTCGCGATAGGCCCGGTCGAACAACGCAACGAGCATCCCCTTTGCGCGCGCGAGCCGCTCGCCCGCGAGCATCGAACCGGAGCAATCGAGCAGAAAGCAATGCAGCACCGCGCCCTCGCCCTGCGTGCGCCGATAGCGAAGATGCCGGGCGTCGAGACGCATCGAGCGCTTCGCACGCAGCGTCGACATCCAGTCGATCGACGCGCTCTCTTCACCCTCGCGCACAACGTAGCGGCCTTTCGTGCGCGATTCGTTCCATCGAAGGCGATGCCCCACGTCGAAGGCATCCGCGTCGCGCCTTCGATGGTTCAGGCTTTTTTTGCGGCGAGCGGCCTCACTTGCTTGACCTTCGCGATGCCCGTCGGCTCCGGCGGCATCGCGCCCCAGTCCGATTCGCCCGAGCCCGCATCGCGCGGCGTGGATTCACGCGTGGCCGGTTCATGCGAAGGCGATTGAGTCTCTCGCCGTCGATGCTTCAGCACCGCATCGGCGACACGCTCGACATGCGTGACCGTCACGTTCGACGCACCGTCCAGTGCTGCGAGCGCCCGCGCCGCGCGCAGCATCACGATATCGGCGCGCAAGCCGTCGACATGCGCCTCGATGCAAAGCTCGCTCACGCGCGCATGAACCGCATCGTCGAAATCGAATGACGAGAGCGCCGCACGCGCCGCATGAATGCGTTGGCCCAACGACGTCTGTTCGCTTTCGTGCCGTGCGCGAAATGCTTCGGGATCCGTATCGAATGCGAGCCGGGACTTCACGATGCGCTGGCGCACGTCTGCATCGAAGCAATTGCTCATCTCCACGGCAAGACCGAAACGATCGAGCAATTGCGGACGCAGCTCGCCTTCTTCCGGATTCATTGTGCCGATCAGCACGAAGCGCGCGTCATGCCGATGCGAAATGCCATCGCGCTCGATGATGTTCACGCCGCTCGCCGCGACATCGAGCAACTGATCGACGAGCGGATTCGGCAGAAGATTCACTTCATCGACATACAGCACGCCGAGATGCGCCTTCGCGAGCAGGCCCGGCGAAAACTTCACGCCGCCGTCGCGCAATGCGCTTTGAATGTCGAGCGTGCCGATCAGTTGTTCCTCGCTCGCGCCGAGCGGCAAGGTCACGAGCTTTCCCTCGGGCAACAACTCCGCGAGTGCGCGCGCCGCCGTGGATTTCGCCGTGCCGCGCGGCCCGCTGACGAGCACGCCGCCGATCGATGGATCGACTGCCGCGAGCAAAAGCGCTTGCTGCAAGGGCGCTTGCGCGACGAGCGCGGTAAAGGGGAAGGTGTGCTGGTTCAATGTTGTCGGCCCTCGATGCACTGTTCGACATCGAGCAGATGCCGTTCGACCTGCTCGCGATAGCCCGCGGGTTCCTGCCACAGGCCGCGCTGCATCGCTTCGAGCAGGCGCTCGCAGATCGATTGCAGCGCGTGCGGATTATGTTGCGTGATGAACTCGCGCGTGTCGGCGTCGTTCACATAGGCATCGGTGACGAGCGCGTATTGATGATCCGACACGACGCGCGCCGTGGCGTCGTAGCCGAAAAGATAATCGACGGTGGCGGCGAGTTCGGACGCGCCCTTGTAGCCATGCCGCTTCACGCCATCGATCCACTTCGGATTGACGACGCGTGAACGCACCACACGCGCTATCTCTTCGTTCAAGGTGCGCACGCGCGGTGCGGCGGGATTGCTGTGATCGGCGTTATACGCCTGCGGCTGCACGCCCGACAGATAACGCACGGCCGCGACCATGCCGCCCTGAAACTGGTGATAGTCGTTCGAATCGAGCAGATCGTGTTCGCGATTGTCCTGATTCTGCAGCACGACATCGAGCGTCGAAAGCCGCGTGCCGAAGCTCGCGCGTGCTTCGACGCCATCGCCCGTTTGCGAGTAGGCGTAACCGCCCGTGCTTTGATAGGCGGCGGAGAGATCGGCGTCGGACTGCCATTGTCTTGCGTCGATCAGCTCCTGCAAGCCCGCGCCGTATGCGCCCGGCTTCGTGCTGAACACGCGCCAGCCCGCGCGCCGCCGCGCCTCCTTCGCTTCGATGCCACGCGCGATCAGTTCGTCGCGTTCGCGCAGGATGCGTGCGCGGATCGGGTTGATATCGGCGGGCTCGTCGTCGAGTTCGGCGACGGCCTGCACGGCCGCATCGAAGAGATGGATGAGGTTTGCGAACGCATCGCGGAAAAAGCCCGACACGCGCAGCGTCACGTCGATGCGCGGCCGGTTGAAGATCGATATCGGCAGAATCTCGAAGTCGGTCACACGATGACTGCCCGCCGCCCACTTCGGCCGCACGCCGATGAGCGCGAACGCCTGCGCAATATCGTCGCCGCCGGTGCGCATCGTCGCCGTGCCCCACACGGACAAGCCGATGGCGCGCGGAAAATCGCCGTGGTCCTGCACATGACGTTCGACCAGTGCGTTCGCCGACTTGAGTCCGAGCGACCAGGCCGCCTGCGTGGGCAATGCGCGTGTATCGACGGAATAGAAGTTGCGGCCCGTGGGCAGCACGTCGGGCCTGCCGCGCGACGGCGAACCGCTCGGACCCGGCGGCACGAAACGCCCTTCGAGGCCGCGCTTCAATTGCAAAAGCTCTTGCGGGCCGCATGCATCCAGACGCGCGAGCACATCGCCGCGCAGACGTTCGAGCACGAGCGATGCATGCGGACCGGGCGCGGCGGCATCGTCGTCCGACAAGAGTTGCATCGCTAACGCTTCGAGGCGCTCGCGCGTATCGCCCTGATGACGCCACGGCGCATCGCTGACTTCCAGTAGCGCACGCGGACACGGCCCGTTCCACGGCGCGGCCCAGTCGGCATCGAGTGGATCGAAATCGGCGGGCAATTGCAAATCGCGCGCGATCGCCGTGATGAGGCCCGCGTTCGCGCCCTGCCCGTCGCCGATCGGAAAGCGGCCGAGCGCGAGCAGCGTATCGCGGCGCTGCACGCCTTGCGGCGAGACGCCGAACACATGCAGGCCATCGCGAATCTGCGCTTCCTTCAGCTCGCAGAGATACGCGTCGGCGCGCGTGAGCAAGGCATCTTCGCCTACGGCATCGCGCGGCGCATCGAGACCGAGTTCTTCGTGCAGCCTGTTCTCGACGATGTTCGCGAGGATCGACCGGCGCAACAGCTTCGCGCGGCGCGCATCGACCATCAGCGCTTCGTAGTATTCGTCGACCTGACGCTCAAGATCCTGCAACGGCCCGTAGTTCTCGGCGCGCGTGAGCGGCGGCATCAGATGATCGATGATGACGGCCTGCGCGCGACGCTTCGCCTGACTGCCTTCGCCCGGATCGTTGACGATGAACGGATAGAGATGCGGCATCGGTCCGAGAATCGCATCGGGCCAGCACGACGATGACAACGCGACACTCTTGCCCGGCAGCCATTCGAGGTTGCCATGCTTGCCGACATGCACGATCGCATCCATCTGAAAGCGCAGACGCAACCAGACATAGAACGCGAGATACGAATGCGGCGGAACGAGTTCGGCATCGTGATAGCTCGCGTAATCGTGGCGTTCGCGCGAGCGCGAAGGCTGTATGCCGATGAAGACTTCGCCGCAACGATAGCCCGCGATCATGAAGCGGCCGCGTCTTACCGTGGGATCGTCTTCGGGCGCGCCCCAGGTCTTTTCCAGCGCGGCGCGCGCATCGGCGGGCAGCGTGCGATACGCGTCGAGATAGTCATCGAGCGCGAGACTCTGCAGCGCGGGACGCAAGTCGCGCACGATAGGATCGTTGGTCACGCCTTCGGTCAGCGCGGCAATGAGCGCATCGCCGTTCGCGGGAATGTCGCCCACGCGATAGCCTTCGCGCGCGAGCATCGACAGAATGCCGATGGCCGATGCGGGCGTGTCGAGTCCCACGCCGTTGCCGATGCGCCCCTCGTTCGCCGGATAGTTAGCGAGCACGAGCGCGATGCGCTTCTGCGCGTTCGGCGTGTGACGCAGCCTGCACCAGCGGCGGCTCAGTTCCGCGACGAAGCGCACGCGCTCAACGTCGGCTTGATAGCGCACCACGTCCACTTGCGTGTGCTTGCAGTAATACGCGAGACCCTTGAAGCTGATTGCGCGCGTGATGATGCGGCCATCGACTTCGGGCAGCGCCACGTGCATCGCGACATCGCGCGAGTTCAGCCCGTGATTGTCCTTTTGCCAGTCGTCGCGATTGCCGCCGCTCAGGATGACTTGCAGTACGGGCGCATCGCCCGCGACTTCGAATACTTCGTCTTCGCCGATCACGCTCGCCGCGAAAGCCGTCGTATTCAATACGAGCGATGCGCGATGCTCCGCGCATAAACGGTCCACGACTTCGCGGCTCACGCTCTCTTTCAACGACGAGATCGCGATCGGCAGCGGATTCATGCCTTCTTTTTCGAGCGCTTCGATGAGCGCATCGAACACAGCGGTATTGCCCGATTGCAAATGCGCGCGATAAAAAAGAATAGCGGCGACGGGCGCGCCTTCGGTCCAGCGCGCCTGCCAGTCTTCGATCGTCGCGATATCGCGTTCGGGGTGATAGATCGCGACCGCAGGCAGCGGGCTCGGCGGCTGCGGCTCGCGTCCGAAGCCGAACGCGTGATGCGCGATCGTGCGCAGGAATTCTTCCGCATTGCGCGCGCCGCCTTCACGCAGATAGCGCGACAGCTCGCGGCAAAACCGGGCATCCGCCGTGCTTTTGCCGATGAGATTCGGGTCCTCGGTGAGATCGCCCGAAAACATCGCGAGCATCTGTTGCTCTTGGTTCGCGAGCGCGACGAGCCGTTCGATGCCGTAAGGCCAGTACGATTCGCCGCCAAGGTGATCGACGATCACGACCTTCGCGTGACGCAACACATCGTCGATATAGAAATCGACCGACGCGGGCTGGCGCAGGAACGATTGATTCGCGAGCCGCACTTCGGGAAAGCCCGCTTCCAGACGCGGAAACACGCTCGCGAGCAACGCGAGCGTCGTGTCGGCGGAACTGAGCACCACGATCGGCGCGCGAGTCTGATCGATGCGCATGACGCCTTGCGCATCGTCGACGAAGCCTCCCGGTGTCGTGCGGAGCAGATGCATGGCTGTTTATGCCTGCACGGCAGCGCTCGCGAGCGCCGCGTCGAATGCGCGTTGCAGCGTGTCGCGATCGAGGTCTTCGCCGATCAGCACGAAACGGCTTTGCGTCGTCGCTTCACCGGCTTGCCAGCGGCGATCGAAATAGCTGTCGAAACGACGCCCGACGCCCTGCACGACGAGCCGCATCGCAGCGCCCGGCAGCGCTGCGAAACCCTTCACGCGATAGATCGTGTGATGCTCGACGAGCGCATGCAATGCCGCGATGGCCTGCTCGCGCGATTCGACCTTGCCCTGAACGACGAACGAATCGAACTCGTCGTGATGATGATCCGCGTGACCTTCATCGTCGGGCGAGCCGTGATGATCGTGCCGCAGATGAATCGTCTCTTCCGATGCCGCTTCGAGACCGAGCAACGTATGCACATCGAGCCGGCCCATTTGCGCGGGCACGATCTTCACTTCGGGCGGAATCTCGGGACGCACGAGCGCCTCGACTTTTTGCAGCGCCGCGTCGTCCATGAGGTCCGTCTTGTTCACGATGACGAGATCCGCCGACGCAAGCTGATCCTCGAACAACTCGTGCAGCGGCGATTCGTGATCGAGATTCGGATCGGCCTTGCGCTGCGCATCGACGGCGACGGGATTCGCCGCGAACTGGCCGCTCGCGGCAGCGGGGCCATCGACTACGGTGACGACCGCATCGACCGTGAACGCATTCTTGATCGACGGCCAGTTGAACGCCTGCACGAGCGGCTTAGGCAACGCGAGACCCGATGTTTCGATCAGCACGTGATCGATGCTTTCACGCCGCTCGACGAGCTGCTCCATCACCGGATAGAACTCTTCCTGCACGGTGCAGCACAGGCAACCGTTCGCGAGTTCATACAGATTGCGGTCTTTGGACCCGGCTTCGTCGTCGCAGCCGATGCCGCAGCCCTTCAGGATTTCCCCGTCGATGCCGAGCTCGCCGAACTCGTTGACGATCACCGCGATGCGCTTGCCTTGCGCGTTGGACAGGATATGCCGCATCAGTGTGGTCTTGCCGCTGCCGAGAAAGCCGGTCACGACCGTGACGGGAATCTTGCGGGTTTGCATCGTAGCTCCGTGGCTTCAGGTGCGAGCGCTTCGTGTCGCGCGATGCGTGAGAACGCCGCGGGATGAAATGGGAAACGCACGCTTGATGGATCATGGGCCGCGCCGCATCCCCGCGACAGCGATCCCTGTGAAAGTCTGGCCGGTATCCGGGCTGACGATTGCGCCGCTTCGCCTTCCCGCGCGCAAATACGCGCAGTGGCCTCGAAGCCGGCTTCCCGTTCATGCGATGAAACCATCGCGTGCACGGGGAATCGTTTACCGTTGCGGGGGCAGCGCAGGTTGACGTCCGCTCGATCGGTCGAAGGAACGCGCCCTGCTTCCCGTTTAACTGCGCGCGAGAGAATCCGCGCGCGAGCACCAAAACTGCGTGAAAGTCTAGGCCCGGCGGGCGCGAGCGTCAAGAAATGACGCGGCGCGCGCGGTGTCATAATGCTGGCCCGCGCGGCGCGCTTTCTCCGAATCGCACATGGAATCGGTCATTGCTAGCATGAATGCGTCCGCCGCTATGCGGCTCGCGGTCGGCATCGGCTGCAAGCGAGGCACGAGCGCCGATGCGATCGAACGCGCGGTGCGCGTCGCGCTGGGCACGCATCGATTCGATGAGATCGCGATCGTCGCGAGCATCGATGCGAAAAGGGATGAAGCGGGCTTGCTCGCGTTCTGCGAGCGTCACGGCCTGCCGCTGCGCTTCTATAGCGCCGGTGAAATCGCGCATGCGCCACGCACCGCGATTTCACATCATGCGGCGAAGCATCTGCACGTCGATGGCGTGTGCGAGCCATGCGCGCTGCTTGCTGGCGACGCGCGCACGCTCATCGTGCCAAAGACGATCGATTGCGGCGTAACCGTCGCGATCGCAGCGGCGCATGAAACCGGTGCGAACGGAACATGAATACCGGCTTCGTCGCCATCCGCGGGCCTTTGGTTTCGGCGAGCGGCTTCGCGAAAACGGGCCTGAACTTGTCGCGGCAGAGCCAGACGAGAACGATGAGCGCCACGAGTTCCAGATAGAGATAGAGCGCGTCCATTTTTCTGCTCCTGAAGTCGGTGAGTGCGTGAGTGCATGATGCCCACCGTCTGTTAGCGCAGAATTAAGCCGCGAACGCAGCCGCCACCTGATGTACGATACGGCCGTCTTTCGTCATGCAAAGACCCGCCGCAATCCCGTTCACACTGGAGTCGATGTGAAAACCGATACCGAATCGCATCTGCGCATGACCCAACGCCGCAAGGAAGGTCACGAGAAAAAGCAGGCCGCCGCCGATCACGAGAAGGGCCTTCTGATCGTGAATACCGGCAACGGCAAGGGCAAGACCACGGCGGCGTTCGGCATGGCCGTGCGCGTGCTCGGTCATGGCATGAAGCTCGGCGTCGTGCAGTTCATCAAGGGCGCGCTGCATACGTCCGAGCGCGATTTCCTCGGCGCGATCGCTCATTGCGATTTCGTCACGATGGGCGACGGCTACACCTGGAACACGCAGAACCGCGAAGCCGACATGGCCACCGCGCGCAAAGGCTGGAACGAGGCGCGGCGCATGATCGAAAGCGGCGAGTATCAAATGGTCGTGCTCGATGAACTGAACGCCGTGCTCAAGTACGAATATCTGCCGCTCGATGAAGTGCTCGACGTGCTGAAGGCGCGCCCCGCGATGCTGCATGTGGTCGTGACGGGACGTCACGCGCCCGATGCGCTGATCGAACTCGCCGATCTCGTCACCGAGATGCGGCTCGTGAAGCACCCCTATCGCGAGCAGGGCGTGAAGGCGCAACGCGGCGTCGAGTTCTGAACGCGATGCCCGACTGCCCCGCTCTGTTCATCGGCGCAAGCGCGTCGCATCAAGGCAAGACCACGGTGACGGCCGCGCTCGCGCGTCATCACACGCGCCGTGGCCTGAACGTGCGCGTGTTCAAGACCGGCCCGGATTTTCTCGATCCGATGATCCTCGAACGCGCATGCGGCGCGCGCGTCTATTCGCTGCATCTGTCGATGGTCGGGCTCGATGCGTGCCGCGCATTGCTTGCACAAGCCGCGCGCGAGGCCGATCTCATACTCATCGAAGGCGTGATGGGTCTTTTCGACGGCACGCCCAGCAGCGCCGATCTCGCCGTCGCGTTCAACGTGCCCGTGCTCGCGGTGATCGGCGCGCACGGCATGGCGCAGACCTTCGGCGCGATCGCGTTCGGGCTTGCGCGTTATCGCGCGGACGTGCCGTTTCATGGCGTGCTCGCGAATCGCGTGGCGTCGGCGCGTCATGCGCAGATGCTGTCGGAGACCATTCCGGAAGGGCTGCGCTATTGCGGCCATCTCTCGAATGCGGACGACATCGCGTTGCCCGAGCGTCATCTCGGCCTCACGCAGCCAGAAGAAATCGCGGGTCTCGACGCGCGGCTCGATCGCGCCGCCGATGCCATCGCGCAAACCGCGCTCGCCGATCTGCCGCCGTCCGTGCATTTCGACGATGCGAGCCTTCCCGCGCCTCCGCGTCTGCTCGACGGAATGCATATCGCGATTGCGCGCGATGCCGCGTTCTCGTTCGTCTATCCTGCGAACGTCGATCTGCTCGTCGCGATGGGCGCGCGCATCAGCACGTTCTCGCCGCTGGCCGACGAACCCGCACCGCAGGACGCCGATGCGCTCTATCTTCCCGGCGGCTATCCCGAGCTGCATGCGGCGACGCTCACCGTGAATGCGCGCACGCGCGAGTCGATCGGCGGGCATGTCGCGAGAGAGAAACCGGTGGTCGCGGAATGCGGCGGCATGCTCTATCTGCTCGACACGCTGACGGACATCGAAGGCACGCGGCACACGATGCTCGGCATTCTGCCGGGCGATGCCGCGATGCAACGCAAGCTGTCGCGCCTCGCGATGCAGCGCATCGACACGATGCACGGCGCGATGACGGGCCACACCTTCCATTACTCGACGCTGCACACGCCGATGCAAGCCGTCCTCGAAGCGAAGCACGCGACGACGGGCACATCGGGCGAGGCGCTTTATCGGCACGGTCCGGTAACGGCCACCTACATGCACGCTTACTGGCCGTCGAATCCGGCCGCTGCCGCCGCGCTCTTTCGCGGCGAATCACTATGACGACCACGCAAGACATCCGCACGCCGCTCGATCTCGCCTTCACGATCGAGCGCGCCAAGACGCAGGAACCGATCGGCTCGCCATGCACCGACGTATGCAAGCTCGATCCCGAAACGGGCTTATGCCTCGGCTGCTTCAGAAGCCGCGAAGAGATCAAGACCTTCAGATCGATGGACGATGCCGCGAAGCTCGATCTGTTCGACGCATTGCTCGCGCGGCGTGCGGCAAGCGCGAAGTGAGCCGCGTGATCGGGCCGGATAAGCCGGTCAAGCCGCGGCCATTCTCCTGACAGCCGGCCGCTCCAGTTCACGCGCGGCGAGTGCGCCGAACACGAGACCGAGCGTCGTCCAGATCAGCGCCTGAATGCCGATCGCGGCCAGCCGGAAATTCCACAAGAGCGAAGCCGAGAAATCGGCGGGCACTTCATCGATGCGCGGCAGCGCGACCTGCGCCACCACGATCACCACGATATACGCAGCCGCGGCGATGAGCGTCGCGTTCCAGCCGTCATGTTGCGCCGCCATGCGCCGCCGCAGCCACACGGCGAACACCGCCGCCGCGATGGAAATCGCCACCATGCCGAAGAAGAGCGCCGTGCGCGGCCCGATGGTTTCGGCATTGCCGACCGCCGGCGGATTGGGCGGATACTTGAGGAACGGCACGATGGCGACGCTCACGAAGCCAAACAACGCCAGCAGCGCCGACGTGCCGCGCGCGCGCAACGCGCCGAGCCGCCCGTAGGCAAACGCGAACACGAGCGAGAAAAGACCGCCCAGCGCGGTGCCGAACACCGCAACGCCCGTCAGAAGGCCGAGGCCCGCTTGGGTATCGCGTGAGACGAGTTCCTCGTCGCCGTGATCGTGCGAATGCGCGGCGCCTGTCGCGGCGTCGGCCTGCTCGTGTTCGTGCTCATGCGCGGCTTGCGCATGCTCGTGCTGTTCCTCGAACGCGATGGCGCGCGCCACCGACGGCTCGCCGAACGCCCGCGCGAAGCCGAAGCCGATCAGGCCCGCGACCAGCCCCGCGATCATGCCGCGTATCAGCAAAGTGCGAATCATGACGCGTCCTCAGTGGCACGGAAAGCCGAGCAGATGCCGGCCGTCGTGAACGAATTCGTGGACGTACATGCCCGAGAAAATCGACGTTGCGCCCTGCTCCGCGCCGACGAAATAAATGGCGATCAGCAAAAGAAGGCCGATGAAGACGGCCCACGGCAGCACTTCGCGCACCGGAATGGGCACGGGTGCGTCGAGCGACGGGGAAACCGGAGCGGAAAAGACCGGCGTGTTGGAAGCGTTCATGATGGTTCTCCAGGGAAAAGCGCGTCCCGATTGACGAAGAGCTTGCAGCGGGGTCTGACTCGCGGCGCAACGCTTTCACGCTGACGAACGCATACAGTGGCGCGACCGTGCCGGGTTTGCACCGGCTTCCTCGCACTGCAAGCTTGCCATTCTATGATGATCGGCGGCAAAGTAAAACGATTCCGAATAGCCCGGCGATCCCTTGGAACTCATTCTGTTGTGTCACGCCGCCACGCGTGCGATGAAAACCGGCCACTTTCCCAACGGCGACGAGCTCGCCGAGCACGACGCGCGCTCGCGTCTCGCGCCGCTCCTCGCGGGGCCGCAAGACCATACGCGCGTGATTTCAGGCTCCGCGCTCGTGGCACGGCAGACGGCAGCATGGCTCGCGGATGCATTCGACATCGTTCCAGCGTTCGACGACATCGACTATGGCCGATGGCGCGGGCAGTCGATACGCGAGACAGGCGAACGCGAGCCGGAGCATGTCGCCGCATGGCTCGCCGATCCGCAGGCGCGCGGGCATGGCGGCGAGAGCATCGCCATGCTCGCGGTGCGCGTCGCGCAGGGGCTCGCGTCGATCGATGGCCTGAATGCGTGCGAGCGCTGCATCGTCGTCACGCACGCGATCGTCGTGAAAGTGGCGCTCGCGCATACGCTCGGCATGCCGCTCGAATCCGTCTACGGGATGAACTTCGCGCCGCTTTCGTCCACGGTGCTCAAACGCGCGTCGGCCGCCGACGCATGGACGGCCGAATTGCCGCATCAGCCGGCCTGAACTTCATTGCTTACGAATCGCTCAAACGAGCAGCGCATCGCATGCGCGGTCCGCTTTCGAACCGATTCAGGAGACTCAGATGGCGCACTACGTGGATGGATTCGTCGTACCCGTGCCGATCGACAAGATCGACGCCTACCGCACCATGGCCGAAGCCGCCGGCAAGATCTGGATGGAGCATGGTGCGCTGCAATTCGTGGAGACCATCGCCGACGACGTCAAGCCCGGCAAGCTCACGTCGTTTCCGCAGAGCGTGCAACAGAAGGAAGGCGAAACCGTCGTGTTCTCGTATATCGTCTACGAGTCGCGCGAGCAGCGCGACAGCGTCAATGCGAAAGTGATGGAAGACCCGCGCCTCAAGTCGATGATGGAGTCAGGCGAGCCGCCATTCGACCCTCAGCGCATGTTCTTCGGCGGCTTCACGACGCTCGTCGAACTGGAGCGCGGCTAATCGTTTTAATTTTTGATTCTACGGTTAAGGAAACGCATCGACATGTATATCGCCATGAACCGCTTCAAGATCGTGCCCGGCGCCGAGACGGATTTCGAACGTCTCTGGACCAGTCGCGACACGCATCTCAAGGACGTGCCGGGTTTCGTCGAGTTTCATCTGCTCAAGGGCCCAGTGAAGGACGATCACGTCCTGTATTCGAGCCATACGATCTGGGCGAATCAGGCGGCTTTCGAGGACTGGACGCGCTCGGACGCGTTTCGCGCGGCGCATCGCAATGCCGGCGGCGAGACACGCCAGCTTTATCTCGGACATCCGGAGTTCGAAGGCTTCGAAGTGATTCAGACCGTCAAATGACAGGCCGACGCGCGCGCTCGAACGATCGCGCGTTTTTCGGCGAACACGCGCGTTTTACAAGCGTGTGAAAAAAGCGCGCTTCGGATTCGTCGTTTTATCGGACCTTTTTTCAGGCCTTTGCGCCGCGCGCCATGCGCTGCAACGTCGATGAATCGATCGCCGCCGCGCAGATACGGACCGCTTCTTTCAGCGTGCGCGGCCGGCCCTCGCCGAATTGGGATTCGAGCATCGCGACGGCGCGCACACGCTCGTCGCTGCCGAGTTTTTCGCCTGTTGCAAGCTCCAGCACGGAGATGAAGTAAGCCGCGGGCGGCGAGGCGCTCGCGTGCGGAAGCGCCTTTCGGTTTGCGCCCGCACCTTCGCCACCGTCGTCGTGCGCCGGAATCCACGGGTGCCACTTGCTGTCGTATCGACTTTTCATGGGTCAGTTCGCTGGCTCGATTGCTTTTGGCGCATGGCCTGCGCCGTTTATCTCGTGACGCCGTTGCGCCTCTATCATTAAGCAAACCGTCAGCAAGTACCGTTCCAACCGAACTTTCAGGGCGCGCCGTTTTCCTCCGACAAAACCGCGCGTGCGACGCGACATGTCGCGAGATCCCACGCCGCGCAGCCGACCGATTTGAACATCACGGGACGCTCGGCCTTCTTCGGAGCGGCGAGCGCTTCGGCGAGCGCATGCACCGCGTTCCAGTCGACGCCCGCGAGAATGAAGTCGCCCGCTTCGTGACGCGCGCCCGCGAGGTCATCGACATAAAGCTCGCTCGCGTGGACGGTAGCGGCGGCGATCTCGGCGGCATCGGCGGTGAAGGCGCCCACGCCGATCACGAGCCGCCCCGCACGCGCGGGCATCGTATAGACGGGCGTCTTGCTCGTGGTCGCGGCGATGACGACATCGATCAAATCGGGGATCGCGGCGTCGTCGAGCGCGGCGAGATTGCCCGAAGCCGACGCGTGCGCGGCGCAAAACTCGCGGGCGCGTCCGGGACGCGAGCCCTGCACGCGAATGCTCGCATCCGGATAAACGGCGGCGAGCGCCTCGACGTGATACGCCGCCTGCTTGCCCGTGCCGATCACGAGCACTTCGCGCGGCGCGGCGGCGTGAAGCGCGCGGATCGCGAGCATCGACACCGATGCCGTGCGCCGCCCCGTCACGGTGGGACCGTCGAGCATGAATTGCGGCACGCCTGTCGCGGCGTCGTATGCGGTGACCTGACCGTGAATCGTCGGCAGGCCGCGCGCGCCATTGCCGGCGCACACGTTCACGAGCTTGTGCATTGCGATATCGGCGGCGCTCGCGGGCATCGACAGCATGACGCCGCCCTCGATCGGCACGACCATGCGCTCCGGACTCACGATGCGGCCGGCCGCGTAATCGAGCATCGTCGCGGCGAGCGTGTCCACGAGCCGGTCATAAGGCACGAGGCGCGCGGTTTGGGCTTCGTCGAAACTCTGGATCGTTGCGGTCATCGTGTTCGCTCGCTGTGGATGTTGAGGTGCGGTTGAATGTGCCATCGGCATGCCATCGAAATGCCGGAACATTCTAACGGCGCGCGGCGCCTTGTCACAAAGCGGCCAACCGGATTTGAGCCCGCGCGCGCCGCTTTCTACAATGCCTGAATCGGCCGTTGTCATATGACTGCCATCGAATACCGTCATAATCGCGCGGCCCACGCCGACCGGTCATCATGACGACGGCAGCCCAAGAACGCCCACGGAGCCCTTCATGAATCAGACGGAAAAACAGCGCCGCTTCCACGCCGACATCATCGACAGCTATGACGAAGAGTTCGAGATGGAGGTCGACGATCGCTTCCTGGACGGCGAATCGACCTTCTCGGAAGAAGAGCGGGTCTTGCGCAAGACCTATTTCCGCGAGCTGTTCCGTCTGCAGGGCGAACTCGTGAAGCTGCAGGACTGGGTCGTGAACAAGGGGCATCGACTCGTCGTGCTGTTCGAGGGACGCGATGCGGCGGGCAAAGGCGGCGCGATCAAGCGCATCACGCAGCGGTTGAATCCGCGCGTGTGCCGCGTGGCGGCGCTCCCCGCGCCGAACAATCGCGAACGCACGCAGTGGTATTTCCAGCGTTATGTCTCGCACTTGCCCGCGGCGGGCGAAATCGTGCTGTTCGATCGAAGCTGGTATAACCGCGCGGGCGTCGAGCGCGTGATGAACTTCTGCACCGACGAAGAGTATGAGGAATTTTTCCGCTCGGTTCCCGAGTTCGAGAAGATGCTGGTGCGCAGTGGCATCCAGATCGTCAAGTACTGGTTCTCGATCACCGACGACGAACAGGAAGTGCGCTTCGAGGCGCGTATCGAAGATCCGCTCAAGCAATGGAAGCTGAGCCCGATGGATCTGGAAAGCCGCCGCCGCTGGGAGGCGTACACGGCGGCCAAGGAAGTCATGCTCCAGCGCACGCACATTCCCGAAGCGCCATGGTGGGTCGTGCAGGCTGTCGACAAGAAGCGTGCGCGCCTGAACTGCATTCATCACCTGTTGAGCCAGGTGCCGTATCACGAGATCGAGCACCAGCCTATCGAACTGCCCGATCGCGTGTTCAACCCCGATTATCTGCGCCAGCCCGTGCCGGATGAAATGTACGTTCCCGAAATCTATTGAGGTTCGATGACGCGGCGTGCGTCAGCAGCAGTTGTTGCACGGGACATGCTTCACGGCGACATTGCTGCGCTGACGCGCCACGGTGTGGCGCAGCGCGAACTGATATGCGTGCTGCGAACCCTTGAGCATCATCACGAACATCACCTGCGCGAGATTGAAGTCGAGCGTGACCATCAGGCGCGTCAACAGCAGCAGTGGCAGCACCACCGCCGGCTGATACAGTTGTTTTGCAATCAAGTCTTTCATCTTCGGCTCCCTATCCCATGAATAGAATTTTAAGGATTGGAGCGCTGTGGATAAACGCTCAGAAGGTGAAGACATATGTTCCGAGAGACGAACAATCGGGCTTGTCGCGTCGAGCTTTCTTTTCAGCGGGCGCACTAACGAAAAGGCCCTGCGCAGTGCAGGGCCATGTTCACGTCACTTCTGAGCGAGACTCGGCTCAGGCACCGGCGTAGGCTTCGCATCGCCCCAGCCGCCGCCCAATGCGCGGATCAGATTTACCGTCGATACCGCCTGCGTGCCCCGCAACTGCACCGATGCGCGCTGCGTCTGCAATACGGTGCGCTCCGCGTCGATCACGTCGAGATAGTTCACCGCGCCTTCGGTGTACTGCGTGCGTGAAAGCTGCGCGGCGCGCACCGACGCTTTCACCGCATCGTCCTGAGTCGCCGTCTGGTCTTCGAGGATGCGCAGATCCGACAGGTTGTCCTCCACCTCGCGGAACGCAACGAGCACCTGCTGACGATAGCTCGCGACGTCCTCTTCATACACCGCACGCGCATTCGCGAGATTGCCCTTGCGACGGCCGCCATCGAAGATCGGGATATTCAGCGCCGTGCCCGCGAACGGCCCGAGCAGGAACGTGCGGCTCGACCACTTGAAGAGATCGCCGAGCGTCGCGGATTCGAAGCCGCCCGACCCCGTCAGCGTCAGCGACGGGAAGAACGCCGCCTTCGCCACGCCGATGCGCGAATTCGCCGCCGCCATCGCGCGTTCCGCCGATGCAACATCGGGACGACGTTCGAGCAGCGCCGAAGGCAGCCCCGGCGGCACGCGCACCGTCACCGGCTTGAGCGGGTTCGCAGCCACCGAGAACTCGGCGGGCGCCTTGCCGAGCAGCACCGCGAGACTATGTTCCGATGCCGCGCGCAGACGTTGCACCGTCATCGCATCCGAGCGCGCCGTCGCGAGTTCCGACTTGGCGCGCGCAACATCGAGCTCGCTGATATCGCCTTCGGTGTAGCGACGTTGCACGAGCTTCAGCGCTTCCTCGCGCAACTGCACGGTGCGCGTGAAGACATCCGACTCGGCATCGAGTTCGCGCAGATTGAAGTAGTTCTGCGCGACGTCCGCCTGCAACGCGAGCTGCACCGAGCGGAACAAGGCTTCGCTCTGCTCCGTGTCGGCGTTCGCGGCCCGCACCGAGTCTGCCACGCGTCCGAACAGATCCACTTCATACGATGCGCTCGCCTGCGCGCGCCACAGCGTCTGCGCGGGCACGTTGCCATCGGGGGGCAGGAATTGCGATGCCGGCGAGAGCTTCTCGCGCGTCGGGCCGAAGCCCGCATCGAGCGTCGGGAAGAGACCGGCGCGCGCCGTCTGGTTGATCGCGCGCGCTTCCTTCACGCGCGCCGCCGCTGCCTTCAGGTTCTGGTTCGCGTCCTGCGCCTGCTTTTCCAGATCGTTGAGCGCGGCGTCGTCGAAGATCGTCCACCATTCGCCGCGCATCATCTCTTCCGAAGGCTGTGCCGTCTTCCACGTGCCCGCTTCCGATGCGTCGAGCGTCTTTTGCGGCGTCTCCTTGTATGCGGCCGGCGCGTTGACGTCGGGCTTCTCGTAAGTGGGCGCGAGCGAGCAGCCCGCCACCAGCAACAGCGTGGCCATCAGACTCGATAAAACATGTAGCTTATTCATCATCGACCTCATTGCGCCTCGTAGGAGGCACCGATACCGCGCATCTGCGGATGCGAGCCGTGCTTGTCCGTCACGTGCTCGGTGCGAGAGAGCTTGCGCAGGATCACGTAGAACACCGGCGTCAGCATCAGACCGAAGAGCGTCACACCCAGCATGCCGAAGAACACCGCGATGCCCATTGCGTGACGCATCTCCGAGCCCGCGCCCGTCGACAGCACGAGCGGCACCACACCCATGATGAACGCGATGGACGTCATCAAAATCGGGCGCAGACGCAGCCGGCTTGCCTCGATCGCGGCCTGCACGATGGAGCGTCCCTGCATCTCCAGCTCGCGTGCGAACTCGACGATCAGGATCGCGTTCTTCGCCGACAAGCCCACCAGCACCATCAAACCGATCTGCGTGAAGATGTTGTTGTCGCCATCGGTGAGCCATACGCCGAGCAGCGCCGACAGAATGCTCATCGGCACGATCATGATCACCGCGAGCGGCAGCGTCAGGCTTTCGTACAGCGCGGCGAGAACGAGGAACACGAGCAGCACGCTGATCGGGAACACCCACAGCGCCGCGTTGCCCGCGAGGATCTGCTGATACGTGAGATCGGTCCATTCGAACTTGATCCCGCGCGGCAGCACTTCCGCCGCGATGCGTTCCGCCGCAGCCTGCGCCTGCCCCGACGAATAACCCGGAGCCGGCCCGCCGTTGATATCCGCCGCGGTGTAGCCGTTGTAGCGCACGACCATTTCGGGGCCATACGTCGGCGTCACCTTCACGAGCGACGACAAAGGCACCATGTCGCCGTTCGCGTTGCGCGTCTTCAGCAAGCCGATGTCTTCCGGATTCGCACGGAACGGCGCATCCGCCTGCACGCGCACCTGGTACACGCGTCCGAAGCGATTGAAGTCGTTCACGTAGAGCGAGCCGAGATAGACCTGCATCGTGTCGAACACGTCGGTCACGGACACGCCCAGTTGCTTCGCCTTCACGCGATCCAGATCGACATTCAACTGCGGCACGTTGATCTGATAGCTGGAGAACGTCGGTCCGAGTTCGGGCGTCTGCGATGCGCGCTTGATGAACGCCTGGGTGGCATCGGCGAGCGCCGCATAGCCGAGCGCGCCGCGATCCTCGAGCTGCATCTTGAAGCCGCCGAGCGTGCCGAGACCGAGCACCGGCGGCGGCGGGAACACGGCGATGAACGAACCCTTGATGCCCGCGTATTTCTGATTCAGCGCGCCCGCGATGGCATTCGCGGACAGCGCCTTGTCATGCACACGCTCCTTGAAGGGCTTCAACGTGACGAACACGATGCCCGCGCTCGACGAGTTGGTGAAGCCGTTCACCGACAAGCCCGGAAACTCCACCGCGCTTTCCACGCCCGGCTGCTTGAGCGCGATATCCGACATCTGACGGATCACGCCTTCGGTGCGGTCGAGCGATGCGCCGTTCGGCAGTTGCGCGAAGCTGATCAGATACTCCTTGTCCTGCGCGGGCACGAAACCGCCCGGCACGACCTTGCCCATCAGCACGGCGCCGGCGAGGAGCACGGCATACACGGCCATCATCACTGCCTTGCGATTGATGACGCTCTTCACGCCCTTGCCGTACGCATCCGAACCGCGATGGAAGACCTTGTTGAAGCCGCGGAAGAAGCCGCCGAATACGCGGTCCATGCCTCGCGTGAGCCAGTCCTTCGGCTCGTCGTGGCCCTTCAGCAGCATGGCCGCGAGCGCGGGCGACAGCGTCAGCGAGTTGAACGCGGAGATCACCGTCGAGATGGCGATGGTCATCGCGAACTGCTTGTAGAACTGGCCCGTGAGACCCGACATGAACGCAAGCGGCACGAACACGGCGACCAGCGTCAGCGCAATCGCGATGATCGGCCCGCTCACCTCTCGCATCGCCTGATAGGTCGCATCTCTCGCCGATAACCCCGACTCGATGTTGCGCTCCACGTTCTCGACGACCACGATCGCATCGTCGACGACGATACCGATCGCGAGCACCATCCCGAACAATGACAACGCATTGATCGAGAAGCCGAACGCGAGCAGCAGCGAGAACGTACCGACGATCGATACCGGCACCGCGAGCAACGGAATGATCGACGCGCGCCACGTTTGCAGGAACACGATCACCACGAGCACCACCAGCGCGATCGCTTCCGCGAGCGTGTGGATCACCGCTTCGATACTCGAACGCACGAACTGCGTCGGGTCATAGACGATCTGATATTCGAGGCCCGCCGGCATGTCGGCCTTCAGCTCCTTCATCGTCTTGCGGACTTCGTCGGAGATCTGCAGCGAGTTCGCGCCCGGCTGCTGATTGATTGCGATCGCAACCGCCGACTTGTTGTCGAGCAACGAGCGCAAGCCATATTCCGATGCCGCGAGTTCCACACGCGCCACATCGGAGAGATGCGTGACCGCGCCATCGGGCGATGTCTTCAGCACGATATCGCGGAACTCCGACTCGTTCTGCAAGCGGCCGCGCGCATTCACGTTCAGTTGCAGCGGCACGTTCGGCAGCGTCGGCGAACCGCCGATCACGCCGGCCGCGACCTGCACGTTCTGCTCGCGGATCGCGTTGACGACATCGGTTGCGGTCATGCCGCGCTGCGCGACCTTTTGCGGATCGAGCCACACGCGCATCGAATAATCGCCCGAGCCCCACAACTGCACTTCACCCACGCCCGCGATACGTTCGAGCCGGTCCTTCACGTTGATCAGCGCGTAGTTGCGCAGATACGTCATGTCGTAGCGGCCGTTCGGCGAGTTCAGGTGAACCACCATCGTCAATGTCGGCGATGACTTGATCGTCGTCACGCCGAGACGCTGCACGTCCTGCGGCAGACGCGGCAATGCCTGGTTCACGCGGTTCTGCACGAGCTGCGTGTTCTTGTCCGGATCGGTGCCGAGCTTGAACGTGACCGTGGTCGTGAGGTTGCCGTCGCTATTGGCTTGCGACTGCATGTAGAGCATGTCCTCGACGCCGTTGATCTGCTCTTCCAGCGGCGAGGCCACGGTCTCCGCGATCACCTTCGGGTTCGCGCCGGGATACTGCGCATGCACGACGACCGAAGGCGGCACGACTTCCGGATACTCGGAGATCGGCAGCTTGAACATCGCGATGATGCCCGCGAGCAGCACGACCACCGATAGCACGCCCGCGAAGATCGGACGGTCGATGAAAAATTTGGATATGTTCATGACGGATTCTGTCTGTTGCGGATGACGCGCATCACTGCGTGGATGCCGTCTTCACGGCGGGCACGGGTGCAGCGTCGCTATCGTTCATCGCGACGTTGTTGGCCTTGATCACGTCGTTGGGACGCACGCGCTGCAAGCCATTGACGACGATGCGCTCGCCCGGCTGCAGGCCCTTCGAAATGACACGCAGACCTTCATGCGTCTGACCGATCGTCACTTCGCGGTACTGCACGCGGTTGTCCTTGTCGACGACCATCACGTACTTCTTGTCCTGATCGGTGCCGATGGCTTCGTCTTCCACGAGCACGGCCGGGTGCGGCGTGCCGCCGCCCACTTTCACGCGCGCATAGAGTCCCGGCACGAGCGTGCCGTCCGGGTTGTTGAAGCGCGCACGCACGCGGATCGTGCCGGAGGTCGTATCGAGCCGGTTATCGACGGAATCGACGACACCTTCGCGCGAATAGCCGTCCTCGTTCGCGAGACCGAGCGACACCGGCACCGTGTTGCCCGCATCGCGGCCGAGATAACGCAAGTACGTCTGTTCATCGACATCGAACGATGCGTAGATCGGCGACACGGACACGAGCGTCGTCAGCAACGGCGCATTCGCACCCGTCGACACGATGTTGCCCACCGTGAGTTCCGCGCGCGACACGCGGCCCGCGACCGGCGCGACGATATGCGTGTAGGCGAGATTGATCTTCGCGGTTTCGAGCGCAGCCTGCGCGGCCTTCAGGTTGGCGACGGCCTCGCGCGCGGCGTTCTGCTTCTCGTCGTAGTCGCGCTTGGCGATCGCGTTATCGGCGAGCAGCCGTTCAGCGCGCGCCGCATCGGTCGACGTATAGCCGTTGCGCGCCTGCGCCGCTGCGAGCTGCGCCTGTGCGCGATCCACTTCGGCTTCATACGGACGCGGGTCGATCGTGAAGAGCGCATCGCCCTTCTTCACGAGCTGGCCGTCCTTGAAATGCACCGCGACGATTGTGCCCGGCACGAGCGGGCGAATGTCGACGTGATCGACCGCTTCGAGACGGCCCGAATAGCTCTGCCAGTCGGTGATGGTCTTCGACACCACGGCCGCTACATCCACTTCCGTTGCGGTCGGACTGTGGGCGGCGGCTTTGGCTTCGTTCATCGCTGAATCGCCGTGACCGCGCCAGGCGGTGTATCCGCCCGCGCCAACGATGATCAGCGTCGCGCCTAGCGCGGCGTAGATGCGTTTGCGAGTGAAAGACATGGTGAGAGGCTCCGGTTGATTTGAGATTGTTGTTGTGTGGTGCGTGCGTGGCGTGCCGTTTCTTGCGCTCACGTTCAGCGCTTACTTCGCGCGCGCCAGCCGTTTTCTGAAGAACACGACGACGTCGGCGAGCGCATCGGGATGCGCGGCGAGCGCCTGATGCGAGGTCTTGCCATGACGCGTGACTTCGGTCGGCACGCCAGCGGCGATCAGTTCGCCCGCGTATTTCTCGGCTTCGATATGCAGCAGGTCGTGCTCGGCGCTCGCGATGATGGCGGGAGGCAGGCCACCGAGACGGCGCGATTCGAGCGGCGCGGCATACGGATGCAGACGTTGCGAAGGATTCGGCAGATACGCGCGATACCATTGCGCGCATTCGCACGCTTCAAAATCGGGGCACAGCACTTTGCGTTCATCGGCGAGGCGCGTCATGCTCGGATCGAGCAGCGGTGCAAGCAGCGCTTGCGCGGACATGCGAATATCGCCACGATCACGTGCGATCGCCGCGACGCAGGTCGCGAGATTGCCGCCCGCGTCGTGACCGGCAACGCCGATACGCTGCGGGTCCGCACGCTGCGCGCGGGCATTCGCGACGGCCCATTGCGCCGCGCGATAGCCGTCTTCCGGCGCGGCGGGAAACGGAAACTTCGGGGCGAGCGAATAGCCGACCGATACGACCCACGCGGGCGTATCGCGTGCGATCGTTGCGGCGGCGGTGTCCGCGTCATCGAGTCCGCCGCGAATAAAACCGCCGCCGTGGAAGTAAAGAACGATGGGCAGCACCGTGCCATCCGATGCGGGACGATAGCTGCGCAGCGTGATCGGCTGCGCGTGTCCCATGATGTGCACATCTTCGATGCACAAACGGGGGCTCGACTCCAGATCCAACAGTGATGCCATGGTTATTCTCGGTGCATGGCCCGTGCTGCAAGGCCTTCACGCATGAGTTGCGATGCTGCGAATTCTGGAGTCCGCGCCTTTTTTAATAAATGCCTATAATCCGGCAACACAATTCGGTCGCACCGAACAATCGTGGTTATCCCTTGCGATTGTTCATTCGGCTATTTTTTAGCGCTCGCTTAAATAGTTGCGACGCTAAGCAAAGAAGGTGAGAGAACATGGATCGGCTACAAGCAATGCAGGTCTTCACCCGCGTCGTCGACACCAACAGCTTTTCGCGCGCAGCGGACACGCTCAATCTGCCGCGCGCCTCCGTCACGACGATCATCCAGAATCTGGAGGCGCATCTGAACGTGCGCCTGCTCCAGCGCACGACGCGCAGGCTCAATCTCACGCCCGATGGCGCCGCGTATTACGAGCGCTGCGTGCGCATCCTCGCGGACATCGAGGAAGCGGAAGGCTCGTTCTCGAACAACGGCAAGGGTCCGCACGGCAAGCTGCGCGTGGACATGCCGGGCGCGATCGGGCGGCTCATCGTGATGCCGCAGCTATGCGATTTCCATACGCGCTACCCGGAAATCGAGCTGATGATGGGCTTCGGCGACAAGCCGGTGGATCTGATTCAGGAAGGCGTCGACTGCGTGATTCGCGTGGGCACGCTGCAGGATTCGAGTCTCGTCGCGCGTCGCATCGGCGTGTTTCAGGGCGTGACGGTGGCGGCTCCGCAATATCTCGAACGCAACGGCACGCCGGAAACGATCGAGGATTTGCAGAATCACACGGCGGTGAATTATTTTTCGAGCCGCACCGGACGCGTCATGGATATGGACTTCGTCATCGACGATGAAACCATCGAAGTGAAGATGCGCGGCATGATCGCGGTGAACGACGCCGAAGCGTATCTGAGTTGCGGGCTGAAGGGCGTCGGCATCATTCAGGTGCCGCGCTTCATGGCGTTGCCGCATCTGCGCGCGGGCGAACTCGTCGAAGTGCTGCCGCAATGGAATCCGCTGCCGATGCCTATTTCCGCGGTGTATCCGCATAACCGGCATCTGTCGCCGAAGGTGCGCGTGTTCGTCGACTGGGCAGCCGAGTTGTTCGAACGCTGCCCGCTTCTGCAAGGCCAGAAGGATGCGGAAGAACGCTGCCTGCCGACGAGCACGGCATCGCCTACCATCGTGCGACATGGCACGCCGGAAGTCGCGGGCACCGAGGATGTCATTGCATAGCGTCTTTGCACAAGAACAACGATGAACGAAAACATCACCGTGCGCCGCGTTGGCGCGAACGAAGCCTCGGGGTATGTGGAAGCGCTGGCGGACGTGCTGATCGATTGCGTCGAGGGCGGCGCGTCGATCAGTTTCTTGCTGCCGATCTCGCGTGCGACAGCTATCGAATTCTGGACACGCGTGATGCAAGGCGTCGCGCGTGACGAACGTATCCTGCTCGTTGCGGAAAACGCCGAAGGGCATGTGCTGGGCACGGTGCAGATCGTCACCGATCAGCCCGAGAATCAGCCGCATCGCGCGGATATTGCGAAGATGCTCGTCGCGCGTCGGGCACGCCGACGCGGCATTGCACAGCATCTGTTGATCGCCGCCGACGAAGCGGCGCGCGCCGCGGGCAAGTCGGTTCTCGTGCTCGACACCGTTACCGGCGGCGATGCCGAGCGCCTCTACGAGCGCGCGGGATGGCAGCGTGTGGGCGTCGTACCGAACTATGCGTTGATGCCCGACGGCACGCTGTGCGGCACGACTTTCTTCCATAAGCAACTCGCTTAGCGGTCCGCAAACGCCCGCCCCACAAGCCTTCACGCGATTATTCGCCGAAATCGACAAATCTATTCGCTGATCCGGCATTTATCCGCCTCTGCCACGCGACTACATTCATCCCTAACGCAGCGTGCTTATCCGCCAATTGCAATCCGCATTTGCCCGCACGCCGCATCGGAATGAAAGGAGTCGCAAGCATGAAGCAGCTCATCACGGGGTTCTCTCTCGCAGCCATTTCCGCTGTTGTCACGACAACCGCGTTCGCGGAAGGCGGCCAGGGCATCGGCCGCGCAGGCACGTATCAGGTTCAGACGCAAACGCAAGCGACTTCGAGCGATACGCCGAAGACGCGCGCACAAGTTCGCGCCGAACTCGTGGCCGCCTATTCGAACGGTTCTCTGCCGGCATTGAACCGCAACTCGTATCCGGAACGCAGCATGTGGGGCGATGCCGTCGCTGCGCAAAGCGAGCAGCGTGCACGCGATGCAGCGCAGGCAGAAGCGCGCAACCGTGAGATCGTCGAGTATGCCAACGGCTCGGCAACGCAAGGCAACGTAACGGCGCGCTGATCACGCCGTCAGAAGAAGATTCAAGAGGTCATCATGTTTGAAAACACATCACTCGATCAGTTCTCGCTTCTCGACGAACTTCCTGCATTGACGCCCGTATGGCATCCGTTCACGCAACACACCGCGCATACATCGGCGGTTGTGCAAGAGACGAAGCAAGAGAGCACTGAACGCTCGCACTGAGCGTGACATGAAAGGCGCGGACAAAGGTCCGCGCCTTTTTTCTTCAACTCAACCGCACGCCCCGATTTCGCCGCACGCCGTGCAGAAGTCGCAGCCATCCTTGCGGATCACTGCATTGGCACCACACGTCGCGCATTTCCGGCCGTGCATCAGGGGAAGGCTATGCGAATCGATCTCGCTTCGCGCGATACCCTCGGATATCTCTTCGCGTTCATCGGCTACAGCTACCGGATGCGGCGCGCTATCGGCACGCTTGCGCGCAAGCACGCGCGACGGTACCTGGTTTCCTTCTGCGTCGAGAAAACCGCGGCGATAAAGAATCTGCTGGATCGCATACGCTAGCGCCGCGACTTCCGAATCGTGCCAGCGCGGACTGCGATGTCCGTCGAGCCGTTCGACATCGCCGAGACGCACTTGCCCGCGATCCCACGACACCTTGCGCATGTCCTGCAGCGTGCGCGCCGCGAAACCGCCGCGCGCGGCGAGCGAGAGCGAACGCATCGTCGCCGTGATCCATTGCTGCGATTCGTCGCGCTGCCCCGTGGGAATGAAGAACTCGATGGGCCGCTCGATCGTCACGTCCTCGCCGCCGATTCGCCCCGTCACTTCGATGAACGACACCGCGAGATAAAGCGACTTCTTTCCCGCCTGCGTCAGATACTCGACCTTCTCGATGATGCCGGGCAACTCCCCTCGCGGCCGATGATCGATCGCAATGCGCAACGGATCGAGATCGAGTTCGGGGTCCGGTGAATCGCTCGGCGTTTCGGCGGGCGTGACGGAAAGCACCGCGCCCAGGGTCTCGTTGGGCCGGTATGTCGCGAGCCCCTTCAATCCGCGCCGCCATGCTTCGAAATAAAGATCCTGAAACTTGTCGAACGGATAATCGGCGGGCACGTTTACGGTCTTCGAAATCGATGTATCGACGAACGGTTGCACCGCGGCCATCATCTCCATGTGATCGTGCGCGGACATCTCCAGTGCGCTGACGAAGTAGTCGGGCAGCGCGTTCACGTCGCCGCCCATCTCGCGATAGAGCCGGTATGCATGATCTTCGACGGGGAAGGTCTGACGCGTGCCGTCCGCCATGCGCTTCGTGCGTTGATAGGTCCACGAGAACGCCGGCTCGATGCCGTTCGATGCGTTGTCCGCGAACGCGAGGCTCACCGTGCCCGTCGGCGCGATCGACAGCAGATGACTGTTGCGGATGCCGTGCTCGCGTATCGCGCTCTTGATGTCATCGGGCAGGCGCGAGGCGAACGTGCCCTCCTCCAGATAACGCTTCGCATCGAAGAGCGGAAACTTGCCGCGCTCTTTTGCGAGCTCGACCGATGCGCGATACGCCTCGTCACGCATCGTGCGCGCGACGCGTATCGCGAAGTCGCGCCCTTCCTGCGCCTCATAGCGCAGGCCGAGCATCACGAGCGTATCGCCGAGGCCTGTGAAGCCCACGCCGATGCGGCGTTTCGCGGCCGCCTCGCGCGCCTGCTCCTCCAGCGGCCAGAGCGTGACGTCGAGCACATCGTCGAGAAAGCGCACTTGAGTGCGCGTCGTGCGAGCGAGTGCGTCCCAGTCGAAGGACGGCGCGCCGCCGCGCATCTGCGCGAACGGATCGTGCACGAAGCGCGTGAGATTGAGCGGGCCGAGATTGCAGCAGCCGTATGCGGGCAGCGGCTGTTCGCCGCACGGATTGGTCGCGCGGATGGATTCGACCGCGCGCAGATTGTTATCGTCGTTCATGCGCGACATGAACACAACGCCCGGCTCGGCGACATCGTAGGTCGAGCGCATGATCGTGTTCCATACTTCGCGCGCGCGCACTTCGCGATAGATCCAGAGACCGTCTTCGCGTTGATGCATGTCCTCGGCCGCGCGTTGCGCCGGCGAAGGCTCGGCCTTGTGCACGAGTTGCCAGGTGGCGTCATCGGCGACGGCCTGCATGAACTCGTCGGTCACCGCGACCGATACATTGAAATTGTTCCAGCGCCCTTTAGTATGTTTTGCCGCGATGAATTCGAGCAGATCGGGATGCGAGCAATCGAGAATGCCCATTTGCGCACCGCGCCGCGAGCCCGCGCTCTCGACCGTGCGGCACGATGCATCGAACACGTCCATGTAGCTGCATGGACCCGATGCCGCCGATCCCGTCGAATGCACGCGCGCGCCGCGCGGACGGATCGCGGAAAAGTTATAGCCGACGCCGCCGCCGCGACGCATCGTCTCGGCCGCCTGCAGCAACGCGACGTAGATGCCCGGCAAGCCGTTGGCATCGACGCTCTGTATCGCGTCGCCCACGGGTTGCACGAAGCAATTGATGAGCGTCGCGTCGATGCCCGCGCCGGCCGCGCTCATGATGCGCCCCGCGCCGAGCGCGCCGCGCTTGAAGTTATCGACGAACTCCGCTTCGATCTTCGCGCGCGCCTCTTTCGGCTCGGCAAGTGCGACACCGCGCGCCACGCGGCGATAAATATCCTCGACGCGCGTCTCGTCGCCCTTGGCATATTTTTCGAGCATCACGTCGATGGAGAACTGCTGCGGTGCGAGAGCGGTGCTGGGATTGTCTTCGGCCATGTCGGAGATCCTTTGATTGCTGCGCCTCGCGCGATGGGGTCGGAAAAACGTTGCGCGCGCCGGCGTGAAGTGCCGCAAAGGCAATGCCCGACGATAGCGCGAATTCTCCGCGCTCGCCATCGACCCGTTAAACTCGTCCGATCGAAACCAAAGCAATCAGCCGACCATACGCATGAACTCGCGTCATCCGCCGCTCTTCGGCATTTCGGGCCGCTCGGGCCAGGGCAAGACCACCTTGATCGAAGCGCTGTTGCCGTGGCTGCGCGCTCGCGGCATCACGGTCAACGTCATCAAGCACAGTCATCACTCCATCGAACTTGAGCCGCCGGGCAAGGACAGTGCGCGCTTTCGCCGCGCGGGCGCTGGGGAAGTGCTGATCGCGTCGCCTTACCGGTATGCGATCGTGCGTGAGTTGAACGGCGACGCGGAGCCGCCGCTTGCCGAGCTGGCTGCGCGCCTGTCGCACGCGGACCTCGTGATCGTCGAAGGATTCGCGCGTGAAGCGATGCCGCGGCTCGAAGTCGTGCGTCCGTCGGCGGGCCGCGATCCGCTCTACAAGACCGATGTGGAGATCGTTGCAATTGCAACCGACGATGCCGCCGCAATCGAGTCGGGCTTGCCGATGCTCGATCTGAACGACGTCGCGGGCATCGGCGCGTTCATCTGCGAACGCGTGGGCATCGTGCTGAAGGATCAGCTCGCGGCGAGACCGTGACGCGCCATGGCCAGCGCTTCCTTCAATACATCGTTATCACCGATGTGATTCGCGAGCAGCAGAACGAGCTTTGCGTTGAGCATCTGGCTCGCTTCGTCGGAGAGTCCGTTGTGCGTATCGATGAGGCGCTCGTAGAACGCATCGTGATCCGCGATATTCAGTTCGAGATTGAGCTTCATACGATTCATCATCCGTTGCAGGTTGCACGTTTTACCGCGGCCGTAACCGATGCGGCATCGAAGGCGCGCCAGCGCGCGCACACGTGTTGATCGGGACGTAGCAGATAGAACGTGCCGGGCCGTGCATCGAAGCGATGCGCGACCATGCCTTCCATATCCTCGATCACGGTCACGCCCGGCACGCTGCAGGTCATGCCTCGCGGCACGACGATCAGCGCACGCACGGGCAACGGCGCGTTCGCTAACGCGGCGAGGCTTTTTGCGCAGACATCGGGGCCGTGACCCAGCCCGCAGAAATAGATGCCCGTGAACGTGCCGCCGTGGGTCTGAGGCAAGAGCCACGCATCGCTGTCATCGACGCGCACGGGCGCATCCACGCACGGCGCGCCGGGAATCATCGCGCTCTCGAAGGTGTCCCCTTCCGCATCGGGCGTGTTGAGCGGCGAGTCGCGCAGCACGGCCGGCACCGAAAGACGTCCGCTGTTCGCCATGCGCCGCGCGAAGGCGCAATCTTTCGCGAGGTTGAGCGTCGCGTCGCGAAAGAGGCGTGATACCGCGCTCTTCGGCGTGATGAAGTCGGTGGCGCGTGTCGAGTTGAGGATGTTTTCGTCGGCGGCGTATTCGCGTTCCGATGCGTAGGTGTCGAGCAGCGTGTGCGGTGCATCGCCGTTCACGACGAGTTTCAGCTTCCACGCGAGATTGTCCGCGTCCTGCACGCCGCTGTTCGCGCCGCGCGCCCCGAAAGGCGACACGCCATGCGCCGAATCGCCCGCAAAAATGATGCGTCCATGCCTGAAGCTATCCATGCGCAGGCACGAGAACGTGTACACGCTCACCCATTCCAGTTCGAATTCGGCGTCTTCGCCGAGCAGCGCCTTCACGCGCGGAATCACACGCTCGGGCGCTTTCTCCGCGACGGGGTCCGCGTCCCAGCCAAGCTGAAAATCGATGCGCCATACGTTGTCCGGCTGACGATGCAGCAGCACCGACTGATTCCGATGAAACGGCGGGTCGAACCAGAACCAGCGCTCGGTCGGGAACGGCGCCTTCATCTTCACGTCGGCGATGAGGAAGCGGTCCTTGAATGTGCGGCCGTGGCTGTCGAGACCGAGGCACTTGCGCATCGGGCTGCGGGCACCATCGGCGGCCATGACGTACTGCGCCTTGAGCGAATAGATGCCATCGGGCGTTTCGACCTGAAGTTCGACGTGATCTTCATGCTGCGTCACGCCGGTCACATTGCTCTTCCAGCGCAATTGCAGTTGTTCCAGCTCCATCGCGCGTTCGGCCAGAAAGCCTTCGACGTAGTACTGCTGCAGGTTGATGAACGCGGGGCGTGAATGCCCTGTTTCCGGCAGGAGATTGAACGTGTAGACGAGATCGTCATGCAGAAAGACCTTGCCGACATTCCAGCTCACGCCCTTCTCGATCATTTTGTCGCCGCAGCCGAGGCGATCGAGGATTTCCAGCGTGCGCTTGGCGAAGCAGATGGCGCGGGAGCCGGTCGAAACCGTGTCGTCATTGTCGAGCAGCACGGTGCGCACGCCTTGCTGCGCGAGTTCGATCGCCGTTGCAAGTCCGACGGGGCCCGCGCCGATCACGGCGACAGGATATGGCGATGACACGGGCGCATCATGCTCGGGTGCGCGCTCGTATTCGAAACGCAGACTGGCGTAGTTCACGGACATTCGATCGTCTCCATCGTCGGGCCTTTTGTCGTCTTTGCAAGACGCGTTCAGCTCGGGTGCGAATTTCTTCGCTCTGGGTTAGTTGTTTATCATTGTACAAGTGGTTTTATATTGTTGAATTTAGGTTTACCCGTAGAGTGGGTTCGTTTGCGGGTCGAGGTGGCGTTCGCCGGATCCCGGGTTCGTGTCGGTCTATTAGCTCTGCCCCTGTGCGGGGCGGCAGTCACTTTCTTTGCTGCTGCAAAGAAAGTAACCAAAGAAACAGCTTCTCACCGCCCGCGGTCACACGCACGTTGGCCATGCTTGCCAGCAGGAAGCGGCCCTCGCCTAAGTGTCGCCCTCAAAGGCCCAACCGGGCTTGGCTCGCGCACGGTCTGCCGCCCGAAACGTTTCAGCGCGCTGGTTCAGCACGAAAGAGTTCCGGCACAGCGCTACGCGCTGCCGTTGGGTATGCGAGGGAAACCGTCGAAGAAGCGCGCACAAACCCGCTTGACCCATCGGCCGCGAAGCGGGCCGGAGCC
>JFHF01000023.1 GCA_000648925.1 Caballeronia jiangsuensis
ATCTTGTCTGGCATAGAGATCGCGCACATGATTCGCAAGGAGCAGATGTGTGAAACTGGCGTCGCTTCGAGCGCAGCCGAGCAATTCTATTCTCTCGCGATGTAAGCACTCCGATTTAACTCACGCGCTTGCTCGTCCCGCCGGCCTTAACGCGACACAGCCGCATAATCGTGGAGTCGGCATAATGCGTGCGAGGACGCGATCAGGCCGTTCACGGTCGGGCGAAAAAACTGGCTCTTCTACGACACAGTCGCCGGCGCGAATGCCGCAGCAAACCTGTATTCGCTGATCGAAACGTGCAAGGCAAACAGCGTTGAACTGTACGGCTATCTCGTCGCGTTGTTCAAGGCGTTGCCGCTCGCACACAACGCCGACGAAGACGAGGCGCTGCTGCCTTGGCACCTCGCCACTTCCACAGACTGACGAACAGCCGGTCGCCGCGCGCAAGACGCGTCGTCTACTGAGCGCTTACTCAGAATCACATGAACATACGATTGGGGTAGTGATTTCCAGGCAGTCCAGGGACGTTCGCAATGGTTCGCGCCAGCTTCTGCGAATAGCGAATCGTTACTGGAACAGGGTCATACAGGGCGTTCTCGACCAGTCCACGAATCTTGCTCCAGCCCTCAGCAGCGACGATTGCAACGCAAAGCTCTGGCGTATAGGCCGCAAACGAGGAATCGCATTAGAGCCCCGCTTCCCCCGCCATATGGAATACCGCCATTTCATATCGATAAGGTATCCTTCCGATATTGAACATCTCAGCCGGTTTATCTATTTCACGAGATCCACGAAAACAGCAACGATGAGAGGGTGAGGCATCGCGTCGATGCGCCAGAAACTTTTGGTAGCAATGCGAGATGAATATATATGTTTCGCATGCTTAGTATTTTCAAAAGTCGATGCAGGCGTGGTGACCTTCCAGTCGTAGATCAAAACAATTCAAATATCATGAAATCGCCGATTATTTTGGTTTATTAAAGGCTCAAGCAGTGACGTTCTGTCATCGCTACCTGTTCCCGATTTCACCCCTTCACACCGGCTACCGCCCTGCCATTTGTACTGTGCCGATATCAGGCACTAAAGGGCTATTGCGCGCCACCAGCGCACGAACCAGTGCCCAGTCCGCATACTCACAGAAGTCGATCATCACGGTTCCGCACGGTCCATCGTGGCCGGCGAGGCGCCCGAGCATCATGTCGTTGATACCGCGCCCCCCATCGTCCCCGCATGCCACCATACGTGGGTTGGCACCCATCCCGGTGCCACTGCAAAAATTGATCATCCAGCGCCCCAGACTGCTTCGTCCGGTGTGAACGAGTAGTGCTTCGATCACGCGAAACTTGTAGTCAATCGATGCCCGTACTGGCACGCGGTACTCGTCCTGAATAGAAAAGGCCGCCGTCGGCAAGTTCAATTCGAACGTGTCATTCTCAGGCCACGCGGACAGATCGATGCCCAGCGCAGACTCACTGGCGAAACGTCGCAATAGCACGATCGCGCCGCGCACTTCGCCCAGACTCGGAATCGTCTCGTCGAGATACCAGCGTGGCCCCGCATGGTGCCGGACATAAGACCCGAACGTCTGCGCAAAGCTGCGCGTGCAGTCCCGGGAGCCGCATTCGTCCTTTACCGACATCACGATGCATTCGCCAGGATGCCGTGCCAGAAACGCAGCGCAGACGGCGATCACATCTTCGAACATCAGGCCAAGTGGGATGTGCGCATGATTGATGTGAAAGACATCGTCCTGATGCCTGCAGCGGATATCGAGTACCCGCACGCCATGAGCCAACTGTTCCGCCAGTGTTGCGCCCTGCGTTTTCGCGAGCGGATCCTCGATCGTGTATGCGCAGGTGTCGTGGCTGCCTGGCAAAGTCAAATGGTTCAGCGCGAGATCATCGGAAAGGCTCGACATCCAGCAAACCAGCGGAGTTTCGGCAAGGTGAGCGTTCATCAGGGGCAATGGGTTAATATTAAGGGAGTGCCGGGTACGGTCGGTTATGTATTGCGCTGAAACGGCGACGCTCACGCCCCGTGCAGACGGTCGGCTGTCGGTCTTCTGGTTGTGCAGGGCATTGTCCAGGCACAGCACGCCGTGCGCGCTGCGGGAATTGCTTTTTCCGTTACATATCGCTCGATGCCCATCTTCCCGTCCTCCCGATCATGAAGGCTGCCGTAAGCTAGCCTTGTTTCCGCTCACCCGTTATACATGCCACAGAAACAAACGCCCTGGGTGACCGCCGCCGATGTTGCGCGGCGTGCAGGTGTGTCGCGTTCTGCCGTATCGCGCGCGTTTTCGCCTACCGCGAGCATCGCGCCGGAGACGCGCGAGCGCGTGATGCAGGCAGCCCGTGCCCTCGGCTATCAGGTCAACCTGATTGCGCGGGAAATGATCATGCAGCGCAGCAGCATGGTTGGCGTGGTCACGGCCGGCTTCGAAAATCCCTTCCGCGCGAAACTGCTCGCACAGATCATCTCCGCGTTGAGCCGGCATGCCCTGACGCCACTCGTGCTGAACGCCGAAGATCCGCGCCAGATCAAGCAATCGCTCGAGATGCTGCTCAGCTATCGCATCACAGGCATCGTGATGACATCGGCATCACCGCCACTCAGCCTTGCACGACAGTATCTCGACTACCGTATTCCGGTCACGATGATCAACCGCGCCGCGAACCTGCCTGGTGCCGACATCGTCTTGAGCGACAACGAGGCCGGCGCCTCTTCCGCGGTTCGCATGCTGGCAAACGCGGGAGCCAGGCGTCTCGTCTTCGTCGGGCCGACAAGGACGAGCTTCAGCGCAAAAGCGCGCGCGGAAGGCTTTACGCGCGCAGTGGAAAAGCTCCGCGAGGGTGGCACGCTGCATGCCGCAACGCTCATAACCACGTCCGATACCTATGAGTCCGGAGTCGCCGCCGCACACGCCATATTCCAGGGCACGCCACAGCCCGACGGCGTGTTCTGCTCTTCTGACCTGCTCGCGCTTGGACTGATCGATACAGCCCGGCATCAGTATGGCCTGCGCGTGCCCGGCGATCTGTGCGTGGTCGGTTTCGATGATATCCCTGCCTCGGGCTTCGAAAACTACCAGTTGACGACGATCCGGCAGGACACGGCGGGCCTTGCCAATGCGGCAATCTCGATGCTGACCGAGCGGATCGACGCATTCTCAGGCGAGTCACGTACGCGCGTTGTGCCAGTCGAACTGCTCGTGCGCAAGAGCTGTACGTAACGGCACCGTGCTGCGGGGTGGACATCAGCCCACCCGGCAGCCCGTCCCGGCATCGAAGAAGTGCAGCCGTTCGGGCGGCAGCACGACATCGATCGCGTCGCCCGGCTCGATGCGCTGCTGATATGGCACACGCACGATCAGTTGCTGCGCACCCCACGTGCCAAAAACCAGGTTGTCCGCGCCGAGCATCTCGCACAGTCCCACCGATAGCCGTGTCATGCACGCGCCTCCAACGCCGCCTGACAGGATATGTTCGGGACGGATGCCAAGCACGTAGGAGCGTCCCGGCACGAGCAAGTGGCGCACGGAAGTATCGGCTACGCTTACCCCTTCTCCGGGCGCACCCTCGACCATGAAGATGCGGCCGTCCGCAGCGAGTTGCCCCTTGAGCAGGTTCATCGCCGGCGCGCCCATGAAGCCCGCCACAAAGACAGTCTGCGGTCTGTCGTAGATCTGCGCTGGCGTGCCGATCTGCTCGATTCGCCCCTGATTCAGTACGACGATGCGCTGCGCAAGCGTCATCGCCTCGACCTGGTCGTGCGTGACGTACAGCGTCGTCGTGCCGAGGCGTGCATGCAGGCTGCGCATCTCCACGCGCATCTGCGAGCGAAGGCGTGCGTCGAGGTTCGAGAGTGGCTCGTCGAACAGGAAAAGCTGCGGCTCGCGCACGATCGCCCGCCCCATCGCGACACGCTGGCGCTGGCCGCCCGAGAGCTCGCCCGGCTTGCGCGCGAGCAGCGGGTCCAGCGACAGCATGCGCGCAGTCTCGTAGACACGCGTGTAGATCTGGTCCTCGCGCGTGCCGCGCATCTTCATGCCGAACGCGATGTTCTCGGCCACACTCATGTGCGGATAGAGCGCGTAGTTCTGGAACACCATGGCGACGTCACGCCTTTGCGAAGGCACGTCGTTGACGACACGCGAACCGATCAGGATCTGTCCCGTCGTCACGGACTCGAGTCCGGCCGTCATCCTGAGCAGCGTCGACTTCCCGCAGCCCGATGGCCCGACCAGAACGACGAATTCACCGTCGGCCACGTCGAGATCAATATCGTGCAGCACCTGATGCGCCGGCTGTCTGGTCTTGCCAACCGAACGAAATGCAAGTGTGGACATCTGGTTTACCTCCGGACTTCAACTTGAACGCCGGCCGACGAACCGCCCGCCCGCCGCGCGGGTTGCGCGGCGAGCGCGCAGCCTGCGCCGGACAAGATCATCAGAAGCGGTGCAGGATGCCTGCGCCCACCACGACCTGACTGCCCGAGGACGACGGCGAGCCATTAAAGCCGTCTCCCACGGTCGCAGTCGCGTTAATGATCTGCACGCCGTTGGAACCGAGTGTCTGACCGTTCGCACGCGTGTACGCCTGCCCCGAATAGAGTCCCGTGCGTTTAGAGAGACTGTAGAACTGCGTAAGGGAAATCTGCTGGTACTGGGCCGCGTGGCGAATGCCGTTCGCCTGGCTTGCCCGCGTGTAGCTGTATCCACCGGCAAGATCGAGCGTCGTCAGCGGCTTCCAGTGCAGCACGAGACCCGCCGTATTGAAGATCGCCTTCTGCTGGAACGACGAGCCCACACCCGGAAGGTACTGGACGTTCGAGTACGACATCGAGACGTCCCACTCCGGGGAGAACCGGTAGCCGCCCGTCACCGCGACACGCTGCTGTGCCTGCGAGGTGGCATAGCCATTGTTGAGCGCCGAGACACCCGGCTGACCGCCCGAATTCGCGGTGGAACTGGCGCCCCAGACGCCACCTCCTGGCGTGGCGTTGTTCACGCGCTGCACGCCTGCAGCCAGGCCGAACGGACCGTTCAGGTACTGGGCCGCCGCGCTCCATGTCGAACCGCTATTGAATGCGCCGGCGACCCCGCCCAGCGCATAAGACGCACCGAACGTGAACCCTGCGATCGAGGGCGACGTATAAACCGCCGAGTTGTTCGCACGGAAAGTCGTGTCGAGCGAATCGATGTCGCCCGGGTGGGCGCCAAAGAAGCCGGTGAGGTATTTCGTCGGGCTATAGGGTGAGAGCAGCAGGTAATACGACGTGTACTGGCGGCCGAAGGTGAGCGAGCCGTAGTCCGCATTCGCCAGACCAACGAACGCCTGGCGCGTGAAGATACCGCCTGCGAACTGCGCCTGGCCGTTTTGACTGTTGAATCCCGACTCGAGCTGGAAGATCGCCGTCGTACCACCGCCAAGATTCTCCGTGCCTTTCAGGCCGAAGCGGCTACCGGCCCACGCACCGCTCGTCATCGTCACAGCGGAGTGCCCGCCCGTAGTCAGTCCTTTCGACGTGCTGCTGCTCTGATATGCAATGCCATTGTCCACCACGCCAAAGAGCGTGACACTCGTTTGGGCCAGACACATCGGCGTTATCGCCAGCCCCGCAAATGCAACGACGGTCTTGATATTGTTTTTCATTTCGGAATCCTAATTATTGGACCAATTTCTACAACTTCAAAGCAATTCACGGTTTCTTAAGCCAGCGCCGCCACCGTGCGGACGGTACCGCCCCTACCCTTTGCTCACTTCAACCCGCCCGTGAAGCCGCGCAAAAGATAGCGCTGTACGTAGCCGGCGAGCATCAGCGTCGGTAGCGAAGCGATCAGCCCGGCGCTCATCAGCTCGCCCCAGTCGATACCGTTCTCCGTCACGTAGCCCGCGATGGCCAGGGGCAGCGTGAAGCGGCTCGGTGACGAGACGAAGAGCAACGCAAGCAGGAATTCGTTCCACGCGGTGATAAACACGAAAATCGCGGTGGCGATCAATCCCGGCGCGCAAAGCGGCAGCACAATGTACGCGATGCGCTGCGCGAGACTGGCTCCGTCAAGATCTGCCGCCTCCTCACATTCCAAGGGTACGTCGCGCACAAACGGCAGCAGCATCCAGATCGCCATCGGCAGGGTATAGATCTGATAAGCGAGCATCAGCCCGAACACCGAATCGAGCAGATGCAGCCACTTCGCCAGCGAGAAGAGCGGCACGGCAACCGTGATCGGCGGCATCAGCTTGAGCGCGAGCACAAGGACAAGGAACAGCATGTCCAGACGCGCCGGAAAGCGCAGCCGTACGAGCGCATACGCGGCCGGAAAGGCGAGCAGGAGCGAGAGCAGCGTGGCTCCAAGCCCGACGAGCACGGAGTTGAGCAACTGCCGGTCGATACCGCTCTGCCAGACGGTCACGACGTGGGTCAGCGTCGGAGCGGACGGCAACAGCGCGAGTGGATGATCGAGGCGCTCGACGGTGGGCATGAACGCCGTACCGATCATCCACACGCAAGGCAACAGCAGGACCGCGAGTGCGCCAAGCCGAAGCATCCCGAGGGTGATCGAGCCTCGCGCGATCGGTGCAAAAGGCAGACCGCGCGGGGCCCGCATCACGCGGCCCGTTTCACGGCTGATTTCCATATGTATCCTGAGACAAGAATGGCGCACGTAGCCAGCATCAACACGGCGGCCGCACTGGCCGGGCCGGCGTTGAAAAAGCGAAAACCCGTGTCGTAGATGTAGGTCGAGAGCGTCTGGGTTGCGTTGCCCGGGCCGCCGCCCGTCAATGCGTAAACCTTGTCGAACAGCTTGAAGGTGTCGATCGAACGCAGCAGGAGCGCCAGCATGATGTGCGGCGCAATGAGCGGCAACGTGATGTACCGCAGGCATTGCCACTCACGCGCCCCGTCGGTGCGGGCCGCTTCCGTGAGCTCGCGCGGAATTGACTGCAGACCAGCGAGAATCACAAGAAACGCCATGGGCGTCCACTGCCACACGTCGACGAGAATCAGCGACCAGAGCGCAAGCTGCCGATCGGACAGCCAGGGCACGGCCGGCAGACCCAGTACCGCCAGCAACGTGTTGAGGAAACCACTGTAGTTGAGCCAGTTGCGCCAGATGGCCGAGCACACGAGCGTCGAGAGCATCATCGGCAGGATGGCGAGCGGCAACGCGATCTTGCGGCCCGGAAACGCACGTGCGAACAGCAGCGCGAGGCCAAGCCCGAGCAGCACTTCCGCGATCGACGCGACGATCGTGAACTGCAGCGTGTTCAGGAAGCTCGCACCGAACTCCGTATCCGCGGCAACCGCACGATAGTTCGCAAGGCCGACGAGGGTCCGGTGGCCGGAGGCGTAATCGACTTCGTAGAACGAGTCGATCACGACCCGCGCTACCGGATAGAGCGCGAGCACGCTGAGCACCAGCACAGCAGGGCTCATCAGAATGATCAGCGGCAGGTGTCGACGCAGCATGCACGTGAGCGAGCCGGAAGCGCCCGGTTGCACGCGCATCATCCGGACACCACGGGTAGCACGTGTGAGATCTTCTGCGCGGCCTGCCGAAGTGCCACATCCGGTGCGAGCTGTCCCGTGAGCGCGAGCTGAAGCGAATCGCCAAGGATCGCCTCGATCTGCTGCCAGTCCTTCACGCGCGGCCGCGCGCGGCCCGCTTCAAGCGCCTTGAGCTGATCCGGATACCAGCGGTACTGCCTGACGAGTGCCGGGTCGGCGAAGACGCTCCTGCGCGTCGGCGGAATGCCGAGCGTTGCAAGCTGCGTCTGCGTAGTCGGCGAAGTCAGGTACGCCAGAAAATCCGCGGCAAGCTTCGCATGCGGGGCATCCGTCGGAATGCCCATTTGCCAGATGCCGAGCATGGGCGCCGGACCTTTCACCTGCCCCGGCGGTGATTGCAGCGCGATCTGGCCGACCACGCGCGATTTCGACGGATCGTCCAGCGCGGCAATCCACGCGGGCCATACTTCGATGGACTGGGCAGCGACGCCCTTCTGCAGGGCATCGCGCACTTCGGCGGCTCCGTACACGTCGACATCCTTGGGCGCCGCCGCCTTCAGCGCGATCAGCATCTTCAGTGCGGCGAGTGCCTGCGGCGAGTCGATCGACACCTTGCCGCTGGCATCAACCACGTCGCCACCGTAAGCCCAGAGGATCGGCAGATAGCCGGTTACGACCGGGTTGCCCTTCGTACCGCGGAACACGACACCCGAGACACCCTGGTCTGCACCACCAATCGTGTGCGCAATCTTCAGTACGTCATCCCAGCTTTTCGGTGGTTGCAGGCCCTTGCCCGCGAGCAGGTCCTTGCGATACGCGAACATCTCGACATTTCCGACGATCGGCAATGCATACAACCCACCCGACGGGGCTCGGCCGAGCGACACCGTCGATTCAACCATGTCCGTGTCAACGAGCGCTGCGGACAGCGGCTTCAGCCAGCCGTTGGCGATGAACTCGGGCGACCAGGTGTCGTCCATCATCACGAGGTCGTAGGCGCCCGTGCCCTCGCGCATGGAGAGCTTCAGCTTCTGGTACAGATTGTTGCCAGGTAGCTTCAGCAGCTCGATATCAGTACCCGGATGCAGCTTCCTGTAGCCCGCGACCGCCTGCGCGAGACCCTGGCCGTAAATGTCGTCGCGCCCCGCGATCACAAGGTCCGCCGCCTCGGCAGCCAACGCTGCAACGGATAGAGCTACTGCCACCGAAACCGCACGCCAACAGGTAAACACCTTCATTTGCATCCTCAGATAAATCATGGCTCTGGACTGACGGGCTGTTGCAAGACAACAGAATGAGTGGGGTTTGCGCCCCCCTGACAACAGCCCCTGTATCACTGCTTCTCGATCCGGCTCAATACCCGCGCCATCCCAATAACTGGGCATCGAATGGCAGGGCACTTTCTGCAATCGACCAGGAATCGACCCTGCCCGCCCGACGCCGTCGAGTACCTTGCCGATCCATTGCACTCGTGTGCAATCGAGGACAAGGAAATCATAAGAACATTATCAGCGACAAGACGTGACAATTGCGTGTCAGGACAAGCAAGAGATAGCGCCAGCATTCACGTGGCCATTGCCTGCTCCAGCACGTCACGCAGCGCCGGGGTACAGGCGATGACGTAATTGCCGTGCTCCAGGCACCCTGCAGTCAGGAAATCGCTGACCCAGCCGCCCGCTTCCTCCACCAAGAGGATGGCCGCGGCTGCATCCCAGGCGTTGATGTGCAGCTCGCAAAAGGCGTCTTGGCGGCCCATCGCGACGTAGGCGAGCCCGAGCGCACCCGAGCCTCGCCGCTTCACTCCCGCCCCGAGAGCGTGAAGCCGCGCATGCACGGTGGCGTAACGTGCGTATGGCACGCGGGAAGACCAGCCGAGTTCGACACTTGCCTGCTCGATATCATCGATCGAACTGACCCGCAACGGTTGCCCGTTCAACGTCGCGCCAGCTCCGCGCCGGGCGGCGAACAGCTCGTCGCGCATCGGGTCGTAGAGCACGCCGATCTCGACCTTGCCATCGCGCAGGAAGGCGATCGACACGCAGAAATGTGGGACGCCACGTGCGAACTCCGACGTACCGTCAATCGGATCGACGACCCAGACGTTCGGGCCGTAGGCACCGCCGCCCTCCTCGCCAAAGAAGTCGTCGCCCGGAAACGCCGCAGCCAACCGTTGCGCGATCAGCCGCTCGACATCGCCGTCGGTTTCGGTCAGATAGTCCTGCGGACCCTTGAGGGTGAGCTTTAGTGCGCCATCGCGCTCAAGAAAGCGTTTGCGCACCAGATCGCCCGCTTCGCGTGCTATTGCACAGGCGGACAGGTATCGTAACTGCATTGTTGTATCGTGCATGAACCACGCCCTTTAATAACGACGGCAGCCATGATGGCCCCGGAGTGAAAAGTAACGCAGTCTAGGCAAACGGCTGGCCACGTCAAGTGCAAGTGCACGCGGCGTGTGAATGTGGAGAGCGTTGCCAGGTTGATGTGCAGGCAGCGGTAGACCTAGGCAAACGTGAAACCGCTTTGTTACGGCCGAAGCTTCACGCTCCCGCAGCGCCAGCACGCGAGTACAGTTCGCGCGCGATCTCGCTTAGCGATTCACCTTCGCTCCATCGCTGTCAAATCTGTTGCCTGTCCTTGCTGTTCAACCACGACTTTCTCTGTCGTTTCATTCGCATTTTTTACTCTGATTCTAATTGGAACAGAGGTGTTGCACCGATCGATTGAATCCGTCACTGCACAACAGATGCGATGATTTATTCAGCGGCAACGACGACTCGCGGGCGTCGACGCGTTGCTACGCGCTTCGTGCACCACTGAACGACCATTGCAAGCAATGCCGCTTCGAAGAATGCCAAGGTGGGTCGTTGGTATGGAAGCGTGAAACTCAACAGTAGACAAAATGCTGCGAACGAAACACGCCCTAGCACCATGCCTCGCAACAACGAGATCACAAAAGCAGGACCGTGCGCGCGTTGGGACGACACTGAAAGGATGATCCCGAGCAGCGGGAAGACTGCAAGCAATCCACTCCACGTTGGGCCAGCCCAAGCTGATAACGATGTAACACACAAAGTCAGGATAGCGCCGGCGATCATTCTGCCTAGCAGGTCGAACCGAGAAAGCGGCGCTCCGGCCGCAACGCTTGAAGTTATTGGCAAGAACGCCTTGCCAATGGACACTGCCGCGACAGCAACGATCGACGCCCACAGAGGCGAAGTCGGGAGGAACGAGAGACCACACGCGCATAGGAACCAGACGACGAGACCGGCGACTAGAGCGACTGGCCAGGAGCGCGACCGACAAGTCCACGCATAAGCGAAGTTGAACCCTTCCGACGCAAGGATTGCAGCCAGCGATAGGGTTGCTGCGCGTGCTCCGAACACGCCTCCGTGCGATAGCGTCAATAGGTACAGAATCGGCCCGGCGACGACGGGCAATCCAGCCAGCCAACCAGCGATCGATGGTCCCCACCACTTACCCGACATCGAAACGACAAGCACAAACAGGGGAACCAGTGTCAGCTTGAGCACGAGCATGATGGTACCGAGGCACTTAAAGCCGCATTCTACTGTGTGACGCTGGGCGAATAAATGAGAACAAGTATGAAAGAGGCTCGCTTCCCCACAGCAGAACGTGTGTTGGGAATCTATCTGCTTAGCGTGACGGTCGGAGTAGCTTTCCTAACATTGCTTTTCCTCATAACCTGCTGGAGGACATGGCGCCATACAGGTCATGGTTATGACACTAATGGCGTCAGAACGTACGTTCGCTTCAGCATCCCGAACAACCCGCAAGCTCATCGCAAAATCCATTCACAAATCAAATACCCCACATTCAAACATTTAATTTGTCGATACCAACCGTCTCCGATATTTTGTACAGGTCCACCCCACCGAGGACCCCATAACCCAACGTCGCAACCGGTTCAGGACGCGTTGAAAAGGTCCCGAATCATTGAGGCACAAGCATGTTCGACCGCGTATTCGTCAATGCCATCGACGCCGATGGCAATCCATTGAACCTCGCGGTAAAAGACGGCCGCTTCGCCAGCATCGGCTCGCAACGCATCGAAACGAGCGACGAAGAAGTCATCGATCTCAAAGGTCATCTCGTCCTGCCCGGCTTCGTCGATGGCCACATCCATCTCGACAAGAGCTTCGTCGGCGATGGCTGGCGTCCTCACCGCTCCGCCGCGAGCCTGCGCGAGCGTCTCGCCATCGAAAAGCAGGAACTCGCGCGCGCACGTCCCATCGCCGAGCGCGCGGATGCGCTGATTCGTCAGGCCGCATCGTTCGGCACCATTGCCATGCGCAGTCATGTCGACGTCGACGCCACCACGGGTCTCACGAATCTCCACGCCGTCATGGAAGCGCGCGAAAAATGGCGCGGCCTCGTCGATATCGAGCTCGTGGCGTTTCCCCAGGCGGGCGTCGTGTCCTGTCCGGGCACCGCGGACATTCTCGATGCGGCGGCGCGTGAAGGCGCTCAGGTCGTCGGCGGCATCGACCCGACGACGCTCGACGGCGACGCCGACGGCCAGCTCGATATCGTCTTCGGCATCGCCGAAAAGCGTGGCGTGAAGATCGATATCCATCTGCACGAAGCCGATCAGCAAGGGATCGACCAATTGCACCGGATCGCAGCGCGCACGAAGGCCTCCGGCCTGCATGGCCGCGTGACCGTCAGCCACGCCTACGCATTGGGCGATGTCGCGCCCGACGTGGTAGACCGCGTCGCGTCGGCGCTCGCGGATGCAGGCGTATCGATCATGACCAACGCCCCCGGCGATCGCGCGTTCCCGCCGATCGTCCGATTGCGCGCGGCAGGCGTGCGCGTCTTCACCGGCAACGACAACATCCAGGATGCCTGGTGGCCGTACGGCAATGGCGACATGCTGCAACGCGCGATGCTGATCGGTTATCGCTCAGGTTTCTATACTGATGATGAACTGCGCGTCGCGCTGCACATGTCGACCGATGCCGGCGCCGCGGTGCTCGGGCACGACGCTTACGGTTTGAAGGCCGGTCACGACGCCACGTTCGTCATCGTGAAGGCGGCCAACGCGGCCGCAGCCGTCGCGGCCGTGCCAGCGGAACGCACGATCGTGCGTAGCGGAAAGTTCTGGGGCGATACGTCCCGCCTGCAATTCGAGTCCGGTCGAGCCGGACACCACCACGGCGTCGCGATCAGCACGGCGGCGTGAACATCAACGGAGACTTACGTATGTCAACGAATACCTACTACGCGCCTCATGGCGGTCATCCACCGCAGACAGAGCTGCTGACCGATCGCGCGATGTTCACCGAAGCGTATGCCGTCATCCCCAAGGGCGTGATGCGCGATATCGTCACCAGTCATCTGCCGTTCTGGGACAAGACGCGTCTCTGGGTGCTGGCGCGGCCTCTGACCGGGTTTGCCGAGACGTTCTCGCAATACATCATGGAAGTGGCGTCTGGCGGCGGCAGCGAAAAGCCTGAACAGGACCCGAACGCGGAAGGCGTGCTGTTCGTCGTCGAAGGCGAAATCGAAGTGACGCTGCAAGGCAAGTTGCACGTGTTGAAGACCGGCGGCTATGCGTTCATTCCGCCCGGTACGAACTGGCAGTTGCGTAATCGTCATAAGGATACCGCCCGCTTCCACTGGGTCCGCAAGCACTATGAAGCCGTGGATGGCGTGCCGCTTCCCGAAGCCTTCGTGACGAACGAGCAGGACATCGAGCCGATCGCCATGCCCGGCACCGAAGGACGCTGGGTGACGACGCGCTTCGTCGATTCCAGCGACATGCGCCACGACATGCACGTGAACATCGTCACGTTCCAGCCCGGCGGCGTTATCCCGTTCGCGGAAACGCACGTGATGGAACACGGTCTTTACGTGCTGGAAGGCAAGGCGGTGTATCGGCTGAATCAGGACTGGGTCGAAGTGGAAGCCGGCGACTTCATGTGGCTGCGCGCGTTCTGCCCGCAAGCGTGTTATGCGGGCGGGCCGAGCCGCTTCCGCTATCTGCTGTACAAGGACGTCAACCGGCACATGAAGCTGACGCTCAACGCGCCGCGTTGAGCGTCGCGCGATGCGGCACGCCCTGCTGCTCAGGCGTGCCGCATCGGCCCGGCTTCAGTAGTGGCTGTGCCCCCACAACGTTCGCGGCGCGTCGAGCAGATGACGCAAGCCCGCGCGCTCGAACGTGCTATCCGCAACCTGCGAGACACGTTCGAGTATCTCCGCTTCATCGACCGACAGCACCCGGTAATCCTCCATCAGGACCTTTCCGCCGACCATCGTCATGCACACATCGCCCGCATTCGCGAAGCACGTGACGCGATAGACCGGCATGTTCATCGGCATCAGATGCGGCTTGAACAGGTCGACGAGAATGATGTCGGCCTGCTTGCCCGCTTCGAGCGAACCCAGTTCGTGATCGATTGACAAGGCGCGAGCCGCGTCGATGGTGACCATCTCTAGCACCTTGCCGTGCGGAAGCACATCCGGATCGCGAAAGTGCCGCCGATGGTAATGCATGCACTGCCACATATGGCGGAACATGTCATAGCCTCTGTCGGGCGCAGCGCCGTCGGAGCCGATCGCCACCGTCACGCCCGCATCGATCAGTTCGGGCACCGGGCAGCGCCCGATGATCGACATGATCGCGCTCGGGTTATGCACGATCGAAGCGCCCGTCTCCACGCACGCCGCGATGTCCGCCTCCGTTAGATCGATCGCGTGCGACATGAACGACTTCGCGTTCAGCAACCCCAACTCGCGATGCGCGAAATCGAGCGTGCCCGCGCGATGACCATCCTGCGTGAAACTCAGGTTCCGTTCGCGCGCCATCGACATATAGCGCTGCGCTTCACGCCGATAGTCGCCTTCATATTGCGCGACCTCGGGATAGTGCTCCGGCGCGAACACGGGCAACATCAACGCGATCTGAATGCGGCCATCGGCATCGCCATGACAGGCATCGACGATGTCCTTGCATACGTCGAACATGCGTTCGAAGTCGACGTCGTATGTCTCGCTGCTTCCGCCCGCGCCGTGCCGTGTATAAGGACGAGGCGCGGGCGGACGCGAAGGACCGACCGCGACGATCGACCGTGTGCCCGTTCTGACCACCGCATCGCAATGACGCCGCGCGTACACGGGATCATCGACACGCATGATCGAATCGCCGCCTCCCAGTAGCGAGACACCTGTCGTCACGCCCGCCTTCAGACGCTCGAGCGCCGCGAGATGCGACTCCGTTTCCCAGAAGGCTTCGTCCGAAGCGCGCGTGTAGATCGCCTCGCATGCCGCCGTCCATGCATCGCCGTCCGCGCCGCCGATCGTTCTGAGCATCGCGTGCCCGGCATGGGCGTGCGCATCGATCAGGCCGGGCAATACGGCCTTGCGGCGCGCATCGATCACGCGCGCTGCCCGGTATCGCCGCGCCAGTTCGCTCGTCTCGCCGACAGCGACGATGCGATCGCCCTTCACCGCCACCGCGCCATCATCGATGACACGGCGCGCTGGATCCATCGTGATGACGCAGCCGTGCTCGATCAGTATGTCGATGTGTTCATGTTCGCTCATCACGCGAGCGCTCCGTCACGCGCGACGATGCGGCCGCTCGCCACGACGAGCTTGCGCACCGGCCGCGACGCCACCGCGTGCGCGATGGTCTGCGCATCGACCAGCACGAGGTCCGCGCGCGCGCCCGCGTGCAGACCGTAGTCGGTGAAACCGCAACCGCGCGCAGCAGCCTCGCTGACGCAATCGAACGCGATCATGAGATCGTCGTCGCGACGCAGGTCGTAGCGCATGCCGATCAGCATCGCGCGTTCGAGCATGTCGGGAACGCCATATGGCGACCAGGTGTCGCGAATGCCGTCGTTGCCGCCGAACATCGTGATGCCCTTCTCGCGGCAAAGCTTGAGCGGCGGAACCGTGCGCGAAGGCGGCGCGCTCGTCAGCAGCGCCACGCGCAACCGGGCGATGCGATCCAGCAGCGCATCGCGTTCGCGCTCCGGCAACGCGCCCAGACAGAACCCGTGACTGACGACCACCCTGCCCTGCATGCCCATCGTCTCGACGCGGTCGAGCAGCAGCTTGAGCGTGAATGCGCCGACTTCGCCGGGCTCGTGCAGATGGATATCGATCGGCTTGCCGTGGCGTTCCGCGAGCGCGAAGGTCGCATCGAGCGACGCAACGGGATCGCCGTCGATCAACGCGGGATCGAGCGCGCCGAGAACATCGGCGCCTTCAGCAAGCGCGCTGCCGAGCAATTCGACCGTGCCGGGACGAATCAACATGCCCGACTGCGGAAACGCGACGATCTGCATCTCCAGCGTGTCGCGCATCGTCTGCCGCGTCGCGAGCACGCCTTCGAGGTAGCGCAGGCGTGCATCGGTATCGATATCGACATGCGTGCGCAGACGCGTGGTGCCCGCCTGCACGAATGCGCGCGACAGCGCGAGCGATTGCGCGGCCGCATCGTGTCCCGATGTCTTGCGCCACTCGCGTTCGTTGTTGATGCGATCGGTGAGCAGCGGGCCGACTTCGTTGCGATACCACGGACGGCCCCAGTTGCTCTTGTCGATGTGCGTATGGCCTTCGACGAAGCCCGGCAGCAGCAGCGCGCCGCCGCCATCTTCGACATGCGCGCCGGGCGGCGCCGCGACATTCGCGCCGAGCGCTTCGATACGGCCATCGACGACCGAGACGGAGACGGTCTGGTCATCGGCCAGCCGGACATTGGAAAGGTAAAGAGAGCGAGTCATGTTTGTCATGCCGATCCGACGGCAGTATCGATACGCGCCCGCAGCAAACGTTGTGCGGCGCTGATTGCAACGAAAACCACGGCGTTCGCGAACAGCGCGACGAGCCCCATGTTGATCGACGTGAACGCGAGCGGCGCGCCGGGAAACGCGGTCGCAAGCGTCATGCCGCCCCAGCTCGACAGCCCGAGCACGACGCCGCCTGCCGCGATGCCGCCGAACGCAGCTTCGCGCGTGCCGAACGGGCGCTTGAGAAAACTCGACGCGAGCATCGGCACCAGTTGCGTGAGCAGGCTCGACGAGAAGATCGCGAGCGCGACGAACGTCGCACCGCCGCGCAACACGAAAAAGACGACGACCAGCGTGAACAGCGGCAGCGCGATACGGGCGACACGTGCCACTTCCCTGTCGGTCGCCTGCGGTGCGAAGCCTTCGCGATAGATGTTACGCGCGATCGTCGTCGATGCATTGAGCATGATGAGCGAGCCCGGCACCAGTGCCGTGAGCAGCCCCGCCCCGCCGACGATACCCACGAACCACGCCGGGAAAGTCTGCTTGACGAGCCGCAGCAGCGCGAGATCGGTTTGCGCGCCTTCGAGCCCGTGCACGGTGAGCACGGCAGCGAAGCCGACGAGGAACAGGAACGCGATGAGCACCTGATAGATCGGCATCAGCACGACGTTCTTGCGCAGCGCCGATGCATCGCGCGCCACATAGACCGCCGTGAAGCCGTGCGGATACAGGTAGTAGCCGAGCGACGTGAGCAGCAGCGTCGAGTTGTACCAGCTCAGATTGAAGCCATGCTCGGGCATGCGCAGCAGTTCCGGATGCACGGCATCGATACGCGCGAACATTTCGCCGAAGCCGCCGAAGTAATGCAGCGGCAGATAGGTGCCGAGAAAGATCGCGAGGCCGAGAATCAGCACGTCCTTGAAGATCGCGATGCTCGCCGAGCCGTGAATGCCCGAGACCGTCATGTACGCGACCATCAGCACCGCGCTGATCCAGATCGCGGTGTTCTGCGAGATCAGGCCATACGACATCTCGGAGACGATGATGCCGAGCCCGCGCAACTGGATGATCAGGAGCGACACCATCGCGAGCACGGCCACGATCGAAACCAGCACGCCGATCGCGCGGCTGTCGTACTTCGATGCGAAGTAATCGGCGAACGATACGAGGTTGCGATCCTTCGCATAGCGCCAGATGGCGGGCAGCATCCAGTAGCCGAGCACATACGCGAGGCACCCGTACGACAGGATATAGAACGCCGGCACGCCCTTGCTATAGGTCCAGCCGCTCGCGCCGAGGAACGAGAACGTCGAGAAGGCTTCGCCCGCCATCAGCAGGAAGGTCAGCAGCGAGCCGAAGCCGCGTCCGCCGACCGCCCATTGCTCCAGGCTGAGCTGCTTTTTACCGCGACGCGCGTACAGGCCCACGGCCAGCGCGAAGATCGCGAACAGCACGATGATGATCAACGACGCGTTCATTGCGATCCTCCCGCGCGTGCGCTCGAATCCGCCGCTTCGTCGCGGCTGTCGAGGCAATAGATGAGCGCGAGGATCGCGGCCGTCGCCGCCATCCAGAAGAGGTTCCACACCAGCAGAAAAGGCACGCCGAAGAGAAGCGGCGTATGCGCGGCGAGCGAGCCGCCCGAGTAGAGGCCGATGAACGGCAGCGCGGCAAGAAGAATGCGGAGTTTCATGATGTTCCTCGCATGACCTGTCAGAACTTCTGACGCAGACCGGCGACGAACGCCAGTTGTGAAGTCGTCGACGACGGCGCGGCGATGCCATCGATCCATGCATGACCGATGCCAGCCGTCGCCTTCTGATAAAAGCCGTTCACATAGACGTCCGTGCGCTTGGACAACAGATACTGCAGACCGCCCGAGACCTGATGATAGTGCCCGCTCGTATCGCCTTGCGACGTCTGCGTGTAGGTATAGCCGACAGCCGCGATCAGCGCCGGCGACAGCGAATAGCGTACGCTGCCTTCGTAGTTTCCGAAACGCAGCGCGCCGCCCGCGGCCATGTTGAAGTCCGCGCCCGTGTAGAGCAGCCCGAGCGTCGCGGGACCGAAAGTATAGGTGCCGCCCGCGCCCCAGATCTGCTGGCGGGTCGCGTCGACGAGACGTGTTCCGAAGACCGCGGCGCTCGGCGCGTAGTAGTTGTCGGATGCGACCGCGCCCACGGCACTGCTCGCGGGCTGATTCATGCGCGCGTAGGCCGCGCCGAGATTGAGCAGCCCGCGCGTGTAACTGAGACCCGCGCTCCAGCTATTGTTGGCCGCGAAGCCGGTGGAATTCGAAAAGCCGTACATCGCGTTCGCCTGCAATCCCGCGATGATCGGCGAGACATACTTGACGGCGTTGTTCGTGCGAAACGTGTTGTTGATGTCGTTGTTGTCGAACGGATGGGTCGAATACTGAGCGAGCGTATTGCTGATCTGGATCGAACCGAGAATATCCTGAACCGTGTTGTACTGGCGGCCCAGCGTGAGCGCGCCGAGCTTCTCGCTGCTCATGCCGACCCAGGCCTGCCGGCCGAACATCCGGCCCGCCTGCATCGCCGTGCCGTTCATGACGTTGAAGCCGTTCTCCAGCTTGAAATTCGCTTTCAGGCCGCCGCCCAAATCTTCCGATCCGAGCAGACCCCAGCGCGGTCCCGACTCGTTACCGCCCGTCGCCTGCCATGCCGAATGGCCTTGCTGGTTATTGGTGTACGTGATGCCTCCATCGACGATGCCGTACAGCACGACGCTCGATTGCGCGCCCGCCGTGCCTGCCAGCACCATGCCGGTACCGGCCGCCACGAGCGATGTCCTCCAGGTGTTCACTTGCGCTTTCTTCATCCTTGTCTCCGGGCATGTGTCTCGTCACGCGGTTTTTCGCCTGCGTTCGAGCCTTTTTGTCTGACGTCGAAGGGTGATGGCTAGCCATTCGCATCAACGTCGGCTGATGTTATCCATCTCGCCTTGTATTCAAAAATTAAATGTTCTAATGGGCGTCAGTTGAAAAGCGAATACCCGTAGACACGCGACGGCTGCGCGATTGCCAGTGCCGGTCACGCGTGATAGAAGTCAGAGTCCGAATTCAACGATCAACTGGGTCGATGAAACACGTTCCCCAAGCACGCACCCCGCTCTTCGATCTGGATCTGCTGAAAGCCATCGTCATGGTGGCGGATTGCGGCACCTTCACCGCGGCGTCCGCACGGCTTCATTCGACGCAATCGACCGTGAGCCAGAAGGTCCGTCGACTGGAGGAGATGGCGGGACACAAGCTGCTCGAACGCGGCAGCCGCGACGTTCGTCCGACCGACGCCGGAGAAACCCTGCTCGCATACGCACGCCGGATGCTCGCGCTCAACGATGAAATGATCGAGGCGCTATCGGGCGCGAACGTGGGCCTGACCGTGCGTCTCGGCGTGCCGGAAGACTTCGTCGGCGGGCCGACCACGCACATGCTGGCCGCGTTCAATCGCAAGCATCCGCAGGTGAAGCTCGAAGTGACGAGCGGGCTGAGCCGCGATATCAGCGCCAGCTACGATCGCGGCGACCTCGATCTGGTTCTCGTGAAGCAGCGCCGCAATAGCCGCGAGGCCGTCGCGAGCTGGCCGGAGCAACTGCGATGGATCGACAGCGCGAAGAATCCCTCGTTCGGCCTGAACCCGATTCCGCTCGTCGCGTTTCCGCCGCGCGGGCTTTATCGCGACGACATGACCAACGCGATCGAAAGCATCGGGCGGCGCTGGCGGCTGAGCTTCATCAGTTCGAGTCTGAGCGGCATTCAGGCGGCCGTCGCCGATGGTCTGGGAATCAGCCTGCTTCCGGCGCGCGCCGTTTCGCCGGATCACGTCGTGCTGACGGCGAAGAACGGGCTGCCGGCCATCGAGACGATGGATATCGCGTTGCTGCATCGTCCGACCGCGGATACCGTCGTCAAGGAACTCGCGCGGGCAATGTCGCGGATGTTCGGCCCGCAGCGGCGATAGCCGCCGGGTTTACAGGCTGGTCGAGCGAAAGACGATTAGTTGCGTTGCTATCTCACCCATCCGCGCTCGATGAGCGGCACGTCCCACACCGGCTCCGGTCCCAGCCGCTCGGCGAGAAACTCGACCAGCGCTTTCACCTTGAGCCCCTGACGTTGCGTCGCCGGATAGACGGCGGCGAAGTTCATCGGCGAGAGCGCGTAGTCCGCGAGTATCGGCACGAGCGAGCCATCGAGAAGCGACGCGCTCGCCACCAGCGTCGGCAGGCACACGACTCCGCCGCCCGTCAGCGCGTAGTCATGGAGCAAATGGACGGAATTGGAACGGATGATGCCGGGCAATTCGATTTCCACGACCTCGTCGCCGCGTGTCATCGTCCAACGATTGCGCGACGGATAACCCGAATAGAGCGCCGTCCGGTGATCCAGCAGTTCGCGCGGATGGCGCGGCGCGCCGTGCTCCTGTAGATACGAAGGCGCGGCGCAGAACAATCGCCGGACGGTGAAGAGACGCCGCTCGATCAGCGATTCGGAGATCGCCGGAAAAATCTGGAACGCGACGTCGAAGCCCTCCTCGATCGGATCGACGACGCGATCATTGACGATCACGTCGAGCTGGATGCCGGGATAACGTCGATTGAATTCGGCCAGCGATGCGCCGAAGTGACCCAGCGCGAAACCCGGCAGCATCTGGATCCGCAGGCGCCCGGTCGGGGTCGCGCGCAACTCGCGCATCTGGTCGGTCAGTTCGTTGACGCGCCCCACGACCTCCGCGCAATCCCGATAGAACGCCTCGCCGACATCGGAAAGCCGCACGTGCCGCGTGCTGCGGTGAAACAACGGCACGTTGAGAAACTTCTCCAGTTGCTGGATGCGCGTGGTGACCACCGAACTGGCCACCCCGAGCTGGCGCGCCGCCTCCGCGAAGCTGCTGGTCTCCGCAACCCGCACGAAGGCCTCGATGCTGAGAAAACGATCCATGCCGGTCCCTTTCGGTCGTGTCCAGCATGTCAGTGTATCCAAAGCGCGCGAGGCTCCGGGACAGCCGTTTTACTCGGGCTGCTCGACGCCGGTGAACTCGACCGTCCCCGAATTCCGGCGCACTTTGGCGGGCGCGGTTTCTTCGAGCAGCAGGCTCACGCCGATACCGAGCAGCACCGCGCAGATCGGCAGCCAGAGAATATTCTGGATACCGAAACGTGTCGCGACGAATCCCGCGAGCGCCGGCGCCACGCCGCCGCCGAAAATCTCGCCCGCGCCGACGACGATCCCGATCGCGGTCGACACCATGCCGACGGGCGCCGCCTCCGTCGCGACCGGCCCGGAAAGCAGCGCGACGAGACCCAGCGTGAAGAAGGACGCGACGAACAGCACGATGAACAGGATCAGCGGCTGCGCGCCGAGTCCGCGAAACACGTACAGCATGACCGCCGTCCCCGTGAAACCGGCGATGCTCGCGAGCCGCCGGCCGACGAGATCGGAGAGCCCCGGTAGACCGAACTGCCCGACGAAGCCGCCGAAGCCGATCGCCGACACGACGATGCCCATGCGCTGGGTGTCGAGCGCGAGGTAGTCGGTGAGATAAAGCGGCAGCATCGCGCCGAGCACGAAGACGCCCGTCATCGCACAGAACAGCGCGACCATGGCGACAGGAATGTTGCGACGCTTCAGCACGTCGCGCCAGTTGCCCTGCGCGGCCGGCGTCTTCTGTTCCACGGCCGGCGACTCGGCGGATCGCGGCTCGCGAATCACGAAGTACATCAGCAGCCCGAGAATCAGGCCGGGAATCGAGACAAGCGCGAAGACCCAGCGCCACGAGACCACGCCGAGCAATTGCGTCGCGATGATCGGCGAAAGCGCGAGCCCGAAGAGTGCGAATCCGCTTTGCTGAAGCCCGAGATTGAAACCGCGCCGCTTCGGATGAGAAGCGTCCGCGGTCGCGGCGAAACTCGTCGGACAGAACGAGCCTTCGGCGACGCCCATCAACGCCCGCACGGCGAGCAGACTGGCGAGACCACCCGCGACGCCGGAGAAACCGGACAGCAGGGAGAAAGCGATGATCGCGGGAATCAGCACCTTGCGCCGCCCGATCTTGTCGGAGATGCCGCCCATCAGCGCGGCGAACACGCCCCACGAAAGACCCAGTATGCCGATGCAATTGCCGACGTCCTGCGCGGTGAGATGCAGGTCCTTCATGATCGCCGGGAAGAGCGGCGCGATCAGCCACCGGTCGAGGCCGACGAGGCCGAATCCGAGCGCAAGCAGCGTCACGGCTTTCCATTCGTAGGACGTATCCCACCGTTTCGAGGTCATCTCTGTCTCCTGAGTCAGAATCGCCGGCGGGTTCGTCGCAGTGCGGCCTCGCCGACGGAACAGAGAGTGACCCAGACGCCGTTCGAAAAGAACGGCCGAAAGGGCGAACGCGTCATTTGCGAAATGCAAACAATGGCGCAAGCGCAGTCGTCGCCGGGTTCGGACGAGGCGGGCCGAGCGGATTTCGCTCCAACTAGGGATACTTCGGATGGACGCCCTGTGCATGCAGTAATGTTCAGCCACGGGCATAAGGAGGACGCGACATGAGAAAACCACTGACAATCCGCTTTATGGTCCCGGCGCTGGCGATCACGCTGGCCGGATGCGCCGCGAGCGGCATGCAGCAAAGCACGACGAACCTGAGCGCAGCGCAATGCCGCGATCTCACCGCGCTCAGAAACCACGCGCCGCCCACGCGCGAGCGCAACATGAGCGAACTGGCGGCGCTGGAGCGGGCGGGCTACGACCCGTCGAAGTTTTACGATCCGTACTATCCCGACGATCTGCACGCGGCGCAACGTCAGGTCGATCGCTGGTATCAGGCGGAGTGTCCAGAGGCGCGGCCGGATTGACGCGCAAACGCTCCCGATATAATCGGCGTTCCGTCCAACGAGGTTATCGCATGAAATCAGTCATCGCTTTGCTTGCAGCATCGGCCATCGCATCGAGCGCATTCGCCGCCAACGCCGTCGACAAATTGCCGTCGGGTGTCGTCGTCGAACACCTCACACAGGGCACGGGCCCGCAACCGAAAGCCGACGACGTGGTGAGCGTCAACTATCGCGGCACGCTCGCCAACGGCACCGAGTTCGACAGTTCGAGCAAGCACGGCGGCCCCGCGACCTTCCCGCTCAATCGGGTGATTCCGTGCTGGACGCAAGGCGTGCAGAAGATCAAGGTCGGCGGCAAGGCGAAGCTGACATGCCCCGCCGCAACCGCTTACGGCGATCGCGGCGTGGGCGCGATCCCGCCGAACAGCGACCTGACGTTCGAAGTCGAACTGCTCGGCATCCAGAAGTAAGCCCGCTGGCGAAGGCGCGTTCGATTCACTCGCCGCCTTCGCCCCGCAATTGCGCAAGCGACGCACGTTGCTTGCCGTTCGCGTCGAAGTTGTCGTCGGCGAGCCAGCGCTCGAATGCGCGTCGAATGCGCGGCCAGTCCTTGTCGATGATCGCGTACCAGGCCGTGTCGCGATTGCGTCCCTTGTAGACGATCGCCTGCCTGAAAATCCCCTCGAATTCGAAGCCGAGCCGCAGCGCGGTCTTGCGCGAAGGCGCGTTCAGGCTGTCGCACTTCCATTCGTAGCGCCGATAACCCAGGTCGTCGAAGACATGGCGCATCAACAGATATTGCGCTTCCGTCGATATGCGCGTCTGCTTGAGCAACGGCGAAAACGTGACGCTGCCCATTTCGATGACGCCATGAACCGGCTCGATGCGCATCAGCGCCAGCGTGCCGACCGCCTTGCCGCTCGCGGAATCGACGACGGTGTAATGAAGCGGATCGTTGGACGCCGCGGCCTTGGTCAGATAGTCGCGGAACGCGTCGAAGTCCGTGAACGGTCCGACGAAGAGATACGTCCAGTCGCTGCCATCCGCGGCCTGTCCATAGGCGTCGAAAAGGTCCACCGCGTGGCGCGCCACGTCGAGCGGCACGATGCGGCAATGCCTGCCGTCGATACCGATGCGCGCGGGCCGCTCGCGCGCCGTCCACTCCGCCACCGCTTCGCCGATGGGCTGCCCATACTCGTTGGTTCTCGTCATGCGTGAAGGAACTCCGGTTGCATTGAAAAGGATGAGCTCACAGTCTAAAACCTCAGCCATCAAAACGGTCCGATTCTGAAATTTCGGAACGGCGCGCGCGCGTCCGCTGTCGTCTCAAAAAAATCCACATCAAATCAGTGGCTTGGCATGTCGCATCCGCGCGTGTCCGTTGGCACGGCCCTTGCCTTGTCATAGGCATAGACCCCGCCGCGAACGCGCTTCGCCGCTCAGGGCCAGCCAACAACGGAGACGACATCTTGACCCTGCCATTGCCCCGGCGCGCACGCGCATTCTTCCGGTAACCGGCCGCCCCCGCTTTCCCCGACATATCCCGAATCATCCGCCACACGCGGCGTGGGACACACACGCCCGCCGTTCGGATTGCAGCACATGCATCGCCCAAACAGCAAGGAGACATACGTGCAGATCACATCTCAAAGCGCGCAGCACGACGACGCGCAGCCGGCATCGACGAACAAGGAACGCTTCTGGCCCGAGGGCTGGTGGAAGCTGATGGAAACGCGCATCGGCATCATTCCGCTGCCGGTGTATCTGCTGCTGCTCGGCCTGATCACGGGATTCGCGGTGACGGGCAAGGTGCCGGGCGAAATCTCGATGGCGATCGCCGTGCTCGCCTTCTTCGGCTTTACGTGCGCCGAGATCGGCAAGCGCATGCCGCTCGTGCGCAACATCGGCGCGGCGGCGATCTTCGCGACCTTCATTCCGTCGGCGCTCACCTACTATCATCTGCTGCCGAAGCCGATCCTGAATCTCACGACCGAGTTCACGAAGCAGACGAACTTCCTGTATCTCTTCATCGCGTCGATCATCGTCGGCAGCATTCTGAGCATGGACCGGCGCGTGCTGATCAAGGGCTTCATCAAGATCTTCATTCCGCTCGCGGTCGGCTCGATCGCGGCGGCGATCGTCGGCACGCTGGTCGGCACGGCGCTCGGGCTCGGCGCGCGTCACACGCTGCTCTACATCGTCGTGCCGATCATGGCGGGCGGCGTCGGCGAAGGCGCGATCCCGCTTTCGATCGGCTATTCGGAGATCATGCATCTGCCGCAGGGCGAACTCTTCGCGCAGGTCTTGCCGCCCGTGATGCTCGGCAGTCTCACCGCGATCGTGCTGTCCGGCGTGCTCGACATGATCGGCCGCCGCTTTCCGCATCTGACCGGCCAGGGCCGTCTGCAGGTCGGCGAGCAGGACGAGATGGACCCGGTGAAGGAAGAGATCACCGGGCATATCGACGTGACGCACATCGCGGCGGCGGGCATCACGGCGATCACGCTGTATCTGCTCGGCCTGATGTGCAGAAACATCTTCGGCCTGCCGGCCCCGGTGGCGATGCTGTTTCTGGCGGTGCTGGTGAAGCTCGCACGGGCGGTGTCGCCGCAGCTTCAGGAAGGCGCGTTCGTGGTGTACAAGTTCTTTTCGACGGCGGTGACCTATCCGCTGCTGTTCGCGATCGGCGTGGCGATGACGCCGTGGGACAAGCTGATGGCGGCGTTCACGGTGGCGAACATCGTGACGATCGTGATCACGGTCGCGACGCTCATGGGCACGGGCTTCGTGGTCGGACGGCTGATGAAGATGTACCCTATCGACACCGCGATCGTGAACGCATGCCACAGCGGCCAGGGCGGCACGGGCGACGTGGCGATCCTGACGGCCGCCAACCGGATGACACTGATGCCCTTTGCGCAGATCGCGACGCGCATCGGCGGTGCGATCGTCGTCACGCTGACCTTGCTGGTGCTGGCGCATTTCGGATGACCGTGTATGACGATGTTGGGCGTTCCCCTGTGGGCAGTGGCGGCAAGCGCGGTGCTCTATCTCGCCGCGGCCGCCGCCGCCGTGGAAGTGGCCTGGCATCGCGGACTCGACGCACTGACCGAAGCGGGCGCGCACCGGCTGGATCTGTACGCCGCGAGCCTCAAGAGCGAACTGGGCCGCTATGAAATCCTTCCGGCGATCGCGGCGCGCCAGGACAGCATCAAGACCTTGCTCGAAGCGCCGCCCGACGCGCGGCGCGCGCTGCTCCCCGCCGTCGACGATTATCTCGAAGCGGTCAACAAGGACGCGGGCAGCGTCGCGGTGGATGTCATCGATTTGAACGGCGACGTCATCGCCGCGAGCAACTGGAATCAGCGGGTGAGCTTCGTCGGCACGAACGTCGCGTATCGCCCGTACTTCACCGATTCGATCTCGGGCGGCAGCGGCCGCTTCTTCGGCATCGGCACGAACACGGGCGAGCCGGGCCTGTACTTCGCGAGCGCGGTGCGTGGCGCGGGCAAGGTGCTCGGCGCGACGGCCGTCAAGCTGAGCGTCGATCCGCTCGAAGCCGCGTGGCGCGTGCCGAACGAAGCCGCGATGGTCGTCGATGGCAACGGCGTGGTCGTGATCTCGACCGTGCCCGCGTGGAAGTTCACCGCGCTCGCGCCCATCGCCGCGCACAAGCAGGAGCAGATTCAGGCGTCGCGCCAGTATGCGGGCCGCAAGGTCGATAATCTCGGCTACGAACGGCTCGACGACTGGCGCAACGGCGCGTGGTTCGCGCGCCTGCCCGACTGGTCGCATCCCGGCCGCACGCGGCGCTATCTCGTGATGTCGCGCAGCGCGCCGCAGGCGGGCGACGCGATCATGGTGGCGCTCGATCTCTCGACGGCGCGGCGTCAGCAACAACTCGCCTTCGCGTTCGTGACGCTCGCGTTCCTGATCGCGGGACTTTATGGTCTCTACGCCGTGCAGCGACGCCGCGTGATCGTCGAGCGGCTCAAGGCGCAGGACGCCTTGCAGCGCGCGAACGACCGTCTCGAAGAAACCGTGCATCAGCGCACGGCGGCATTGCAACAGGAGATCGAGGAACGCGTGCTCACCGAGCACAAGCTGCGCGATTCGCAACAGGAAGTCGTGCATGCGGGCAAGCTCGCCGTGCTCGGCCAGATGGCGGCTGGCCTGACGCACGAAATCAATCAGCCGCTCGTCGCCATCCGCACGCTGTGCGACAACGCGCGCACTTTCTTCGAGCGCGGCCAGCCCGCGCAGGCCATCGCCAATCTGGAGCGCGTGGGCAAACTCGTCGAGAACATGGCACAGCTCACGGCGGAACTGAAGGCGTTCGCGAGAAAGCCCGAGGCGAACACCGTGCCGGTCGCGCTCGGCGATGCGCTTGCACATGCGCGGCTCATGTACGACGCGCGCATCCGCGACGAACGCATCCAGCTCGATATCGACATCGCGCCGGACGCCATCGTCGAAGCCGAGCCGGGGCGTCTGCAACAGGTGATCGTCAACCTGCTGGGTAACGCGCTCGATGCGCTCGCCGGATGCGAAACGCCGCGCATCCGCATCGGCGCAAACCGGGCCGACGATCCCGCGCACGTGATCTTCTTCATCGCCGACAACGGTCCCGGCATCGATCCGCACGTGCTCGCGCATCTGTTCGAGCCGTTCGTGACGACCAAGCCGCGCGGGCATGGCCTCGGCCTCGGGCTCGCGATCACGTCGCGCATCGTCGAGGGCTTCGGCGCACGGATCGCGGCTGTCAATCTCGAGGGCGGTGGCGCACAATTCACCATCGAATTCGTTGCGGCGAACGGCAGGAGCGCTGACAGTGACTAAAAGCCCGATCCGGCAGGCAAGCGATGACATCCGCGTGGTGATCGTCGAGGACGACGAGAACGTGCGCCTCGGCGTCGAACAGGCGGTGGCGCTCGCGGGCTTTCCGGTGGAATCGCACGCGTCGGCGGCGAGTGCGCTGGCAGCGGCTGTGCCCGGCTCGCCCGTCGTGTTCGTTTCCGACCTGCGGATGCCGGGCATGGACGGCATGCAACTGCTTCAGCACGTGCTCGCCGTCGATGCGCAGATTCCCGTGGTGCTCATCAGCGGCCATGCGGACATTTCGACGGCCGTCGGCGCGATGCGCGTCGGCGCCTACGATTTCATCGAGAAACCGTTTTCGTCGGAGCACATTGCCGGATGCGTCGCGCGGGCCGTCGAGAAGCGCCGGCTCACGCTGGAGGTCGAAGGCCTGCGCGCCGCGCTGCAAAACGGACGCGGCATCGAGGCCCTCGTGCTCGGCAAGTCGCCCGCCATCGCGGATGTGCGCAAGAAGATTTTGCGGCTCGCGGATACATCGGTGTCGGTGCTCATCACGGGCGAGACGGGCACCGGCAAGGAACTCATCGCGAGGGCGCTGCATGACTATGGCCGCAGGCGCGAGCATCACTTCGTCGCGCTCAATTGCGGCGGCCTGCCCGAGCAGCTTTTCGAGAGCGAGCTTTTCGGGCACGAGGCCGGTGCGTTCACCGGGGCGACGAAGAACCGCATCGGCAAGATCGAATGGAGCGACGGCGGCACGCTCTTTCTCGACGAGATCGAAACCATGCCGGTCGCGTTGCAGATCAAGCTGTTGCGCGTGTTGCAGGAGCGGCGCATCGAGCGGCTCGGCACGAATGAATCGATTGCCGTCGATTGCCGCGTGGTTGCCGCGTCCAAGGCCGATCTCGCGCTGCTATCGTCCGAGGGACGCTTTCGCGCCGATCTGCTGTATCGGCTGAACGTCGCGCTGATCGATCTTCCGCCCTTGCGCGAGCGTCGCGAAGATGTGCCGCTGCTGTTCGAGCATTTCGTGCTCGCGGCGGCGCAGCGCTTCGGTCAGGATGCGCCGATGGTCACGGCTGCGCAGGTGTCGGAGTTGACTGCGCATCAATGGCCGGGGAATGTGCGCGAGTTGCAGAACGTGGCTGATCGTTTTGTGCTGGGGCTTTCGGGCGATCAGTTGATTCCCTCCGATGACCGGCCTCGGGGCGGGGCGCCGCTCAACGAGCAACTCGCTTATATCGAGCGCGTGCTGATCGAGGATATGCTGCGGCGGCACAATGGAAATGTCGGAGCGGCGAGCGAAGCGCTCGGTATGCCGCGTAAGACGCTTTATCACAAGCTGCGGCAGTTCAATATCTCGGCGCGGGATGTTCAGGCGGAGCGGGAGGATTGATTGATTGCTCTCGGGCTTTTATGGTTGCGCCGGATCCCGTTAGCGTGTCGGTCTATTGGCACTGCCCCTGTGCGGGGCGGCAGTCACTTTCTTTGCTGCTGCAAAGAAAGTAACCAAAGAAACAGCTCGTTTAAGCCCGCGGTCACACGCACGTTAGCCATGCTTGCCAGCCGCCCGTGGCACTCGCCTTAAGAAGCTGTTGCCGAAATCAGGTTAAGGCTTCTTATGCTTGCTATTCATCGATCGTTCGCAATCCCCCTCGTCTTGACCATCTTCTCAAGTATGCCGGTCAGCTTCTCGTCAAGCGTTGCGGCCGTGAACGGCTTGACCACGTAACCATTCGCGCCAGCCTGCGCCGCCGCAATAACATTTTCCCGCTTGGCTTCAGCCGTGACCATCAGCACCGGCAGATGCGACAGACTCGCGTCAGCGCGGATCTGCTGGAGCATCGACAGGCCATCCAGAACCGGCATGTTCCAATCGGAAATCACGAAATCGTAGCCACCGGTTCGCAGGCGCGCGAGCGCAGCCGCCCCGTCTTCCGCCTCATCGATGTTCACGTAGCCACTTTCCCTCAGCAAATTGCGCACGATACGGCGCATCGTCGAAAAGTCGTCGACTACCAGAATCTTCATGTTTCGATCCATATTTCTCGCTCCTTGCTCTCAATCGTTCGCGCTTCGCTGGTGAACCCAACGTCGTTGCGCGCATCACTCGACCATGCACTTGCGGCGACCAGGATCGATCAAATGTCCGCTCCCACGTCAGCTTCCGATTCAATGAAGTGTTTTCGAATGGTTTTGCGATTCATGCTGCAAACGTGACATACGACTCAATGCAGCCACGTCGACGATCAGCGCGACACGGCCGTCGCCCAGGATGGTCGCGGCGGAAATGCCGTGCACCTTGCGGTAATTCGTTTCGAGGTTTTTCACGACCACCTGCTGCTGGCCGACGAGTTCGTCGATCAGCATCGCGAAGCGGCGTCCTTCCGTCTGCATGATCGTGACGATGCCCTGCGTCGGCTCGGTGCGCGCGCCTTCGACATCGAACACGCGATGCAGCGCGACGAGCGGCAGATATTCGCCGCGCACACGTACGATGCGCTCGCCGTTCGCAACCGTGTAGATGTCTTCCGCGACCGGTTGCAGCGACTCCATCACGAAGTTCAGCGGCAGAATGAAGATCTCGTTACCGACTTTCACCGACACACCGTCGAGAATCGCGAGCGTGAGCGGCAACACGATCTTCGTCGTCGTGCCCGCGCCCTGGCGCGACATGATTTCGACGTGGCCGCCCATCGACTGGATGTTGCGCTTCACCACGTCCATGCCTACGCCACGGCCGGAAATATCGGTCACCTGCTCGGCGGTCGAGAAGCCCGGCACGAAGATGAGTTGACAGACCTCTTCGTCGCTCATCGATTCCGAAACCTGCATGCCCTGCTTCTGCGCCTTCGCGAGAATCTTGTCGCGGCGCAGGCCCGCGCCGTCGTCGCTCACTTCGATCACGATGTTGCCGCCGTGATGCGCCGCCGACAGCACGAGCTGGCCGGTAGTCGACTTGCCCGCCGCGCGGCGCGCTTCCACGGTTTCGATGCCGTGATCGAGCGAGTTGCGCACGAGGTGCGTGAGCGGATCGATGATGCGCTCGATCAGACTCTTGTCGAGCTCGGTCGCCTGACCGAACGTGACGAGTTCCACTTCCTTGCCGAGCTTGCCGGCGATATCGCGCACGAGACGCGGGAAGCGGCTGAATACGTAGTCCATCGGCATCATGCGGATGGACATGACGGCCTCTTGCAGGTCGCGCGCATTGCGCTCCAACTGCGCCATGCCATTGAAAAGACGGTCGTGCAGAGCGGGATCGAACGTGCTCGTGGTTTCCGCGAGCATCGCCTGCGTGATGACGAGTTCGCCCACCAGATTGATGAGCTGATCGACCTTCTCCACGCCGACGCGAATCGAGCTGCCCTCTACCGATGCGGCCGCCTGCCTTTCGCCAGCGCTTACCTGCACGTTCGTTGAATCGTTCCGATTGCTCACATGCGCTGCCGGTAGAGTCGGTTTGCCCAATGCCCGCTCGTTCTGCGCTCCTTCGACAGTCATCGAGTTCGCCTCGACGAAGGCCGGTTCGAACGCAGGCGCCGATTCCACTTGCCCAGCACCACTTTTCAGTCGTTCGAGCTTCACGCGGATAGAGGCGGCGGCGGCCTCATCCGGCTCGGCACTCGCACGATACGCCGTGATCTGCCCCGAGAGCACGTCCTTGGTGGCGAGGAACGTGTCGATCATGTCGCGGTGTAGAACGAGCTCGTTGTTTCGTGCGCGATCGAGAAGCGATTCGAGAATGTGCGTCGTGTCGATGAGCGAGGCGAATCCGAACGTGGCCGCACCGCCCTTGATCGAATGCGCTGCGCGGAATATCGCCGCGAGATCCTCGGGGTCGGGGTTCGCGATGTCGAGCGCAAGCAGCAGACGCTCCATCTGCGCGAGCAGTTCCTCCGCTTCCTCGAAAAAGCCTTGATAGAACTGGGTAATGTCGAGTGTCATGATTAGCCTGCCTCGTCAATCAGACGGCCTTTTCGATGAGGGCCTTTCGCATCACGGAGGCAAGCTCGCTCGGTGCGAACTTCGAGACATAGCCGTTCGCGCCGACTTTGTGCACGTGTTGCTCGTTAGCGGAACCGGACAAGGACGAGTGGATCACCACCGGAATGTGGCGCAGCGACGCGGTGTCCTTGATGCGGCGAGTGAGCGTGAAACCGTCCATCTCGGGCATCTCCAGATCGGTCAAGACCATGGCGATGTGGTCGTCGACGCACGCGCCAGTGGCTTGCGCTTCGCGATCGAGTCGCTCCAGCATCTCCCACGCCTCTCGACCCGTTTTCGTCATCACGTACGGGACACCCATCGCGGCGAGACTCTGCTCAATCAGGCTGCGCGCGACGCCCGAGTCGTCCGCGGCAAGTACTTTCGCGCCTGGTTTCAATAGAAGCTGTCCGGTTTTCTCCGCACTGATTTCCTGGATGCGCGTCGGCAGCACGTCTCGCAAAATCTGTTCGACGTCCAGCACCTTCGCGAGCTGCGAACCATCGATGTCTCCGTCCAGCCGTGCAAAGCTCGTGACCATGTTGCCGTGGGCGCTCGACTCGGCAGAGAGGATCCGATTCCACTCCAGCCTTACGATGTCGTCCACTTCTTCGACGGCAAAGCCCTGCGTCGTGCGGGCGAACTCGGTCACCAGCAGGATTTTCTTCGTGCCGCTCCTTGCTCGACATCCCATCACACGGGCGAGGTCGACCACGGGAATGATCTGGCCGCGAATATTCACCACACCGAGAATCTCCGGCTTCGCACCTGCCACGCACGTGATCGTCGGCATTTCGACAATTTCACGCACCTTGAATACATTGATGCCGTAGCGATCGCGCTGCCCGGAGTCCTGCGCGTAGCCTACCTTGAAGAGCAGAAGCTCAAACATGTTGCTGCCCGCGAGCTGGACTCGCTGCTCGATATCGTCCTGTGCGTGGTTCACGGCGTATGGCTCCTGGTTCGAATAACAGTGAAAGTTCTCTTCTTCTACGGTAACGGCATTTGGTTTATGAAGGTTACCTAACGAATTTGTGGGTAGATCCAACGCCGCAACAGGCGGAAATATCGAATCTCGTTAATGGATCGAGGCCGTCCTTTCCGTCGGCGGCAGTGGGCCTGCCAAAATGAAACCCCTGCATCACCTCGCAGCCCAACTGCCGAAGAACTTCGACCTGCGTGGCCGTTTCCACGCCTTCGATGACGCACGCAAGGCTCAGACTTCGGCACAGATCAACGATACTGCGCACGATATCGCGCGCACCGACGTTCGTTTCGATCTCCGCGATGAAGCTGCGATCGACCTTGATCTTGTCCAGCGGTAATCGATGGATGCAGTTCAGGCTCGAAAACCCCGTTCCGAAATCATCGAGCGAGATGTGCGCGCCCAGCGCTTTAAGCGTTTCCAACGCCTCTTGCGCCTGCTCGAAATCGTGGATGACCGCCGTTTCCGTAACTTCAAACGTGAGGCGATCGGGTGCGACTCCACTTTTGCGAATCATGCCGATGAGGCGCTCAAGGGCGTCGGGCGACGCCAGATCGAGCGCAGAGAGATTGAAGGACACGCGGGCTTCGGCGGCACCGGCTCTCATGATTCTCAGTGCTTTTCCCAGCAGCACTTCGGTGAGCGTGTGAATCAGATGGCTGCGCTCGGCCACCGTGATGAAAAGAGAGGGCGGAACCGCGCCGAGAATGGGACTGTGCCACCGCGCCAAGGCCTCGAAGGAGATGATGCGTGCAGTCGTCACATCGACGATTGGCTGGAAATGGAGCGACATTTCCACCTCAAGATCGGCGTGCCGCAAAGCCTGCTCGATCTCGCCGAACTTGCGAATCTGGCTCTCATGTTCGTGCGAGAAAATGGTAATGCCCCCGCGCCGATGAGTCTTCGCAAAATAGAGCGCATAGTCGGCATGCTCGAATAACTGATCGGGCGTCTCCCCTCCTTCGGGAAAGATCGCGAGACCGATCGAACCGGACAGCGATATCGTGGCGCCGAGCCAGACGTAGGGTCTGCGAAGCGCTTCACAGATCATCGTGCCCAACCGCACAAGCTCCTGTACTTCTGTCAGATCGCGTATCAGAAGACCAAACTCGTCGCCGCCCAGGCGAGCCAGGGTGATGTGTGGTTTCGACAGCGCCAGCAAACGGCAGCCCGCTTCCTCAAGGACGCGATCGCCCGCCGCGTGGCCGTAGAGATCGTTTATCTGTTTGAATCCGTCCAGGTCGATTACGCCGACGGCATATCTCAGCGGGCCGGCATTGTCGCGAGGCGCGAGCGCGTTGAGCTCGCCGAAAAAGCGTCGCCGATTGGGCAAGCCGGTCAGACTGTCGAGATTCGCCAGCCAGGAGTTCTCTTCACTGAGGCGCAACAGTTCGCCCTGGCGCGCTCGCAATGATCGCCGTGACTCGACCAGGCGAGCAAAATCACGGTAGTAGGTCAGCAGGATGACCACCATCGCAACCGCAACGAGCAACATGTTGGCCGCGATCGCCATCAGAACCACGTTACGCGTCAAAGCGAAAAACAACGAAAACGGCACGACCACGATAGCCGTCAACAATAGCGCTGCCGCTCGCGTGTGCATCAGACAAAAGACGCACCCGATGACGGTGATCGACATGTAGAACGCGACGTGGACGCGGGCGTAAGCGTCACCATAAGGATAGAGCGCGAGGCCCCAGGTCGTGAACAACGCCCCCAGCACGCCGATCAACACCAGCGTGGTGCGCATGCGTGCGGCAATCTGGGCATCCGTGAGCGTATGCCGACGCTTCTGCCGTCTTAGCCACGTCGCGAGCCGCATCAGACAGATTGCGCACAGCGTGATCGGAACGTCACGGGCTAACCAGGCCGGGGTAGTCCCGATATGCGTAATCGCCACCGCGACAGTGTTGATGATCAGAATGACGTGTAACAGCGGCAACTGCCTCGCGAATGCTTCGAACTGACAGCGCGAGAGTTCACACTGGAGTTCGAAGCACCGCTCAACGATAAAAGCCGTCGCAATAAAGGGATGTGCAATAAATTCATGTCTGAATACCGATACTTGACCGGTGCTGGTCTGCTGTCCAATGATCGATCCATCGCTCGGCGCTCATCTGCAGTTCGGCAAGCGTCGATCGGTCGAGCGATGGCCACCGCTCGATCGTTTGTCGGAGCACGTCCTCGTCCTGAATCTCGATTGCTTCGGCCGCAGCGAGCAGCGTACCGAGCGGACCGTCATGGCTTTCGATAGCGGCCTGTATCGAGGGATGAACATGCAGTTGTTCCATCAGTTCGGAAAACGGCAACTCGAATATGACGTTCATCAGCGAGAGCATGCCGGTGAGCGAGGCCATGTCCGCGAAATCATCCGGCATCGTTTGATGCTCGGCGATGCGCTGCGCCATCAACTCCATGAATCTGGCACGGACGCCCACAAGCTGGACCATCGGACTGACGTCCAGCGCGATAGAAGGGTTGATGCCGTTCGCGTAGATCAGCAAATGAATCCATCGGGTCATGCGCGCGATGCCGACGACAAGGATGGCCTCGCGTACCGAGGTAATCTCGCGTCGCCGGTCTGCACAGCGGTTTGCATTGGCTAGCCGCAAGAGGTGCACCACGATGTCGGCATTGGCCTTCAGCGCTTCTTCGAGTTGCTTCGGATCGGGATCGGTCGATAGCACGCTTAGCAGCCGCAGAAGCGACGCCGGGCAGTGGTTGGCCTTGCGCTGACGCAGTACCTGCGCGCGCGCAAAGAAATAGCCCTGGAAGAGTTGGCAACCTGCGCGCGACGCGACATCGAAGTCGTCATGGGTTTCCACTTTTTCCGCGAGCACGGTCTTCCCTGCCCCGAGGAAATAGCCGACGAGGTTCGCGAACTGTCCGCGCGAGGTGCTCCGCATGTCGATCTTGACGATATCGATCGCCGCGAGCAGTTGCGGCGGAACGTGCAGTTCTGTCGATACGTCATCCAGTGCGAGCCGGTAGCCGGCCGCGTGCAGCGCGTGGCATCGTGCAATGACGGCACCATCGAATTCGATATCCTCGAGGATTTCGAGTACGAAGCGTTCGAACGGAATGGTCTCGATTGCATCACTCATCAGAAAGCTCCGGCTGACGTTGACAAAGCCCGTGCGGTTTCGCAATACCTTCCCCACGCCGAAGTCTCCGAGTGCGCCGCACAGTACATGTGCGGTCGCCCGGTCTGCATCGCCCACGGACGCGCTGTTCTCTGCGCTGTCGCGAAACAACAACTCGTAGGCGCTCAAGCTGCCGTCGCGCGTGAAGATCGGTTGTCGTCCAAGGTAGATTTCGGACCCTGCATATGCGTCGTCAGCACTGGTATCGAACACCATGTCTTGCACGGTCCCTCCTGCTTCAAACCCTATAACCTGTTCACCTCAGACCGAGAGGCGGCACCAACTGCCGGGCCTCCCGTCATCGGTCGCCTTGAAATAATCCCGTTCAGAATTGCTCCCAGCCTCCGGCAGCCGCTACCACCTTCTTCGGTCCGAACGCTGCGGCTCGCGGCTTCGCGGCAACAGGGCCACGGTCGGCGACGGCTGAGCGCGCCGGACTCGCGACCGCCCTTATCGTTCTGGCTTCGGTCCTCGACGGATGCTCGTCGAGGCGAAACGTTTCGACCGTACGTTGCAGTTCGAACGCCTGTTCTTCGAGGCTGGCCGCCGCCGCTGCTGCCTGCTCGACAAGCGCCGCGTTCTGTTGCGTCACTTCGTCCATCTGTGTGATGGCGACATTCACCTGCTCGATACCGGCGCTTTGCTCCTGGCTCGCCGAGGTGATCTCGGCCATGATGTCGGTGACCCGCTTGACGCTGCTCACCACTTCTCCCATGGTGTGGCCGGCCTGATCGACGAGCTTCGAGCCCGCTTCCACCTTGGCCACCGAATTCTCGATCAGCGTCTTGATCTCCTTGGCGGCCCCGGCCGATCGTTGCGCGAGATTCCGTACTTCCGTCGCCACCACGGCAAAGCCTCGCCCTTGCTCTCCCGCGCGTGCCGCTTCGACGGCGGCGTTCAACGCCAGGATGTTGGTCTGGAACGCGATCCCGTCGATGACGCTGATGATGTCGGCGATCTTCTTCGAGCTCGCGTTGATCTCGCCCATTGTCGTGACCACCCGGCCGACGACATCGCCCCCTTTGATGGCGATATCTGTGGCGGAGGCCGAAAGCTGATTGGCTTGACGGGCGTTTTCGGCGTTCTGACGCACGGTGCTTGTGAGTTCTTCCATCGAACTCGCGGTCTCCTGCAGCGACGACGCCTGTTGCTCCGTGCGGCTGGACAAATCTGTGTTGCCCGCGGCGATTTGCCTGGATGCCGTGCTGATCGACTCCGTCGCTTCCTTGATCTGGCCCACCACGGAGGCCATGTTATCGAGCAACGCATTGACGCCGGAACACAAGGCTCCGATCGAACCTTGCTTGCCTTCGAGCGGCACACGCGGCGTCAGGTCGCCCTCCTTCGCGGCTGCGGTGACGGCCTGTGTTTGTTCCACTGCCAGCTCGAGCACCTTCGCAGCGCGCACCTGCTCGGTGACATCGGAGGCGTACTTGACGACTTTGAACGGTTTACCGTTCATGTCCATGATCGGGTTATAGGAGGCCTGGATCCATACCTCACGACCGCCCTTGCCGATGCGCTTGTAGCGGCCCGCGTCATACTCGCCGCGTGCGAGCTTCTCCCAGAACATCCGGTACTCGATCGTGGCGCGCTGATCGGGATCGACGAAGAGGCTGTGATGCTGGCCTTTTATCTCGTCGAGCATGTATCCCAACGTTCTCAGGAAGTTGTCGTTCGCATTCAGAATGCGCCCGTCCAGCGCGAATTCGATCACAGCCTGTGCCTTGCCGATCGCGGCCAGTTGCCCTTCGAAGTCGGCCGCCTTCAGCTTCGCCTCGGTGATGTCGGTGGCGTACTTGACGACTTTGAACGGCTTGCCGCTCGTGTCCATGATCGGGTTGTAGGACGCTTGAATCCATACTTCCTTGCCGTCCTTGCAGATGCGCTTGTACTGACCGGCGTCGTATTCGCCTCGCGCGAGCTTCTCCCAGAACAGCCGATACTCGACACCGGCGCGATGCGCGGGATCGACAAACAGACTGTGGTGCTGCCCCTTGATTTCGTCCAGCGAATAGCCCAGCGTCCTCAGGAAATTGTCATTGGCGCTCAGCACCCTGCCATCGAGCGTGAACTCGATGACCGCCTGAGCTTTGCTGATTGCAGCCAGTTGCCCTTTCATGTCCGCCCAATCTCGCGCCTCGTCCTGGATATTGGTATTCCCGGTCGTGCTGATTTGGGACGGTGCTTCGGCGGTTACTGCCCTGCGTCTTCTGGCAAAAGAAAACCTCATTTGACTCTCCTCAACTTCACGGTGACAGGTGGAATGCACGGCATGCAGCGACACGCCGCTCGGGTACGCGAAACTGGAGCACATCTCACTTCCGATGAGGCGTCGTAGCGGCCCGAGCGATCTGAAACAATGAGCCGTGTTGATTCAAAAATCCTAAGCATGACTAAGCCAACCTGCGATTCGGACATTTGTACTTCACACTACTCTAAGAGGGGTAACGACAGAGGTATTTTCTACTTGAGAGAGGGTAAACCGGAAGCAAACGATTGGGCCGCGGTGAAAACGATTTAAGGTTTATTGAATTTATCTATCGAATGCCGCTTCCGATCTTTAACGTATTTTATTTCTTTTAGTCGCACACTCAATCGATTCGATACACACCAACAGATATATCATCGAGCAATGTTTAGTAGTCGATGTTATCTCTAGAAGAGAAATGATCTTTGACTAAAAAGAATTAGATCGAAGCGAAGATGAACCCGCAACAGATCTTCAAGATATTGGTCGCCTCTGCGAAATCGCACGCGCCGCAGAACGAAAAAAATGGACAAAACGCGGCCTGTCGTTCATATTGCACGACTCGGGGAATTTGGAATCTTGTCTAGCGCTATCAGCGCTCGCTCAAATCATGCGTGGTGATTTGAGAGGCCGCCATAGTACGAACGGACCCTCGGCGACTCGCTTGTGCGAGGCGCCCCTCCTCTTTAAGTGTTCTTCGCAAGAGCGCCTTTGGCGCGCCTTGCTCACAATCTTGCGCCTTTTTTCGTCGACGCTAGGACTCGTGTGGCCTTGCCTCGTGCGAGCCGTTCTTTTCGTTTGAGAAATTCATAACGATGTTTCACGCTTAACAGCGATGCAGACATCGAAATAGATTCACTATTTAGGATTGCATAGCGGATAGGTATTCGCTGATTCATTCCCACATAATAAGCATGAACAAGGGTATTCACAAACTCGTCTTTAGCCGTGTGCGACATATGCTCGTCGCCGTCGCGGATTTCGCCAACGCTCACGGCAACACGCCCGGCATGCGCCGCGCGAACGCCATCGTATGTGACGCCGAATGCGCGCCCGCATTGCGCGCGATCGCGCTAGCCGCGATGCTACTCGCCGGCAATGTCGTCTTGAGCGCGCCGTCGCTCGCGCAGATCGTCGCGGCACCCGGCTCGGGCGCGAATGTCGTGCAGACGCAAAACGGGCTTCCACAAGTCGATATCGCAAAACCCTCGGGCGCGGGCGTATCCCTGAATAATTACTCGCAATTCGACATTCAGAAACCAGGCGCAATACTCAATAACTCGCCGACGATCACGCAGACTCAACAGGCTGGTTACGTCAACGGTAACGCGAATCTCACGCCGGGCCAGGAAGCGCGCGTAATCGTCAATCAGGTGTTGAGCAACTCGGCGTCGCAACTGCGGGGGTATCTCGAGGTCGCGGGGCCGCGCGCCGAGGTCATCGTTGCAAATCCCAACGGCATTCTTGTGGATGGCGGCGGCTTTCTCAACGTGTTGCGGACCTCTACAATCGCGGCACGACGAACGCCGAGGGCAGGGGAAGCACCGAAAATTCGCTCGTCGAGACGGTGCGCAGCACGGCGGCAGGGACGTGGAATGGCTTGGTTTCAATTGGCGAGATGATCGCTAACGCGCCGAACGGGGGCCCGTTCGCTTCGCCCGGCGATCCCGGTTATATCTCGGCTGACGGCTTGCGCCTGCCTTATACGCCGGGCGATCAAATCGGGCCGGGCGTTGAGTTCTTCGCGGCCGTGCTCGCGACGAAAGGCGGTGGAAAGGGCGCGGCTGCAGAAGCGGCCGAGTTGTCGAAAAGTGCAGCATTTGAGAGTCTCTCGTCAGTCTGCCGCCGGGTGAACGGGTAGCTCAAGTAAAGCAAACGGCCCAAACGATTGCTGCTGATAACGGATGGACGAAGGATACGCAGTTGACGAAGCTCAACGGTCGGGACGTCTATCGAGGGAATGACGACGCCTTATACGCTGTGGATAGCCAGCACGGCCGTTTTGAGCAGGTCAATGCAAAGACGGGCGCGCATATGGGCGAAGTGAGTATGCTTGATCTCAAGCCTACTAAACCTGCTGATAACTCTGGACGACACGATCTCAAAGTGAAATGAAAAATTGGATAACGTTATTTAGTAAGTCGGATGATGCAATCGAGCGCGGATCGCTGCTTCGGTTCGCCGCTGGGTACCCTTTCGAGGACCGCGTAGTAATGATGGTCTGCGAGGCGCCGGATCAGTCCGGACAACTCGGTTTGATTGCAATAAGCGGCTACAAAGCGGGAATCAACTGCTATGTCGTTTTTCCGAGTGAAGCATCGACCGATTGTTTATCCGCTCGTTGGCTCATCGAAAACTGGCAGCATTGGGTTTGGCCGGACGGGGATGTTAATGACGTCGAGGTCTGTGCGCCTTTGGAAGCGCTGGATATTTAGCTCCGAGGCTCGGCATCGCTGAGCCCAACAGTGTTCACTGAGTCTTTATGCAAGTTCGAAGAAGGCTTGCCGCCCTGCCGCTCTCAACCGCCTTAACGCTCACCGCTCACGCACAGCCAGCGCCGACAATCGCCGACGAAGCCGCCGCCGCTCGCGCCAACGCGCTACGAAATCAACAGGTACAACAGCAACACGACGCCGAGCAGCGCGAGGCGACTGTACAAGCACCCGCAGTGCGCTCGACGGTGCCGACCGATGGCGCTTATCCGACGCTGCGAGACGAGCAGCCATGTTTCCGCGTCGACACCTTCGCGCTTGATGTCCCAGCGACATTGCCCGATGCGATCCGCGAAAATGGCGCATCGACGCTGCCGCTCGATCGCTTCGCCTTCGCCCGCGAATGGCTCGACCACTATCGCGGACAATGCATCGGCCGCGAAGGCGTCGCGATACTCGCCAAGGGCATCCAGCAAGCCGTGCTGAGTCGCGGTTACGTGACGACCCGCGTCCTCGTGCCCGAGCAGGACATCGCGGGCGGTACGCTTTCGTTCGCGCTCGTCCCCGGCGTGATTCGCGATGTCCGCTTCGCCGATCCGGTGACGTGGGCATCGTGGCGCTCGGCATTCCCGACGCGGCCCGGCGACGTGCTCAACCTGCGCGACCTCGAGCAAGGCATCGAACAAATGAAGCGGCCCTCAAGCCAGGACGCCGACATGAAAATCGAGCCGACCGGCGCACCCGGCGAGAGCGATGTCATCGTCTCGCTCAAGCGCGCGAAGCCTTGGACGCTCGTCGCCTCGGTGGACAACTCGGGTAGCCGCGCGACGGGCAAGCTGCAAGGCAATCTCAGCCTCGGCCTCGACAACCCGCTCGGCCTGAACGACGTCCTGAGTCTCGGCGCCAACCAGGATCTGTATTTCGCCGACGAGGGGCTCGGCTCGCACGGCTTCAACGGCTCGTATTCGGTGCCGTGGGGCTACTGGACCGGCTCGCTCTTCGGCTACACGAGCACGTACTACCAGCAGATCGCGGGGGTCAACCAGACGTTCGTGTCGAGCGGCAACGCGCAAACGGCGGGTGTCAAGCTGGCGCGCGTGCTACGCCGCAGTCAGAGCGATGTGCTCGGCGCCTATCTGCAACTCTCGAAACGGTTCGGGGCGAGCTTCATCGACGATACCGAGATCGAGATTCAGCGGCGTAACAACACCATTATCGAGGCGGGGCTCACTGATCGGCACTACATCGGCGGCGCGCAGATCGACGGCACGCTCGCGTATCGCCAAGGAATCGGCGGCCTCGGCGCAACGCCCGACCCCAATCCGCCCACGCCGAGGCCCACGACCAGGCCGACCTATCGCTATCGCATGGCGGTGCTCGATTTCAACCTCTCGGCGCCGTTCGCCGTGGCGAGTCAGCCGTTCCGGTACGTGACGACGCTCCACGGCCAGTATTCGCCCGATACGCTCTTCTACGTCGACGATCTCACGATCGGCAGCCGATACACGGTGCGCGGCTTCGACGGCGAGCAAATGCTCGCGGGCGAGCGCGGGTTCTACTGGCGCAACGAAGTGCAAGCGCCGCTCGGACAGTCACGGCAATCGCTCTATGCAGGCGTCGACTACGGACGCGTGTTCGGCCCGAGCACGGCATTTCTCGCGGGCACGCAACTCGTCGGCGCGGTGATCGGTCTGCGCGGCGGGATCGCCTCGAAGTATGGCGGACTGAGTTATGAGTTCTTCGCGGGCACGCCGCTCTACAAACCATCGGCGATGTCGACCTCGCGCGTGACGCTCGGTTTTCAGGTCATGGCGCAACTCTGACGGCGCGGGCTTCGGATTTCGCGGGCTCGTACCGTGTCAGGAAATCTCTCCATGCACCCTAGGGCGCCCCCGCGCCCGACTTCACGCTGCCATCGGGCTGCGGCACCTCGATCGGCTTGACCTCGACCGCCGCGGTGCCGTCCTTCTTGAGCCCGAGCTTATCGGCCGTCTTGGGCGAAACATCGACGATCCTGTCCTTCACATACGGCCCGCGATCGCGAATCTGCACCACTTCGCTGTTGCCATTCTCGAGATTCGTGACCCGTGCTTTGGTGCCGAGCGGAAGCGTCTTGCTCGCGGCGGAATCGGATTGCGGATTCATCGGCGTGCCATCCGCCATCTTCTTCTTGTAGAACTTGTGGCCGTAATACGAAGCCTTGCCCTTGCGCGGTTTGCCGGAGCGATCGAGATTGCGTTCATGAGCGGACGTGGTCTTCGCGTGAGGTTCGCTCGCAAAAGCCACATACGCCGTGCTCAGACTGCACGACAGGATCACGCATACGAATGCCCGAAGCCGCTTCATGTTCCTTCCCTCTCGAACTCGACGTCCCGACTGCTTCGTAGTAGCACGGATCGCTCCATTTCCCTCTGCTCAATACGCTCGCCCCCGATCTCCACACACGCCGGACGACAGCTTGTATAGTGCGAGAGCCTAAGAACTGTGAATCACGGGAACCGTATGAACCAGAAGAACAAAAGGCGTCTCTTGTTGACGGGCGGCATTGCGGCGGCAGCGCTGGCGGTGAGCGGATGCACGACCACGGGACCATCGTCCGGCGAAACCGCGGCAGGCACGGCCGATCGCGATCGCGCCATCGACGCCGCCGTCGATGCGACGCTCCAGCGCCTCTATGCCTCCGTGAACGGCTCGCGCGAACTCGTGAACAAGGCGCGCGGCGTGCTCGTCTTTCCACGCGTGATATCGGCGGGCTTCTGGTTCGGCGCACAGTACGGCGAAGGCGCGCTGCGCGTGGATGGCCGAACCGACGGCTACTACAGCACGGCAGGCGGTTCGTTCGGCTTGCAGATCGGGGCTCAGTCGAAAGCGCTCATCTACGTGTTCCTGACCGACGACGCGCTCGCGCAATTCCGCAAGCGCGACGGCTGGGCGGTCGGCACCGATGCGACCGTCGCCGTCATGAAGCTCGGCGCCAACGGCCAGCTCGATACGACGACAGCGACCAACCCCGTCGAGGTTTTCGTGCTGACGAATGCCGGACTCATGGCCGGCGTGTCGCTCGAAGGCACCAAGGTCAGCCGGTTGAGCGACTGAGGGCTACTGCTCCGGGCCGGACAGCGGCCTGGTCGCCATCGCGCGCGTGAGGCCGTGGACCGGGCGACGCACGGCCACATCGAACGGATTGATCTGCGGACCGATCGTCGCGGCCTGACGCTTCAGCAACTCGACCACCATCGGCAGACGGTCTTCGCCGAGACGCGTCGACAGCGTGCCGACGCTCAACGCGCCGACCGCAAGCCCCGCACGATCGAGTATCGGCACCGCGACGCCCGCCATTCCATCGATCAATCCGCTGTTACGCCCCGCGTAACCTTGCGCGCGGACGCGCTCGATCTCGGTGCGCAGATAGACCTCGTCGAACACACCATAGTTATGCAGCCGCGGCACGTTGAAGCGGATGATCTCCTCGCGCTCTTCCTCGGGTTGAAACGCGAGAATCGCGAGGCTGCCCTGCCCGACGCCCAGCGCCACGCGCCCGCCCACATCGCCGGTGAACGAGCGGATCGGGAACGGGCCTTCGCACATGTCGAGGCACACCGCATCGAAGCTGCTCTTCACGAGCAGGAAGATGGTGTCGCCGAGACTCGCGCATAGCCGCAGCAACGCGGGCCGGCACAGCGTGCGCATACGGCTCGGGTTGCCCGCCTGCGCCGCCAGCGAAAAGAAATCCACGCTCAGCCGATAACGCTTGCTCCCCTCGTCCTGTTCGACGACACCTTCCGCGATCAGCGCATGCAGGATGCGATGCACGGTGGCCTGCGTCAGTCCCACCGCCTTCGCGAGCGCGGTGACACGGCTGCCTTCGGCCTGATCCTCGCCGAGCGCGCGAATCACGGCGAACGCACGCTGAAGCATGCCGACGCCCGGCGCGTCCGCCGCCTGCGTTCCGTTTCCTTCGTCAGAAGCCTTCATCTTCGCCTCATGTATTCCATTCAACGGAATGTCCGCGCCCTGCATTTCTCCGCCCCTATTCGACCCGATTCAGCCGCGTTGCGCAATCTAAGGGATAACCCAAATCACGCTCATCGAAATAATTCCTTCGTCTAAGCGATATAAATTCCACTGTTCGAAATCTACAGGCAAGTTTCAATCATTCAATGGAATTTCAAATTGACGCACCGAAATATGGCTAGCTAGAGTCGGATCATCGGAATCAGTCGCACACAGGCGGCGCGCGACGCGCCGAAGGGGCAGGCCATGTCGTTCCTCACATTGACCGATCTGTCGAAGTCGTTCGGCGATCTGCACGCCGTCGCCGACGTCAATCTGTCGGTCGAGAAAGGCGAATTCGTTTCGCTGCTCGGACCCTCGGGCTGCGGCAAGACCACGACCTTGCAGATGATCGCGGGCTTCATCGAAGCGACGCGCGGCCGCATCATGCTCGACGGCCGCGACATCACGCACATGCGCCCGAACCGGCGAGGCCTCGGCATCGTGTTTCAGAGCTACGCGCTCTTTCCGCACATGAGCGTCGAGCAGAACGTGAGCTTCGGACTGGAGATGCGCGGCATCGACAAGAGCGAGCGCCGCGAGCGCGTGCGCGACGCGCTGTCGCTCGTGCGGCTCGACAAGTTCGCGCATCGCTTTCCGCGCGAGTTGTCGGGCGGCCAACGTCAGCGCGTGGCGCTCGCGCGTGCGATCGTCATCGCGCCGCCCGTGCTGCTGCTCGACGAGCCGATGTCCAATCTCGATGCGAAGCTGCGCGAGGACATGCAGTTCGAGTTGCGCGGCATTCAGCGCAAGATCGGCACGACGACGATCATGGTCACGCACGATCAGTCCGAGGCGCTGTCGATCAGCGATCGCGTCGTCGTGATGGAAGCGGGACGCATCACGCAGGTCGATACGCCCTATCGCGCGTATGAGCGTCCCGAGACGAGCTTCGTATCGCAGTTCATCGGCAAGGCCAACATGCTGCGCGGCACGATCGTGGCGCGCGACGGCGACGCCATTCGCATCGACCTCGGCCACGATCTCGCGGAGACCGGCTCGACCTCGCAACTGCCCGAACGCGAGCGCGCGATCGGCGTCGGCGATGCGGTCACCGTCTGCATCCGCCCGGAAAAACTGAGGCTCGGCGCGGCGGGCAGCGGACGTCTGCCGGGCCGCGTGACGAGCCGCTTCTTTCTCGGCAGCCAGTGGCTCTACCGGCTCGACAGCCGCGCGGGCGAAATGCTCGTGTGCTGCCAGAATCACGGCGATGAGCCGCTCGAAGAAGGCGCGCAAGTAGGCATCGACTGGAACACGGAATCGATCCGCTTCATCCAGCAGGAGGCCGCCCGTGGATAGCACGCTGCGTTCTTCCGAGTCTGCATCGGCGGCGGAATCGAACAGCGCCCGGCGCGCGCCGTGGCATGCGTATCTGCCGCTCTGGATGATGAGCGCGCCCGCGCTGCTGCTTTTCGCGGTGCTCGTGATCGTGCCGCTCGCGATGACGCTCGCGCTCACGTTCTATCGATTCGATCCCGCGATCGGCTCCGTCGCCGCGTTCGATCTGCATAACTACGCCGAAGTGCTCGGCTCGTCGTACTTCCACACCATCTTCGCGCGCACCTTCGGCATCGCCGCGCTGGTGACCTTGCTGTGTGTCGTGATCGGCACGCCCGAGGCATACATCCTGTCGCGCATGGGCGATCCGTGGCGGTCTGTTTTCCTGCTCGTGATTCTCGCGCCGCTGCTCGTCTCGGTGGTCGTGCGCGCGTTCGGCTGGAGCATGCTGCTCAACGTGAACGGGCTCATGAATCAGTTGCTCGGCGCGTTCGGCTTCGGTCCGTACAAGCTGCTCTATACGACCTTCGCGATCGTCATCGCGCTGGTTCACGTGATGCTGCCGTTCATGGTGATCCCGGTGTGGACCGCGCTGCAACGTATCGATCCGCAGACGGAAAACGCCGCGCTCTCGCTGATGGCCTCGCCCGCCGTCACGCTGAGGCGCATCGTGCTGCCGCAACTCGTGCCGGGCATTTTGTCGGGCAGTCTGATGGTATTCGGCCTGTCCGCGAGCGCCTTCGCGATTCCGGGTCTGCTCGGCGGACGCCGTCTGAAGGTCGCGGCCACCACCGTCTACGACCAGTTCCTCAGTTCAATGAACTGGCCGCTCGGCGCGACCATCGCGGTGCTCTTGCTCATCGCCAATCTGGTGGTGATGCTCACTTATTATCGCGTGCTCGAGCGGCGCTATACGCGCAGCATGGGCTGAACGAGGCGATCCATCATGCGCAAAAACGGCCCCGTCGCGCTGGCGTTCCATACGATCGTGATCCTGTTCGTGCTGGCGCCGCTCGCTATCGTCATGCTGGTCGCGTTCACGCCCGAAGAAACGCTGACGCTGCCCACGCACGGCCTCTCGCTGCGCTGGTTCCGCGCGATTCTCGATTATCCCGACTTCATCTCGGCGTTCTTCAACAGCGTGAAGCTCGCGTTCGCATCGGCGACGCTATCGCTCGTGATCGCGTTGCCCGCCGGACTCGCGATCGGCCGCGCGCGTTTTCCGGGGCGCGGCTTCCTGAACGGGCTGCTGCTCTCGCCGCTCGTGATTCCCGGCCTCGTGCTCGGCATCGCGATGCTGCGCTTCTTCGCGCTGATCGGCGCAACCGGCTCGTTCGCGTGGCTGATCCTCGCGCACATGGTCATCATCACGCCCTTCGTGATGCGGCTCGTGCTCGCGTCGGTGAGCGGCATGGACCGCAGCATCGAGCACGCGGCGGCGTCGCTCGGCGCGAGTTCGTGGACGACCTTCCGCCGCGTCACGCTGCCGATGATCCTGCCCGGCATCACCGGCGGCTGGCTGCTCGCGTTCATCAACAGCTTCGACGAGCTGACGATGTCGGTCTTCGTCACGTCGCCGCAAACGGTCACGCTGCCGGTGCGCATGTACATGTACGCGACCGAATCGATCGATCCGATGATGGCGTCGGTCTCGGCGCTCGTCATCTTCATCACCGCGGGCGCGATGCTGATTCTCGACCGCGTGTACGGGCTCAACCGCATTCTGATCGGCCAGCACTGAACCCACTCTCATGAGCACCGCAACGATTCATCATGCGCCGCAGTTCGTTCGTCTCGACGAGATCGAGCGCGCACGCATTCCCTTCGTTCTCGACGGCGTGCCGGCCGAAGCGCTCGCGGGCGATACGCTCCTGACCGCCATCCTCATGCATCAAAGGCACGTGCGGCACAGCGAATTCAGCGGCAAGCCGCGTGCGGGCTTTTGCCTGATCGGCGCGTGTCAGGACTGCTGGGTGCGCGGCGAGGACGGCAAGCGCATGCGCGCATGTTCGACGCGCATCGAAGCGGGCATGCGTGTCGTCACGGAGGACGCGCGATGAAGGATGCACATCGCGTGGTGATCGTCGGCGCGGGACCGGCTGGCATTCGCGCGGCGGAAACGCTCGTCGCGGCGGGGTTGCGGCCAGTCGTCATCGATGAAAACGCGCGCTGGGGCGGACAGGTCTATCGGCAGCCGCCCGCCGACGCGGGCTTCAAACGCAGCGCGGCGACGCTCTACGGCTTCGAAGCGAAGAAGGCCGAAGCCGTGCACGGCGCAATGGCGAAGCTGCTGCCGAAGATCGACTATCGCCCCGACACGCTCGCGTGGGCGTGCGAGCAAAACCGGCTCGACACGCTTCACGCGGGACGCGAGGCGAGCGTGCCGTTCACGCATCTGATCATCGCGAGCGGCGCGACGGATCGCATCGTGCCGCTGCCCGGCTGGACGCTCGCGGGCGTCTTCACGCTCGGCGGCGCGCAAGTCGCGTTGAAGGCGCAAGGCTGCGCGATCGGTTCGCGCGTCGTGTTCGCGGGCACCGGGCCGCTCCTTTATCTCGTCGCCTATCAATACGCGAAAGCGGGCGCGCGAGTCGCGGCCGTGCTCGATACCAGCCCGTTCGCGCGTCAGGCCGCCGCCGCGCCGCGCATGCTGAACCAGCCTGCGACGTTCGCCAAGGGCCTGTATTACGTCGCATGGCTGCAGGCGCATGGCGTGCGCATCGAACGTGGCGTGACGCTCGATAACATCGACGGCGACGATGCCGTGCGCGGCATCCGCTGGCGCACGCATCGCGGCGAGCCACGCACGCTCGACTGCGATGCCGTCGGCATGGGCTTCGGCCTGCGCCCCGAAACGCAGCTCGCGGATCTCGCCGGATGCCGCTTTCGCTTCGATGCGCTCAATCGCTGCTGGCTCCCAGAGCGCGACGCGGCGGGCCGCAGTTCGGAACGCAACGTATATCTCGCCGGCGACGGCGCGGGCATCGCCGGTGCGGACGCCGCCGAGCTAGCGGGACGGCGCGCCGCGCTCGCGCTGATCGAAGACATCGGCATCATGACGCACGAACGCGCTCAGCCCGATGCCGCGAAGCTCGAACGCGAACTCGAACGCATCGCCGTTTTCCGCGCGGGCATCGAGCATGCGTTCGCGCCGCCCGCGAACGCCGCGCAGGACTGGCCCGACGACATGATCGTGTGCCGCTGCGAGGAAGTCACCGCCGGCACGATGCGCGCGTGCATCCGCAGCGGCCTCGCCACGGAAGTCAACCGGCTGAAGGCGCTCACGCGCATCGGCATGGGCCGCTGTCAGGGCCGCATGTGCGGCGAATCCGCCATTGCGCTCGTCGCCGCCGAAACCGGCAAGCCGCTCGCCGAGGTCGGCCGTCTGCGCAGTCAGGCGCCCATCAAACCCATCCCGATCACACCGATGCTCTACGACGACGGCGTGCAGGTGCAGCCCGAGGAAGCCCACGATGAGTGACGTCCGTCCGGGTGTGAGTCATTACGATGTGGTGATCGCGGGCGGCGGGCTCGTCGGCTCGTCGACGGCGCTTGCGCTCGCGAAAGCGGGATTGCGCGTCGCGCTGATCGAACGGCGCTTCTGCGGCGCGCAGGCGAGCGGCGTGAACTACGGCGGCGTGCGCACGCAGGGACGCACGGCAGAACAGTTGCCGCTCGCCGTGCGCGCGCGGCGCGTGTATGGCCGCTTGCCCGAGCTGATCGGCATCGACGGCGAGATGGTCATGTCGGGTCATCTGCGTCTCGCGCGCTGTGAAGCCGATCTCGACGTGCTCGATCGATGGTCCGCGATGGCGCGCGAACACGGCGTTCAATCGCAGGTGATGAGCGGCGCTGCATTCCGCAAGCGCTATCCGTGGCTCGGAACTGCGGCGATCGGCGGCTCGCTTTGTCCGAGCGACGGCCACGCGAATCCGCGTCTCGTCTCGCCGGGTTTCGCGCATGCCGCCCGGCGCGCGGGCGCCGACGTGCGCGAGCAGACCGAACTGTCCGACATCACCTTCGACGGCACGCGCTTTCAGATGCGCGCGGGCAACGAGCGCATCAGTTCCGACTGGCTCGTCAACAGCGCGGGCGCGTGGGCGAACCGCATCGCGGGCAGCTTCGGCGAAAGCGCGCCGATGAAGCCCATCTATCCGAACATGTGGGTGACCGAGCCGCTGCCGCTCTTTATCGGGCACAGTCTCGGCGTGGTCGGCGGCGGCATCTATGCGCGTCAGGTCGAACGCGGCAACTGCGTGATCGGCGGCGGACGCGGACATGGCGATGGCGAGTACGCGCAGCCATCGACGGCCACGACGCGCGCCGTGATGCGCGACGCGTGCGCGCTGTTGCCCGCCCTGCGCGACGCGCTCCTGATCCGCACCTGGAGCGGCGTGGAAGGCGAGACGCCCGACAGCAATCCCGTCATCGGGCCGAGCCGCACCACGCCGCGTCTTCTGCATGCTTTCGGTTTTTCGGGCGGCGGCTTTCTGCTCGCGCCCGGCGTCGGCGAAGTGCTCGCCGAACTGGTCACGCAGGGCGCGACCAGCACGCCGATCGACGCCTTCTCGATCGGACGGTTCAGTTCGATGCCTCTACCCGTCACTCACTAAATCAGAACAAGGAAAACTCACGATGAAGCTGCCCCGCACACTCGTTTCGCTCGCCGCGCTCGTCGCGCTCGGTGTCACGTCGTCCGCCTGGTCGCAGAGCAAGACGATCTATATCGGCATGAACGGCGGGCCGATGGAAAAGGCCTACACCAGCCAGGTCCTGCCCGAGTTCGAGAAAGCCAACAACGTGAAGGTCGTCGTGGTGCCGGGCACGTCCTCCGACGTCCTCGCGAAGCTGCTCGCGAACCGCAACAGTCCGCAGATTCACGTCGCGTTCCTCGATGACGGCGTGATGGCGCGCGCCGTCAGCATGGGCGTATGCCAGAAGCTCGACGATGCGCCCGTGCTCAAGGAACTCTACCCGTTCGCGCGCCTGAAGGACGACATGGGCGCGGGCGTGCAGCTCGGCATGACCGGCATCGGCTACAACACGAAGCTCTTCAAGGAAAAGGGCTGGGCGCCGCCGACCTCGTGGATGGACTTCGCCGATCCGAAGTACAAGGGCAAGGTGGTGTTCCAGTCGGCGTCGAGCAGCACCTTCGGCCTGCATGGTTTCCTTGCGATCAACCGCATCCTCGGCGGCAGCGAGAAGAACGTCGAGCCGGGCTTTTCCAAATGGGCGACGACAGTAGGCCCGAATGTCGTCGAATACATTCCGAACTCGGCGAAGCTCTCGGAGATGATCACGACGGGCGAAGCCGGCCTCTTTCCGCTCACGCCGACCGCCATCGGCGATCTGAAGGACAAGGGTCTGCCGGTCGCGTATGTCGCGCCGAAGGAAGGCGCGGTGCTGCTGCTCGTCGATGTGTGCGTCGTGAAGAACAATCCCGATCCGGCGCTCGCGCAGAAGCTCGCGCAGTTCCTCCTGTCCGCGCCCGCGCAAACGAAGGCCGCCGAAGCCGGCAAGCAGATTCCCACCAACACGCAGGCGAAGATGACGCCGGAGATGGAGAAGAATCTCGGCGACCTGAACGCGCTCGTGAAGAAGGTGACCGTGGTGGACTGGGACACGATCAACGCGAATCGCGCCCAGTGGGATCAGCGCTGGAATCAGCAGATCGAGAAGTAACGCTTACAGGTCCTTCACGAGACGAAGCGCATCGTAGATGGCGGCGTGCGTATTGCGCGCCGCCACCGCATCGCCGATCCTGAAGAGCTGGAAGCGCCCTTCCGGGTTCCGTTCGGCGACTTGCGGCTTGCCGTCGATGAGCTTGTCGTAATCGATCGCGCCGAGGTTCGACGACAAAGGCTTAAGCTCGAAGTACAGTTCGTCCATCGGAATCGTGCCGTGATTGACGACGATCTGATCGTGGCGCTGCTCCTTCTTCACGCCGCCGTAGTCGCTGCCGATCGTCGCCACCAGTTCGCCGCCTTCGCGCCGAACGGATTCGAGGCGGAACGTCACCGTGAATGTGGTCGCGAGCTTCTGCAGCGAGCGCATGTAGGGCACGAGGTTCATGCTCATGACTTCGGGCGAGAACGAGCGGTCGGGCGTCATCACTTCCACCTTGCCGCCGGCCTGCGCGATCGTTTCGGCTGACTGAAGCGCGGCGTGATCGCCGGCATCGTCGAAGATCAGCACGTTCGCGCCGGGCTTCACATCGCCGGAAATGATGTCCCACGAAGAAACGACATGTTCGTTGCCTTCCGTGCAGACCTCAGTGTGCGGCATGCCGCCGGTCGCGACGATCACCACGTCCGGATTCTCAGCCAGCACCGTGTCGTTGTCGGCCCACGTATTGAACCTGAACCGAACGCCGAGCCTTTCGCACTGCGCCATGCGCCAGTCGACGATGCCCATCATCTCCTTGCGGCGAACGTTCTGCGCGGTCAGGCGAATCTGGCCGCCGGGATCGTTCATCGCTTCCAGCACGACGACATCGTGTCCGCGCTCGCCCGCGACGCGCGCCGCTTCGAGACCCGCCGGCCCCGCGCCCACGATGACGATCCTGCGCTTCGTCGCGGCAGGCTTGATCGTGTGCGGCATCTCCAGTTCGCGGCCCGTCGCGGCGTTGTGAATGCACAGCGCCATGCCGCCCTGATAGATGCGATCGAGGCAGTAATTCGCGCCCACGCAAGGCCGGATATCGTCCTCCCTGCGCTCGATGATCTTGCGCACGATATGCGGATCGGTCATATGCGCGCGCGTCATGCCGACCATGTCGATCTTGCCCGACTCGATCGCATGGCGCGCCGTCGCGACGTCCTGAATGCGCGCCGCATGGAACGTGGGGAAGTCCGTCGCCTGCCGGATTTCGCCCGCGAAATCGAGGTGCGGTGCGCTCTTCATGCCCATGATGGGGATGACGTCGGTGAGCCCGGCGTCGGTTTCCAGATGCCCGCGAACCACGTTCAGAAAATCGACGAGACCGCTGTCCTTCAGGCGCTTCGAAATCTCGATGCCCTCTTCCTTCGTGATGCCGCCTGCCAGCATTTCGTCGGCCGTATAACGGATGCCGAGAAGAAAGCGCTCGCCGACGCGCTCGCGCATCGCGCGCAGCACGTCGAACGTGAAGCGCATACGGTTTTCCAGCGAGCCGCCATACGGACCTTCGAGCGTATTAGTCAGCGGCGACCAGAACTGGTCCATCAAGTGACCGTACGATTCGATTTCCAGCCCGTCGAGCCCGGCGGCCTTCATGCGCTCCGCCGCATCCGCGAAGTCGCGGACGATGCGCTCGATATCCCAGTCCTCCAGCTTCTTCGGAAAGGCGCGGTGCGAGGGTTCGCGGTTGTGCGACGGCGAGACGGCGGGCAGCCAGTCGCCCTTGTCCCAGCGCGTGCGGCGGCCGAGATGCGTCAACTGGATCATCACTTTCGCGCCGTGCTCGTGGCACTCGTCGACGAGATCCTTCATCCACGGCACGACTTCGTCCTTGTACGCGAGGATATTGTTGAAGACCGGCGGACTGTCCTTCGAAACCGCCGCGGAACCGGCCGTCATCGTCAATGCGAGGCCCGCCTTGGCCCGTTCGACGTGATACGCGCGATAGCTCGCCTTCGGCATCCCGTCCTCGGCGTACGCCGGTTCATGCGATGTCGTCATGATCCGGTTGCGAAAAGTGAGGTGTTTCAGCGTGTACGGCTGGAGCAGCGGGTCCGTGGACATGGATGCCTCATCGAAGCGAGTGGGGACGAAACGCCTGTTGTGAATCAAGAGTAGAACCTCTGTACACACGTGTCAAGTAGGGAGACAATGGTGTACATTAGAGTCGTCAAAGCGGGGGGAAATAACGAAATGGACGAGACGCTCGATGTGGTGCGCGGCTCCGCCGACATGTGGCTGGATGCGGCGTACGAAGGCTTTCTGGAAGGTGGGGTCGAGGCGGTCCGCATTCTTCCGCTCGCAAAAAAGCTGAATCTTTCGCGGACGAGTTTCTACTGGTTCTTCAAGGATCGTGAAGAATTGCTGGCCGCGCTGCTCGACCGATGGAAACAGAAGAACACGGGCAACTGGATCGAGCGTACGGAAGCGTATGCGGACAGCGTGTGCGAAGCGATGCTGAACGTGTTCGATTGCTGGTTCGACGACACGATCTTCGACTCGCGCTTCGAGGCCGCGATCCGCAATTGGGCGCAGCAATCGCCGGATATCGCGGAACACATGGCTCAGGACGACGCGCAGCGCATCGAGGCGCTGACTGCGCTATTCGAGCGATTCGACTATGAGCCGCGCGCCGCCGATGTCCGCGCGCGCGTCGCGTATTTCACGCAGGCCGGCTATGTGTCGACGAAGCCTCACGAAGACATGGCCGTCCGCATGATGCGCATTCCGGAGTACGTCGAAGTCTTTACGGGCGTGCGGCCGAAGAAGCACGAACTCCAGCGCTTCTACTCGCGGCGCGACTTCGAGTTCGAGTCTGAATGATCGTGTTCCTTCGCGGTCAGTTGCTCGAACACATGCTCGCATGCGGCTTTCCACGCCGCGTTGCCGCCGAGCCTTTCCAGCACATCCAGACCTTGTGCCGTATAGGTGCCCGGCGTCGCGATGGATGAACCGATTTCGCCGATGCCCGACGAAGCTTTATATCGCGAGTAAGCCACGCAGTCTTCGACGCCGCTGAGCACGAGTTGTCTCGCGTCGTCGGGTGCGAAGCCCTTCTGAACGAACCATTGCTGGAGGTCGTGAAGCAGGAAATAAAACCATCCGTTCATGCACGCGCCGACGGTGGCGAGTTCGAATTCGCGTTCCGTTGCGAGCAGCACCGGATTGCCCAGCGCGGTGAGCAACGGCGCCATCGCTGAATCGGCGGGATAGACGGCGACCGTCGAGCGGTTGATCTCGGCAGCGAGAGACAACATGGCGCGCGTGCATTCCCTTGCGCCGAACATGCGCTGCAAATCGCCGACCGGCACGCCACTGACAACGGAAATGAGCGGAATGCCGGGCTTCAAGCTGATTTCCTGCGCAAGCTCGCCGAGTTGTCCCGGACGAACGCCGATGAGGACGACATCAGCGGCATCCGCGACTTGCTGGTTATCGCGCATCAACGTGCAGCCGATATCGTTCGCGAGACTCTCCGCCCTTGCGCGGCTTCTGGGCGAAAGAAGAAACGTCGCGTCGCTGCCGCTGCGATGTAATCCTCGAATCATCTTCTCGGTCAGATCGCCGACGCCGAGCACCCCGAGCTTGATCATGAGCTTCGTTACTCCTCGCTGAGCTTGATTTGCCACACTGAACATTCGCGCATCACGAGGCACTATATCCGCATTCGAGAACATCGGGCCGCTTGCGTTGCGCGTGCTCGAATCGGCGCATAGACTGGTTCGGGTATCGAATGTTCGCGAATGCGTCGTGAAGAAATACGGAGTCACTCCATGAGTGAAGAACAGATTCGAGAAGCGCTGAATGCGCACTGGCTCGCGTCGGCGAACGGCGATCTCGACGCCGAGCACGACATCTACGATGACGATGCCATCTGCGATTATCCCCAATCAGGCGAACGCATACGCGGACGGGCAAACTTGCAGGCGTTGCGGGGACATCATCCGGACAAGCCATCCGGTTTCGATGTCAAACGGATTCAGGGAGAAGGCAATCTCTGGATCACGGAATACATGATCTCGTATCAGGGACAGGCGGCCTTTACGGTCAGCATCATGGAATTCCGCGACGGCAAGGTGATTCACGAAACCCAATACTTTTCGAGTCCATTCGAAGCACCGGCCTGGCGAAGTCAGTGGGTTCAGCACATGAACTGACGGGCGAATGTCTGTCTTTCGCCGACATCGGGCAATCGAACTGTCGCTCGCGATCCGTCGCGTGACACGCGTGCGCGCTCGCATAACTTCGCTCAACGCTTATAGACAGGGACTTTCGCACTCGTTGGCATGGCGCGTGCAAATGAATGAGTGGCGATTTGCATGTCGTCATTCACTTCACTTTTGCCAGGAGACCAGCCATGACCACTCTGACCATCACCGATCTGCCCCGCGCCGATACCATCGATCGCGATGCGATGTCCGCCGTACGCGGCGGCATCGCCCATGTGACCCTGCCCGGCGGCGGCAACACGCTTCCCGGATTGCCGACGCTGCCGGCGTCGTGGCCCGGCGCTGCCGCGCTCCTGAAGGAGCTGCACATCCCGGTGCCGTTGCAGATAGCGCCGCAACCTGCGACGCAGGACCCTCGTCTGCTTTGAGCGGGTCGCGTGCCGCTCGACGCGCCTTCATCGTTCGAAATAGATCGCGAGCCAGACGGTCTGCTCGCCGGCATCCGTCCACGCGACGCGATGCCGGCAATGCGGCTCGATCAGCACGTAGTCGCCCGGACGCATGTCGTGCCGCGTCGAGTTCTCTTCGAACTCGAGCGTGGCCGCGCCCGACAGCAGCACGACCCATTCGGCGCGCGAGTCGTCGTACCAGAAGCCTTCCGGACTCGCGTGGCCCATCGACACGATCCGCTCCACGTTCAGGCGCTGCCCCGTGACGAGCATGTCGATCCGCTCTTCGACGCCGCGCTTTGCTTCGACGCCGAACAGGTTACCCGTTTGCAGTTGCATGGATCGGCCTCGCGTCAGGTTCGAATCGTTGATATCGATTATGTGCGAACTCAACTCGACCCGCTCACCAGCAGATCGCGCATCGCGTTGAGCGCCGCCGAGAAGTGCCCTTTGCGCCACACGAGCAGCGTATCCACGCGGCCGAGTTCGCCCATCGGATGCAGATCCACTTCGCCATCCAGCCGCGCGAGTTCGAGCACCGAACGCGGCGCCACCGCGACGCCCGCCCCCGCCGCCACACACGCGACGATCGCGTGATACGAACCCAGCTCCAGCACCCGCGCCGGTCGGATGCCCTGCTGCTCGTACCAGCGCATCGCGTATGAGCGGTAAGCGCAGCCGCGCTCGAACGCCACCAGCGTCAGACCCGCCGCGTCGCGCGCCGTCGTCGCCGGATGCTGTCCGCGCGGCGTGACCAGCGCCAGCTCTTCCTCGAACACCGGCACGAACTCGAACTGCTCGGCGGGAAGCGTGTCGGGCTCGATCGGACGCGCCATCACCGCCGCGTCCACTTCGAACGTCCGCACGCTTTCGATGAGCGCGCGTGTCACGCCCGTCGCCAGTTCGAGCGTCACCTGCGGCCAGCGCTGATGGTAAGTCGCGAGCACGCGTGGCAAACGGCTCGCGGCCGTGCTTTCCATCGTCCCGAGCCGCAGACGCCCCTGCGGACGATTCTCGCTGACCGCGTGACGCGCTTCCTCGGCGAGCGCGAGCAGCCGTTCCGCGTAGGGCAGCAAGGTCTCGCCGGCCGGCGTCAGCACGAGCCGCCGGCCATCGCGAATGAAAAGGTCCGTGCCGAGCGTCTCTTCAAGCTGACGAATGCGCGTCGTCACGTTCGACTGCACGCGATTGAGTTTTGCCGCCGCCCGCGTCACGCCGTTCTCGCGCACGACAGCCCGAAAAATGGTCAATGCCGATAGATCCATGATCTTTCCAGAAGATTCATTACATCTCGATTATTCATTTTTCAAGATGCATCGGTCAAGTTAGGATGTGTTCATTACCGCTACGCTGATCGACTCATGGCCTCGCCCGCTCAAGCTTCGTCGCTGCCCGCCCATCACGCGCGAAATGCCGCGCTGGCGTGCGCCGTCGTGCTCGCGGTGGCGCTCGGCGTCGGACGATTCGCCTTCACGCCGCTGCTTCCGCTGATGCTGAAAAGCGGCGCGCTCGATATCCGCCACGGCGGCTGGCTCGCATCGGCGAATTACGCGGGCTACTTGATCGGCGCGTTGTCGTGCGCGGCGATCCGCATCGATCACGCGCGCATGGTGCGCCTCGCGCTCGCGTGGACGATCGTGCTGACGCTCGCGATGGGCGTCGTCCATCTCTTCTGGCTGTGGGCCGCGATCCGCTTCGCGGCGGGCGTGGTCAGCGCGTGGGCCTTCGTGTTCGCGTCGCAATGGGGCTTGCGGCGGCTCGCCGAACTCGACGCGCACGGCCTCGGCGGCGTGATCTACGCGGGGCCGGGCGTCGGCATCGTGGCGACCGGTTTGCTCGGCGCGGCGGCCGCGGCGCTCGGCGTGCCAGCGCCTTCGGTATGGATCGGATTCGCGATCGCGTCGGGTGTGGCGGGCGCCATCGTGTGGAAGACGCTCGCCCATCAGACGCCATCGACGCGTGGTCGCGCACATGTGCCCGAGCGCGCAGCGCCCGCAGCGGCGCGCGCCGATTCGATCGGGCTCGTCGGCCTCTACAGTCTCGCGGGCTTCGGCTACATCATCACCGCGACGTTTCTTCCCGTCATCGCGCGACAGGCGTTGCCGGGCTCGCCGTGGCCCGACCTGTTCTGGCCGGCGTTCGGACTGGCGTTGATCGCAGGTGCGCTGATCGCCGCACGGCTGCCGCTGTCGTGGGACAACCGGTTCTTGTCGGCGGCGTGCTATGTGATCCAGGCGCTCGGCATCTTGCTGGGCATCGTGTTTCCGAGCGCGCTCGGCTTCGGTATCGGCAGCGCGCTGCTGGGCTTGCCGTTCACCGCGATCACCTTGTTCGCGATGCGCGAGGCGCGCCGATTGCGCGGTGAAGCCGCCGCCGGTCTGATGGGATACGCGACCGCCGCGTACGGAGTGGGACAGATCGCCGGGCCGCTCGTCGCGGCGCCGATCGCCGCGCACACCGGCTCCTTTTCCATCGCGTTATGGATCGCGGTGGCGGCGCTGGGACTCGGCGCGGCCGGGCTCGCATGGCTCGGGATGCGCGGGCGCGCAACGAGCGCCTGACGCAACAGGATCGTCCTATCCGCGCGCCGGAGCCGCGTGTCAAAGTGGCGGGCATCCTCTCATGTGGAGCATGCCGTGTCCGCCGCCGAAACATCCGCTCTTCTCTATCGCCCCTTCACCGCCAATGACATCGCCGCGGCGCATGCGCTCTCGGTCGAAGTCAAATGGCCGCATCGCGCCGATGACTGGCGCTTCGTGCTCGACGCCGGCGCGGGTTTCATCGCGCAGGACGGCGAACGCGTGGTCGGCACCGCGCTCTTCTGGACATACGGCGACGACGGCGGATCGCTCGGCATGGTGATCGTCGCGCCCGACTGTCAGGGCAAAGGCATCGGCCGCAAGCTGATGGAACTGCTGCTCGAAGCGCTCGGCAAGCGCATCACCGTGCTGCACGCGACGCCCGCGGGCGAGCCGCTTTACGCGAAGCTCGGGTTCAAACGCATCGGCGCGATCCATCAGCATCAATCCGCCGATTTCGCTGTACCCGCAATCGAATTGACGCAAGGCGAACGGCTGCGCGCAATCGAACCGGGCGATACGCAAGCGCTCATCGATCTCGCTTCACGCGCAAACGGACTCGACCGAAGCGCGCTGCTGCCCGCGCTGTTGAAAGTGGCCCAAGGCGTCGTGCTCGAACGCGATGGCGAAGTGATCGGCTTCTCGCTCATCCGCGAGTTCGGGCGCGGTCACGCGATCGGACCGGTGGTTGCCGTCACCGCCGATCGGCAGCACCAGCGCCGCGCGCAGGCGCTCATCGCCCATACGCTCGCGTCGCGCGAAGGCACGTTCACGCGCATCGATACGCCGGATGAAAGCGGTCTGTCGGACTGGCTCGAAGGCATCGGGCTCAAACGTGTGGATACGGTCATCAAGATGGCGCGCAACGGCACGCCGCCGCACGATGCATCCGTCGCGCAATTCGCGATCATCAATCAGGCGCTGGGCTGATACCCATGACGATCCTCTATAAAGCCGATCCCGAACGCGGCCGCCAATGGGCGCAGCACTTCGCGCAAAAAGCGCCGGACGTGACGTTCCGCGTGTGGCCCGACATCGGCGATCCCGCCGCCGTGCGCTATCTCGCCGCATGGCAGCCGCCCGCCGACGTCATGCAGACATTCCCCAATCTCGAAGTGATCTTCTCCGTGGGCGCGGGCATCGACCAGTTCGATCTGTCGGGCGTGCCGCCGCATGTCGAGGTCGTGCGGATGACCGAGCCGGGCATCGTCGAAGGCATGGTCGAATACGTGACGCAGGCGGTGCTCACCATTCATCGCGATCTCTTCGATTACGCCGCGCAGCAACGCGAGCGCGTCTGGCGCGAGATGCCCGTGCGCGCTGCCTCGACGCGGCGCGTCGGCGTGCTCGGGCTCGGTATGCTCGGCACGGCGGTGCTGAAAATGCTGCATCTCTTCGGCTTCGATTGCGCCGGCTGGAGCCGTTCGCCGCACGAGATCGAAGGCGTCGAATGTCATGCGGGGGTCGAATCGCTCGATACGTTCCTCGCCCGCACCGATATCCTCGTGTGCCTGCTGCCGCTCACGGACGCGACGCGCGGCCTCATCGGCAAACACGTGTTCGAGACGCTGCCCAAAGGCGCATCGTTCATCAACGTGGGGCGCGGCCCGCAAGTGATTCAGCAGGATCTGCTCGACGCGCTCGACAGCGGCCATCTCCATGCCGCGATTCTCGACGTCACCGATCCCGAGCCGTTACCGCCGACGCATCCGTTCTGGACGCATCCGCGCGTGCGCCTGACGCCGCATATCGCGAGCGCGACGCGGCCGGAAACCGCCGTCGATGTGGTGCTGGAGAACCTGCGCCGCCATCGCGCGGGAGAACGCATGATCGGCGCGATCGACCGCACGCGCGGCTACTGAACCCGTCCTCCGGGGCGCGCAGCACAAAATGCTGCGCGCCCCCCGAAAAAAACCGCGAATTCACTTTTTGGCGATTTTTTTGGCGATGCGCGCGATGCCGCTCTGCCGATAGTATGAAACGGTCAAAAGCCATTCCGCCCCTTCGCGAAGAGAGAGCCGCATCATGCCGATCAAGTCGCTTGTCGAGTCCGACCGTCAACATCTGATTCATCCCGTCGTCAGCTATCGCGCGCATGAGGCACGCGGCGTCACCGTGCTCGATTCCGCCGATGGCGTGTTCCTGCGCGATATCGAAGGCAAACAGCTGCTCGACGCGTTCTCCGGCCTGTGGTGCGTGAACACGGGTTATGGGCACGCGAGCATCGTCGAGGCCGCTGCGAAGCAGATGACGAAACTGCCCTACGCCACGAGCTATTTCCACTTCGGCTCCGAACCCGCGATCGAACTGGCCGCGAAGCTCGTCGAGCTCGCGCCCGCTTCGCTGCAACACGTGTACTTCACGCTCGGCGGTTCGGACGCCGTCGATTCCGCGCTGCGCTTCATCACGCACTACTACAACGCGACGGGCCGTCCGTCGAAGAAGCATTGCATCGCGCTGCAACGCGGTTATCACGGTTCGTCGTCGATCGGCGCGGGACTGACCGCCTTGCCCGCGTTCCATCGCAACTTCGATCTGCCGCTCGCGACGCAGCATCACATTCCTTCGCCGTATGCGTATCGCAACGATTACGCCGACGATGCCGCGCTCATCGCGGCATCGGTGCAGGCGCTCGAAGCGAAGGTCGCGGAGCTCGGCGCGGACAACGTCGCGGCATTCTTCTGCGAGCCGATTCAAGGCTCGGGCGGCGTGATCGTGCCGCCGGCCGGCTGGCTTAAGGCGATGCGCGATGCGTGCCGCAAGCTCGATATCCTCTTCGTCGCCGATGAAGTGATCACCGGTTTCGGCCGCACGGGTCCGCTCTTCGCGTGCGAAGGCGAAGGCGTCGAGCCGGACCTGATGACGGTCGCGAAGGGCTTGACCGCAGGCTATGCGCCGATGGGCGCGGTCCTCATGTCCGATGCGGTCTATCGCGGCATCGCCGATGGCGCCGATGCGTCCGCGGTCATCGGTCATGGCCACACGTATTCGGCGCATCCGGTGAGCGCGGCCATCGGACTCGAAGTGATGCGGCTCTACCATGAAGGCGGCCTGCTCGCGAACGGCCAGGCGCAGGCGCCGCGTTTCGCGCAAGGGCTCGACGCATTGCTCGATCATCCGCTCGTCGGCGATTCGCGTCATCGCGGTTTGCTCGGCGCGCTCGAACTCGTCGCCGACAAGCAAAGCAAGCGCGGCTTCGATGCATCGCTCAAGCTGCCGGATCGCATCGCTGCGGCGGCCTATGGCAACGGCCTCGTGTTTCGCGCGTTCGGCGACAACATTCTCGGCTTCGCGCCGGCGCTGTGCTACACGCAGGCGAACTTCGACATGCTGTTCGAGCGCCTCACGAAAACGCTCGACGACGTGCTCGCGCAGAGCGAAGTACGCGACGCCCTGAAGGGCGGATCGGGCTTCAGCTCCCGCGCGGCTGCGTGATAACATCGACCGACCGCCGACATGCGAGACCGAACCCGCCGCGATGAGCACCGACAGCAAGCTGGACCGAATCGATCTGCGTATCCTCTCGCAATTGCAGAAGCGCGGGCGCATCACGAACGTGGAGCTCGCCGATGCGGTCGGTCTGTCGCCCAGCCCTTGCCTGATTCGTGTGAAGCGGCTGGAGAAGGCGGGTTTCATCGTCGGCTACGGTGCGCAGATTCAATTAGAGAAGCTCGGCGACGTGCAGGTGGTCTTCACCGAAGTCACGCTCGCGGATCATCGCCGCGAAGACTTCATCAACTTCGTGAATGCCGTGAAAGATGTCGACGAGATAGTCGAATGTCATCTCGCGAGCGGCGGCTACGACTATCTGCTCAAGTTCGTCACGCGCAGCGTGAGCCATTACCAGAGCATCATCGAAGGGCTGCTGGAGCGTGGCATCGGCATCGAAAAGTACTTCAGCTATGTCATCATCAAGACGGCGTTCGTGAAAACGCACTATCCGCTCGAAACGCTCTTCTCGCAGCATCATCACTGAGGCGCGCGCCTCATTCTTCTCATGAACGAATGCACGCACGCGCGTTTTGCACGTGCGTGCTTTTTATCGTCGATCATCTTCACGCGGAGTTGCACATGTCCAGCAAATATCGTATTGCCGTGATTCCGGGCGACGGCATCGGCAAGGAAGTGATGCCCGAAGCATTGCGCGCGCTCGATGCCGTGAGCAAGCGCTTCAATATCGAACTGGAGTACCGGCATATCGAGTGGGCGAGTTGCGATTACTACGCGCAGCACGGCCAGATGATGCCCGACGACTGGAAGGCGCAACTGCAAGACGCCGATGCGATTCTGTTCGGCGCGGTCGGCTGGCCTGACACCGTGCCGGATCACATCTCGCTGTGGGGTTCGCTTCTCAAGTTTCGCCGCGAGTTCGATCAGTACATCAACCTGCGTCCCGCGCGTCTTTTCGACGGCGTGCCCTCGCCGCTCGCGAACCGCAAGGCGGGCGACATCGACTTCATGATCGTGCGCGAAAACACCGAGGGCGAGTATTCGTCCGTCGGCGGCACGATGTTCGAAGGCACGGAACGCGAGTTCGTCTCGCAGACATCGATCTTCACGAGAAAGGGCGCTGAACGCGTATTGAAGTTCGCGTTCGATCTCGCGCAAAAGCGCGAGAAGAAACTGACGGTCGCCACCAAGAGCAACGGCATTTCGATCAGCATGCCGTGGTGGGATTCGCGCGCCGCCGAAATCGCCGCGCAGTATCCCGAGATCAAATGGGACAAGCAGCACATCGACATTCTGTGCGCGCGCTTCGTCCTGAGCCCGGATCGCTTCGATGTGGTCGTCGCGACGAACCTCTTCGGCGACATTCTTTCGGACCTCGGCCCGGCATGCACGGGCACGATCGGCATTGCGCCTTCGGCCAACATGAATCCGGAGCGCAACTTCCCGTCGCTGTTCGAGCCGGTGCATGGTTCCGCGCCGGATATCGCGGGCAGGAACATCGCCAATCCGGTCGCGATGATCTGGTCGGCGGCGATGATGCTCGAATTCCTCGGCGAACGCGACGCGCACGACGCGATGCTTTCCGCCATCGAAACCGTGCTGAAGCAAGGCCCGCATACCGGCGATCTGGGCGGCCGCGCGAACACGACGGAAGTCGGCACGGCCATTGCGCGCCTGCTCGGCTGAACATTCCGGAGACCATCATGACGCAACGATACGAGTTGAGCGATCTGATTCGCGCCGACAATTTCATCGACGGCAAATGGGTTCCCGCCGCGAGCGGCAAGCGCTTCGCCGTCACCGATCCCGCGACGGGCGATGTCATCGCGCAAGTGGCCGACAGCGGCCCCGCCGACGCCCGCGCAGCCACCGATGCCGCCGCGCGCGCCTTTCCCGCGTGGCGCGATACGCTGCCGAAAGATCGCGCGGCCGTGTTGCATCGCTGGCATGCGTTGATCGTCGAAAACGCGGATGCGCTCGGGCGTCTGATCTCGCTCGAACAGGGCAAGCCGTTCGCGGAAGGTCGCGGCGAAGTGATGTACGGCGCGTCGTATGTCGCATGGTTCGCGGACGAAGCCACGCGCATCTACGGCGACATCATTCCGCAGCAGCAGCGCGGCAAGCGCATGAGCGCGGTGAAGGAGCCGGTTGGCATCGTCGCGGCGATCACGCCGTGGAATTTCCCGCTCGCGATGATCGCGCGCAAGATCGCGCCTGCGCTCGCGGCGGGTTGCACGGTCGTCGGCAAGCCTGCCGAAGATACGCCGCTCACCGCGCTCGCACTCGTGCTGCTCGCGCATGAAGCGGGCGTGCCGGCGGGTGCGTTGAATCTGATCGGCGCATCGCGCGAGAACGCGCAGCAAGCCGTCGGCGACTGGCTCGAAGATGGCCGCGTGCGCAAGATCACCTTCACGGGCTCGACGCCGGTGGGCAAGTACCTCGCACGCGAATCGGCGGGCACGTTGAAGAAGCTGTCGCTGGAACTCGGCGGCAATGCGCCTTTCATCGTATTCGACGACGCCGATCTCGACGCCGCCGTCGCGGGATTGATGGCATCGAAGTTCCGCAATGGCGGACAGACCTGCGTGTGCCCGAATCGCGTGTATGTGCAGTCGTCCGTGTACGACAAGTTCGCCGATCTGCTGGCGAAGCGCGTCGCTGCATTGAAAGTCGCGCCCGCGACGGACCCTGACGCGCAGATCGGCCCGATGATCAACGCGCGCGCGGTCGAGAAGATCGAACGTCACGTCAGCGACGCAGTCGAACGCGGCGCACGCGCGCTCACGGGCGGCAAGCGTCTCGCCGAACTCGGCCCGAACTATTACGCGCCGACCGTGCTCACGGGCGCCACATCCGACATGCAATTGAGCTGCGAGGAAACCTTCGGCCCGGTCGTACCGCTCTTTAGTTTCGACGACGAAGCCGAAGCCATCCGCGTCGCGAACGATACGCCGTTCGGCCTCGCCGCCTATTTCTACAGCCAGAACCTGAAGCGCATCGATCGCGTGTCGCGTCTGCTCGAAGCGGGACTCGTCGGCATCAACGAAGGCGCGATTTCGAGCGAAGCCGCGCCGTTCGGCGGCGTGAAGGAATCGGGCTATGGACGCGAAGGCTCGAAGTACGGCCTGGACGATTATCTGTCGATCAAATATCTCTGCCAGGGCGGACTCGAATGAACGCCTATCCGATCGAGATCACGTTCCCCGATATCGGCGCGCATGCATCGGGCAACGCGGGTGTGCCGTATGTGCATACGTTCGACTCGGGCATCGACGGTCCGCATGTGATGATCAACGCGCTCACGCACGGCAACGAAGTGTGTGGCGCGATCGTCGTCGATGCATTGCTGCGCGCTGGCCTGAGGCCGCGTCGCGGCAAGCTCACGCTGGCCTTCGCGAACGTCGATGCATACGCGCGCTTCGATGCGGGCAAGCCGGATGCATCGCGTTTCGTCGATCAGGATTTCAATCGCGTATGGACTGCGCAAGCGCTCGACGACGCCTCGCGCGATTCGAGCGAACTGCGCCGCGCCCGCGCGATGCGGCCTGTGATCGATACTGTCGATCTGCTGCTCGATCTTCATTCGATGCATGAGAAGAGCAAGCCGCTGATCGTCGCGGGGCCGCTTGATAAAGGCATCGAATTGTCGGCGCGGCTCGGCACGCCCGCGACCGTCATCTGCGATGAAGGCCATCCCGAAGGACGGCGCATGCGCGATTACGAAGGCTTCGGCGATCCGTCGAGCAGCAGGAATGCATTGCTCATCGAATGTGGACAGCACTGGGAAGCGGGCGCCGCGACCGTGGCGCGGGACGTGACCGCGCGGTTTCTTCTGCTATCCGGTGTCGTCGATGAGGATGATTTGCCTGCGGGGTGGATTCAGGCATCGCCGCGGGAAATGCTCGTCGTGCGGGTGACGGAAGCCGTTGTCGCGAAGAGCATGGACTTTCGGTTCGCGGGTGAGTACACCGGGCTCGAAGTGTTTCCCCAAGCGGGTAGTGTGATCGGGTGGTCGGATGGGACTGCCGTCGAGACGCCCTATGACGATTGCATGCTCGTCATGCCCTCATTGCGGCAATTACGTCCGGGAGTGACTGTCGTCCGGCTCGGCAGGATCGAACAGCGTATTCAATCGGATTAGAGATGTTGCGGAGTTTGTTTTCGCCGGATCCCGTATTCGCGTCGGTCTATTAGCACTGCCCCTCCCCGGGGCGGGGGTCACTTTCTTTGCTGCTGCAAAGAAAGTAACCAAAGAAAGCAGCTTCTCATCGCCCGCGGTCACACGCAGTTTGACCATGCTTGCCAGCCACCGATGGCACTCGCCTAAGTGTCGCCCTCGTAGGCCCAATCGGGCTTGGATCGCGCACGGTCTGACAAGCTAGTTGTTTGAGGGCGCTGGTTCAGCACGAAAGAGCTTCGGCACAGCGCTTCGCGCTGCCGTTGGGTATGCAAGGGAAACCGTCGAGGAAGAAGCGCACGCGCACCCGATTGACCCATCGGCCGCGTAGCGGGCCGGAGCTATTTGGTGCTGAACCAGTTTGTTCTGTGGTGCGATGTGTCGGACCGTGCGCGGTCCAAGTCTTTGTCTGCTTGCGGGGGCACTCGCTACTGCCGGGCCATTCAGCCAATCGTCTGTGCCGCGGCCGGCGTGAAGTGCTTAGGCTGGGGATAGCTGTTTCTTTGGTTACTTTCTTTGCAGCAGCAAAGAAAGTGACTGCCGCCCCGCACAGGGGCAGTGCTAATAAACCAACACGATTACGGGATCCGGCAAAAAATCCCAAACCATCAAAGGAAGAACCAATGAAAGTTCAACAGATCAGACAGAGCATTGCGATTGAGGGATTAGAAAACTGGGGCACAGCGGGCCTTCCTGGCGCACAGGAAATCAAAATCTCCGGCGTACAAAAAGTCATTCCAGGCAGCGAAGCCATCGATACCGGCATATTCGAATGCACACCCGGCACGTATCGCCGTTCGGTCAAGCAGGCGGAAGTGATGCACTTTCTGGCGGGAAACGGCCGCTTCACCCCCGACGGTGAAGACACGATTCACTTCACCGGCGGCGATACCCTCTTCTTCGCGGCAAATACCGAAGGCACATGGGAAGTCGACGAAACCATGCGCAAGGTCTATGTGATCTTCTGAACCCGCGACAGAACGTGGCCATTGCACTGACATAACATCAGGTCATGGTCACTCCAACAATTCCGGCGTTGCCCCCGCGTATTTGACTCAATATATTTTTAGTCATCCACGCGCCGTCCCCGCTTCCGGTCAAAGCCAGGCGGAACCGCGCGATCCGCAAGACATCCGCTTCAACCGTGTCGAGGAAAACGCCGTGATGAACATTGCAAGGTTCCGCTGTCCGCACTTCGCCGTTCGCCCGCTCGCCATGACTTTGCTGCTCTCCATCGCAAGCGCGGCCCCCGCGTTCGCGGCGGGCAAGATCACGTTCGTATCGCAAGGCGGCGCGTATCAGGAAGCGCAGACCAAAGCCATTCTCGACCCCGCCGCGAAACAGCTCGGCATCACGATCAATCAGGACAGCATTCCCGACGCGTGGCCGCAGATCAAGGCGCAAGGCGCGACCGGCAAGCCGATCTGGGATGTCGTCGATACGCCGCCCTCCAACTGCCTGCGCGGCGGACGCGAAGGCCTGCTGGAAAAGCTCGATTTCTCGAAGATTCCCAACGCGGCGACGGTCCCGGAGAAATACCGCACGCCGTATTCGGTGGCGTACGAGTTCTATTCGACTGTCATCGGCTATAACAAGAAGACGCTCAAGAAGGTGCCGCAAAGCTGGAAGGACTTCTGGGACGTGAAGAACTTCCCCGGCACGCGAGCGCTACGCAACGATCCGATGACCGTGCTCGAAGCCGCGCTGCTCGCCGATGGCGTGCCGCGCGACAAGCTCTATCCGCTCGACGTGGACCGCGCGTTCAAAAAGCTCGAAGAGATCAAGCCGAACATCACCGTATGGTGGACCTCGGGCGGACAGTCCGCGCAATTGCTGCACGACGGCGAAGTCGATATGACGATGATCTGGAATGGCCGCGCAAGCGCCGTGATGAAGGATGATCCGGACGTCGCCTTCACGTTCAACGACGGCATTCTGCAGAACACGCAGCTTTGCATCCTGAAGAACGCGCCGAATCTGAACGATGCCGTGCGCTTCCTGAACGCGGCCCTGTCGCCGGAATTGCAGGCGAATCTGCCGCTGTATATCGACTACGGCCCTGGCAATCCGGCCGCGTTCAAGACCGGCAAGATCACCGACAAACGCGCGGCCGAATTGCCGAGCGCGCCGGCCAATGCGGCGAAGCAGGCGCTGCTGTCGGAGGACTGGTGGGCATCGGAGCCGGGCATTCAGGCGAAGGCGCGCTGGCTCAAGTTCATGCAATAGCGCGGTTTTAAGTACCGCACGTGTTCGACTATCTGATTTTGGGCGGCGGCTCGGCTGGTTGCGTGCTGGCCGCGCGCCTTTCCGAAGATGCGCACGCGAAGGTATGTCTCGTCGAAGCGGGCCGCGATATCTCCGCGCACACGATGCCCGATGCCATTCGCAGCCGTTATCCGGGCCGCGCGTATCTCGACACGCGCAATATCTGGCAAACATTGAAAGCGCGCATGAGCCGCAGCGCCGCCACGCGACGCTACGAACAGGCGCGTCTTCTGGGCGGCGGCTCGGCCATCAACGCGCTGATGGCCAATCGCGGCGCGCCCGCCGATTACGACGAATGGGAAGCGCTCGGCGCGTCGGGCTGGAACTGGCAAACGTGTCTGCCCTACTTTCGCGCGCTCGAAACGGATTGCGATTTCAGCGGCGCGTTGCACGGCAGCGATGGCCCCGTGCGTATCCAGCGAACGCCGTGGCCGCGCATATCGCCGTTCGTGCGCGCTGTGCTCGGCTCGCTTGCCGAAAGCGGTCATCCATTGCATGACGATCAGAATGGGCCGTGGCAAGACGGCGCGTTCATCGGTTCGATCGCGGTCAGTGCGAAGGGAGAACGCATTCCGACTTCCGTCTGTTATCTCGACGATGCCGCGCGCGCACGCGGCAACCTCACGATACGCACAGGCGAAGTCGTCGAGCGCATTCTGTTCGACGACAAGCGTGCGACCGGCGCGCGCATCGTGCACGCCGACGGCACGCGTGAAGAACTGAAGGCGCATCGCGTGATCGTCTCGGCGGGTGCGATTCATAGTCCTGCACTGCTGATGCGAAGCGGCATCGGTCCCGCCGATGAACTCGCCTCGCTCGGCATCGACGTGCTTGTGGATCGTCAGGGTGTCGGGCGCAATCTGATGGAGCATCCGTCGATTGCCGTGTCCGCGTATCTGCCGCGCGCCGCGCGCACGCCGTTTCCGGACGAACATCACGAGCAGGCGATCGTGCGCTTCTCTTCCGGCTTGCCGAATACCGTTCGAGGCGACATGCATGGCGCGATCCTGTCGCGCTCAGGCTGGCATTCGGTCGGATATCGACTGGGCACGATCTTCTTCTGGGTTAACAAGTCGTATTCGCGTGGGCGCGTGACGCTTGCATCGGCGAGTGGGTTCGATGAACCCGATGTCGATTTCGCCATGCTCTCCGATACGCGCGATCTCGAACGGCTCAAGCTTGCGTTGCGCTTCGGCGCTTCCGTTTTGTCATCGTCATCGATGAACGCGCATCGCGATGCGATCTTTCCGTCGAGTTATTCGCCACGCGTGGCGGCGGTGGCTGTTCCGGGCACATGGAACGCGGTGCAGCGCGGCGCGTTGAGCGCGCTGCTCGATATCGCCGGACCGTTGCGCGGCCCGTTGATCGAGCATGTCGTGACGCAGGGCGTGACCATCGACGAACTGCTCGAAGACGATCACGCGATGACGGCGTTCGTGAAGCGTTCGGTGGGCGGCACCTGGCATCCGTCGGGGACGTGCCGCATGGGGGCATCGAACGATCCGTTGGCCGTCACCGATGCGCGCGGCGCGGTCTATGGCGTCGAAGGTCTGTACGTGTGCGATGCATCGCTGATGCCGTCGATTCCGTGCGCGAACACGAATGTGCCGACGATCATGATCGCGGAACGGGTGGCGGATGTGTTGCGTGGCGCGGCGCGCGACAGTCGCGAACCGGCCACGCGCACGTTCAACTACTCGCCATAACCCACAATCCCCTTCACCTCAAGAAACGCCTCCAGCCCCCACTCCCCATATTCACGCCCATTCCCCGACTGCTTGTAGCCACCGAACGGCGAGCCCGGATCCCACGCCGGATAATTGACATAGACGCTGCCCGCGCGCATTTTCATCGCCACACGCCGCGCGCGTTCCTGATCCTTCGACTGCACATAAGCCGCCAATCCATAAGGCGTGTCGTTGGCAATGGCGATCGCTTCTTCCTCATCGCGATACGGCATGATCGCGAGCACCGGGCCGAAGATTTCCTCGCGCGCGATCGTCATCGACGGATTCACGTTCGCGAACACCGTCGGCTTCACGTAGTAACCGCGTTCGAGTCCATCAGGACGTCCTGAGCCGCCCGTCACCAGCGAAGCACCCTCTTCGATGCCGATATCGATCAGCCGCTGCACGCGCCCGAACTGGACCTCGCTGACCACGGGGCCCATCGTCGTCGCCGGATCGCCGGCCGGTCCCACCCGATGCCTGCGAGCCGCGCGCAACGCGATCTCGACAGCCTCGTCATGCCGCGATGCAGGCACCAGCATGCGGGTCGGCGCATTGCACGACTGACCGCTGTTGCTGAAGCACGAGTTCACGCCCGCGGTCACGGCGGCTTCGAGATCGACATCTTCGAGAAGAATGTTCGCCGACTTGCCGCCCAGTTCCTGATGCACGCGCTTCACGGTCGGCGCGGCGAGTTTGGCGATCTCGATGCCCGCGCGCGTCGATCCGGTGAACGAAACCATATCGACATCCGGATGGGCGCTCAATGCCGCGCCGACGGTCGGTCCATCGCCGTTCACGAGATTGAACACGCCTTTGGGCACACCCGCCGCATCCATGATCTCGGCGAACAGCACCGCATTCATCGGCGATACCTCGCTCGGCTTCAGCACCACCGTGCACCCCGCCGCAAGCGCCGGCGCGACCTTGCACACGATCTGATTGATCGGCCAGTTCCACGGCGTGATGAGCGCGGCCACGCCCACCGGTTCGTGATTGACGAGCGTCGTGCCCTTCCTGCGCTGCCACGCAAAGTGCTCGACCGTGCGCAGCGTCTCCTCGATATGCCGCCTGCCGAGCGCGGCTTGCCATGCATGCGCGAGCTTCGTCGGCGCGCCAATCTCGCGCGAGATGACATCGGCCATCTCGTCGTAACGCGCGAGATACGCTTCGAGCATGCCCTTGAGCAACGCGACGCGCTCTTCCACACGCGTCTGCGAGAACGATACGAATGCACGCCGCGCCGCGGCCACCGCGCGGTCCACATCGCGTGCATCGCCGAGGGCGACTTCGCCGATAGCTTCTTCCGTCGATGGATCGATGACAGCCAAACGCGTGCTGCCGAAAGGCTCGACCCATTCGCCGTCGATATAAAACTGCTGTAGATGTCGCATGTTTTTCCGTAGTGAAAGCGTCAGGCCCGCGCGGCCGGCGATGAACGCCTGCTCACGACGACGATCATCACGAGGCACAAGGTCAGCGCCGTCAGCATCGTGCTGATGGCGGCGATGGTCGGATCGATTTCATCGCGCAACGTGACGAACATGCGGCGCGTGAGCGTCTGATTATTGCCGCCGGAAATGAACAGCGCAACGACGGTTTCATCGAGCGCCTGAATGAACACGAACACCGCGCCGGAAATCACGCTGGCCTTGATCTGCGGCAGCGTCACCGCCATGAATGCGTGAAAGCGGTTCATGCCGAGACTGCGCGCGACCATCTCCTGCGTGCGGTCGAACGTGCGCAAGTCCGCGCCGACGGAAATCAGCACATAAGGCAATCCGAGCATCGTATCCGCGATGATGAGTCCGCCGAGCGTGTTCACATAACCCATCTGCGTGAATACGAAGAACACGCCCACCGCGACGATGATGATCGGCACCATCAAAGGCAGCATCAACAGCGGGCGCAGATAGCGCAAGGACCAGTGCGATCCGTACTGAATGCCATACGCCGCCGCGACACCGACCGGCGTCGCGATGAGCGCCGCGCACGTCGAAGCCGCGAAGGTAGTCTTGGCGGCGTCGATCCACGCGGGGTTATCGAAGAACGCGTGATACCAGCGCAGCGAATAAGCGGGCGGCGGAAACGTCAGGAAGCGCGCATCGGAAAAAGAAAGCGGCACCACGATGATCACCGGAATCATCAGGAACGCGAGTATCAGCATCACCGTTGCGCCCAGCGTCACACGTCCAAGCGATATCGAGTTCATTTCGCCCCCAGCGTCTTTTCGAGCGGAATCACGCGGCTCACGCCATAGAAGATCGCGAACACGCAGATGAGCAGCACCACGCTCACCGAACTCGCCGCGCCCCAGCTGTTATAGATCTCGACGTTGCGGCTCACGATCATCGACACCATCATCGACTTGCCGCCGCCCATCAGTTCCGGCGTGATATAGAAGCCGAGGCACAGCACGAACACGAGCGTGACGCCCGCGAGCACGCCGCTCATCGACAGCGGCAGGAACACGCGCCAGAACACATGCAAGGGCGATCCGCCGAGACTCGCGCCGGCCTGCGAGAGATTCGGCGGAATCTTCTGCATCGCGGAATAGAGCGGCAGCACCATGAACGGCAGAAGGATATGCACCATCGCGATGATGGTGCCGAACTGGTTATACGAAAGCTGCAATGGCCGGTCGATCAGCCCCGCACCTAGCAGCGCCTTGTTGATGAGGCCCGTGCGTTGCAGCAGCACGAGCCACGCATACGTGCGCACGAGCACGCTGGTCCAGAACGGCAGAATCACCATGCCGAGCACGAGCGCGCTCCATCGCGGCGATATCGATGCCGCGAAGTACGCGACCGGATAGCCGAGCAAGAGCGTGATGGCCGTCACGATGAGACTGAGCTTGAACGTCAGCAAAAACGTGTCGAGATACGCGCCCGTGAAGACGCGCCTGTAGTTCGCGAGCGAGAACACGCCATCGTGATAGAAGGACTGCCACGACAGCCATACGAGCGGCGCCACGAGCAGCACGACGATCACCAGCAGCGCGGGCGCCATCAACAGCAGCATCGTGCGATCTTCACGACGCTGATGGCGCACCGAAGGGTCGATGGTCGCGGCTTGCATCACGGCGGTGTCCTGGAGAATGCGTTTGGCTGTCGTCATCATGCACCCACGGCGTCGAGAAACTGATACCACGCGGCGACGAGCCTCACGCCCGGCGCGCGCAGCGCATGGAACGGCACGGGCCGCAAGCCGTCTTGCGCGAGCAGCGCCAATTCCGGCTTGTCGCCGAGCGCCAGCGCAGCCGCGTGCTGGCCGATGAGGCTCGCCATCGCGACGCCCGTACCGTTGTAACCGAGACAGAACGTGGTGGCGTCGTCGCTGCGGCCCACGTGCGGCAGCGCATTGAACGTCATGCCGACATAACCCGACCAGCGATATTCCACGGCCACGTCCTTCAGTTGCGGAAAGAGCGCGACCATCGCGCGTTGCAGCGCATCGAAGCCGGTCGGCTCGCCTTCCTTGCCGAACGCATCGCGGCCGCCGAAGAGCATGCGGCCATCGACCTTGCGGAACCACTTCATCATGCGGCGCGTTTCGGTATAGCTGCGGCGATTCACCATGAGTTGCGAATCGAGTTCGGGCGATAGCGGCGCCGTCGCGATCATCGCGCTTCTGAACGGCACGAGCTCGCGATGATACGAAGCGGTGGCATCGGTCAGATTCGAGTACGCGTTGGTCGCGACGATCACCTGCTTCGCGCGCACCGTTCCGCCGGGCGCCTTCAACAGCACGCTGCCGTCCTGCGTGCGCGACATGTCGATGACAGGCGTCGCTTCGTAGATCGGCACGCCGCGCGCGGTCAGGGCCGCCGCGATGCCGCGCACGTATTCGAGCGGCAGGATCGTGCCCGCATCCGCGCTCAACACGCCGCCGACGAATGCCTTCGAGCCCGTTTCATGCGCCACTTGCGCGCGCGACAGCACGGTCATCGACGTATCGCCGAGCGTCGTGCGCACCCAGTCCGCTTCCGCGCGTATCGAGTCGAATGCGCGCTCCGTATGCGCGCATCTCAAGCTGCCGGTGTGTTCGAACTGCGCGCGAGTCAGCCTGAACTCGTCGATGAACGCCTCGACGGTGCGCACGCCTTCATGCGCGAGCCGATGCATGCGCTTAGCGACATCGATGCCATGTGCGCTCGCAATCGCCGGAAACGAGAGACGAAACTTCGACGACACCACGCCGCCATTGCGACCGCTTGCACCCCAGCCGACCGGATTCGCATCGAGCACCGCGCATTCGACGCCGCGCTTTTGCAGCGCATAGGCGGCGCTCAAGCCCGAATAGCCCGCACCGATGATCGCCACGTCCACGCCGATGTCGCGTGCGAGCGGCGCACCCGTGCTGACCGGCGCGTCCATCGTCTGGATGCGCGCGGCCATCGCCCGCCAGAGCGAGTCGGGTTGCGGGCGCGATGGTGTCGTCGGGGCGCGCATCGTCACGCGGCGGCGCGCACTTCGTCATCGACGGCATCCGCGAGCGCGGCGAGCGTCGCGAACTTCCACGTCGGCGTCGTGACGTTCTCGGGCACCGGCGTCGCGCCGAAGCCCTTCATGCCCTGACGCCGCTCGATCCAGCACGTCGCATAACCGAGCTTCGTCGCGATGCCGATGTCGTGATACTGGCTCTGCGCCGTGTGCAGAATCTCCTCGAACTTGTAGCCGAACGCGGCCTGACGTCCGCGGTTATAAGCGAAGAATTGCGGATCGGGTTTCGCGACGCCGGTTTCATCGCAGCACACGGTATCGTCGAACGGATTGCCGAGCGTGTGCGAATACGCCGACAACGCGACGCGGTCCGCATTCGTCATCGCAACGAGTCGAAAGTGCTTGCGCAGCCGCTTCAACGCAGCGACGGAATCTTCGAATGCGGGCCATTCGAGCACGTCGCGCTGGAATGCAGCGGCGGATTGCGGATCGTCGGGCAGGCCGAGTTTCTTCGCGAGATGCAGATACACGTTCGCCATTTCATGGCTGGAGCGCCCCGGATGCTTCGCGCGCCCTTCCATGTACGGCTCGAAAATCTGATCGTCGGTCAGGTCCTTCGCCTTCGGCCCGCCCAGGCGGCGCACGGAGTCGAGCACGCCCTTTTCGAAGTTGATCAGCGTGCCGACGACATCGAACGTCAGGACCTTGAAATCGGTGAGATTCATTGCTTCATCCTCTACGGGTTGCGGTGAAAAGAATCAGGCCGACACGACGATCGTGTCTTGCGGATCGAGCGCGACGGTCATCGATGCACCCGGCGCGGGAATGCGTCTGCGCGCGTCGTGACCGCCGGGTTGACGCAGACTGATCGCGGTGCCGTCGGCGAGCGCGGCGAACACACGCAGGCTCTCGCCTTGATAAAGCACTTCAGTCACGCGGCATGAAAGGCGGTTCGCGTTCGCATGACGGTTCTCGCCATCGATGACGAGCTTTTCCGTTTGCACCGCGAGCAGCAGCTTGTCACCGCTCGGCAACGGATGCGCGGTACGCAGCACCGTATCGCCGAGACGCACGGCATCGTGGCCGGCGCGCGTGACATCGAGCATCGTCGCTTCGCCGATGAAGCTTGCAACGAAGGCGTCGCACGGGCGATCGTAAAGACGCTCGGGGGTATCGATCTGCACGAGCCTGCCGTCCTTCAGCACGGCGACGCGATCGCTCATCGTGAGCGCCTCGCGCTGATCGTGCGTCACGTTGACGATGGTCGCGCCGAGCTGCCGATGCAGCCTGCGCAATTCGATCTGCATGGTCTCGCGCAATTGCTTGTCGAGCGCGGACAAAGGCTCGTCCATCAGAATCAGTTGCGGCTGGAACACGATCGCGCGGGCCAGTGCGACGCGTTGCTTCTGTCCGCCCGAAAGCTGATGAATGCCGCGGCTTTCATAACCTTTGAGCTCGACCATCGCGAGCGCTTCGGCGACGCGCTTCGCCCATGTCGATTTCGGTTCGCGGCGCGCGCGCAACGAGAACGCGACGTTCTCGCCCACGCTCATATGCGGAAAGAGCGCGTAGTTCTGAAACACGATGCCGATATCGCGCTTGTGCGGCGGCGCGAATGTAATGTCTCGCTCGCCGACCCACACGCTGCCCGAAGTCGGCTGGACGAAGCCGCCGAGAATCCCGAGCAGCGTCGTCTTGCCCGAGCCCGAAGGTCCGAGCAATGAGACGAACTCGCCCGGCGCGATATCGAGCGATACGTCGTCGAGCGCGGTAACGCCGCTGTATCGCTTGGTCGCGGACCTGATCGACACTCCAGTTTTCGCGCGTGCATCCATGGCGTTCATCTCGTCGGAAAGGAGAGCGGTTGAGAAAATACTAAGTCGCGATGTTTTTGACGGCAATTCCAAAATTGTTGGATCGGGCATAACATGAAGTCATGCCAAACCTTCGCAAGAAACTGCCGAGCGCGAATGCGCTCTTCGTGTTTGAAGCGGCCGCGCGCTGCGGGAATTTCACGCGCGCCGCGCAAGAGCTTTATGTGAGCCAGCCCGCCGTCAGCCGCATGCTCGCGCGCATGGAAGACCATATCGGCGTGCGGCTTTTCGAACGCGTGCGCGGCGGTATCGAACTCACGGAAAGCGGGGAGATTCTCTATCGCAAGATTTCCGAAGGCTTCAGCGGCATCGAAAGCGCGATCCGCGAAATCGAGGCGCGCGCGACGGGCGTCGAAACGGTCACGTTGTCCGTGTCCACCGGCTTTACGACGCACTGGCTCATGCCGCGCATGAGCCGCCTGAATCAGGCGTTCCCTTCGATCGACATGCGCTTTCAATTGATATCGGGGCGCATCGGCGGGCCGCTCGTCGATGTCGATCTGGGTATGCGCTTTCTGCACGATGAAGAGATCGATGAAAACGCCGTGCTCGTGATGCCCGAAATGCTGCTGCCACTATGCAATCCGCGTTATCACGAACTCGCGCAGACCGAAGCGGCGCGCGTGCATGGCGATACGGTCATCGTCATGGATGACGAGGAGCGCGGCTGGCACGAGCGTTTTCATGCGTTCGCTTCAAAGGAGCGTCACGCGGCGGGGATGCTGCGCTTCAACGATTACGCGATCGTCGTGCAGGCGGCGCTGCTCGGGCAAGGCATCGCGCTCGGCTGGCTCAACGTGACATCGCACTGGCTCGCGCAAGGCGCGCTCGTGCCGGCCGAAGAGGAACTGCTCGTCACGAGCCGCCGCTGCTGTCTGCTCACGCCGCCGAACCGGCCGATGCGGCCCATCGTCGCGAGCGTGCGCGAATGGATCATTCAGGAAGCGTTAAGCGACATGCGCACTGTCGAGAGCAAATACCCGCGACTGGGTTTGCGCGACGCGCTTCGTCAAACCGGCATCGAACTCGGCTGAGCGCGCCTTTTTTCGCGTGCGCTCGACGAACGCGCTCGGCGTCATGCCGCATAAGCGCTTGAAGTGCCGCGCGAGATGACTCTGATCGAAGAAGCCAACCTCAGTTGCGACGACCGAGCCCGGCACGCCCGCGAGCAACAAGGTCTGCGCGCGTTGCACACGCAACTCGCACAGGTACTTGTAGGGCGAAAGCCCGAATTGCTCGCGAAACACGGTCGCAAAGCGCGACACGCTCAGCGCCGAGAGATCCGCGAGTTGCGCAAGACTCACCGTCTTGTCGAAATTGGCTTCGATATAAACGAGCGCGTCGATCAGATTGGCCTGGCTCATGGCGAAGTCTCGGAGGTGATCGATTCGGCGTGCGTCGACGAAGCGCGCTGAAATCGTCTGATGGAAAACGATGTGAGATCGATGGGCGTGCTGCCGCTATCGAGCACTTCGGCAAGCGTTTCGCCGACGCCCGGCCCGATCTGAAAGCCCGATCCGCTGAAGCCGAACGCATAGAAAAGGCCATCGGTTGTCGAGCTCGGCCCGATCACCGGCTCGGAATCCGGCAGATAGCTTTCCACGCCGCTCCACACGCGAATCACATGCAGCGCGCGCATCGCGGGGACCATGCGGCGAAACTGCGCCATCTGCGCGACGGTATTCGCGGGCAGGACCGATGCGCGTCGCGTGTCTGCATCTGCGGGACCGGAAGGGCCGCCACCCAGCACGATATTGCCGCGCGGAATCTGCCGGAAATACACGCTCTCTTCCTTGATCGACGTGTACACGCCCATCGAAAACGGGAACACATAGGGCACGGGTTCGGTCACGGCCATCTGCGGACCGCGCGCACTGAGCGGCACGGGTTCGCCGAATTGCGTCGATAGCGCATTGGCCCATGCGCCCGCGCAGATCAGCACCTGCTCCGCGCGATACACGTCGCCCGTTGCGGTCTCCACGCGAAAGCCGCCCGCTTCCTTTTCGACGCGCACCACTTCCGTGTTCTCGACGATATGCGCACCGAGCCGCGCCGCCGCGCGACCGAACGCGGGCGCGGCGAGTCGCGGGTTCGCGTGACCGTCGAGCGGCGAGATCGATGCGGCGAGCACATCGCGGCCTAGAAAAGGAAAACGCCTGAACATGGCCGCGCCTTCCACCACTTCGAGATCGAGGCCACAGGCGCGCGCATCGGCGGCATAGCGATGGAAGTATTCCGCGTCATGCGCGTGATAGCACACACGCGTATGACCCGATGGCAGGAACTCGACGTCCTCGCCGAGCAACTCGCGCGAACGCCGCCAGGTTTCGAGCGCGCGATTCGACATCGCAAGTTGTTCGAGCGCGCGGCCTTGTCGACGCACGCCGCCGAAATTCACGCCGCTCGCCTGCTGTCCTGTCAGACCACGTTCGAGCAGAATCACCGAACGATTGCGTCGGCGTAAAAAGAAAGCGGTCGACGTACCGACGATGCCGCCGCCGATCACGATCACATCGGCGCGCGCGGTCATTCGCTCGTCTCCATGTCCTGATGCGGCGCAAGCGCCATCGGCAGCGGTTTGACGGGCGCCTGCCCGCGCAGTCGGCCGACCGCTTCGAGCGGCACGCGAGCCTCTGCCGCGATGACTTCCGCGCCCGCATGCGCGCAGAAGCGGCCCTGGCATCGGCCCATGCCGACGCGCGAGAAAGCCTTCGCGCGATTCGCTTCCTTCGCGCCCATGTCGTTCACGACGCGTCTGAGTTCGCCTGCGCTGATCGCTTCGCAGCGGCACACGATGGTCTCGTCCGGCAACGTGGCGGCGAATCGCGCGGGCCACGGAAACGCGGTACGCAAGCCAGTCGCGAAGCGCGTGAAGCTGCTCAGTTGCTTGCGCAACGTGTTCGCCTCATCTTCATTGGAGATCATGCCGATGTCTTTCAATGCCGCGAGCGCCGCGAGCCGCCCCGCGCGTTCGGCCGCATCCGCGCCGCGCACACGCGCGCCGTCGCCTGCGAGATAGACGCCATTTACATTGCTGCGGCCGTCTTCATCGGCGACAGGAAGCCACTGTTGCAACGCGTGATCGAAACGGAACTCGCAGCCCGCGAGATCGGCGAGTTGCGTTTCGGAGCGCAAGTGATAGCCGAGCGCGACCGCATCGCATTCGACTTCGAGCATCGCGCCATCGGCGAGTTTGACGCGCACGCCTTGAACGCCATGCTCCGGCGTGCCTCGAATCTCGACCGGCGTGATGCCGCGATGAACGCTCACGCGCGCATCCTTGAGAACCTTCATCAACGCGATGCCCTTCTTCAGCGTCGATGGAATCGCGAGCAGTTGCGGCAATGCGCGCAAGCGTTGCGCGAACGTGGATGTATCGAGCACCGCGCTCACCGTCGCGCCCGCCTTCACGTATTGCGCGGCGACGAGATACAGCAGCGGGCCGGTGCCCATCATCACGACGCGCGAACCGATCGCGCAGCCCTGCGATTTCAACGCGACCTGCGCGCCGCCGAGGCTATACGTTCCCGCGTGATGCCAGCCGGGCACCGGCATCAGACGATCGGTCGCGCCGCTGCAAACGATGAGCGCGTCGAACCCAAGCTCGCGATGATGCGTGCCGCTCACCATATGCACCGAATTCGGCGCAATGTTCCACACGAGCGTATCGGGCACATAGTCGATGTTCGGGCGCAATGCATCGAACGCCTCGTGCAATGCACGCGCGCGTTCTGCTTCGGTTCCGTACAAGGCGTCATACGTGCGCGTGAACCCCTCCGGCTGACGACGATAAATCTGCCCGCCATCGCGCCTGCCTTCATCGATCACCACGGGACGCAAGCCCGCTTCGACCAGCGCCTCTGCCGCGCGCACACCCGCCGGCCCCGCGCCGATCACGATCACAGTCGCGGCCATACGCCCTCTCCAGCTTGCGAAAGACGCGTGACGATCGACATGCCTTCGACCGCCGGCGTCGTGCACGCGCGCACACGTTCGCCGTCTTCAGTCCACACCCAGCAGTCCTGGCATGCGCCCATCACGCAGAAGCCCGCACGGCGGCCATCGCCGAATTCGGAATCGCGCAAGTCCTGCTGCGAGGTGAGCAGCGCGACCATCAGCGTGTCGCCGGCGGCTGCGAGCGCGCGCCGGCCATCGATGACGATCTCGAACGTTCTGCGCTCTTTCTCCGCGACTCTCACGAAGCGTCCGCTCATGCCGTCACCGTTTCCATCGACTGCATGCGCGCGAGATCGTCGGCGCTGTGATGGCACAGAATCTCCGCGCCCGATGGCAAGGTCTTCCGCGCAGGCGGCGTCACATTGCATTTGCCGTCGATACGCGCCGCGCAACGCGAACGGAAGCTGCACAGTTCGCGCACATCGCTTTCCGGACCGAGCACGGGCAACGCACCGAGCGCCATCGCGCGGCGCGAATCGAGCCAGCCGGGACGCAGCGCGGGCACCGAATCGACGAGCAGGCCCGTGTAAGGGTGATACGGCGGATGCGAAAGCGCATCGCGCTGGCCCGCTTCGACGCATTGGCCCGCGTAGAGCACGATCACTTCGTCGCAGATGGCGCGCACCGTCGAGATGTCGTGGCTGATGAACATGTACGACACGTTCAGCTCGCGGCGCAGTTCGGCAAGCAGATCGAGGATCGCCGCACCGACGACCGTATCGAGCGCCGACGTCACTTCATCGCAGAGAATGAGCTCGGGTTTCGCGGCGAGCGCACGCGCAAGATTCACGCGCTGCTTCTGTCCACCCGACAAGCCGCCTGGCTGACGCTTCGCGATCGACGCGGGCAGCTTCACCAGATCGAGCAGTTCGAGCATGCGCTTTTGCGCGGGCGCGCCGCGCAGGCCGTGATAGAAATTCATCGGCCGCGCGAGGATATCGGCGATGGTGCGGCTCGGGTTCAGCGCGGTATCGGCGTTCTGAAACACGATCTGCACGCGACGATATTGCTCCAGCGTGCGCTCCGACAACTTCGCGGGCAAGGGCTTGCCGTCGAGCAGCACCTCGCCATGCGCGCGATCGACGAGACCCGCTATCACGCGCGCGAGGGTCGTCTTGCCCGAACCCGATTCGCCGATCACGCCGAGCGTACAGCCGCGCTCGATCTTCAGGCTCACATCGTCGAGCACGCGCACGGCGGGCACGCCGTTCGCATCGATGCGGCCATAGCCCGCGCTCAGGTTGCGTATTTCGAGCAGCGGGACGTCGCGCGCTTCGTCGGGCATCGTGAGTTCCGCTTCGGGGCGGCGCGTCGCGGCGAGCAGTTGACGCGTGTATTCGTCGACGGGCGCATCGAGCACCTGCGCGGTCGTGCCGTTCTCGCGCACGCGTCCGCCGTTCAATACGACGATGCGGTCAGCCATCTGCGCGACGACCGCGAGATCGTGCGACACGTACACGGCGGTCGTGCCCAGTTCGCGCACCACGCCCTTGAAAGCGGCGAGCACTTCGATCTGCGTGGTCACGTCGAGCGCGGTGGTCGGTTCGTCGAACACGACGACGGCGGGATCGGTGATCAGCGCCATCGCGGCCATGAGCCGCTGCAACTGACCGCCCGACACCTGATGCGGATAACGATCGCCGATGGTCTCGGGATTCGGCAACGCCAGCGACCGGAACAGACCGACCGCTTTTTCACGCGCGGCTGCGGCCGTAATCAGCTTGTGCAGCAGCGCGGGCTCGGTGACCTGATCCATGATCGTGCGCGCCGGATTGAAGCCCGCCGATGCGCTCTGCGCGACATAAGCGACCGTGCGTGAACGCAATGCGCGACGGCCTCTGGCATCGAGCGACAGGACATCCGTATCGCCGATCTTCACCGAGCCGCCCGCAATCGCGCATCCGCCGCGCGCATAGCCGAGCAGCGCGAGCGCGATGGTCGTCTTGCCCGAACCCGACTCGCCGATCAGCGCGAGCACTTCGCCCTTCTTCACCGTGAAATCGACACCCTTCACGATCTCGACGACCGGATCGGGCGCGACGCCTGCAATCACGCGCAGGCCTTTCACTTCGATCATGTTGGTAGTCACTGTGCGCCTCCATGCGAACGCGCGCCATGACGACGCAAGCTGTCGATGAGCAGATTCACGCCGACGGTGAGTGTCGCGATCGCCACCGCGGGCATCAGCACCGCGGGCGCGCCCTCCGAAAGCCCGCCGATGTTCTCGCGCACGAGCGAGCCCCAGTCCGCGTTCGGCGGCTGCACGCCGAGGCCGAGGAAGCTCAGGCCCGAGAGCAGCAGCACGATGAACACGAAGCGCAGGCCGAAGTCCGCGAGCATCGGATGAATCATGTTGGGCAGCACTTCCACGCGCGCGATATAGAAGAGCTTCTCGCCGCGCGCCTTCGCCACCTGCACGTATTCGAGCGTCATGATGTTCACCGCGAGCGAGCGCGAAATGCGGAACGCGCCGGGGATGTAGGCGAGCGCGGCGACCATCATCAGCATCGGGATGGATGAGCCGAACGCCGCGATCACGACGAGCGCGAGAATCTTGCTCGGGATCGAGATGAGCGCATCGAAGAGGCGGCTCAGCACTTCATCGACCCAGCGCCCCGACACGGCGGCAATGAGGCCGAAGAACGTGCCGATGACGCTCGCCGCCACCGTCGATGCGAGCGCGAGGCCCACCGTGTATTGCGTGCCGTAGAGAATGCGGCTCAGCATGTCGCGGCCGAGATAGTCGGTGCCGAGCAGATGCGCCGGGCTATACGAGCCGAAGACTTCCGTCGACGTGAACGCGCCGCCTTTATACGGCGCGATGACAGGCCCGACGAACGCGACCGCGAGCCAGAACACGACGATGAAGAGACCGATCAGCCCCAGCACGGAAAAGCGATCGACGAGGCGCTTCAACGCACCGCGCTTGACGACGACGGGCGCCTGTTCCTGCGGCGCGTCGGCGGGAGGCTGCTCGTATAGCATGGTCGTGGCGTGAGAAGAGACGTTCCGGTTCATCGTTGACGCAGCCTCGGGTTGGAGACGATCTGGGCCAGATCGGCAATGAGCACGAGCGCGAGATAGGCCGCGCAGAAAACCATCACGCAGCCCTGCACGAGCGGCATGTCGCGATTGGTGACGGCATCGACCATCAGGCTCGCGAGACCGGGATAGTTGAAGATCGATTCGACGATCACCACGCCGCCGAACAGATACGACAGCGAGAGCGCGACCGCATTGGCAATGGGTCCGATGGTGTTCGGCAACACATGCCGCAGGACGACACGCATGGGCGTCGCGCCCTTCAGCAAGGCCATTTCCACATACGACGCGTTCAACTGATCGAGCACCGCCGCGCGCGTCATGCGCGCCATCTGCGCGACGATCACGCAACAGAGCGTCATCACCGGCATCGCATAGGTTCGCAATAGCCCGCCGAACGACGATACATCCGACAGATACGACAGCGCGGGCAGCCAGCGCAGCTTCACCGCGAAGATCAGCACCGCGATGGTCGCGACGAGAAACTCGGGCACGGCGACGGTCGAGAGCGTGAGCACGTTGAGCACGCGATCGACGAGCGAGCCGCGATACATCGCCGATGCAATGCCGATCACGAGCGCGAGCGGCACCGACACGAGAGCGGTCAATCCGGCAAGCACGAGCGAATTCGGCAGACGCGTCGCGATCAGTTCGCTGACCGGCAGATTGTTCGACAGCGACGTGCCGAAGTTGCCGGTCACCACATGCACGAGCCATTGCAGATAGCGCGTGACCGCGGGTTGGTCGAGGCCGAACTGATGCCGCAGCGCCGTCACCTGCTCGGGCGTCGCCGCCTGACCGAGCGCCTGCTGCGCGGCATCGCCCGGCAACAGGCCGGTGATGCCGAACACCACCATCGACACGATGAACAGCGTGAGCACCGCGAGGCCGAGGCGCGCGGCGACGAGTCGTTGCGCATGAACTTTCATCGGATATCGCCTCTCGTTGAAGGGTTGACTTCGCGCGCCGCAACTTCGAAGACGGCGCGCGTCCGGCGTTACACCATGTTCATGCTTCGAGCCACACGTTCTCCGCGAACATCCAGCCCATCAGACCCGCGAGCGGAATGCCGCCGAGACCCTTGAGCTTCGTGGTGTGCGCATCGAGCGAGCTCTGGAACATCGGAATGCCGATGCCGCCGTCCGTATGCACGAGCTCCTGCATGTCGCCGTAGATCTTCTTGCGCTTCGCGTCGTCCGGTTCGCCACGCGCGGCGACGAGCATCTGGTCGAACTGCGTGCTCTTCCAGTTCGCTTCGTTCCACGGGGCGTCGGACTTGAAGAACTGCGTGAAGATCACGTCCGCGCTCGGGCGCGCATTGATATTGCCGAAGCCGAGCGGATGCTTCATCCAGTGGTTCGACCAATAGCCGTCGGACGGCACGCGCACCACTTGCAGATTGATGCCGGCCTGCGGCGCGACCTGCTGCATCAGCACGGCCATTTCGACGGAGCCTTCCGCCGCCGGCGATGCGTACAGTTGAATCGGCGCGTTGCCGAGCTTCGCCTTCTGGAAATGGAACTTCGCCTTGTCGGGATCGAACGCGCGTTGCGGCAGGCCCGACATGTAGTACTTGTTGCTCGGATCGATCGGCTGATCGTTGCCGATCGCGCCATAGCCGCGGAAGATCGTCTTGCGCATCTGCTCGCGGTCCATCAGGTACGTCATGCCGCGACGGAAGTCCGCGTTGCCCGTGATGCCGCCGTCATCGCGCATGATGAGGTCGGTGTACTGGCCCGTCTTCGTTTCCAGCACCGCGAAGCCCTGCGTGCCCTTGATGCGCTCGGTCGAACGCGCGCTCACCGCGTTGATGAGCTGCACGTCGCCGGACATGAGCGCGTTCACACGCGCGGGCTCGTCGGCGATGCCGATGAGTTCCACTTCATCCAGATGCGGCATGCCCGGCTTCCAGTACTTCTCGTTGCGCACGCCAACGGTACGCACGCCCGGCGCGAACTCCTTCACCTTGAACGGGCCCGTGCCGATGGCCGTCTTGAAGTCCGTCGTGCCGTCCTTGATGATGAGGAAATGCGAGTCCGCGAGAATCACCGGCAGGTCCGCGTTCGCGCCCGTCAGCGTGATGGTCAGTTCGTTCGGGCCGGTCGCCTTGATTTCCTTGAACTGATCGGCGAGCGTCTTCGCCTTCGAGCCGACCGCCGGGTCCTTATGGCGCATCAGCGAATAGATGACGTCCTGCGGCGCGAGCGATTTGCCGTCGTGGAACTGCACGCCGCTGCGAAGCTTCACGACCCACACGGTCGCGTCTTTCGTTTCGAGCGATTCGGCGAGCGCCATCTTCGCGCCGAGGTGATTGTCGAGTTCGGTCAGGCCGCTATAGAACATGAACGCGCGGGCGTAATCGGTGCCGAGCGCGCCCTTGGCGGGATCGAGCGTATCGGCGGCCGACGACGACTGCGTCGCCACGCGAATGCGTCCGCCCTGCTTCGGCTTGGCCTGCGCGAAAGCCGCGCCGCTCGCGCTGAGAAGCCCCGCGCCCGTCACGGACAGCAGCCCGCCCGCGGCCATCGCGCGAAGGACGTTGCGCCGCGACGCGCCACGGCGCGTCAGTTCTTCGAGCCGTTTGCCGGCATCGGCATGGGCAAGTGCTTCAGGCGATGTGTCGATGCTCATGAACTTCTCCGCGATAGGGGCTGTGAATGTCCGGCGGCTTGCTTATTGGATGTAGACCGCCTTTGTTTGCTTCGATGCTTCAATAGAACACGTCTTTGATCGAGTAATACGCGCCGACGAGCGGCAAGAACCAGGGCTTGCCCGTATGGCCCGGAATCGCGGGCCAGTCGAAATCGCGCCACGGATTCGCATCGGCGTTGCCGTTCATCACGTCGGCCATGATCTGGCCCATGTGCGTCGACATCTGCGTGCCGTGGCCGCTGTAGCCCATCGAGAAATAGATGCCGTCGTGCTGGCCCGCGCGCGGCAGACGATCCGCGGTGATATCGACGAGACCGCCCCAGCAATAGTCGATGCCCACGTTGGCCAGGCTCGGGAAGATCGACGCGAGATTCGCCTGCAGAATGCGTCCGCTCTTCGCATCCGATGGACGCTCGGACGCGGTGAACCGTGCGCGCCCGCCGAGCAGCAGACGCGCATCGGGCGTGACGCGAAAATAGTTGTGCATCAGGCGGCTCGTCGTGTACGAGCGCCGGTTCGGCAGCAGTTCTTGCAGCCGATCCTCGGGCAACGGCTCGGTCACGATGATGAACGAACCGACAGGCGCGAGCCTGCGCCGATACCACGAGAACGGGCCATGCTTCGAAGGGCCCGTCGCGATCAGCACCTGCTTCGCGTGCAAGGTGCCGCGCTTCGAATCGATGCGATACCCGGAACCTTCCTTCGTGATCGCGGTGACTTCGGCGTGCTCATAGAGACGCGCGCCTTGCTTCACTGCTGCTTTTGCAAGTCCGTCGGCGAACTTGCCCATATGCATCTGCCCGCCATGACGTTGCAGCAGGCCGCCATGAAAGGCATCGGATTGCACTTCGTTGCGGACCTGCTCGCGATCGAGCAGATCGATGTCGGGATCGACTTCACGCCGGATGAGTTCGGCGGTCTTCGCGATATGTTCGAGATGATGCGGCTTCGCGGCGAGCTTGAGCTTGCCCGAAGCGAGGTAGTCGCAATCGATGTTCTCTTCGCGGATCAGACGCTCGACCGTCTCCACCGCCGCCGCATACGCGCGATAACAGCCTTGCGCGCGCTCGACGCCGAGTTGCGCGCGCAGCGCCGCATAGTCCTGCGCGACGCCCGTGTTGCACTGACCGCCGTTACGCCCCGACGCGCCGCCGCCCATGCGCCCGGCATCGAGCACGACGACGCTCGCGCCGCGTCTGCCCAGCGCGAGCGCCGCCGACAAACCCGTGAACCCGCCGCCGATCACGGCGACATCGGCCTGGCCGTCCGCCGGGCCTTCGCACGTCGAGATCATCGCGGGCGCGGTGTCGAGCCAGTAGGAGTCGAGTTTCATCGGCATTGCTCGCGTGAAGTGGCTTGTTTTACAGACCGAGTTGCGTGGCGAGATCGCCGATGGTGTCCACTTCGTAATACTCGTAGTACGGCGTGCCCGGCTCATGGCCGCGCTTCACGAACGCCTTGTGCTTGATGCCCATGTCGTGCGCGGTCATCAGGTCGTAACGCAGGCTCGACGACACGTGCAGCACGTCTTCCGGATTGCAGTTCAACTGGTCGAACATGTATTCGAAGCCCTGCATGCGCGGCTTGTACGACTGCGCCTGCTGCGCCGTGAACACGCGATGGAACGGCGCGCCGAGCTTGTCGACGTTGCTCTGGATCTGATCGTTCGATGCGTTCGACAGAATCACGAGCTTGTACTTCGTGGCAAGCCGCGAAAGGCCTTCCGGTACGTCCGGATGCGGACCCCACGTCGGCACGGCGAGGTAATACTTTTCGGCTTCGGCTTCGTTGAATTCGACGTTCATGCGCTCGCATGCGCGGCGCACCGAGTGGACGATCACGTCGCGATACGGCTTCCACGCGCCGAGCACTTCGTCGCGGCGATAGCCCGCGAAGAACTTGACGAATTGCTCGAGGTCGTCGCCCTGCAGACGGTCGGCGTACATCTCGCGGGCCATATCGGCCATGCGGAATTTCGTCAGCGTGCCGTAGCAGTCGAACGTGATGTACTTCGGCTCGAAATCGATCATGGTGTCAGTCCTGTCGTGTGATGAACCCGTCCGGGAGTTCAGTGGTGAAAACAAGCAACAGCGATGTGTTGAGGAAAATTTAAACAGTGCAAAAATGACTGAGGGCGTCGAATGCGTGCCTCGCGGCGATACAAGTCATGCGTTTTGAGGCATCGCCGCAGCAGAAAATGCGGCGTTGTTTTCGCACGATCGTGCGTCTTGCGTGCGCCTATCCTTCCGTATCGATCAGCACGCTCTTGAAGCGCAGATTCGCTTCATAAGCCTGCCGCCCGAGATCCTTGCCGATACCCGAGCGCTTGTAGCCGCCCGTCGGCAGCACGAAGTCGCTCGTGCGGCCATAGCGGTTCACCCATACGGTGCCCGCTTCGATGCCGCGCACCATCCGCAGCGCCCGGCCGATATCCGCCGTATGCACGCCCGCGGCGAGGCCGTATTCCGGATGCGCCGCGAGTTCGAGCGCTTCTTCTTCCGTGTCGAAAGACTGCACGGTGAGCACGGGGCCGAAGATTTCGCTGCGCACGGCGTCGTTGTCCTGCGTGACATCGCACAGCAGGGTCGGCGAATAGAACGCGCCGGGCGTCGCCGCATCCGCGCGCTTGCCGCCGCAACGCAAGCTCGCGCCGCCCGCGATGCCGCGCTGAACGATCGCATCGATGCGCTGCGCCTGCGGCTCGGAGATGATCGGCGGCAAGGTCGTGCCCGCTGCCCATGTCGCGCCCGCCCTGAGTTCGCCGAAAGCCTGCGCGATGCGATCGGTCAGTTCGCCGGCGATTGCGCGCTGCACGAGCAGCCGCGAACCCGCGACGCACACTTGTCCGGCGTTGCCCGTGATCGAACCCGCGATGCGCCGCGCCACTTCATCGATGCGCGGGGCATCGGCGAACACGATCTGCGGGCTCTTGCCGCCCAGTTCCAGCGTGACCGGCTTCGTGCCGGATTCCGCGCACGCGGCCATGATCGCGGCGCCGGTGCGCGTCGATCCGGTGAAGGTCACCTTGCCGATGCGCGGATGACGCACGAGCGCGTCGCCGGTCGTGCGGCCATCGCCCTGAACGACGTTGAAGATGCCCGGCGGCACGCCCGCTTCCAGCGCAAGTTCGGCGAGACGCAGCGCGGAAAACGGCGTCATCTCCGAAGGCTTCAGAACCACCGCGTTGCCCGCCGCGAGCGCGGGCGCGGTCTTCCATATGCCCATCACGAGCGGAAAATTCCACGGTGCGATTGCGCCGATCACGCCGTACGGCTCGGCGATCGTCATGCCCAGATGCCGGTGATCGGTCGCCGCGACATCGCCGCCGATCTTGTCGGCGAACTCCGCATAGAAGCGGATGCTTTCGGCGGTGAACGGCACGTCCCAGTTGTACGCATCGCGCACCGGGCGCGTCGAGCCGAGCGCTTCGAGCGGCGCGAGATTGGCTGCATCGGCGGCGACGAGATCGGCGAACCGGCGCAGCACCCGCGCACGTTCGCGTGGCGCGCGGCGTGCCCAGTCGCTCTGCCTGAACGCGCTGTAGGCGTTCTGCACGGCGTAGTCGATCATCGCTTCATCGGCGACAGGCACCGATGCATACGCGACGCCATCCGACGGCCGCGCGACCTCGATACGCGACGCGCCCGCATCGATCAATTCGCCGCCGATGAAATGCCCGCTCCTGATGACGATGCTGGCAGGATCGAACCGGTCCATATGCGTGAGTCCTCCTCCGTGATGCTGCGTTGACATGGCTTCATCGTAGGTCCGGAGCGCCGGCATATTTCGCCGACAAAATTGCCGATTCAGCACAGCACGCGCGTTCTTGCGGCGATAACTCGCGGTTTTGCGTTGCACCACATGCACGGCCCCATGCACCGCGCGGGACAGGAAGATCGTCCTAGCCAGGCGCGCTGCGCGGTGTCAAAGTCACGGTAAATGTCTTCAAGGTCAGGAGGCCGGCGTGCCCGACTCGAGCAATAACGATGTGGTCGAATACCGGGCTTTCACGCTCGACGACATTCCCGCGGCGCACGCGCTGTCGGCGTCCGTCAAATGGCGGCATCGCGCGGACGACTGGCGCTTCGCGGCGCGTCTCGGCAATGGCTTCGCCGCCGTCGACGAGGCGGGTGCGCTCGTCGGCACGGCGCTCGCGTTTCAGTTCGGCGAGCATGCCGCGACGCTCGGCATGTTCATCGTGTCGCCGGAACATCAGCGGCGGGGCATCGGGCGCGGGCTGCTCGACCGGCTGATCGCGACGCTCGGCGCGCGCACGCTGCTGATCCACGCATCGAACGAAGGCAGGCCGCTGTGCGAGGAACGAGGCTTCACGCGCATCGACACGATTCATCAGCATCAGGGCGCGGCGTTCCAGCCGCCGCTGGTTTCGCTGCCGCCGGGCGAGCGGCTGCGTCCGATCGGCGCGAAGGACACGCCGCGTCTCGCCGGACTGGCGTCGCGTGCGAGCGGCCTCGATCGCACGGCGCTGCTGCCGCAATTGCTCGACGTCGCGAGCGGCATCGCACTCGATCGCGATGGCGAACTCATCGGCTTCGCGCTCTTCCGGCGTTTCGGCGACGGCCACGTGATCGGTCCGGTGATTGCGCCGGAATCGCCGGACCAGAGCCGCGCCAAGGCGTTGATCAGCTACTGGCTCGCGCTGAACGCGGGCATGTTCGTGCGCATCGATACGCCCTTGCGATACGGGCTTTCGTCGTGGCTCGAAGGGCTCGGGCTGCCGCTCGTCGATACCATCGAGCAGATGGCGAAGAACGGTGCGCCCTCCACCGATGCAGCGCTCGCACAGTTCGCGCTGACGAATCAGGCGGTGTGGTAGCGGCTTGCGCGTGGACATCGGCGAAACCGACGTTCACGCCTTCGCGAGCCACGCGAACTCGGCGAAGCGATAACCCATCACGCGCCCCGACGGCGTGCCCTTCAAGCCGCGCAGGTTCGAGCTTTGCGCGTCGATGAAGTTGATGAACGCGGGGATCACGAGACTGTTCTTCTCGTAGATGATGCCCTGCATGTCGCCGTACATCTGCTTGCGCTTCGCTTCGTCGCGCTCGCGACGCGCCTGCACCAGCAACTGATCGAACTGTTCGTTCTTCCATCCCGATTCGTTCCAGTTCGCATTCGAACGGAAGAACTGCGTGTAGAGAAGATCGAGCGTCGGGCGCGGCAGGATCGAGCCGTAGGTCATCGGATACTTCATCCAGTAGGTCGTCCAGTAGGCATCGGCGGGCACGCGGCGCACGATGATATCGACGCCCGCCTGCTTCGCGGCCTGCTGGACCATCATGGCGGAATCGAGCGCGGTCTCGACCGATGGCGGCGCGATGATCTCCGCGCGCGCCCCCGGCGTGCCCGCCTTCTTGAAGTGGAACTGCGCCTTGTCCGGATCGAAGGTGCGTTGCGGCAATCCCTTCATGAAGTACGGATGCCACTCCGGCACCGGATGATCGTTCGCGAGCGTGCCGTGGCCGCGCAGCATCACGTTCACGATGCGCTGCCGGTCGTGCAGATACTTGATGCCCTCGTTGAAGTCCGTGCTCTTCGTCGGCAGCATGTCCTGCCGCAATGCGAGGTCCGAATAAAGCTGCGACGGACTTTCGAGCACGGTCACCTTGCCGGTCTGCTTCACGCGATCGACATCGCGTGCGGGCAGTGGCGAGATGAGCTGCACGTCGCCCGCGAGCAGCGCATTGGTGCGCGCCGCATCGTCGCCGATGCCGATGATCTCCACTTCGTCGAGATACGGAATCCCCGGCTTCCAGAAGTTCGGATTTCGCGCGCCGATGCAGCGCTGCGCCGGCGTGAACTCCTTGCATGTGAACGGACCCGTGCCGTTGCCTTTGGAGAAGTCCGTCGTGTTCGCGGCGACGATCACGAGATGCGGAATCGCGAGCAGCGCGGGAAGATCGACGTTCGGCTCGGCCAACGTGATCTCGACCTTCAGCGGGCCGGCCGCCTTGACGGTGCTGATGCCATCCACGATCGACTTCGCCTTCGATGCCGTCGCCGGGTCCTTGTGGCGCATCAGCGAGAACACGACATCGTCGGAGGTGAACGGCTTGCCGTCGTGGAAATGCACGTTGGGCCGAAGCGTGACGGTCCACTTCACGAAGTCGTCGGATTCGAGCTTTTCCGCGAGTGCGTTCTGCGTCTTGAAGTCGGCGTCGAGTTCGGTGAGGCCGCTATAGAACATGTACGCGCGCGAATAGTCGCCGGTATGCGTGCCCTTCGCGGGATCGAGCGAATCCATCAGCGACTGGTTCGCCAGCGCCACGCGAATGCGTCCGCCGCGTTGCGGCGCGGGCTCCGTCGCGGCGAACACGAGCGTCGATGCGCCCGGCAGGATGAGCGTTGCCGCGCCCGCGGCGGCCAGCGTCTTCATCGCCTTGCGGCGGCCAGGATCGGCGACTACGAGTTCCTTCGGCAGTATCATGGTCAGCCTCGCTCGGTCATGTCGTTATGGCGGATGTTATGGCGAATACGATGCAACGAACCTTCACAGCGTCTGACATAGCCTGTAGGCGTCGTAGATGGCCGTGTGAATATCGCGCGACGCGCTCGCGTCGCCGATGCGGTAAAGACGGAACTGTCCTGCTTCGCCCTCTTGCGCTTCGGGCTGCGGCTTGCCCGTGGCGAACGCTTCGAGATCGGTGTAGCCGTCGTTGACGGAATACATGCGCGCCGCTTCGAAAAGATCATCGACCGCGAGCATGCCGCGCTCGACGACGACATGATCCGCTTCCATCTCCACGAGATCGTTCGTCAGGTGATGACGGAACACGGCGCGGCGCTTGCCGCTATCGGCCGCGCTCACTTCGATCAGCTCGATGTTCGCGCGCACCGGCACGTCCCAGCGCGCGATATTGCGCATCCACACCTGATCGTCGCCGCGTCCGCCGGTTTCCTGCGCCGGCATGCTGTCGATGAGCGCGAGAGATACATCGAGGCCTGCATCGACATAACGCTCCGCGCACAGATACGCGTTGTGCCGGCCGGTGCCGTCGTACACGAGCACGCTGCCTGCGCGCGGCGGCGTTTCAGTGAGCGCGTCGAATACCGACTTGCATAACTCGCCGCCCGGCAACGCATCGAGATTCGGCAGGCCGCCCGTCGCGATGATGACGACATCCGCGCCATGATCGAGCACGTCGCTCAATTCGGCGTAGTGGTTATAACGCACATCGACGCCGAGCTTTTCGAGCTGCGACACGCGCCAGTCCACGATGCCGATGAGATCGCGCCGCCAGCTTCCCGTCGCCGCCAGCAGCATCTGTCCGCCCGCGGTCGAGTTCGCTTCGAGCACGGTGACATGATGGCCGCGCGTCGCGCTGACGCGTGCGGCTTCGAGGCCCGCCGGTCCCGCGCCGATGATGAGCACGCGCTTCTTGTGCGCCGCCTCGGTCAGGTCATGCGTGAGATACGTCTCGCGCGATGTCGCCGGATTATGGATGCAGGTCGCGCGGAAGTTGCGGCAGAACGATGCGCCAACGCACGGCCGCGCCTCGTCCTCCTTGCCCGCTTCGACGAGCTTCACGAGATGCGGCTCGGCGATATGCGCGCGCGTCATGCCGACCATGTCGAGCAGACCTTCGCGGATCGCATAGCGCGCGGTGGCGAGATCGGCGATCTTCGCTGCGTGAAACACGGGCAGATCGACCGCGCGCTTGAACGCGGCGGCTTTCGGCAGCCACGGCGCGGACGGCACGAACATCCCCGGCATGGAATTGACCGCGAGCGACATCTTCGTGTCCATGCGGCCGAACGTGACGTTGAAGAAATCGAAGAGACCCGTGCCCTGCAGAATGCGCGACATCTCCAGCCCTTCCTCGAAGCTGCATCCGTCTTCGAGCGCGAAGCGAAAGCCGACGATGAAGTCATCGCCCACCTGCTTGCGAATCTCCTCGTGAACCTCGATCGCGAAGCGCACGCGATTCGCTGTCGAGCCGCCGTATTTGTCGGTGCGCAGGTTCACGGTCGGGTCCATGAACTGACCGATGAGATGACCGCCCGCATGTGTTTCGATGCCGTCGAGCCCGCCATCGCGGCAACGCTTCGCCGCGATGCCGAAGTCACGGATCACGCGTTTGATGTCCGCGTCGTGGATCGCCTGCGGCATGGCGCGGTGCAGCGCTTCGCGCACGGGCGATGGCGCGATCATCGGCAGCCAGGGCTCCGTGTACGCATCGCCGCGCCGCCCGAGATGCGTGATCTGGCACATCAGCGCCGCGCCGTGCGTATGGATGCGATCGGAGAAGCGCCGCAGATGCGGCACCACGGCATCGGTTCCGACGTTGATCTGCTGGAACGTGTTCGGACTGTCGATGCTGACGTTCGACGAGCCGCCGAACATCGTCAGCGCGATACCCCCTTTCGCCTTTTCCTCGTGATACCGTTGATAGACCTCCTGCGGGAATTCGTCGCGTGTCAGACGGCTTGCGTGACTCGTGCTCATCACACGGTTCCTGAGCACGAGATGCTTGAGAGTGAACGGCTGAAGCAACGGGTCCGACGAAGCAGTAGTCATGGCCTGCGAGATGAAGTGACGTCGGACTCAAGGTAAGGAGGTCAATATGCGCCGTCAAATTACAAATCGATGCATGCCCCATAACATGGTGTTGTATGAGTCTGCGACTTCCTTCGCTTCAGGCACTGCTCGTATTCGAAACATCCGCGCGGCTATTGAGCTTCACCAAGGCCGCCGGCGAACTCAACGTGACGCCCGTCGCGGTGAGCCGCATGGTGGCGCGGCTTGAAGACGCGCTCGGCTTCAAACTCTTCGAGCGCACGAAGCTAGGGCTAACCCTGACCGATCGCGGTGCAACATTGCAGCACGCCGTCGCATCCGGCTTCGGGCAGATCGGCGATACCATCGAGGAACTCAAGCGCGATCACGCGCAAGGCGAGATCGTCACGCTATCGCTCGCAAGCGGTTTCGCCGCGTTGTGGCTGCTGCCGCGTTATGCCGATTTCCGCCGTGCGTTTCCCTGCATCAATCTGCGTTTGCAGGTGATGGCAGGACGCCTGTACGGACCGCTCGAAGATGCTGACCTCGGCATACGCCTGCATGGTCCGGGTTCGGACAAGGACCCGCTTTTGCTGTGTCCCGAGATCATCGTTCCTGTCTGTAGTCCGAACTATCTTGCCGAGTCCGGCCGGCTCGATGCGCCGAGGAGCGCCGAAGGACACGCCTACATTCATCTCGACGTGACCACGCTCTCATGGGCGGATTTTCATCGGGCGACGGGACTGTCCGACAGGGGCATCGGCGAAGCGGTGCATCACACGGACCCAGGACTCGCGGTGCAATGCGCGATGCTTGGCCAGGGCGTCGTGCTCGGCTGGCTGCTCGCGATCGCGGCGCCGCTCAACGAGGGCAAGGTGATTCCCGCGTGGGATCGCTATATCGAAACGGGCTGCAATTACGTGCTCGAATATCGTTCGTCGACGCCTTCGGAGAGCACGCGCGCGGTGGCGCGATGGCTCATCGACGAGATGAAGAAGGAACTCGACGACGCGCGGCGCGTGCTCGCTCCGTTGAAGGCGGTCCCGAAAAATCGTGTCGAGCCCGCGTCGCCGGTCCCGTCGCCATCATGAGGCCGCAGGCGCCGCGCGATCGCGCTGCCAGCAGCGCAGGCCGAACAGCGGCACGACGCCATACGCATGATCGAGCATGTCCGACTGCAGACTCTCGTATCGCTCCCAACGTATCTCGTCGATGAACACGCAGATCTCCAGCGCGACAATGGGCATCGCCGACTGCACGTGTCGAATCACGAGCGGCATGTCGCGGCGCACGGCCGGATGCTCGCGGAAATATCCGCTGAGATACAGCCTGTATAAACCGAGGTTCGTGCGGCGCTCGCCTTCGGGCAACGCAAGCGGTCGTTCGATGGCTTCGCGCAGACGCGCGAGCAAGGCATCGTCGGGAAAGCGGATCGTGTCGGCGTCGAAGTGAATCGCGTGGCGCAGACGTCGCGCGCCGGACGCGATCATGCCGCGCCAGTTCTTCACGCTGTTGGTCAGAAGGAGCTGGCTCGGCAGCATGACGATCGTGTTGTCGAAGTTGCGGACCTTGATCGTGTTCAACGCGATATCGACTACGATGCCATCGGCGACATAGCCCGGCACTTCGATCCAGTCGCCGACACGCAGCATGTCGTAGGCCGCGAGCTGAATGCTGGCGACGAAGCCGAGGAGCGAGTCGCGGAAGATGATGATGAGCAGCGCGGTGATGGCAGAAAGCCCGGTGAGCAGATAGAGCGGCGAGCGCTCCAGCACCAGCGACACCACCGCGATCAGCGCGACCAGATACACGACGATGGTCGCGATTTGCAGAAAGCTCTTGATCGGCCGCTCGCTCGCGGAGGGGAAATGGCTGTAGCGCTCGTCGATGCTGTCGCGCAACGCGAGCGCCGCGCGCACGAGCGTGTAGACCATGTAACAGGCGGCAAGGATGGCCAGTGGCCGCCCGAGCGCGGGGATGATCGGGAACGTGAGACCGGAGAGCAGCGGCGCCGATGCATAGACGATTGCCGCGGGCACGAGCGGCGCGAGCCGGTGAAACACCCGATGACGCTCCGCCGCGATCAGCCACTTGCGCCCTTCCTTGCGTGCGAGCCGGCTGACGATCAGAAGCATGATCGAGCGCGTCACGTAATAGCAGATCACGCTCGCAAGCAGAATCGCCAGCAGCAGCGCGGCCACCAGCAGTGTCGCGACGAGCCAGCTCTCGGTGGCGACGTGGACTTGCCAGTCCGGTCCGACTTCGATGCGCAAGGTGTTGCCGAACATGGACGCTCCCGATGTGGGCGAAGCGAGAGGATTATTCAGGCGAATCGGACGTGACGCTTGCTCTGGTGGTTATTGTAGTAGCGGTGCCGGGATGAAAAGGCACTTCGCAATTTTTGAATTTCCCGCTACAATTCGGTCCCCTTTGCCCAGGTGGCGGAATTGGTAGACGCACTATCTTGAGGGGGTAGCGCCGCGAGGCGTGCGGGTTCGAGTCCCGCCCTGGGCACCAGTCGCATCCCCACCGTCCACTTTCTTCCTCTCCCCCCGCCCCGAACGCGCCTTATGCATCTCCGGCGGCGCAGTCAACCCCGCCACCGCCGCCCCCGACTGCATCAAAAATTCCCTGAACGCATTGGCGACCTGAGGCAGACGCCGCTCCGACATATGCACCACATGCCACGCCCGCTCGATCGGTGTCGATGGCACGGGAAGCGTCGCGAGCAAGCCCGCCTGCATCTCCAGCGCGCACGCGTGCAGCGAAAGAAACGCGACGCCCAGTCCCGCTTCGACGAGCTGCTTGATCGCCTCGTTGCTCGATAGCTCCGACGCCGCATGCAGCTTCAACCCCGCCTCCTTGAAAAGCCCCTCGATCGCGACGCGCGTGCCCGAGCCACGCTCCCTCACGAGCAGATTCGCCGATTCGAGATCGGGCAGGCTCAGGCGCTTCGCATGCATGAGCGGATGCGACGGCGCGGCGACGAACGCCATCGGATGCTTCGCGAATGCCGCCGCGTTCGTGCGCAATTCGCGCGGCTGCCGTCCCATGATCGCGAGATCGATTTCATTCGTCGCGAGCATCCGCACGATGTCGTCGCGATTACCGATGCGGAACTGCAGCTTCACGCCGGGCCGTTCTTTCGTGAAGCGCACGAGCAGCGGCGGCACGAGATACTCCGCCGTCGTGATCGCGCCGATGCGCAACGTGCCGCCCAGCTCGCCGCGCAGCGCCGCCACTTCCTCGCCCGCCTCGTTCCACAGACTCAGAATCTCGTTCGCATAACGCGCCATCACCTCGCCCGCGGCCGTGAGTTGCACTTCACGCCCCACTCTGCGCAAAAGCGGCGTGCCCGCCGCCTCGCCCAACAGCGAAATTTGCAGCGATACCGCGGGCTGCGTGAGATGCAGCTCGTCGGCGGCGCCCGAGATGCTGCCCACGCGCGCAACGGTCTGCAGCGTGCGCAATTGCCGGAAGGTCGTCGTCTTTAACATTAGTAAAAACTTATGGGTCAGTGATAAATACTAAATAGCGCAAATGTTTTCGCGACCTTATATTTTTTCCAACGAGGTCGTCAAGCATCCAACAGCACTCCGGGAGATCCATGATGTTGAATCCTTATGCGCAACACCAGGTCGATTCGCCCCATCGCATCGTCATCGTGGGCGGCGGCGCCGCAGGGCTCGAGCTCGCGACGCGTCTCGGCAATGGCGTCGGCAAGCGCCGCCGCGCCGAAGTGATCCTCATCGACCGTTTCCCGACGCACTTCTGGAAGCCGCTCCTGCACGAAGTCGCTTCGGGCCAGATCGATGCATCGAGCCATCAGATCGATTACGCCGCGCACGCGAAGTGGAATCACTTCCGCTTCGAGCAGGGCGCGCTCGCGAGCATCGATCGTGGCCGCCGCGAAATCGTCATCGACGAGACGACCGATATCGACGGACGCCCGCTCATGCCGAAAAGAACGCTCGCATTCGATTCGCTCGTGCTCGCGCTCGGCAGCGTGACCAACTTCTTCTCGATTCCCGGCGCCGAACAGCACGCGTTGACGCTGGAAACGGTGGAGCAGGCGGAGACGTTCAGGCGGCGTCTGCTGTCGAGCCTGCTGCGTTCGAGTCACGCACGGCAAGCGACGCCCGGCGCGGCCGCGACGCCCGTTTCCGTGACGGTGATCGGCGGCGGCGCGACCGGCGTCGAACTGGCCGCCGCGCTGCGCGGATCGGCGGAAATGCTGCGCGACTATCACCTCGCGTCGCTCGATCCGGCCAGCGATATCCGCATTCGTCTGCTGGAAGGCGCGCCGCGCGTGCTGCCCGCGCTGCCCGAGCGCATCTCGACGCGCGCTCAGGACGTGCTCGCCGGACTCGGCGTCGAGGTTCGGCTCGGCTGCCGGGTGCGCGCGGTGGACGCGAATGCCGTATCGACCGTGGATGGCGAAACGCTCGCCAGCGACATCACGATCTGGGCCGCGGGCGTGGAAGGGCCGCCCGTGTTGCGCACGCTCGACGGTTTGCCGCTGAACAGGCTCGGACAGGTCATCGTCGATGGAACGCTGCAGATCGAACCGGGTTCCGGCATCTACGCGATGGGCGATTGCGCCGCGTGCGCCGCATCGAAAGGGGAAGCGCTCGTGCCGCCGCGCGCGCAGGCCGCCTGGCAGCAGGCCGTCTATCTCGCCGATGCCCTCGCGCGCCGTCTCGACGATCGCGCCGTGCCGCTCTTCTCATATCGCGATCAGGGCACGCTCATTTCGTTCGGACGCGCGGGGGCGGCGGGCGCGCTGATGAGCGAGTTGCTGCGGCAGCCGCTTTTCATCGACGGATGGTTCGCGGCCTCGTGCTACCGGCATCTGTATCGCCGGCACATCATGGGCCTCACGGGCGTCAAGCGAGCGGTGATGTACGCCGCGAGCCAATGGCTTCGCGAACGCGTGCGGCCGACGGTGAAGGTGAACTGACGACGCGACGCGGATGCTTACCGCATCGCCATTGCCTCGCCGGGCTGCGCCTGGCCCGATACGAGGCATTGCGATCTGAAAGCGTCGCGCTGGCTGCTCGCGGCGGCATGACTGAAACCCTTGCCCAGCGCGTCGAATTCGACTTGCGCGGCGCTCTGGGCGCACGAGGCCGCGCCGATATCGCGGCCCTGTGCGTGGAGCATCGCGCGATCGGCGACGAGATATGCGACGAGCGCGAACACGACGGCCCTGAAAGCTTTTTTCATGCTTGTCTCCTTGCGTTCTAGGCTAAGGGCCAGCCGGCTCCGGGCAAATCAGGGCAACCCCGAACCGAACGTATGATTTATTCGATGCGACGGCCGTACAACCTGTCACCGGTAAAAATGTCAACGCTGTCCGACGCAATGAATTTGATACGCCGCAATTCCCCAAAATCTTTTCTTTTCGGTTATGCTCGTTAACCCTTAGGAATACGCCCCAACGTATTCGGGTTGCGCTTCCGGATCCAAACCTCCGCGCATCTCGTCCTGCCTTACATTCCACTGTCACCGCGCGTTTCCAGCGAGCACGTTCGTCGCGTGCTGGCCGTGCTTTGCGCCTGATTCAAGCCAAGCTTATGCATCTGCCGTCCGTTCTCAGCTTTCTCATCTGGATTCCCGTGGTGTCGGGCATCTTCGTGCTGACCTTCAGCGCGTCGGCCACGCTCTCGCGCGCCGCCGCGCTGTTCGGCGCGATCCTCGGCCTGCTGCCGGTCGTGCCGCTGCTGTCGCGCTTCGATGCATCCTCGAGCGCGATGCAGTTCGTCGAGCGCGTCGAGTGGCTGCCGCAGTTCGGCATCTCGTACCATCTGGGCGTCGACGGCATTTCGCTGTGGTTCACCGTGCTCACGGCGGTGACGACGCTCATCATCTTCATCGCGTCGTGGCAGTCGGTCACGAAGCAGGTCGCGCAGTACTACGGCGCGTTTCTCGTGCTCTCGGGCTGCATGCAGGGCGTGTTCGCGTCGCTCGACGGCATGCTGTTCTTCGTGTTCTTCGAGGCGTCGCTGATTCCGCTGTATCTGCTGATCGGCACATGGGGCGGCGAGCGACGCGTGTATGCGGCCATCCGCTTCTTCTTTTTCTCGCTGCTCGGCTCGCTCGCGATGCTGGCCGCGCTGATCTATCTCTGGACGCAGGCGCATACCTTCGATATCGACGCATGGCGTCATCTGAAGCTCGGCTTCACGCCGCAGATCGTCGTCTTCGTCTGTTTCCTCGCGGCTTTCTCGGTCAAGGTGCCGATGTTCCCGGTTCACACGTGGCTCCCCGACGTGAACTCGGAAGGCCCGACGGGCGCCGCGGTGCTGCTCGGCATGCTCAAGATCGGCGGCTACGGCATGTTGCGCTATGTGTTGCCGATCGTGCCCGACGCCTCCCACTTCTTCGCCCCGGCGATGATCGCGCTGTCGCTCGTCGCCGTGATCTACGGCAGCCTCGTCGCGCTCGCGCAGACGGACATGCGCAAGCTGCTCGCCTACTCGGCGGTCGCGCACATGGGTCTCGTGACGCTCGGCCTCTTCACCTTCGACCGCATGGGCACCGAAGGCGCGGTCGTGCAGATGCTGTCGTACGGCATCGTGTCCGGCGCGATGCTGCTGTGCACGGGCGTGCTGGTCGAGCGCACGAAAAACGGCTCGATCGATGCCTACGGCGGCGTCGCCAACACGATGCCCCGCTTCGCCGTCTGCGCGATGCTGTTCTCGATGGCCAATGTCGGCCTGCCCGGCACGTCGGGTTTCGTCGGCGAATTTCTGGTGCTGATGGGCGCCATCCGCCTGAATTTCTGGATCGGCGCGGCGGCGGCATCGTCGCTGATCCTGAGCGCGGCCTACACGCTGTGGATGGTCAAGCGCGTGATCTTCGGTGCGGTGAAGAACGAGCGTGTGGCCGGCCTGCGCGATCTCGGCAAACGCGAACTCGCGCTGTTCGGCGCGATGGCCGTGCTAGTGCTCGGCATCGGCGTGCACCCGAAGACGTTCACGGACGCGATGGGCCCGTCCGTCGAGAACTTGATGTCGGCGGTGCAGGGCTCCACATTGCCCGACGACGCCAGCGCGCCTTCTTACAACGCGCGTCGTGAAGCGGTATCGGAACGCACGCCGGGCTGAAGTCTTCAACCGGGCGCGGCATGCCGATGCACGAGCGGCAGCCGCACCTGGAACGTGGTCCCGCCTTCGTTCGCGACCACGGTGAGTCTGCCGTCATGCCGATGCACCACGGTCCGGTACGCGATGTGCAATCCGAGGCCATTGCCCTTGCCGGGCGGCTTGGTCGTGAAAAACGGCTCGAAGAGCCGGGGCATGACATCCTCGGGGATGCCGGGTCCGGTATCCGAAATTTCGATCACCGCGCAGTTGCCTTCCCGATGCGAGCGGATCGTGAGTTCGCCGCTTTCGTCCATCGCATCGACGGCGTTGTCGATCAGATTGGTCCACACCTGATTCAGCTCGCTGCCGTACACCGGCACGGGCGGCAGCGCGCGATCGTAGTCGCGCGTGACGGTGACGCCATGCTTCAGGCGATGCTGCATGATGGTCAACGTATCCTCGATCCCGTTGTGGATATCGACCACCTGCAACGGCGCCTGATCCATGTAGGAGTACGACTTCATCGCCTTCACGATCTCCGAGATGCGTCCCGCGCCGAGCCACGTCTGCTCGGAAAGAAAGCGCATTTCGAATGTCGCGGCGAGCCAGCCGATAGCCGCGCCGAATTGCTCGCGGCTCACGCGTGACGCAACGGCATCGAGTTCGTCCGGCGCGAAGCCGGCCGCCACGAGCCGCGGCGCGATCAGCCAGGGCTTCTCCAGTCCGTGCGACGAGAGCCACTGCGCGAACTGGTCTTCGGCTTCGCTCTGCCGCAATGCGCCCTGAGGCGTGGCATCGACGGCGGGCGGCGCGCGGTTCGCCCATTCATCGAGCGTATCCATGATGCCGGCGGGCAGCGCGCTGAGGACGAGCGCGCGTGTCGCCCGGTGCAGGCTGTCGAGCGCATCGCGCATGCCGTCCGCCGCGCGCGCCACGGCCGCCGCCGGATTGTTCAGCTCGTGCGCCAGCCCCGCCGACAGCCGGCCGAGCGCGGCCAGTTTCTCGCCGCTGAGAATGAACATGTCGTAGGCGCTGATGCGGCCGTACATCGACCGGAAGATCTGGCTGCTGAAGGACTCGCATTCATTCATCAGCGTGCGAACGACGCTTTCCGTCAGCGAGACGAGATAGCAGTCGGTGCTGGCGGTGAAGGTCAGCGGCAGCGGCATCTGCGCGAGCAGCGACGCCTCCGCGATCGAAACCGGCGCGGCGCGCGTGTCGTCGATCACCTGCCGGCCCGCGACGCGCTTTTCCGTCAGCAGTTCGCCTTCGAGCAGGACGAAATGATGCGTGACCGTCTGCCCTTCGCGCATCAGAATCTCGCCGCGCTTCAGATGAAGCTCGCTCAGATTCGCGAGCAGCCATTGCTTGCGCCCGGCGGAGAGCCCGGCGAAGAGCGGCATATCGAAGAGCATCGATGGATCGCTCATGGATTCGCGAGATATTGATGAATGAAGTGCACGGCGATCGAGCCTTCGCCCACCGCGGCCGCGACGCGCTTGACGGAATCGGCGCGCACGTCGCCCGCCGCGAAGATGCCGGGCACGCTCGTTTCGAGCAGGAACGGATCGCGGCCGGGCTGCCATCCGGCGGGCGCGCGGCCGCCTTTGACGAGCGCGCGGCCCGTCAGCAGAAAACCGTGCTCGTCGCGTTCGACGACGCCGCGCAGCCATTCCGTGCACGGCGCCGCGCCGATGAACACGAAGAGGCCGCTCGCCGGGACCGTTTCCGAACGCCCGGTCTGCACGTCGCGCAACGTGATCTCCGCGAGGTGGCCGTCGCCGCTCACGCTCTCGACTTCGGTATGCGGCCGCACGCGAATCGTCTCGGTCTCGTGAATCTGTTCGACGAGATAATGCGACATGCCCACGCTCAGCGATGGCCCGCGACAGAGAATCGTCACCGAGCGCGCGTACTTCGACAGGAACATCGCGCCCTGACCCGCCGAGTTCGCGCCGCCCACGATAAAGAGATCCTGATTCGAGCAGGCGACCGCTTCGACCAGCGCCGCGCCGTAATACACGCCGGCGCCGGTGAGTTCCTGCACGCCGCGTGCTTCGAGCTTGCGGTATGACACGCCGCTCGCGACCATCAGCGCGAGACAGCTCACTTCCGATCCATCGGAGAGCCGGACGAACTTGTACGGCGGCTCGATGCGCAGCCCTACCGCGTGCTGCGTGAGGATCATCTCCGCGCCGAAGCGCCGCGCCTGCGCGAGCGCGCGCCGCGACAGGTCCGCGCCGCTCACGCCCGATGGAAAGCCGAGATAGTTGTCGATGTGCGAGCTCGTGCCCGCCTGCCCGCCGGGCGCATCGCATTCGATGATCGCGACATGCAGCCCTTCCGATGCGCCGTACACGGCCGCCGCCAGTCCCGCCGGCCCGCCACCGACGATGACGAGATCGTAGAACGGCGTCGTCGAGCGCGTATGCAGCCCGACCTTCTCGGCGATCTGCGCGATGGTCGGGCGGCTCGTGACGGTGCCGTCCTCGAACACGACCACGGGCAACTGACGCTGACCGGGAGCGAGCGCGTTCAGGAGCGGATCGGCCTCGGCGTGCCGTTCGACGTCGAACCAGCGAAACGGAATGTGATTGCGCGCCATGAAGTCGCGCAACTGATGCCCCTGCGGCGACCAGCGATGATCGAGAATCCGGATGCCCTGAAACGCCGAGCGCGAGGACGCGTGCCAGTCGGCGAGCAGATCGTCGAGCGCGGGATAGAAGTTCTGCTCGGGCGGATGCCAGGGCTTGAGCAGATACTGATCGAGATGCACCGTGTTGATCGCGCGGATGGCGGCATCGGTGTCGGCGTAAGCGGTCAGCAGCACGCGCTTCGCTTCGGGAAACAGTTCGATGGCCTGTTCGAGGAACTCGATGCCGCTCATCTTCGGCATGCGCTGATCCGCGATGAACAGCGCCACGGAACGATTCTGCAGCCGCAAATGCTGCGCCGCCTCCAATGCCGCCGGGCCCGAATTCATGCGCACGATCTGATAGTGCTCGCCATAGGCGACCTGCAGATCGCGCGCGACCGCGCCGGCCACGATTGGGTCGTCGTCCACGGCGAGTATCACGGGCTTGTCCATGATGGTTCGTGCGCCCATGCGTGCGGCGCGGCTTCCGTTGCAGACATTGTAGACGCTGCGGTGAGGAGCACCCGTAACGCGAAGCCACGTCCCCAATCACGCCGAAAGGCTTATGATAAGCACCTGCCGCCGTCCGCATCCACGCCCGCAAAACGTGGAAACGCGCCGCACTCGGCAAGGATCGAGAAGCACGCTAACATCTGATCATACGCGGACCGCACGCCCGCCTTGCATCGCCTGCTCCACCCGAAATTTGAAATGCAATCGTTCGATATGCAGTCAATGGAGGCCTGGACATGAAGAAGAATTCCGCCGCCGTCTGGATCCTGGTCGCGATGGTCATCGGCATCGGGGTCGGCTACATGATCTACACGAGCTTCCCCGACAAGAAGACCGCCACCGAAGTCGCCGGCTACATCGCGCTCGTGTCGGACGTCTTTCTGCGACTCATCAAGATGCTGATCGGGCCGCTCGTGTTTTCCACGCTGGTCGTAGGCATCGCGCACATGGGCGATGCGGCCTCCGTCGGGCGTGTGTTCGCCAAGGCGCTGGGCTGGTTCATCACCGCCTCGCTCGTTTCCCTGCTGCTCGGCCTGCTGATGTCGAACCTGCTCAGACCCGGCGACAACCTGGGCTTGCCATTGCCCGACATCGGCGCATCGGCGAATCTCGCGACCTCGAAATTCACGCTGAAGGACTTCGTCGGCCACATGGTGCCGCGCTCGTTCGCCGAAGCGATGGCCAACAACGAGATCCTGCAGATCGTCGTTTTCTCGATGTTCTTCGGCGTCGCGCTCGCCGCGCTCGGCGATAAAGGCAAGGTCCTGCTCGCCGCGATCGATCAGCTCTCGCACGTGATGCTGAAGATCACCGGCTACGTGATGAAGCTCGCGCCGCTCGCCGTGCTCTCCGCGATGGCGGCCACCGTCGCGGTCAACGGGCTGACCATCCTGCTGAAGTTCGCCGTCTTCATGGCGGATTTCTATCTCAGCCTGTTTCTGCTGTGGGGCCTCCTGGTGCTCGCGGGCTTCGCGTTTCTGCGGCGGCGCGTCTTCAGGCTGCTGTCGCTCATCAAGGAAGCGTTCATGCTTTCGTTCGCGACCGCGAGTTCCGAAGCCGCGTATCCGAAGATCCTCGACGCGCTCGATCGCTTCGGCGTGAAGCGCAAGATCTCCAGCTTCGTGATGCCGATGGGCTACTCGTTCAACCTCGACGGCTCGATGATGTACTGCACCTTCGCGACGCTCTTCATCGCGCAGGCGTACAACATCCATCTGTCGCTCAGCACGCAGATCACGATGCTGCTGATCCTGATGCTGACGTCGAAGGGCATGGCCGGCGTGCCGCGCGCGTCGCTGGTCGTGATCGCGGCCACGCTCAATCACTTCAACATTCCCGAGGCGGGGCTGCTGCTGATCCTCGGCGTGGATACCTTCCTCGACATGGGCCGCTCCGCCACGAACGCGGTCGGCAATTCCATCGCGAGCGCGGTGGTCGCCAAGTGGGAAGGCGAGCTGTTGTCGGAACGGGACGCGGCAGCCAATGCGGCGCGCATCGAAGCCGAACAGGAAGCCTCGCTGGCGCATCCGGCGCAGGTCTGAGGGAGGCGAGCCATGAAGACGCAGCGCTTCTGGGCGGCGCTGGCTCTGGCCAGCCTGCTCGCCGTGGCCTTCGTCGCGCGCGCGGCCGACGACGTGCAGACGCCGCCGCCGAACAACGACGCCTACGCGCCCGCAACCTTGTCGGGCACGCTCGCCAAGGCGCGCGACACGGGCACGATCGCGCTCGGCTATCGCGAATCGTCGGTGCCGTTCTCCTATCTCAATGCGCGCAAGGAGCCGATCGGCTATTCCATCGAACTATGCAAGGCGCTCGTCGCGGCGGTCGGCAATGCGGTCCACAAGACCCTGAAGATTCAGTGGGTGCCGGTGACGCCGGAGAATCGTATCGATGCGGTCGCCGATGGCCGCGTCGATCTCGAATGCGGCTCGACCACGAGCAACGTCGAGCGGCAAAAGCGCGTGGCCTTCTCGCCGATCTTCTTCGTGGCCGGCACCAAGGTGATGGTCAAAAGAGGCTCGCCGATCCGGTCGTTCCGCGATCTGGCGGGAAAGAAGGTCGCGGTGACGGCAGGCACCACCAACGAAAAGGCGCTGCGCGACATCGACAGGAAGTTCGGCCTCGGCATTCAGTTGCAGGTCGTGCCGGACCACGCGGAAGGCTTCGCACGCGTGGCTAACGGTCAGGCCGATGCTTTCGCCACCGACGACGTGCTGCTGTATGGCCTCATCGCGGAGAACGCGGCGAAGGGCGGCGCGTATCAGGTCATCGGCGATTATCTGTCGTATGACCCGTACGGCATCATGTATCGCAAGAACGATCCGCAACTCGCGCAAGTGGTGAGGGACACGTTCCAGGAACTCGCGGCGGACGGCGAAATCGAGCGGCAGTACAAGCGCTGGTTCCTGCAACGTCTGCCGTCGGGCACGAGCCTCGACATGCCGATGAGCGCGCAGCTCGAAAGCATCATCGAGACGATGGCGGGCGGCGAGGCGCAGTGAGCGCGCGCCGCTATTCGTCCACGAGCTGGCGCACGCGCGCGGCGAGCGTTTCGATCGCGAACGGTTTGGTCAGCACCTGCATGCCGGGCTCCAGGCGGCCGTTGCCGATCACCGAGTTTTCCGCGTAGCCGGTGATGAAAAGCACCTTCAGATCGGGACGCGTCTGCCGCGCGGCATCGGCCATCTGGCGGCCGTTCATGCCGCCGGGAAGCCCGACATCGCTGATGAGCAGATCGATCCTGACATTCGATTGCAACAGCTTCAGGCCCGCCACGCTGTCGGCGGCTTCGATCACCTGATAGCCGGCCTCTTCGAGGACATCGACGATCAGCATCCGCACGCTCGGTTCATCGTCGACGATCAGCACCGTCTCGCCCGCCTCCGCGCCCGAGATGGGCGAAGCGGCGTGATCGGCGGCGTCGCCATCGACACCGCCATAGAAACGCGGCAGATAGATGCACACCGTCGTGCCCTGCCCGGCTTCCGAATAGATCCGCACCTGACCGCCGGATTGTCTCGCGAAGCCGTAGATCATCGAGAGTCCGAGGCCGGTGCCCATGCCGATCGGCTTGGTGGTGAAGAACGGATCGAACGCCTTCGCGATCACGTCGGGCGTCATGCCGGTTCCGGTATCGGTCACGCACAGCGACAGGAACTGGCCTTCGGGCATGTCGTGGGTCTGGGCCGCGCGCCGGTCGATCCACCTGTTGGCGGTTTCGATCGTGATGCGCCCGCCGTCGGGCATCGCGTCTCTCGCATTGAGGCACAGGTTCAGGAGCGCGTTTTCGAGCTGCCCCGAATCGACCAGCGCGGGCCACAGACCCGCCGCGCCGACAGCCTCGACCCTGATGCCCGGCCCGGCCGTGCGCTGAATCAGATCGGTCATGCCGTTCACGAGCGCGTTGACATCGGTCGGCCGCGGATCGAGCGTCTGCCGCCGCGAAAACGCGAGCAGCCGGTGCGTCAGCGCCGCCGCGCGCCGCACCGCGCCTTGTGCCGCGACGACGTACTTGTCGACTTCGGCGATGCGTCCCTGGCTCAGCCGGATGCTCAGCAACTGCAGCGAGCCGGACACGCCCGCCAGCAGATTGTTGAAGTCGTGCGCGAGGCCGCCGGTGAGCTGGCCAACCGCTTCCATCTTCTGCGCCTGCCGCAGTTGCTCTTCCGCGAGCATCAGCTCCGCCGTGCGCTCCGCGACCCGCTGTTCGAGCGTTTCATTGAGCGAGCGCAGCGACGCGTCCGCGCGATCGCGTTCCGCCTCGGCGTGCTTGCGCGCCGAGATATCGCGAAACAGCACCGATACCTGCCGCAGACTTGCCGGTTCGACGCGCGCCGCCGACACCTCGATATGCCGTCCCGCTGTCAGAAAGTAGCGCTCGAATCGGGTCGGGACGCCGGTGCGCAGCACGTTGCCGTAGAGTTCGATCCAGTGGTCGGCCTCGGTCGGATCGATCTCGCGCAGGGTCTTGCCCATTACGTCCGGAATGCCCGTGTGCCGCTCGTATCCCGAGTTCGCTTCGACGTGAACGTAGTCGCTGAGCGGTCCATGCGGGCCGTCGAAGAATTCGATGATGCAGAAGCCATCGTCGATTGCGTTGAAGAGCGCGCGATAGCGCGCCACGGCGGAGAGACGATGTGCGTCGGAATCGGGGACTTGGGTCATCGGAGGAAATACGGTTGATCGCGCGGCGAGAGCTACGGCAACCCTAGCACACGGCGCACCCGATAAAAACGTCCGTGCGCGCGACGAACTTTCGTCCAGTCTTCCGCCGCATTTCAGGCGGCGCTTGCCAGCATCACCCGATTGCGGCCGCGCGCCTTCGCGTCGTAGAGCGCCTCGTCGGCGGCGCGGATGAGCGCGCTCACGTCGTCATTGCGCTCCGGCCGCCAGCTCGCGAGGCCGATGCTCGCCGTGACGCGGCCGAACTCGCTGCCCGCGTGCTCGATCGACAGATCGCTGATGGCCGCGCGAATCTTCTCCGCGATTTTCGCGGCGCCATCGGCGGGGGTGTCGGGCAGCACGACGACGAATTCCTCGCCGCCATAGCGCGCGGCGGTGTCGCCGGGCCGCCGGATGTTGTCGCCGATGCAGCGCGCGACGGCGGCGAGCGCGTCGTCGCCGGCCTGATGGCCGTAGGCATCGTTGAATGCCTTGAAGCGATCGATATCGACGAACAGCAGGGAAAAGAGACTGCGCGTGCGACACGCCCTGCGCCATTCCTGATCGAGAATCTCGCCCAGCGTGCGGCGATTGTGCAGCCCGGTCAGTCCATCGGTGCGCGCGAGCAATTGCAGTTCCGATTCCGCGCGCATGCGCCGTCTGAATTGCGCGGCGAGCACGAACGACAACGCGATGAAGCCGGCCGCGAGCACGCCCATCGTCGAACCGATGATGAGCGCGCGCCGCCGCCACGCCGCGTAGATGTCCTCTTCCCCTTCGGCCACCATGATGATCAGCGGCAGGCTCGGAAAGTTGCGGAAATAGTAGAGGCGGCGCCGGCCGTCGATCGACGATGTCTCCGTGAAGCTGCCCTGCTCGGCCGCGCGGAAGTGCCTGAAGGTGTCGGCCTTGCTGATGTCGCGGCCGATCACGAGCGGGTCGAAGGGTTGACGCATGATCATCTCGCCGTCGTGATTGATCAGCGACACGGCGCCGTGCGGTCCGAGCGAAAGCCCCGCGAAAAGATTGCGAAAGTATTCGAGGTTGATAGAGAGCATCGCGACGCCCGCGAACGAGCCGTCGGGATGCGACAGCCGGCGGCTGAGCGCGATGCTGGGCGCGCCGCCGCGCAGCCGCGATGTGTAAGGGCTGCTGAGATAAAGCCCGGTGTCGGGGTTGTCGCGCTGAACCGTGAAGTAACGGCGGTCGGCAAAGTTACCTGCTCTGGGCGGCAGGCTGCCGGAATCGATGACGATTTTGCCGGTCTCGTCGAGCACGAGGATCGAGCCCAGATCGCGGGCGGTCGCAGCCCGGTCGAACAGCACGTCGTTGCGCAGGCGGGGCGGCAGGCTGATCACATCGTCGCGCTGTACGCCCTCGACGACCGCTTGCAGCGAAAGCTCGTACAACTCGAAATTACGCTCGATATCGCGTTCGGCGAGCAGCGCCAGATTGCGCGACGTGTCGCGCGCGCGATCGAGCGCATCGACTCTGCCTTGGTACAGAACCAGCGCGCAAAGCCCCATCATGACGAGCGCGATGAGCGTGCCGCACAGCACGATGACGTTCGGCGTCGATGTTCGCGCGCGCGGCGGCGGCTGCGCGTTGAGACTCGGGTTGTAGATTTTTTCGGTTGCCACTATTTGGGGGTCCCCGGAATCCTGCATCGCGAGTTTTTCTTTGCTCTGAACGGTCCTCGGTCAGCGAGCCAGGTCGTTATTCTCTCCTATTTGTCTGATTTGGGTATTGGGAAGGGATTTTGGACGCATCGCAATGCAAACCAACGCTATCTCAACGGCGCCCCTCCGCCCGCTTGAGCCTGCCGCTGTAATACCGCTCGCGCGAAACGCGGATCGCCGTGTCGAAGTCCGGTTCCGTCGCGAGATGCTTGTGATCCACGCTGACGAGCCATCCTTGCGCGGAACGGCACCAGCGGATTCGCCCATCGTCGTAGAGTTCGGAGAACCAGCGCCAGAGCGTGGCGTCCTCCTTGTCGGCGAGCTTGGCCGCGTCGCTTCGCACCTTGTCTTCAATGATCGCCAGCATGGTTGTCGTGGCCTCAGGCCAGTTCGTTCGCGAGTTCCGGTACGACTGTGAAGAGATCGCCGACGAGACCGTAATCGGCCACGCTGAAGATCGGCGCTTCCGGGTCCTTGTTGATCGCGACGATGACCTTCGAGTCCTTCATGCCGGCGAGATGCTGAATCGCGCCCGAGATACCGACCGCCACATACAGTTGCGGCGCGACGATCTTGCCGGTTTGACCGACCTGATAATCGTTCGGGACATAACCAGCATCGACTGCTGCGCGCGATGCGCCCAACGCCGCGTTGAGTTTGTCGGCGAGCGGCTCCAGCGTTTTCGTATAGTTCTCGCCGCTGCCGAGCCCGCGTCCCCCCGACACGATGATGTGCGCGCTCGTCAGTTCCGGACGATCGAGCTTCGTCACTTCACGGCTCACGAACTGCGAAATGCCCGCGTCGGCTGCGGCTTCGATTTTTTCAATCGGGGCATTGCCGCCTTCTGCTGCAACCGGATCGAATCCCGTCGCGCGCACCGTGACCACTTTGATCGGATCGCTCGATTGCACCGTGGCGATCGCATTGCCCGCGTAGATCGGACGCTCGAACGTGTCGGCGCTATCGACGGCGGTGATATCGCTGATCTGCGCGACATCGAGATGCGCGGCGATACGCGGCGCGATGTTCTTACCGTAAGCCGTCGCTGGCGCGAAGATATGCGAATAGTCCTTCGCGATGTT
>JFHF01000024.1 GCA_000648925.1 Caballeronia jiangsuensis
GGCTTCGGCAAGAACGCGTCCCAATCTATCGGCGCGTCAGCCGGCGGTAGTCCGCCAGAGATGAGGATGATGGGGACACCAGCGAGCATCGGATGACACCTCAGTCGTCTGCAAAGCTCGATGCCGCCAAGCTGAGGCATCTCCATATCCGTGACGACTAAATCCGGTAAGTGCTTCGCTATTTGAGCAAGCGCGGCGTTGCCGTTCTCCGCCACGAAGACTCGAAAGCCGTGGACCTCGAACACGAATTGAAGGGCAGATAGGGATTCAGCGTCGTCGTCGACGAGCAGGACGGAGTGCATGTCGTTCGTCCGGTGTGTTCTCCCATTGCTTTGCAACGATTATGCCGAGCATGTCGATGTGAAATTTTGCAATCAGCCCCTTGAAACCCGTCTCGAAGAACATATCTCTGACTTCGCTCAGGCAGGTGTTCGCAGTCTTCTGTGACTGCGAGCTCTGCGTGTTTCAACCTTGTTTGTCAGCGGCATGGGCAATCGGACTGAAGCGCGTACGCCGGTCCGTTTCCTTGCCGCTCGAGGAGAAAGCGACCATGAGTGACTTCTACTTCGGTACTGACCTTTTCAGCGAACTGGACCGCCTGCAACGTCAATTGTCCACGTTCGGCGGATTCCATTCGAGCCTGCGGTCCAGTCAACTCGGCACGTTTCCTCATATCAACATCGGCACGACCGACGACTCGGTAGAAATTGTTGCATTCGCTCCCGGGGTCGACCCAGCAAAGCTCGACATTTCCATCGATAAAGGGCTGCTCTCCATTTCTGGGGAGCGGGCGACCCGACCGCAGCAGATGTCGGAAGGCACTCGACAGTATGCGCAAGAGCGCTTCGAGGGGCCGTTCCGGCGAATCGTTGAATTGCCGCAACAGGCCGACCCTGACCGGGTGCAGGCGCGCTATGTCGATGGTTGCCTACTGATTTCAGTAGGCAAACGCGAAGCGTCCAAGCCTCGAGCCATCGTCGTTCAGTAAGGAGAGGACGTCATGAACGAAAACACGCAAGTCGCCCAGCGCGATGAAGACGCAGTGACGCGTGCACAATCGGACGAAGCCCGTCGTCGCGCTACGCTCACGCCAACCGTCGACATCTTCGAAGACGCGCATGGGGTTACGCTGTGGGCGGACGTTCCCGGGGTCTCGAAGGAGAAGCTGGAAATCAAGACCCACGATGGACGGTTAACCATCGAGGCGGAGTCCGGTGTAGCGGTGCCACCGAATCTTCGGCTGTCACATGCTGAGTTGCGCGCGCCTTTCTTCTCAAGAAGCTTCACAGTAAGCGACGACTTCGACACATCGAGAATTGATGCAGTTTTGAAGGATGGCGTACTAAAGCTAATTATTCCTCGTCGCGAAGAGGCGAAACCGCGCAAAATCGAAGTCAGTGTAGGGTGAAAACGAATTGTGATAGCTCGACTCGGGGCCGGCGCATGGCCGGCCTTTCGAGGTCGTTTGCGCGACTTCCAACCTATACTGCTGACAGTCCCTCGTTTCTGCGCGCGCACACTTGGAGCCGCAAACATGTCAGGGTCGTCCAAGAGGCCTCCGGCAACCGCTGCTGAGCGGTTCGGGACCGTTGTCACTGCTGAGCTGTACGCACGCGCGGGCCGCTTGCCAGACTACGCAGCGGAAAACGAGGCGCTTCATGCGTTGGCGCGAGCATTCTCTGCGTCGGATTCGGCAATGCTTCAGCAATTGGTCGACACCGCGCTCGCATTGTGCGGTGCTGGTAGCGCGGGTATCAGTTTGCGCGAAGCCGAGGCCGGTGAGCCATGCTACCGGTGGGTGGCGGTCGCAGGGCGTTGTGCGCACTTGGTGACTCACATCATTCCCATCGACGACAGCCCCCCGGGCGTCGCAATCGCATCGAATGCACCGCAGCTTTTCTCTTTTCCGACGCAGCGGTTCCGCTGTTTGGCCGACGTTGCCCAGCAAGTGACCGAAGAACTGGTTGTGCCGATTCCCGGCAACCCCGAGGCGTTGGGCGCGCTATGGGTGATGTCCCACGACGACCATCGCTTCGATAGCGAACATCGCCGCATTCTTACGAGCTTAGCGACCTTCACGAGTGCCGCGCTGACCATCGCCGGAGCCAAGTCAGATGCAGAGGCGCGGGCTAAGGAGGCCGAGAAAGCGCGGAACGCACTCTCCGAAGCCGAGGAGGCGAAAGATAACTTCATTGCTACGCTCGGTCACGAACTGCGCGGCCCGCTAGGCGCGATTGACAGCGCTCTAGAAGCCGCCCAGAAGCTAGCCACTGGAAGTCCGGCGGTACTTTCCGCATTGGCCCTTGCCAACCGGCAGGTGCGGCAACTGAAGCGCATTGTCGGCGACTTGCTGGACGCTGCCAAGGGGCGGCACGGCAAGCTCTCGGTGCATCCCACTCACTGCTTGCTTGGCGACATCGTCAAAGACGCAGTCGGCGCCACAAGCGAGGAGGCTGAGCGGCGACATCATCAGCTCCATGTCAATCTCCCAGCATATCCGCTCACGGTATTCGCTGATGCTGCGCGACTGACTCAGGTCATTTCGAATGTTCTCGGGAATGCAGTCAAATACACACCGCCCGGCGGAGAAATCACATTGGAGGTCGACGCGCCGGACCCTAATACAATTCCGGAGCATGACTCAACGCCTCGCGAGGTTATTATCACGGTGCGCGACAACGGGATGGGAATCTCGCACGACCTGCTGCCGCGCGTCTTTGACCTGTTCTCGCAGTCAAAGTGTGCACGTATGGTCGCCGAGGGTGGGCTTGGTCTTGGCTTGTCGGTTGTGAAATATCTCGTTCAGGCCCATCAAGGGGAAGTGTCGATTTCGAGTGAAGGCCAAGGAAGAGGGACCGAAGTCGTGTTGCGGCTGCCCATCATCCGTCGCGGTGACGTTGAACACACTGGTCCCACGACCCACGGAATTCCGCCGGCTCGGATACTCCTCGTTGACGACAGTGCGGATGCGATGGAGGCGCTGTCGATGCTGTTGGCATTAGACGGCCATGAGGTGAGGCGCGCGTGCGACGGCCGAGCAGCCTTGTCGCTTGTCGAATCGTTCGTACCGGATGTCGCCTTGATTGACATCCACATGCCGGGCATGGACGGCTACGAGCTTGCCCGACAGTTAAGACAGCGGTCGCAATGTTCGTCGACGCGCTTGGTGGCACTGACGGGCTACATCGCCAACGACGCACAAAATTCTGAGAAAGTATTCGATTGCTACCTCGTCAAGCCGCCATCACTAGAGGACCTCGCGGACGAGCTGAAGAAATCCGAGCCAACTTGACGTCTGAGGAAGCGGACAGAGCGCGCCTTCCCTCTGCGATTTCACTCCCCAACAAAATCGGATGGTCGAAGACCGGTGCTTCGACTAATGCGAACTCACCCACGGCAAGCTCCGCGGCGGCTCGCGACCCGGCGTTGCAGCGGTCGCCGCGCGGCGGCGCGCTGTCACTTTGTCCTGCAAGCCACCTCCGAACACGATGGTCGTTGATAGATAGGTCGCGTCGTCCGACCCGCATGCAGGGCATGCTTTCCGATGCGGCGTCACGTCTGTGTAAAAAAGTTTCTTGCAGGTAGCACAGTGGATAATCATTCGGTCGCTCCAACACTTGAGGCGCATAGGCCGGACGCGACGCGCGACGCGCGGTTGCAGTGATACTTTCAACGCCTACCGCATTTTCCAGGCGCGCGGTTTGCTCTGCGAAACATGTACTACTATGCCTCATTGCTCATACTATGGCAAATCGCACACGCGGAGCGAAACTTGTGATTCTCCCGAATAGGCTCGCCGTTGCACCCAAGGCAGGCGCGCACGAGGACGATTACGCGGTTTATGCGTCCTATCGCCCGTCTAGCGGAAGGTTTGTTGGAACGCTCAAGGTTGTGCGATTGACAGATGCGCGGATGCTGTATCCGTTTGATGGCGCCGAGGAAATAGGCCCGTTTGAATCGCAAAATGAGGCAAGAGAAGCAGCAGTAAAGCGTGGTACGGAAATCGTGCGCGCGGACCTCCGGTGCCCGGAACTTTGACCTGACGCGCGGCGTCGCCTCGCGGTATGTGCACAGCGCCCGCGTCCGATGACCGCTCGCGAGGAGCATTTTTGAGCTCAGTCTGGAAAATGGATTCGAAGCCCTGGTGCTGTGAATAAAGATGTGTAGAGGGGCGTGACGTTACGTAAGGACCCCTGATTTATTGTGGCAATTGCTTGCCGACACTTGCCGGAAACGCGGCTCAGGTGTCGCCCTGATTCACTCTCGCGTGCGGTTCTGCCTTCGCGTTCGACCGGTAGGAGCGCCGGCATTGTTCGATGGAATCGCCCAGTTGCTCAGCGGACCGGCGCGGCCGTCGGAGATAAGAGACTGCAGGTAACGGCACAACGCAAATCTTGCGGCTAACCTCGGCCGTCAATTTGAGTCGAGCAGGTGTCGTAGACGCTCAAGTCGCTCTCGCTGGGCCGGAATCAACCCCGGTGTTGCCAAAGCATGGGCTACCCGTTCGCGCCAGTAATCGAGAGCGAAAACGAAACGACTCCGCGGTCCGCTCAAGACACTTTGCAGATGTTCGATTTCTCGGTCGACGAGCATTATTTGGACGGGCCTGTTGGTCCGCCTCTCCGACCCTGCTTTCCGGCTCGTCATAAGGTCCCCGCGCCCTTTGAGTGGTTTGAATTCTGGGCTTACTCAATCTTTAGGCAGACAGCTTACTTGCTTTTTCTGACCTCGTTGCGTCCTAACGTGTGCAGACCGAACATTGGCGTCAAAACGAGGCTTCACTAGCTGATGCCTTCTGTACCCTCGGGCCGTCAATTCCCGAGCATAGAGGCGCTTTGTCGACCGGGGCGTTTCTCGCAACGTGAGCCTCTTCAACTTCCCAATAGACACCGGTGGCATTCGCCGCTGCTTAAACGTTTGAAGAGTCGTTAACGGATTAGGGTTTCAGCGCGGCTCGATGCGAGCGACGCACATCGAACGAGATAGTTGCGCGTCGTCGACGCCGTTATGTCGTGGCGCCCGAGTCGTCCGCGACCACGGCAACGCTCTGCTAATCGATGAACGGTATGTCATCGACAAACGCATCTTCCCCTCTCTCCTTTTGGCGATATCGATGGACGCGACCGCGCTTAGGTTATTGTGCTTCTTCACTCACATCTTATTAGCGTTACCCAGCAATGCTACGCGCCTGAAGTTCAACAAGGTCCGTAGACTCTCCTCGAGCGCTGTCAATAGGTCTTGAGACCTTGAGGGGTCAATCGCGTGGCCGCTCGTTACGCGTCCGCGTTGCTCATCAATCAGGAGCTTGGTCTCGTGATATGAGCCTCAAGTTTTACGAGACGCCGCAATTGCTTTTCGTCAGATGTCATGGCCCGGGTTTCACGCTTTGTTGGTTCTTTAATTATGGCCCCTGCGTAGCCTCGGGTTGGCGCCATGTCGCGTACGAAAGGGTGGCTAAAAGAAGTTGAGGGACGTAATAGTGCCGAATTTGTCCATGTCGAAATGATGCCGGGAATATCTCTTACGTCATGTTGGACGTAGGTAGTGAGCACATCGCCAATGCGGTGCGATGCTCACTCGCGGTGCCTTCTTAGGTATGACAGGCACGCTCCGCGCTGGCCGAGAATGCGCTCATCCCAGACAGGGACCCAGACATGCTGAAGGGTCGACGCGACGACGGTCTCCTTCGAGAGCGAGTCCGGCCTTGACAAGGACCGTTCACCGGCGATGGACGGTATCGCCCTGGGCTCTTCGCTGCACGAATACCACAACCGCAGCCTTGACCGTCGCCGGTCGCGAGGCCTTCACATGGAGTTCAGAGCCGCTCAACACTTGACAACGATAACCTCAGCAGCACGTCACAACCGCCCTCGCGAAGACGGATTGCGCCGTTGCAGAGTTGCACCGTGTGAGGTTGGCTGCTCTTTTGCTGCCGCTCATTCCGGGCAACCGTATCCAGGCAGGCGCACAACTCGCGTTGACGTGCGGAATCTTTAGATTTTTCGAGCTTGCGTCTCTGTAATTGGCCGCTCTTCGGACAACGAGGCTGGGGTAGTCTCTGACGGTCTCGTTGATAGTCGAAGATACGCGGCCGCAAGCCGTCGCAGTTCTTCTTCCGAGGCATCCTCTATCCCAATAAGTTGATTGCTTGCGGCGCGATGCGATGACAGCAACTCGTTCAACTTGAGGTGGAGCGCGACACTATCCTTGTTCTGGCTCTGTTGAATCAAGAAAACCATGAGAAAAGTGACGACCGTTGTGCCGGTGTTAATGACAAGTTGCCAGCCATCTGAGTAATGAAACATCGGTCCCGTCACGACCCAAGCGACTACTGTGAGAACGGCGAGACAAAACGCTGCTGGTGAACCCGCCCATCGCGTGACCAAGCTGGCGAATTTGTCGAAGGCGCGAGTTAATGGGTGCTGGCTCGCGTAAGCCGGGCTTGAGGTGTCTGGAACGGTGTCAAGCTCATCAGTAGATGAGCTAGAAACATTGTGCTCCTTCATCGTCAACTCCCGAAATCATTTTCTCACCACGCCGCAACAGACATGCCAGTCGGTATCTCGTAAGCGCATGGGCACCATGGGCCGGCGTCTGTAACGAGAGTGATTCTGATATCTCTTTGCGGCCTGTCCGACTTCTTGCTGCGTCCGTTAGATGGTCCTGGTCGTTCGCACTGAGCGCCTCGGAGAAGCGCAGCAGTTCTCGGCGAAGTCACGCTCGCGAGAGTCGACAAGTTAAGCCGAAAATACTCTGGATAATCTTGCGATAGTTCCGGGAGACTACTGCTCTTTCGGCTGGCTAAGGTGCTTGAAAAGTCGGTTGGCGGTTGCAAGCTGGGCGTCGCGCACAAGGAGGCGAGGCGCACTGCGCAACTGTGCGTCATAGACAACCAGCGCATCGCGCAACGACTCATAATCGGCCCCAGTTGCTTCACAATCGATGCTTGATTTTGCGTCTCCGTCTAGCCGTACCAGCGCAGCGTGCGCCTCTCGAATGGATGCAAGCCGCGCTTTTTGAAATCCCGCGATGCATAGCTCTTCTGATACCAAGAGCTGCTGGCACAACAGGCTGAGTAGAGTACCGGTTCCTCGCCCGCGATACAGCGCGTCCAGCGCAATCCAGCTCTTCAGTGCGAGAAGGTTTGCACTGTTGGCATCTCCTGCTTGAAGAAGTGTGCCGAGCAATGGAGACATTGACCTTCGTACAGGTTTTCGTGAGCTCGATTTATTGCTCATTTTGATAAGGAATAGACGGTAGAACGCGGGAAGAGCGTCAAGCAATGGGATTCGACGTGCCGGCACACAAGCGCCATGCTTATTCAGGGATGATGCGGCACTTGAACGCACACTTCGGAGCGCGGCGGCTCTTAAGCTTACGTGCAGATTGGCCCTGAAGACTTTCGCTTTTCAATCGAAATCTACTTCCGTGCGCTTCATCGAGCAATTCCAGCAGCGCACGGCGGAGACTCGGCGCACCGACATGCGGCTTTTCGGTGAGATAGGAGACGGGACTAGCCTAGAGGTCGTAGCTTAAAGATAATGGTGCACACAACCGTTGCTACTCTGCCTCCAATTTGCATCCGTCGCGGCCGATGCTTGCACAACGATGCGCAAGGTCGATTTCTGTACGCCGCGCGACGAGCCAAGGGATGCCTGCGTACCCCACTAAAGGGCGCTTAACACGGTATTCGAATAGTGCTGGTCCGACTTGCTTGAAGAGCACCGCGTCGGTCGTATGCTGCTCGGCGTAGTCAGCGGTCACCAAGCCCAGCTCTTTCGCGCCGCTCATCGAAAACGAACCGTCGGCGGCCGATTGGAAGCTGATATTCGACAGTGCGCAGTAGCCAATCGAAATAGCGATGACCGGTTTTGCAACCAGGCCGGCGTAGGCGCGAAGCCCACTTGTTCCTCGATTCCAACTCACAGAAGCATCAAGCATCAAAGAGTGCAACCTAAGTATTTACCCTAACAAGAAGATACTATGTCCAGCCATTGTCGACAAGATAAAAGAAGCCCGCGGCGCACTTTTTTTCACGGCTCCGGTAAAAGCGACTTGGCTGAGCGGTGCTGTTGCCGCTGCACTTGCGACTCATAGGAAGCGTCCTGCCTTGACCCGCCTGTGTTTGCGCCGACCGCACATGGCTCGCGCGATGCGGCTGCCGGCGCTGCGCTGAGCGTGACCGCCGAATCGACTGATGAATGACAGTGACAAACAGCGAAAGCGAGCTGCGCTTGTTGCGTCGCACAAATTTTGCTACTTTCCCGGCATGTCGAATTAAGCGCCGTTCGCTGGTGCAATTGGAGCAAAGCATGCACGACGCAGAAGTCGCTGCGACGCTGCTGAATAGGTGGCAACGAAGCAATCGGTCCGATGGTTCTACTTCGGCCGTCGACCTTCTACGAGAAGGAGGACTCTCCTTCAAACGTTATGCTGGTGTGTGCACGGATACATCAGACGAGTTCATCGACGGCGTCGAGATTGAATGCCTCACTTTCAGCGACGGCTCACGGGCTTTGCGCATGAAGCCCCGGGGGGCAATAGACAGTTCGATAGGATGGGCCTCCGTCGCTCCTTCGCATCACCATGACGACGAGGCTAGGCACGAGACGGACACCGGCGCCTCATTTGCTCTGACCTACAGCGACCCAATGTAATTTCGGAATAAAGCTGCGACCTCACCGAAACAGCGGCGGCGCAGGTTCACCTGCTTACTGCAAAAAATTGCGGACGCTCCGAGACAGGGCGAACCGCGAGTGAGCTAACGAGGCTAGCGCTTGACGCGACGGCAGACGGCCGTGATACGAGTCGGCGCTCGGGAACCCTCAATCGCCAACGAGCCGGCTTGGCCTCCGACTTGCTGTGGTCGAGAGGACTTCAGGGAGAGGCGAATGACTCACTCATCCATTGCGGTAACCATCAAGCGCGAGGACCCGGCGTCGCATGACGGACAAGTCTTGCTTGATGAGCTTAGTGCCATGCTAACGGTGTTTTCGGGCGACGGAGGGCAGTCGCGATTCCACATCGCCGACTTTCGGTCGTCGAACGGCATGTTCTATGTTGCTCGTAGCACGCTTGGAGAACCTCTTGGATGCGGAGCGTTCTGGCATTTCGACACGCGCACAGCAGAGCTTAAAAGAATTTACAGTCGGCCAGGTGCGTCTGGTGTCGGCAAAGCTATTCTCGAGCAGCTAGAGGTCGACGCGGCAGCCTCGGGCTACAGAAGATTGGTGCTGGAGACGCGCGCGGTGAACAAGCGCGCGATTCGATTTTATGAGCGCAATGGGTTCACGCCAATCCAGCGATATGGAGCGTATATGGGGCAGCCTGACGCATGTTGTTTCGAGAAGATGGTTGTCCCGAGGTAGGTCGTCGGTGCAGCTTGCGTCGGTCAACTGACGGCTGACGACGCGCGAGAACTCGTGAGCGAAGCGCGCGTCACGCTTATAAGCCGAACGGTCCTCATGCGCCACTCGGGTTCTTCGACTTGCGTAGGAGGCTCACCTGTCCGTTGCGCTCAAGAATGGCCGCCTCAACGTCCTCGAGTCCGGCTGTATGCAGTTCTTGTCTCGCGGTCTCGAAGACATCGGTCTTCGTGATGAGCGCAGCCGACATTTCGCTATCGTTGAACTTGCCGTTTTTGAAGACCTCCCTCTCTGCGCCGACCAAGAAGCGCTCTAACTTCGGCGAACGCACGCATGCCCATGCAAGCACGCGATGTATCAGCACTATAGCGAGCGAAGCACACACGGTCGGGATGGCAGGCGAAGCGCCGACGATGACACGGCTCAAGGTCGCGCCGAGCAGAATCGCGACAACATAGTCGAAAGGCGAACGCTGTCCAAATGAACGCCGTCCCGCGATGCGGATAAAAATCAGAGCCCCGAAGAAGACTGCAAGCGCGCGTGCCGACATTTGAAGGGCGTCGAGGTCGCGCCCTTCGCCGTAAAGTGATAAGCAGACTCATCCGTTCCTCCCAGTCGACAAGCGCTGGCGGAGCGCACTGTCGAGTATGCCCTTTCATTGCCGTGCAAGCCGAGTCAGCTAACGGGCCCCCGATAGCCTGGAAGCCCTAGAGCGCTTTTGCTCTTCGCCAGGTCCACCGCCTTTTGAATGAGCGAATTGAACTCCTCGTCGCTGTGAGGGAGCGGAAGTTGATGCCGGAAGAAGTCGGCCCATCTGAATTCCTCGAGAGGAACTGAAGTCTTCTCATAGCCTCCGGCGTCGCGCACCGACGCTGATAGACTGCGAAATTCATCGTCTTCAAGGTCCCAAATGTGCTCGGGCATTGCGGAAAAAGTAACGCGCTGTCCAAGGGCGTTGTATGGATAGGTCCAGCGGTTGTTCTCAAGAGTAAGCCAGAACTCCGCCAGCGATAGGCTCGAAAGGTCTTGGACAAGAATGACCGGCGCGCTCTTCACTTTGACCTGCCAGAGCGCGGCGGCAACGTGATGATGGTCGATGACAAAAGGCACTTCATCCGGACCATACACGACAGGAATCGGCTTCTCTGTGATGGCCATGTCCAAGTCATGACCTTTCAACTGCGCGTAAGCTTCGGTTTTTTGGCGAACTTCACGCAGACCATGCGTGAGTTGTGTCGGGCGGAGTCGGTCGATTTTCAGCATTTTCATTTTCTCCTCCAGTCTCTGAGGCGCGGCGATTCGTGACGCCCGTCCAGAACATCACCGTGGTCCTCGAAGGTGTCACGCAAAGTTTGCGCCCAGAGAGAAATAGCCGACGGTCGGACGCCTCATTGGAAAGCCCGCCGTTTCCAACGTGTTTGTTGGGGAGCAATTCAGAGGTTTCGCCAACAACTGCGGCTCGCCAGTTGACGGAACAGAAGCGGGCGTGAAGTTCGCTTTGCAGGAACTCGTGCCGCCATGGGAGATGGGACCGCTGTTTTCCGTGGTTGAAGTTTCGAAGCCGTCGAAAGTCAAGCACGTCAATCTCCCAAGACTTCTTTCAGCATCCACGCCTATCCGCGCGTTGCTGGATTCCCCCCAGCACGCGGTGACGCCACATCCCCGTTACTAACTCGCTAGACGTCAGTATTGGCCGTAGAAAACGAGCAACAGCGATAGGAGGACTTTAAGAAGAGCGTAGCCGGCGAGCCCGAAAACGACCGCGCCTACCAGCGTCAAGACGAGAGCAACGAGTCGGTCGGTCATCGATACCTTCATATTTCTTCCCTCCGCGCCTCTCATCACATTCGAAGGCGCACATGTCCGTCGCTCCCGAGAGTGGTCGCTACTGTATAGCTGGTGCTTGCAAGTCTCTGCGCACCCGAGCGAAAGCCGTCTTCTGTCAGCGCTGAGATTACTGCGGACCAACGACTCAGACCAAGTACTCCGACGGTCATTCGCCGTTCGGCTCTCTCAGGCGCTCGATGCGGAGGTATCGCCTTACGGCTTCGAAGGCGGTGACAGGAGAAGACTGTTCAGCGATTCCAAACTTCAGCGCTGGGTCACGTTTGGTCGCTTTCTCGATTGCGTGTCGAGCAGTGTCTCGCTCGACGTCGGGCGGAAGGACGAGCGCGGCCCCGTTCGGCAGTCGAAGCAGAAGTTCGCAAATTTCGTCTGTGTTCACGGCTGGCCTCCGGGCGAACGCCGTCTCGGTCGGTCCGTGGGAACGCGCGTCGGAGAGACCGGAAGAGCGTGCTGCTCGATGACTGTGGAGACCGCGTTCTTGTACACCATTTGGACGCCCGACGGAGATTGTACGGATAGTACAAACTTGTCGAACCATGCGATAACGCCCGAGAGCTTGATGCCGTTAACGAGGAACACCCAGACTGGCGTTTGGTTGGTCACCAGCGAATTCAGGAAATCGAACTGCACATCTGCTTTTCCTCGTTCCACGCTGGCCTCCTTATTCTCGAAGGCTGATATGAACTTCGCCGCTGCGAGCCGTGCCTTCTGTAGCAAAAGGTCGGGCTCCTATGACCGGAACTTCGCCCAAGACTGCTCCTGGAGTGAGGCCGGCCGGGCTACGCAGAGAACGCCACGACCGGATGTCAGAACTCGGAGGAATCCGCATCATCCGCCCATGGACTGTCATTCGGCAGGCCAGGCGGACGAAGCGGTCGAGTAGTGTCTACGCCGGCCATCTGCAAGACTTCATCAATATGACGCAGCTCGTGGCTGAAGTCGAGCGGCCACGTGGAGCAGTTCTCATCGTCGCCGATGACGGTCACCCCGTGATAAATCGTGAGTGCATAGCGCGCGAGAAGCAATGCGTCAACGAACTCGGCTTCGCGTTCAGCCTGTTTGAGGAATGTGTTGGCTTTCATGGAGGCACCTCCGGTCGTCAACATTCTGCAAATGGCGCGCCCGAATCTACTTGCCGTTTCTTGGAGAAGTTGCCGCTCGCAAATCCGCGATAGGGGTTTATACTTAATTCGTCTCCTCCATGTCTCCGATATGGATGCAGCCCGCCAATCAGCGGGCTTCTTTATTGGTCTTTTGTCTGCCCCCGCGAGCCCGGAGCCATCAGGCCTTCCTACTCGCAGCGTGGGGTATTGGGCGGAAAGAGAAGCTCCGCGCTTAGCGCCCGCGTGTCGTCGGGTCGAGCATGAGCGGGGAATCCGAGACGCAGGACTATTCCAAAACGTGCCTGTCCGCTAAGCTCGGTCATTGACGCGCGCCAACCGACTCACGTCTGTTCAGTTCCGCCTTCCCTGGCTCGCCGCCAGTTCATTTTCGAAGGAACGACTATGCATCCAACTCCGGCAGAAGAAAGCATCCGACATCTTGCATACCTCCTCTGGGAAGCAGACGGCCGACCCCACGGCCGCGACGAACATTACTGGCATTTGGCGTCAACTCGTCTTCGACACGAGACAACTCCAGTGACCTCGTCTGTTGCTGCATCGGATGCACCTCCTACCAAGACGGAAAAGGCGCCGAGGAAGAAAGCTGTGCCGAGGGAAGGAACCAGCCAAAGTGCAGTGAAGGCCAGCAAGAAAACGTCGGACGGGAAGACGAAGAACTCGAGAGAAGCGGCTCACAGTCTGGCGTCGAGAAAAGAAGGCGGTGCGAAAGCCCAGGTGCAAGGCAAGAAGTCGCCTGGCGGGGCCGGCTCAGGCAAGCAGCGCGAGGCATAGGCGTCGAAGACCTCCAACGCAGCTCTCGACAGTCGGTTGGCGTTGAGCGTCGCAGCGCGGTTCACTCTTTGGTGGTTTGCTTGACGGCCATGTGTCGAGATGCTCGTTCGAGTCTATAGCGACCGGCGTCGTCGCGCGCGAGTCGACCGTCCTTCCTTTGTCGAGCGCGGGCGCGTCAGGGTGGGCGACCCGGCCCGTGGGTTGGCCCGACAAATCAAGTCGAGTGCACCTGCAACGAGACAATCCCAATAACGCCCGCAGTACAGAAGTTATCAAGTGCGGCGCGGCCCACGCTCTGGTTCACGGGTGCTCTTTGAGCTATCCGCAAGCGCGGCGCCCCGCTCACTGCGATGCATGGAGGCGGTGCAAGTTTCCTTCTGAATCCATGTAGACTAGCGAACACCAATGAGCGGTACCGCCAGCTTTGGAGGTCCAGTCCTCCTCCAAACAGTACTTCCCGTCATCCGTAATGGACCATCTGCCGGTTGCTTTGCTGACAGTCGCAGCCTTCGCGTCGGGGCGCGGATTCCGGAGAATTGCCTGAGCCGTCCGGGATTGTTCACCCAGCGTTGAACGGCGTCATACTGTCGGTTTACTGTAAAGGTGAATTCTGCACTGCAGAGTATTGTAGTTCGGCATCCGTTATCGTGACGGAATGCACACTGAACCGGGGCGAGTTGCCTGTGTCGCAGGAACTGCTGGACCGCCTGCCTCGACTGTCAGACTGGTACAACATCAATGACGACTTCTGGCCTGAGCCGGAACGCAATAACAAATTGGATTGGCCTGCAACGATGCGTGGCTTCGGAACCTCGCAGAAGGGGCAGGGTGAAGACGTCATCGATGAGGTTGCTGTTTGTGTGCTGAAAGTCGGTGTAGCTGACGCCGCAACCGGCGTCCGAGCCGCCATGCTCCCAGAAAGCCGCACGCGCGGCGTCGACGGCGACACCGCGACGCGATAGAAACGCGGCTCAGGTCCACCTATGGCCGGCCCAAATGGCTGACGCCACACATTGACCCTGGTCTCACGCCGAAAAAACGATAGTCGCGGCTTCAGCCGGCGGCGCCGTCGTCGTAGAGGTGACGGTTCGGGAAGTCGACTTGCGAGCAGAAGCCTTCTTTGCAGCGAGGGATGACTTTGCCGGAGCCTTCGTCGCAGCCTTCTTGACGCCTGCTGGCTTTTTCGACGTCGCGACCTTCTTGGCACCAACCTTCTTGCTCGCAGCGCTGGCTTTCGATGTGGCCTTTAACTTGGTCGACTTGCTCGTCGCGGGCGAATCCGACGAGGCGGCAGGAGCACTCTCAATCAGGAACTTGGTCCGGTCCTTGGCAGAGGCCAGCCACGCAGGTGCGGGACCGCGACCGCTCCATGTCAGCCCGGACTTGGGGTCCCGGTATTTTGCAGGCAGCGCACCTTTTGATTGCACTTTGCTAGCGGGAGTCTTTCCGCTGGGCGCACCGACAGGTCTTCCTGAAGACGCGGTACCGACTCCGTCGATGAAGAATTTCGTCCGGTCTTTCACGTCTTTAATCCAAGCGGGCGGTCGAGCATGGCCGCTCCACGTCTCACCGGTTTTTGGATTCAAGTATTTCGCGGGCAACTTTCCTTTGGTGGCGATTGGCGCCTTGGAGCCTCGACCGACTGTAACGCGACCGTTGGCCTTGGCGTCTCTTTTTGCTTTTGCTCTGGCTTCGATGTCTGCGGTAGTAAGCCCGTGTTTGAGCATCAATTCGCGAATTTGGTCGACGGCGGCTTGTGCTTGCTTTGCAAGAATGGTCTCCGCTTGCGCCTGAAGCTTTTTCATACGGGCCTGAATGTTCTCAAGGGTAGTCATGTTCTCCTCCGTGTGGTAGCACAAGGAACTATGACACAGCATTCTTGAAAAGAGTACCGAAACACCTTTGCTTGTATCGGGAGCCCAATCAGTTTATTCCCGGGGGCGAGAGGAGATTTTTGAGGAGCGAGATACGGGAACGGGGGCGGAAGCCACAGAGAAGGGGGCGTCGGTATTCGACTTCCATAAATCGACACACGGCGAAGAAGGCTGGCGAGCTCAAAGCCGGACGCACACGCAACGGCAATCAGACCAGCCTTCTTCGTCTCAAGGATTACTTGCCGGCATCAGCCTCACACTTTTTCATAAACGACGATTTCGCAGCGCCCGCGAGTGGCTTGCCGTCTTTTCCGACCGCTTTGCTCGCACATGCAGCGGAGACATTGCTCTTGTTGCCAGCTTCGCACTTCTTGATGAAGGAGGTCTTAGCAGCGCCGGCCAGCGGTTTTCCGTTCTTATCGATTGCCTGAGCCTCACAACTCGACCCTGCGGCCATGGGCGCGGGTTTGGCGGTCGCGGCGGCAGGTGCGGACGTTTGGGCGCACGCGATTCCGACCGAGAAGCATGTTGCCACAGCGACTGCGATAATCTTGTTCATAGCGATTCTCCGGGAAAAGTAAGGCTGTGCGCCTTGCTTGATTAACGCCCGGAGAGCTGCGACGTTGACGTCAGTCCATAGGAATTGTTGTTGCAGCGCCGTATCGGCCGCTCTCTCGCGGCTCTACTCACAGCCTCAAGTGAAGCGCTGGTCGCAAAGGACAGAGCGGTTGAAAAACGCTCCTAAGGGAGCGAAGCAATGACAGGTAGGGTGTTTCCCTAGCGTCTTCGACGGTCTCTTGAAACTGCATCACAGACGCGGGGATAGAATCGTTCCATGCCCGCTATGGCAGTTTTGGCGTTCAGAAGGTGAGTCGCAACGGGTGTCTACTAAGGATTGGGAGGAGACCATGGCGCCGATGACGGCAAGCCGCTTGGTCGTGTCGATTTGTCTGGCGGCCCTCATGTCTGCGTGTACCGTCGCGCCTGGCGTGGCGACCAAGAAGCCAACCGAGGGAACCGCGAAGGTTCGCGCTGCGATAGAGAGCGCAGTCGCGTCATCAGACTCGGAGCTGACAAAAGACAGTCCGACGTCAAATGGTCGTCGGCAGACAACCATTCAATGCGACACCGTTGGAAGCATGTTCGTTTGCACGCAAGGCGAGGCAATCTGCTGGTGGAATCGTCGTACGGGATACGGCTGCAACTGACGGCAGGTTACTTTTATAAGTATGTCGCGACTAGGCTCCGGGAACGCGATGTTGCGACCCGAATCGATTCGCTGAGGAATCCGTCCCGAGGAAACTCCCTACTAAGAGCGCGGCTGCGTCCGCCCGCTACTCGCGAGCAACGACTCGAAATCGTTAAGCGAAAGAGGCTTCAAAAGTGGACCATCGAAACACGACATGTCAAAGCGTTCGTCGACGTCGTCGTGCGCCGTGAGGGAAAAGATGGACCGGGATGCGTATTTTTCTGACGCACGAAGTCGCATACACAGCTCGTGACCGTTGATGTCCGGGAGCCCGATGTCCAGAAGAATTAGCTCGAACACGCCTTCGCCGCTCGTCGCAACTAGCGCTTCTGAGGCATTGCAAGCAAGCGTGACTTGGTGCCCCCTCGAGCGCGCGATTTCGGCGAGCAAATCGGTCGTAGCGCTGTAATCGTCTACCAAGAGGAGTTTCATCTGAAGTGCTCCCAACACTCGACGCGCGGATTCGTTAAGCACCGTGGCTTGCAGTGTACTCCAGCGTCGACAACCGAATGTGCCACTTGAGCTTTGAGACTGATGTCCAATTGCCTTCCATTTCGGCCGACCTGAGTGCGTATGATGGGCGATATCTTTCAAGGTTCATCGGCACGCGCCGAGTCTCCAAGGAAGGTGCAGCGGTCACATTCCGAACGGCAATACCGTAATGGCAGCCCGGTTTCCCGTGTCTTGTACGGCGACAAAAGAGCTGTGGTCCGGCTCGCTAATGAAGACGTTAAGAACCGAATTGGAGCCAGAACCGCCGAGAAGCACACACCGACTGCGTCTATCATCGCGCGAGTAGCGGTTGGCAAGAGGGAAGACCGTTCCCTTGTCCGGACCTTCACGTGCGGTTTAGTTCAAGACCGGCGCGCGTCCGACCATCTCATTGCAAAATGCGAACTTCTCCACTACGCCGCAGCTCTCTGTCGGCTCTTGCGTTGAGGAGCGCGTCGCAAGCCGATGTTTGCTCATCGCACTTGCGAGGTTCCAAGGTGATGCCGTCGCAACGTTCGACCGTCCCGGGCTCGGCAGCAGAAGTGGGCGGCCATGAGGCCGCGATTGCTGAATGGCAGAGTCGTGTGCGGCGCTTGAATACGTACAAACTGGTCGAACTTGAATAGTGTACCGACCGGCGCGGATAGTCGCCGTTGACATAGCCGGCGACCCGTTACGGCTTACGCCGGAGAAAACACCACCGCGCCGACGTCCGAGATTAGCGTAAAGCTTCGAAAAAAGCGGTAAGTCTGGTCGTCGACCGTTATTCGGTTCAAACCCACATGGGTCCGTTTAAGCAATTCGTCCACTACACCTGCAGAAATTGTTCCGTGGTCAGTCAGTTTGCCGTCTTCGTCGGCGGGGTCACCAACTAGCACAGAACAGAGGTCGGTACCTCGGCGCATCACGACCACGCACTTGCCCTCTTCGAGAGAAATTTCCAGATATGCAGCCAGTGTGCGCAGCGACTCGGGCGTATGCCCGTCGGAGCCGGATGTCGAAGCTAAAGCGTTCCCCATCTTGCCGTCTCCGTCCAAGGATATGGGTTCAGTGCAGAAGCTTACTCCCAAGGCGAACGGATGTCGCTCTCGCCGGCGACGCTCGTCGTCGCAGTGCGTGCGTGCGCCCAGCAAGGCGCCATCTCAACGCGCGTTCGACACGTTGACCAAGGGCTCGTTCCGGCTTAACTCCGCGAAGTCCAGCTACCCCGAAATATTCGGTTTCACAACTCACAGATGCAACGTCAACAAGGCGGACAAGGGGCGCGTTGATGCAATGAACGGCACGAAGCCGTCTCATCGACTCGACGGGAGATAAGCATGAAAACGCTCACTCAGAAGCTCGCAGCAATCGCCGCGCTGTCAATCGCCTTCGCGGGAACCGCATCGGCTGCAACCAATTGGGATGCATCGCATCCGCGTCGCGCTGAGGTCAATCAGCGGCTGGCCAATCAGGACCGCCGAATCCATCAAGAAGTCCGGGAAGGCGAACTGTCACGTGGCGAGGCGATGCGGCTGCATCGCGAAGACCATCAAGTGCGTCATGAGGAACGTCTGATGGCGAGCCAAAACGGCGGCCACATCACCCGTCAAGAAGACCGAGCGCTCAACCAGCGGGAAAATCGGGTAAGTCGGCAAATCGGTCAGTGAATCTGAAAGCCGCAGCGCCGAATGGATGATTTCTCTTCGGCGTTGCGGGCGCGAATGCACCTGCGCGAGCAGCGGTTAGGGCTTACGTAGTTTGTTTAACAAGGAACTGATGTTCTGGGCATAGCCCGCGACACGGGTGTCGGATGTCGCCACACTCGCAACGAAAATGAGTGAATCAATGAAAAACATGTTTTTGGTCCTGTTGGGAAGTGCTCTGCTTGCATCTGCCGGCGCCGCGAGTGCTGAAGGTTGCTTGAAAGGCGCGGTAGTCGGTGGTGTCGCTGGTCACTATGCCGGGCATCACGCGGTAGTCGGCGCCGTCGGTGGCTGTGTCGTCGGGCGGCATCTCGCCAAAGAGAAGCGCAAGCAAGCTGCCGCTGAGGCGCAATCGCAGGAGCACGGGCAGATGCAGCCGACAGTCATGCGCTGAGCGGCGGCGTTGGCACGGTCAGTCTGCGGGCAGCAATCAAATCGGCTCGAGGCTTGAGCATCGGGCGACGGCGTCAACGCAAACCTTGTGCAGCAGCGAACACGCCGGTCAGCGCCTCTTAAAAGCGTCTCTCGGGACGCAGTGCTTTTGGCGTGTGTGTGGGGTGAGTTGCCGGCTCGTTATCGACGCGCTGTGAGCAAAGATTCTTCGGAGTCGGCGGAGCGCTATTGCTTGCGCGGCAGCATGAAGCGCTCAAGAAGCGCGGTCGTTTGCTTCTCGGCATCGTTCTCAAGCGCCGGTGAGTACATATCGGCGACCGTGCGCTTCGCGGCCTTTCCGAAACTTGTAGGTTCGACGTTGATTGCGTCGGCGCAGGCGAACCACGCCTCGACGTCTTTTCCAAGCGAAATTAGGCGGCCGTGGGTTGTTTTCAGACGAATGCCGTACCCTACGACCAGCGTGAAGCCGAGGAACATGCCGGCAGCCATGCACGTGACGAAAGCGGTGCCCCACTGAACGATGTCGATATCGGCAGCCCAAAGCATGGCGGCCGCCCAAAGCCCAACGCCCGTGCCGACGCCGAGGCCCGCGAACGCAAAGCCTACGGCGCGGGTCTCGCGGAGCAACTCTTGGACGATTGTCGCTCCAAATGATTTGTTGTGTGTAGCCGGCCTGGGCACTGGTTGTGACCTTCTGCTTTTGTAGAAATCGTTCCCCAATGGGTTGCAGCGTAGGGGCCTTGGCAAAGGACGTCTGTCCGGTGGAAAACATTCTGTCGTTTCCGGACCGCGCATCGCGGGGAAACGTGCCGAAGACCACTTCGAGGACAATGCGGCCTTCTGCCTCTATCCCAGAGCTGACGTGGCGTGGAAGGGCAACCGCCTGTGTCTTTTGCCGGCGGCTTCGTGGAATCACATCTGTTGGACTGGCTGTGGGGCGCACAACGCGAAGCTCGTGCAGGCGAAGCGCGGCGCCGTGAGAGCGCGATATGGGTTGACTACAATGTGGATTGACGACCCGCCGACGCAAACTCATGACCAGCCAAACTCATTTCCGCGATGTGCTGACATTGGACGAAGTGCAGTCTCTCGCCGACATCAAGACGTTCGCTCGCGGGAAATCGTACTTCCATGAGGGAGCCGTATCACGACTCGACGAGAGCGGCGGAGCCTTGCGTGCAAACGTCAACGGTTCGACCCGTTACAGCGTCGAAATGAAGGTCGGACTCGACGGAGAACTTGCCTACAGTTGCGATTGTCCGGTTGGACAATCAGGGACCATTTGCAAGCATGTCGTGGCTGTTGCGCTCTCCTGGCTCGAAAATTCCGGCGTTGAGGTCTTTCATCCGGATGAGTCAGAGCCGACGAAGACCAGAAAGAAGCGCAAGACCGCCGAAGAGCTTATCGCCGAGTACGTGGCGACGTTGAGCGACGACGCCATGCGCGAACTGCTGCTCGATGCAGTTGAACGCGACATGGTGCTCCGCGACAAGCTGCTTTTTGCGGCCCGAGCAGCCAGTGCTCACGACTTGCCCAGCATGAAGGCCGCTGTGAGGGAGGCGACGAGAATTGGCCGACCGCTTGATTGGCGCGAGGCGGGTGGATACGGGGATGGGCTAATGTCGCTCGCCGATGCGCTTCGCCAACAACTCAGTGGGCCTGCGGCCTCGCACGTGGTAGAACTTGCGGAACTGGCTATTGCCGGCGCCGAAAAGAGTCTCGAGCAGATTGATGATTCGAACGGCGACGTGATGCCGGGGATTCTCGAATTGGCATCAGTCCATCTCGAAGCATGCTGCCAAACCTCGCCTGACCCAATCAAGCTTGCTGAGCGTCTATTTCGCTTCCAAGTCGGAGGCCTATGGGACACTTTCTATGACGTGATACCGGCCTATGTTGAGCCACTCGGCGACGCCGGATTACAGAGATACCGACAACTTGTCGAGGAGCAATGGCGGCAGCTTCCAAGCCTGTCGCCCAGCGATGGACTGCGCCGAACGTTCGAAGGCAATCGAACGCGACTCGAGCATGCGATGCTGGGACTTGCAGAGCACGACAGGGACGTCGACGAGCTGATTGCAATTCGACAGAAGGACCTTTCGGCTCCGTATCGGTATCTGCTGATTGCAGAAACTTATTCTCAGAACGGTCGGTACGATGATGGCCTTGATTGGGCTCGGCAAGGGCTCGCAGCCTTCAAAGACCCAGACAGACGCCTGCTCGACTTCTGCGTGCAGGAGTACCTACGTCGTGGCGACTCCGTGGACGCGAATATGTATGCTTGGGTGCGCTTCGAGCAGCGTCCCGACGCCGACGGGTTCGCAGCGCTGATGGAAGTTGGCCGAGCGACGAACAGCGTTGACCTGGCACGCGACCGAGCGTTCACGTTCCTCTGGGCGCTAGTGAAGAAGGAGGAAGCTTCGGCTGCCGCAAATAACTCTGTGTGGTACCACCCACGGGCCCGCACGACTATCGTCGAAATCCTGCTCGCGGCGAAGGAACACGATAAGGCGTGGGAGGCTTTCGCTGGTGGCCCGGTCGCGACGAATTTGTGGGCCACGATGGCATCAATCCGAGCGAAAACTCATCCTCGTGACGCAATCACTCTTTATCACCGTCTGTTACCAATTGCCGCTGCTCAAGGAACAAGGAAAGGGCGCTATGAGGAAGCGTTCAACATCGTACGCAAGATTCGGAGTCTGAGAACAGAACTGGGCGAGCAGATTGAATTTGCGAAAGAGCTCGATGTCATTCGAGACGCGTATGGCGCCAAGAGAAATTTCATGAAGTTGCTCTCTACTTTGTCATGATGGAATGCGATAAGCGATGGTATGAGGCAACTCCTTCATTGCCTTCCGCAGATTACTACCGCTGCCCTGAGTGCCCGCAAATCGACTTTCCCCGTCATTAGAGCATTGCTCTAGGCGCTAACGTGCATTTCTTACTGCGCATATGGCATAGTGCATTGATTCCAATCACAAAACGGGACAAGCCATGGCTACGCTATAGAGCATTCAGTCGAAGATTGCGAAACTGCAGGCGCAGGCGGACGCGATTACCAAGAAGCAGTCGACGAAAGTCATTGCCGAGATTCATGCTTTGATGGCAGAGCACGGGATAACAATGGAGGACCTCGGCTCCGCGTATGGTGGCACGAAGCGTGGCAGCAAGATGGCGATGAAGTCAGCTTCGGTCAAGGGAGCGCCGAAGGCGAGATATAAAGACCCAAAGTCGGGAGCGACTTGGAGCGGACATGGACGCGCGCCGGGCTGGATTGCGAATGCAAAGAATCGCGACAGGTTTCTTATTGATGGCGATGCCGCGGGCGTCTCGACCGCCGCCAAAACATCGCCGAGGTCTGTCGGCAATTACGTTAGGGGCCCGCAGCCCGCGCTGTACCGCGACCCTAAGTCGGGGGCGGAATGGAGTGGTCGCGGCAGAGCTCCGGCGTGGCTGGCGAGTGCTAAGAATCGCGACCGTTTTCTAATTGATGGCAATGCGTCGACCGTTTCCGCTGCCGGCAAAGGTTCGGCGAAGGCCGCCGGCAATTATATTCGTGGACCTCAACTTGCAAAGTATCGCGACCCCAAAAGCGGCGCGGAATGGAGTGGGCGCGGCAAAGCGCCGGGTTGGCTGGCTGGTGCCAACGACCGGACGAAGTTCCTGATTAACGGCGCTGCGGCTACGCCTGCTGACGACAGCGAAAGCGTCCCGAAGGCGGTCGCGGCGAAGAAAGCAGGGGCGAAGAAGACCACCGCGACGGCATCAGCGAAGAAGGAGGTTGCGAAGAAAGCTTCGGCAACCTCCGCGAAGACCTCTGCCGGCAAGAACGCCGCCGCGAAAAAGTCGACGTCCGCAGCGAAGAAGCGACCGCAGGCCGGGGGCAGGAAGGCTGGCGCCAGACAGGTTGTGGCAAAGAAGGCTGGAGACCAAGCGACACCAGATAGTGCCGTAGACTCGACGACGCTGCTGCCCGACGAGCGGGAGCGAAGTTGACACGTTACTCCGGTTGCTTGAAAGCTATTGTGCCGCGCCCCTTCCGACGACTTCCAGCGGTTGCAGACCGCTCGCCGAAGGGGCCACTGCAAGCCGAATGCGTGTGGGGCACGGCACGCGTAGAGCAGTTACGGCACTCTGTACGAATCTGGTCGGTCGGGGAACTCTTCGTTGTCTACCAAGCGCCCTCCGCCGAAGTCTCTCACCAGCGACGGCGACGCTGCTGTGAAGGGCATCGACGAAATGCGGCAGAAAGCGAAGCTCGTAGCGTCGCATCACGGCGAAAAAGCGACTGCCCCGGCACGGCGTGCTGACTTCATTTTCTCGGGGCTGCCGCAGTAAATTCTCTATCGACGCACGACCCGACCTCCGGGAAACCCATGCGTAGGAAAGTACTTCCTTCTGCGCGAACTGCAAAAATGGCGACCTGAGCATGTGAAGGCGAAGGGCTAGTCGTCGACATTTCCTTCGCTGGAACACTCGCTGCGAGTCCCGGTATTCGGACGCAATTAGTGGCTGACATTCCCTTGAGGGGAAGATGCGCTCGCGAACGAAACTTGCGCATAGAAACCGTCCGTGTCACTCGTTTGCTGCGGAAGGACCGTCTCATATCCCATCTGTTGCAAAGCGGAAGCCACTTTCGCTGTGTGCAGTAGACAAGAATGTCTATAGCGCGAGGGAAGGGCGGCCGGATGCTCATGAGAATCGAGCACGTCTAGGTCGAATACCTCGATTGCTTGCTTGGCAAAAATCTTAGTTACCGGCTTGTTTTTAAACTGCCGCAGCGAGTCTAGTAAGCCCACGAGTTTGTGCTGCAGCGGAATAATGAATGTATGCGTTTCTTCGCGACTCAGAGCAATCGCAACCGCGCGCTGCCGACTCCAATAGTCGATGGCGTTCCACACCTCCGGCTCAGCGGGATTTGCCAGCCAATTCAGACGAGCGTCTCCAAGGTGAAGCACGAATGCGACCATCGGCATCTTCGGGCCTCCCATTGGAATGGCATCGAAGACAGCGTGCGTTTCCCCGATGTAGCGGGCCGGGTCAAAAGAGACGACTTGTTCAAGCACAGGCCCGCGGAGGCGGGAATTAGCCTGCTTATATTCACTCGCTGGCGCAATGATGCCGAGCGGGATACGAGACAAGACGTTGAATTTCTTAGAAGCGGTGGCGGCGTTCAGCATTTGATTTTAGTCATCGAATTAACCCCTTGTTGTGGGGAACGGAAGGGAGATTAACGACAACGGCCGTATAAAACAAGGTTTAATTGCAAGCCTGTTCTAGGTTGTTTTGTCCCGTATAAATACTTAAGCCAAGCGCCCTTTCTCTATTTTCAGCAGCGTACACCACTGCTTACCTCATTTCTTCTAACTGGGTCATGAGGTGCAGTGAGGCGGCGTGGGGGTCGCGTCGGCTATTGCAGCAACGGCCGGAGGAATTTTGTCTCCCGGCTAAAAACGACTTCTACACGAGCTTTATTTTTGAGCTCGTGTCATGGATTTCAATCAGTCGTTTGCGTGCGCTGTACAGCCTTCCCTTAACACCGAACTGCCGCAAAGCGGAAGTGGCGGATTAGAGTTATTCGATTGCGTCGAGCTTTTCGCGGGATGCGGTGCAATGGCGCTTGGATTGGCTCGCGCTGAATTCGCGCACACATGCATGGTCGAAATTAACCCGCAGGCGTGTCGGACTCTACGCGACAATTTTGCGTCTGAGACAAGGCTCAGCCATCTTTCAGTTTTGGAGAGAGATGTACGTGGTATCGATTGGACCTCCTTCTCGGGCTCGTCTCTGGTCGCGGGAGGGCCGCCGTGCCAACCATTCTCAAACGGTGGCTTATCGGCAGGGAAGCACGACACGCGTGATATGTGGCCGGAGGCCATTCGGGCTGTACGGGAGATTCAACCTCAGGCGTTTGTGTTCGAGAATGTAAAGGGACTTCTGAGAAAGTCCTTCTCAGATTATCTTCGAAGCATTTTGAACTCTCTTGAGCGAGGCGGCGACGTTGACCCTGGCGCCGTCATGCGCTATCAGGTCGTCGTCATCCAAGTGAATGCTGCCGACTATGGGGCAGCGCAGAAGCGCGACCGGGTTCTTATCGCAGGTGTTCGCTTGGATGCCGGAGTACTCGCGCCATTTCCTCGTCCCACACATAGCCTCGAACGCCTCGTCTGGGATAAGTGGTGCGATGGAGAATACTGGACGAGGCATGACCTAGAGCGACCGGACCCTGCGACGATGTCGCGTGCGGAGCGTGCAGTGTTAAAGAATGTTCTGCGGTCAAGCGTTAAGCCGGAGGGCTTGCCTTGGCAAACATGCCGAGACGCATTCGCGGGTCTTGGCGAACCAAACGTGTCGAATTGCATGCACGGTCATGAATCGCGTGGAGTTGCAAGGCAATACCCCGGCCACTCCGGCAGCAGTTGGGATTTGCCTGCAAAAGCCCTTAAGGCCGGCGTTCACGGGGTGCCGGGCGGCGAAAATATGGTGGTATCTAGCGACGGCACAGCACGGTACTTCACGGTCCGAGAGGCATGTCGGCTCCAAGGACTGCCTGATAGCTTTGTGCCGAGCGGTTCTTGGTCACAAGCGATGCGGCAACTCGGGAATGCCGTTCCTGCGACTTTGGCCGAGGTGGCGGGAAACTGGCTTGCGAATACGTTGCGTGGTGAATGCTCCTCTCAGTAAATAAGAAGGGATATTAAGGCCGCTGCGCAGGCGGACGACGGGATGGCTGGCACTCAATATTGATGTGAGTCGCGGGAGTGGTGCCAATTCAAACTGGTTCTCGCTCCGCAGAAACGGCGAAAGGCTTGAGACATTTGTTTAAGGCTACTCGGCTATTATCATAAGTCAGAGTCCATTTTCTCCCTCCGAATTTATCGCGAAAAGAGTTGACGTGCAAAGCTCAGATGAAAAAAAGGAGGGCGCGGGCAGCTTTTGCGGTCCTTTCGAAACAGGCTTTGAGCGGACCTGCAAGTACACTGGGCGTGAGAGTGAAGCGAAACGTGTTGTGGTTTTTGCTGACTTTGAGCATGGCCGGGCATGCATCGGAAGACGCAAGAGTTGCGGTCGTCATGTACGCAACTGCCAATAAGTGCCAAGCGCGGCAGGTACGCCATAGGCCGCGACTTCGGCCGATTCATAGAGCTTTCGAAGCTGTTTTAACGACCCGTCGCGAATGCGGTTCAAGGGCCTTGTCGGGGCTAGTCTCTCGGATGTTGATGTCAGCGAACAGTCCTCTGTTTTCCCTTGGCGTCGCAAGGACGCCGTATTGAACTCAAGGGAGCAAGGCTGCTTCGCAAGTTTTGCCACATCGTGCGACTTCTTCACACCTAATTCGACTTGGGCGACCAGCGAGAGACGGTGAGTGAAGATAATCACTTGACGTTCCTGAGCCTGGTGGACGAGGCGCTGAAAGACGTGCTCCTCGACGTCCTGGTCTAGTGACGAAATGGGGTCGTCAAACACGAAAGGCGTTGGTTGGCCGGACCCTGAGGTGTCCGCGAGAGACCCAGCCAATGCGATGACGCGTTGTTCTCCCTCGCTTAGGATTGCCTCAACTCTCACGCCATCGGCTGCGTCCTTTAGTGTGAGAGAGAATGTGACCTTTATCGCTGTTTAAGTCATTAGTTGGTGATGTCGAAGAGTCCAATCGAATCGTGCAGTCTCTCTTATAGTCATATGATTCCTCGTGGCGAGACCTGCATCGATTACAACGGAGTCCGGCTTACATGATATGGGCAGCGTTGGGGGGTTCCTTTGGCACTGGTTAGGATTGGACCTTTTTCTTGCACCGGATAAATCGGTACAACAATTTCCCGCGTGAGAAAACTTAGCGTCGTGCCGTAACATCGAAGGCTTGTTTCGTTAAAAGGACTCAATGCTACTAAGCGCCCTTATTAGCGCATTTTAGAAAAAGGGTCGAATTAGCGGGCCGGCCACGAGACGAGGAAACGGCGTTAGAGATGCGAGCGCTGAGCAGAATACTTTCAGGTTGCCGATGCATTGGTGGTACGGCAACTATTCTATGTGTCGGCGCGGCCGGCGGCGCCTAGAGTGCCGGTGATGAAGTGCCGGGCCAGATAGCGCCCAGCAAGGAAGGATGACGCCGTCATGGAGGAGCAGATTAATGTTTCGTCTTAGCGGTGTAGGGGTATCTAGGAATTAACGCATCTTTGCAATTGAGGCATTTCGGAAAACGTTCTTGCGCCGTATTGGTTGAGCGTCGGCAATTGCCAATCTGTATACTGAAGGGCGCATTTTCAGTCTTCGTGCCTGCCACTGCCTTCGGTGTCAGCCCCGTGAACAATTCTTCTATGAGCGCTTTCTCGTCGTCGGGAGACATAGTCGGCTTTTTTGCTGTCGGGAGTTCATGCGTATTTCCTAGGTAGCGAATTTCAGATGAATTTGCGGGATGAGTAGATTCAATGCCGTTTTACTGTACCCGTTTTAGCTTAACCGAACGTTCTCGCAACAGCAAGGGTGCAAAGCGCTGAGACGGCGGGCCCTTGGGGAATCATTTGGCCTTTCGCGCTAAGTCCTCTAACTCCCGACCATTTACAGAAGGCTTGCGGTTGGTTCGTAATAGTTGAAACGTCCGATACTCGACGTGCCATTGGATGAGGACCGCTTCAAAGGGTAGCGCGACGGCGCATCGCAGGCAGGGCAACTTCAAAGAGCCGCTTCCCCGACATCCGCGGATAACTTTCGTCGATGGCTCCGCCCTCACCCCCTACGAGGCGGAGAGATATATGTTCACGCGAAACTAAAAGCAGAACGGTACAGACGCCCGCGCAGCGGGCGTCTTTCCGGAGTTTTTAAGATTTTGAATTCTTTTTTCCTAGATATTACTTTTCACTGAAAATAAATGCGTTATTGAGCATTTAGACAGATGTGGGTCGTGTTATTTCGAGCGTGACTCCTAAGAGAGTCCGCCCTTCTCAGCGGGTGCCCGAAACTGGAGCCGGCAAACCTCGAACCGCACCATATCGATTTCAGAGAGGGTATGGACACCGACCACCGAAATCAATGCAAAAATCCCCCCTTTCCATGGACATAGTCGACTGCGCCTCCCAGCCTCATGCAGCAAGCCTTTCCGCCGATGTCCATGGCAGACAACATCGGGGTACGTGACCAAGGTTGCGCGTCTCGAAGGCGATTTCGTCTGGCATCGTCATGCGGACACCGACGAGACTTTCATCGTTCTCGAAGGCGAATTGCGCATCGACTTTCGCGACGGCGCGATGCATCTGCGTGCGGGCGAAATCGGCATCGTGCCGAAGGGCGTCGAGCACAAACCCTATGCGGCGCGCGAAGTGAAGATCATGCTCATCGAGCCGCGCGGGGTCGTGAATACGGGCGAAGAGCGCAACGAGCGCACCGCCCCGAACGATCTCTGGATCTGACGCCAGAAAGCGGCAATGAGCATGCTTGAAAGCGTGTCCCGTCGGGACTAGGCTTTGGCGAGGGTCCGTCATTCGCATTCGGACCGTTCACTCGCGCGAGGCCCGTATGACCGCGAACGCTGCGCCATTCGATACCGAATTGACCCGTGTGCTCGGCTGCCGTTATCCGATCGTTTCCGCGGGCATGGGCGGCCCCGCGCGCGCGGAACTGGCGTCGGCGGTGTCGAATGCCGGTGGCTTCGGACTGCTCGGCATGGTGCGCGAATCGCCCGAAACGATCGCGAACGAAGTCGCCGCCGTGCGCGCCGCGACGGATCGGCCATTCGGCGTCAATCTCATTCCGGCGGGCACGAAGCCCGGCCTGCTGGCCGCCGAACTCGACGCATGCCTCGAATTGCGCGTCCCGGCGATGTGTTTTTTCTGGGACGTCTACCCCGATATCGTCGCGCGTGCGAAGGACGGCGGCGCGCTCGTGCTGTATCAGGTCGGCTCGCTCGAAGACGCGTTGCGCGCGGAAAAGGCGGGCGCGGACGTGATCGTGGCGCAAGGCGTCGAGGCCGGCGGGCACGTGCGCGGCTCGACCGGCATCATGACGCTGCTGCCCGAAATCGCCGCGCATATCGGCGTGCCGGTGGTCGCATCGGGCGGCATCGCGACGGGCGCGGGGCTCGTGGCGGCGCTGGCGCTCGGCGCGAGCGGCGTGCATTGCGGCACCGTCTTTCTGCCGACGCACGAATCCTATGCGCACGACTATCACAAGCAACGCGTGATCGATGCGCGCGCGGGCGACACGATCCACACCGACCTCTACGCGATCAACTGGCCCGCCGGCTCGCCGGTGCGCGTGCTCGCGAACAGCGTGACGGATGCGGCGCGCGATCATCTCTTCGGCAACGATCCCTATGCGCTGCCGCGCGAGGTCATCGCGCATGACGAATGGGGGGCGGTCGAAAAGTACAGCACGATTTCGCCGCTGCGCTCGACGACCGGCGATATGGAAAAGATGGCGCTCTTCGCGGGCGAGTCGTCGGCGCTGGTGAACGAGCGGACATCGGCGGGCGAAGTCATCGAACGTCTGATGCGCGAGGCGAACGAGGCGCTCGACGATCTGCTCGCGCGGCGCGACAAGAGCCTGAACATCGGCGGCGGCGAGTGACGAACGGCCATCGGCCCGACAAGCTATCATGTGCGCATTCCAAAACATGCCGCACGGGCTGGAGAATCATATGGCTGGACCTCAGGAAAGCGTCAGCATGGCGTTGTTCTGCGACTTCGAAAATGTCGCGCTCGGCGTTCGCGATGCGAAGTACGAGAAATTCGATATCCGGCCGGTGCTCGAACGCCTGCTGCTGAAGGGAAGCATCGTCGTCAAGAAGGCCTATTGCGACTGGGATCGCTACAAAGGCTTCAAATCGGCGATGCACGAGGCCAGCTTCGAAATGATCGAGATTCCGCACGTGCGCCAGTCGGGCAAGAACTCGGCCGACATTCGCCTCGTCGTCGATGCGCTCGATCTCTGCTACACGAAATCGCATGTCGATACCTTCGTCATCATCAGCGGCGACTCCGACTTCTCGCCGCTCGTGTCGAAGCTGCGCGAGAACGCGAAGAAGGTGATCGGCGTGGGCGTGAAGCAATCGACGTCCGACCTGCTCGTCGCGAACTGCGACGAGTTCATCTTCTACGACGACCTCGTGCGCGAGCAGCAACGCGCGATCGCCAAGCGCGAGCAGCGCGAATCGAAGCGCACGCCCGACGAGGAACGGCATCCGAAGCAGGAGACGGAATCGCGCAAGTCGCAGGCGATCGCGATCACCGTCGAAACTTTCGAGGCGCTCGCATCGGAGCGCGGCGAGAGCGGCAAGATCTGGGCGTCGGTGTTGAAGAGCGCGATCAAGCGCCGCAAGCCGGGCTTCAGCGAAACGCAATACGGCTTTCGCGCGTTCGGCAATCTGCTCGATGAAGCGCAGTCGCGCGGTCTGCTCGAAGTCGGCCGCGACGATAAATCCGGCGCGTTCGTGTTTCGCTCCGCGCAGTCCGCTCAGGTCGCGGTCGTGGACGTGAGGCAGGCCGAAGCGCAGGCCGCACCGAGAGAACACGAAAGCGCGGGAAACAGCAGGCGACGCGAGAAACGCGGCGCGAGGAAAGCCGAATTCGTGGCCGCGCCGGAGCCCGTCGTGTTCGAGGAAGAAGTATCGGCGCCGGTCGTTCCGAAAGAACACGAAGGTTCGGCGAACAGCCGGCGCAGAGAAAGACGAGGCGCACGGAAAGCGGCTCAGGCGGCCGCGCAGGAAGACGCCGTGTTCGTGGAAGAAGCGCCGGCGCCGGTCGAACGCGAGATGTTCGAACCGCAGGTTGAACCTGCGCCCGAGCCCGCACCCGCGCCCGCGCCGAAAAAACCCGCTACGCCGCGTCGTGCGCGCAAGACTGCTGCGAAGCAGAGCGATGCCGATGTATCGAACGAAGGCGTCACGACGGTTGCCGAAACGGCGAAGCCGCCGCGCAAATCGTCCTCACGCGGCAGCCGTTCGCGCAAGGCTGCCGTCGAGTAACCCGATATCGCTTCAACCGGTACGCTGCTCCGCCGACACCGACGCGTCTCCTTGCTCACGCGCCGCCGCATGTTCTTCGGCGCGCCAGCGCTTGCGCGAGCGATACATCGTCGCGACCGCGATGCGCGCCATCTTCACCCAGCCCGAGTGGCGCGGGTCCGCGAGCATGCTGAGCGCGCGCGCGTAATCGAGCGTGAGGCCCGGCGTCCATGCCATCGTGGCGGCGCGCTTTCGCACCTGCGCCGCGACCCATAGCTCGGGCGTCGCCATGATGCGCACGAGCGGCTTCCATCCGCCGCCCTTGCCCCATACGCGCGCCGACGCGCCCTCGATCGCCGCTTCCAGCGCCCGCGCCACGGAACTCGAACAATTGCGATAAGTGAGGTTATAGGTCGTGTCGCGCTGATACGTCTGCCAGAAGCGCGCGAGCCTCACCGGATCGTAATTGCGGATGCGCACCTGCTGCGTCGACGGACACCACGCTTTCGACTCGGTCTCGTAGTCGGGCTGAAAGAGGCCGGGCACGTCGTTCTCGCGCGTCGCGCGCAGCGTGCGGGTAAATTCGTTCGGCGAGCGGTCGATCTCGACCGCGGGATACAGGCTGATGTACACGCCTTCGGGCGTCTCCAGCGCCGCGTGGCCGGTCGAGATGGTGCCGTTCCTGTCGATGGCGGCGATGTAGCGATCGACGATCAACTGCCGCTTCGTCTGCGACTTCGCCGTGCCGACCGGCGTCCACACGTGCACGGTCAGCGCGGCTTCATCGGGCGCGGGCGGGCCGTCCCAGACCGCGCCGGCGAACGAGGGCGCGGCGGACGCCGGTTCTTCCTGTGCATTCGCGCTCGATTCGCCATCGACGGCGGGATTCGCCGCCATGCGCCGCACGCGCGCCGCGAGCAGGATCATGTTCCAGCCGCCGAAGAAGAGGCCGAACGCGACGCAATAGGCGACCGTTCCCGCGTAGTGATCGGGATAAGGCTGATAGAAAAAGATTGCGATGGCGATTTCCAGCACGCCGCCCGCCATCGCGAGGCGCCACTTTCGAAAGCGGACCACGCGCGCGGAGACGATCTGCAAGGCGCCATCGACGAGAAAGAGCGTGCCGAAGATGAGCGACAGCACGAAGTTGCCGTGCTCGCCGCCGAACAGCACGAGCAGCGCCGAGAGACAGAACGTCGTGCCTTTCACATAACGCAGCTTGCGCTGGCCGCCCATGCCCGTCCATGCGACGGCGAGCGTGGCGAGGCCTTCGAACAGCATCATCAGCGCGAAGGGCACGATGGGAAAGTAGAGCGAACCGTCGAGCGCATCGGTGAAGATGACGCCGCCGAGCGCGATGCTGAGCAGCCCGAGCGTCAGCACCGCGCGCCATCGCGTGCGCAGATAGTCGACGCCGAGCAGAATCATCACGAGCCGAACCATCGATTCCTCCGTCTGATCATTCGATGCCTTGTGTGGGACATGCGCGGCCACACACTATATAAGGCATTGACGGCGAAAGCGGCAAGAACGGGAAAACCACAGACGAATGCGCGCGACCGCCGTGCGGGGACACGACAGCCGCGCGGTCACGTCATTTACTGCACCGCATGCTTCGCGGCATCTTCGATGACCGCCGCGACCTGCTGCGGCTTCGATTCGTACACGGAATGGCTCGCGCCCGGAATGACCGTCATGTGACTATGCGCGCGCTCGTAGTACCAGCGTTCGAGATCCGGATTGATGATCTTGTCGCTGCCGGCCACGATGCCCCAGCTCGGCTTCGACGTCCACGCCGCGGCCGTCAGCGGCGTCGAGAAGACTTGCGCCGCCGTCAGAATCTGCGAGTGCGATTCGAACCGGGCTTGCCTGAGCGGCAGATCCGCGGCGAAGTCTTTCGGAAAGACGGCGGGATTCAGATACGTGTAGCCATCCGCTGTCTTTTCGACGGCGTCCGTCTGCTTCGCGAGGAAGCTGGGCGTCTTCTTGCCGAGCGCGCCTTCGTCCTCGCCCACGTTCGGCGCATGCGCCGCGACATAGACGAGCCCCGCGACCTTCGGATGCACGCCCGCTTCCGTGATGACCGAGCCGCCATAACTATGGCCGACGAGGATCGCCGGACCGTTCTGCAGGTCGAGCACGCGTTTGGTCGCGGCGACGTCGGCTTCGAGCGATGTCAGCGGTTCCTGCACCATCGTGACGTGATAGCCGTCGCGGGTCAGGATGTCGTAGACCGGCTTCCATCCCGAGCCGTCGACCCACGCGCCGTGAACGAGAACGATGTTTTTGACGGGCGCATGGGCATCGGCGGCCGGGGTGGCATCCTGAGCCATTGCGCCGGTCGATGCGAACACACCGGCCGACAGCGCCAGCATCGACGCTGCTTGAAAGATTCGCTTCATGAAGGACTCCGCTTGTGCGAATGAGAGATCGTCGATCCGGACGCGCGGATCAGCTACCGAAGAACGGCTGGCAGAAGTCGATCGGCCCGACGCACGTGTTGTTCATCGATACATGTTTCGGCGCGCTCGATGCGCTCGTGCCGGTTTGCACGCCGCCGTAGGCCTGCACTGCGCCGGCATGTTGCGTGGCGACTTTGGCTTCCGCTGCCTGAATGTCCGACGGGTAGTACGGATCGCTCGCGAGCGCCGGGTTATAGCCTGCCTTTTCGACGGCGACGAGATCGGCGCGGACCTGTGCACGCGTGACGGGAGCGTTCGATTGCGCGAAAGCGAGAGCGGGTGCGGCGAGCGTGGCGGCAACGAGGGTGAAGCTGACGAGATACTTTTTCATGTTCGACTCCGGGTGGATAATGATGTAGTTAATCGGGTATCCGAAATAAATATTTTTTTCGGTTTCCGTTGATAAGGCCGTTGGTCCGTGTTCATGCCGCGACCTTGACGACACTTTATCGACCGGACTGCGCCTCGACTACACCTACGAAGGAGCGTGCCTGCAGCCGTTATCGGTGTATCGGCTAAACGTTCGCATGGCGCGCACAGTGGCGCTTCAACCGTGCGACGGTATTAAATGCGACGTCCGGATGAGCCGTCTCATCCGCGCGTGTTAGATGCTCATACGAAGGTGTTATCGCTTCGCCGATATCAAACCTTGATATAGGTTGACTCAACCATCAGGCGATGTCGTCAACCGTATGTACGGCTAGGCGCGTGGTTTCCGTTTGATTAACTTGGAGTCGTCGCGATGCCGGTCATCGATCGGCCGCACAGGCTTCAGTCAAGCAACGGACCTATCATGAATCTCAATCTCCTTTCGCATTCCGCGACGCCCGCGCGAGCGCCATTGATCGAACTGGAAGACCGGTGGCGCAGCCCGGCCGCCGTCCAGCCCGCGCGGCGTATCACGATGGCGCGCTGGCTGCATCATGGCGAATCGCCGCTCGAAGTGTCCAGCGACGGCAGCGGCGCGTTTCATTGCGTCAGTCTGAATCTGAAGTGCGCGTCGCTGATCTTTCATCATGCGGGCCGCAAGCTGCTGCACGGGCGCGTGCCCGCGGGCGTCGTGCAGGTCACCGCGCCCGCGACACGCGTGAGCGCGGTGTTTCAGTCGGCGATGGACGTCCTGCACCTTTTCGTGCCGCAGGAAGCGTTGGCGGAGTGCCATGACGATCTCTTTCATCGTCCCCATGCGGGCGATATCGTTCTCGACGATCCGAAGCTGATTCGCGATCCCGCGCTCGAACGGCTCGGCCAGACGCTCGCCGTGTGCAGGACCGAAGGCGCGGCGCTCGGCAGCATGTTCATCGAAAGCATTGGTCTTGCGATCGTGTCGCGGCTCGTCGCGCGTCATTTCGCGGCGCCCGTTGCGCGCGGACGCGAGCCATCGGCGTTGCCGCAATGGCGCATCAATCGCGTCTCCGAATTCGTCGATGCGCATCTCGCGGAGAACATCAGCCTCGCGGATATCGCGTCGAGCACGGGTCTCACGCGGATGCACTTCGCCGCGCAGTTCCGCCGCGCGACAGGCATGCGTCCGCACGAGTATCTGCTGCAAAAGCGCATCGAGCGTGCGCAGCAACTGCTGCGCACATCCAGGCACAGCATGCTCGATGTCGCGCTCTGCTGCGGCTTTCGCTCGCAGGCGCATTTCACGACGGTCTTCAAGCGACTTGTCGGCGCCACGCCGAAGCACTGGCAGACGAACACGCTCGACGCCGCGTGAGCGGAGCGATCAACGACTTTCTTCGATAAGGAGCCGGACATGGCTGAAGCTGCAATCGCGCTCGATCCGTGGGCGCAGACGATCTTTCAACTGACGGCGCTGAATGACGGCGTGAACTTCGGGACGCCTTCGGCGAGGCGTCCCTTCACGCAAACGGGCGAGCGCCGCGTGACCGTGAAACTGATCGAACGTCCGTCGACGACGACAGCGACGATCGAATGGCGCGACTCGACGCGCTGCTGCTACGGCGATCAGGTGTGGCGTGCGATGCGCGCGCGCACTGCTGGCGTGTGCGCGATGAGTGGCCGCGAGATTCGTCCGGGCGACCAGGTCTATGGGCCGAATCCGCGGCCGGTGCCGAGCAATGCGGGGGCGATGATTCTGGCGTCGGTGCTGGATCAGGCGGCGTCGTTGTGAATCGCTGATGCGCGCTGCCGCGAACGATCGGTCATTCGCCCGTGCGCATCCACAACGCTTCCACCAGCACCAGAAACGCCGACAGACTGATGGTCAGGATCGGCCAGAGAACATGAAACATCGCCGTCATCGCAAACTGCGCGCGCGACAGGTCGAGTACGTGATCAGGCATATCGGACGTCTTCGCGTTGAGGTTCGACGACCGTGCGCGCGACTCTCACAGGCACGGACTTGTACGACGGCGTGCGGCTCTGCGGATCGAATGCGTAGAGCGGCACGAGCGGATTCACTTCCGGGTAGTACGCGCCGCAGCAGCCATCGGGCAGCGAGTATTCCACGGCCTTGAAGTTGCGGATCACGCGCTCGATCCCGTCATCGGCGATCGCGAAGATATCGACGCGATCGCCCGCATGCAGTCCGCGCTTCGTAAGCTCGCGCGGATTCATGAAGATCACGTCGCGCTGGCCGAACACGCCGCGATAGCGGTCCGAATGCGAATAGAGCGTGGTGTTGTATTGATCGTGGCTGCGCATCGTCGTAAGCGAGAGCGCATCGGGATCGTTCGGTGCGGGGTCTTCGTCGAGGCCGTCGAAGACGAGAAAGTTCGCGCGGCCGTTGTCCGTGTTCCATACGCGTTCGCGCGCGGACGACGTCAGATGAAAGCCGCCCGGCACACGGATGCGCGCGTTATACGCCTGGAAGATCGGGAACACGATCTCGATCGCATCGCGGATACGGTCGTAGTTCGCGACGAGATGTTCCCACGGCACGCGCGACCGTGCGCCGAGCGTCGCGCGCGCGATGCCCGCGACGATGGCCGGCTCGCTCAGCAGATGCGGCGATGCGGGCTCGTTGCGCCCGGCGGACGCATGCACCATCGACATCGAATCCTCGACGGTGATCGATTGCGGTCCATCCGCCTGAATATCGATTTCTGTGCGGCCGAGGCACGGCAGAATCAACGCGTCGCGGCCATGCACGAGATGACTTCTGTTCAGCTTCGTCGCGATATGCACGGTGAGGTCGAGCCCGCGCATCGCGCTCTGCATGCGCGCCCAATCTGGAATCGCGGCCGCGAAGTTGCCGCCGAGGGCCACGAATACTTTCGCTTCGCCGCGCATCATCGATTCGAGCGTGGCGACCACATCGTTGCCGTGCTTCTTTGGCGGCGTGAAACCGAACGCGCGCTCGATGCCCGCGATGAGCTGCGCATTCGGCTTCTCCGTGATGCCGACCGTGCGATTGCCCTGCACGTTCGAATGCCCGCGCACCGGACAGATGCCCGCGCCCGGTCGTCCGATGTTGCCGCGCAGGAGCGCGAGATTCGCGATCTGCTGCACGGCTTCGGTGCCGCGACGATGCTGCGTGATGCCCATGCCATACACGAGAATCGCATTGTCGGCGCGCATGTAGATGTTCGCGGCATTCGTGAGCGCGTCGCGCGTGAGGCCCGAATGGCGCTCGATAGCGTCCCAGGGTGTAGCGCGCAAATCCGCGAGCAGTGCGTCGATGCCGTGCGTATGGCCTTCGATGAACGCGATGTCCAGCACGCGCGGCGTGTCGGCGAGGATGGCTTCGTCGTCCGCTTCGACGATCGCCTTCATCATGCCTTTCAGCGCGGCCACGTCGCCGCCTACGCGCACCTGATAGAGAAACGAGCTGATATTCGTGAAGCCGAGCGTCGCCATTTCCACCGGGTTTTGCGGCGACGCGAAGCGTTCCAGCGCGCGCTCGCGAAACGGATTGAACGATACGATCTTCGCACCGCGCCGCGACGCCGAATGCAGATCGCTCATCATGCGCGGGCTGTTCGTGCCGGGATTCTGGCCGAAGATGAAGATCGCGTCTGCATGTTCGAAGTCTTCGAGCAGCACCGTGCCCTTGCCGACGCCGATCGATTGCGGCAAGCCCACGCTCGTCGCTTCGTGACACATGTTCGAGCAGTCGGGAAAGTTGTTGGTGCCGAACTCGCGCACGAAGAGCTGATACAGAAACGCCGCTTCGTTCGATGCGCGACCGGACGTATAAAAATCCGCTCGATCGGGATGATCGAGCGCATTCAGATGACGACCGACGAGCGCGAAGGCCTCGTCCCATTCGATCGGCACGTATCGGTCGGAAGCGGCTTCATAGACCATCGGATGCGTGAGACGGCCCGCCATTTCGAGGTCGTAGTCGTTCCACGCGGCAAGCTCGGACACGCTATGCTGCGCGAAGAACTCGGGCGTGCAGCGCATCGCAGTGGCTTCCCATGCAACGGCCTTCGCGCCGTTCTCACAGAATTCGAACGACGACGTATGTTTCGGATCGGGCCACGCGCAGCCGGGACAATCGAAGCCTTGCGGCTGATTCATATGCAGGAGCGTTTTCGCGCCGGACACGGGAATGCCCTGAATCTTCAGCGCCTCGCCTGTCGCCTTCAGCGCGCCCCAGCCGCCGGCGGGTTCGCTGTAGATCCGGATAACTTTCTTTTCGCTCATGTCCTTCGCCTCGCCAACGATGCAATTCGTTGATTGCGATGATCGTCGTTCGGCGTGAGGCGGCTTTGCGTAATCGCGCGCCGCTTTTGCGAAGCGCACGGGCGCCGCGCTGGCATAAAGTTTCCCGCCCCCGGGCCGATAGCGCATAAGGAACCAAGCGCGGCGCACCGTCGCGGCGCGGGCCACAGCCGAGTCGGGGCGCACGAAAAAGCAGTCGCAAAAGACTGATACGAAACGAGAGAGGGCCGATGACTGGTGTCTACAATCCGCTGCTGGTCAGCCTGTCGCTCGTGGTCGCGTTTCTCGCGTCCTACACGGCGATGGAGCTGTCCGGCGGCCTGAATGCGCTCGCGAGCGCGAAACGCCGCCCGGCATGGCTCGCCGGCGGCGCGGTGTCGATGGGCGTCGGCATCTGGTCGATGCACTTCATCGGCATGCTCGCGTTCTCCCTGCCGATCGCCGTCGGCTACGATTTTTCCATCACCGCTGCGTCGCTCGTCCTCGCGATCGGCGTGTCGTTCATCGCGCTCGCCACCGCAAGCCGGGGCGCGCTGTCCAGTTCGCGCCTCGTCGTGGCCGGCACGACCATGGGCGTGGGCGTCGCCGCGATGCACTTCACCGGCATGCACGCGATGCAGATGTCGCCCGGCATCGACTACACCGTATGGAAGCTCGTGCTCTCCGTGGCGGTCGCGATCGTCGCGTCGATCGCGGCGCTCTGGCTCGCCTTCACGCTGCGCGCATCGGACGTGGAGAACCTCGTCGTCAAGCGGCTCGGCGCGGCCGTCATCATGGCGATCGCGATCACGGGCATGCATTATCTCGGCATGGACGCGGCCAACTTCGCCTCGGAGAGCCTGTGCCTCGCCGACGCCAAGCTCGACGCGAACTGGCTCGCGCTCGTCGTCACGGCGATGTCGTTCACGGTGCTCGTCGGCACGCTCGCCTTGCTCGGCTTTCATACGAGCAGCCTGTCGATATCATTGAAGCGCGCGAACCGGCAACTGCACTATCTCGGCACGCACGATGCCCTGACGAACCTGCCGAATCGCCAGCAACTTTCCTTGCGCATCGCGCAGGCGATCGCCGACAGCGCGCGCCGCGCGTCGCCGTTCGCGGTGCTGTTCATCGATCTCGACGGATTCAAGTCGATCAACGATTCGCTCGGTCACGGCGTGGGCGACGATCTGCTCCAGGTCTGCGCCGAACGCTTGCGCCAGGACCTGCGTCATACCGACATGGTCGCGCGGCTCGGCGGCGACGAATTCGTGATCGTCGTCGAGAACGCGGCGGAGATATCGTCCGCCGTCGCGGTTGCCAATGGCGTGTTGCGGCGGCTGTCGCAGGAGATCGTGGTCAACGGTTTGCCGCTGCGCGTGAGCGCGAGCATCGGCATCGCGTTTCATCCGCGCGACGGCGCCAATGCCGAAGAAGTGCTGCATAGCGCGGACGCCGCCATGTATGCCGCCAAGCAGAGCGGGCGCAACACGTACCGCGTGTTCGAGCCGCAGATGAATCACACCGCGCTCAGGTCGTTGATCCTGCAGCGCGACCTGCATCGCGCGTTGAGCGACGACGAATTGAGCCTGTCGTTCCAGCCGAAGTTCAGCGTCGCATCGCAATCGGTGACGGGCGTCGAGGCGCTGATTCGCTGGCGTCATCCGGAGCTCGGCGAGATCGCGCCGCTCGAATTCATTCCGATCGCGGAGCGCTCGGGCCTCATCGTCGAGATCGGCGACTGGGTGTTGCGCGAAGTGTGCCGCAATATAGCGCGATGGGATGCCGATGGACTGCCCGCGATTCCCGTATCGGTGAATCTGTCGCCGATCCAGTTCAACGTGCCCGATCTCGTCGCGCGCATCGACGCGCTGATCGGCGCGGCGAGCGTGCAACCGTCGCGCCTGATGTTCGAGATCACCGAAACCACGGCGATGCAGAACGTCGAAAAGACGAGCCATACAATCGAGGCGCTGCAGGCGCGCGGCTATGCCGTGGCCGTCGACGATTTCGGCACCGGCTATTCGAGCCTCGGCTATCTGCAGCGTTTTCGCTTCGACCAGATCAAGATCGACGGCTCGTTCGTGCGCGATCTCGATGTCGCGGGGCAGCGTGGCAGCGCGTTGCTGTCGGCGGTCGTGACGCTGGCGCGCGCATTGCAGATCGAGGTCGTCGCGGAAGGCGTGGAGACGGAGTCGCAATTCCGCACGCTCGGTGAACTCGAATGCGATCAGATGCAGGGCTTCTTGCTGAGCCGGCCGATGCCCGCGGCGGAACTTCCGGGCTTCCTGAGCGGGATGGCGGGACGTATCGTGGGGGCGGGACGCGTGTGCGTCGCGCCTGCCGTGTAAGCGGCGATCTCTACGTTCTTGCGCGCAAGAAGCCTTTGAAAAGCGCACGCCGCCATACGGTGCAGCACGGCGCCGCGTCCGTGAATCGATCCGCCGTGCATACGCTAAAACACCGGTCGCATCGACAAGACCCGCATTCGATCGCCATCAATACTCCTTCCATACGCGGCACATCCGCCGCGTTATGCGCCGCGCCGTGCATGAACGGCGCCGCCCGATCCAGCATCTCGAAGGAGTCAAAGCAATGGCCACATTCACACTGAAAGACGGAACCGAACTGTTCTACAAGGACTGGGGCTCGGGCCAGCCGGTCGTCTTCTCTCACGGCTGGCCGCTCAACGCGGACGCGTGGGATTCGCAAATGATGTATCTCGCGGAGCGCGGCTATCGCGTGATCGCGCATGACCGGCGCGGTCACGGCCGTTCCAGCCAGCCGTGGGACGGCAACGACATGAGCCGCTATGCGGACGATCTCGCCGAACTCGTCGATCATCTCGACGTGAAAGATGCCGTGTTCGTCGGCCATTCGACGGGCGGCGGCGAAGTCGCGCGCTATATCGGCCGTCACGGCACGAAGCGCGTGAAGAAGGCGGTGCTGATCTCGGCGGTGCCGCCGCTCATGCTCAAGACCGAAGCCAACCCCGGCGGCCTGCCGCTCTCCGTGTTCGACGATATCCGCAAGGGCGTCATCGGCAATCGCTCGCAGTTCTTCAATGATCTGGCGACGCCGTTCTTCGGCTTCAATCGCGAGGGCGCGAAGGTGTCGCAAGGCACGATCGACTGGTTCTGGCTCGCCGGCATGCAATGCTCGATCAAGAGCGCCTACGACTGCATCAAGGCGTTCTCGGAAACGGACTTCACCGAGGACCTGAAGAAGATGACGATCCCGACGCTCGTGCTGCAAGGAGACGCCGACCAGATCGTGCCGATCGACGATTCCGGCAAGCTCTCCGCGAAGATCGTCCCCGATGGCTCGCTCACGATCATTCCCGGCGCGCCGCATGGCATGTGCACGACCCACGCCGATACGGTCAACGAGTACCTTCTCGCGTTCATCCGCAAGTGAAGGGGCGCGTCATTGCATCGCGTCTTCCACCAGTTCGATCCAGTGACGCACGCCGGTGCGTCCCGCGCCCGCGAGATGCGTCTGGCAGCCGATGTTCGCCGTGACGATCATCTCGGGCGCGCCGCTTTCGAGCGCGTCCAGCTTGCGGTCGCGCAGTTGCATCGATAGTTCGGGCTGCGTGATCGAGTAAGTGCCCGCCGAGCCGCAGCACAGATGCGCATCGGGGACGGCGGTCAGATCGTAGCCGAGACGCGTGAGAATCGCTTCCACCGCGCCGCCGAGCTTTTGTGCATGTTGCAGCGTGCACGGGCAATGAAACGCGATGCGGCGTCGCTCGGAGGACTTGAGCGCATCGAGCGGCTCCGCGCCGAGCACTTCGACGAGATCGCGCGCCAGTTCGCTCACGCGCTCAGCCTTCGCCGCGTATTGCGGATCGTCCCGCAGCAAGTGGCCGTATTCCTTGATGAACGCGCCGCAGCCGCTCGCGGTCTGCACGATGGCTTCCGCGCCCGCTTCGATCGCGGGCCACCAGGCGTCGATATTGCGCCGCGCGCGCATCAGTCCCGCTTCCTGCGCGTTGAGGTGATAGTCGGTTGCGCCGCAACAGCCCGCGCGTGGCGCATCGATCACGCTGATGCCGAGACGATCGAGCACACGCGCGGTCGCCGCGTTGGTGTTCGGCGACAGGGAAGGCTGCACGCAGCCTTCGAGCATCAGCACGCGGCGTGTGTGACGAGCGGCTGGCCGCGACTTGGCCGCGATGGTCTTCGCGGGAATCTTCTGGCGCAACGCGGCCGGCATCAGCGGACGCGCGATACGGCCCGCCTTCAGGAGCGCATCGAACACGGCGGGGCGCGGTATCACATGACGCAGGCCGTGGCGCAACATGCGCTCGCGTGCGGGACGCGGCACGCGACGTTCGAGTTCAGCGCGGCCGATATCGAGCAGCGCGTGATACGTGACGCCCGAAGGACAGGTCGTTTCGCAGTTGCGGCAGGTGAGGCAGCGGTCGAGATGCAACTGCGTTTTATCGGTGACGGGCTCGCCTTCGAGCATCTGCTTGATGAGGTAGATGCGCCCGCGCGGGCCGTCCAGTTCGTTGCCCAGCAACTGATACGTCGGGCATGTCGCGTTGCAGAAGCCGCAATGCACGCACGAACGAAGTATGTCTTCCGCTTCCTTCGCGCGCGCGAGTGTCTTTGCTTCGTCGCTGAGATTCGTTTGCATATCGATGCCTGTCGATAACGTCAGTAGTCGGCGTACATCCGGCCGGGGTTGAACACGCCGTGCGGGTCCAGGCGCTGCTTCAATTGCCGATGAAAACGCATGAGCGGTGCGGCGAGCGGATGAAACGGATCGGCTGCGGCGCCGGGCGTGAAGCACGTCGCGTGTCCGCCCGCCGCGCTCGCGATGCCGCGAACGACATCGGCGCTCGCATCGCTCTTGAGCCAGCGTTGCGCGCCGCCCCAGTCGAGCATCACGGCGCCGGGCATGTCGATGAGCGGCGTATCGTTCGGCAAGGACAAGCGCCAGAGCGGGCGTTCGTCGCTGAAGAAGGGCAGACGTTGCTCGCGCAGAGCGGACCAGAACTGCGCGTCGAGATGTTCTCCACCGATGCGATCCGTCGCCGCGCGCACCGAGCCCGCGCCGCCTTCCAGGCGCAGATGCAGGCGGCCATCGACATGACATGCGCCGCTCACGGGCAACGCCGCCTTGCGCCAGGAAGCAAGCTCGCGCATCGCCTCGGCTGCATCGAGCGCGAGCGACAGACACCGCGTTTCGCGCGGCTTCGGCAGCACTTTCAACGACACTTCCGTGATGAGACCGAGACAGCCGAAGCTGCCGCTCATCAAACGCGAGACGTCGTAACCGGCGACGTTCTTCATCACCTGTCCGCCGAAACGCAGATGCTTGCCTTCGCCCGTCACGATGCGGCAGCCGAGCATGAAGTCGCGCACCGATCCTGCCCACGGCCGGCGCGGACCCGACAAACCAGCAGCAACGGCACCGCCGATGGTCGCGGCTTCATCGAAGGCGGGCGGCTCGCACGGCAGCATCTGACCGGCTTCGTCGAGTATCGCGTTCAGTTCGGCGAGCGGCGTGCCCGCGCGTGCCGTGACGACGAGTTCGCTCGGGTCATAGCTGACGATACCGCGATGAGAGCGCGTGTCGATCTCGTCGCCGTGCACGGGCCTGCCGATATGCAGCTTGCTGTCGCCGCCGCGGATACGCAGTGGCCGCTTTCGTGCGATCGCGTCTTGCACTTGATCGACGAGTCGCGCGCTGTCGTCGATGGAGATGAGGTCGCGTCGCATCAGAAGCGCTCCAGTTCGGGATGAGGCAGCGCGCCATGATGCACATGCATCGCGCCGAACTCCGCGCAGCGATGCAGCGTCGGCACGTTCTTGCCGGGATTCAGAAGCCCAGAGGGATCGAATGCGGCTTTCACGGCATGAAAGAACGTGAGTTCGTCGCTGTTGAACTGGGCGCACATCTGATTGATCTTCTCGCGGCCGACGCCATGCTCGCCCGTGATGCTGCCGCCGACTTCGACGCACAGTTCCAGAATGCGCGCGCCGATCGCTTCGGCTCGGTCCATTTCGCCGGGCGCGTTGGCATCGAAGAGAATGAGCGGATGCATGTTACCGTCGCCCGCATGGAACACGTTGGCGACGCGCAGTCCGTATTGCGCCGACAGATCCGCGATGCCACGCAGCACGCGCGACAACTCGCGGCGCGGGATCGTGCCGTCCATGCAGTAGTAATCGGGCGAGATGCGGCCCACCGCCGGAAATGCGTTCTTGCGGCCCGCCCAGAAGCGCTGGCGTTCGGCCTCGTTCGCGGCGAGGCGGATCTCTGTCGCGCCCGCCGTGCGCAGCAATGCTTCGACCCGCGCGCAGTCTTCGGCGACATCGGATTCCGCGCCATCGACTTCGCATAAGAGCAGCGCTTGTGCATCCACGGGATAGCCGGCGTGGATGAAGTCCTCGGCGGCGCGGATCGCGAGGTTGTCCATCATTTCGAGGCCGCCGGGAATCACGCCTGCCGCGATGATCTGCGCGACGGCATCGCCGGCTTTCTCGATGTCGTCGAAGCTCGCGAGCAGCACCTTCGCGCTCTGCGGCTTCGTCAATAGCTTGACGGTCACTTCGACCACGACGCCGAGCATGCCTTCCGAACCGGTGATGAGCGCGAGCAGATCGAAGCCCGGTGCATCGAGCGCTTCGGAGCCGAGCGTGAGACGTTCGCCGTCGATCGTCACGATTTCCACGCGCAGGATGTTATGGACCGTCAGCCCGTACTTGAGGCAATGCACGCCGCCGGCGTTCTCCGCGACGTTGCCGCCGATCGAACATGCAATCTGCGACGACGGATCGGGTGCGTAATAGAGGCCGTGCGGCGCGGCGGCCTGCGAGATCGCGAGATTGCGCACGCCGGGTTGCACGCGTGCGATGCAGGCTTGCGCATCGACTTCGAGGATGCGGTTGAATCGCGACATCACGAGCAGGATGCCTTTTTCGAGCGGCAACGCGCCGCCCGAGAGACCCGTGCCGGCGCCGCGCGCGACCACCGGCACGCCGTGCGCGTTCGCGTACTTGAGCAGCGTCTGAACTTCGTCGATGGTGCCGGGGAGCGCGACGAGCATCGGCGTGATGCGATAGGCGGAGAGACCGTCGCATTCGAAAGGACGCAGGTCTTCTTTTGCGTGCAGCAGTTGAAGATCGGGAAGCAGCGCTTGCAGATCGCGCACGATCGCGGCTTTGTCGTGATCGGCGAGCGGCCCGTCGAGCCTTTCGTCGTAGGCGTAGGTCATGCGGTGTCTCCGGTGGGACGCGGGTTCGTGCCCACGTGTGCTTTGTGGCGATTCTTCCGGGTCTGCGACATCATGTCGATGGATTTTCCACTGGTATTACCAGTTTTTGTAATGGGCCGTTATAGCGCGGATCGACGAATCTCATGCCGAAAAAGGCGCAAGGCAGGCAGATAACCGAGCGCCGTGCTACGATTTCGCAGTGGTAATACCAGTGGCGAGTGCGATGAAAGAAGCGGAAGAAAGCAAGCGGAAGCTGGCGGACGTGGTGGTCGAACGCATCGAGGCCCTGATCGTCGATGGCGTGCTGAAGGTCGGGCAGACGCTGCCGTCCGAGCGGCGGCTTACCGAGAAGCTCGGCGTTTCGCGTACCGCGCTACGCGAAGGGCTGAAGATTCTGCGGGCGAGGGGACTCATCGAAACTTCGCAGGGCAAGGGTTCGTTCGTCGCGAGGCTCACGGCGGAGCCCGCACAGTCGCCGATGATGCATCTGCTCGGATCGCAGCCGCGCACGCTCTACGATCTGCTGGAAGTGCGCGAAATGCTGGAAGCGGAGGCGGCGAGGCTCGCCGCATTGCGCGGCACGCAGGCCGATCACATCATGATCCGGCGGCGCTACGAAGAACTCGTCGCCGCCGATACGCACGACACCGATGCCTCCACCCATGCGCGGCTCGATCACGCGTTTCATCTCGCGATCTGCGAGGCGTCGCACAACGCGGTGCTCGTGCATACGCTCGGCATGCTGAACGACCTGATGCTGAGCGCGGTGTTCGCGTCGGTGAACAATCTCTATCATCGCGAGCCGCAGAAGCGCCAGATCGATCGTCAGCATGCGCGCCTGTACAACGCCGTTACCGGCAAGCTGCCGGAGCAGGCGCGGCGTGCGGCGAGCCTGCACGTCAAGAGCGTGCGCGAGAGTCTCGCCGAGATCGAGCAGGAGGAAGAGCGGCTGGTGCGCTCGACGTTGCGGCTGGAAGGGTGGGCGTGATGGCGTCGGCTCTCACGGCGCGATCCAGCCACGCCGAATCGGCCACGACAACACCTTGCGATAGAGCGCGATCAACCACTGCATCAACGCATCCCCCATGCGCGTCCAGAGCGGCGCGATGACCGCATACGCCACGCACGAGACGCCCACCGCGCCCGCCATATCGAGCGGGAAATGCACGCCGATGCGCACCCGTGCCCAGGCAATCATGACACCCGCGAGCGCGACCAGCCATCCGCAACGCCGAAGCCCCGCAAGCAGGAACGTCAACGTGATGCTTGCGAACAATGTCGCGTGATCGCTCGGAAAGGATGAGTCCGGCGCATGCTCGATGAACGTATGACCGAGACCGATCATGAACGGCCGCGGATGCATCCAGAGCACGCCGATCAACTGATTGAACCCGAGTGCGAGGAACGCGACGCAACACGCGCGAACGGCTGCGCTTCGTTGAAGGCTATCGCCGGATAGCCATAACAACGCGAGTAGCGCCGGGATCAGATAGAGGAAATCATTGGCGATAGTCACCGCGATTTCGATTTGCCATCGCGGTGTGGCGGGCGTCGCGTTGATCGAGAGGAACCACGCGTAGTTCAGCGCTTCGAGTGTATTCATGCGGCTGATCGTAGCGGCCGAACCTTATGTGAGGCTTAGCTGAGCGATACACGCGTCTCAACGCTCCGCCTCACCATGCTCCACTCCCACGAGCCGCGCCCCGAGCCGCCTCGCAAGCGCCTCGCCGCCGCGCTGCATCACATAATCGTGATTCCACTTGAAGACCGGCCGCGCAACAGGCGCAAGCAGATTCATCCATCCGCGCCCGGTGCGCACACGCCACTCATATCGCACGATGGTCACATCATCCCGCGATGAAAACCGCCATTGCCCCGAACCTTCGACATCGCCGCTCGCCTCTCCTTCGAGCGACACGAGCGGCTCCACGCGCGTGACACGCATGTCGAAGCGCACGCGATACGGCAAGCGCCCCTTCCATGTATAACGATGCAACGCGCCGACACCATCGCGCGCGCCTTTTTCCACTTCGATCACACGCTCGACGCACGCCCACCATTGCGGCCACGCCGCCGGATCGTGGATGGCGTCCCACACGGACCGAAGTGGCGCCGCGATCTTCCAGACAGTAACGAATCGATATTCGCTCGCGCGCACGATCGCCTCATTTTGCCTTCGAGTTCTGCGCGATCGCTTCGTCGGTTTCCCAGCCGCCGCCGAGCGCGCGGAACAGGTTCACCTGATCGATCGCGACCTGTCCTTCGGCGGCCGCGACCTGTGCCGCGACGCCGGTCAATGTGCGCGTCGCGTCGAGATCGTTGAGAAAGGACTCGCGGCCCGCGCGATACAACTGGTTCGTTTCATCGGCCGACTGGATCGCCGATTTATACGCGGTGCGCAATGCGTCGGCGCGCGTGGTGTCGGATGCGTAGGTCGCGAGGCTGCTCTGGGTTTCCTCCAGCGCCTTCAGCACGACGCCGTCGAAACGTGCGAGCGCGCCGCTCGTCGCCGCTTCGGCCTGATGCACGCGGGCGCGTTGACCGTTGATCGGAAAGCTCCAGCTGATGAGCGGCCCGAACGCCCAGCGATTCGTATTCGCGCCGAACAGGTCTTCGACGACGCCGACCGATCCCACCGACGCACCCAGACTCACCGACGGATACAAGGCCGCCGTCGCAACGCCGATGCGCGCCGTGGATGATGCAAGCTGCCGCTCGGCCTGACGCACATCGGGGCGACGCTTGAGCAGCGCCGCGCCATCGCCGACAGGAATCGGCGCGCGCAGTTTCGGCAGCTTCTTGCAGGCGAGGGCGGCCTTCGGCAAATCGGAAGGCGCACGCGCGAGCAGCATCGCCAGCCGATATTGCGCGACGCGGCGGCGCGCGACGAAGCGCGGAATGTCGGCGGCGAGCGTATCGGCCTGAGTCTGTCCGCGCGTGACTTCGGACTGATTGCCGCGTCCCGCGTCGCGCAGACGCTGCGTGAGCTTCACGCGCTGCTTCTGCAAGTCGAGCGACTTTCGTGCGATGTCCAGCTCTTCGGCCGCCGAGCACGATTCGACATACGCGCGCACGACATCCGCGACCACCGTGATGCGCGCAAGGTCCTGCGCGGCTTCGACGGCTTCATCGTCCGCGTTCGCCGCTTCGACGCCGCGCCTGAGCTTGCCGAAGAGATCGATCTCGTACGAAATGGAAAGATCGAGCGCGCCTTCGTTGACGACCGGAATCTTCTCCGTCAACAGATACTGTTCCGCCGATTCCTGCGCGCGCTGAAACGCCGCCGATGTCTTGCCCGAGAATCCGCCCTGCTGATTCGCGAATTCGACTTCGGCGCGCGAGCGTGCGAGATTGGCGGCGGCCACGCGCAGATCGGTGTTCGATGCGAGCGCGGCGGTCACGAGTTGATCGACGACGGGATCGTCATAGAGGCGCCACCATTTGGCCGGCACTTCGCCTTGCGTGACGGGCGCCTGATTCGCGCCGTCGATGGCCGCGTTCGCATAGGGCGCGTTGAGCGCGGCGTTCCCGGGCAGCGTGTAGTTCGGTCCGACCGTCGTGCAGCCGAAGAGCACGACGGCGGACGAAGCGGCGAGGGCGATCGCTTTCATTGCGACGCGCCCGACACGCTCGAAGTCGGCGCAGGCGCGGAAGCAGGCGACGTTTCCGACGCCGCGCGCTTGCCGATCTTCGGCCCGATGCCGCGCACCGACACCGTCGCAGTGCGGCCCGCGATCATGCGAAAGTCCGCCGGAATTTCATCGAGCGTCACGCGCACCGGAATGCGCTGCGCGAGACGCACCCAACTGAAGGCGGGATTCACGTTCGGCAGAAGACTCGAACTTTGCTGACGGTCGCGATCCTCGATCGCCGCGACGATGCTCTGCACATGTCCGCGCAGGATGCCGGCCTCGCCCATCACCTTGATATCGACAGGCTGGCCGATATCGATCCCGCCCAGCTTCGTTTCCTCGAAGTAGCCATCGACGCGGAACGAATGCATATCGACCACCGACAGCACCGCACGTCCCGACGCCACGTATTCGCCCACGCGCGGCGCGCGATCGTTGAGATAACCATCGACGGGACTGAGAATCTCCGTGCGTTGCAGATTGAGGCGCGCCGTATCGATCGCGACTTCGGCATCGGCGAGCGCGGCGGTCGCCTGCTCGACGCGCGAATGCGTTTCCTCGACCACTTCCCGCGCGACGAGATTGCCGAGCGCGCGATTGCGCGTATCTTCGCGGCGCGCCTGATCGAGCGTCGCACGGCGTTGCTGCGCGGTCGCCTGCGCATTGCGCAGCGCGAGCGTGTAGCGGGCCTGATCGATCACGAAGAGGACATCGCCTTTTTTGACCTGCTGGTTGTCCACGACCTTCACTTCGGTGATGAGGCCGGACACGTCGGGCGCGACCTGGATCACGTCGGCGCGCACGTGACCGTCGCGCGTCCACGGCGCGAACATGTAGTAATCGACGAGCTTCCACAACACGACGCACGCAATCGCGACGACGATGAGCGTAAGCAGAATCTGCCCGAGAGAGAACCAGGTTTTTTTCACGAGATGAGCCGCTGCGAAACGATGACGACAAAGCCCAGCACCAGAACATAGATGCCGAGATCGAAAATGGAACGGTGCCACACGAAGCGATAGAAGCCGACGCGCGCGAGCACGGTGCGGATCGCCAGATTCAAAAGATAGGCGATGAACATCAGCACGAGCACGGCGGGCACGAACACGCCGAGAATGTCGATTTCGCCGATCATGTGTGGCGTTCCGATGAAAGTGGAAGGGCGAAGATCATGCCGGCTCCTCGCGCGGCGGCATGCCGTTCGCGGCGTCGGGCTGCGTCTGCGTCGCGGGCGGATGCAGCGACAGGCGCATGCCGACCAGCGCGTGCAAGGTATCGCGCAGCCATTTCTCCGCGACGACATCCTGCGACTGCGTGATCGCGCGTGACGTGACCTGAGCGCTCGTCGCATCGATGCTGCGAATGAGTTCGACAGGCACCGGCTGACGCGCACGGCGCGCGATGCAAAGCTCGAAGTAATGGCGCAATGCATCGAGCACCGAGTCCACGGAGGTCTGCAATTCGGCGGGCAGCTTGCGGCGTGTGCGGCGCAGATCGAGCGCATTCAACGCGACGCGGAAATCGCGGAAGCTTTCGATCGACGGGTGACGATGCGAGTCCGTTGCCGCATGGCGCGGCAGGAGTTGCATCAGCCTGTCGAGCATGCGCGCGTAGAGATCGCGCTGATCTGCGATGACTACCGTCGGCGACGCGCTCACCACGATATCCGCCCACGCCGATCGCGTGAGCCGCGCGGCGGCGAGTTCCGCGCCGAAAGGGCGCGTCATGCGCGTCCAGATGAACGCGAAGAGCAGGCCCGCGACACCCGCGAGATTGCTGTTGATGAACACGAAGAAGTTCGCTTCGTAGGCGCTCTGAATGCTGATGAACGTCGCGGTATTCACGGCGGTGAGCATCGTCACGAGCGTGAAGCGCGGACGCGGAATGAGCGTGCCGATGATGAGAAAGGGCACCGCGAAAATCAGCACGAGCATCGGGAAATCGTGCACTTTCGGCAGCACCGCGAACACATAGAGGCCGGCGAGCACGACGCTCAGGCAGGTCGCGAGAAAGAACGTGAACACTTGCGGCGCGGGCTCGTCGAGCGCGGCGAAGAAGCAGCACGCGACGGCGGCGAGCGTCACGGCGCCGGCGCCGTCGTTCCAGCCCGATTCGATCCACAGCCCGCACGCGACGATGATTGCGCTCACCGCGACGCCCGTCGAAAAGAGCATCATGCCGCGATCGAAAAAGCGCGCCGTGCCGCCGAGACGCCAGTGACGAAAGTGCGGACGCCATTCGCTCGTCTCGTTGAGAATCGCCGCACGCAGCGCGCGAATGTCCTGCCATACGTCGATGACCTGACCGAGACGCCACAGCGCATTCGAGAGCAGCGCGCCGTCTGCACTCGCCAGCGCTTCGACGGATGGCCGCATCGCCTGGACGCGTTCACGCAGCGCATCGGGCTCGCGCTCGTCTTCGACATCTTGTTCCGCACGCGGCATGGGCTTCCCGACCCATGCGGCCACATCCTTCAGGAGTTGTTCCAGGCCTTCGGGATGCGCGCCGTTCTTGGCGATCAGTTCGATGAGCGGATCGGCCATCGACGAAATCAGCGGCAGAAAGATTTGCATGCGGCCCTGCAACGCGCGCGCGCGGCGGATGATATCGGGCCGCGTGTGATCGTAGGTCAACTGGCTCAGCAGGAGTTCGAGGCCGTTGACCGTTGCCGCGAGCCGCTGGCGCGCCGCCGAAATCGATGCGCCCGCGATATGTCCCGAGAGCGTCTCGCAGGCATAGAACGCGGCATCGCGGAACCATGCGTCCGTTCGTTCGATGAGCGTCGGCGCGAGCCGGCTCGGAAACACCGCGCTGCCGACGATGCTCGCCGTCACGATGCCGAGCAGAATCTCTTCGGTGCGGGTGATCGCGAGATCGAAGACGGTCGTCGGGTTGGTGACGGCGGGCAGCGCGATCAGCGGCAGCGTGTAGCCCGCGAGCAGGAAGACATAGCTGCGCGCGCTGCGGTCGAACATGGAGAGATAGAGCAGCGTGCCTGTCCATAACGCGACGATCACGCTGAAAAGAAACGGCGACTCGACGAAAGGCGGCACGATCAGCACCGCGCCCGCCGCGCCGATCATCGTGCCGAGCGCGCGATAGAGCGCCTTCGAGCGCGTCGCGCCGACGAACGGATTCGACACGATATAGACGGTCGCCATCGCCCAATAGGGACGCGGCAATTCGAGCGCGAGGCCGATATACAGCGCGATCATCGCGGCAGCGAAGGTCTTCGCGGAAAAGAGCCACTCGCGCGCGGAAGGAAAGGCCATGGCGCTATGCTCCGCGCTTCGCCGCCGGGCGGGCCGGCTTGGTGGTGTCGTCGAGCGCTTCGAGCGCGGCGAGCAGCTTCGTATCCGGCGACGTGCTGAACGCGTTGAGCACGCGCAGCGTCGTTTCGAGATCCTCGCGGCTCACGCCTTTCAGAAGCCGCGCGCGCAGCGTGACGAGGCGCTCTTCCATGCGCGCGGTGACCGCGCGGCCTTCATCGGTGAGCGTGATGGTCTTCGCGCGCTTGTCTTCCGGATCTTCGTCGCGTCGCACGAGGCCTGCCGCGCAAAGCTGATCGAGCAGCCGCACGAGCGACGGCCCCTCGATGCCGACATGCTCCGCGAGCGTCACCTGCCGCACCGCCTCGCCGAGCCGGTTGGCCGTGAGCAGCGGCACGGCGCATGCTTCGGACACGCCGTACGAGGCGAGCACGCCGTGGCTCGTGCGGCGCCAGCGTCGCGCGGCAAGCACGAGCGTGCTGCTCACGGAGCGGCGCAGAATGTCGAGTTGGGTCATGCGGCCGGATTATAGCGAGAAGTATATTCGTTAGCATGCTATCGACTTATGTTTTTTCTTTCAGATTGCGTACGTTTAATCGATGGCTGGGCACGCAAATTGTCGTGCTATCTTTTCGGCTCGACCCTTTCGCCCGCGCCGCCATGCCGATCGCCTATCTCCGGGGCCTGACGTCCCCCAGCCGCACCGATTCCGCCAACCGGCGCCTGGGCTGCGCGCTCGCCTTCGTAGCGGGCGCGGCGAATGCCGGCGGTTTTCTTGCGGTCGGGCAATACACGTCGCATATGTCGGGGCTCGTGTCTTCCATCGCCGATAACCTCGTGCTCGGCCAGGTCGCGTTCGTCTTTTCCGCGATCGGCGCGGTCGGCGCATTTCTGAGCGGCGCCGCGACCTCGGCGGTGCTCATCAACTGGGGACGGCAGCGGCGCGCGCACAGCGTGTTCGCCACGCCGCTGTTGCTCGAAGCGGCGCTCCTGCTCGTGTTCGGCATGCTCGGCGCGAATCTGGAGACGCATCGCGTGTGGGACGTGCCGCTGACGGTCGCGCTGCTGTGCTTCGTGATGGGCCTGCAGAACGCGATGATCACGAAAATCTCGAAGGCCGAAATCCGCACGACGCACGTGACCGGTCTCGTCACCGACATCGGTATCGAGATCGGCAAGAGTCTGTACTGGAATCGCGGCATCGCGCGCGACGATGCCGGTTATGTGCGCGCGAATCACGGCCGGCTCGTGCTGCTGAGCTCGCTCTTCGCGATGTTCATTCTCGGCGGCTTCGCGGGCGCGATCGGCTTCGCGCATCTCGGTTTCGCCACGACCGTGCCGCTCGCCGCGTTGCTCTTGCTGTTCTCGTCCGTGCCGCTCGCCGACGATCTGGCCGCGGGCAGGCGTCGCGCGCGGCGTTAAAGCGCCGTCACGGCGCTTCTTCAGCCTGCGCGACGATCCAGTCGCGAAAGAGCCGCATGCCGTGCGAAAGCCGCCGCGACTTGAGCCATGTGAGCCAGTAGCCGCCGGTCTTCACTTCGATATCGAACGGCTGCACGAGCAGTCCCGCCTGCAACTCGCGCACGAACATGCGCGGCGGCGCGAGCGCGACGCCCGCGCCTTGCACCGCGGCTTCCACCATCAGACGCGACGAATCGAAGACGGGGCCGTTCATCGTCCATGCATCGAGACCGGCGGCGTCGAACCAGTTGGTCCAGTCGTCGGCGCGATAGGAACGCAACAGCACTTCGTTCGCGAGATCGGATGGCTTGCCAAGGCGCCGCGCGATATCGGGCGCGCACAGCACGGCGAGCGGCGCATCGAGCAGCAGCGCGTTGTGCGTCGCGGGCCAGATGCCCGCCCCGAAGCGGATCGCGAAGTCGAGTCCTTCCGACGCCGGATCGACGAGATTGTTATGCGTGAGCAACCGCAACTCGACGAACGGATGCGTCTCGCGGAACGCCTTGAGCCGCGGCATCAGCCAGCCGACCGCGAACGTCCCGACGACGCCCACCGTCAGCACTTCATGAAAGTGCCCGCCTTCGAATTGCTTGAGCACGGCTTCGATGCGGCCGAACGCATCGCTCAGGACGGGCAGGAGCGCGCGGCCTTCGTCGGTGACGTTCAGGCCGCGCGGCAGGCGTCTGAAGAGCGGCGTGCCGAGCCGTTCCTCGAGCGCACGCACTTGCTGGCTGACGGCTGCCTGCGTCACGTTCAGTTCCTGCGCGGCACGTGTGAAGCTCAGATGCCGCGCCGATGCTTCGAACGCGCGCAGCGCATTCAGGGGGAGATGTGGGCGCATGGTTCGCATAAGATTTTCTATTGCGTGCGGAAAATTATCCTCGATTGTCGAAGCGCGAAAAAGAGCGGATATTTCGCTTCGTTCCAGACAAGCAAACCAGAACGAAGGATCAAGACAATGAAGTTTCGTGCGCTGAGTCTTTTGGCGACAGCCATTTTTTCTTTCGGCGCGATGTCAGGCGCCGCGTTCGCAGCCGATAGCGACACCGCGAAGATCAGGCAGACGGTCGATGAAACGATCAGGCCGCTGATGGCGCTCAATGGCATCGCGGGCATGGCCGTGGGCGTCGTGGTGGACGGCAGGCCGTATGTGTTCGATTACGGCGTGGCGTCGAAGGCGACGAAGCAGCCCGTCACGCGCGATACGCTCTTCGAGCTCGGCTCGGTCAGCAAGACGTTCACCGCGACGCTCGCGTCCTACGCGCAGATCGAAGGCGATCTTTCGCTGAACGATCCGGTGAGCAAGCATCTGCCGTCGCTCGATGGCACGGCGTTCGGCAAGGTGACGCTGTTGAATCTCGGCACGCATACGCCGGGCGGTCTGCCGCTGCAAGTGCCCGACGAGGTTCACGACAATGCTCAACTGATGCAGTACTTCAGGACGTGGCGTCCGGCTCAGCCGCCCGGCACGATCCGCACGTATGCGAATCCGGGCATCGGCACGCTCGGGCTCATCACGGCGAAGAGCATGAACGCGGACTTCGACACGCTGATGCAAACGCGCCTCTTTCCCGCGCTTGGGCTGACGCACAGTTATATCGACGTGCCCGCTTCGAAGCAGCGCGACTATGCGCAAGGCTATGCGAAAGACGACGCGCCGATCCGCATGAAAGGCGGCGTGCTGTCTTCCGAGGCCTACGGCGTGAGATCGACGGCTTCGGACATGACGCGTTTCCTCCAGATCAACATGAACATGGTCCACATCGATCCGACGTACCAGCGCGCCGTCGATGCGACGCACACCGGTTATTTCCAGGCCGGTCCGATGACGCAGGATCTTATCTGGGAGCAGTATCCGTATCCGGTCGCATTGCAGTCTCTGCTCGACGGAAACGCAGCGGCGATGATCATGAACGCGACGCCCGTCACGCGCATCGATCCGGCGCAAGCCCCGCGCGATGACGTGTGGATCAACAAGACAGGCTCGACCAACGGCTTCGGCACCTACATCGCGTTCGTGCCGAAAGAGCGCGTGGGCATCGTGATGCTGGCGAATCGCAACATCCCGAACGAAGAGCGCGTGAAGGCCGCTTACGCGATCATCACGTCGCTCGTCAATGGCCGATAGCCGATAGCCATGCGCTGATTCGTCCATGCAGTAAAACGTGCGGCGTATCTCCAGCGATCAGGCAATGTGCGACCGCACATCGAAATAGCCCGCAACACATGCATCCGGCTTTTTCGTCGCGCCGTATGTAGCTTTGGACGCCGCACCCTCATGCCTTCAAACAGGTCTTTCGATCCGGCCTCCGCTTGCATATCGCCAGCGTGAGCGCATCGTCGGACGGCATCTTTGGCCTTTCGCCCGCGCCTTGTTCGATTCATCCGAAAGTTATGGGAGAAAGGTCATGCCGAATGCGAAGCTTCTTATCGACACTCTGGATCGCCGCGTCGAGCGGCGCGAGCATCGCCGTCAATTTTTCAGGAACGCGGGAGGGCTAGGGTTGGGACTGGTCGGTGGCACGTTGATCAGCGCGTGCGGCGGCGGCTCGGGCAATAACGCGAACGCGAGTCCCACCGCGCCCACCGACGCCGAGATACTCAACTTCGCGCTCAATCTCGAATACCTGGAATCGCAGTTCTATTCGTTCGCGACGACGGGGGCGGGCTTGCCCGCGAGCATGACGGCCGGCGTCGGGACCGCGGGAACGGTCATCGGCGGACAGCAAGTGCCGTTTCAGGACCCGGTCGTGAAAGCCTATGCGAACGAGATCGCGAAGGACGAACTCGAACACGTGACGTTCCTGCGTACTGCCCTCGGCGGCTCGGCGGTCGCGCAGCCTGCGATCGATGTCGGCGGGACCGATCCGAACGGTGCGTTCTCGATGGCCGCGCGCGCGGCGGGTCTGGTCGGCGCGGGCGTCGCGTTCAATCCTTATCAGAACGACAACAACTTTCTGCTCGGCGCGTTCATCTTCGAGGACGTCGGCGTGACCGCGTACAAGGGCGCTGCGCCGCTCATCAGCAACAAGACCTATCTCGAAGCGGCCGCCGGCATTCTGGCCGCCGAGGCTTATCACGCGGGTCTCGTGCGCACCGTGCTCTATGCAAAAGGGATCGAGATGGCCGGCCTTGTCGCGGGCGCCAATGCGATATCGAAAGCGCGCGGCAGTCTCGATCATGTCGGCACCGACGATCAGGGCATCACCGGCGCGACGCCGGGCACGTCCAATATCGTGCCGCTCGACGACAACGGCCTCGCGTTCAGCCGCAATTACGCCAACGTGCTCAATATCGTGTATCTGACGAGCACGTCGGCGACCAAGGGCGGCTTCTTCCCGAATGGCGTCAACGGCACGTTGCAGATGAGCGCGTAGCGCGAAGGAGCGGGGCATGTCCCCGCTGATGCATCGTGACTCGCAACGGCTCGTGACATACTTCGCCATTGGCCTTTGCACGTCACGCGAATGCGGATCGATCCCTACAGTCTCGAACTCTTCATCTCGGTCGTCGAGGAAGGATCGATCGCGCGCGCGGCGAGCCGCAGTCACATCGCACCGTCGGCATTGAGCAGGCGCATCGCGGATCTCGAAGCGGCCATCGGCGTCGCGCTCCTGATCCGCTCGCCTGCGGGCGTGCAACTGACCGAGGCGGGGCAGCATGCCTATGCGAGCGCGCGTTCCATTCACGGCCAACTCGAAGGCATGGCGCGCGAAGTGCGATCGATGAGCGGCCAGATCGCGGGCGTCGTGCGCCTGCATGCGAACGCATCGGCGATCGTGGGCTTTTTGCCCGAGCGATTGACGCTCTTCAAGACGCGCTATCCGCTCGTCGAGATCGCGTTGACGGAACAGATCAGCGACGAAGTGATTCGCGCGTGTCTCGACGATCGCGCGGATGTCGGCATATCGGCGAGCACGAAGACGCATGCGGGCCTCGACACGTGGCACTTCGCCGACGATCCGCTGATGGTCGTCCTGCCGCCCGCTCACGAACTCGCGCAAGCGCAGCGCCTGAGCTTCGCCGAAGTGGCGCGCTTTCCGCTCGTCGCGTTGCAGGCGGGCGGATCGCTCGATCAGACGTTGAAGGAACACGCCGATGCCGCGCGCGTGCCGCTCAACGTGACCGTCACCGTCAACAGCTTCGACGCGCAATGCCGCATGGTCGAGGCGGGTCTCGGCATCGGCATCGTGCCGACGAGCGCGGCCTCCGCCTTCGCGGGTTCGCGCAACTTCGTGCGCGTGCCGCTTGCCGAAAGCTGGGGAAGCGGCCGCTGCCTGCATGTGCATGCGCCGCGCAAGTCCACACGCCTGAAGGCCGTGCAGGCGCTCATCGATACGCTCGTCGAGTTCGAGGGTTAACATGGACATCGCATCTCGCGATGCCCCCTGTGCCGAACCAACACTTCGCAAACGCCCATGAGTGCGTCTAGATTGGCATCGGAGGAGAATGCGATGGCCAATCTGAAAGTGAGCGGGCGAATTCTGTTTCTTTGCGCGGACCCGGCGAAGATCGACCGGCAACTCGCGGGCGAAGACCTGACGCCCGATGAAGCAGACGCGCTGCGCGACGACGTTTCCACCGACGAGATCACGCCCATCAGCGTGCTGACGCGTTTCGACGAGCGTCTCGGCCAGTGTCCCTACGTCGGTTTTCATGCGGGCGGGCGCAATCCTGTCGGCATCGATGGCGTGCGGGCGGGCGGCTTTCAGGTGACCGTGGCGGGCACGCGCTACGGCAAGGGTTCATCGCGCGAACATAGCCCGCTCGCGGAATATCACGCGGGCATTCGGCTCGTGATCGCGCGCAGCTTCGAGCGGATTTACCGGCAGAACGCGGACAATCTCGGGCTTTTCACATCGACGGATTTTGGTTTGATCGAGCGCATCCGGCGCGGCGAGGCGATCGATATCGATGAACTCGTCGCGGATCGCGATCCGCTGGCAGCGGCGATCCTGAAGAGCGGCGGCCTGCTGCGCTATGGAAAGCTGCACATGCAGCGAGTGAGCATCGGCGAATCATCGAACGATGACATGCCGCGCACGCTCGTCGAAAAGATCCTCGCGCGCCATGCCTTGACGACCGATGTGACGAACGCGTCGCTGGAACCGGGCAACGGCATCTTCGTGCGCGCCGACTGGCGTTTCATCCACGAGTACTACACCGGCATGGCCGCGCACATGCTGCACGCGACCTTCGGACGTCCGCTCGCGCTGCACGACTCGCAAACGATGCTCGCGTTCGAAGATCATCTTTCGTATTCGCATCGCAGCGAGCTGCATGTGCGTAACGGCCTGCTGCCGAACGTGCGCGAGTTGTCCGACGCGCATCGCGCTTTCGCGCATGACTACGATGTGCGCAATCACGGCTATCTGAATGAAGCGAACAGCGCTGTCGACGAAGGCTCGGAAGGCATCTCGCACGCGATGATGGCCGAGCGCTACGCGTTGCCGGGACACGTCGTCGTCGGAACGGATTCGCATACGCCGCATAGCGGCGCGCTGGGCTGCGTCGCGTTCGGCGTCGGCACGACGGACATGGCGAACGCGTTCGTCACCGGCGCGGTGCGCATGACCGTGCCGCAATCGTTGCGTATCGAACTGCATGGTCCGATTCCGCCGGGCGTGACGGCGAAGGACATCGTGCTTCATCTGCTCGCGGACGCGCGCATTCGCGCGGGCGCGGGCGTCGGCAAGGTGTTCGAGTTCGCGGGCACGGCCATCGCGAGCCTGTCCACCGACGAGCGCACGACGCTCACCAACATGACCGCCGAACTCGGCGGCTTCACGGGCATCGTCGCCCCCGACGACGAAACCGTGCGCTTCCTGAAGGAACGTCGCGGCATCGACTTCACGATCGAGCCTTGGATGAAGAGCGATGAAGGCGCGCGCTACGCCGATGTCATCGCGATCGATTGCGCGCGTCTCTCGCCGATGCTCGCCGCGCCCGGCGATCCGGGCAACGGCATCGAGCTTGCGGCGCTCGATGATCGGCCATGCGTCGATATCGCTTACGGCGGATCATGCACGGCGGGCAAGCGCGAGGACTTCGATCACTATCACGACGTGCTTTCGTGGGCGGCAAAGCGCGGCCTGCGCGTGCCCGACAACGTGAAGCTCTATTTGCAGTTCGGCACGCAGGACGTGCGAGACTATTGCGTCGCGCAAGGCTATGTCGATGCATTCGAGCGCGTCGGCGCGATTCTGCTTCAGCCGTCGTGCGGCGCGTGCGCGAACTGCGGGCCGGGTTCATCGACACAGGCGGAGCAGGTCACCATCAGCGCGATCAATCGAAATTTTCCGGGCCGGTCGGGTCCGGGGAAAGTGTGGCTCGCCAGCCCGCCGACGGTCGCGGCGAGCGCGTTGCTCGGCCGCATCGCATCGTTCGCGGAGTTGCAGCGGCGCTTCACGAAGTAAGCACGATCGAGCCGCCATCGATGCGGCATCAAAATACATACAGGAGACGACAATGGCCATCATGCAGGGCACCTCGGGCCTGCCCGACGCCGCCGGCCACGCGCTATCGAATGCGCCCGCCATCGCGGACACGGCGGGCATCTCGGCGCGCCTCGACCGGCTTCCCGCGACGCGCGCGATATGGAAGCTCATCTTCCTCCTGAGCCTCGGCTTCTTCTTCGAACTCTACGATCTGCTCTTCACGGGTTATATCGCGCCGGGTCTCGTGAAGAGCGGCATCCTGACCGCGACGACCGCGGGCCTGTTCGGCACGACGGGCGTCGCGAGCTTCATCGCGGCGTTGTTCTGCGGGCTCTTCATCGGCACGATCGCTTGCGGCTTTCTCGCGGACCGTTATGGACGGCGCGCGATCTTCACGTATTCGCTGCTCTGGTATGTCGCCGCGAATACCGTGATGGCGTTTCAGGACACCGCGCTCTGGCTCAACTTCTGGCGCTTCGTGTCGGGGCTGGGCATCGGCGTGGAACTGGTGACCATCGGGACTTATCTGTCGGAGCTTTCGCCGAAGCATTTGCGCGGCAGGGCGTTCGCGGTGTGTCAGGCCGTCGGCTTTTCAGCGGTGCCGGTCGTCGCCTTTCTTTCGTATCTGCTTGTGCCGCGCGCGCCGTTCGGCCTCGACGGCTGGCGCTGGGTCGCATTGGTCGGCGGCGTGAGCGCGCTCTTCGTGTGGTATTTCCGGCGCAATCTGCCGGAAAGCCCGCGCTGGCTTGCGAGCAAGGGACGATTCGACGAAGCCGATGAAGTCCTGCGCCGCCTCGAAGACAAGGTCTCGCTTCAGTACGGCAAGCCATTGCCCGAGCCGGGCCCGTCCGATCCGATCGCGAAGAAGGCCGGTTTCGCGGACATGTGGAATCCGCCATACCGCAAGCGCACGCTGATGCTGATCGTGTTTCATATCTTCCAGACGGTCGGCTTCTACGGCTTCGCGAACTGGGTGCCAACCTTGCTCGTCAAGCAGGGCGTGACGGTCACATCGAGCCTGCTCTATACCACCGTGATCGGACTGGCCGCGCCCATCGGACCATTGCTCGGTTACTGGATCGCCGATCGTTTCGAGCGCAAGCATGTGATCGTGTTCATGGCGGGCGTGAACATCGTCGCGGGCCTTCTGTTCAGTCAGGCGTCGGCGGCCGTGATGATCGTGACGCTCGGCGTGCTGCTCACGCTCGCGGGCAACATCATCTCCTTCACCTATCACACGTATCAGCAGGAGCTTTATCCGACGGCGATCCGCGCCCGCGCGGTCGGCTTCGTGTATTCGTGGAGCAGGCTGTCGGCGGTGTTCAGTTCGTTCGTGATCGCGTTCGTGCTCAAAGAAGCGGGCGTGACCGGCGTGTTCGGCTTCATCGCGGGCGCGATGCTGCTCGTGATGCTGTCCATCGGATTGATGGGACCGCGCACGCTCGGACGATCGCTCGAAAGCATTTCTCACTGAGCGCGCATCGCGCGTGCGTCAAGGTTGCATCAAGCGCCGCACGCGTGAATCAGGAACTGCTGCACGGCGGTCGAAGGGGCGCTCAAGGTCGCGCCCTTGCGCCAGATCATGCCCGCTTCCATGTGAGGAATGGCGTCGTTCACGGGCCGCGCCTCGATGCGCTTGCCTTCGAGCGACCACGGCCGAAACACCATGTCCGACAGCACCGTGACGCCGAAGCCGTGCGCCACTAGTCCGCGCAGCGCCTCCATCGAACTCGTGCGAAACGCGATGTTCGGTTCGAGGCGCTTCTTGTGCCAGTAGCGCATCGTCGATTGCTCGCCTTCATCGACGGTGATGAGAATGTAAGGATGCGCGGCGATATCCTTCAGCGATACCGCCTGCTGCTGCGCGAGCGGATGCGAGGGCGCGACCCACAACTGCCGGCGCGAGCGCATCAGCACCTGAGTGTCGAAGCGATTCGGCCGCTGCAGATTCGATAGCAGCACGACGCCGATATCGACATCGCCATTCGCCACCGCTTCTTCGATCTGCGGCCGCTCCATGTCGCGCAGATCGAAATCGATGAACGGATACGTCGCACGAAAGCGCGCGAGCAACTCCGGCAAAAAATACCCGAGCACCGTATACGACGCCGCAATGCGCGCGACGCCGCGCATGTCGGGCGCGCGAAACGGCGGCATGTGCATCGCGTCGCGAGCGGCTTCGAGCACGCGGCGCGCGTGGTTATGGAAGTCCTGGCCATCGGGCGTCAGCGCCACGCCTTGCGGCATGCGCTCGAACAGCTTCGTGCCGAGCGCGCTTTCCAGCGCCAGCACCGCGTTGGTGATCGCCGATTGCGATACGTGCTCGTTGGCCGCCGCCATCGAGAACTGGCCGGTTTGCGCGGCGGCCACGAAATAGCGCAATTGCCGGAGCGTGAGATCGAAGGCCATCTGATTTTCAGATACCAGAGTTGTTTATTCGTGATTTTACGATGTCGAATCAGCTTTCTATACTCGGCAAAAAACAAAATTCCCTTTCCCGGAGACGAGCCCCGATGAATGCACCCGACCGCGCCGCGCTAGAAGCCGCGACCATTTCCCTGGACGACAAATACACGCTGGAGAAAGGCCGCGTCTATATCAGCGGCACGCAGGCGCTCGTGCGTCTGCCCATGCTGCAAAAGGCGCGCGATCGCAAGGCCGGGCTGAATACAGCGGGCTTCATTTCGGGCTATCGCGGCTCGCCGCTCGGCGCGCTCGACCAGTCGCTGTGGAAGGCGAAGCAGCACCTGAAGGACAACGACATCGTGTTCCAGCCGGGCGTGAACGAGGATCTCGCCGCGACCTCGATCTGGGGCACGCAGCAGGTCAATCTGTGGCCGGGCGCGACCCGCGACGGCGTGTTCGGCATGTGGTACGGCAAGGGCCCCGGCGTGGACCGCACCGGCGACGTCTTCAAGCACGCGAATTCCGCGGGCTCCGACAAGCACGGCGGCGTGCTCGTGCTCGCGGGCGACGATCACGCGGCGAAGTCGTCGTCGGTTGCGCATCAGTCGGATCATGCGTTCATCGCGGCGGGCATTCCGGTGCTGTATCCGTCGAACGTGCAGGAGTATCTCGACTACGGTCTGCACGGCTGGGCGATGAGCCGTTACTCGGGTCTGTGGGTCGCGATGAAATGCGTGACCGACGTGGTCGAATCCACCGCTTCGATCGATCTCGATCCGGACCGCGTGGAGATCGTCACGCCCACCGACTACGCGATGCCCGAAGGCGGCCTCAACATCCGCTGGCCGGATTCGCCACTCGCGCAGGAAGCGCGTCTGCTCGACGAAAAGTGGTACGCGGCGCTGGCCTATGTGCGCGCGAACAAGCTCAATCGCGTCGTGATCGATTCCGACAAGCCGCGCTTCGGCATTATCACCGCGGGCAAGGCGTATCTCGACGTGCGTCAGGCGCTCGTCGATCTCGGTCTCGACGATGAAACCTGCGCGCAGATCGGCCTTCGCGTGCTGAAAGTGGGCTGCGTGTGGCCACTCGATGCGCAGGACGCACGCGCATTCGCGACCGGTCTCGAAGAGATTCTCGTCGTCGAAGAGAAGCGGCAGATTCTGGAATATGCGCTGAAGGAAGAGCTGTATAACTGGCGCGAGGACGTGCGTCCGCGCATTTACGGCAAGTTCGACGAGCGCGACAACGAAGGCGGCGAATGGTCCGTACCGCGCGGCGACTGGCTGCTGCCCGCGCACTACGAGCTATCGCCCGCGCTGATCGCGAAGGCTATCGCGCGGCGTCTCGCACGCGCCGATCTTCCCGCCGATGTGCGCGCCCGCATGCTGTCGCGCGTCGAAACGATCGAAGCGAAAGAGCGCGAGGCGATCAAGCCGCGCGTCGATGTCGAGCGCAAGCCGTGGTTCTGTTCGGGCTGTCCGCATAACACGTCGACGCGCGTGCCCGAAGGTTCGCGCGCGCTCGCGGGCATCGGTTGCCATTACATGTCGATGTGGATGGACCGCAAGACCGAGACCTTCAGCCAGATGGGCGGCGAGGGCGTCGCGTGGATCGGCCAGATGCATTTCTCCGGCGATAAACACGTGTTCGTCAATCTCGGCGACGGCACGTATTTCCATTCGGGCTTGCTCGCGGTGCGCGCGGCTATCGCGGCGAACGCGAACATCACGTACAAGATTCTCTATAACGACGCCGTTGCGATGACCGGCGGCCAGCCTGTCGACGGCGTATTGACGGTGCCGCAGATCGCGCATCAGGTCTGCGCGGAAGGCGCGAAGCGTATCGTCATCGTGACGGACGAGCCGCAAAAATACGATGCGAATGTCGCGTTGCCTCAGGGCGTGAGCGTGCATCATCGCGACGAGCTCGATCGCATTCAGCGCGAGTTGCGCGATACGCAAGGCACGACGATCCTGATCTACGACCAGACCTGTGCGACGGAAAAGCGCCGCCGCCGCAAGCGCGGCACGTATCCCGATCCCGCACGCCGCGCGTTCATCAACGATGCAGTGTGCGAAGGCTGCGGCGATTGCTCGGTGCAATCGAACTGCCTGTCCGTCGAACCGATGGACACACCGCTCGGCACCAAGCGCAAGATCAATCAGTCGTCGTGCAACAAGGACTTTTCGTGCGTGAAGGGCTTTTGCCCGAGCTTCGTCACGGCTGAAGGCGCGCAGGTTCGCAAGCCGAAAGCGGCGGGCGGCGCGAAGCCCGATTTCGATAGCTTGCCGTTGCCGGCATTGCCCGCACTGTCGAAGCCTTACGGCATTCTCGTGACGGGTGTCGGTGGAACGGGTGTCGTGACGATCGGCGGATTGATCGGCATGGCGGCACACATCGAGCGAAAGGGCGTCACGGTGCTCGATATGGCCGGTCTCGCGCAGAAGGGCGGCGCGGTGCTGAGCCACGTGCAGATCGCGCCGGAGCCGCAGGCGCTGCATGCAACGCGCATCGCGACAGGCGAAGCGCGGCTCGTGATCGGCTGCGATGCAATCGTGTCGGCATCGAACGATGTGCTCTCGCGCACGCGGCATGGCATCACGCAGGCCGCCATCAACAGCGGCGCGACGCCGACCGCGGCCTTCGTCACCGATGCGCAATGGACTTTTCCCGCAGCGCAGACGGAGCAGGCGCTGTCGGACAGCATCGGCGCGGGCTGCGCATTCATCGATGCCAACGCGCTCGCGCTGAAACTGCTCGGCGACACGATCTATTCGAATCCGCTGCTGCTCGGCTTCGCATGGCAGAAGGGCTGGTTGCCGCTCGAACTGGCAAGCCTCAAACGCGCGATCGAACTGAACGGCGTCGCGGTCGAGAAGAACTGGCTCGCGTTCGACTGGGGCCGCTACGTTGCGCAACACGGCGCGGGCGATCTGCTCAAGTCCACGCAACATGCGATCGTCGTGAAGATGCCCGAGTCCCTCGAAAACGTGATCGCAACGCGTGAAGCCTTGCTGACTTCGTATCAAGGCGAAGCGTATGCGCGCTCGTATCGCAGTGTCGTCGAGCGCATGCGCGAGAAGGAGAAGGCGCTGAACGCGAAGCTGCCGCTCACACGCGCGGTCGCGGTGAATCTCGCGAAGCTCATGGCCTACAAGGACGAATACGAAGTCGCGCGTCTCTACGCCGATCCCGCGTATCTCGACAAGCTGCGCGCGCAGTTCGAAGGCGAACCGGGTCGCGATTACAAGCTGATGTTCCATCTCGCGCCGCCGCTCTTCGCCAAGCGCGACGAGCACGGTCATCTCGTGAAGAAGACTTTCGGCGCATGGATGCTGCCCGCGTTCCGCGTGCTGGCGAAGATGAAAGGCTTGCGCGGCACCTCGCTCGATATATTCGGCAAGACGGCCGAGCGCCGCACGGAGCGCAAGATGATCGCGGATTACCTCGCGCTCGTCGATGAATTCTGCGCCACGCTCGATGAAGACCGCTTCGACGCCGCGCTGCAACTCGCGAAGCTGCCCGATGAAATCCGTGGCTTCGGCCATGTGAAGGAGCGCAACATGGCGGCGGTTGCGACGAAGCGCGAGCGCTTGATCGAGCGTTATCGGGCGACGGTGAAGATGGCCGCGACGGCCTGATCGGAGGCGATAGGGTATCTTTACGCTCGGGGACACACTCGAAGCGTAAGGAGACATCGCATGAACGGAGTATGCAAGCTCGCTGTCGTCGGCATCGGCAAGATCGCGCGGGATCAGCACCTGCCCGCGATCGCCGCGCAGCCAGGATTCGAACTCGTCGCGTGCGCGAGCCGCAATGCGAGCGTCGATGGCGTGCGCAACTATCGGGATATCGGCGAGTTGCTCGCCGCCGAGCCCTCGATCGATGCCGTCTCGCTCTGCGCGCCGCCGCAGGTTCGTTACGAGCAGGCGCTGGCCGCGCTCGATGCGGGCAAGCACGTCATGCTGGAAAAGCCGCCCGGCGCGAGCGTGAGCGAAGTCGCCGCCCTGGACGAGATCGCGCGGGCGCGCGGCTGCACGCTGTTCGCGTCGTGGCATTCGCGTGCGGCGAGCGCAGTCGAACCGGCGCGCGAATGGCTTGCGAAGAATGCGGACGCGATTCGGTCCGTCGAAGTGCGCTGGAAGGAAGACGTGCGCCGCTGGCATCCGGGACAGCAATGGATCTGGGAACCGGGCGGCCTCGGCGTGTTCGATCCGGGCATCAACGCGCTGTCGATCGTCACGCGTATCCTGCCGCATGAAGTCGCGTTGCGCGGGGCCACGCTCACCGTGCCGAGCGATACGTCCACGCCGATCGCGGCGGAACTCGATTGCATCGCGACGAACGGCGCGCCGGTGCGCGCGGTGTTCGACTGGCGTCACGGTCCGGTCGAGGAATGGGATATCGATATCGACACGGACGCGGGCCGCCTCTCGATGCGCGAAGGCGGCAAGCGCCTCGCCATCGCGGGCAAGGAGATCGATCTCGGACGCGAGCGCGAATATCCCGCGCTATACGAGCACTTTCACGCGCTCATCGAATCGAAGACGAGCGATGTCGATGTGCGTCCGCTGCAACTCGTCGCCGATGCGTTTCTCAACGGCAGGCGTATCGAAACCGAAGCATTCGGGCGCTAGGCGGCGCGATATGCCGCGCTGCGTATTGCATTGATCGCGGACACATCGCCCTCGGGCGCGGCACTCACGTTCGTGTGCCGCGCAACGAGCGGGATGCGCCGCGTGCTGCCCGGCGCGAGGTGGAACCAGTCGATGCGCGCGACGTAGTTGGGATCGACCACATGCACCCAGCGCGCAAGCTGCGCCGTTTCGACGACGAGACTCCAGCCTTCACCGTCTTTCTCGACGGTCGCATTCAGGCCGATATCGCGACGCTCGCCGATCGACGGATCGGGGAAATGGAACGCTTCCGACAGCACGTCGTCCGTGTCGATATCGCGCAGGACGACATGCGTCGCGTCGTGCGCGCGCGGACCGAAGCGGTATGCATACGCGATATCGAAGAACGCGCCGATCAGCGCATTCGAGGACACACGCTGCACGCTGCGCGCCTGCAACACGACATCGCATGAACCGCCCACGACCTTGACCGCGCCTTCACGCAGGCAGGTCAGTTCGACGCGCGCCCGAATCTCGCGCGCGGTCTCGTTGACGAGATGCACGTCGAGGCCGTCGAGTCCTTCATCGAGGATCAGCGCCTGCACCGGTTGCAGCACGCGTGCGAGTCCATGCAGCGCGCTCTTCGGCGCACCGAGCACGTCGATGACGCCCCAGCCCGCACCCGGGCGCACATCGAGCAGATTCCATACGATGCCGCCCGCACACGTCGATCCTTCGCGACGCCACTCCGAGAACACCGCGCCGATCACATCGGCGACGACGGCGCGCGATAGCTCCAGATAACGCTCGGGGTTTTCATAGCGCAAGCGCGGCACGTCCATGCGATAGAGCGTTTGCATGTAGTGCTCGCGTACATCGTCGAAGTCCCACGCCGAGCCGGGATCGCGCGGCACGCCCGTTTTCCAGCGCGGTTCATGCGCACGCGGGTTCGGTATGGCGTGCAGCGCGACATCGTCGGGCACGTTGGCGAACGCGAGACATTCCGATGCGAAGCGCACTTGCGCGCGGCGCACGTCATCGAAGGAACGCTGATAAGCGGGCACGCCGTAGTAATGCGTGATACCGCCGCGCGTACCGAACGGCATCGATACCGTATCGCCGGGCGCCGCGCTCGGCGAGTTCACGACGTACGCGACATCGGGCCGTTGCATCGCGACTGCATTCGGCAAGAGTTCGTTGAAGAGGCGCTGCTGATACGCGTCGAAGGGAAGGCCGAGCATGGCCGCCTGCTGATGCACTTCGCTTCCCCCGCACAGCACCGCGAGCGACGCGAAGCGCCGCGTGCGCGCGAGGAACTGTTCGGCTTCGCGTTGCACGCTGGCGCGAAAGGCTTCGTCGTCGGGATAGTCGAAGTTCGCGAATGCGAAGTCCTGCCATACGAGGACGCCGTGTTTGTCGGCGAGTTCGTAGAAGGTGTCGGACTCGTAGAGCGTGATGCCGCTCACGCGAACGATGTTGAGTCCCGCGTCGCGAATCAGCTTGAAGATGTGATCGAGCTTCTCGCGCGATGCATCGAGCGCAACGATATCCGCCGACGTCCAGCACGCGCCCCGCGCGAACACGGGCACGCCGTTCACGACGAGCTGAAAGCCCTGCTTGTCCGCGCCGCGATTGACTTCGATCGTGCGAAAGCCGACTTCGCCGAGCGCGATATCGCCGAGCTTCACGGCATAACGTGACGGCTCGCCATGCGTATGCGGATACCACAAGCGCACGTCCGGCACGCGCAGCCGGCCCGTGAGCGTATGCGCGTCCTGCCATTGCATCGTGGCTTGCGCTTCGCCGCATCCGAGCCGAACAGGATTTTGCTCCTGCGCGTGAAAGTAGCGCACGGTGACATCGAGAACGCCATCGGTGCCATCGACGCTCGTGCGCATGTCCACGTTATCGATGCACGCACGCGATTCGCCGATCACTTCGATCGCGCGCCACGGTCCCGCCGGTTGAACCGTCGGGCACCATCCGGACATATGCCCGAGCAGCGTCGTGCGCACGTTGCGCAGCGTGGCGGGTTGCGCGAGCTTCGGACGCCAGCGCGCGCGTCCGCGTTTGGCCGCAAGCGCGGGCGCGATCGAGCGAAAGCACAGATGAAGCGTGTGCTCGCCATCGAGATCGACATCGAGATCATGCGCGACGAACATCGAATCCGATTCGAGCAGCTTGCGATCGTCGAGCCATATCTCGGCGATGGTCGCGAGCCCGTTGAAGCGCAGACGCCGCCTGCCGTTGCCGCTCAGCTTCACGCGATACCAGTGATCCGAATGCGCGAACGGCTGCGCGAGCGCTTCGTCGCTGACGCCGCTCGCGCGCAAGGCGGACGCGATCGTGCCGGGCACGGGCGCGTCGATCCACTGCGTGAACGTATCGAGCGATGCGGGTGTCGTGCATGCGCCCGCGGGCGTGCTCACGCACTGCCAGCCTTCGGAGAGACGCCGCGGCGCGTGCGCGGACAGGACGTGCATGCCTACCTCGTCGATGGGATTCGAAAGAGAGCGACGCCAAAGCCGCGCGATCGACCGCGCGGCTTTGGCGTTCAGAGGAAGCGCGCGGCGAGCGGCTCGATGACCTTGTCGTACGAAGCCTGCATCGAATCGAGGCAGTCTTCGCACGCGTCGGTGCGCGAGCGCATGCGGGCGCGCGCGAGACGGAACTGCATGACCATCGCTTCGCTCGCGAGCGTCTGCGCGCTCGTCTGGATGTCGCTCGGGACGTCCACGCCGTGACACTTCAGCCAGCCGAGATACTTCGACAGCAACTCGAAGTTCGAGCCGAGCTGACGCATCACGTTGAACGTGTAGAGGTGATAGTACGCGGGATCACGTTCGAGCAACGCGCGCAAATGCTCGGGGAATGCGGCGCGCCATTGCGCGACCGGGTTCGTCGCAGGACGATCCGCGAGCCGCAACGCGAGCAGTTCGACCGAGCGTTGCACCATCGCATCGCCTTCGAGCGGCGCACGCGCGCGTTTCACGAACTCGACGTACGGGAAGAGCGCGTGCACATCGCTGGCGAGGCCCGGCATCAGACGGAACACGCCATCGTAGTCCTCGCCCGATAACGCGAAATAGCCCGCGTTATGGAAGTACGTGATGCGCTTCGCGTCGGTGTCGATGGCATCGATCGCGATGGTCGTCTTCGTATGCGTCTGCCGATACGCGGTTGCACGCGTATCGGGCAGATAGTACGAATCCATTTCGACCACCACCATCTGCCCGCGCCGCGTCTGCTCGCGCACATGCGCTTCCAGCGTGTCGTAGATCGCGAGCTCCTGTGCCTGCAGGCCATAGAGCCGCGATATATCGTCGAGCGAGAACTTCGGGAACGTGAACTGATCGCCTTCGAACGCCTGCGTTACCGTGAAGCCGAGCGCCGCATGCGGATCGCAACCGTAGTGATGCAGCAACTCGATCCACAAGTCGACATAACAGTTGGTCTCCAGCCACACGCGCTCTTCACGATGCAGCAGGTGCTGGCGGTACGCACCGTCCGCGGACGCGGACGGTGCGGTCACGGCTTCTGCCGGCGAGCGTGCGTTCATGTCTGGCTTCCCAGATTCGCGAGACCTTCTTCGATGAGCGGCGCCTTGTCGCCCCACAGCAACTGACGCACTTTCTCGGGCCACGCCTTCACATCGAGTCCGTGGTGACGGAAGAGCGCGAGCGTCGTGCGTTCCATGCCGAAGCCGACGCATGCGGTATGCGCGACCTGCTCGTCCGCCTGACGAATGTGCCAGAGCTCGCCGAAATGGTCCTGGTGATAGTTGAACGACAGGCACGCGGTCGGACGGTCGGGCGTCGCGACGGGCACGAGCAGTTCGAACTTCAGTTGCTGCGCGCGCTGGCTATCCGCGACGATCATGCCGCCGCGCCCGAAGAACGGATCGTTGGCGAGGTCGATCTCGAAGGGCAGTTCGAGCAGGTTCACGAGCAGCGAGCCGCGCTCGATCCACTTCTGACGGAACGCCATTACCTGCTCGGGGCTGCCGACGCGAATGTATTCGCGCATACGGAACATCTGCATGCGGCCCGGATCGATGGACGGCTCGTGACGGAAGCAGTACGAGAACGCATCGAAGGTCGCGCCGTCTTCAGCGAGATTGCCGCGCTTCGCGACGAGCGGATAGATCGGATAGCATGCGGCCGGCGTGAGCACGAGGCGCGTGGGCTTCTGCTGATCCATCCATTCATCGGAACGCTCTTCTTCCTCGCCGATATGCACGACCTTGTCGAGCGCTTCGAGCAGGCGATGATGCCCGCGATCGTTGCCCTGGAACGAGTGAATCGTGCCCGCGAGATTCGGGAAGCTCTTCAGATACTCGCTGTCCTCGAAATCGCGGCGGCGCATCGCGGGCGGAAAGCGCAGCACTTCCGCGTGCTGGTCCGCGCCGAGCATCGTGATCGCCTGATTGAGGCGCTCGACGACGTCCTCGAACACTTCGCTGCGGCCGTAAAGACCGTCTTCGCCCGTGTCGAGCAGAATGCCCGCTTCGATCAGGCGATCGCGCAAGGTCAAGTCCGATTTGTCGTAAGGTGCCTGAGTCTCTTGTGCTTGTGCTTGTGCTTCGGCCTGCATCATGGCGGCCTGTTCCGTCGGCATGTTCATATCGTCAAAGGGTCCCCGTTGCGGCGCGCTGCGCAAGCAGCAGATTCGCCGTGTTCAATTCGATGCGATCGTTGCTGATCATGAGCGGCGCCGAGTGCAGATCGCGCAGATGGCGCCCCACGCTGAACGGCGTGTCGTTCTTGTAGCCGGCCATGCCGCAGATCATCAGCGTTTCCTGCACGACGTGCACCGCCGATTGCGAAATCGCCAGCTTGAGCATGTTCAGGTCGGCGTTGATGCCGATCGACGCCGTGAGCGGCGCGTCGTCGTCGTTGCTCTGGCTTGCCTTGCGCAGCGCGCGCTCGGCCTGAGCCGCTTCGACATTGGCGAGCGATTCGCGCAGACGCGCCTGCATCATCTTGATGAGCGTGAGCACTTGCGAAAGCCGCGCGGCCGAGGGCGGCAATGCGGGCTTGCCGCGCGCCTGATTGCGGAAGAACTGATGCGCGCGATTGGCCGCGTCGCTCGCGATGCCGCACCATACCGACGACCACAGGGTATGCGACACGGGCAGCATGCTTTCGTCGGCGATGCGCGAGAACGGCGCCGGCAGGATCTGTTCCGCGATACCGCTCGCGACGAGCCGATGTCCTTCGCTGCACGTGCCGCGCATGCCGAGCGTGTCCCACGTGCCGCGCTGCTCCAGCGTGAAGGTATCGCGCGGGGCGACGATCAGCACCTGATCGGAGGGCGGCGCATCCGGATGACGGCGCGCCGTCACGAGAATGCAGTCGGAATACTTGCCGTACGAGATGGTCGGCGCGAGCTTCTCGATGCTGAATGCATTGTCGACGAGATCGACCGCGCATGCGCTCGTGCGCATGTTGCCGCCGATATTCTCTTCCGACGTCGCCGATGCGAGCAGCAACTGCTCGCTGACCATGCGCGCAAGGAAGTCGCGCTGCCAGGGCACGTTCGCGCCATGATCGACGATGCACACGACCTGGCTCTGATGCATCGCATAGATCATCGCGGAGGACGCGCAGCCTTGCGCCAAAGCCTCGCACAAACGCGCGACGCTGGTCAGCGTCAGGCCGTCGCCGCCGTACATCTTCGGGATCATCGCGGAGAAGAGGCGCTCTTCCCGCATCGCAGCAACGGCTTCGGCGGGAAAGCGCGCTTCGCGATCGACCGCATCGGCGTGCTTTGCCGCGACGGCCGCCACGCGCTTCGCGGCTTCGATCAACTCGCTTTCGCTGCGCGCGCTCGCGCTTTGCGCGAGTTCGGCGATTTCAAGCTCCTGAGCCGGCGCGTTCATGCGGCCGCCTGCGAACGACGCAGTCCGTCGACGGCCGATGCGAGCGAATCGACGCTCGAGAAGAGCCGGCGCGTGAGCATGTTATCGGGAATCTCGATGCCGAATTCGTCTTCGATCGCCAGCATCACGTGGACCGTGGCGAGCGATGAGAGACCGGCGGCGTAGAGATCGTCGTTGTCGGCAAGCGTGTCGATAGGCACGTCGAGACGAGCGGACTCGGCGAGGATGCGACGCAATTCAGTTTTCATTTTCTGTGTTTTCCCTTGTACCCGGCCATTGGCGCAATAAATCCGGATTGCGACGATGAGTTCTTATCGAATGTCGCTAACTCCGGGGCGAATCGGCAGCGGTGTTGTTATGTCTCGTGAAGACGATTCCACGAGCGCCCTCGCACGCACTGTCTTCTTATGAATTTTGTTTGATCGTATTTAACGAATTTGCGGCCATATGCGTCCGTGCGATGGCGCACGGAGGGCCTCGAAGACAAAGCGCCGCTCTGTGCGATATCGAGCATGTCTCGATCCGGTGCGATGATTCACACTCGACGCGAGCCGCGCACAGGCGGCGAGCCGGTAACTACTGCGCATATTCGAATCAGAACGCTGCAATAACTATGCGCATCCGAAAGCCTTTTGAAAAATAACGAACGGGGTGAGGTAATTGGTACTGATCTCTTTGCTGGCGATATTCGTTGCGCTGTTCGTCGTCTGGAAAAGGCGGCGCGGCGCGATCCTGCTCGTCGCGGTTATCGTGTTCTGGTTGCTCGGCAGCGTGCTTCCCGGGCCGCTCGTGCGGCTCGCGAACGACACGTACGCGTCGATGAAAGACCCGAGCTTCGGCCCGCGCATGGCGATCGTCGTGCTCGGCGGTGGGACGTCGTACGATCGCGAGCGGCGTCTCGTGCCCAAGGGCGATGCGACAACGCGTATCGTGCTCGCGGCATCGCTCTACAAGCGCTGCGAGGAGATGGAGAAGGCGTGCTTCGTCATCGTGAGCGGAGGCAATCCGCAACATCACGAGCAAAGCGAAGCGGATGTGTATGGCGCTCTGCTGCTCGACGCCGGCGTCGCGCGAAAGGATCTGATCCTCGAAAACCAGAGCCTGGACACCTACGAGAACGCGCGCAATACCGAGAAAATACTACGTGCGCGGCAATACGATACGTCGGTGCTGATTACGTCGTCGCTTCATATGCGCCGTGCGATGCTCGCGTTCGATGCGTTCGATCTGCATCCGCAGCCCGCGGTTGCGTATATCCGTCCGGCATTGACATGGTGGCTGCCGCGCCGTAAAGGATGGTTCGATTCGAACAGCGCGTTGCATGAACTGGTCGGCATCGCGCGCTTTTATGTGTGGCGATGGATCGGGCTGTATTGAGATGGAGGCGTTTGTGCGGCGCATATACTTTGCTTATTTGCCGCACAGGAGACCATTAATGAACCAACTGATCCGGGCCATCGCATTTGCCGCGGACAAACATCGCAATCAGCGCCGCAAGGACGCGGAGGCGTCGCCGTATATCAATCATCCGATAGCGCTTGCCAATGTGCTCGCCAATGAAGGCGGCATCGACGACGAGCGCGTGCTGCTCGCGGCCGTTCTGCACGACACGATCGAGGATACGGACACCACGCACGACGAACTCGTGCAATGGTTCGGCGAGGAAGTCGCGCGCATCGTCGCCGAAGTGACGGACGACAAGGCCTTGCCGAAGGCCGAGAGAAAGCGCCTGCAGATCGAACATGCGGCGCATATCAGTCGTGCCGCGCAGCTCGTGAAGCTCGCGGACAAGATCTGCAATCTGCGCGATATTCTCGCCATGCCGCCTGCGAACTGGAGCGAGGAAAGAAAGCGCGAGTACTTCGAGTGGGCCAGGCGTGTCGTCGATGGTTTGCGCGGCGCGCACGCCGGACTCGAAGCCGCGTTCGACGAGATGTATCGCAAAGGCGTGACTTCAGGGCACGCGGTCGCCTGAACCGAGCGCTTCCGTCAGATAACGCGCCGTGCGGCTCGCGGCATGGCCGGCGATACGTTGCGGCGTACCCGTCACGACGATGCGGCCGCCATCCTCGCCCGCACCCGGACCGATATCGATGACCCAGTCGGAGAGCGAGGCGACGCGCATGTCGTGCTCCACGACGACGACCGTGTTGCCCGCATCGACGAGGCCTTGCAGTTGTGCCATCAGCCGGTCGACGTCGGCGGGGTGCAGGCCGGTCGTCGGTTCGTCGAGGATATAGAGCGTGTCGCCACGATGCGCGCGCTGCAATTCCGTCGCGAGCTTGATGCGCTGCGCCTCGCCGCCCGAGAGTTCCGTCGCGGGTTGCCCGAGCCGCAGATAACCGAGGCCGATGTCGCGCAGCACGGCGAGCGCGCGCATCACGTTCGGTTCATCGGCGAAGAACTCGCATGCGCTATCGACGGTCATGTCGAGCACATCCGCGATGTTCCTGTCGCGCCATGTGATCTCCAGCGTTTGCGGGTTGTAACGTGAGCCGTGACAGGTCGCGCACGAGGTATAGACGCTCGGCAGGAACAGCAGCTCGACGCTGACGAAGCCTTCGCCCTCGCATGTCGGGCAGCGCCCTTGCGCGACGTTGAACGAGAAACGTCCCGCGCCATAGCGGCGTTTGCGCGCGGCGGGCGTGTCGGCGAACAGCTTGCGCACGTGATCGAAGAGGCCGGTGTAAGTGGCGAGGTTCGAGCGCGGCGTGCGGCCGATCGGCTTCTGATCGACGCGCACGAGACGGCGGATCGTCTCCATGCCTTCGACGATGCGTCCACCGGCCGATGTGTCGGCTTGAGCGAAGAGCGGGTCTTGTTCGTCTTCGCTGGCTTCGTCGAGTGCGCGCCCGAGCCGCTCCGCGATGAGTTCCGGCAACGCCTGACTGACGAGGCTCGACTTGCCCGAGCCTGAAATGCCGGTGACGGTCGTGAAGGCGCCGAGCGGAAACGCGGCGTCGATGCCATGCAGGTTGTTGCGCGTGATGCCTTCGAGCCGCAGCCAGCCGCGCGGCTCGCGCGCCGTGCGCTCGATCGTGTGTGCCGGCGCGAAGAGGTGCTTGCGCGTCTGCGATGCGTCGATCGATGCGAGCCCTTCGGGCGGTCCGCTATAGAGCACGTGTCCGCCTTGTTCGCCCGCGGCCGGACCGACATCGACGAGCCAGTCCGCGCGTCGCATCGTGTTCAGATCGTGCTCGATGACGAAGAGTGAATTGCCCGCGGCCTTCAGCCGCTGCAATGCGGCGAAGAGTGCTTCGTTGTCGGCGGGATGCAGGCCGGCCGACGGTTCATCGAGCACATACACGACGCCGAACAGTTGCGATGCGAGTTGAGTCGCGAGCCGCAGGCGTTGCAATTCGCCGGAGGAGAGCGTGGGCGTCGCGCGATCGAGCGACAGATAGCCCAGCCCGAGATCGATGAGCGTGCCGAGCCGCTCCAGCAAGTCGGCGGCGATGCGCTCGGCGGCGGCGCGTTTCTCGTCGGAGAGATTGGCCGTGCGCCGTACGTCCGGCGCGGCCTTGTGTGCGGAGCCGCCAGCCGCTACCCGCTTCGCCGTCGCCGCGATCCGGTCTTTCTTCGCGAGCGCGCGACTCGGCGCGTCGTCGTGCGAAGGCCACTCTCCGCGTGCGATGGGTGCGAGCAGATCGGCGAGACGGCTCAGCGGAAGACGCGCGAATTCGGCGATATCGAGCCCCGCGAACGTCACCGACAGCGCTTCCTTCTTGAGCCGCTTGCCGTGGCATGTGTGGCAATCGCTTCCGACCATGAAGCGCGACACGCGCTTTTTCATGAGCGCGCTTTGCGTGTGCGCGAAGGTATGCAGCACGTAGCGGCGGGCGCCGGTGAAGGTGCCCTGATAGCTGGGCTCGGCGCCGCGCTTCAGCGCCGCCTGCGTCTCTTTCGGCGTGAGGCCGGCATATACGGGCACGGTCGGCTGCTCTTCGGTGAAGAGAATCCAGTCGCGGTCCTTCTTCGGCAGGTCGCGCCAGGGTGTGTCGACGTCATAGCCGAGGGTGACGAGAATGTCCCGCAGATTCTGGCCGTGCCACGCGGGCGGCCACGCTGCGACGGCGCGCTCGCGGATCGTGAGCGAGTCGTCGGGCACCATCGACTTTTCCGTGACTTCGTAGACGCGCCCGAGGCCGTGACACACGGGGCACGCGCCCTGGACCGTGTTCGGCGAAAAGTCTTCCGCGTAGAGCATCGGCTGCTTCGGCGGATAACTGCCGGTGCGGGAATACAGCATGCGCACGAGGCTCGAGAGCGTCGTCACGCTGCCGACCGACGAGCGCGCATTCGGTGCGCCGCGCTTCTGCTGAAGGGCGACGGCGGGCGGCAAGCCTTCGATCGAATCGACCTGCGGCACGCCGACCTGTTCGATGAGCCGCCGCGCATACGGCGCGACCGATTCGAAATAGCGCCGCTGCGCTTCGGCGTAAAGCGTACCGAATGCAAGCGACGATTTACCGGAACCCGACACGCCGGTGAAGACGACTAGCGCATCGCGCGGCACGTCGACATCGACATTTTTCAGGTTGTGCTCACGCGCGCCGCGAACGCGCACGAAACCTGCTGTGGATGCAGATGCGGCTTCGTCGCGTTCGGCTGACTTGCGGGTGGTTTTGCGGACATCCATGAGTAAGGAGGGCGAATTTGATGGCCGTACGCGGCAATGGAAGTCAAAGGGCGAGCATGCAGCATGCCATATACCAGATGGCATTTTGCGTTACGCATCTTGAATGCGAAATGCGCGCCAACCGGTGATGAACCTGATCGACGAGGGAAAAAATGAGGACGACTGGATTGAAGCTTTTGATTGCGCTGACGGCGGGCGCAACGATAGGCGTGACGGGCGCGGCGATGGCGCAGTCAGGCGGCGGCAACGGCAATGGCGGTTCGGGTGGCGGCAACGCCCACGGAGCCGCGACGGCCGGACCGACCGTCGGCGGGGACAACACGTCCGCGGCCGGCAGCACGCACCAGGGCGGCTATCACTTCAAGCACAAGAAGAAAGCGAAGCCCGCGACGACGCCGACGCAGTGACGCGGCGATGCGAGCCTCGGGCGTCGCGGATCAGGCCGCGGCGCTTTCCACGTCGATATCGTCGGTGCCGAGGCGAGAGAAGATGTCGCACACGGCGCGCATCTCCGCTTCGTCGCGAATGCTTACGATCACGCGTGTGACGCTGCAAGCGAGGTCCGCGTCGCCGCCATCCGCGCCGAACGAGGGGAGGATGTCGTCGCTCGAAGCGTCCAGCCCGTACGGGTAGTCATGCGTGTCGACCACGCCGAGATGCTCCCCGTGGCCCGCGTATTCCGCCGCGATCCACTGCGTCTGCGCGTTGTTGCTCTGTATCTGCGAAGCGTGGAAATCGGCGAAACCGCTCATGCTCGCCACGCGCACGCGATCGGCCGCAATGCCTTCCGCGCGCAAGTCTTCAAGTGCTTCATCCAGCTTACGGGAGCCGTGGAACGCTCCGATTACTTCACGCATCATTTGCTCGTCTCCTTGCCTGCCAACCTCGATGCCGCGCACCAGTATCGCTGCGAAATCTGCGATTGTGAATACGGATGTGCACCGGCTTTCGCCTGATCGATGAGCGAGACGCGCGAGAGGCGCAAGGCGCGTGGTGTAACGCATAGACACGCGCGGCGACGAGCCGGTGAACCGCTGTAATCAGGCTCGCGACCGCGCGGATGATGGCGAATCCAACGGATGCGGCATGGATTCGCGAGCCTTGTTTCAAAACGATCGCGCCGCCGGCGCGCGGCTGATGCCGCCTGGCTGGCGCGATTTCACTTCATGCGGTACTTGAACTTTACGCCGCAACAGGCGGTTTATCAACGCTTTGTTTTGGCCCTAATCGCATGATTTTGATGGGGTTTTCCATCATGGCCGACGCGGCGCCGAATGCGGCCCGTGCGAATCGGCATTCGCTTCTCATTAAAGCGAGTCCTGCGTCTAGTGTTTCGCGTCGCGACGCAGCGCAAGTCAATAGTCATCGTACAAGCTGTGGCGCGCGCCCTATAATGACTCATCGAGCACACAAAGACCGGTCTTTCAATGTCCCAAGCCCTCGCGTCCGGCGCGCTTCGCCGCTCCCGCAACCTCACCGAGGAAGTCGTCGCCGAGTTGTCGGAACGGATTCGCAGCGGCGCGCTTCAGCCCGGCGACAAGCTGCCGACTGAATCGGAAATCATGGCGCAGCTCGGCGTGAGCCGCACGGTCGTGCGCGAGTCCATCTCGCGGCTGCAGGCGGGGCGGCTCGTGCAGACGCGGCACGGCATCGGTACGTTCGTGCTCGAAGCGAGCGATCAGGACCGTTTTCAGATCGAGGCCGCGGGCGATCTCACCGTGCGCGATGTGATGGCGATTCTCGAATTGCGCATCAGCCTCGAAGCGGAGGCGGCCGGTCTCGCCGCCATGCGCCGCACGGATGAAAATCTCGCGCAGATGCGTCGCGCGCTCGACGACTTCGAGCGGCTCATCGAAGCGGGCGAGGGCAACGCCGTCGCCGCAGACGTCGCGTTCCATCTCGAACTCGCGAAGGCCACGGGCAACCGCTACTTCCACAGCATCCTGAGCCAGCTTGGCAATACCATCATTCCGCGCACGCGCGTCAATTCGGCGGCGCTGGCACACAACGATCCCGCCGGGTATCTCGATCGCGTGAATCGCGAACACGAAGATATTTACGATGCGATCGAGCGTCGTGATCCCGAGGCGGCGCGCGCGGCGATGCGCATGCATTTGTCGAATAGCCGCGAGCGGCTGAGGCGGGCGCAGGAGGCGTCGGCGAAGACGCAGGACGCGGGTTGATTCGTGCCCGATGCCGATTCAACCTCGATGCGCGCGCACGAAAGCGGCGATCGCATCGTTCACCTCATCGGTCGCATCGCGATGCGGTGAGTGCCGGCACTGCGTCAGCTTGACGAGCTGCGCGTGATCGACAGCCGCCTTGATCTTATCGATTTGCAGCATCGACGCATATTCGTCGTCATAACCTTGAATGGCGAGCAACGGCCGCCTGATCGACGATATCTCTTCCGTGATATCCCAATGCAGAAACGCGGGATTCAGCCACGCATCGTTCCATCCGTAAAAGGCTGAATCCACGTCGTCGTGATAAGCCTGCAGCTTGTCTTTGAACGATGTCGTTTCATACGTGCTGCGCGCTTTTTCGATGCCTTCGACCGTCATCGGTTCCACGAACAAATGCGGCGCCATGACGGCGAGGCCGGCGAGCGCTTCGGGAAACGCGCTTGCGTAAAGAAGGGCGATTGTGCCGCCATCGCTATGCCCGATGAGCCACATGCGCGCGCGTTCTTCAGCGTCGATGCCGAGTGCATCGAGGAATGCGGGCAGCACCTCTTGCGCCTGCCGATGCAGAAACTCGACCGGCCATCGTTCGCCGGATCGACGTGGCGTGGAGCGGCCATAACCGGGCCTTGAATACACGAGCCCCCGGAAATTCAGGCGATCGCAAAGCTGCTGCGGCCAGCCTTTCCATAACGCGATCGAGCCCAGGCCTTCATGCAGGAACAACGCGATGGGCGCATCGACGCGTTCCGGATTCAACCATTGATACTCGATCCGTACTGGATAAGCGCCGCCGTTGCATTCGATGAAACGTGTCGTGTCGATGCTTGTTGCTGAATCGGTCATGTGTTCGCGAAAGCTGAATCTGAAGCGCTCAAGGTTATCAGACGTTGCGCGCCGAAACGTTGAACAAAACACGGGATTCATATCGTCATATTTTTTTCTCTGGACGCCGCTGAACTTTTTCTGCGAAAGTTATTCGTAAGGAACTCGCTGCACTGCAACGTAGATGCGGCCCTAATCGATTCTTTGCGTCATGCACCAAAGACGCGCCTGATCTGGAGAGAAATGCATGAATCGACCGAAACGAATGTTGTTGGAAAACATTGCCTGGGCACACGAGACCGCGCACGCCGATGCGCAATTCTTCACCCGTCTCGCGCAGGGCCAAAGCCCGAAGGTGTTGTGGATCGGCTGCGCGGATAGCCGCGTGCCGGCCGAGACCGTGACGAACGCCAATCCTGGCGATTTGTTCGTTCATCGCAACATCGCGAACCTGTTCTCTCCCTCCGATGACAACACCATGAGCGTGCTGGAATACGCGGTGCGCGTGCTGAAAGTCGATCACGTGATCGTATGCGGGCATTACGGATGCGGCGGCGTGCGCGCCTCGCTCCTGCCGCAATCGAGCGACTTGCCGCACGTGAATCGCCGGATCGCGCCGCTGTGCGCTTTGGGGGAGCGGCATCGGCACGAACTCGATGCATTCGATGAACTCGATGCGCGCGCGAACCGCCTCGCCGAGCTGAACGTGCTCGAACAAGTGCGTCTCTTGCGGCAGCACGCAATCGTGTGCGAGCGCGACGAGCCGCCGCTCGTTCACGGCTGGATCTTCGGCCTTCACGACGGCCTCATTAACGTCCTCGCGTCCGGCTATGCGGACGAAGACGAAACGCGGGCCACCGAGCGCGCACCGATCACATCGCTGCGGGCCGCTTAAGCCCGCTCTTTCCATCGATCGCCTGACGATGCGATGTCGCTTTCGCGACGTTCGCAGGCCCCAACTCGTTCCAAGAAAAATCATGAACTCTGGTAATCGTATAGCCACTTTCCCGCGCGACATGTTCGCGGGCACTGTCGTGTTTCTGGTCGCGATGCCGCTATGCCTGGGCATTGCCAATGCATCCGGCGTCGAGCCGTTCGCCGGGCTGCTATCGGGCATCATCGGCGGACTCGTCGTGGCCTTGCTGAGCGGTTCGCAATTGAGCGTGAGCGGCCCGGCTGCGGGCCTGATCGTGATCGTCGTCGATGGCATCGCCGGCCTCGGCAGCTTCTCCGCGTTCCTGCTCGCCGTGCTGCTCTCGGGCGCGATCCAGTTCGGCTTCGGCATGTTGAAGGCGGGGCGCTTCGCGGCCTATGTGCCTTCGTCGGTCATCAAGGGGATGCTCGCCGCGATCGGCCTGCTGCTCGTCATCAAGCAGCTTCCGCTCGCCGCGGGCTTCGCCAACGAAGGCGCGCCGGCCGCGAGCGGTCCCGGCATGCTCGGCACGCCGTTCGGTCCTGTGTCTGCGGCGGCGTGCATCGTCGCCGTCGTATCGCTTGCGATGCTCGCAGGCTGGGAAACGCGCGCGATGCGCCGCTTCACGCTCGTGCGCGCTGTGCCCGCGCCGCTCGCGGTGGTCGCGTTCGGCATCGGCGCGACGTTGTTGCTCGACCTGTTCGCGCCGGGTTTCGCACCGCCCGCGCAACATCGCGTCGCGTTGCCGTCGCTCGAATCGTTCGCCGCGTTCACCCATGCGCTCGCCTTGCCGAACTTCTCGCAGTTCGTGAATCCCGATGTATGGCGGCTCGCGTTCACGCTCGCCATCGTTGCGAGTCTCGAAACGTTGTTGAGTCTCGAAGCCGTCGAGCAACTCGATCCGAAGAAGCGCACGGCACATCCCGATCGCGAGCTGAAAGCGCAAGGCATCGGCAACATGATGGCCGGTGCGATCGGCGCATTGCCGATCACCTCGGTCATCGTGCGCAGTTCGGCGAACGTGCATGCGGGCGCGCAGACGCGCTGGTCGTCGTTCGTGCACGGCGCGCTGTTGCTCGTGAGCGTGTTCGCGTTGACGAGCGTGATCAACCTGATTCCGCTCGCCTGTCTCGCGGCGATCCTGATCTTCACGGGCCTGAAGCTCGCCAAGCCATCGTTGTTCGCGGCCGTCGCGAAGCAGGGCATCGAACGCTTTGCGCCGTTCATCGTGACGATTGCCGGCGTGTTGCTGACGGACCTCCTGATGGGCATTCTGCTCGGCATCGGATGCAGTCTCCTGCTCGCGATCCGCGCGAATCTCAAGCGCCCGATCACGATGACGCAGCACGACGATCATTACCTGGTGTCGTTCCGCAAGGACGTTTCGTTTCTCGGCAAAGTCACACTGAAGCATCATCTGCGCACCATTCCCGATGGCGCGACCGTGATCTTCGATGCATCGCGAGCCGACTATGTCGATCCCGACGTGCGCGAAGAAATCGACAAGTTCGTGGCCGCTGCGTCTTCGCGCGGCATGCATGTCGAATGCAGGAAATTGCCGCCTGCGTCGTCGCAAACGGGCGTGGCTGCGATGCGCGGCAGATGGCCCGGTCTGAGCAGGCAAGAGATGCCGTCCGAGTAAGCGATCAACCGGGCGTGGATGGCGTCAGTTGCGCGTACACATCGTGGGCGAGTTCGAGCATCACCTTGCGGTCGATGCCGCCCGATACCGCGTAACCGAAATCGCCATCGATCCAGTAGAACACGTTCACTGGACCGTCCCGATACAGCTTGAACGCGGTGGTGTTGGTGCTTGTCTTGCGACGCGCGATGCAGAGCGTCACGCGTTCGCCTTTGGCGTCGCGATACATGAATTGCGCGGTCGGGCCGTTGTCGCCGGGCAGAATGCGTCCGCCCATCAGTTCGAAGCCGCTTTTCGTGAGCAGCGGCGGATGCACGTCGGTGCCGAGCTTGTTCGACAGATACTGAACGAAGTCCTGCTCGCGGTCCTTGCCGATATCGTCGGGACGATCGACGGCGGGCATGTACACGACATGCGCGAGCGCGGCCTGACGCGCCATCGCTTCCATGCCTTCGGCGCTCACGTCGCGCGTATTCGCTGCACTCGATGTATTCGTGCCCGGCAGCGACAGCGCATCGCGGCCCATGTTCGTGCCGATGCCAATGCCGATGCCCGCGACGAGCGCTGCCGCCATGCCCGCGAATCGCGGCCAGTTCGCCGCGCCGAACCAGCGCGCTTTCTTCAGCGTGCGCAAGCGCGCGGGGATGGGTTCGTTGAGCACGCGATCGTAGCGTTCATGGAACATGTTATTGAGCGAGAAGTAGTCGCTCACACGCGCGGCCAGAGCGGGATTCAGTTCGATGGCGCGCTCGACCTGTTCGCGGCGTGCGGCCGAAAGCGCGCCATCGACATATGCGTGCAGATCTTCTTCGCTGATCGGAGTCTGTTGGTCGTTCATCGCACCACCTTCAACTTCGCACTGGGTTGCGTGCCGGCCATCAGCGCGCGCAGGCGTTCGCGTCCGCGCGACAGGCGCGACATCACGGTGCCGATTGGAATATCGAGCGCGATCGCCACTTCCGCATAGCTCATTTCTTCGAGCCCGACGAGCAGCACGACTTCACGTTGCTCGGCGGGCAGACGCTGCAAAGCGTAGTCGAGATCGCGCACTTCGAGCGAGCGGATCTGGCCGCCCGGTATCGCGAACTCGCGCTCGCTCAGGTCTTCATCGTCGACGGACACGTGAATCGCACGCGCCGACGCCTTGCTGACCTGATTCACGAATACGTTGTGCATGATCGTGAAAAGCCATGCGCGCAGATCGGTGCCCGCTTCGAATCCTTGCGCGCGCGACAAGGCGCGCTCGATCGTATCCTGCACGAGATCGTCCGCGAGCTCCCGATTGTTCAGCAACGCGCGCGCGTAGCGGCGCAGCCTCGGGAGGTGTTCCATCAAGTCGTCGCGGATGTCCATTTATTCCGCCTCGCGCGCCGTCAGCGTCAAGGCGTCGGCGGCGCGCATCATGCCGCGCGTGCCCGCCTGTCCCGCGAGCACATAGCGCGTGCCGCCGATAACCCATGTCAGCAGGCGGATTTCCCCGACGCGCCGCGCGCTCCAGTGCGGTGCATCGCTCGTGAATGGCGCGGACGCGATCAGAAGAACGACGCTCTCGCCCTCCACGTTGCGGTAATCGTATTCGTCGATATGCGCGAACTTGCCGCCGCGCCGCGTCCGGGTCGCGATGAGTTCGAGGCCGACCGGCGTAAGTTCGATGAAGTGCGGATCGTGCGACACGAGCGGACGCACGTTCGTGCCGCGCTGGTTCGAAGTCTCCATCAATGCCATCACGGCGGCGGCATCGAGCATATCGGCAGAGACGTGCGTTGCAGCGCACCAGCCGGCGACGGCGATGGCGATGCACGCGCCGATGAATGCGTGACGCACGACGCTTCTCGTGCGCGTGGCATCGCGCGACGCGGCGCGAACGAAGGCATTTTGCACACGCCGATTCGCCGGCCGCGCGCCGACATATCGGCCGACGCGCGCCGCCCTCGCAGGCGACAGCACGCCGTCCGCGAAGGCTCGAATATCAGGTTCGGTGATCGGCTCGTCCATGTCGGCGCATCGATTTTTTTGGGCTCTCGATGCGCTAACCTTCTAAACGAGCGTTTTATTCCATCGGTTGCCTGGAATATTTGCCAGCGGATTGCTGAAGGCGCCGATCACGATACGATCGAGAGCGAGAATCCGTCCCATCCCTTGCTCCCGACCGTCTGAATTGCCGTGGAGGAGACGTGCGCATCCGCGGCGAGCATATCCAGGAATGCGCGCACGCCGATCACGTCGGGGTCGCTGCTGCCCGCATCCGCGACGCGACCTTGACGAATCACGTTGTCCGCGACGATCACGGTGCCCGGGCGGCTCAGACGCAAGACGAGGCGCAGATACTTGGGATAGCTCTGTTTGTCGGCATCGAGAAAGATGAAATCGAAAGGCGGGATGCCATCGCGCACGAAGCCTTCGAGCGTATCGGCGGCATCGGCCACGATGATCGACACCACGCCCGACAAGCCCGCGCGTTCGATATTCTTTCGCGCGACGTCCGCATGATGCTCGACGGCTTCGAGCGTGAGCAACGTGCCATCGGCGGGCAGGGCACGCGCGAGCCAGATCGTGCTGTATCCGCCGAGCGTGCCGAGTTCGAGAATGCGGCGCGCGCCACTCAGACGCGCAAGCATCTGTAGCAGCTTGCCCTGATTCGGCGCGACGTTGATCGCGGGCAGTCCCGCTTCGACGCTGGACTTAAGGGCCGCGTCGAGCGCTTCGTCCGGCGTTTGCGTCCGGTCGCACAGGTACTCGTCCATCGCAATCCATTGCTGCTCGTTCATTGCATCTCCCTGTTCGTTGCAGTGATCGCGTTAACGGCACGATTGAATGTTATCGCGATAAACGATTTAGATAGCCCGGCTATCAGCCGGCGGTCCTGACGATGCGGGGCGATTCGCGGCGCAGTTCATGCCCGAGCTGATCGACGGTCAGGCGGATTGCATCGATCAGCGCGCGTGCCGCCGGCGATGGCGTGCCGCCCGCGCGCATCGTGAGTCCGATTTCGCGCCGCGTGTTGTGCAGAGGAATGTCCATCACCACGAGTTGCCCCGATTCGCATTCGTAGTGCAACTGCTGAGCGGATACGGCGGCGAGCATGTCCGTATGCATCAAAAGGCCGCGAATGACCGCGAGGTCGGCGGTCTCGACGGTCGGCATCGGCGGCTTCAGCTTCCCCCGCTTGAACTGCGCTTCGAACATCCCGCGCGCGGGCGCCTGACTGCGCGGCAGGATCCATTGCGCGGCGATCAGATCCTTGAGCGTCAATCCGCTTTCACTCACGAGCGGGTGCCCGCGACGCGCGAGCACGACGATGTCTTCCGACATCATGCGCTCATTGACGAGACCGCTCGACGCATCGTTCTGGCGCAATGCGCCGAGCACGAAATCGATATCGCCCGCGCGCAGTCCCGCGACGAGTGTTTCGTAGGCGCTTTCGTCGGTCACGATGCGCACGCCGGGATATTGCGCGGCGACGCGTGCGATCGCGCCCGGCAAGATCAGCGTTCTGCCGAGCGGCAGCGCGCCGACCGTGACATAACCCTGAATCGTGCCGCGCAATGCCGCGAGATCATCGGGAATATGGCGCAGCTCGTTCAGCGCGCGGCGCACGTGCAGGACGAAGGTTTCGCCTTCGCTCGTGAGCAGCAGCCCGCGCGGGCTGCGATAGAACAGTTGCATGCCCGCGCCTGTCTCCATGATGCGGATCGCGCTGCTGACGGCCGGCTGACTGAGGCCCAGGGTCTGCGCCGCGCTCGGCATATGACGATGACGTGCGAGCGCGGAGAACAATTGCAGCCGCCGCGTGTTGAGCAAAAAGGCGGGAAGCGTGCCGTCCGACGCGGTTCGGCGGCGCGACTGTCGCGTCGCGCACCATTGCGCCAGCTCTTCCAGTTCCGCGAAGATGCGCTGGCAGCGCAACAGGACGGCGCGCCCGGCGGGGGTAGGCAGCATGCCCGACGGACGGCGCTCCAGCAAGGTTTCGCCGACGGCCGCTTCGAGTTCCTGCAACGAACGCGTAACCGCCGATTGCGCGCGGAATAGCGCGGCGGCGGCGCGCGTGGCGCTGCCCGTCTGCGCGACGAGACGGAACGCGCGCAAATACGCGAGGTTGAGCAGTTCGCGATTGTCCATGATGAAAGGTAAATGGATGCCATCAGTTTGATTTATCGCATCGTAACGCCTCCCGGAGCGCGCGCTCAGTTTGCGCTAATTGTCGGCGCCGATCATGACGTCATGGATAAACGACAGCCGCCCGCAAACGGCGCTGTCCAATGATCGGAGGGTTGCGCCATGAACCAGCATATTCTCGTCGCCGTGGGACCGAGCTTCAGCGAAGCCGCCTTGTCGGCCGCCATTGCACGCTCGCGTGAGAACGACGCGCGTCTGACCGTGCTGCATGTGATCGAGTCGGTTCCGTCGTGGGCGGGCTGGCAGATGGAATGTCTTTGCGACATGCCCGCGCTCGTCAATCAGCTCGCGCTCGTGATTGGACGCAACAGCGAAAAGATGCTTGCGCGCGCGGGCATCGAAGCGGACTGGCAAACGCGCACGCTGCCCGAAGACGGCCGCAGCATCGGGCGCGTGATCGCCGATGAAGCCGAGCGCCTCGATGCGGACCTCATCGTGCTCGGCGCAAGAAAGCCCGGAATCTTGAACTGGGGCGTGAACCACGTTCGCAATGTGGTGTGCCGCCATACGAATCGAGAGGTGTTGATCGCAACTACAAGCGTCGCGCGGAAGGCGCCGGTGATCGCCTTGCGCGATACGGCCTTGCACGCTTCGTGATCAGACGTCGAGAATCCTGAAGCGTTGCAGCGCTTCGATTTGCATCTGAAGATTGCGCGCGCGATTCTCGCGGCATAGCGCTTGCGCCGCCGACCCATCGCCTTGCCGCAGCGCTTCGATGATCGCGCGCAGGTCGCGCGCTTGCGCTTCGTCGGGATCGATCAGCCGCAGCGTCAATTCGCGCACGCGGCGCACCTGATCCGAGCATTCGCCGACGATCTGCGTGAGTCGCGGGTTATCGCTCATTTCGACGAGCCGCGCGTAGAACGCTTCACGCGCGGCCGACCATGCTTCGCGATCATTCTTGGCGAAGGCGCGCTCCATTTCCGTGCACGCTTTCTCCAGCGCTTTCAATTCTCGCGCGCCCGGTTTGCGCGCGGCGGCGGTCGAAGCCGCTGTCGCTTCGAGACTCGTCTGCACCTGAAAGACTTCTTCGATATCCGTCATCGACACATTGCGCACGCGCACGCCGTGGCGCGGAATGATCTGCACGAGATGTTCGTTCTGTAGACGGATGAGCGCTTCACGCACCGGCGTACGGCTCACGCCGAACAGTTGTACGAGTTCCTGTTCGAGCATCTGCGTGCCGGGGCGCAGTTCGTTGCTGAGGATCTTTTCGCGCAGCGCCTGATAAACCGTGTCGGTCGATTTCTCGCGCGTTTTGATAATCGCTTCGGCGGTCGGGGCTGGAGCCATGATGGGCATTCCGAAAACGTTGCCGTCGATGCACGGACGATATATCCGCCGGACCAGACGCAGGCGGATGGAATGCCTTCATTATATGAAAAGAAATTCGGCGTATTGCTCAACGTATACGTTAGCGCACGATAAAAAGAAGCCGCCCCGATGAAGGGCGGCTTGAACGGACTTGCGCGCCTGCCGTGCGACCGACAGAGGATCGATCACTTGTCCCAGACTTCTTCCGGCAGCGGCAAGCCCCCGAGGTCGTCCGCCGTCAAGGGACGATCGATCGTCACGCCGTCGCTCTCCAGCATCAGCATGACTTGCCGCGTGTGTTGCGCGCTATGCCATGCGGTGCGTTCGAGCACTTCGTGCATCGAGCGGCGGCCGTAGTAGGTCGGCACGTCATACGAGAGCCTGCGGTCGGATTCATGCGCCCACCAGTCGAGAAGCTTCTGCCGCACGCTTTCGCCCCAGCGCGCGATATCTTCCGCCTGCCATTCCTCCGGCGGCTGATCGTCGAAGCCTTCGAAGCGCAATTCGATCTGATGCGCCGCCTGAACGCCCATTTCAGCCACGCGAAACACGTGAAATGTCAGACCGGCGGGCGTGCGATTGCGATTGCGAAAAGGCTTGCGAAAGTATTCGGCGCCGAATTGACGCGCGTAGCGCGCATTGGATTCGAGCACATGCGCGAGTTTGGCGACGAGCTCGGCGGGCGGCAGGGGCGGCGTCGGCGTGGTCTTGAGATCGAGGAAGCGAATCACATCGTTGATCGACTGGCATAGCGTGTACTTCGATCCCAACGCGACCACGGGCACGCTGCGCGCGCCGAGCGCTGCGAGCGCCGCGCGGCCCTCGGGATCGTTGTGCACGTCGATCGATTCGAACTCGATGCCCTGGCGTGCAAGGAATTCCTTCGTGCGCAGGCACGACGAACATCCCGGTTGCCAGAACACGCGGATTCGGGTTGCAGCGGCGGCTTCCTGCATGACGGTTCCCCTCGCGAGTGCCTGATTCAAGGCATTTTCCGCGCGCCGGGTTATGCGGCAAAGCTATGCTTCGTCATGCCGTCATCGTCATCTGCGATGGCAAGCGTTCTTTAAGTACACTGCGGACGTGCCTTACGAGAGAAGCCGCCGCCCATGCCGCCGATCGATCCGCTTTCGCTGAGACTCTTCCTCGCCGTCGTCGATGCAGGCACGATCGCCGCAGCGGCTCAACGCGAACATATCGCGGCGGCGGCGGTGAGCAGACGCATCAGCGAGATCGAGGCCATGTTCGGCGTGCCGTTATTGCGCCGCACGAATAAGGGCGTCGAGCCGACCGAAGCGGGCGACCGGCTTGCGGCGCTCGCGCATCGTGCATTGCATCAATTCGACGACATCGCCATTCAGATGCGCGATTTCGCGAGCGGCACGAGCGGCATCGTGCGCATTGCTGCGAACATATCGTCGATCGTTCAGTTTCTGCCACGCGACATTCAATCGTTCGCGGCGCGTCATCCGAACGTGCGCATCGTGCTCGATGAAAAACCGAGCGCGCAAGTGGTGCGCGCAGTCGCGGACAATGCGGCGGATATCGGCGTGTTCACGTCCGTCCCTCACGGTCATGCGATTCACGCGATCCCGTATCGCACCGATAACCTCGTGCTCGCGACACCGCCGGGACACCCATTGGCGCAGGCGCGCTCGATTGCGTTCACCGATTCGCTCGATGAAGAGTTCGTCGCATTGCCGGCCGATACCGCGATCAGCCAGTGCCTCACGCGTGCGGCGAACGAACTCGGACGCCCGGTGCGCGTGCGCATTCAGGTGTCGAGCTATGACGCGCAATGTCTGATGATCGAAGCGGGATTGGGTCTCGGCGTGATGCCCGAAGCAGTGGCGAAGCAACACGCGCTCGCCGTCGTCGCATTGACGGACGCATGGGCCGCGCGCGAATTGCTCATCGGCGTGCGTTCGCTCGATGCGTTGCCTGAGGCGTGCCGCAAGCTCGTCGCGCATCTCACCAGCGTTTGACGCGGTGTTACCATCGGCGCAAGACGGAGATTCATCGGGGAGTTCAGGCATGGCCGCTTCATTGAACGACAAGCCCGTCGAGAGCGCGAGACCCGCGAGACGCAACACGACCGAGCTCGCCTATCGCGAACTGCGCCGGCGGATCATCGAAAGCGAACTGACGCCGGGTTCGTATCTGCTCGAACAGGAACTGGGGCTGATGCTCGGCTTCAGCCGCACGCCGATCCGCGAGGCGGCGCTGCGTCTGCAAGGCGAAGGCCTCGTGCAGATCGTGCCGCGTCACGGCATCCGCATCGTGCCGACGTCCATCTCCGATATCAAACACATCTATCAGGTGCTGATCAGCCTCGAATCGACAGCGGCGGCGCTCGTCGCGTCGAGAAAGGACATAGAGCTCGCGCCGCTCGTTCAATCATGCGAGGCCATGACCGCCGCACTCGAACGCGGCGACATGCTTGCGTGGGCGGCGGCGGACGAGGTCTTTCACGAGACGCTCATCGCGCTGAGCGGTAATGCGCGGCTTCACGGCATCGTCATGAATTGCCGCGATCAGGTGCATCGCGTGCGCCGCTTCACGCAGATGGTGAAGGCGCATCCCCAGCCGTCGAAGTCGATACAGGAGCATTACGACATCATCGACGCGATGCGTTGCGGCGATGCAGCGAAAGCGAGCGAACTGTATCGCGCTCATCGCGAGCGCGGCTGGCGCGACCAGACCAACGTGCTGCAGCAATACGGCATCCAGCAAGCCTGAAACAAGAGTTGCGCCCGATGCGACGAGGGTATGTACGCCCTCGGCGAGTCTGGACTTTCGCTCAGTTAATGCATACATTAACTCGCACGGTTATTCGGCAAGCAGCACGTCCAGAGCAGGTCAGTAAAACCACAGTGCGGCCGCATGCGCCGAGCACGCTGCGAGACCGCCGATCATGGATGGAGACCCTACATGTTTGCGCTTGGAAAGATCGGGAGCTTTGCGCGCGGTGCCTGTCTCATCTCTTTCGCGGCCGCCTGCGTTTGCGGCGCCAGCGTGCGCGCCGCGCCGCTCACCGTCACGCACTGGGGCGACGGCATGTACGGCGTGCCCTTCGCGGTCGCGATGGAGAAGGGCTTCTTCAAGGAAGAAGGCGTGGACGTGACGGGCTTCATCACGTCGGAAGGCGGCGGCACCACGGTGCGCAACGCGATGGCCTCCGAGATTCCTTATGGCGAAGTCGCATTACCCGCGGCGATCTCCGCGGTGAAGCAGGGTGTCGATCTGACCATCGTGCATGGCGGCGTGCAGAGCCTCGCCGATCTCGTCTGGGTCGAAAAGAAGGACGGCACGATCACCGGCATCCAGCAGATGAAAGGCAAGACAATCGGCTATAGCAGCCCGAAATCGACGACCGATACCATCGTCACGATCGCGCTCGATCGCGCGGGGTTGACGGGGCAAGTGCAGCGCAAGCCCGTCGGCAGTTCGAGCGGCATGCTCACGTCATTGCAGCAGGGCGCGGTCGATGTCGCTTACATGACGGAGCCTTCGTACAGCGCGAAGAAGGATCAGTTGCGCATCGCGTTTCGTTCGACCGATATCGTGCCCAATGAAACGCAGACGGTCGGCATCGTGCGAACCGATTATCTGAAGACGCATCCCGAAGTGATCAAGGGGATCATCAAGGCGCGCCGCAAGGCGGTGCAATACATGGCCGCGCATCGCGACGAGTCCGCGCAGATTCTGGCGAAGCAGTACAAGATGGACCCGGCTGTTGCGGCTTCCGCGCTGAACAACGTGCTTGAGTCCGATCCGAAGTACTGGAGCGAAGGCAGTTTCGATCGCAAGGGCATGGACGAAGTGCTGAAGGGATTGATACTCGTGAAGGCGATTCCCGAAGGCCCGTTCGACTGGTCGAAGATCGTCGACGAATCGCTGCTTCCCGCCGATCTGCAAACGAAGAAGTGAGGCCGCGATGAGCGTGTTGTCACGTCGCACGAAGATATCGGTCGTATCGCGCGATCCCGCCGCGCAGGATACGGAGCGCGTGCAGGCGCGTCTCACCGATGTCACGCGCATCTATCCCGGCATCGCGGGCAAGCCGCCGTTTCATGCGCTCGGGCCCGTGAGTCTCGAACTGCGCGCGGGCGAATTCTTTTCGGTCGTGGGCCCTTCGGGATGCGGCAAGTCCACCTTGCTCGACGTGCTCGCGGGTCTGAATCCGGCGAGCGGCGGCACGGTCGAGTTCGAAGGGCAACCGGTGGGGCGCGAAGTGCCCGACGGCGTTGCGGTCGTGTTTCAGGAAGACGCGAGCTTTCCGTGGCTCAACGTGTTCGACAATGCCGCGTTCGCCGCGCGCCGCGCGGGTGTGCCGGAAACCGAAGTGCGCGAGCGAGTGGATCACGCGTTGTCGTTCATGGGCCTGAAGTCGTTTGCACGCGCGTATCCTGCACAACTTTCGGGCGGCATGCGTCAGCGTGTCTGCATTGCGCGAGCGATGGTCGTGCGCCCGCGTCTCATGTTGCTCGACGAACCCTTCGGCGCGCTCGATCAGCAAACGCGTCTCCTGATGGGCGATGAAACGCTGAAGCTCTGGCGCGACACCGGCGCGACCGTGATGCTCATCACGCATTCGATCGATGAAGCCGTGCTGCTGTCGGATCGCATCGGCGTGATGTCGGCGTGTCCGGGACGTTTCATCGCGACGATCGAAACAGGCTGGCCGCGTCTGCGCGACAGCAAGATCGCACTCGATGCGCGCTTCGGCGAACTCACCGCGCAAGTGTGGGGTCTGCTGCGCGACGAAGCATTGAAAGCGCTCGGGAGCCAGCCGTGAACGAGGCGGCGCGCTGGCGCATCGGGCTCGTTGTCGGGTTGATCGCGCTATTGGAAATCGCCACGCGGCTTGCGTGGATCAATCCCGTTTCGTTCATTCCGCCTTCGCGCATGGCGATGAGCGCGTGGGACATTCTGACGTCGGGGCAATTCACCGTCGATATCGTGCAGACGCTCGGCAGCGCGCTGGCCGCGGTGGCGCTCGCCGTGATGGTCGGGTTCGTCGGCGGCGTGCTGCTCTTCCGCTTGCCGCGCCTGCGCCGTGTGCTCGATCCCTTGCTGCTTTCGTACTATGCGGTGCCCGTGTTCGTGCTGTATCCGATTCTCATCGTGATCTTCGGGCTGAATCGATGGCCGCTCATCGGCATCGGCTTTCTGTTCGCGGTCGTGGCGATGGCCGTGAACACGCTCAACGGCCTCGAACGTGTGCCGCGCGTGCTACTGCGCACCGCACGCGTATGCCGTCTCAGCACGCTCGACGAGATTCGCCTGATCACGCTGCCCGCGAGCCTGCCTTTCGTTTTCACGGGCATCAAGCTGACCGTGGTGTATGCGTTCATCGCGGTCGTCGCGGGCGAATTCGTGTTGTCGGGATCGGGCTTCGGCTATCAGATCGCGTTCGCATACAACGCATTCGACAACCCGACGATGTACGGTCTCATGGTCCTGATGCTGGTCTTCGTCACGACGATCAACGGCCTGCTGCGACAGGCCGAAAGGCGTCTGTACCGGCGCATCAGAAGGGAGGCGGCATGAGCACCGTCGTCATCACGCACGGCACGAGGACGCGGCACGCACAGCGCTGGACCGATGCGCTCGTGCTGATCGTCGTGCTGGTCGCGCTATGGCAGATCCTGAGCGAAGTGCTCGGGCCCGATGTGCTGACCACGCCCATGCATACCGTGCAGCGCGCGGTGCATATCGTGAGCGACGCGGATTTTCCGGCGAGTCTTTATGTGACCTCGCTCGCGTTCGCATCGGCATTCGCGATATCGGCTATCGCGGGCGTATGCCTCGGCTTGCTGCTCGGCGCGCGGCGCATGGCCGGCGACGTGATGGAGCCGCTGATGATGGGCTTCTACTCGATTCCCAAGGTCACGCTCTATCCCGTCGTGCTGCTCGCGTGCGGACTCGGCCTGTGGGCGAAGATCGTCTTCGGCGTGATGCATGGCATCGTGCCCATTACGCTCTTCACGATGAACGCGGTGCGCAACATGCCCCCGATCTACGCGCGCGCGGCCAGGACGTATCGCATGAGCCCGGGCGATTTCGCGCGTCACGTGCTGCTCCCCGCGTGCGTGCCGGAAGTGGTTTCAGGCTTGCGCATAGGCTTTTCGTTGACGCTGCTCGGCACGCTGATCGGCGAGATGTTCGCTTCTCAAAGCGGCATCGGACGCTTGCTCATGATCGCGATGAACCGCAACGAAACCAGCACGATCATGGCGCTCGCGCTGATGCTCTTCGTGTTCGCGACGCTCGTCAACATGCTGTTCCTCGCCTGGCAGCGCCATCTCACGCATAGCGACTGAAACATGAAAACGCTCTTCGACAAGCTGTGGGACAGTCACGCGATCGCGCATCTCGCCGGCGGCATCGATCTTCTGCAAGTGGATCGGCATCTGATGCACGAGCTTACGGGCGTCGAAGCGGTTCGCGTGCTCGAGCGGCGCGGTCTGCAAGTGGACAGTCCCGCGCTGACGTTCGCAACGCTGGATCATGTGATCTCGACGATGCCGGGCCGAAGTGCGGGCGACGCCGACTGGAGCACCGAAATGGTCGACGCGATGCGCACGCAAATGACGCATCATGCGATCCCCATCTTCGATATCGGCAACGATGGCCAGCAAGGCATCGTGCATGTGATCGGGCCGGAACTCGGGCTGTCGCTGCCGGGGACGTCGATCGTGTGCGCGGACAGCCACACCTGTACGCACGGCGCGATGGGCGCGCTCGCATTCGGCATCGGCTCGACGGAAGTGGTGCATGTGCTTGCGACGCAAACCATTCGCCAGAAGCGGCCGAAGACGATGCGCGTGCGCTTCGACGGCCGCGTGCGCGAAGGCGTGAGCGCGAAAGACATGATCCTGTATGTGATCGGCAGGATCGGCGCGGCGGGCGGCACCGGGTATGCGGTCGAATATGCGGGCGATGCGATCGAAGAACTGTCGATGGAAGGGCGCCTCACGCTGTGCAACCTGAGCATCGAACTGGGCGCGAAGTTCGGCCTGATCGCGCCCGACGAGACGACCTTCGCGTATCTGCGAGACAAACCATATGCACCGCGCGGCGCGCAATTCGATGCCGCGCTCGCCGACTGGAAAGCGCTCGCGACGGATGAAGGCGCGCACTTCGATCGCGAAGTGATCGTCGATGCATCCGCGATACGCGTGCAGGTCACGTGGGGCACGAGTCCCGAGCATGTGATCGCGCTCGACGACACGATTCCCGATCCGGCGTCGCTCGCGGACGAATCGCGCCGGCAGGCCGCGCAGGACGCGATCGACTATATGGGCGTCCGTGCGGGACAGCATCTCGATGAACTCGCCGTGGATCGCGTGTTCATCGGCTCGTGCACGAACAGCCGCATCGAGGATTTGCGCACGGCCGCGCGTATCGTCGATGGCCGTCATGTGGCGGGCAACGTGAAGGCGTGGGTCGTGCCGGGTTCGCTCACGGTCGCACGCCAGGCGCACGAGGAAGGGCTCGACGATATCTTTCGCGCGGCGGGCTTCGAATGGCGCGAGCCGGGCTGCTCGATGTGCGTCGGTGCGAATGGCGACGTCGTCGGGCGTGGCGAGCGTTGCGTATCGACGTCGAATCGCAATTTCATCGGCAGACAGGGACCGGGTGCGCGCACGCATCTGGCGAGTCCCGCAGTCGCGGCGGCAAGCGCGATCGCAGGGCATATCGCCGCGCCGCAAACGGGAGCATCGCGATGAAAGCGGTCACGACGATCATCGGTCCCGCTGCGCCGCTCCTGCGCGATAACGTCGATACGGATCTCATCATTCGCATCGAACGCATTTCGCAACTGAAGCGCGGTCAGCTCGGGCCTTATTTGCTGGAGACCTTGCGCTATCGCGGCAATGGACCGGAGAGCGGCGAGCGCGACGACTTCGTGCTGAATCGGCCGGCGTTTCGTCATGCGTGCACGATGCTCGGCGGAAAGAACTTCGGTTGCGGCAGTTCGCGCGAAATGGCCGTATGGGCGCTGGAGGAAGCGGGCGTTCGCTGCGTGATCGCGCCATCGTTCGGCGATATCTTCTATAACAACTGTCTGCAAAACGGCTTGCTGGCGGTGCGGCTCCATGAAAAAGTTATCGAGCGAATTGCAATGGCTTCGCGCGATGGAGCGAATGTCGAAGTCGATTTGCGTGCGCTCGAAATACGCGCGCCGGGAATCGATCCGATTCGCTTCGAGTTCGACGAAGCGCCACGCGCGGCGCTGCTCGAAGGACTGGATGAAATCGACCAGACGCGACGCATGAGCGAACAGATCGCGCAATTTCGCGCCGGCGATCGCAAGGCGCGCGGCTGGGCTTATCTTGCCTGACTTCCGGAGACTCATCTTGACCCGTTCCGCACGCTTTCGCGAGTTGTTCAAGGAAGGTCCATTCGTCTGCATGGGCGCGCACGACGCCATCACCGCGATGCTGGCCGAGCAGGCCGGCGCGAAGTCCATCTATGTATCGGGCTTCGTCGCGTCGGGTGTCGTCGCGGGACAGCCCGATGTCGGTGTGCTGTCGCAGACGGAAATGTTCGAGCACATTCGCCGCATATGCCGCGTGACGTCGGTGCCGATCTTCGCCGATGCCGATACGGGCTACGGCGGCATCCTCGACGTGCAGCGCACGATGCGTCTCTGGGAGGAAGCGGGCGCATCCGTGCTGCATCTGGAAGATCAGGCGCTGCCGAAGAAGTGCGGGCACTATGCGGGCAAACAGCTCGTATCGAAGGAAGAGATGGTGCTGAAGCTGCGCGCGATGATCGAAGCTCGGCGCGATCCGGATTTCTTTATCGTGGCGCGCACGGATGCGATCGCGGTCACGGGTATCGAGGACGCCATCGCGCGGCTCGAAGCCTATGCGCAAGCGGGCGCGGACGGGCTCTATGCCGACGCGCCCGAAAGCATCGAGCATATGCGCGAACTCACGCGCCGTTTGAAGCCGCTCGGCAAGCCGATTCTCTTCAATCAGGCACGCACCGGAAAGAGCCCTTATGTGTCGATGAAAGAGGCCTACGAAATGGGCTTCGATTACACGTTGAGCCCGATCGAGCCGATGCTCGCGATGCACAAGGCCGTGAAGGACATGCTCGACGTGTTCATGCGGGAAGGTTCGACCGATGCCATCGCCGATCGTCTGACGCCCTTCGACGAGTACAACCGCTTCGTCGGGCTCGATAAAGCGGTGGATGTCGAAAAGCGCTTCGGTGGCCAATAAGGACGCGATGTGTCGTCGCGTGAGAGGGTGTCGATAGTCAAGTAAAGACTTCGTAAGCGCAGCAAGCGTCGGCGCTATACTGACCATCCCTCCACCGCATCCCGATCCGCCGCATCAACCGGCGGCGCACGTCCATAAATTGGCTGAACACGACCTAGAAAAACTCAAAATCGACCGGGGACCGTCCGCCGCGATGCCGCGACGCCGGCGCAACTGGCTTCGCTATGTGGTCATCGCCGCGATCCTCGTTGCGCTCATCGCCGTGGCGTTTCGTCTCGCTGGCCCGCAGGCTGTCGAGACCGCCACTGTCACGTCCGTGTACCCGTCGCAGAGCTATACGCTTCTGAACGCTACCGGCTATGTCGTGCCGCAGCGCAAGGCGGCGGTGGCGTCGAAGGGGCAGGGGCGCGTCGAATGGCTCGGCGTGCTGGAGGGCACGCCGGTGAAGGAAGGCCAGATCATCGCGCGGCTCGAAAGCAACGACGTGGCCGCGTCGCTTTTGCAGGCGCAGGCGCAGGTCAAGGTCGCGCGGGCCAATCTGGAGCTCCAGCGCGCCGAGCTGAAGAACGCGGAAGTGGACCTCAGGCGCTACAGGATTCTCGCCCCGCAAGGCGCGATTCCGGCGACGCAGTACGACGCCGCGCTCGCCCGCTTCGACAAGGCCAACGCGTCCATCAACAGCGACGAAGCCGCGATCGCTTCGGCACAGGCCAACGCGCAGGCCGCGCAGGTGGCCGTCGATCAGACCGTGATCCGCGCGCCCTTCGACGGCGTCGTGCTGGAGAAACACGCGAACGTCGGCGACAACATCACGCCGTTCTCGTCGGCGTCGGACAGCAAGGGCGCGGTCGTCACCATCGCCGACATGAAAACGCTCGAAGTCGAAGCCGATGTCGCCGAGTCGAACATCTCGCGCATCGCCGTCGAACAGCCGTGCGAGATTCAGCTCGACGCGCTGCCCGACGTGCGCTTCGCGGGCCGCGTGTCGCGCATCGTGCCGACGGTCGATCGCTCCAAGGCCACCGTGCTCGTGAAAGTGCGCTTCGTCGATCGCGACGCGCGCGTGCTGCCCGAGATGTCCGCGAAGGTCGCGTTCCTGTCGAAGCCCGTGCCGCCCGAAGAGAAGAAGGCGGTCGTCGCGGTACAGCCAACGGCGGTCGTCACGCGCGATGGCAAAAAGGTGGTCTACGCCGTCGAGCACGACACCGCGCGCGAAGTGCCCGTGACGACGGGCGAGCGCATCGGCGATCTGCTGGCCGTGCAGGGCGTGAAGCCCGGCGACGTGCTCGTGCTCGCGCCCGGCGACAAGATCAGGGACGGCGCGAAAGTCACGCTGGCGAAGAAATAGCGTGAGCACGACGCCTCTCGTTCAGATCAGCCACGTCGCCAAGTCGTATCGGCGCGGCGTGCAGACGGTGCCGGTGCTGACCGACATCACGTTATCCATCGCGGAAGGGAATTTCGTCGCGCTGATGGGGCCTTCGGGTTCGGGCAAGAGCACGCTGCTCAACCTGATCGCGGGGATCGACCGGCCCGACAGCGGCGAGTTGCTCGTCGGCGGACTCGATATCACGCGCCTGCCCGAAGCCGCGCTCGCCAACTGGCGCGCGGCGAATGTCGGCTTCATCTTCCAGTTCTATAACCTGATGCCGGTGCTGTCCGCATTCGAGAACGTCGAATTGCCGCTGATGCTGACGCGCCTCACGCGCCACGAACGGCGCGAGCGTGTCGCGATGGTGCTCGATATGGTCAACATGGCGGACCGCATGAGCCACTATCCGTCGGAGCTGTCGGGCGGGCAGCAGCAGCGCGTCGCGATTGCGCGGGCGCTGATCACGGATCCGAAACTGATCGTCGCCGACGAGCCGACCGGCGACCTCGACCGCAACTCCGCCGCCGATGTCCTCACGATGCTGCAACGCCTGAACGACAGGCTCGGCAAGACCATTATCATGGTGACGCACGACGCCCACGCGGCGGGCGCGGCGAAGGCGCTCGTGCATTTGGAGAAAGGCGAGCTGATCGATGGAACCAGGCCCTGAACCATCATGTTCGTGCTCAAGCTGATCCTGCGCAACGCGCTGCGGCACAAGCTGCGCACCACGCTGACGGTGCTCGGCCTCACGATCGCCGTGCTCGCCTACGGCCTGCTGCATACGGTCGTCGATGCCTGGTATGCGGGCGCGGCGGCGGCGTCGAACGCGCGGCTCGTCACGCGCAATGCGATCTCGCTCGTGTTTCCCTTGCCGCTCGCCTACGAGAACCGCATTCGCGGCGTCGATGGCGTGACGCTCGTCGCGCGCTCGAACTGGTTCGGCGGCGTCTATCGCGATCCGAAGAACTTCTTCGCGCAGTTCGCGGTGTCGGACAACTATCTCGATCTCTATCCCGAGTTCGTCGTGCCGGACCAGCAACGCGCCGATTATCAGCGCGATCGCAAGGGCGCGCTGATCGGCCGGCAACTCGCGGATCAATACGGCTTCAAGGTCGGCGACGTCATTCCGCTCAAGGGCACGATCTATCCGGGCACGTGGGACCTCGTCGTGCGCGGCATCATGGAAGGACGCGATGAATCCACCATCACGCGGCAACTCATCTTTCACTACGACTATCTGAACGAGACGATCCGCAAGACGACCAAACGCACCGTCGATCAGGTCGGCGTGTATGTGGTCGGCATCAAGGATCCGGACGACGCCGCCGTCGTCTCGCGCAACATCGACGACGTCTTCAAGAACTCGCTCGCCGAAACGCTCACCGAAACCGAACAGGCGTTTCAGCTCGGCTTCGTCGCGATGTCCAATCAGATCATCGCGGCGATACGCGTCGTGTCCTACGTGGTCATCCTCATCATCATGGCCGTGATGGCGAACGCCATGGCGATGAGCGCGCGCGAGCGCACCACCGAATACGCGACGCTCAAGGCGCTCGGCTTCGGCTCCGGCTTCCTCTCGATGCTCGTGTTCGGCGAATCGATGGCGATCTGCGCGATCGGCGGGGGTATCGGCATTCTGGCGACGCCGCCGATGGCCGAGGTCTTCAAGCACGCGACGGGCGGCGTGTTCCCGGTCTTCATGGTGTCGCACGAGACCATGCTGTTGCAGGCCGCGTGCGCGTTCGTGGTGGCGATGGCGGCGGCGATCGTGCCGGCGGTGCAGGCGAGCCGCGTGCGCATCGTCGAAGGCCTGCGGGCGATCGGCTGAGGACGCGCGATGGCCATTCCCGTTTCCTACGTCGCACGCAATCTCTGGGCGCGCCGTCTCACGACGATGCTGACCGCGGGCGGCCTCGCGCTCGTCGTGTTCGTGTTCGCGACCGTGCTGATGCTCGATGCGGGCCTCAAGAAGACGCTTGTCTCGACCGGCGAAGCGGACAACGTCGTCGTGATCCGCAAGGGCGCGGAGACGGAGATACAGAGCGCGATCGACCGCAATCAGGCGAACGTGATGGAGATGCATCCTTCGGTCGCGATGAACGGCGACGGCGCGCCGCTCGCATCGAAGGAAACCGTGGTGCTGATCTCGCTCACCAAGCTCGGCACGAACACGCCCGCGAACGTCGTGATTCGCGGCGTCTCGCCGATGGGCGTGCAACTGCGTCCGCAAGTGCAGCTCACGGCGGGGCGCATGTTCAGGCGCGGGTCGTCGGAGATTATCGTTGGGAGCAGCATCGCGAAGGGATTCGGCGGCACGCGCATCGGCGATCACCTGCGTTTCGCGCAGCGCGACTGGACCGTTGTCGGGCATTTCGATGCGGGCGGCAGCGGCTTCGATTCGGAAATCTGGGGCGATGTCGATCAGTTGATGCAATCGTTCCGGCGCACGAGCTTTTCCTCGATGGTCGTGCGGCTCGCGCGCAGCGATGCGTTCGAGCGCTTCAGAGCCGACATCGACGTGGACCCGCGTCTCGCCGACGAAGCGAAGCGCGAGCGGATTTTCTACGGCGATCAATCGAAGGCGCTATCGACGTTCATCAATATTCTCGGCTTCACGCTGTCGATCATCTTTTCGATCGCCGCGATGATCGGCGCGATGATCACGATGTACGCGTCGGTGGCGAATCGCGTCGCGGAGATCGGCACGTTGCGGGCGCTCGGGTTCAAGCGCTTCGATGTGCTCGGCGCGTTTCTGCTCGAAGCGTTGCTGCTCGGGTTCGTCGGCGGTGTCGCGGGACTCTGCTGCGCGGCGCTGATGCAGTTCGCTTCGTTCTCGACGACCAATTTCCAGACCTTCGCGGATTTGTCGTTTCGATTCATTCTGACGCCATCGGTCATCGCGAAGACGCTCGGGTTCTCGCTCGTGATGGGACTGGTCGGCGGCTTCCTGCCGGCAATGCGGGCTTCGCGGATGAACATCGTCGACGCCTTGCGGGCGCGATGATCCGGTTTCCCCGAACGGTCGATGCAGAACTATTGAATTTTCAGCCTCGATAGCGCGGCGTAGAGTGAATGCATTCATTCACCGCTTTCGATCCGAAAGGAGAACCCTCATGCCGCTCGTCAGAATCTCTCTCGTGAAAGGCAAGCCGCGCGACCATATCCGCGCGATCTCGAACAGCGTCCACGAAGCGCTCGTCGAAGCGTTCAAGGTGCCCGCCGACGACCGCTTCCAGTTGATTCAGGAACACGAGCGCGACGACTTCATCTACGATCCCGGATATCTCGGCGTCGAACGCAGCGACGACCTCGTGTTCATCCACATCACCGCGAGCGACTGGCGCGACACGCCGACCAAGAAGGCGTTCTACAAGACGCTGGCCGCAAAGCTCGCGACATCGCCCGGCTTGCGCCCCGAGGACGTGCTGATCGTGCTCGCGCCGAATCGACGCGAGGACTGGTCGTTCGGACGCGGACTCGCGCAGTACGTGGAGGACGCGGCCTGAACGCAAACCGTAAGGGAGACACAGCAACGATGACCCCGACGACCCTCAAAGGCGCGTGCCATTGCGGCGCGGTGACCTTCGAAGTTCAGACGCCGCCCGAGCCGGCCGTGCGCTGCAACTGCAGCTTTTGCCGGCGGCGCGGCGCGGTGATGTCGCCGCCGTTCACCAGGGACAAGCTGCGCATCCTTTCAGGCGAAAGCGAACTCGCGCTCTATCAGTTCAACACGCAAGTCGCGAGGCACTTCTTCTGCAAGCGCTGTGGAATTTATACATTCCACCAGACGCGCTCGAATCCCGACAACTGGCGCGTGAATCTCGGCTGCGTCGATGGCGTCGATGCCTATTCGCTCGACGCGCCCGTCGCGAACGGCGCGAGCCACTCGGTCGTCGAAAAACCATAACGGCGCGGCCATGTGAGTGAGGGCGCCGGGAACGCCATGTGCTAAACCCCGGCACCCACAAGCCGTTCGCGTTCGATGTCCCGATGCGCAACCGGGTTTGCAAACGAACGGCGTTCGATAACGACACTCACATGGTGCGCCGTCATGGCTCAGAAACCCTCGAACCAACCCGACGCGGTACGCCGCCGCCTGCTCGCCGCGCTCGCCGGCACGGCCATGCTGTCCGCGTGCGGCGGCGGTGGCAGCGACGACAACTCCGGCACCATCACGCCGACGAGCCCCATCGGCAACATTCCGCCGGATCGCGCGAACCTGCCGCGTCCCGCGTTGCCCGCGCCGGCGACATCGGGCATCGATCACATCGTGCTCGTGACGATGGAGAACCGCTCCTTCGATCACATGCTCGGCTGGGTGCCGGGCGTCGAAGGCGTGCAGGCCGGCACGCAGTTCACCGATGCATTCGGCGAGGCGCACCCGACGTTTTCGCTGTCCGCCAACGCGGCCTTCGGTTTTCAGAGCTGCCAGTTCGCGGACCCCGATCACGAATACGACGCGGGCCGCACGCATCTCGCGAACGGCGCGATGAACGGCTTCCTGCTCACGCCCGACACGAACAAGACGCGCGGCGATCTGCTGCCGATCGGTTACTTCACGGGCAGCGATCTCGACTTCTATCGACAGGCGGTGTCGCAGTACACCGTCTGCGACTATTACATGAGCGGCATTCTCGCCGATACGTTTCCGAACCGCGTCTATCTGCATAGCGGCGAAACGGACCGTCTGAGCGATACGCTCGACACGTCGTCGCTATCGACGATCTGGGATCGGCTCGACGCGAAGAACGTGTCGTCGAAGTACTACTTTCACGACGTGCCGTTCACGGCGCTCTATGGAACGCGTTATGTAGGCCGCTCGAAGCTCTTTGCGGACTTTCTTTCCGATGCGGCCGGCGGCAATCTGCCGTCGTTCTGCATGGTCGATCCGAGCTTCGGCGGCGAGGCGAACGGCACTTCGAACGACGATCATCCGCATGCCGACGTGCGCAATGGACAGGCGCTGCTCGGGCAAATCTACGAAGCGCTGCGCACGGGCCCGAACTGGAGCACGACGCTCATGATCGTCGTTTATGACGAGTGGGGCGGCTTCTTCGAGCACGTCGCGCCGCCGGTGAGGTCGCTGTCGTCGGCGGAACAGAAACTCGGCAACGATGGCCGCCTCGGTTTTCGCGTGCCCTGCATGCTGCTCGGGCCGCGCGTGCGCGCGAACAACGTGGCGCGTTATCCGTTCGATCCGAGCTCGATTCATCAACTGCTCGCGTGGCGCTTCGGGCTCGATCCGCTGGGCGCGCGCGGCAGCGATCCGACCACGTTCAACATGGCCTACGCGCTCGACCTGAGCGACGCGCCGCGGATCGACGCACCGGCGCTCACGGTGGCGCAAGGGCCGTTCGGCCTCGCGTGCTCGAACACGCCGGCCACCGGAACGGGCATCGGCACCGTCGATAAATCGCAGACGGCGAAAGCGGCAGAGGGCGCATCGCAAACGCCGACGCCGGGCGGCCGCTTCGCCGACTTGCGCACCAAGGCGACGACGCTGGGATTTCCTTCGCAATGAAGCGAAGCGGCTATCAGCGTCATCGACACTGATAGCCGCCGAATACCGCGTTATCCGCAACGATCGGAAAATCAATTCTTGAACGCGAAATGGACTGAAGTTCTTTAGGTGAATTCAAGCTCGTAGTCAAGCCGGCTCACGATGAGCCTGTCGCGTCGCGTGCGCCTTTACAAAGCCGCTGGATTCCGATATTCCTGTCACCGCCCAAGAAAGGACGAGACCCGCACTTCGACCAACGACAGAGGGAACACGGCCATGACCCGTCTGACTCGAAAGATCGCGTGCCTCGCCGCGCTGGCATTGCTCTCGACATCGCTCGCGCTCGCGTGCACGCGTGCACTGTATGTCGGCGACAAAGGCCTCGTGATAACGGGCCGCACGATGGACTGGTCCGAGGACATGCGCTCGAATCTCTGGGTGATGCCCGCGGGCATCGAACGCGATGGCAACGCCGGGCCGCGATCGATCAAATGGAAATCGAAGTACGGCAGCGTGGTGGTGTCGGGCTATGAGATCGGCACGGTGGATGGCATGAACGAGCGCGGGCTCGTCGCCAATGCGCTCTATCTTGCGGAAACCGATTACGGCAAGCCCGACCCGAAGCGCGATCCGATGTCGATCAGCCTGTGGGCGCAATATGCGCTCGATAACTTCGCGACCGTCGGGCAGGCGGTGTATGTGCTTTCGCGTGAGCCGTTCCAGATCATCGCGCCGCCGCTGCCCAACGGCAAGCCGTTGACCATTCATTTGTCGCTGTCGGATGCGCGCGGCGATTCGGCCATCTTCGAATACATCAATGGCAAGCTTCTCATCCATCAGGGCAAGAAGTACAAGGTGATGACCAACTCGCCGATCTACGACGAACAGCTTGCCATCGATACTTACTGGAAGAGCGTCGGCGGTCTGGGTTTCCTGCCCGGCACGAACCGCGCGGCGGACCGTTTCGTGCGCGCATCCTTCCTGCTCGATGCGATTCCGAAGCAGGCCGATCCGAACTACATGGCGGGCGTGCCGCAGAAGTCGTACGCGTTTCAGGCAGTGGCGAGCGTCATGAGCGTGATGCGCTCGGTGAGCGTGCCGCTCGGCATCAGCACGCCGGAGCAGCCCAATCTTTCATCGACGATATGGCGCACCGTATCGGACCAGCAGAACCTGATCTATTACTTCGATTCCGCGACGCGGCCCGATACGTTCTGGGTCTCGCTGAAAAAACTCAACCTGAATCCCGGCGCGCCCGTAATGAAGCTGACCATCGACGCGGGCCAGGTTTTCTCGGGCGAGACGGCGGGCAGCTTCGTCGCTACGCAGCCGTTCGCGTTCATGCCCGCGAAGGCGCCCTGACGCGGCGTTCGCAGCCGCGTTGCATCGAATCGACAAGAAACGGGGCAGCGACTTCGCCCGCACAGGTAAAATAGTGTCCTTTTGCCCCCGGTGATACTGTGCAAGGCATGAAGCGCACGGCATTCAGCGGCCCGGCGCTCGTTCGGCTGCTGGCACATTTTGCCGATCTCGAAGTTCACGAACCCGCTCAATCGCTCGCGGACCGCCTGAGTCAATGGCTCGGCTGGACCGATGCGATCGCGCTGTCCACCGCGCTCGCGACCGATCCGCCCGCCATGTCCGGCGCGCGATCCGCGCCCCGCGACGTGGAGGAAGAGTGCGCGCGCGTGCGGGCCTCGCTCGCCGGCGCGTTCGCACGCGAGGAAGCGGCCGCGCGCCGCAGGCATCGCGCGCACGTAAAGCCGTCGCCGGACGATCCGCCGGCCGATTACGCGGATTTTCGCCAGCGCTACGTGTCCCTGCAACAGTCGATGGAATCCGACATCGGCGCGCTGCGCACGCGTTTGAGATCGATGCTCGCGGCGCGATCGCCGGATATGGCGCGCCTCGCCGTCGTCGATGCCGTCATGGAACAGGCGCTGAGCGCGCGCGAACGCAGTCTGCTCGCAAGCGTCCCCACCTTGCTCGGCAAGCATTTCGAGCGCCTGAAGCGCGCCCACGCTGCGGTGGAAACGCCGGCGGCCAACGCATGGCTCGACGTGTTTCGCAAGGATCTGCAAAGCGTGCTGCTCGCCGAACTGGATGTTCGTTTTCAACCGATCGAAGGCTTGCTCGCGGCTCTTCGCCCCCGCTAACTGGCTCGCTATGCCCCGAAATCTATTGAACATCGTTGTCTTCTCGATTGGCCTCGCCGCGGTGCTGGGCATCGGCATCGCGTATATCGCGTCGAATGCGATCGCGTTCGCCGTCACGCTCGTGATCGCCGGATGCTATCTCGCGGGCGCGGCGGAATTGCGCCGCTATCAACAGATCACCGGCTCGCTCGAACAGGCCGTCGCACAACTGGCGAGCGCGCCGCGCAGCTTCGCCGTGTGGCTCGACAGCCTGCATCCGAGTCTGCGCAATGCGGTGCGTCTGCGCGTCGAGGGTGAGCGCGCGGCGTTGCCCGGTCCCGTGCTCGCGCCGTATCTCGTCGGCCTGCTCGTGTTGCTCGGCATGCTCGGCACGCTGCTCGGCATGGTCGCGACATTGCGCGGCACCGGCACCGCGTTGCAGAGCGCATCGGATCTCACGGCGATCCGTGCGTCGCTTTCCGCGCCGGTGACGGGCCTCGGCTTTGCGTTCGGCACGTCGATCGCGGGTGTCGCAACGTCCGCGATGCTCGGCCTGTTGTCCGCGCTATGCCGCCGCGACCGCCTGCATGTCACGCAGCAACTCGACGTGAAGATCGCGACGACGCTGCGCGCTTTCACGCAGGCGCATCAACGCGAAGAGACGTTCAAGCTGCTGCAGCTTCAGACCGAACTGATGCCGAAGCTCGTCGATCGTCTTCAGTCGATGACCATCGCAATCGAGCAGCAAAGCATCGCGGCGAGCGAACGCCAGATCGCCGGTCAGGATGCGTTTCATGCGAAAGCGGAGACATCGTATAGGCGGCTCGCGACATCGGTGGAACTGTCGCTGAAACAGAGCGTCGCCGACAGCGCGCGTGCCGCGAGCGCCGCATTGCAGCCCGTCATGCAGGCGACGATGGACGGCATCGCGCGCGAAGTCACCGCCTTGCACGGCAGCGTGGAGCACGCGGTCGCGCGTCAACTGGAAGGCTTGTCGAGCGGCTTCGAGGCATCGTCGGCGAAGGTCGCGGAGATCTGGAGCGAGTCGCTCTCGAAGCACGCGCAATCGAGCGCGGCGCTCGTGGGCGAGATGGGCGCATCGCTCGATCGCTTCACGCAAGCGTTCGATCAGCGCGCGACGCATCTCGTCGAAGGCGTGTCCGCGCAAATGGACCGCGTGTCGGGCGGACTGGAATCGTCGGTTGCGAAGCACGAGCAATCCAGCGATGCGCTCGTCGCACGCATGGACGCATCGATGGCGCAATTCGCGCAGACCTTCGAAGCGCGTTCTACCGGTCTGATCGACGATGTATCCGCGCGCCTCGAAACGGCAACGGGCAACATGTCGCAAACATGGCGCGATGCGCTCGAACAGCACACGCGCGCCGGCGAGCAAAGCGCCGCGCAGAACCAGAGCGCACTGACGGCCGCGGCCGCCAGCTTCGAGCGACATGCGGCATCGCTCGTGCAATCGGTCGATCGATCGCATGCCGATCTGCGCGTAGAACTCGCACAACATGTGGACGAGCGTCTTGCGACATGGAGCGGTGCGCTCGACACGATCGCTAGCTCGTTGCGCGAGCAATGGCAGCAGACGAGCGCGGTGGCGGCGGATCGTCAGAAGGACATTTGCGATGCGCTCGCGCAGACCGCACGCGACATGTCCGCGCAATCGCAGGCGCACGCGAGCGCGACCATCGCGGAGATCGAGCGTCTCGTTCAGGCGGCGTCGGAAGCGCCTAAGGCGGCCGCTGAAGTCGTCGCCGAAATGCGTCAGAAGCTCTCCGATTCGATGGTCCGCGACACCGCGATGCTCGACGAGCGCAGCCGTCTGCTCGCGACGGTCGAAACGCTGCTCGATGCCGTGAATCACGCATCGAACGAGCAACGCACCGCGATCGACGCACTGGTCGATACTTCGGCGACGCTGCTGCAACGCGTCGGCGCGCAGTTCACCGGCACGGTAGAAACCGAAGCCGGCAAGCTCGGCGCGATGGCCGCGCAAGTGACGGCGAGCGCCGTCGAAATGGCGAGCCTGTCCGACGCGTTCGGGGCGGCCGTGCAGTCGTTCGGCGCATCGAACGACAAGCTCGTCGCGCATCTCGAACGGATCGAAACCGCGCTCGACAAATCGCTCGCGCGCAGCGACGAGCAACTCGCGTATTACGTCGCTCAGGCGAAGGAAGTCATCGATCTCAGCATGATGTCGCAGAAGCAGATCGTCGAGGACTTGCAGCATATCGCGGGTCAACGCGTGGCCGGAGCGCGCGCGGCATGAACGAGGAAATCGACGGCGGCGCGGAACACGCCGCGCCGATCTGGGCAGCGTTCGCCGACTTGATGTCGGTGCTGCTGGGCGCGTTCGTGCTGATACTCGTCGGCGTGATCGGCGTGCAGTTGCAGCTAGAGAACAAGCTCGACGAAGAAGTGAAGCATCGTCAGGAAGAAACGCAGCGCCGCAAGACGCTCGAACAGGCGCTCGCGGGGCCGCTCGCGTCGGGACGCGTGACGCTCGTGAACGGGCGCATCGGCATCAGCGGCAGCGTGCTTTTCGCGCTCAATTCCGATCAGTTGCAACCGCAAGGCCGCGATGTGCTGAAGAGCCTCGCCGGGCCGCTTGCCTCCTACCTGCACGCGCATGAGGAGGTTCTCATGGTGAGCGGTTTCGCCGACGATCAGCAGGTGCACGAAGGCAACCGGCGCTTCGCGGACAACTGGGAGCTCTCCGCGAAACGCGCGCTGACTGTCACGCGCGCGTTGATCGATGCGGGCGTGCCGTCGTCGTCGGTGTTCGCGGCCGCGTTCGGTTCCGAGCAGCCCGTGAGTTCCAACGCCGATGAAATCGGCCGCGCGAAGAATCGTCGCGTGGAGATTTCCGCTGTGCCGCGATCATCGGATGGCGCGGTGAAGGCGCATGAATAACGCGGCGCCCGCACGCGCGACGCTCGACGCATGGCGCGCGAATGGCGACGATCGTGCGAACCCCGTGCGCTTTCATCTCATCGATGCGCTCGACAAACGCGCGGCTGCTTACGACGGGGAAGCGCGTCGCATGCTCGATGCGCGCGTCGCGGAGTTGCTCGATCTTTATCGAAGCGATATCGAACGTGCCGTGTCGCAGCGCGCCGCAATTCAGAATGACGATGAACGCGGGCCGCTTGCCACGCTCGTCGACGACATCGCGCAGTCGTCATCGGCTCACACGACATCGCATGCCGAGTTGCTCGAATACTTCCGCGCGGTGTGGTCGAAAGTCAGCGCGGAAAAGCAGTTGCGCGATTCGCTCGCGCAAGTGCCGAGGAATGCGGGACCGCTCAATTCGAGCAGTCTCGTGCATCGTGCGTTGTCGCTCATGCGCGAAGTATCGCCGGGCTATTTCCAGCAATTCCTCGCTTACGCCGATGCACTCTCGTGGATGGAAGCGATGAACGGCCCGGGCGTGGTCGTCGCGAAAGATGCGGCGGGCGCGAAGAAAAGCGGGCGCAAGAAGAAGTGACAGAGGGCCGCGCGATTCATCGAATCGCGCGGCGCGGACTCATTACGCGAGCCAGCCTTTGATAGTGCTCGACATCACACTGGTCGAGATGCCATAGCGATCGTGTAGAGTCGGCAGCGCGCCTGCATCGAGAAACGCATCGGGCAGCGCGATCTGACGATACGTCGGCGTGACGCCAGCGGTAAGCAGGGCAGTCGCCACGGCTTCGCCCAGTCCGCCGATCGTCGTGTGGTTTTCCGCCACCACCACGAGACGGCCCGAACGCTTCGCCTCGCGGATGATCGTCTCCGTATCGAGCGGCTTGATCGTCGGCACGTGAAGCACGGCCACATCGACGCTATCGGCCTGCAATGCCTTGGCGGTTTCGAGCGCGCGCATCGTCATGATGCCGGACGAGATGACGAGCACATCGCGGCCATCGCGAATAAGCTTCGCCTTTCCTAGTTCGAACTGGTAATCGTATTCGTCGAGCACGGCGGGCACGTTGCCGCGCAGAAGTCGCGCATACACCGGGCCTTTATGTGCGGCGATAGCGGGCACCATCTGCTCGATATCGAGCGCATCGCACGGATCGATCACGGTCATGTTCGGCATCGCGCGCATCAGCGCGAGGTCTTCGGCGGCCTGATGGCTCGGACCGTAGCCTGTCGTCAAACCCGGCAGCGCCGCGACGATCTTCACATCGAGATTGTCTTCCGCGATCGTCTGATGGATGAAGTCATAAGCACGGCGCGTCGCGAACACCGCATACGTCGTGACGAACGGCTGCGCGCCTTCATGCGCGAAGCCCGACGCCGCGCCCATCAGCAATTGTTCGGCCATGCCCATCTGGTAATAGCGCTCGGGAAATTCCTTCGCGAGGATATGCAGATCGGTGTATTTGCCGAGATCGGCCGTCATGCCGATGACGTTCGATTTCGAACGCGCCAGTTCGACAAGCGCGTGACCGAACGGCGCGGAACGCGTGAGCTGTCCTTCGCTTGCAATCGACGCGATCATCGCGGAAGTTTTCAGACGGGTGCTCATGCTTGTCTCCCTGCTTCGAGTGCTTGAAGCGCCAGTTGCCATTCGTGGGCATCGACGCGGATGAAATGGTTTTTCTCGCGCTCTTCGAGGAACGGCACGCCGCAGCCCATCTTCGTATCGCACACGATGATGCGCGGCTTCGCGTCCTTCAGATTGCGTGCGTTGTCGAAGGCCTGCTTCACGGCGTCGATA
>JFHF01000025.1 GCA_000648925.1 Caballeronia jiangsuensis
TATTATCACGCTTATTCCCCTATAGATGGCGAAATATTTGCATTCAGACGCAATTAAATTGTGGTTTCCGCGACTCTTAGAGTACGGCCATCGACGCGACGTAGAAAGTAAGCGTGTTGTCGTGATTCGTATCACGGTTGCTGCTCGTCAGAAGGAGGCCCATCAAGAGTTGAGATGCGGCTTGCCGCGGATCCCTGTCGGACGGTTGCGCGCTATGCTGTTACGGGGATTAAGCATTAAAGGGCCCGATATGCCGTCGAACAGAGCCGACCGGTTGGCGACCGGGGCGCGGAGGGAACCGCGCTGTCGAGTTTGCGGCGCCGGCCAGACCGCAGCGCCTGCGTCTGAGTTTACGCCGTGACGCGGTACCCGCGCTATCATGGTAGGCATAAGCAACGGGGTGACGCATGGGAAATATTTGGACCGAACCCGCCCTTAGCGGGCATGACACAAAGGAAGAGGCGGAAGCCTACGACGCGTGGTTTCGCGAAGAAGTGCGCTTGTCACTCGAAGAACAAGGTGCGGACATTCCTCACGATGAAGCGGTCGCGTGGATGCGCGCACGTATTGCCGAGCGGCGCAAGGTGACGAATGATCGTTGACTGGCGCCCGCGTGCGGTACGCCGACTCGACAAAATACACTCGCACCTCAGCGAAGAAAGCTTCCTCGCGGCCGACGCAGTATTCGACACGATTGTCGCGGCGGCCGCAACATTACCCAACCACCCGTACGCCTACCGCGAAGGCCGCGTGCCGAACACGCGCGAGATGGTCGTGCTGCCAAATTACATCGTTGTCTATCGCGTAAAGCGCGACCGCATATTGATCGTGAATGTGCTCCACGCGCGCCAACGCTATCCGTGATCGAGGATGGGTCCGGCGACCGGGCGGCCTGCGATGGATCGATCGACGTTGCCGGTCTCTAAATGCGCCTCGCCAATTTCAATTAGTTGTCCAAATGAAAATGCGATAATTCCTTTTATGACAAATGCGGTATATCGATCTAACGGCGTTTTTGATCCAGTTAGAGACTGCGGTTCGCGCTTACTTCCCAGGTCGTCGGCTTGACCGAGCGCCGCGAGGCGTTTCGAGGATGCTCAAGAAAATGGGTTGATCACAGTGAGCTGTTCGAAGATGACTTGACCGTGGTGCATATCTTCGCTGTAAAGAACTTCACAACCTTCGAGCAATGCGAACGCGATGATGCACGAATCATAGAATCTGAATCCGTAGTGTTCTGCGACCCGACGTGCCTCCTTGTGGACTTCAAGTGTCAGTGGCACGACCTCGCAAAACACTTCGACGTCGTCCAAGATCCGCTCGATCTCGGGCCACAAAAGGCCCATTTTTCGGCTCAGGACAAGCGTGACCTCGTTCATCACCTGGGTACTGATGACCGGCTTCGAATTTCCCCGAGCTACCAATGCCTCGGCCCTGTCAGCCTTTGCGACATCGCCAGAAAACAGATAGACGATTACGTTGCTATCAACGGCAAATCGAGTCGGGGCCGCCACTGTCATTCGGCACTATCCCGCTCACTGAGCGATTCCCGATCGAACGTGAAGTCAGCAGGCAGCCGTCCCCTATATTTGCGCAGGCGCTCTATCCGCTCTGCAACCGTGGGCTTTTTGCTAACCGAGAATGCGCCAGATTGGGCGGCGTAAATCTCAATGTCGTCGCCTTCCTTCAAGTCGAGCGCGTCGACGACGCTCGCGGGCAGTCGTACGGCAAGACTATTACCCCATTTTGCGACCTGCATGATCACCTCCCGTGGATACACATATTGGTAATTGTATATCCAAGTCAGGAATTTCCTCAAGTACCGACCGTCTCGCACGCCTCGTGTTGGGCGATCGGTGGCACATCGTCCTGGTCGAGCGGAAGACACTGCCGCTCGACCGGCTCGCATCGCAAACGCGGTATTTGACGCACCGCTGCGATTTTTCCGGCGGTCGGTGAAAAGACGCTCGATCTGTCCCGGGCTACATGCGTCGAATACTTGGATGAGCCACGCGGCGCATCTCCATCAACGAGTTGATGGGACGTAAGGCCGGCTCTCAGCCAGACGAGCCTCCAGCGAAGTATCGAGACCCGGTGAGCGGGTCGACCTGGAGTGGACGGGGGCGTGCGCCTGGCTGGATCGTTGGCAAGGACCGCAGCGGGTTCCTGGTCGACGAACGCGCTGCGGCTAGGACAATCGTGCAAGCAAGCCTGTTATCCGACCGACATTGACCCGTCAAGCCTATTTGCACCGGGTTCAGCCTTCAGCATTGTCCTCTCAACGGCAGTATCCGCGAAACGAGTGGTCGCGGCATTGCTGACGTTAGCGCCTTCGGCTACGACTTCAGGGTTGTCGAGATGCGCGGTCGGCGTGGGACGACTCAGCTCCCGGTGGCGATCCGACCCACGAAAGCATCAAGACGCGTGCAAATCCCTGTTGCTACCGCTTTCTCGCAGAGCCCGGTCGAGTTCGTCGAGCGTGTAGGGTTTGCGAAGTGACTGCCACTGAAAGTCTTGGACCTCCTCGGGCAAGACAGCATCTCCCGACGCAAATATGATTCGGATCGTCGGAATTCGCTTTAAGGCAAGGCGAGCTAGCACCGTACCGGCCATATCAGGAAGGTTGATGTCGGTAAGCAGCACGTCGAAGGGAGTACGTGTCAAGGCCTGGAGCGCTTCGTCCGCGTTGCCGGCGCCGACCGGATCGTGACCCAGCATGACCAGGAGCTCGCTGACGGCTTCGCGTGTAGGACTGTCGTCTTCGACAACCAATATTCGCATGGCAACCGTCGGCTTTTCGGCGTCTGCAGGCTCGCGAAGTGCGTTTCCGGAGGAGCCAAGCATCTGGCGTATCTTGAAGGCCAGGTCTTCCCGGCTGTAGGGCTTGCTGAGCAGTTCCACTCCGGGGTCGAGGCGGCCGCCATGGACGATCGCATTTTGTGTGTAGCCGGAAGTGAACAGCACCTTCAGGTGAGGCCGCGATTCGACCGCTCGCCTCGCCATCTCGGGGCTTTTCAGGGAACCCGGCATCACGACGTCGGTGAAGACAAGATCGACATGAACGCCGCTGCTGAGGACGACAAGGGCCTGGTCCGCGTTGTCGGCCTTTAGAACGGTATATCCGAGGTCCGTCAGCATTTCGATCACGGTCGCCTGTACCTTTTGATCGTCTTCCACGACAAGTATCGTTTCTGTTCCTCCCGCGATCGGTGTACTTCGCCAAACGACGGGGTCTATTGCTCCCATCGACGATCTTGGAAGATAGACACGAACCGTGGTGCCATGCCCGACTTCGCTGTAGATTCGGATATGACCGCCGCTTTGTTTGACGAAGCCGTAGGCCATGCTCAGTCCAAGGCCCGTTCCTTCTCCTTCGGGTTTAGTCGTGAAGAACGGGTCGAAGGCGCGCTCAAGCACTTCCGGCGGCATGCCGGCACCTGTGTCGGTGACACCGAGCATCACGTATTGTCCTGCCGGGACGTCGGACAACGAGCGTACATACCGATCGTCCAACATCGCGTTGGCCAGCTCCAGCGTAAGCTTTCCGCCATCGGGCATGGCGTCGCGCGCATTGATTGCCAGGTTGAGGACGACATTCTCGAGCTGGTGCGAGTCCACGAAGGCATTCCACAGGCCGCCGGAAACAACGGTCTCCACCTCGATCGTCTCGCCGAGTGCGCGACGCAAAAGATCATCCATGCCGTGAACCATGGCTGCCAGATTGACTGAAACCGGTCGAAGCGCCTGTCGTCGTCCGAACGCGAGGAGTTGGGAGGAAAGTTTCGCTCCGCGCTCGACCGCGTCAATCGCGTTCGCCAAGCGATCCAGGCTCCATTTGTCGTGCAGGCAGCGGCTGCGCAACAGCTCGAGGTTCCCGCGCAAGACCTGAAGAACATTGTTGAAATCGTGTGCCACTCCGCCCGTAAGTTTTCCAATGGCTTCCATCTTTTGCGCCTGGAATAACGCCGAGCGGGTTTCTTCGAGGAGCTGGTCGGCTTCCCGCTTTTCGGTCACGTCCCGTGTAATCTTTGCGAATCCGATCAGCTTGCCGATTTCGTCCCGTATCGCATCGACTATGACATGCGCCCAAAACTTCGTTCCATCGCGGCGCAGACGCCAGCCTTCCGACTCAAACCTCCCTACGTTCGCTGCTGTTTCCAATGCACGCTGTGGCAGTCCAGCGGCAGCATCTTCTGGCGTATAGAACCGTGAAAAGTGAGATCCGATGATTTCTTCAGCGCAGTAGCCTTTAATGCGCCGGGCGCCGCTGTTCCAGTTCGTTACGAGCCCTTCGGGGGAAAGCATAAAGATAGAGTAGTCAGTCACGCCTTCGACGAGCAGTCTGAAGCGCCGCTCACCCTCGATCACGGCATCGTGCGCTCTACGCTTGTCACTTTCGTCTCTTACGATCTTCGCGAAACCAAACAGGGAGCCGTCGGGGCCGAGGAGTGCCGTTGTCAGGACGCTCGCCCAGAATACGGAGCCGTCCTTCCGTCTGCGCCAGCCTTCCGCTTCAAATCCGCCGTGCTCGCGAGCTTCGGAAAGCTCTTCCTCGAGCATTTGATGTTGTCGTGCGTCATCGGGAAAGAAAACTGAATAGTGACGTCCGACTATTTCCTCATCCTCATATCCGTAGATCGCAGTCCCGCCGGGGTTCCAGGTGCTTACGAACCCTTCTGGTGTAAGGCAGAAGGCAGCAACTTTGGCAGTCGATTCGACCCATATGTGGGCCCAATTGACCGCGACGCCATTGCCCTTCGTCTTGCTTCCGTTACGCATAGCATCCGTCTTCTGTTTTGGCTCGCAGACTGCACGCGACGGTGACACCGTCGTCGAAGATCCAGCCAAGGATTCTATCCGTTGGGGAAGCCTCTTGTGCGCGGATTCCGGTCACGCTCGCAACGGCTTCTCGGTAGAAGGCCTACAGCGCGAGCGCTCGCGATACATGCGAGATGTCAGGCTGTCCGCCGTTTGCGGAAAAGGGGGCTAAGGACCAGTCGTTACATTCGCGTATGTATTGGAGTGAGGGCGGAGCGAGTGAAAAGATGGTCCGATCCTAGAAATAACTGCCGTGTCATTTAAGAAATGGTATGTCGCAAGACACGGGGTCCAAGAATGTGGAAGACCGAAATGAAGAAAGGGAAGTCCCGGAAACAGTCTGTCGCAATCGCCTTAAATCAGGCAAGCCAGGAAAGACGATTTCGAGAAAGGACAAGTAGTCTGCAGCGCTGTGCTCGAAGACGGCTTTCCGCGCGTGCAATAGCGGACCTGTTGTCCAGGACAATGCGCCGCGGGGCGGGCATGCAGATGGCTTCGTCACAGCGTCTGCTCGAAGCGTTGACGACGATACCACGGGCGACGGTCCGACCTCAGGGCCTACCTGGAAGCGCACGCGGCTCTCAGCTAAAAGCCTCGAAGCTTGCAATAACCTTGCAAACGCGTTTTAATGGAAGCGAATCGTTTCATGTTCAAGCTCGCATCCGAGGAGACCTTGCCGTGCGTTCTGCTTTGAACGGCTTCATCGTCCCACGTCAGCTTCCGACGGATGTCGAAGTTCGCTACCGTGTACCTGAAGTGTCGAAGAGAGTCCGGCGCGATCGGAGCCGCCCTTGTCAGGCGGACAAGATAGCACTTCTTTCAGCCCAGCCCTGCGCTTGACACGATCAAGCGCAGGGCTGGGCTCACAATCCAACCTACCTTTCGCTTAGACGCACCGACAAGTGCGCCGAAGGTGCACCGCGCTACCTTTCCCGCGTCGACGAACAGTTGGTCTGTCGTCGAGTTCGATTGATTGCTCATTCGCGCTGCTTCACCGGGCGATAGCAAAAGAGTCTTCTCGAATGCCAACCTTCGAGCGGAGGATGGTGATTGATATGTCACGCCGATTGAAGCTGTACAAGATGAAGTGGGCATCGCGCGTATTGCCCTTGCGTGGCTTGTCCGCTATGGCGATGTCGGAGGATGAAAGCCGGGTTGCGCCGTTGACCTCGCGGACTAAATTCACGGGCTACTCGTTGATTGCCAGCGCGCCACATGCCTATGAACACATGTATTCAGCTGATCTTCTGATCGAGGGGCCCGAGGGCGGGCGCTGGTACTTTCATGCGCTGGACTTTTTTTATGACGCTACGCATGCATTGGCCTACTCGCTCAACTGGGGGCGGCTTTGGGTGAAAAACAATCGCCGTCAGAGCGTTACGCGGACGGCGGGGCCTGACACGGCGTGACGAGATTCGGGATGGGAAGATGCGAGCGTGCTTGACCCAAGACACGACTACTCCCATCGACGTCACTTAACGGATAACCAGATGCATCAGGAGGATATATGTCGGTTTTAAGACTTGGCACCGTGGCGGAAGAAACGCCGAGCGCTGATGAAATACGCGTCCTGTCTGAATCCGACATCCTTCGCCTGAAAACGAGTACATGCTTCTCCGTCGCCCCTGTCTCCCAACGTGATCTCTCGAGGGATTTGAAGCGATAGCCATGCTTGTCGATCCCGCAGACGTGCCTCCCGACGTGGTCACGATGAATACAGCCGTCGAGTGTGTGAAGGTCGAAGAGGAAGAGGTCTTTGAATGGACGCTTGTGTATCCGGATGGCGCAGACTACGGTCGGGGGCTTATCTCGGTGCTATCGCCGATGGGAATTGCGTTGCTTGGCGCGCGGTGCGGTCAGACGGCAGCCTTCCTCGCACCGAACGGCGAGACAATTCGATACGTGATCAAAAGGATTCTTCATCACCTGAGAGCAGCCATTTCAAAGGTTAAGTCACAGGGGAGGCGGCCCGCGTAGTTGACCTCTAGGCATCAATGCAGGCAAATAATTGACGGCGGCCACAGTGCAATCTTACGTGCGGTGACTGGCCGACGAGCAGCACGTGCTTTCGCTTGGAGAAAGGCTGATGAAGTGCCGAACACGGTCCTCGCGGCCCTTTTATAACCGCTGACGGCAACGGGTCTGCGCTGCCCACGGCGGCGCTGTGCGCAGTTCTCTTACTAAAAAGGATCGGATCGGACGATTCGATGCTGTCAGGCGCGGTGCGCACGGCGCTCGAACAGCCAATAGTGGTAGGCAAAGACACGCCAACGCCGGCGCCTGTATGCCCCTTTGCCGGCTTGTTTCGATTCTCTTGAATGGTTTCGCCTTTAGCCAAACCCTTCAGGCCAGCAGCTTTCGCGCACCCAAATCTATCCGAGCACGATCATCCTTAGCCACGATGGAAGCAGAGAATGGTCGTCAGCAACCCGGAAATCTTCGAGAATCAGGGATGCCCGCCGCCGAACTTGTTGACAGGCTATGTAACACACACTTTTATTAAGCGAGGCCGAATTTACCATGCGCTACTTCTCTTTCGATCAAGGCAAGGATGCACTTCTTCTCCTTGCTCGCGTGCTCCTAGTGGCGCTTTTTGTGTTGTTCGGCTGGCAGAAACTGACGGGGTTCTCAGGCACTGTTGGCTATATGACTTCGGTCGGCGCACCCGCGCCGACGCTTTCTGCGGTTGTCGCGGTCGTCATGGAATTTGTGGTAGGCATCGCGATCGTCGTCGGCTTCTACACCCGCCCACTCGCTTTGCTGCTGGGCCTATACACACTCGGCACCGCGTTCATAGGTCACCACTACTGGACCATGACAGGCACGGCGCAGTACGCAAACATGATCAATTTCTACAAGAACGTTAGCATCATGGGCGGCCTGTTGTTGCTCGCCGCAACAGGCCCTGGCCGATACTCGCTAGATAGGAATTGAGGTCTTGCGAACCAATCCTGGCACTTGAGGTTAAGGAGAGCGCAACGGTTGATGGGCAACTGGCACGTCCATTGTCAGGTTAGTAGCCGGAGATTACGGACGAGTGAAGAGGCGTCGCCTGACGACCGCGGGAGATGGGCCTGTTCGGGCGCCACCGCCCTGTTTCAGCTATCAGTTGCCATTGCTCGCTTCTTACCGCTCGCTTGATTCGGATCAAAGGTGCATCGATGCGACAGATTGATCATGGTCTGTGATGTCGCGGTTGCTTCTAGCCGCGCGGATGTCCATGGAGACCGTCGATGTGCCGAAAGATCACAGTGGGGATGGATGGCCGCTCCCACACCTCAGAACGCTTCGGTAGAGGGATTACAGCTCTTACAGTTCACAGGCGCCAACGCTTGCGTCGCACGCGCGCTTATTCCCATCGCGCCGCTCGGCATGATGTCGGAGCCGAATCGGTCGCGCTGGCCGCGCACAGTCGGAGCAGGGCGATGCGCGCGTTTCTCGGGAGCGTCGCAGAGAGCTTTGTGCGACGGTTCGCGTGTTCGTTGCTGCCAGCGGGTCGCGTCGTAGAAGGAGTGTCGCGATGAGTCCTTCTAGTTACCGCATCGTTGTAGCGACTGGGTCGGCGTTCGTTGCCCTCGCTGGAATGATGGCTGCGGTGCTCAGTCTCTTCTACGACAATTTGCGAGTTTTCAGCTACGGATCGGCGGCAATGATCGTGGGGATGGCCATTGTGGTCGTCGCGCTGAAGCCCGCATCCCTGGACGACGACTAAGCCAGCGAGCCGGATCGTATAGGTGGCGCGCAGGTCTCGCGGGAAATCACCGTCCGCGTTCAATCCATTGTTTAATATTTTTCCATTTCATTCGCTGCAAAGGCACCCCGCGTCTCATCTTACAAACGGATAGCATGGGCGGTGCGAGGGTGATCAAAGCATCGACGCGCCGCTGCGAGTCAAGCAGTCAAACCACCGATATAGGATGATTTTCGTCTCCTCAGTAAAGCAGGGCAGCGCTTCGCTGCTCGACGAAGTGTTGGGCAGCCTTCGCGGCAAGTGCTGTGGCGGTTTCTATGTCGCCGCCTCGCGCGATAGCATCGTAGACCGCCCTTGATCCGATAGCCTCGCGCGTGGCTGCCAGGTGGAATCGTTCTGGATATAACTTGTGGAGTGCCACGATCAATGCTATTCCGAGCGAGCCGGGAACACGATCGCGTGCCGCGTCGACGATGCGCACGCCGTGACAGAGCCGGCCGCGCCAGGTGGATTCGGTCGGCACGAAGTCGAAGGGCTCAAATGACGCTTGCGCATATTGCGTATGCAGCACCGTCGCGAGCAGCTCGCCGTCAATCCATGGCGCGCCGATCCGCTCGAATGGTTGAGGCGTGCCGCGTCCGACGCTCACGTTGGCACCTTCTAATAAACCCAGATCGGGATACCTGTCGAGCGCCACCGGTGTGCGCAGGTTCGGAGATGGGGGCACCCATGCAAGCCCGGTGTCTTCGAAGCGCTGCGCTCGTGCGTAGCCCGTCATTTTGATGACGCGCAAATCGGCGCCGATCTTGCGTTGCGCGTTGAAGAGCGTGGCGAGTTCCCCGATGGTCATCGCGGGCAGGAGAGGTAGGGGTTGGTAGTTGGTGAAGCTGTCGTGCTGTGCCTCCGACATCGGTCCGCCCATGCGGTCGCCGCCGAGCGGGTCTGGTCGGTCCAGAACGAAAACCGGGATGTGGCGCGCCGAGGCGGCTTCCAGCACGTAGCCGAGAGTAGATTCGTACGTGAAAAAGCGCACGCCGGCGTCCTGCAAGTCGAAGACCAGCGCGTTGAGACCGGCAATTGTCTCTGGCGCGATGTGGTGCGTAGCCTCTGCGGTGTCGTACAGACTGTGAACGGGAAGGCCGGTTGCGACGTCCAGGCTGTCGTGGAAGGGCGCATCTGTGTCGATTGCCAGGCCGTGCTCCGGGACGAAGATTGCGGCAAGTCTCACACCCGGCGCCCGAGCAAGCAGATCGATAGTGCGCGTACCCTCGGCATCGAAGCCGCTGCGATTGGTGACAAGCCCGATGCGCAGACCGGCGAGCGGTTTGAAACCAGCGTCGCGCAGCACGTCGATGCCGGTGCGCACGCGGCTGCTGTCGGAGGACGTGATCGGCAACTGCCGCGTTTGCGCGATGCGATTTGCGAGGTACGGCAACTGCCTGGCAATTGCTGCGTCATTCCGTGCGGGCGCGATACTCGCAATCAGCGCACTGACCTGCTCGCGGAGTGGCCGCGCGTCGCCGCGATCATCGGGATGCACGCGATTAGAAAGGACGATCAGGAAGCGCCGCGTGACGAAGTCGATCCACAAGGCTGTACCGGTATACCCGGTATGGACGATGCCGCCCACGGGAACAAGCCGGTCACGGTTTGCCACTAGGGGCGCCACCGCTTTCCAGCCCAGTCCGTACCACGGCGGACGCGCTGCGCTCGGTGTCAGCAGCGCGTCGACGCTGGCCTGCCGCAGCACACGGAAGCCATCAAGACGGCCACCGTTGAGCAACATCTGCGCGAAGCGAGAAAGGTCAGCAGCGGTCGAGAACACTCCGGCATCTCCTGCGACGCCGCCGAGCGCTGAGGCGAGCGGATCGTGCACCCGTCCACGGCGCATGCCGAGGGTGTCGGCCGTGGTTGGTGCGGTGCGTGAGCGCCGGCTGCCGTCGACGCCGAAGCCCGTGTCGCGCATTCCGAGGGGAGCGAAGATATGTTCGCGGCACCACGCATCTAGTGGCCTGCCGCTGACGCGCCTGACGAGTTCGCCGAGGACAGCGAAGTTGACGTCGCTATAGATTTCGCGCTCACCAGGGGTGGCGATGAGACGTACTGCCGCTAAATCGTCGCGCACCGCACGCGCGTTCGATGCAAGGCGCGGCAGTTCGGCGGGCAGCCCCGACATGTGCGTCAAAAGCTCGCGAACGGTCACCTCTGTCTTGTCGTGAACGGCAAATGCCGGCCAATACCGTGCCACGGGCATGTCGAGGTTGAGTAACCCGAGCTCGGCGAGTTGGAGGACGGCGGTGGTCGTGGCCACGACCTTGGTCAACGAAGCGAGGTCAAACAGTGTATCGACGGTCATCGGCTCCAAATGCGGAGAGCGCGCTCGGTACCCCATCGCTATCAGTGTCTCTAGATGCGTTGAGTCGCCTATTGCAACGACCGCCCCTGGAAGGCGGCCTGTGTCGATTTGCACCTTCACGATCTCACGCAACTCGGTGTAGCTCAGAACCAGTGGGGCCGCCGCGGATGCGGTATCCTGGCCCAGTGATCTGGCGGGTGCAGCGGCAATCAGCAAGCAGAAAAGCAGGTGCAGCAGCAACCGCGATGCGTCGCGGCAGGCGGCGACCTGGCAGATCTTTGGTTGATGCGGCGATCGTGTGGCATTCGTCATCGATGCAACCCCAGATCAACGCAGCCTAAGCAGTGCGAAACAAGGTTAATTGCGCATCAAATAATAGGAACGACTCAGGAACGTTGCCAATGCAACGCATTCTGATCGTGGTCGGCCTGGTTTTTCTCGCAGCAGGGTTTGCATGGTTCTGGCTTGCTCGGATACCGTTTGGCCACCTTCCGGGCGACATCTATATCGTTCGCGAAGGATTCAGATACTACTTCCCGATTACTACGTGTATCTTTATTTCATTCGGTTTGCCGATTCTATTCTGGCTTCTTCGGCGCTAAGGGATAGGCCGGTATCGGCAGCTGACCGAAGGCATTCGAGCAAGCGCGGGGAATGAGCTTGATGACGCGCGATGTTATGCGGTTGCCCGCGCAGAAAGCCCGACCGGTCGGCCGGCGCCGTATCCTCTTTAGCGGGGCGCCGCCGCGCTCATGATCGGGCAATCGACAATTCGTCGACCACGCGCCGAACCCCCGGGGCCGCCCATGCGGCATTGCACGCAATCCTTCTGTCTTCGAATGACGGAACTGTACCGCTCAGTGTCACCTCGCCATCTTCGACGCGCACTCCGATGTTCCGCGCTTCCTTTTGTGCGTGACGGGTGAGCGCCGCCTCGATCTTGCATGTCACATCAGCTGGCATCGGCCGATGTTTCACCTGAAGCTGATTGACAACGACTCTCACGCCCAGCAAAGGCTCGATTGCCTTCTCCGCCGCGTCCGCCTGGTAGGCCCACTCGACTTCGCCGCTCAGCTTGACGCAGCCTTTCTCGACGGTGATGTGCACGGAGCGCTCACCAAGCCCTGCATTCCAGAGGAGCACTGATCGCGCAGCGGTTGCGATTTGTTCGTCGGTGCGTTGACTCTGATTTGGCAGACGAACGTCCAGCTCCACCACCACCGCCTTTACCCCTTCAACACGCTGCGCGGCATTTCGCGCATTGAGTTTTTCGGCGTAGCTGCGCAAGTGACCCGCCAGGGTGACAATGCCCTCGTGCACCTCGACGCCGATGGCTGCCGCATCGACGGATGGATCCCACTCCAACTCGTGCTCAACATCATTCTTCAACTCGATGTCGGTCTTCATCGATTCCTCCACCCGGGAATGAAAATAGGGGCCACGATGCTGGGTCGGGCGGATCCAGGGTCCACAATCACCGGCGCGCTGGACAGCGGGCGTGGTCTTGCGACTGCGCCTCGCTTGCGCAATGTCATCTCACGCTATCTCCGTATCGCCCCGGGCCGATTGATACAGGTCAACCTCGCGAGATGCGTTGCGGGCGATGGGCGCCGGCGGAGTTCGACGCAACGAGAAGCCTCATGCGCGTCAACCCGGGGGGCATCGGTGCGCGGGGGTTTCACCTCACGATCGCGCGTCGGCGCTCCCTCGCTGACCGGTGATCAACAACTCCGGCGCCATTTACCTGCACTTGCGGCCTCAAAGACTTATGGGCGTGTCGCCCCGCGGCTCGTTCCTTCGTGTCGGAAAGCCGGGAGACTTAATCCAGGTCAATCATCTACGGTGCTGTTGGTCATACCCTGAACGCTCGGATCAAATTCTCGTGAGCTGATGCAATGAGCAAAATCCTGGGACTAGTCGGCATCGCGGTACTCGTTGTTATCATTATTGGAGTTGCAATCGTTCAGTACACGATCTGGAGAAATGCCGATTAGCAAGACATCGCCAGTACTCGGGGACTCGAGGGTGCAACGAAACTACCATACGGTCCAGCGAAGCGATGCACGCGAAAGCGGACGCATCGCTTTGCCGCTCCTCAGTGCGACAGCAGAACCGGAAGCGTGGATGTCTCCAGCAGCGTGCGCGTGACCCCTCCGAGCACGTGTTCTAATCCGCGCGAGTGTGCATAGGCACCCGCGACAAGCATGTCCGCGTGTACGCTGTTGGCTCTGTCGATCAAGGTCATTCCCGTGTTTTCGCCGCGGATGCGAGGCGTCGATGAAAAGCTCGCACGCACGCCTTGACGATCGAGATAGGCAGCAATCTCGATACCCGCGGGCGCTTGCTCGTCCCGATTGCGCTCGACGGTCATGACCTCGACAAGGCGTGCGCGACGCAGGACGGGCAGCGCGTCAGCGACGGAGCGAGCGGCTTCCCGACTGTCGTCCCACGCGATGGCCACATTCTCGCCGAACGTCCTAATGTCACCAGCACGTGGTACGAGCAGCACCGGGCGGCCGGCAGCGAACACAATGTCCTCGACAAAGTGTCGGGTGATGAAAGCCCCGGCATCATCGGCGTCGTCCTGTCCAAGTACGATCACATCGGCATGACGGCCGTGCAACGTAGCCGCTTCGTGCACGGAGCCTGTCGGCGCGCGCCACTCCGCGTTGATCCCGGCTAGCTGCGTTGCGTGCTCGAACGCCGCACGTGCGTTGTCGAGCGAGATCTGATGCATCTCTTCGCGTGCCCGGCGCAGCAGGGGCTCGGCCGGATCGAACACGTGATGAGCCAGGTCCTGACACACCAGATAGAGCCCGACGACGTGTGCGTCGAAACGGCGTGCAATATCCAACGCCAAGCGCGTGCGCGTCTCGCAACGGCGGCTGTTGTCCAGATGCACAAGAATGGTTTTCCAGTTCATGATGCCGTTGCCCTCGAAAATGTACTGTTGCGCTTGACGTCCCAAAGGGAAGCCGCATACGCCGCCCGATCCCGTGAACGAGTTCTGGCCGGCACCAGCAAGACCGGGCAGGGCGCCAGCCGCACTAACCGTTCGGCAACGCTGCCCAGCGCGATGCGTCGCCAGCCGCGCCTGCCGTGAGTGCCCATCACGATGAGGTCGGCGCCGAACTCAAGTGCGCTCGTAGCGATTCGTTGCGCTAGATCGTCGTCGGCGAGATTCACTTCGACCACGCGCGTCGAACCTTGAAAATGTGTCTGTTCCATGCGGACGGCAGCGTCGGCGCAGACGGCCTTGCCTTCCTTCGCGTAAGAGTCGTGGAAGTCCTGGAAGCTGGAGGGGCTGGCCCTGCCGCACACCGGCGGCGCATCGATCACGTAGAGCGCCTGGATTTGCGCGTCGGCGTCATGCGTGAGCGCGAGCGCTTCGTCGAGCGCACGACTCGCGATCGCGCTGCCGTCGAGCGGCACGAGGATGCGGCTATACATGGATGGTCTTCCGCTTCATGAAGCTCAGTGAGACATCAGTACGGGCACGGTCATCGACGCGAGGAACGTTTTCGTGGCGCCGCCGAGTACGAGCTCCTGCCATCGTGCATGTCCATAGCCGCCCATCACCACGAGATCCGCGGCCAGGTCTGCGGCACGGGAGAGCAGCATTTCGCCGGCGGAGGCGTCTGACGCGGTGCCGTCCGACAAAACTTCGGCCTTGACGCCGTGCCGGGCGATACAAGCCGCGATGTCCGCACCCGGGATGCGGTCACCGCGCGCGTCGGCTCGGCCCGTATCGATGCTGACGATCGAGACACGCTCGGCTCCCTTGAGAAAGGGCAGGGCATCATGTACGGCGCGCGTTGCTTCCCGGCCGCCATCCCAGGCGATCATCGGATGTTTGCCGACTGACGAGAAGAAGCCGGTGTACGGCATGAGAAGGACCGGCCGGCCAGACGAGAGGATGACAGTCTCCGGGAAGTGATCGCCGACGTAGGATTCGGGATCGGTCGGATCGTCTTGGCCCGCGATCACGAGATCTGCGCATCGTGCAAAGCGCGGAACAGCAGAGTTTGCCCGCTCATGGGTTTCGACCCATTCCCCCGACACGCCGGCGCGCTTGATCTCCGCATGAAAAAGCCGCTCGATCGCGCCGCGTTTCTCACTGCGGATGGCCGTGTGCTGCTCATAATACTCGGCGGTGCCCGCCATGACGTTGAAGGCGCGCGGTGCGGGCTCGAAGACCGCAAAGAGTCCGATGACATGCGCGTCAAAGCGTTTGGCCAACTGCAACGCGGTTTCCAATCTGGGGTGTGCGCGCGCGCTGGTGTCGAGGTGCACGAGAATCGTTTTATAGCTCATACGTGACTCCTTGAGTCGGGATCTGCAAATGCGACGTGACAGGCACCGAGTCTAGGGAGGCGGCACGACAATGCGGTTGACGCAAGTCAATCGCACTGCGCTTTGTCGATGTGGCCCGTATCGATTGATTTAGGTCAATTGCATAGACCATGATCGAGATACAGTGGCCGCGTCGGTTTAGCGTCGTCTGTCTCGGAGCCCGCGGGACGCCTAAATGCAGATCGCCGACTCAGGAACTGCTTCACTCTGGGTCACTTGCGTAAGCCGGACAAGGCTTCGGCCACGCCGACGGAACGAGGGCGCTCGAAGTCATCATCGAAGGTTCTCGAATCGCTCTCGGAGTTTGCACATGTCGAAAGTGCTCGTGGTTTGTTTTTCACGTAGCGGTAAAACCCGCGCAGTGGGTGAGATGCTAGCCGAGCGTCTGCATGCCGACTTCGAAGCGATCACGGAGCCGATTGATCGCTCGGGTCTGTCGGGTTATCTGCGCTCCCTGGCCGACGCAGTGTTCACGCGAAGCGTGCGCCTCGATCGGCCGAGACACGACGTGGCGCAGTACGACATCGTTGCTGTCGGCACGCCGGTATGGGCCGGTACGGTGAGCGCGCCGGTACGCATCTGGCTTGCATCCCACCGGCGCGAGTTGCCGCATGTGGCGTTCTTTTGTACAGAGCACATGCGCGGCGACGACGCGACATTCCGAGACATGACGAAGGTCGCAGGCAAGCGGCCCGTCGCCCATTGCGCTATCACAGCCGCGCTCGACGCGTGCGAGCAGCAGCGCCTCATCGATATTTTCGTGGATCGCATCCAGCGCAGGCTTGCGCGCCTGGATAATCTCGAATGGGCGGCCTGAGTCTTCAACCGACAATCCAAGACGCCATGCGCCAACATGATGGTCGCACTCGACAGAAGCGGATTATTTCAGCGCGTTCGAATGAAGCAATCACTGTTCGGCAGGGTTTGCAAGCCACCGTGGAAGCCGCCGCGCTCCCGTTATATCCGGTGCATAATCGTCGGTAAGTCTTTGCCGATGCACGTCAGGTGGCCATAGGCGTTCATGGCTTGACGGGCTTGAGCCGCTATGCGGATCGCGCTTCAAACGCTGGATTAGTTCGATCTGCGCTCGGCGACGAGCTTGGCGAGCGCAACTGAGGCGAGTCGCACCCGCAGACTGTCGGCGCGACTGGTGACGATGACCGGAACCCGTGCGCCCAGCACCACACCGGCAGCATCCGCGGCGCCAAAATACATCATCTGTTTGGCCAGCATGTTGCCTGCTTCGAGATCCGGTACGAGGAGGATGTCGGCGTTGCCTGCGACCGGCGAAACAATGCCCTTCGTGGCTGCCGCCGCCGAACTGATTGCATTGTCAAAGGCAAGCGGCCCGTCGACCGTCGCGCCGCTGATCTGCCCGCGTGCAGCCATCGCGGTGAGTGAGGCGGCGTCGATCGTGGCGGACATCTTCGGGTTGACGGTTTCGACGGCGGCCAGTACCGCGACGCTCGGACGTTCATTGCCGAGCATATGAAGCAGGTCGACGGCGTTCTGGCAAATGTCGCGCTTGTGTTCGAGCGTCGGCGCAATGTTGACGGCCGCATCGGTCACGAGCAGCGGCTTCGGGTAGGTCGGCACGTCCATCGCATAAACGTGGCTCACGCGCCGGTCGGTTCTCAAGCCGGAACCTTTTGCTACGATTGCCCATAGCAATTCGTCGGTGTGCTGGCTGCCCTTCATCAGCGCCGCCACCTGACCCGTTGCGCTCAACTCAACGGCGCGTGCCGCTGCTGCATGACTATGTTCAACTGCTTCGATGGCAACGCCCATCAGATCGAGATGCGCTGCCTCCGCGGCAGCGTGGATCCTGGCTATTGGGCCAATCAGCAGGGGATCGATGAGACCTTCATCGCGCGCCTCGAGGGCGGCGATGAGTGATTGCGGCGAGCAGGGATGCACGATGGCCGTGCGCATCGGCGAACGTTCTTGGGCTTCGCGCACGAAGCGGGCGTAACGGTCGTGCTGACGCACGTAGATGTCCGGCTCGGGCGCGGCCGGCCACGTTAGGCCTTGCAGCGGCGCGATGACCGCGGCCGTTCCGCGCGACACGACATCGCCCTTTTGATTCGTGCAGCGCGTATCGAAGGTCACGATGCGTCGCGCGTCGAATTTTTCACGCACCGTTGCCGTTGCGGTGATCTTGTCACCCACCTCGACAGGGCCGCAGTGCTTTTGGGTCTGACGCAATTGAACCGTGCCCGCTCCCGGCAGGCGGGTGCCAAGAACGGACGAAACCAACGCGCTGACCCACATAGCATGTGGGACGCTCGCTCCGAGTTGCGGGTTTGTCTTTGACGGGGAGTTTGGATCGAGAAGCGTCGGATCAACGTCGCCGGAAAAGGCTGTAAAAACGTCGAACTCGTGACGCGTCGCGAGACGTGTCAACGAGGCCGAGTCGCCAGGCGAAATTTCGGCGAAGGTTCGGTTGCGCAATAGGTGAAGGTTCACGGGGCCCGACGATCGGTTGGTGACACCGAATGACGGTACCGGGGGATTCCCACGTACGATTGACGGAGATCAATCGCGCACGCAGACATGTGCGATTTTCTTGCGTACGAGTCGTGATCCACGTCAACGGAGCAATCGCCACCAAGTGCGAGGCTATGCACGACGCGAACCTTTCGACCGGCACGACAGGACCAGGTAACTGCACGATGACACATTGGCTTCGCACACTCGGCTCGCACGGTGTCGAGCCTCACGACGCGCCCGCTGCGGTGCGCGCGTGGCAACGCCTGCACTGGCCTTTATTTGCGGCGCTTCAGTTTTGCGTTCCCGCGTTCTATCTTGAACTCATCGGTCCTGCGGTCGCGCTTGCTGTGGCGCGTTGCCTCTATGTCGCGGCAGGCCTCACAGGCTTGGCCGTGCTCGGCCGGATGCTCGCCTTGACCCGGCATCGGTCGAAGTTCCTGCGCCGCAATGCGCTGGATGCGGTGCTATCGATAGCCGCGCTACTCAGCGTCATTGGCGGAGCGGTGCCGTGGTCCGTGCTTGAATGGGCGCTGAGGCTGTCGTTCATGGGTGCGCTTGCGCTCAGGATCGTGCTGGCTTTGCGGTCGTTGTTTGTACCTCACCGGTTGTTGATCCTGCTGGCGATCGGGGCTGCTCTGCTGCTACTCGCGGGCGCAGGATTCTATTGGCTTGAGCCGCGTGTGCACACCTACGCGGACGGCTTGTGGCTCGCTTTCGAAAGCAGCGCGACGGTCGGTTACGGCGACATCGCGCCGACGACGCCCGCCTCGCGTGTGTTCGCGGTATTCACCGTCCTGTTGGGCTACGGCATGTTGTCGCTCACGTTCGCAAGCATTGCGGCGCTTTTCATCGGAGAGGAAGAGAAGCAGCTTCGTCATGACATGCATCGTGACATCAAGCGGCTGGAAGGCGAAGTCGCCGGCATCCGGGATGACCTGCGCATATTGCACGAACTCCTCGCGCGCAGCGCGCACGAGTCCGAAGATCCGGAAGCGGTTAAGGCAAGGCCCCCACATCGATAAATTTGCTCGGACGCGGTGCGCTTCGATGAGCCAGATCAACCGTGAACGGTCACGCGTCGGTATCGTCGTTTCATTAACGATGACAACAAGAATGGAGCTCAGGATGAAGAAGCGGGCGATCTACGCAATCTTGCTGGCAGCTCTGTGCGCGTGCGCATCGGAGGAGCGTTGGAATCGATTCGAGCAGACCGAGTCGGCGCTTATGCAGGCGCGAGAGTTTGCCTCAGTCGACTGTTCCGGAACCTACGAATGTACGCAACGTTGGGAACGCACGCGCCAGTATGTTGCGCGCTATTCCGCTACGCGCATATATCGTGCGGACCAGTCGGAAATCGAAACTGGGCGGCCGCTCGAAGCAGGAGTGGTCTACCTATGGGCCACGCGCACGCCAGCAGGACCGGGAAGTGAGCGCGCGCGAATCAGGCTCAAGGGCATGTGCAAGGGTATGTACGGAATGGACGGTGGCCCTGGTTTGCTCTATGCGCAATGCGCCGCTCAAATCCGCAGTATCGAGACGAATTTTCGTGGCTTCGTCGTGGCGCCCGTTGCGGGGCCGGCGGGCGACGCCGGGTGATCGCACACAAGTTGACGTGAGTCAATTCAGTGCAGTGGTGAAAGGCGACGATGAGATGGCGCGCGAAGTGCGCGTCGAACGCCAGGTCTTTAAGGCGATCTGGCAAAAGCAGTAAGCAGGAGAGAAAAACGTCATGGGTCTCGGAATGCAGATCGCCTATCAGGGCTTCGTCGGTGATAACGATGTCGAACGCGACGCTGGCGTCGAGCTCGTGCGCCTCGAACGCGCAGCGCAAGACATCGCCAACTGCCATCTCACGATCGAAGCGTATCGTGACGCGTCGGGGGATCGACGGTACGATGCCAGGCTTGATCTGGTGACTCGTGAATTCAATTTGATTCCCATCGAACGCGGTTCAGACGCAGATGTCGGGGTGGCTATCCATCAAGCATTCGAAAATGCCATGCGCCTGCTTCGGCAAAGGCGGCATGGGTAAGCGCCTTTGCGCGGATCCGAGACAATCTTACGTTGCTAGCGATCCGGGATTGCCGGCTCGTGCACTGCCGTCGTTGATCGTGTCGGGCTCGTCGGAGAAAACTTCGTGCTCCGCAATGGTGCTCTCGCGATCGATGCACTGGACATGCCAGTGCCCAGAGCTCAATGAGCGAGGTTCGCTGCTTGCGTCGCATCCGAAGTAATCGGCGCGGCCCTTTTGCGATTCCCATTCCTTGTGGGCTGTGGCCTCGGGCGCGCCTACAGCCGTGTGCATGCTGCGCGGTGTACCCAGCCGTAGCCCGTGAAGCGTGAACGCAGCGTTCGATGCGTCAGGGCCGAACAATTGCGTGCCGCTGGAAGTGGACTTCCACGTTCCCCACGTTGGAACGTCAAGGCAATCATGGCCTTCACGGGACCAGCGGCCGTTTTCCCGGTCGAGCCAGAGTACGGCGAAAGCGGAGTCGCTGGTGTGATCGAAAGCATCGAGCTTGATGGTGATGCGCATAGCCGATTTCCTTTGTAAGAGAGTCAATGACGCAGCACCCATTCGACGAGCGTATGCGCGTCTTCGGGCGAGAGCGGACCGCCGCGCTCGGCGGGCGACGGCATCGCCATGTTGCCCCAATGCGCCCGGCCACCCACGCGGAGCTTGTGCTCAAGCATGACGTGGGCATGCGGGTCGTCGCGGTATCGGTTGGCGATCTCCTGGAACGACGGAGCGAGAAACGGCGCGTCGTTCGTGTGGCAGAACATGCAATGCTGCTGATCGATCAGGGCAGTCGGCTCCGGCTGGGCGAGCGCTCGCGATGCGACCAGCAGCAGCGCACCAAGAAGCGCGGCCAGCGCGACGTGTCGGGCATGTACGACATGTGATCGGGCCCGCGGGCCGTGAGGAAGGTGAGAGAGCATATAGCGCATTAACGGAAGTGGGACACTGTGATGATGCGAGCGTGCACGTCCTAGATCGTTGACCTGCATCAACGCATCTCATGAGCCAGGCGCGAACACTGAAGCCGTATTCGAGCCCTCGGCTATAACAGGAAGCATCATCATGAAAATCACGTTCCTCGCGCAAGCGCCGGTGTATCTCAGCGATGAGCCAGCGCTCCTATTTACCGCTCTGGTGGACGACCGCAGCGTTGAATGCACGATTTCTGCCGAAGCGCTCGAGGATCACTTCGGTGCGGCGTCCTGGCGAGAAGAGGATCTACAACGCTCGTTCGAGAACAATCGCGCGGTCATACAAGGGGCGGCCGAACAATTGCTAACCAGCGTCGGGCGCAGACCCGTGATGCTTCGCAGCGGATATTTCCGATTCAGTGGGAAAGGCACGGCTGCCGACATGGAGCCCAGGCATGGGCGTTCCTTGAAGGAAGGTCATCCGGCAGGGGATGGAAGTCAGCACGGATCGTACGTGCCGGGAGGCGAATGATGCGAGCCATGCTCTATGAGGGAGCCGATCGGCTGCTGCGGGCAGCCGAAGTCGAGGAACCGGTCGCAGGTCCGGGACAGTTGCTTATCCACGTGACGGCCTGCGGTGTTTGCCGGACGGATCTACATCTCGTCGATGGCGAATTGCCGCATCCGAAGCGCCCGGTGATACCCGGCCACGAGGTTGTCGGTCGTGTCGCCGCTGTCGGTTCCGGCGTGCAGGAATTCTTCTCAGTCGGTGATCGCGTCGGCGTGCCGTGGCTGGGTCACACGTGCGGCGACTGTCCGTATTGCCTCAGTGATCGGGAGAATCTCTGCGACAACCCCGACTTCACCGGCTATACCCTCGATGGCGGGTACGCCGAGCGCATGGTCGTGGATAGCCACTTTTGCCTGCATATTCCGCGGCGCTACACTGACTTCGAAGCGGCCCCGTTGCTGTGCGCGGGGCTCATCGGCTTTCGGACGCTGCGCATGGCGGGTCACGCAAACCGGCTCGGTCTCTATGGCTTTGGCGCCGCTGCGCACATCGTCGCGCAGGTGGCGCATCATCAAGGCCGTACCGTCTATGCGTTCACGCGCCCCGGCGACACCGCGGCGCAGGCACTCGCATTAGAACTCGGCGCGTCGTGGGCGGGAAGCAGCACCGAGCGTGCACCCGACGAACTCGACGCCGCGCTGATCTTCGCTCCGGCCGGCGAGCTTCTTCCTGTGGCGTTGCGCGCGGTTTGCAAAGGCGGCGTGGTCGTGTGCGGCGGCATCCATATGAGCGACATTCCGTCTTTTCCTTATTCGCTGCTCTGGGGTGAACGGCGCATCGTCTCCGTCGCCAATCTGACGCGTGCTGATGGCGTGGACTTCATGGGGTACGCGACCGATATACCATTGCGCGTGCAGACTCAGGTCTACCCGCTCGTCGAGGCGAATCAGGCGCTCGCGGATTTGCGTGAAGGCAGAGTAGTTGGAGCGGCAGTGCTGCGCGTCGCCGAGTGACGACGCACAGCACTGCGCGTGCTCACACGTTTTCGAGGGCTGGCTGATCCAGGATTCGCACTTCCTTGCCACGTGCATCGACCACGCCCGCCTTTTGTAGTTTGGAGAACATCCGGCTCACCGTCTCCAGCTTAAGGCCAAGATAGCTGCCGATTTCCTCGCGCGTCATCCGCAAGACGAACTGCGCCGACGAGTAGCCGCGTGCCTTCATCCGCATCGATATGTTGAGCAGAAATGCTGCGACCCGTTGCTCGGCCGTCATGGTGCCGAGTAGCAACATGAGATTGGATTCGCGCACGATTTCGCTGCTCATCAAGCGATGTACGTGGTGCTGAATTGTCTTGACCTCGCGGCAAAGCAGTTCGAGGAGGTCGAACGGGATGATACAGACGACGCTGTCTTCGAGCGCGATTGCATCGCAGCCGTGGCGGTCCGAGCTTACGCCGTCGAGCCCGAGTGCGTCACCGGCGAGATGAAAGCCCGTCACTTGCTCATTCCCGTCACGATGTACGATCACCGTCTTGAAGCAACCGCTGCGCACCGCGTAGACGCTTTGGAAGTCGTCCCCGGACCGATAGAGCGTCTCGCCGCGCCGCACGGTCCGCGTCGAACAGATGATCTCATCGAGCCGCTCGTATTCGTCAGACGAAAGTCCGCTTGGCATGCAGGCATGCTGCATCGAGCATGTTGAACATCGCACGCTGTTGCGTGCCGAGGGAGACCGAGATGTATCCGCTATCTGGAAGGCGCGGCGCGATGCCGGTGCTTCAGAGCGCTGGACGATGGACCTGCCTTCGTTCACTGAGAACATGCTGTGTCTCCTGTCGAACTGGGGTTCGCGCGTACGAGCCAATTGCGGGAAAGCTCAGCGTCTCGATGCGCGGCGGATGAATCCATGCATCGAAGTATTGGCCCTGCCATCTCGAAAATAAATCGGCGATCGCGGAAAGTTCGGTAGGGATTTCGGCAGGCGTGTAGGAAAATCCTGACACGTCAATGATTACGGGACTCAGACGTCGTCGGTGTCGTCGTCGAAAAGTTTGTGACGCACCGCGTAGCGCACAAGCGCCGCTTCGTGCGGCATTTGCATCTTCTCCAGAATGCGCGCCTTATACGTGCTGACGGTCTTCGCGCTCACAAAGAGCGCCTCGCCGATCTGATTGATGGATTCGCCTGCGCAAAGACGGCGAAAAACTTCAAATTCTCGGTCCGACAGGCGTTGATGCGGCAGCGCGTCGGCAGGCTCGGTCAGGCTCTGTGCGAAGCGCTCCGCCATCGCGACACTTACGTAAGCGCCGCCCGCGGCGACCTTGGTGATGGCGGCAAGCAATTCCGCGCTCGCGCTCTCCTTGGTCAGATACCCCGACGCGCCCCCCTTGAACGCCCGTGCGGCGTATTGCTGTTCAGCGTGCATGGTGAGCACAAGAATGCGCAGCGCGGGCATCTCGTCCTTGATCTGCTTGAGCAAATCGATGCCGCTTCGGCCCGGCATCGACAGATCAAGTACCAGGACCTGAGCTGGCGTTGAACGTACCAAAGTTAGCGTGCTTGCGGAGTCGTTGGCTTCGCCGGCCACCTCGAAGCCAGTCGCGTTCGCGAGGATTTGGCGAAGCCCGTCGCGCACCATCGCGTGATCGTCCGCAATCAGCACTCTCGTGGTCATGGTTGCGCTTCCTTGTCTCGCACCGCCTCGCGTGGCAGGACGACTGTCAGCACGAAGCCGTTTTCCGGCATTGAATCGATGAAGACCCGGCCGCCTAGTGCGTTGGCCCGTTCACGCACGCCGAGCAGGCCGAAGGATTTGCTGCTCGCGGCCGGTAAGGCCGAGGCGCCGATGCCATCGTCGCCGATGCGGAGCACGCAATTGTCGCCGTCGGCACGCAGCGACAGAGCGACACGGCTCGCATGCGCATGTCGCACGACATTCGTCAGCGCTTCCTCGATGATACGGAAAATCGCCGTCGCTGCGTCTGCGTTGAACGCAATTTCGCCGGTCTCGACGCTGTGTTCGACGTCGATACCGTGGCGTTGCATGAAATCGTCGACAAGCCAGTCGATCGCCGCCTGCAATCCGAGGTCGTCAAGCATGACTGGCCGCTGTTGCGCCGCGATGCGCCTGAGCGAGGCGATATTGCGATCGATCAGACCGACCATGTGCTGCAGCTGGCTGCCGACGTCTTCATTCAGCAACGTATGTGTGCCAAGCTGTGCGTGCAGTGCGAACACGTTCATCTTGAGCGCGCTGAGCGTTTGTCCTAGATCGTCGTGCAGTTCGCGTGCGACCCGGCTTTTTTCCTGCTCGCGAACGTCCTGGAGATTCGCAGAGAGCGCGCGCAACTCCTCGCGTGACTGCCTGAGCGCTGCGTCCGCCTTTACGCGCTCGGTCACGTCGCGCAGAATCACCGTGAACAGCTTCTCGTCGTCATCTTCGACCTGCGCTATCGATGCCTCGATGGGAAACTCCTCCCCGTCGGCGCGCAGTCCGAACAAGACGCGTTGCGGACCCATCTGGCGATCCGAAACCCCGGTTTTGCCGAACTGCCGGACCTGATGTTCGTGCGCCGCACGATAGCGCTCGGGGATGAAGCGCGACAGCGGGCCGCCGATGGCGTCGCTTGCGGCACACTGAAAAACACGCTCCGCCATCGGGTTGAACAGGAGAATGCGCTGCGCCGAATCGATGGTGATGATGGCGTCTGTCGTAGACCGGATGATGCTGTCGAGCCGTGCGTGGCTCATGCGTGTTCGATCGACGCTCGACTGCGCGGCGCGTTGCCTGCCAAGGACAACAATGAGGCTCGCGAGCAGTAGGGCGGACACTGCTGCTCCCACTAGCAGCCACGCGCGCGCTGACGTAGGGATGGTTCCAATGGGGCACATCGAGAGAAGCTGTTGGATGCCAATCCACCACACGCCGAAGAGCGCCGCTCCCGCGAGGATTCCATATGCAATCATCCGGTTCGAGAAGTCGTGGGAGACGGCCGAACCGTTCGCTTGCGCGGAGCTGTGGCTTGCAATTTTGCTCATATTGGCCTTGGACGAACGGACATCAGCCGTCCGCGCGTGCTGCCGAAGGACCGCACGTTAAGGAAATGACGAATTCATTATATTTCGAGATCCGCATCTGCGGCACGCGGAGGGCAAAGGCGTCTGCGCGCGCGGTGCGTTGCGGTCACTCGGCCGTTTGCGGCGCACCCTCGTGGCGTTCTGCGCTTTCTTCCGCCTCCCGTCCTGGCACGAGCATGACGGGGCAATGCGCGAGCCGCACGAAACGCTCCGCGACGCTGCCCAGTACGAGACGCCGCCAGCCGCGCCGGCCATGCGTACCCATGATGACGAGATCGGCGCCGAAGTCCTCCGCGCATTGCAGAATGCGTTGCGCGATGTCATCGCCCGTCAGCTCGACTTCGCTCACGCGCGGCGTACCTTTCACACTTTCGCGCGCCATGCGCTCCACGGCCTGAGTGCCCAGTCGCTTGCCTTCTTCGAGAAGCGCTTCGCGAATATCAGGGTAAAAGGTTACTGCGGCGTCGTAGGCGACGGGCTGTAAATCGACGACATAGAGCGGCTGGAGCTCGGCGTCGTTTGCACGCGCGATCTTGATCGCCTCGTCGAACGCGTGTTCGGAAGTGATGCTGCCATCGATCGGCGCGAGGATTCGCTTGTACATGGCGGACTCGTCGAAGTGTGGAAAAAGTTTCGTTCAATGCGACATGAGGACAGGCATCGTCATTGAGCGCAGCATGGATCGCGTAGCGCCCCCGAGCACGACTTCCTGCCAGCGTGCATGGGTGTAACCGCCCATGACGATGAGATTCGCCCCGACGCTTTGCGCATCCGAGATCAATAAATCGCCAACGGACGTGTCGGCGGGTTCGTCGATTCCATCGGTTTCACGGACGGTCAGACGCACCCCGAGCCTCGCGAGCGTCGACGCGATATCCGCGCCGGGGATGCGGGCGCCGGCCTGCTCGCGTCTCATCGCATCGATGCTCACGAGTGTGACTTGCCTGGCTTCGCGCAGGAACGGCAACGCATCGTGCACCGCTCGCGTGGCTTCCCGACTGCCATTCCAGGCAACCAGAATGTTGTCGCCCACCGTCGGGAACACGCCCGAATACGGAAGCAGCAGCAGCGGACGTCCCGCCGTCATGACAAGCGTCTCGGCAAAATGATCGGCGATATAAGTTTCCGGGTCATTCGGATCGTCCTGCCCGGCCATGACAAGATCCGCGCACCGTCCGTGTCGGGCGACCTGTTCACGCGCACGCGACCGCTCTTCGATCCAGTCTCCAGAGATTCCAAAGCGGGCGAGACCGGCATGAAAGAGCCGTTCGAGCGAACGGCAACGCTCCTGACGATGGCTTTCAAGCTTTTCGGACCAGCCGGCGGAGCCTGCCATGACGCCAAAAGCCCGTAATTCCGGCGTGAATACGGCGTAGACCGCCTCGAGATGTGCTTTGAAGCGTTTTGCGATCGAGAGGGCGCTGTCCAGCCGATACGTGGCGCGCTCACTGGCATCCAGATGGACGACGATGCTCCTGTAGCTCATCGCGGGCTCCTGAAGCGGGTCGCATCGAAAAGCGATGCGTCATTGCGTGAGATCGAGTCTGCGGCCATCACCCCGGATGCCTGTTGACCCAAATCAAACGATTACATCGCGACGTCGATCGCCGCTTGCCTTGATCTGGCTCAAGTGCGCGGAGTTTGCTACCAGTAATGTCGGCGTGTCCGGCGCGTCAGTGCGTTACGTCCATTAAGCGTTCGATGCTCAGCCAACGATGAAAGCCAATATTCCCGATCTTGTCGCGGGCCACGGTGCTCTCGCCGACACGCATGCGAGCCGACCAACCGACCCGTGTCGTGTCGATCTGCCACGCGGCGATGCCGGAATGCGGGCGTTCGATCGCTCGACCCATGCCGTGCTCGCGGCGCTCACGTCGGGTCTTTCGCCCGCGTCTCTGAGTCTCGCTTGGCTCGACTGGGCGCTGCATTTCGCGATCTCGCCGGGCAAATGGCTGGAACTGTCGGAACAGGCCATGAAGGGGCTCGCCGGTGCGGAGCAGCGTTCGGAGGCGGATCCGCGGTTCGGATCAGACAGGTGGGACCGCTGGCCGTTCTCCGCCTATCGGGATGCGTTTCTACGCGTCGAGCAATGGTGCAGCCAGGCCACGACGGGCGTGCTCGGGGTGGAGCGGCATCACGAAGACGTGATGCGCTTCGCTGTGCGCCAGGTGCTCGACGCTTTCTCGCCAAGCAATTTCGTGTGGACCAATCCTGCCGTCATCGAAGCGGCCATCCATACGCGTGGCGCCAACTTCGCGAGAGGTGCGCGGCATCTACTCGAAGATCTGGAAAATCTTGGCGAGCGTTCGCGCGGACAGCACAAGCGACATGGACCGTTCTCGCCTGGCGTGAATGTCGCCGTCACGCCAGGCAAGGTCGTATGGCGCAATGCGCTGTGCGAACTGATTCAGTACACGCCTGAGACTTCACAGGTGGCGCGCGAACCGGTGCTAATCGTGCCGTCGTGGATAATGAAGTACTACGTGCTCGATCTGCAACCGCATAACTCTCTGATCCGCTTTCTCGTCGATGCGGGCTTCACCGTATTTGCGATATCGTGGCGCAATCCAGGCAACGAGGCGCGTGATGTCGGCCTGGACGACTACCTGAAGAAAGGTTTGCTCGCAGCACTCGACGAGGTGCGATCGAGAAGCGCAAACGCGCGGGTCCACGCGACCGGCTATTGTCTGGGCGGCACGCTGTTGGCGATTGCGGCGGCGGCGCTCGCGCGCGACGGCAAAAGCGCGGGGCTCGCCAGCGTCACATTGCTGGCAGCGCTGACTGATTTCAGCGAGCCAGGCGAACTCGGCGTTTTCATCGATGCGGGCCAGTTCGCCGCGCTCGATGCTCTCATGTGGGAGCAAGGCTTCCTTGACGGCGCACAGATGGCTGGTGCCTTTCAACTGCTCAATGCGCGCGATCTGATCTGGTCACGCATGATGAGCGAATACCTCCTGGGTCGGCGATCGAAACCGAACGACTTGATGGCCTGGAACGCCGACACGACGCGCATGCCTTACCGCATGCATAGCGAGTATCTCTCGAAGCTGTTTCTTCACAATGACCTCGCCGAAGGACGCTATTGCGTAGAGGGCGCGCCCGTCGCCTTATCCGACATCGAGCAGCCAACCTTCGTGATCGGCACGGAACGCGACCATGTTTCACCATGGCGCTCGGTCTACCAGTTACATCTGCTCACGCACAATCCGCTCACTTTCGTGCTGACTTCAGGCGGGCACAACGCGGGCATCGTTTCGGAACCGGGGCACGCCGGGCGCCATTATCGTAGCGCTACCCGAGCGAAGGGTGCGGCGTACCGCAGCCCCGAGACGTTCCTAACCGAATCTCAGCCTGTGGAAGGCTCCTGGTGGCCGCTATGGTCGCAATGGCTGCGGGCACTGTCCAGTGGCGAAGTCGATGCACGTTGCATGGGCGCCGGAATCATTGACGCGCCCGGTACGTATGTCCTGGAACGATGACGGGCCGCACGTTGCGACGATTTTGGAATCACTCTAGGGAGAACCGACATGTCGCTCAAGGGATCTATCGACGGTAGCGATTGGACCGTCAGTTGCAGCACTGAGCAAACGCCGCGAGGCATCGAATGCTCAATCAGCGTCGAACAGCGCAACGCCGACGGCGGACGGTTCATGCACCGGTTCAAGCACGCGCACACTTACAACAACGAGCGCGAGGCCATCCTCGCAGGGCTGCGCGAAGGCATGACGTGGATTCGCCTCAAAGGTTCGAACACGATCAGCGTTTAGCCCTTTTGGTCGGTGTTGCTCCACCCTTGAGGTAGCGGATCCGAGCCAGCAGTGGCTGCCAGAATGCACGCTTCTCGAATGCGTCCAGGTCGACGTCCGTCTGAATGGTCTCCGTGATCCCTTGCTCGTCGCGATCCAAAGGCTCCGCATTGCAGAGCTGAAGCTCAAGCACGGACACTCCCGCATCGGAAAGCGAGTCTTTAGAGTGAGCGCGCATGGCGACGCGCGCGATCAAGGTCGTTCTGGGGGCGCAGAAGTCGAGTATCAGCACGGGGATACCTCGCTCGCTCGCAACTTGCATGAAGCGTTCGCGGTGCGCGCGTCGGAGAAACGTCGCATCGACAATGGCGGCCAGTCCTGCGTCAAGCACGTTGCAGGTCAACTCCAGCAGATGATCGTAATGTCGGTCAATGGACGTAGGGTCGTACGCTTCGCGAGGGAGCGGCCCGGCCCGCGGCGCAGCGAAAGGTGTCAGGCGCTTGCGCTCAACGTCGCTGACGATCCGCACCGCGCCGATCATATGCGCGAGTGCAGCGCTTGCCGCGGACTTTCCGGAGCCGGAATAGCCGTGGCACAAGAGGAGAACCGGCGATCCGCCGCACGCCGCATGTGACGCTGTACGCACGTATCCTCGGGCATCGTCAGTGTGCCGCTTCAAGCTTTCCACCAGCGCTCGTACGAGCGCTCGATATACGACATAGAAGCGCCACGCCTTGAGTCCGGCATAGTCGCCCGTTGCGTTCAGCCATGCGTTCAGGGCGCGTGCGGCGAGGTCGTCCCGGCCATGCGCTTCGAGGTCCATGACGAGGAAGGCCAAATCGCTCGCTACGTCGGTCCATCGCAAGCCTGCGTCGAACTCGATGCAGTCGAAGATCAAGGGCCTCGAACCGTGCAAAACAATGTTCTGTAAATGGAGATCGCCGTGGCATTCGCGCACGAAACCTTGCGCCCGCCGTTGCTCGAAGTGCGCATCAAGGCGCACTAGCTCCGCCTCGCACCAGTCCGTGAGATCCTCGGATACGAGCCCCGGCGCGATCGTGCGCAGATCGTTGAGTACCGAGCGAAGCTGACGCGCACAAAAATCGCTCGCCCCGTACGCACGGCGCGGCGGTGCGCGAGGCGCGCGCTGATGGAAGCTTGCGATCTCTCCTGCCGTGCGCTCGATGGTCTGGCCGTCCAGTGCGCCGGTGTCGATCAGATCCGCAAAGATTAGCTTGCCATCGAAGCGGCGCATCATCACCGCATGCTCGACCACCACCCCCGCGCCTTTAATTCGAAGCGTACGTGCGCGCCGCACGATCGGGACGACACGCAGATAGATCCGCGGCGCGAGCCTTCGGTTGAGGCGGCACTCGTCCTCGCAGGCGCGCGAGCGTGCCGACGCGCGCGAGAAGTCCACGAATCCAAGATCGACCGGCTTCTTGATCTTGTATGCGAAGCGCCCCGCCAGATAAACGATCGAGATGTGCGTCTCGATTCGCTCGATGCGTCCGGCCGGGTGTGAATAGGTTGCGGACCGCTGCATTGCCATGTCTACTGCGCGCAGATGATGCCGTCCCCGGCGGTGCTTGCGTCGTGCCCCGAAGTTTTCGGTCATAGCGTCAATGAGAGCGCGTCGGCGCGTCTGGGTGTTCTAATTCCGTTGCCTTCAGTGCATTGTTGGCGGCATCACGGTCCGCCTTGCGGTTGATGCGGGCGTTGGCAACTTCTTCCTTGTAGTGCGCGTTGGCCTCGGATACGGCAGTGCGCTGTTCTCGTTTGGAGAGCTGCTTCGACGCACGGTACTCGGCGTTCGCCTGAGCGTCGGCGTTGCGCCTCGCGACGAACGGGTCCGTGCTTTCCGGTGTCACCATCCGATGCTCTCTCGACGCCGCGTCCGGCGCATCGGGCTGTGCCGTTGCATAAGAAGGCCAGCATGCGAAGCCTATCGAGGCAAGCGCAATTGCCGCACCCGGAGCGTGGCGAAGGCGGCGGATCCGATACAACCTGCCAAATGGGTGCGAAATCATTCCTTCTTCTCCGCAAGACATTTCGATGGAAGACGACTGTGCGCGTGGAAGCGGTGCTTTCGTTTGACTCAGGTCAACATCACGGCGGAGTCGAAGATCGGTTGACTCACGTCAAGCTGACCGTGCCAAGCTGACGCCAGCATGGTCCGAATCAATCGAGGATTGCCTTTACGAGGGTTGGATGAAACGATTTTTTCGTGGCGTGCTGATCAGCGTGATCGCCTTGGGTGTGTTCGGATGCGTTGACGCACCCGTCAACCGGAACCCGCACGCGGACGACATTCTCGTACCGGTGCCCGTGGATCTGCCGCGCTACATGGGTCGCTGGTATGTAATCGCGAACGTGCCGATGGTGGATGAGCGTGATTACGTGGCAAGCTGCGCCGTGTGGACCTTGCGCCCGGACGGGCAGATCGAGGATGCCGTCGTTGGCCGCAAACACGGCTTCGATCAACCTGAAACAGGCACCACGTTCATCGCGAAGCCCGGGCACGGCACGCAAAATTCGGTTTGGCGGGTGCGTCCCTTGTGGCCATTCGAATTCATCGTGCTCACGGTGTATGTCGACCCGGATTATCAGTACACGGTTCGTGCAACACCGGACAAGGAGTTCGTCTGGGTACTCTCGCGTCGCCCCGACATGAGCGCAGAGGCGTATCAGTCTCTGCTCGCGAGGCTCGATCAAATGGGCTTCGACACGCCACGCTTCAAAAGAGTGGTGCAGTTTCCCGAGCAAATCGGCCAGCCCGGCTTCCACGCCGTGCGTTAAAGCTTGCCCGGGAGAAGGCTATCGGCCGATACGCGTGTAGGTTCTTCCCTACAGATTCGGCCGCGCGCTCACATCATCTTCCGCCGTTCCTGATTGGATTTGCCCTCTGACTCGCCGATACTGAGATCACACGAGGCGCACGCATCACCCCGAACATCGGGCCCAACGCCTTGACTGCACCGCCCGATCCGGGCGCCCTTCACGGTAGAGGAGTCGAAAATGGCCAGCCAGCGATTTCTGTCGAGACAAGAGATCTTCGACCGTGCAGTCGATCATCTGTTCACGCAGCGTAGCGCCGCCCTGTTGCCCCGTGGTGGCGCAGCTTATCGCGGCGGATGCGGCGGATGTCCGATCGGCAGTTTCATCCGCCCGGCCGACTACGCGAGTGTGATCGAAGGTGTGCCGGTGCGCTTTCTCGATCCGGATGTGCCCGGGCGGCCGGACTATATGGAGCTCGGTCTGGCAGCGTTGCGCCGTGCGCTGAGGCGGGCTCGCATCGACGTAGACGATTCGTGCACTGTCGCGCTTCTCAGCTGCCTGCAGAATGTGCATGACGTCTTCGGCGTGTGGGAGTGGCGCGAACGACTCGTGTCCATCGCCCGCCAGTTCCAGCTGACCTGCGTGTTCCTCGACAAAGCTGCCTGAGCCCCCGGTTGCATCGCCTTGATGTGCATCAATCGTGAAGTGCTGGGTAATGCGACGCTTGCCGTGCTCGCACACGGTGCGTGTCATTGGACGCAAACATGCTCGGCTTCCTGCAGACATTCAGCTTTCTCAAGCGCTCGGCACGTCGATTAAATCAAGGTTCGCCATCGATGCGGGCGGGTGAATCGCCGCAGACGTTGCGGAAGATCGCGCGGCTCGACGGCGACGAGGCGCTTGCGCACATGTCGAGCGCGGCATCCGGACTTGAAGCGAGCGAGGCGCTTAAAAGATTGCAGCGAGATGGGCCGAACGACGTCGCGCGCGCGAGGCAGAGGCATCCTGAACCGCTCGTCGTCTACGGTCATCAACATCGGAGCCAAGGTCTGGGTCATGGACCCCGGCGTGCAGACGATCGCCAGCAGCATCGGCATGCCCGACTATGTGTTGGACGCGGTGCGCAGCATCGACGGCGTGAAGTATGCGGTGCCGCTCTATTCCGGTGGGGCGCTCGTCAAACTACGCGACGGCGCCTATCAGGCCGTCACCGTGATCGGCCTCGATGATACGAGCCTGTATGGCCGTCCCGCCATGCAGCAGGGAAGAATCGAGGATATCTACGCGGAAAACGGCTTCATCGCGATCAACGATCCGGAGTTCCATAAGCTCGGCAATCCTACGCTTGGCAGTGACTTTGAACTCAACGACCATCGCGGCGTGATCGTCGGCATCGGGACCGTGGCAAGCAGCGGCCTGTTCGGCTCGCCGACCCTGTACACGACCTATAAGCGCGCGGTCGAATACATTCCGTCGGCCCGCTTCACCACCTCTTATATCCTCGTCGAACCGAGGTCCGAGGCGGACATTCCGCACATCCAGGAGGTGGTGCATGCGCTCGGCTATCTTGCTTACACAAAGCGGGAGTTCATGCAGCGTATCGCGGATTTTTACAAGTATGAGACCGGTCTTGGTACCAACATCCTGCTGATGACGGCGATCAGCTTCATCGTCGGACTCTCGATCTCCGGGCAGACCTTCTATACCTTCATTCTCGAGAATCTCGAAAAATTCGGCGCGCTCAAGGCAATCGGCGCGAAAGGTCATGAACTGGTGGCGATGATCCTGTTTCAAGCCACGTTTACCGCGTTGACTGGTTATGGCTTCGGCGTCGGGCTTTGCGCGGGACTCATCACCCTGGCGCGCATGCGCATTCCCGATTACTCGGCGATCATCTCTTTCGGCAATCTGGCGCTTGCGTTCGTGATGGTGATCGTGATCGCGGCGAGTTCGAGCTACCTGGGCGTGCGGCGCGTGCTGCGTATCGAACCCTTCGATGTTTTTCGGGGTTAGCCATGTCGGATATTGCCATCGATGCGCGTGCGGTTTCGAAGTGGTTTGGGGAGGGCGACGCGCGCACCTATGCTGTGCGCCAGGTGTCCATGCAGGCACACTTCGGGGAGATGCTGCTGATCGTCGGTCCATCGGGCAGTGGCAAGACGACGCTGCTCAGCGTGATTTCGGGCATCTTGAGACCCGACGAGGGCGACGTGGTGGTGGATGGCGTCGATCTATGGAAGCAGTCAAAGGACGCACTGGCCGATTTCCGCCTCAAGCGCATCGGCTTCGTGTTTCAGGACTATCACCTCTTCGGTCGGCTCACGACGGTGGAGAACGTGGCCATTCCACTGATTCTTAAGCGCCAGCCATGGGAGGATGCGACAGCGAAGGCGCTCGACTATCTGAAGATCGTCGGGCTTGCCGATCGCGCCAGTCTCACGCCGGTCAAGCTTTCGGGCGGCGAACAGCAGCGCATCGCAATCGCGCGTGCGATCGTGGGGCAGCCCGACATCCTCATTCTCGACGAACCGACCGCGTCGCTGGATGGTGACACCGGTCGCAACGTCATCGAGTTCGTGAAGCACCATGTACTCAACGAACATCGCTGCATCGTAATCGTGACGCATGACAGTCGCATTTTTGAATACGCCGACCGGGTTCTCAAGATGGAGGACGGGCGGCTGACTCACATCGAGCAGGGCGGCGCACGATGAAGCGGATCATCCTCTTCCTGCTCGCTTTCGCTGGTTTCGTCGCCGGGATGTTCGCGGCGTACGTGTACGGCATTCAGCAGCCGCCGCAGCCGCCAGTGTTCGATCCGGCTTCGAACCCATATGCGCGCGGCGTGTATGCCAACGGGATCGTTGAGAGTGAGCAGAGCGCTGGCGAGAACGTCAATGTATATCCGGAAGTGTCCGGGCCGGTTACGCGCATTCTCGTGCACGAAGGCCAGGCGGTGCATACCGGCGATGCCCTCATTGCCATCGACGATACCGTGCAGCGTGCGACCAGTGCCCAGGCCACGGCGCAGGCGGATGCGGCGCAGGCGTTGCTGGACGAACTGCGTGCTCAACCGCGTGTGGAGACGCTGGAAGTATCGAAAGCGCAGGTCGTTGCGGCGGCGGCAAGCCTCAAGATGGCCCAAGACCAGTATGAAAAGCAGCGCCGCGCATTCGAGATCGATCCCAAGGCAGTGAGCCGCGACGCGATGGACAACGCCCAAAACGCATGGAAGGTGGCACAGGCCAATCTTGATGTCGCCGCGCGCCAGTACCGGTTGATCCAGGCTGGGGCGTGGACCTACGATATCCGCAATCAAGAAAAGCAGGTTGAGGCGTTACGCCGCGCACAAGCCGCGGCGGCGGCACTGCTAAGCAAGTATGTGGTGCGTGCATCGGCGGATGGGATCGTGCTCTCGATCAACGCGGCGCAGGGCGCATACGTGTCCCCACAGGGCGTCTACGAGTCTTACACCCAGGGGCAGTCGCCTGTTGCCGTGCTGGGGAGCGGCCCGGAAAAGCTCGCGGTGCGTTGTTACGTCGACGAGATCCTGATCAATCGGCTGCCCGAGCTTCGTCGGTTGAAGGCTCGCATGTTCGTGCGCGGCACAAAAATTGAGGCGCCGCTCGAATTCATGCGCGTACAGCCTTACGTGTCACCGAAAATCCAATTGTCGGATCAGCGCTCGGAGCGCGTAGACGTGCGCGTGCTGCCGGTGATCTTTCGCATCGTGCAGCCCCAGGGCGTACGCCTCTATCCCGGACAAATGGTCGATGTATATATCGCGGCGGAATGAATTCGTGAGATTCTTGAGCGCGGTTCGACGCGGCGTTTGCATCGGCGCGTGCGCGCTTCTGTGCGCACTCCCGGCCTGTACGATGGGCCCCAATTTCCACGAGCCCCCCGCACCGCGCGTCGGGCGCATCGAGCGCGGCACGCCTGTGGCGGACGTGATCGACGCAGGGGGCGCGTCGCAGCACTTTTCTGCCGACGCGACGCTTCCGCGCGACTGGTGGACGAAATTCGGCTCGTCTGCTATCGACCGCGTCGTGACCGATGCACTCGTCGCGAATCCGACGCTTGCGAGCGCGCAAGCCGCGTTGCGCCAAAGTGAGGACGATATGCGCGCCGGCACCGGGGTGTTCTATCCGCAAATCGACGCATCGATGAGCGCGTCGCGGCAAAAATATTCGCCGTTGCGCGTGGGCTCGAACGAGCCGCCGATGCTTTTTAATCTCTTCACCCTGTCCGCCCAGGTCAGCTATGCGCTGGACATCTGGGGCGGCGAGCGGCGCTCACTCGAAGCATTACGCGCGCAGAGTGACGTGCAGCGTCATGCATTGGCAGCGGCTTATCTGACCCTGAGCGCCAATATCGTCAATACGATGATTGCGTTCGCCGCATATGGCGACGAGGTCGCCGCCACGCGCGAAATGATCGCGCTGCTTGATGAGCAGGTGAGCGTCACGCACAGCCAGGTCGCGGCCGGTGTCGCGGCGTACTCGGCAGTGCTGACGCTGGAGAACGAACGCGCGACATTGGAAGCCACGATCCCGGCCCTCATGCAGCGGCGGGAGCAGGCGGGCAATCTGCTCGCGGTGCTCTCAGGCAGCCTGCCGTCGCAATGGGACGCGCCCGATATGTCGCTGGAGAATATCGCCTTGCCCGCGCTGTTGCCGCGCGCGGTGTCGTCGGAGGTCGTGCGGCAACGGCCCGATATCCGGCAGGCCGAGGCCGCGTTGCACGTTGCGAGTGCGAAGATCGGCGTCGCGACCGCGAATCTGTTTCCGAGCGTGACGCTCACTGCGGGCGGCGGATACGGCAATCGGACGATGGGCGCGCTCTTGAGCCAGAACGGACAGGTGTGGTCAGCCGGAGCGGACGTGACAGCGCCGCTCTTTCACGGCGGCACACTCTGGTTCGAGCGCCGCGCGGCGATCGACGCTTACGAGCAGGCGCGCGCAGCATACGAGCAGGTCGTGCTGGCGGCCTTCGAGCAGGTCGCCGATACACTGCGCGCGCTGGAAAACGACGCCCATGCGCTCGATGCCGATGCGCGCGCCCTCGCCACGTCGGAAGAGGCGCTGCGCCTCCTGCAGGCGGACTACGAAGCCGGCACGGTCGGCTACCTGTCGATTTTAGTCGCCGACGGCCAGCGCCATCAGGCCCGGATCGCCTGGCTGCAGGGCGTCGCGCTGCGGTTGCAGGACACAGTAGCGCTTTTTGCGGCGCTCGGGGGTGGTTGGTACGGGGAAGAAGCGCATTGAGCCAGGCGCGCGACTTCGAACTTCGATCCCTCACAGGACCACCATTTCCGACATCGCGCGCCGCGGCGTGTGCGGACACTTCGGCCCGCGTCCGATGCGCAATAGCAACTGAGGTAGCGTCGCCATGCCGGTTTCGCGCCGCAGCACGTCACGAAGCGCTTCGATCTCAATCGGTTGATTCAGATACGAGACACACAGTCCACGCCTGACCGCCGAGAGCAGGACGCGTTCGAGCGCCTGCCCGGCAGCGAGCCACGCCGCGGGATTGTCTTCGCCGGTGCCGATGCAAAGCAACATCGGGGAATGTTCGACCAGGCGCCGGTGGGCCGCGGCAGCGCCAGATCCGAGATCGAATGTACGTAGCACGGACGATGTAATCGGCGAAGCGAAATCGAGCAAGGCGCTCACGCCCGCTGAGTACGCAGGCATGCCGTCCTTGCGTCGGCTCGAGTGGATCCAGCTTGCCAGTTCGCGGCGAAAGCGAGGATCGCGGAATTGCTCGCGATCCGCCTGGGCAACGAGTTCGCCAATGCTTTCCTGCGCGGCGGCCCATGCGATGGACTGGGCCTCCACACCTTCCGCGGTGGCGGCCTGCACGAGTTCATCCTGAACGTTCATCGGCACGGGCTCGATGTCGAACGCTTCGCGCGTTGTGACGCGCTCGGTCATGGCGTCGAAGAGCGGCGCGAGGCTCGCATCGCGCGCGCCCTGGAGAGCACGCACCTGGGCGAGAACGTCCGGGTCGAGTTGATCGGGCAATAACGTGATCGCGTAGCCGAGGCCGAGATGCTGCAACGCGACCCGCAAATTGAAGAGCGCCGCTCCGCATCCGATGATGAGTTCGCGATCGTAAGGATCGACGACGGGCAGCGCGCGGGTGCGATCGGCGCACAGAAATACGTTCGTCCCGTCGACGATGAAGCGCCATGGCTGCGCATTGTGATTAGAGGGGGCAAGGACCGCGTAATGGAGCGCAAAACGCAGCTTCGCGGCGGCGTCCGCAAGCGGAGCAAGGTCGGCCTCTTTGATGCTCCAGAGATCGTGTGAGACATTCGAAAGCATGACGTGCCTCGGATGGTGACGTTGGATGGGTCTGCCCTAGCTTGAGCCGACTTCATTCACCGCGATTGATCCACGTCAACGGCAGGCGGACCGACGAAGTCCCGGTGCCGTTGATTTGGATCAACGGTGCAGGCTCGTCTGAGAATACAGTCGGGGCGTACGCACAGCGCCTGCCGCGCCGTGTACGGCAAAGGGGAGGGTGTGTCATGCAGATGAAGCCGGAACAGCCATTTGACGTTTCCCGTGAGAACCTGCGACTCGGCCTGCGTTGGGTGCAGCTCGCCAACGACTGGCGCATGCACCTGTGCGCGATTCAGATGCGAAAGATCGAGCTCGACGCTCGCACGGTGGCGCAGGAGCGGGATGCCCTTGCCACATGTAGTAGCTGGAACGATGTCGCGGCCTCGACTCAGACGATCGTGCGCGATTACGTCGCGCAGATGATGTCACTCGCGCAGGAATCCATCGGCCTCGAATTGTCGGAAAAAGACGCAGTGACCCAGGTGTTTTCCAAGAGCCTGATGGAATGGCAGCAGGCGTGGCTTGGACAAGCGAGTCGGTTCGTGGGAGCGGGAAACATAGCGGAGTTAATGCCGCTGGCAGTCATGCGCGACGACGAGTCTGAGACGCGCGCGAAGGGAGATCAGCATGTCGCATGAGCGTACCGCGCTGGTCACCGGCGGCATGGGCGGTTTGGGCGCAGCTATCGCGCGAGCGCTGCATGACAAGGGCTATCGCGTCGCGGTCACGTGTTCGCCGCGCAACGACCACATGCAAGCGTGGCTCAAAAACGAGCGAGGAAACAGCCGTGAATTTGGCGCCTACGAAGTCGACGTCACCGATTTCGATTCGTGCGCGCACTGTGCAACTCAGGTGATCGAAGCGTTCGGTGCGATCGATTGCCTCGTGAACAACGCTGGCATTACGCGCGATGCGCGCTTCGTTAAGATGACCAAGGCCGACTGGGATGCGGTCATGCGCACCGATCTCGATGCGCTCTTCAACATGACCCAGCCGTTCATTGGTGCGATGGTCGAACGCGGCTTCGGACGAATCGTGAATATTGGTTCGGTCAACGGGTCGCGCGGGGCGTTCGGACAGGCGAACTACGCGGCCGCCAAGGCGGGCCTTCACGGTTTTACCAAGGCGCTGGCGCTCGAAGTGGCGAAGGCAGGCGTGACGGTAAACACTGTCTCACCCGGTTATCTCGCGACCGCGATGGTCCAGGCTGTCCCCGAGGAGGTCATGCGCACAAAAATCTTGCCGCAGATTCCGCTGGGCAGGCTTGGCCGCCCGGAAGAGGTTGCGGCGCTCGTTGCATTTCTTTGCACCGAGGAGGCCGCGTTCATCACAGGCGCAGATCTCGCGGTCAACGGGGGCATGCACATGCATTGAGGCTGCGCGGCCTTCACTTTAATCGTGAGCATAGAGGATCGTATGAGCAACACGCCAACTTCGCGCAAGCAACGTGCGTCCTTCGGACGCATCATGCTATGCATCGATTCGACCGAAGACTGGGCCGATGCCGCCGCGCTAATCACCTCACTCGCCGACGCGGACACGAAAGTGCGCATTATCGGATTGCTCGAAAACGCGCGCGCGATGATTCCGCATGCGCCGCTCGCGTTCTTCAATCTAAGCGCCGCACATGCGCACTTGCAGCGCGGCGTCGAGGCCAGCGTGAGCCGCGCGCAGGCTTGCCTGAAGAACGCGGGCATCGACGTCGACATGCAAGTCGCCGATCTTTTTGAGGGCGGGGGCGACGCGGCTCACGCGCTCACAAATGCCGCGCAGTTGTGGCGAGCGGACCTGGTGGTGCTCGGCGCACGCCAGCACCTCTCCATCCTGCAGTGGACCGAGCGCGCGGCGCGAGATGTGCCGAGCACGGCCTATTGCTCGATGCTGGTTTTGCCTGAGAAGCACACGCGCAATCTGATCGCACGCCCCAACCGGCTTCTGTGCGCTGTCGACGGCAGCCCCGGTTCGTTGGAGTCGTTGCGAGCAGGGTTCAGGATTGCCGAGCCTGGGGCGCTCGTGAAAGCGATCTATGTCGTGGATCGATCGGTGAGAGGAACGGACACCGCGTCGCGTGCGTCGCTTCAGGAAGCGTTTCGTGACGAAGGGCAGTTGGCGTTGGCCAAGGCGCGCAGCGTGTTTTCGCAGTCCTGGAGCGCGCAAGACTTCACGTTCGACGCGGCGCTTGTGCCCACCGAGGAGGTCGGGGACGATGTCGCGCATGCGATCGTCCGGGAAGCTGCGCGCTGGAAAGCCGATGCGATTCTTATGGGCACCCACGGGCAGCGCGGCGTTGCGCGGTGGATGCTCGGCACCGTTTCCGGGCGCGTGACCGAACTGGCGGAAGTGCCGGTTCTGCTGTCGCGTCGTCGGCCGCTTGAAGCCATTCAGAACGCTTGATTCATCGCCCCCTTGCCCGTCTTTGCTTGACTCAGGTCAATCGGGTTAAGGGTGAGAAAGTTACAGTGGTCCGGTACTCCATCCATGCAACGTGGAGTCCAAACACGAGCTGATCGTTAGACACCGATCGGTCACTTTTCAGCTGTGCTCTCAAGGAGGTTGTCATGAGCAATCTGACCCGTTTCGATCCCTTTTCCATCGAACCCGTATCCGAGATGTTCCAGGGACTATTCCGCCCACTGCGCGGCCTCTCGCTCGAGGAGTCGCCCCTGGGCCAGGTCAAGATCGACGTGAGCGAGACGGACGCGTCCTATCAAGTGAAGGCCGAACTGCCCGGCGTCGAGAAGAAGGACATCGAAGTCAAACTCGACCGCAACACCGTGTCCATTCATGCCAAGTCTGAGCGCAACAAGGAAGTGAAGGAGGGCGAGCGCGTGATTCGCCGTGAGCGCTATGCCGGCGAAGTGAGCCGCACCTTCTCGCTGGGTAGCGCGATCGATGAAGCCGGCGCGAGTGCGCAGTATCAGGACGGCATCCTGACGCTGACGCTGCCGAAGAAGGCACCCGCGGACCAAAAGCGTCTGCAAATCAACTAACGACTAGGGCAGGCGCGCGGCCTTCGCGCGCCAGTGATCGAAGCATGGAGGTGCGACTCATGAAAGAGGACTGGAAGATCAAGCAGGACGTGGAAGAAGAGCTCGAATGGACGCCGGGAGTGGTCGCGACCCACATTGGCGTAGAGGTCGCGAACGGCATCATCACGCTATCGGGGCATCCTGCGAGCTACGCCGAGAAGCTCGCGGCAGAGGACGCCGCACGTCGCGTCTCGGGCGTGCGCGCCGTGGTGGTCGAGATGGAGGTCCGGCTGCCTCATCACGAGGTGCGAAATGACGCTGACATCGCAGGCGCGGTCGACACCTTGCTGCGCTGGACGGCGGGGCTGCCCGCGGGCGCGGTATCGGTGCAAGTAGAGAAGGGCCATGTCAGTTTGCGTGGAGATGTCGATTGGGCGTATCAAAGCCATCTCCTTACCCGTGGCATAGCTCATATGCGTGGGGTGACCGGCGTAACGAATGTGATTTGCGTGCGAGCGGACCGTGCCGCCGCAGATATTGGCGATGCGATCTCTCGCGCGCTCAAACGTCATGCCGAGCGCGAGGCCAAACACATCAACATCAAGGTGGAAGACGGAACCGTGACGCTTACCGGCAAGGTCGACAGCGCCTCAGAGCGAGATGCTGCCCGGGGTGCGGCTTGGGCGACGCGCGGCGTGACGGCAGTGGTCGACAACCTTGAGTTCACTTGATAAGGCCGCAGCTTCGAACGGCGAGTTCCGCGTGCAAGGCGCGTAAAACGAGAAAAGCGGCGCGGAACATCGGTGATAATTCACCAGATTCGGTTCGTTTCGTAACCGGAGAAGACCCGCCACGGCGACACTCTCATAACTCCGTGCTCTGCTTGTAGACCGGTACCGAGCAGGACCAGTGCAGCGTCTCTTCGATCCGGCGCCTGAGCGCGTCTGCCGCAGCTGGTTCGCCATGTGTGATGAAGGTGCGGCTCGGCGCCTCGGGCATGCCGCGCAACCAGTCGAGCAATTCGGCATAGTCGGCATGGGCCGACATCGAGTCGAGGGAGGCGACGTGCGCACGAACCGGAACATATTCGCCGAAGATCTTGATCGTGGGCGCATGTGCCGCCAGGGCAGCGCCACGTGTCCCAGCCGCCTGATAGCCAACGAGCAGGATCGTGTTGCGGTCATCCGGGGCGAAGACCTTGAGATGATGCAGAACGCGGCCTCCCGTCGCCATGCCGCTGCCGGCAATGACGACCATGGGCCCGTTGCGCGCGCAGACGGCTTTCGACTCGTCCACGCTACGCACGATGGTCGCGACGTGCTCGATCGCTTCCAGTTGCGAACGCGTAAGACGGTGGTCGCTGGCGTGGCGAACGTAGGTCTGCGTCACGCTGGTGGCCATGGGGCTATCCAGGAACACCGGCACCCGCGCAATGCGACCGGCTTCCCTGAGCGAAGCGATCGAGTGAAGAAGCGTCTGCGCGCGTCCAACCGCGAAGCAAGGAATGACCACCACGCCCGCACGGCGGAACGTATCAGCGAACACGGCAGCGATTTCATCCAGCGGGTCGACCGTCGCATGGAGACGGTCCCCATAGGTCGATTCGACGACGAGAACATCTGCGCGCGGAGGTGCCTGAGGCGCGCGCATGAGCGGATCGCAAGGCCGGCCTATGTCGCCCGAAAATAGCAGCGTCTGGCCGCCGATCCGCAACTCGATACTCGCCGCGCCAAGAATATGTCCAGCGGGCAGGAGCCGGAATGCCGCGTTCGGACCAAGCTCTGTCGTCACGTTAAAGGCGCGCGGCACGAGCAGCCGGAGCGCGTCCTGCGCATTCTTGAGTGTGTAGAGCGGCAAAGCAGGGTGGTGCTTGGAGAACCCATGGCGCGTCGCGAATGACGCTTCCTCTTCCTGGAGCTTCGCGCTGTCGAGCAGCAGAGTTTCACACAGATCGCTGGTGCCGGGCGTGCAGTAGACGGGTCCGCGGTATCCCGCGCGTGCGAGCACGGGCAGATAGCCCGAATGGTCGAGATGGGCGTGCGTGAGGATGATCGCGTCTAGCGAATCGACCGGGAACGCTGGAATCGCCCAATTGAGCAGACGAAGGTTCTTTGTGCCCTGAAACAGGCCGCAGTCGACGAGCATGCGCTTACCCTCATGCTCCAGAAGGTATTTCGAGCCAGTGACCGTTTCGGCCGCGCCAAGAAACGTGAGTCGCACGATGTCTCCGAAGGTGTTTCGTCTATGAGCGTGAAGGTACTCGCGTTGACCTGCCCGGATTTGACTCCGATCAAATTCCCGCATCGAGCCGAATGTGCCGACTTGGTTGATCTGAGTCATGGGCTCCGAAAGAGCCAAACGTTAGGCTGGCGTGATAGATCTGCGCATAGCGCGAAGGGAGGAGCAATGGAAACAGATAAAGACGTGCTGCCGCAGACAAGCGGCTTCAGACGCATCGTTCTATGCGTCGATTCTTCCGAGGCATCGCACTGCGCGGCCAGGTTTGCCCGGCGATTCGCGCAGCACGGCGTCGAACTGACCATCGCCGCTGTGGCGCTGGATCCGCGGCCGCTCGCGCCGCACGCGGCGCTCTCGGGTCTGGATCTGAGCGTTGCGCGTAGGGAATTGCTGGACGACGCGCAACGCGCGATCACCGAGTCCAGCAGTGCGCTTGCAGACACGGCTGCCGCCGTGCGGGGGCAAGTGATCGATCTTGCCAAAGAAAAGGGCGATGTCGCGCATGCGCTCGCCAGGATGACTAAAGCAGCTCACGCTGACCTGATGATTCTTGGCACCCGGCAGCATCATGGCCTGATGAGGTGGCTCGATCCGTCCGTGACCGACAGGCTTAGCCAGCTCGCGCCCTGTGCGATGGTCGTCGTGCCGGACGGATATGAAAGTACGCGCGAGGATTGCTTTCAGCGCATTTTGTTTGCGGTCGACGGCAGTCCGATGTCGTCTGCTGCCGTGGACATAGGCGCTTTGCTTGCAACGCCCGAGACAGCGATACGCGTGGTCTATGTCGTCGATCGCGCGGTGCGCTACAGCGATTTCGTGCCGATGACGCTGCTCGAAGACGCCTTTGTCAAGGAGGGCGAGTTGGCCATCGCAGAGGCGGCGCAGCGCCTCGAATCGCTGCGCAATGTGACGCGCGCCCGTGTTTCGGCCAATCTTGTCAGCACCGACATCAGCGCAGACGATGTCTCGCATGCGCTGCTGCGCGACGCCGAACGCTGGAATGCCGATCTCATAGTGATGGGCACGCACGGCAGGCGTGGCGTGGCGCGCGCGTTCTTCGGCAGTGTGGCCAACCGGGTAGCCAGCCTCGCCAAGATTCCCTTGATGCTGGTGCGCGACCAGCATGAAGAAATCACACCGGGCGCCGAGTCGAAGAACGGGCTTTGAAGAATGTTCAGCGGGGCAATTCGGCCGGGTCGTAACGGTTTCTCGGGTTCCAGAGCATCCACCCGTCCGTGTCGGCCGCCTCGGCGGCCTGAACCTGCGCACGGATGGCCTGCGCGCCGAATTCCCGATGATCGAAGGCGTAGTCGCGAAACGCCTGAAGCCAGGGTCGGAATCGCACGCCCGGTAACCCGGTTCGTTGCTTGGCCTCCGCGAGCGAGCGTCTGACAATCTGCGCCGGATCGGCAACAGGGTTCACGCAACCGGGCAGGCCCCAGGTGAATCCCGAAGGGTAGAGCATCGGTGAAATGTAGTCGACGGATTGCCCGAGCGTGTTGATCTCCTGGCCGATTGAGGTGTCGTCTAGATTCCAGCAGACGTAGCCGAAGATGTCGGCGGACACGAAGACGTTGTAAGGGGTGAGCCGCTCGCGCGCGGCACTTAAAAACCCGACGATCGCAGCAGTACGGTTCGATCGTGAGTTCGATTGCGCAAACCGTAAGCCGCTGGCATCCGGGAAGCGCACGTAGTCGAACTGGATTTCATCGAAGCCGAGCCGTGCGGCCTCTTCCGCAATGTCCAGATTGTGCCGCCATACGTCGTGCGAGAACGGGTCAGTCCATTGCAGTCCTTCTCGGTCGCGCCAGGGCCTGCCAGATGCATCTCGTACGACCCAGTTCGGATGAGCGTCGGCGAGTGGATCATCCTTGAAGACCACAATGCGTCCAATCAGGTATAGATCGGTACCCCGGAGTTCAGCGAGTCGCGCGGAAAAACGCTTGAAGTCGGGCAGATGCACCATCGCGCGCGACGTCGCGCCGATCGCCTCTCGCGCGGCACTGCGGTAGGGCGACAAGCCGCGATCGTCCTTCACATCGATGACCAATGCATTGATGACGGTGCTGCGAGCGAGTGCCAGGGCCGGTCTGCGTAGGGATTCGCTGTTGATACCATACGCGGAAAGGTAGACGGCTTTCGGACGGAATGGCGCGAGCGCCAGCGTGACCGGACCGTTGCCGCTGGCCTCGGCGTCGGCGCGACGATACCCGGGCGCGCGAGCAGAGATCCGAGTCGATGAGCTGTGGAGCGCAAAGTCGCCATTCACGTCGCTGAGCGACGACTCGTTTGACGCCACCACAGTCGCGCCTGCAATCGGTGCGTGCGTACGTGCGTCGATGACGTTGCCAGTGAGCGCCCACGCGAAACCACCGAAGCTGATTGCCACGAATCCCGAAATCGAAACGAGCAACGTGCTCATGCGCAGCCTCGTCATGAAAGCCGGAGCCATGCGCATCATGGCTGCTTGCCCGCGGCGGTATCGGAGATCAGCCGTGCAAACCCTTTTGTACCGGTCGCTTCGACGATCATGAAGCGCGGCAGAGCAAGTCGCGAATCGCCACGGCGCACGGGCCGCGCGTCGAGCGAGAAAGCGGCAACGTACCTTTCCTGCGATGCGAGCGCCATCAACTGGTCATCGTAAATGCCAAAGGGCCACGCGAGCAGGTCCACGGGTTGTCGGGTGTGAGCCTCAATGCGTTGGCGGGACATCTCCAACTGCTGTCTCACGAAGCGCACGTAGTCAGACGGGCTGCGCCGCTCGCGTTCGTGCTTAAAGTTCGGATGCCAGTAAGTGTGCGACTGGATATCGAACAAACCCGATTGCGCGAGCGCGCGCGTTTGCTCCCAGGACAGAGCATAGTCCGCATTGGAGATGGCTGACGGGTAGACAAAAAGTGTCACCGGCAACCTTTCCTTGCGGGCAATCGGGAGGAGCACGTCGTAGACCGATCGATGTCCATCGTCGGCAGTCAGCACCGCGACTCTGGCGGGCAGCACGGCGGAGGGGTCCTCGAGCCACACGAGCACCGCGCGCAGCGGTACGATCTGATAACGGTACTCCTTCAATAAGCGCAATTGGGCTTCAAATGTCTGTGTGCGCACGGTCATGGAGTCGGCGACGTGATCGCTGAAGCGATGGTAGACAAGAATTACCACATGAGACTCGGTCTGGGCTGCATAAGCAGCTCCGACTGAGAAGACGGTGAAAAAGACGAGAAGACGGAGGGCGCTCAGCATGCTTGCGAGTCTCGTGTGAAGCGTGGGCCAACTTTCTGTAACGCGTGCGGCTGCTATGTAAGCGCCGCGCGACATGGTAGTTCGGTAGTTCGGCAGCCGCGATCCTCATCGGATCGCAGGCTTGCCGACAGTCTGCGCGAGAATCGGCACCTCGTCCTCGTTCAGCCGCAAGGCATCAGCAAGCACGCGATGATTGATCCAGCCGCGCACCACCGTGGCCAGCCCGGCCGATGCGCAATAGAGCGACACGTTCTGCGAAATGCATCCGGCTGCGACGGCCGCGCACGCCTCACGCAACTGAGGTGGAATCTGCAGGAGGCGCGACATCTGGACCACATAGACGAGGTCGAGCGGCGCCGCCCCGACGAAATCCTGGTAACCCGTGAGGTTGCGAGCGTCGACGGCGTGCTTGAGCATGAGCCGGTGCCCTTGCGGATCGTAGCGATAGACGCCACCGGGCAGCGCGGCGTACACGTCAATCTCGTTGAACGCGTGTGCCGACGGCGCGGTGCGCCCGCCCGTCTCGGGGCGATTGATTCCGTTGGCGGCCCACAGCAGTTCGCCCAATACGTCTGTCGAAAGCGCTTCCTCATTGAAGGTGCGCTGGCTTCGGCGTCGCGACAGTGCTGTCATGAGCGGGGCGCCTGCGTCGATGTCGGGGGATCCAAGCTCGATGATATCGGCCGCTTCGCCGCTCACGGCGGACGGTCGTGCCTCGGGCAGTGGTTCATAGGAAAGCAGAAGGGTGTCAGTCATTTGCGTTCTCTCTGGAAAGTTTTATCTGCGGCGGACTGCAAAGGCTCACGATGAGTCTCCCGGCCCTTCGGTTTGCGTCGAATCGAGGCTTGGCACAATCCCGCACGGTACGCTCTTCACGCGTGCCGGCGATAGCGTTCAGAGCGCGGCGGTGCGTGCCGCACGGCTTGCGCGAGTTCGCCGAAGGACCCACCGATCGCCCCCGAGTGCTTGCGAGACGGATAGCGGCGGCGCTCGTCCAGTCGAGGCCGCGTCCTCGCTGATGCAACCTCGGTGCGTCGCTGGAACGGAAACGACACATGTCCGCCGAAGACGAGCGCACCGGCTTGCACGCGAGAGCGGTCGCGACTCATCACGCGCTCTATGAGCCCAATCAATCCCGAAATCTCGCGCAGCCGCGAGACGGAGAGGAATCCCGATGTGAAGGACGGCATGTCGTCGAGCATGCAAGCTGCATGTCGAATATCGATTTCGCCAAGGCGAGGGTCTTCGCGGAGCGCAACATATACGTCGTAGGCACGACGCGGATGGCGCTTCCTGATGTAACGGAAGCACACTTCGGTGCGGCCCTCGCCGCGTACCCAGGGATGGATCGAAGACATCATGTCGAATGCTCTTGGACGAGGACGGTTGCCGCTATTCAAACCTCATCGGCCAGTTATCGGCTTGATCCAGGTCAGCGAAATGCGGTTATCGCTGGTGTTTCGTTGCCTTGATTTACATCAGAAGCACTTGGAGCTCAGTGCGGCATGCTCTTTCGACGCGTTCGCCAACGGAGGAGATGGACCATGAGGAAGCGGCCTTTCGAGATATCGAAAGCGATTCTGATGATTGGCATCTACGGCTTTCTCGTGCTGTTGCTGAGCGATCTCGCGTTGTTCAATACGCGCGCGAGGGAGATCTCGTACAGCGACTTCCAGACGCTGCTGCGCACCGCTCAGGTCGACAATCTCGAGATCAGCCCGACGCGAATCGATGGCACGATCCGCTCACCGGAAGCGCTCGCCCGGTTACCCGAGGCCGACGCTTTGGCGCTGCGCAGGCAAGGTGCGCCTTACCGCTTTTCGACCGTGCGTATCGGTGACGACACGCTTGCCGCAGAGCTCAAGACGACCGACGTCCATTACGCCGGGGTTGCCGAACGCGCTTGGCCCATCGGCTTGCTTGGATGGATGCTGCCACTGGTGGCGTTCTACCTTTTCGGGCGCTACGCCTTCAAGGGAATGGGTGGACTAAAAGACCTGAGCGGGGTCGGCAAGAGCGGAGCATCCCTCTATGAACAACAGCAAAGCAGCGTCACGTTTGCCGACATCGCGGGCATCGACGAAGCGAAGGCCGAATTGCAGCAGATTGTTCAGTTTCTTCGCACCCCGGAGCGCTACCGCCGGCTGGGCGGAAAAATTCCCAAGGGCGTGTTGATCGTCGGTGCACCGGGCACCGGCAAGACCCTTTTGGCAAAGGCGGTGGCGGGAGAGGCCAAGGTCCCCTTCCTGTCGATTAGCGGGTCCGCTTTCGTCGAGATGTTCGTGGGCGTTGGCGCTGCCCGCGTGCGCGACCTCTTCGAGCGCGCGAAGCAACTCGCGCCGTGCATCGTGTTCATCGACGAGCTTGACGCGCTCGGCAAAGTTCGCGGCGCGAGCGTGGTCGCCGGCAACGACGAGCGCGAGCAAACGCTCAATCAATTGCTCGTGGAGATGGACGGCTTCGAGCCGAACTCGGGTGTGATCCTGCTGGCGGCGACAAACCGGCCGGAAATTCTCGATCCCGCCCTGTTACGGCCGGGCCGCTTCGACCGGCATATTGCAATCGATCGCCCCGATATCAATGGCAGGCGGCAGATCCTCCAGGTGCATGTCAGGCAAGTCAAGCTCGCGGATGATGTGGATCTCGCGGAACTGGCCGCTCGCACACCCGGTTTCGCAGGCGCTGACCTCGCCAGTGTCGTGAACGAAGCGACCCTCCATGCTGCCGAGCTGGAGAAGGCCGCCGTCGACATGGCGGACTTCGACGAAGCGATCGACCGCGCAATGGCGGGCATGCAGCGAAAGAGCCGCGTCATGAGCGAGCGCGAAAAGCTGACCATCGCCTTTCACGAGGCGGGGCACGCGCTGGTTGCGCAGTCTCGGCCGCATTGCGATCCCGTCAAAAAAGTGTCGATCATTCCGCGCGGGGTCGCGGCGCTAGGCTACACGCAACAGGTGCCGACGGAGGATCGGTACGTGTTGCGCGAAAGCGAATTGCTCGATCGGCTGGATGCGGCGCTCGGCGGCCGCGTGGCCGAGGAGATCATGTTCGGAGACGTTTCCACGGGCGCGCAGAACGACCTCGATCAGGCGACCGCGCTGGCGCGCCATATGATTGTGCGTTGCGGGATGAGTCCGGCACTGGGTCTGGCGACGTTCGGCGACGACGAGGTGTTTCCCGGCCCCGGCGCGATGCCGCGTCATCCAATACGCTACAGCGATCGTACGGCCGAATTGATCGACGCAGAGGTCAGGCGCATGCTGGCGGAGGCGCATGAGCGGGTGCTGCACACGCTTCGGGACAGAAAGCCGCTACTCGAAAAGCTCGCCCGCTTGCTGCTCGCGCGGGAAGTCGTCGATCACGACACCTTGCGGCAACTGATGGAAAGCGACGCTCCTCAGCAGGCTAATGAGCAACACGCGGCGGAATCGCTGGTATTGCGGTCGCAGACTTCTAACGAGCCGATTCATACCAGCGGTTAACGGTTTCCCAGGTCTGCGCCGCCGATTCCGCGAAGCTGAACAAGGTGAGATCCGCCGCGGACACGAGTCCTTCCTGCAACAGGAAGTCGAAATTCACCGCCTTGCGCCAGAAGGCCTCACCCACCAGCACAACCGGGAGAGGCCGGATCTTGCCCGTCTGCAACAGCGTCAGCACTTCGAAAAGCTCGTCGCAGGTCCCGAATCCGCCGGGAAAGAACACGGCAGCCATCGCGCGTTCCAGAAGATGCAGCTTGCGGATTGCGAAGTAGTGAAAACGCAGGCACAGCTCCGGTGTGATGTACGGATTCGGATGCTGCACGTGTGGCAGGGTGATGTTCAGACCGACGCTGGCATCTCCCGATTCGAATGCACCGCGATTAGCGGCTTCCATGATGCCTGGTCCGCCACCTGTGACGACGGTGAGCTTGGGCAATGTCGCGGTGGCCTGCGCGCGGCCGACAATCTCACCGAGCGCACGCGCGATCGCATAGTAGCGGCTGTTGGAGGCGAGCCGTGCAGCGCTGAGGGACGCGTTGCGCAGCAGCTCGTCTCCTCGATGATTCTCCGCCTGCTGCGCGGCATGCTCCAGCCGCAGCTGCGCTGCGCTGGCCTCGATGATGCGCGTGCTGCCGTAGACGACGATGGTGTGGTCGACCGCGTGAGCTCTCAACAGCTCTTCCGCTTTCCAGTAATCGAGCTGAAGGCGCAACCCGCACATCTCGGGGCGCTGCAGGAACTGCGCATCCTGGTCCGCCTGGACGTAGCTCGGGCTATCGATCAACTGCTGCACGCGGCGTGCGACAACCGGACCGTCGTGGCGATGCGGTGTGAATCCGCTGCAATTCGGCGTATCTGGCATGAGGGCTGGCATTGCTTTGCCTCGTCAGCATCTGAGTGACGCAGATCGTCTCTCCATATCGGGGCTGCGATCTTGATGCGGGTCAAGGCTGCGTTGTTTCCGTACCGGGACAGCGCGTCCTCTTTGACCACGTTGCAAGCCATTGATGCATGTCAACGGTGCAAAGGGCGCGCCGGGTATCGTGGACACGTACGAGACGAGTTCGCTTTCGATGCACTGAAAGTTGGCTTCTGTCTTTTGCTCCGATATCCGAACCGCCTGGAGACCATGATGCAAGCACGCGATGTAATGACTACCGCCGTCGTTTCCGTGACGCCCGAAACCACGGTGCATGAGTTGGCCCTGTTGCTGATGCAGCATCGCATCAGCGCCGCACCGGTCGTCGACGCGAACAAGCGCGTGATCGGCATGGTCAGCGAAGGCGACTTGCTTCATCGCGAGGAAATCGACACCGAGAGGACGCATGGCCGCCAGTCCTGGTGGCTCGAGATGCTCGGCACCGACCGCGGCGCGGGAGACTACATCAAGTCGCATGCGCGCACGGTCGGCGAGATCATGACGCGCGAACCCATTTGCGTGAACGAGGACGCCTCGCTCGCAAACATCGCGGCGGTTCTTGAGAGCCGTCACATCAAACGCGTTCCGGTTTTGCGCGACGGGCGGCTGGTCGGCATCGTGAGCCGCTCGAATCTCGTGCAGGCGCTCGCATCCGCGCTCACGGATGGCCGCGCCCCTGGCGCGAACGATGCAGAAATTCGCGCGATGCTCATGGGCGAGCTTGCCGGGCGAGGCTGGGCTTTCCCCGGACGCAACATCGTGGTGCGCGACGGCGTTGTGCATCTGTGGGGCACCGTGTGGTCGAGTGATCAGCTCGACGCCATGCGCATTGCGTCGGAAGGCGTTCCCGGGGTCAAGCGCGTGGAAGACCATACGATTCCTTATCCGATCATGCCGGGTATCTGAAACTGCGCAGGCACGGCGTGATCGCACGCCGTGCGAATCGAAGCCCAGACGAGGAGCGAAGTCATGATTCAGGATTTGACGCTCGATGTACACTTGCGTGTCGACGCTAACTGCGTTGAATTCAGCGGTGGTCTGGATGGACGGCAGCAGGCTTTTCGCGTCGATGCCAGCGTGTTCAAGGAGATGCTGGAGGTCAGACATATTGACGAAGCCAGCATGAAGAATCTCTTCCTGGCCGACCCGGAACATTTCTTGTTCGTCGCGGCGCGCAAGCTCGCCGAGTCAGGTCCGAGCGACACGCCGATCCAACTGACACTTGCCGATCTGCTTCGCTGAGCGCGCCAGATAGGACGCTTAGTTGCCCTCAGTTCACGATCAGTTCGACATCACGACCGGCAGAACCGCTTCGCGCAGTGCGGCCCGGGTGAAGCCGCCGAGAAGGGTTTCGCGCACACGGCCGTGATGGAAGGCGCCCATGACGAGCAGTCGCGCGCTCGCCGAATCCAGGTAGGACGTCAACGCAGTCTCGACGTCGGCCTCCCGCCGGACGGAGAGTTCGATGACATTCACATGCACCGCGTGCCTGATCAGGTTTCGTGCGAGGTCCGACGCGGCTCGTCCATCCCCGAGCGAGGGATTGCCATCGGCACGGACCGTTACGATGTTGACGCGTTTCGCGCGCCGCAGAAACGCAAGCGCATCGAAAGCGGCGCGCGCGGCTTCCCGGCTGCCGTCCCACGCGATAACCGCAGTCCCATCCAGCGGACTCGACGCGCGTTCGCGCGGCCAAACCAGGACCGGGCCGCCTGCGCCCATGACCGTGCTTTCGGGAAAGCGGTCGGCAAGGTAGGCGTCCGGTTCGTTGGGGTCATGCTGTCCGACAATCGTGAGATCGGCGCATCGTGCAAAGTGGATGATCGAAGGCCCTTCGGTCATCTCACTTGCGAGCCAGTCGTGCGCGAGCTTCGTTAAAGCAAGTCGTTCGCGGAACAAGTGTTCGACGCGTTCACGCCGCTCACGGAACACCTCCACGAGCGACTTGTTATAGCGGTGCACACTGTCCGCCTGATAGTAGAAGCGCGGATCGAGCGTGAATTCCGAGTACACGCCGCGCAGATGAGCGTCGAAGCGCTCGGCCAGTGCGACGGCGGCATCAAGCCGGACCGCCGCGTGGATGCCTGTATCGAGTCGAACGACAATCGTCTTGAACGTCATCTTGGCCTCGCTAACCCGGTATGAACGCGCAATGTGAGTTTCACTGGCTCAGCACCCACTGAACGAGCTTGCGGGCATCGTCGCTAGAAAGCGGCCCGCCGCCTCTCCCAGCGGCGGACGGCATCGCCATCTTCCCCCAATGCGCCTCGCCACCTTGGCGCAGCTTTCTTTCCAGCATGGTGCTTGCATCCGGCACGTCCCGGTAGCGGTCGGCAATCTGCCTGAACGACGGCGCACGGAAAGGTGTGTCGACCGTATGGCAGAACATGCAGCGTTGCTCATCGACCAGCCTGGTCGGTTCCGGCGTGGTGAAGGCGAGACCGCTCCCGCAAGTGCCCACCCATACGAATGAGGCGAGCAACCTGAATATGTATGCTCGATCGTGCCTCTCGCGGTACTGGACCAACCGAAATGACCGACACTCATTCGGCGTGGGGCCATGCGATGACGGGGTCGGCGCGGCTTTCGTGTTCATGCGTCCTGGCGCGCTTCGGCGACTGCCGGCACCGCGTTGGCGATCAGACGATAGAGGCTTTCAAGGCTCTCGCCTTCGAATGTCGCGTCGCCAAACGGGTCCAACCGGTTCTCAACAATCGCATCGATGCGGACCCAGTCGCTCTCGGAGAGGAAACGCTCGACGGCAGGAAGAATTACCGTCTCCTCGACCCGCCTGTGGTTCGCGCAAAAATTGACGTATTGCTCCATCAGTGTGCGCAGACCCAGCAGGACCGCCTCGCCCTTCAGCTCGAAACGCGTGAGCGCATGCTCGAGATTGCGCAGGCGAACGTCGCCTTCTATGTGCTCGCATTGCAGCTCGTCCAGCACGTCGTCGAAGTCGTCCGTGCGGCTTCGCAGCGCAGCGAAGAGGAAGCGGTCCTCCATCGGGTGATGGAACTGTTCCGGATATTCGCGGATGTAGTAAAGCATCGCGCGCAGGAGGATAGGGTCGGGGGCGGTTCCGTCTTCGCCACGCATGCGAACGAATTCCAACATGGCTGCCGTGACTGCGGCGAGGCGCTTGTGATCGAGGCGGATGACATTCACCGCAAGGCGTTCGGGTCTGCTGTTCATAACGGTTCCACTTCGAAGTCATTGAACTGATTGTGTGCGCGCGAAATGGCCGACGGTTTGCGCCAGTACCGGAGTCGATCCAGTGGGCAGCTTCAGGTTGACCGCGAGCGCGGTTCGATTCATCCAGCCACGTGCACCCGCCGCCAGACCCACCGAAGCGCAATACAGATAGACGTTCTGCACGATCGCGCCGGCGCTCGCGTACGCGAAGCTTTCGCGCTGGCGGGACGGTACGTCCTGCATGCGGTTCAGGTCCGCCACGAAGACGAGATCGACGGGTGCGTACGACAGAAACTCTTGATAACCCGTCGTTGCGCGCAAATCGAATGGCGCCGCGAGCACCAGCCGATGTTTATCGGGTTCATACCGATACGAACCCGTCTTAAGCAGCACGTAGATATCGATCTCATACCCGCCCAGCGCGGAAGGCGCCGTGCGGCCGCCCTCCGCGTCGCGGTTGATGCCATTGGCGGCCCACAGTAACTCGCTGAGCAGGTCCAGAGTGACGGGTTCGTCCGAGAAGTCGCGCGAGGTGCGGCGCGCAGCGAGCGCGTCCAGCAAGGGGATACCGCCAAAGCGTTGCGGCTGGGGAAGATCGACGACCGCGCGAGGCGGCTTGTCGAGCGGTCGAGGAGCCGGTGCGTTGAGCACGGCGCCGATACGAAAAAGAGGCTTGGCCATGGCTACGGGCTCGCGCAAGCAAGCGGGTGACGTAGAGTTGTCCAATTCTTGCACCGCGTACAGTCTGGGGATTGATCTGGATCAGTCTGCCTGCGCTTGCTGCCATGCTTCCCAAGTCACACGCCAGTCGGGCCCTTGCCGCGCCTTTCGATTGACTCATATCAACGACTTGCCTGCGCTCACGCTTAAGCTGGCCCGAATCAACCGACAGATCATGACGGAGGCGAGGCGATGAACTGGCTTAACGAGTATTTCCTGCAGAAGACAAGCCCTTTGACGTTCTATCTTTGGGCCTATCCGCCGCTGTCTTTCGGGCCTGAGGGACCGCTCGCGCCGGCGTCCTGGCGTCTGTCTCATGCGGGCCTGTCGCTCACGTACGTGGCCGGAGGCAAAGTCGAAGCCGGCGGCAGAGAGTACACGTTCCCCGCGCGCTACGAAGGCACGCAGCAACCTTGCTCTCTGAGCGGCGCTTCGACCGACGAAACCGGCAGGCCGCTGATCAGGCAGGTGTCGATCATCGCGCCCTCGTCGTTCAATCCCGACTTCACTGTTCGGATCGACGACGCATTCACCTTCTCACCCGTCTTCGCGCCGGACGGCGGTCCCGGCTTCGTCGGTACATGCATGGCGAAAGAAGATCAGGAAAGGGTAGGTGGCTCAGGTATGACACTACCCTGGCTCTTCCAGGGATATCTGAGCATCTAAGAGCACACGCTCGCTCAAGGCGGAAGGAGCTGGAAATGGACACTTGCACTTCGCAGATTGCCTGGTTCGAGGACCTGAGGCGCACGGATATCGCACGCGTGGGCGGGAAGAATGCATCGCTCGGCGAAATGGTGTCGATGCTGCAAGGCGTCGCGGTCAAGGTGCCCCCCGGCTTTGCGCTGACGTCGGATGCTTACTGGAAGTTCATCGACGCGAACGGGCTGCGCAATCCCATCTCGTCCCTGCTCGAACAATGGGCGCAGGGCAAGCGCTCGCTCGCGGAGACTGGCGACGCAATACGCCAGGCGATCGTTCAGGGCGACTGGCCACCAGCGATCGCCCAGGCGGTGCGCAGCGCCTATGAAGCGCTCGGCAGTCGATCGGGACAAGATCAATGCGACGTCGCAGTGCGCTCCAGCGCAACGGCCGAGGACTTGCCCGACGCTAGCTTCGCGGGACAGCAGGAGACCTTTCTGCACATCCGTGGAGACCGCGCGCTGCTCGATGCCTGCCGCCGTTGCTATGCATCGCTGTTCACGGATCGTGCGATCAGCTATCGGCAGGCGAAGGGATTCGATCACATGAAGGTAGCCTTGTCCGTCGGCGTGCAGCGCATGGTCCGCTCGGACCGTGCGGGAGCGGGCGTGATGTTTTCGATCGACACGGAAACCGGCTTCGATCGCATGGTGCTGATCACCGCTTCATGGGGACTCGGAGAGAATGTCGTTCAGGGCGCAGTTGAGCCCGATGAGTACGAGGTGTTCAAACCGCTGCTCGCGAACGAGCCGCTCACGCCCATCGTCAGCAAGAAGAGAGGTGCGAAGCGCTGCAAGCTCGTATACGCGGCGCAAGGCGAGCATCCGACGAAAAACGTGCCGACGTCGAAGCATGAGCGCGAGTCCTTTGTGCTCGACGACGCGGAAATCCTGAAGCTCGCACGCTGCGCTTGCGCGATCGAGAAACACTACGGCCAACCGATGGACATCGAATGGGCTAAGGACGGCGACACGGGCGAACTCTTCATCGTGCAGGCGCGGCCGGAGACCGTGCAGTCGCAGCGTGCGGCCGGCGCGGTGCGGAGCTGGCGCATCAAGCAGGCAGGCGCGCGGCTCGCGACGGGCATCAGCATCGGCGAGGCGATCGCCGCGGGACCGGTATGCATTATCGAGAACATTCGCGATATGGGGCGGTTCGTCGATGGGGCGGTCCTCGTCACCCAGACAACCGATCCCGACTGGCTGCCCGTCATGCGACGCGCGAGCGCCATCGTCACGGATCACGGCGGCCGAACTTCGCATGCGGCGATCGTGAGTCGGGAATTGGGGCTGCCGGCCATCGTCGGAGCGGGAAACGCGACCCGCGTGCTTCACGACGAGCAGGACGTGACCGTCTCGTGCGCCGAAGGACGCGAGGGCTTCGTGTATGAGGGCGTGGCCGACTTCGAGGTCGACGACGTCGATCTTTCATCCATTCCCGAAACCCGCACGAAGATCATGCTCAACCTTGCCAATCCTGCCGCCGCGCTGCGCTGGTGGCGTCTTCCGGCGGATGGTGTGGGCCTCGCGCGCATGGAATTCGTGATCGGCAACCACATTAAGGTGCATCCGCTCGCGCTCGCCCGTTATGACACGCTCAAAGACGAAGACGTGAAGCAACGGATCGCGGAACTCACGCAGGGCTATGCCGACAGGACCGATTACTTCGTGGACCAGCTTGCAAGTGGATTGGCACGCATCGCGGCAGTGCTGCATCCGCATCCGGTCATCGTGCGCATGAGCGACTTCAAGACGAACGAATATGCCAATCTAATGGGCGGCGCACAGTTCGAGCCTAATGAGGAAAACCCGATGCTCGGCTTTCGCGGTGCCTCCCGCTATTACTCTGAGCGCTATCGCGACGGCTTTGCACTGGAATGCCGCGCGATCCGGCGTTTGCGCGACGAGCTCGGGTTCAGCAACGTGATCGTCATGATTCCCTTCTGCCGCTCGATCGAAGAAGCGGACCGCGTGCTGGCCACCATGGCGCAAAACGGCCTGCGACGCGGCGACCGGGGGCTCCAGGTGTACGTGATGTGCGAGATTCCATCGAACGTGATCCTGGCCAAATCGTTCGCTGCGCGCTTCGATGGATTCTCCATCGGTAGCAACGATCTGACGCAGCTCACGCTCGGCGTGGATCGCGATTCCGCAGAGCTTGCAATGCTCTTTGACGAACAGAACGCCGCGGTCGAGTGGATGATTCGCAGCGTGATCGGCGCGGCGCATGACGCTCAGGCCAAAGTTGGACTGTGCGGACAGGCGCCGAGCGACCATCCCGAGTTTGCGGATTTTCTGGTGGACTGCGGCATCGATTCGATCTCCGTCAGTCCCGACAGCTTCGTTGCCGTCAAGCGGCGGGTCGCCGCGGCCGAACGGCGTCAGAGTCACGAACGTCAGCACGGTGCGGTCGTAGCGTGGTGATGCCGCAAGGGGAATCGAGATGACAGACATCGTGACAGTGACGTTCAATCCCGCCGTGGATGTGGCGACGTCGGTCGACGTGGTCCTTGACACGCAGAAGCTGCGCTGTGCGCCGGCGCGACGGGATCCCGGCGGCGGTGGCATCAACGTCGCGCGAGTCGTGCAACGGCTCGGCGGCGATTGCGTGGCCTATTATCTTGCGGGCGGACCAGCGGGCGGCATGTTGAGCGCGCTGCTGAACGCCGAGCATGTGACGAGCGAATGCGTGCCGATTGCCGGGGAGACGCGTGAGAACTTCTCCGTGCGCGAGAACGCGAGCGGTCGCGAATTCCGCTTCGTGCTCCCCGGGCCATCTGTCGAAGAGCTTGAATGGAAAAGTCTGATCGACCGTGTCTGCACAATATCGCCTGCGCCGGCCTACCTTGTGCTAAGCGGTAGCCTGCCGCCAGGGGTCCCGGTGGACGTATATGCCCGATTCGTGCATCAGATGCATTCCCGGGGGACGCTCGCGGTCATAGACAGTTCAGGTCCGGCGCTGGCCCCGACCGTAGCCGCACCCGTGTTTTTGCTCAAAGTGAGCCTGGGAGAACTGCGAGCGTTGTCGGCATGCGAGTTGTTGTCCGAGACTGAATGGCGCGATGCTGCGCTCAAAATCGTGACGCAAGGCTGTGTGAAGGTGGTGGCACTGACGCTGGGCGCGGAAGGTGCTCTCATCGTGACGCGGGAGCGCTGCATCAGGCTACCCGGCCTGGCGGTGCCGGTCTCGAGTTCGATCGGCGCGGGGGACAGCTTCGTCGGCGGATTCGTCTGGGCGCTCAGTCGGGCCGCGACACTTGACGATGCAGCCCGCTATGGCCTCGCGGCCGCTTCGGCGGCGCTGTTGAGCGAAGGCACCGGGCTATGCGAAGCGTCGGCCGTGGAGGCGATGTATCGACGCGTCTGCGACGCCGCTCCATCGAATACATTGACACGTGTGGCCGGCGCATTGACCTCGTAGCGCTGCCTAGTCGATCTTGTGCTGGCGGACGATGCGGGCCCAGTGAAGCACCAGCACCAGCGCACCCACCATGTCGCCCAGATGCGCAAAATGCGCGACGTCGGGCTCGTTGCCGCTCATCCCGAGCAGCAGTTCGAGGAGCGCGTAAATCGTTGCGAAGAGCCAGGCTGGCATCGGCACGGGCGGGAAAAGCAGCACCACTTGACGCTGCGGGAAAAACAAAGCATAGGCCACCAGCACGCCGAAGACGCCGGCAGATGCGCCGAGGGTCGGATAGGTATCGCTAACATGCGCAAGCGACACCAGCAACTGAACCATTGCGCCTGACACGATACTCGCCAGATAAAGCGCGAGCCATCGCTTGCCGCCCAGCGTTCATTCGACATCGCGACCGAACACACAGAGTCCGAACATGTTGAGCGCAAGATGCCCGGCATTCGCATGTAGCATGCTTTACGTAAGCACCTGCCACAGATGGAACGGAGGGCCGCCCACCGCATGGCTTTGCCGCGGCCACAGCGCAAAGAGAGCGACCGCACGATCGGTGTCCACGGCTTCCCACGCGAAGACGGCGATGTCTGCCAGAATGAGTGTGATCGTCATGGCTTCCCTTGATACCTGTTCGAGACGCGACCTACGCTTTCATTCACTGCGTCGTGTCCGGTTCGCCGCTGTGCTGCGCGATGACATCGCGCACTGCGTCGCGCATGTGGGCCGCCGCAGAGAAATCTGCGCCAGCAGGCGCAACGGGCGCAAACACGATGATCGTGACAGGGCCAGGATGCGGAATCCAATCCCCGTCGCGCAGGACGGCTCGTGTGCCTCTCAATACGACCGGGGCGACAGGGCGTTGCGTGACGCAGGCGGCGCGAAAAGCGCCGAGATGAAACTCACGCACGCCTGCGGATCGCACGAATGTGCCTTCGGGGAAGAAGAAGAGGCTATCGCCCTCGCTCGCGTGTCTAACGAGTTGGGTTTCGTCAGCGACGCTGCCCGAAAACACATCGCGCTCGACAAAACGCGTGCCGAGCCTGTGCAGGATGGGGCCGATGAACGGGCGCTCAGACAATTCTCGCTTGGCAACGAAGTTCACGGGCCACGGGAGCGCAGCGGTGAGCACGATCACATCCAGATAGCTGGTGTGATTCGCGGCGAAGATCGGGCGTGTGTCGAGAAGCGCCGTGCGCTCGTCGTCGAGCGTCACCTTTACACCTGCGACCCGCAAGAACAACCGGCAGGCGCGTGCCGCGATTCGCCAGTTGCGCCCTGTATCGCCGCTGAACACGACCCGGTATCTTACCCAGAGCCCCAGAAGCAGCACCGCACTACCGCAGGCGAGACCTCGCAGAATGCGCGCGGACCGGACCGCGAAATTACGGCAGGCAAGCGCGAGCGAGCCGGCGGCAATATGCACCCACTGCCGCGAGAGACCCGGCCGTATCGTGGCTTGCCCCCGTTCCTCGAAACGCTCGAGCGTCGCAGCGTGGCGAATCTTGCCGCCGGGGGTTCTCAAAATCGTGTCGGGCGCCACCAGCGCGATCTCTTCGGCGGGGGCGCCGAAACATACGAGGGTGACTTCGTTGATGCGCGTTTTGAGAAGCGCTTGCGCTGCCTCGTCGGTGGACGTGGTCTCGACAATGATGATAAGCCGCTCGGTGCCTCCCGGCGCGTCAGGACGGCCGCAGACGGCGACTCCGCCGTGCGCCACGCCGGGCAACTTGCCGATCGCCTCTTCCAGCTCATACGGGAAGAAGTGCCTGCCGGCACGGATGATCATGTCTTTCAGGCGTCCGGTCACGTAGAGCTCGCCTTCCGCCAGATAGCCGAGGTCGCCCGTGTCGAGCCAGCCATCGTGCATGAGCCGGGTGGTCTGCACCTCATTGCGGAGATAACCGCGCGTCGCGGCATTTCCCCGGAACTCGATACGGCCAATGTGACGCTCGTCCAGAACCTCGCCGCTTTCTCCGACGATGCGCAGCTCCGTTCCGTGCAGCGCGTATCCGCAGGCCGCCAGTTCGGTAGCGTCCTCGTCATGTTTCGCGGGCTTGGCCTCGCCCCGTTCGGAAAGCAGGTCACGCACGACCCGGTCCGTCTTCAAGCCGCGCAAAGGCGGCGGGAAGGTTACCGCAAGCGCATTCTCTGCGAGTCCGTACACTGGCGCGAGGGCCCGTGCGTCGAATCCGTAGCCGGCGAAGCGGCTGGCGAAAGCGCGCAGGCTATCGGGGCTGACCGGCTTCGCGCCGCAAAACGCGAAGCGCAGCGAAGAAAGATCGAGCCCTTCGAGGGCTTCCCGACCGAGCCGAGCCGCGCAGCGCGCATACGCAAAATTGGGCGCAGCGGTGATCGTGCCGTGGTAGCGCGAGATCATCCGGAGCCAGCGCTCGGGGCGCGCGAGAAACGCGAGCGGCGAGGTGACGACGAGCGGCAAGCCGTAGTAGAGCGGCGCGAGCCATGCGCCGATCAACCCCATGTCGTGATAGAGCGGCAGCCAGCTCACCAGCACGTCATTCGAATCGACACGCATACGGTCGCCCATTGCGCGAATGTTGGCGAGCAGATTCGCATGCGTCAACACGACACCTTTGGGCTCTCCAGTGCTGCCGGACGTGTACTGGAGCAATGCGACATCGTCGCTGCCCGCCACGAACCACTGCCTTGTTTCGCGCGATTCGATCTGCCCGGGCACCAGGACTTCACGCAGCGTGGACACGCGTGCACGAAGCAGACCCGCGAGCACGCCCAACTCGCTGAAGGTGATGAGAACCTTGGCTTGCGCGTTTTCGAGTATCGCCGTGTGTCGGACGATGTGTTCTTCGAGCTGGGTCACACGCGCCGGCGGGTAGATGGGCACGAGTACCGCGCCGCACAGCGCGATGGCCATGAAGCAGACGAAGTAGTCCGATCCGGTCGGCAGCATCAGCGCGATGACATCTCCCGGGCCGATGCCGCGCTCCTGCAAACCCGCCGCGTGCTCGCGCGCCCGGTGAAAGAGTTCAGCGAAAGTGATGCGCGTTTCGCGGAACTCGTCATCGAGGAGGATCAGATGCACCCGGTCCGCATGATGGATGGCGTGCCATTGAAGTGCTTCACCGAGCGAACGTGCGGAGCGCGGCTCGTCGATCCTCGCTTTCGCGACGAGCGACGCTTCGCGACGGGCTGGCGTCGCGTTGGGGGGGGGCGCTGGCGCGGCATGGCGCAGGACCTGAAGGACATCGCCAAGCGTGACGGCCGAAGCGAACATCTCCACGGGCAGGCGCGTTGCGTACGCCTGCTCGATTCGACTTAGCAATTCGGCGCGAGTGAGGCTGTCGAAGCCAAGGTCGCGTTCAAATTGCGAATCCATCGTGATGTTGTCGGCCGCTGCGCGCGTGTCATGCGTCTCGGCGACGAGCGACCCGACAATCTCGATCAGGTGCTTGCCCATAACGGAATCTTCGGCGGTAGCCGAGCGGGCGTCCAGGGGCGTCATCGAATGACTCGGTTCGATTTCATGTGCTTTCGTGAAGTAGCTCGGCTCGTTCATCGTCCGAGATCGCGACTGAGGAGCGCCACGATCCACGATCGGTTCTCTTGGGCGTATCCTCGCGACCCGGGTGCCAGCCAAGGTCACCGGTAAGCTAAGCCCCGGCCGGCCGACGCGCTGCGGCGAGCATTGAGCCGATCGCCGCCTAAATGCTGCACGCGGCACGCTTGTCCCGAACCGGCGCGTGTCCCAGTCAATGGCCAAGGCATGCCGCGGTTACGGTCGCCGTCAGGATCTCGTCGACGAGTGTGGTGTGGCGCTGAAGATACCTTCACGCAAGTCGGCGCGACCGCGGTTGATTCAGGTCAAGGGAAGCGCAGTCGAGGCTCACCCTCCCGCTTGATTCAGGTCAAGCGCCAGCAACGAGCGCAGTTTTACGCTGCGTGACTGGGGATGGAAACACTCTCAGGTGAACGTGATGCGCTAGTTCGACGTATGCAATGGGGATGCGGACGGGCTTTTTGCAATGCATCAGTTGAGACTGGCTCATCCGCACCGGGCCACGCTCGTCACCGGCCTGAAACAGGACGTCGCGTTGCTCGAGCGCGTCACAGCGCGGCCCGGCGACCACGTTACCGTGACGGACGTGTCGATGCATGCGAATATCGCCGCCCTGGAATGTCTTCTGGCGCGCGGCGTTACGGTCGAGTATTTCGACCATCATCACGCAGGACCTATTCCGCGTCATCCGCTCTTGCACGCGAACATCGACCCTGCTGCCGATACGTGCACCAGTATGATCGTCGATACGCAACTCGGCGGCCGTTTTCGGCGCTGGGCTGTCGCAGGCGCGTTCGGCGACAACCTTGCGGCGCGCGCGCGCCGGCTCGCATCTCAATGCGGTCTTGGTCCAACTGACACCACTCGCCTGCAGGAGCTGGGCGAGAACGTCAACTACAACGCATACGGCGACGACGAGCGCGATGTGTTGGTGCCGCCCGCGGATCTTTATGCGGCGCTCTCGAAGTACGGGGACCCGCTGGAATTTATCGGCGACTGTCCCGAACTTGCCTTGATTGCGCATGCGCGCAGGCAAGACATGGAACGGGCCTGCGCGACGCGTCCGTTTGTCTCCACGGCGCACGCCGCGATATACAGGTTGCCGGACACACCCTGGGCGAGCAGGGTACGCGGCGCGTTCGCCAACTGGCTGGCCACCACAGCGCCCGACCGGGCGAACATCGTCGCGAAACACAAAAAGGATGGCGCATGGCACGTGAGCGTGCGTGCACCGCTGAGCGCGGCTTATGGCGCGGATCGACTATGTCGCCACTTCGGCGGTGATGGACGAGCAGGCGCGGCGGCGATCAGCGGTCTGCCCGATCACAGGTTCGACGCCTTCATCACCGCATGTCTGCGCGGGCTCAAGAGCGAAGGCGAGCATTCCGACGGTTCTGGTCCGCGATGAGAGCGAGTGCCGCAGAGGGCACGACTCTTCGCGCGCATTTACACGCTTGTACAGCACCATAAGTCACGCTCGTTCTGCCGACGTGTCAGCCGAGCCGAGTACCTGATGTCGATGTTCGGGGGCATCATCGCCAAGCGGGGCGAGAGCGTCGACGTACCTGCCGATTGCGGGCAGCGCCGTGACGCCGTGAGCGAAAATGCTAAGCAAGATCGTCGCCATGACGACGAGTTTGATGGTCTCTTCGCCGGGCAGGGCGGTTTGGCCATCGAGGTAGACGAGGCCAAGCACGATCGACGCCAGTCCGCGCGGGCCGAACCATCCCATGAACAGGACGGACGCCCTGCTAAGGCCGGTGCCCCATAATGCGATTGCGACCGGCACGACGCGAACCAAGGTGAGGCTCAGAATGCTGTACGTGACGATGGTAAGACTGAACTGCGTCCAGACCTGCGTGACGAGCAAGCCGAATATGAAAAAGACGAAATAGTTGAAGAACTGCCCCCAATCCTCCGAACTCCAGACTATGTTTGGCAACCTGGGCGAAACCAGGCTGCGTTGCGAAGCCGGCGACGAACGCGGCGATGAACATGCTGGCGTGCGTCGCTTCAGACGCCACGACACAGCCAAGCGGCAACGCTACCACGCCAAGTTGCGCGGCCGCATCCGCCATCCATTGCTTTCGTTGAGCGAGACCTAGGAACCAGCCGCCGAGCAGGCCGACTCCAAGTCCTATCAACGCTCCATAGCCGAGTTGCTCGATCAGAAAACGCGTCAGGATCGCGCCACCGCGGCTTGTCTCGCGGGCCTCCGCCAATGCGATAAAAAGCATCAGGAAGGGCACCGAAAGGCCGTCATTGAGGCCTGCCTCGACGTTCAATGCCTGACGGATGCGTGGTGGCACACGCGGGCTGTTCACGATTACCTGCCCGAGCCCGGCATCGGTTGGAGCAAGAATGGCAGCCAGGATTCCTGCCTCCCACCAACTCAGCGTCCCGAGAATGACCATCGCGCATAGTACGCCGAGCGCGATCGTGAGCAGCATGCCAGTGCTCAGCAGGCGCGCGGGCAAATTCGTTTCACCCTTCAGCATGCCCGGACTGACTCTTGAAGCATCGGCGAAGAGCGTCATCACGAGCCCCAGTTCGGCAACCAATAGCAGATCCTTGCGGTCAAGCGCGAGCTCGTTCAGTGCTTCATGCGATAGAGACATGAGCGCGCCGAGCGCGGTGAACAACATGGGTGCAGTGAAGACCGTTCGCTTGAGCACCCGAGACACGAGGCTATACACAAAGACCGTCGAGATGAACGCGGCGATGATCAGCATCTGCGGACTCCTGTACTGGAACGTAACGCACGTAGCTCGGGGTGGTGAAGACGAAAAGCCCATGCCCGCATCAAACCGTGGCTAAACGAGATGTTGGCTGATCCAGGTCAAGCCGGTCGCCTGCTCGGCTCGTCGGGCATGCGACTGGATTGATCTCAGTCAAGCGCATGCGATCCGGCACGGCGAACAATGGCGCAAAGCCGTGGCGGCATGCCGCGGCTCGATGCCGTCGAGGGGACGGCGCTAACTTTCTTGAAGGGGATGAGCATGCGAGCAGCCGACATCATGACGACGTCCGTCATATCAGCCAATCCGGAAATGACCGTGCGCGACGCCGCAAGAACAATGGTGCTCGGAAACATCAGCGGAATGCCGGTGATCAACGAGACCGGCAGGCTTGTTGGCATGGTAACGGAAGGCGATTTGCTGCATCGGCAAGAAATTGGCACCGGCTTTAAACATCGCGCGTGGTGGCTCGAGCTTCTATCGTCGACGCGGGAGCTCGCAAGCAAGTACGTCAAGGAACACGCAGGCAAAGTCAAAGATGTCATGTCGACGGAGGTCGTGACCGTCAACGAAGACTGCACCGTCGCGGAACTCGCCGAGTTGCTCGAGCGGCGGCGCATCAAGCGGGTGCCTGTTATGCGCGACGGAAAAGTGGTCGGCCTGATCAGCCGCGCCAACCTGATGCGTGCGATCGTCACCTTGGCACCCGAGCGACCCGCGCCGGTCGATCACAACGACGCCTCGATACGCAATGCGATTGTGCTCGCCATGAAGGGCCAGCGCTGGGCAGTCGCACCCGAGAATGTCCTCGTGAAGGAGGGCGTCGTCCATCTCTGGGGGGTCGTAATGAGCGAGGAGGAACGCCAGGCGGCTCGCGTCGCGGCGGAGAACGTCGAAGGGGTAAAAGAAGTCGTCTCGCACCTCGAATTCCCCGTGGTGATGCCGGCCGCTTAGAGACGAGACAATCTCGCCCGGTTTTTCGCTCAACTTTGCTCCGAAATGCCTAAACTCTGGTAACGATGAACACGCTCAACGACCACGTCCTGCTAACCGATCTGTACGAGCTCACGATGCTGCAAGCGTACTTCGACTGCGGCATGAACGAGACGGCGACTTTCGAGCTGTTCGTTCGCTCGCTTCCGGCACAGCGGAACTTTTTGATGGCCGCGGGGCTCGATCCCGTGCTCGATTATTTGAGCGATCTCGAGTTCAACCCCGGGGTGCTCGGATTGCTCAAGCGCACCGGCCGGTTCAGTGATCCGTTCCTTCATTCGCTCGAATCGCTACGTTTCACCGGTTCCGTGCACGCGCTGCCGGAGGGCTCGGTGTTCTTTGCGAACGAGCCGGTGTTGCGGATAACCGCACCCCTGCGTGAGGCGCAACTGGTCGAAAGCCGAGTCATGAACCTGATTCACTACAGTACGCTGGCCGCAACCAAGGCCGCGCGCTGTTCGCTCGCCGCGCGAGGCAAGTCACTCATTGATTTCGGGCTGCGCCGGGCCCACGGCAGCGAAGCGGCGATGCTATCAGCAAGATCCAGCTATATTGCCGGCTTCGACGGTACAGCGACGCTTCTTGCGGGCTTGCGTTATGAGATTCCCGTCTTCGGCACGATGGCCCATTCATATGTCCAGGCGCACGACAGCGAACGCGAAGCCTTCGCAGCTTTCATGCGTTCACAGCCGGACGACGCCACGCTGCTGATCGACACCTATGACACGGAAAGGGCGGCCCGCATCGTCGTTGAGCTTGCCGGACACTTGGCTGCAGACGGACTCGCGATTAGGGGCGTTCGCCTCGATTGCGGTGACCTCGCCGAGCATGCGCGCCGGGTGAGGCGCATTCTCGACGAGGGCGGTCTGGCGGAAACAACGATACTCGCGAGTGGCAATCTCGATGAGTGGCGCCTGCGCGACCTCGTACGCTCAGACGCGCCGATCGACAGCTTTGGAGTCGGCACGCGCATGAACACTTCGGCGGATGCCCCATATCTCGACTGCGCGTACAAGCTCACGCAGTATGCGGGCCGCCCGCGCCGTAAGCGTTCGGAGGGGAAGGCGACGCTGCCGGGCGTCAAGCAGATATTCCGGCGCTACGACGCTGCCGGAACGATAAGGTCCGACGTCATCGCGCTCGAGGACGAGCCTTGCTCGGAAGTACCGCTCCTGCAGCCCGTGATGCGGTATGGGCTGCGTGTCCGCCCCACGCTATCCCTGAACGAAGTCCGTCAGCATGCGCGGCGCGAAATGGCGTCGCTTCCTGAACGTCTGCAAGAACTCGACCCCGCGGACCCATTACGAGTCGAAACTTCGGCAACGATTAGCGAACTGGCTCGCCGCCTCGATCACGACCGCGAGTTCATGCGGGATGACCGCGGACTTGAGCAGGATCGCACGACGTTTGAATGATGAGCCTACCAATCACGCCCAACTCGAGGTGATCATGCGCGCCGGCCAAATCTGCACGCTCAACGTGGTGACATGCGATCGCAATACAACGGTCCTGGAGGCTTCGAAGCTCATGCGAGCAAGCCATGTGGGCGACGTCGTAGTTGTCGAGAAGATGCACGATCGGATCGCGCCAATCGGCATCGTCACCGACCGCGACATTGCCATCTCCGTAGTGGCCGAAGAGGTCGAGCCAGGATCGGTTCTCGTCTCGGACATCATGAGCTCGCCCGCCGTAACAGCTTTCGAACGGGAGGACGGCTTTTGCCTGCCGCGGCGCATGCGGCGCCTTGGGGTTCGACGCATCGCCGTGATCGACGACGCGGGGAGTCTCGTCGGCGTCGTGACGGAGGACGATCTGTTGCAATTTATCGGCGATTACCTCGTCGAACTGTCCCACGTGAGCACGCGGCAGACAATACTTGAAGAAAAGCGGCGCGCCTGATTGCCCTTGTGGGCGAGAGCTGGCGTCGAATGTCATGTTGAAACGATCCCCCTCGCTCCACGTTTGCATCGTTGGCATTGAGGCGCTCGGCCTTGGAGTCGGCGTTGTCCTGTTCATCGCTCGCAGGGTAGGCGTGGCACATGCAATCTGGCTTGCCTGTGTGGTGCCGTCATGCGTGGTCTTGTGCTTCTCGGCAGCAAATGCGTTTCGTCGGCGAGAGGCCGGAATTGATGTGCTGGCACTGCTCTCAATGATTGTCGCCGCGGCCATCGGCGAATTTTTTACCGCAGCGGTCGTTTCATTGATGGTGGCAGGAGGGCGCGCGCTCGAGGCCTTCGCGCAGGCCCGCGCGGGTGCCGAGATGACGGCTTTGCTCAAGCTTGCCCCGAACCACGCTAACCGGTACGAAGCGGGCGAATGGCGTCAGGTCGACCCAGAAGCGATTCGCGCAGGAGATCGCCTGCTCGTTCGGGCGGGCGAACGGGTGCCCGCCGATGGAGCGCTGACACATCAAGCGGAACTCGACGAGTCGGCACTCACTGGAGAGGCTGCCATAAGGTCGCGAAATGTCGGCGAGAGCGTGCAGAGCGGCGTGTTGAACGCGGGTGCCCCCTTCGAGATGATCGCAGCCGCGACGGTGCGCGACAGCACGTTCGCCGGGATCATCCGAATGGTCGAAGCGGCGCAGAAGACGCGCGGTCCGACCGCGCGTCTGGCGGACCGCTACGCGATCTTTTTCGTACCCGTGACCCTTCTGATCGCCGGCATCTGCTGGATCGTGACAGGCGACGTCATCCGCGCTCTGGCGGTCCTCGTTGTCGCCACGCCATGCCCATTATTACTTGCCGTCCCGGTCGCGATTGTTTCAGGCATGTCTACTTGCGCAAAGCATGGCGTACTGGTCAAGAGCGGTGAGGCAATCGAGCGTCTGGCGAGCGCGCAAATCCTCTTCTTCGACAAGACCGGCACGTTGACGAGTGGCCGAGCCCGACTGGTCGCAATCGAGAGCAGTCCTGGTATCAAGCCTGAACGTGTATTGCAACTGGCCGCTTCTCTGGCGCAGGCGTCGTCCCATGTCGTGGCGGAGGCCCTTACGCTGGCCGCGCGCGAGCGCGCTCTCGCGCTCAGTGTGCCTTCGCAGGTCACGGAGTGCCCGGGCGCGGGACTCATCGGCACCGTCGAGGGGAATGTCGTGGCGATCGGCTCGTTCACGCACGCAGCGGCCCAGGCGCAAGCCGCGCCGTGGAGCGCTGCGTTCCTGCGTCGTCTCGGCCATGAAGACGGTTCGGCCGTCTTTGTCGACGTGGACGGCGTGATGGTCGGCGCATTTCGGCTGGCAGACCCCATCCGGCTGGACACCCCCCGTGCAGTACGCTTGCTCAGACGCGCAGGCGTCTCGCGTGTCGCCATGCTGACGGGTGACCGAAGGGACGTCGCGGAAAGCATCGGCGCGCGTCTGGGAGTCAGTGAAATTCACTCGGAACAGACGCCCGCCGACAAGCTCTCGCTGATCCGTTCAGCACGCGAACACGGCGTGGTCGTCATGGTCGGCGACGGAATCAATGATGCGCCCGCGCTCGCCGCCGCCGACATCGGTGTGGCAATGGGCGTCCGGGGTGCGGCAGCATCTGCGCAGGCTGCTGACATCGTGCTCCTGACCGATCGGGTCGACCGTCTTGTGGTCGGGCTCGAAATCGCACGCCGATGCCGGCGCATTGCGATACAAAGCGCGACGGCAGGTATGGGGCTATCGATCGTCGCCATGATCGTGGCTGCTCTGGGTTACGTGAGTCCACCCTACGGTGCGCTATTGCAGGAAGTCATAGATATGGCCGTGATCGGGAATGCGCTTCGCGTCCTGCGATTGAGACCTGGATCGCACCAGCCAATGCTGCCGCGAGGCGATGCAAGTCGCCTGCGGGCTGCGCACACGACTCTGGAGCCAGTTTTGGGCGAGTTGAGGCGGCTCGCCGAAGCGCTGCCTGAGCTTCCGAGGCAATCAGTGCCGGCCGAGCTTGCCAGAATCAACGAGCTTCTGGTGCGCGTTCTGCTCCCGCACGAAAGGGACGACGATATGCGTCTGTACCCCGACATCGCCAACAGACTCGCAGGTGAAGATCCCCTAGCCGCGATGAGCGGCACCCACGCGGAGATTTTTCGCACCATTCACGTGTTGCAGCGAATCGCGGAGAACCTTCCCGCAGAAGGGCCGGCCGAACAGGACATGCGAGAGTTGCAGCGGCTGCTTTACGTCCTCGATGCCGTCGTCCGAATGCACTGCGCGCAGGAGGACGAGCTTTTTCATACGCTCGATGAAGGAGCCTGAGCGACGGCGCTGCGATCGCACGCAGTTCTCGCAAATCTCGTTAGAGAAGCGCCGAATTGACGAGCAACAGAGGCGTGCAAGCGATGCGGGCGACGCGGCGCGCAACGCTGCCAAGAATCCAGCGAGCGGCGCCGCGGCGTCCATGCGTGCCCATGACCACAAGGTCGGCTCGCCATGCGTTCGCCTCACGCACGATCGTATGAGCGATATCGTCCCCGCACTGGGTGGCGCTCACGATCTCGGTCGTTTTGTTGCCGGGAACGTGATCGAGCACGCGGCGCGCCATTGCGATGGCTGACTTTCCTTCTTCCATGAGAGTCCGATCGAGCAAGGCAAATGGCAGAGGATTGTCGAACCGAGAGGCCTTATCGATGACGTAAATGGCGCGGCTGTGCGTTTCCGATGTGGCGAACGCCGCGCCAACCCGCAGAGCAGGGAGCACTTCGGTGGTTCCATCGACCGCGAAAAGAATGCGCCGTGGTCCGTTTGCGAGCGTGGCGTCGAAAGACTCCGGAACGATCAGTAAGGGCCGATTGATGTTGCTGACCAACGGCTCCGCGACGCTGCCCTCGATCCAGCGCAAGAAGCCGTGATACTGATGCGCGCCGATAATAAGCAAATCAGCGCGCCAACTCACCGCTGCCTCAGCAATCGCGTGAACTACATTACCGCCTTGTTTCGATAACTGGAGGAGCTCCGTGTCTGCCCGATGGCCTGCGGCCGCCAAAACCATCTGCGCGTGTTCCAGCGTGTCGCGCGCACTTCTCGCGAGATCCAGGCGGACCGAATGGAGCGATCGTGGAATCCTCTCTGGAAGCGGAAGCGGCACGACGGGGTCCTCGACCACACTGATCAGGCGCACGCACATGTCGGGCAGCAGGAACTTGCACGCGTAGGCGAGCGCGTTTTCTGACGCGGGCGACGTATCGAGTGAAACAAGCACCCTTCGGGGCCTGCAGGATTGCACAGAGGAAGTGATCGGTTCCATTGCTATCGGGCTACCGCCGCAGCGTTGCTTTGTGATGTGCGATAGCACCATCTTGATAGCGCCCAGATTGGATTGCTTGATCCAGATCAGACCGAGACTTATTGTGATTGAATCATCATGAACAGAAGCGTGCTTGCGGGGCTGCGGGCACGTGCACGGACACGCGGTGACATTCCCGCGGCTTAGGCAACTTGATGGGCGAGAGCGCGATGACCGTCACCGACAATGCGCATTGGCACACGAAAGAAGCGCACAGCGTTGCGGTCGAGCAGTCGTCCGATCTCGAGAGAGGTCTCAGTTCAGATGAAGCCGCTCAGCGCCTGCTGAGCCACGGACCGAATGAGACGACGCGCGAGCGGCCGCGTCCGGTCATTTCCCTCATCGTCTCGCAATTTGCAGATTTCATGAACCTCATATTGCTTGCCGCGGCGGGAATCAGCGGCATAACGGGGGATATCGAGGACGCGCTTGCCATTGTCGCGCTCGTGTTGCTCAATGGCACGATAGGCGCACTTCAGAGCGTGCGCGCGGAACACGCGATGGCGGAAATGAGAAAGCTCGGGGCGTTCCGCGCGACGGTGGTGCGCGACGGCGTCCGCATGACGATTCCTGCGAGCAAAGTCGTTCCCGGTGATGTCGCACTCCTCGAGGCCGGCGCAAGCGTGCCCGCGGACATGCGGCTCATCGCATGCGTGCAATTGAAGATCAGCGAGGCGGCATTGACCGGAGAATCGATAGCGGTCGACAAGGCGACGATAACTCTTTCGGACGATCATGCGCCGCTCGCCGAGCGCACCGACATGGCTTACATGGGAACGAGCGTCGCTTACGGAAGCGGGTCGGGGATTGTTGTCGCGACGGGCATGGAAACCGAGCTCGGCAAGATCGCTGCTCTGCTCAAACGCGTGGAGCTGCCGCGTACACCGCTGCAGAACCGTCTCGCAAGATTCGGACGCCAATTAGGCATCACCATTGCAATCGTGTGTCTCGCACTCTTCGCCATGGGCCTTGCGCGTGGCGAACCCGTCACGTTGATGCTGCTCACATCGATCAGTCTTGCGGTGGCTGCGATACCCGAGGCATTGCCAACCGTGCTCGCCGTGATGCTTGCGCTCGGCGCGCGCAATCTCGCGCGGCGTCACGCTCTTGTGCGCAAGGCATCCGCCATCGAGACGCTTGGCTCGGTGAGCCACATCTGTACCGACAAGACCGGGACATTGACGCTCAACGAGATGCACGTAGTCGAACTGACCTCCCCGGGATGTGGGCGAATTGCTGGAGGCTTCCATGGGCCGGGTGTGCTGCCCCTGCTGTCGGCAGCGGCCATGAGTTGCAGCTCGGATGCTGGTGCGCGCGAGCATATGACTGGGCGATGGCTCGGTGATCCAACGGAGGTTGCTATATGGCGCGCCGCGGTCGACGCAGGGTTCGATGCTACCTCGCACGGCGAAGCCGGACAGCGGCTGCTCGAATTGCCATTCGACTCGAAGCGCATGCGGATGACGACCCTGTACCGGACAGACGCCGGCTTGACAGCCTACATGAAAGGTGCCCCGGAAGCGGTCGTTGCACGCTGCGACGCGTGCATGGGCGATGTAGCGGCGACATTCGATCGCGCCGCGCAACTCGCGGCGGCAGCCTCGATGGCGGCCGACGGCGAGCGTGTGCTGGCCGTATCCATGCGTAGTTGGAGCGGGCTGGCAAAAATCGACCCTGTCGCGGAATCGCTCGAATCCGGTCATACACTGCTCGGTTTCATCGGCATGCAAGACCCGCCGCGTCCCAATGCTCGCCATTCCGTTGACGTATGTAGGGCGGCCGGCATCGCTCCCGTGATGATCACCGGCGATCACCCCGTCACCGCGCGGGCGATCGCAAGATCGCTCGGCATTCTCGCTGAAGGGCAGTCCGTCCTGACCGGCCCCGATCTCGACGCTCTGGACGATAAAGCACTGGAGGCGGCGATCGAGAGCGTGGGTGTTTTCGCGCGGCTCGATCCGCCGCAGAAGATCCGCATCGTGGAAGCGCTGCAAGCGCGCGGGCATTGCGTGGCGGTGACGGGCGACGGCATCAACGACGCACCCGCGCTGACACGCGCCGACATCGGTGTAGCAATGGGTAAGGGCGGCACGGACGTCGCGCGCGAAGCCGCGAGCATCGTGCTGCTCGACGACGATTTCAGCACGATCGTCGTCGGTATTGAGGAGGGACGGCGCATTTACGATAATGTTCGAAGATTCGTTCGCTACGCGTTGACAGGCAATACGGCGGAAGTTTGCGTCGTCGTCGCGGCGCCATTTTTAGGTTTGCCCCTGCCACTGCTTCCTATCCAGATTCTCTGGATCAATCTTGTCACCGACGGGTTGCCAGGACTCGCGCTTGCGGCCGAGCCCGCGGAGCCCGACATCATGCGGCGGGCGCCACGCGCGCGGCGCGAGAGTCTGTTCGCCGCGGGGATGTGGCAGCATATCGTCTGGGTGTCGATTGCAATGTCGCTCGTTACGCTCGCCACTCAAGGGTTTGCATGGAGTACGGATCAGGCCCAATGGCAAACCATGACGTTTACAGTACTGTCGCTTTCGCAGATGGGCTATGTGATTGCCATCCGCTCCGCGCGCAGATCGGTATTCGAGCTAGGCCTGCTGTCCAACCGCGCGCTTGCCGGCGCGGTTGCCTTGACGTTCGCGTTGCAGATCGCGGCGATCTACGTGCCATTTATGAATACGGTCCTACGCACGGAGCCGCTCGACGCCTGGCAACTGGCCTGTTCTCTTGCGCTTTCTTGCGTAGTGTTCGTGCTCGTGGAGTTCGAGAAATACGTGAGGCGACACGAGCTTTTTCGCAGGACCCGACATGCGTCGCGGCGCGAGGCACCGCTTCGCTAGCGCGAAGTCGACGTCGAGGTCACGCTCCTCGATGACGCTCAGGCTTAGGCAGCGCAAACTGGGACATCGAGATGCAAAAGAGACCGCCTGTTTTCGACGCATCGTGGCTCCCCGCCATCCTGATCCTCGCGTTGGGCATAGTGGTATTTCGCCCGTTCATTGGCCCCGTATTGTGGTCGTTCATTCTCGCCTATGCGACCTGGCCGTTGTTCGTCTTCATGCGTCAGCGCCTCGGTGGACGGGCCTCGCTGAGCGCGCTTACGACGACCGTGGCGGTCGCGATTGTCATCATCGGCGCGATGATTGCCATTGCGGTGCCTCTGACGCGTGAAGTCGTCGACGTCGTTCGCCGGCTCGTCGCGTGGAGCGGCGGCGAACCGAAGCGGCTCGCGGCGATCGTCTCGGACATTCCTGTCGTCGGCGCTAAGCTATCCGAGTTGACACGCGAGGCGCCTGCATGGAGCGCAGAAGTCGCAGCCCTGCGCAACGGATGGCTGAGCGCTCTTCCAAGGGCGGGCCGTCTGGCGGGTCAAAACGTCCTCCAATTCGGCTTCACCTTCATCGCGCTCTATTTCACCTATCGGCACGGTGAATCGCTGATCGTGAAGGCGCACCGGTTGCTGGAACCGCTCATCGGTCCGAGGCTCCAGCTTTATGTCGCATCGCTTCGACGTGTTACGCGCGCGATGCTTTTCGGCGTGCCCATCACCGCGATCGGACAGGCGACTGTGGCGGGCATCGGCTATTGGGCGGCAGGCGCGGACGAGCCCGTCCTGCTCACGATGCTCACGATACTCGCGGCGCTCGTTCCATTTGGGGCGCTGTTCGTCTGGCTGCCTACGGGAGTGGCTCTCCTCGTGGATGGAAGCCCGTGGGGCGGCGTCGGACTGTTGCTCTGGGGCGCAGTGGTGGTGAGCTCGATCGACAATGTCATACGCATGTTAGTCATCGGCAACGCGATCCGCATGCCGTTCGCGCTCGCACTGCTCAGCATCCTCGGAGGTGTCGCCGCATTCGGGCTGATCGGATTGTTCGTCGGTCCCCTCGTGGCGGAGATGCTTCGCATGCTGTGGGATGCGCGCGTGCCGGACGCGGAGCGGCGGGAGCGTTGCGCCGTCCGGACAATCGGTGGCCGCTGCCTGCTGGTCCACCATCGCTATCCGACAGCAGCCGCGCGCGCGATGGCGCGAGGCAGCGTTCGACAAGCGCGAAGTCGACAAAAGTAGCGGTTGCGTCCGGTTGACCGTGCGCGGCGGGACCAGCCTTCGAAGGCTCGTTTCACTTGATGTGAGTCAACCGGAATCAGTGCAATGGTGGGATGCTTCCATCACCGAAGCGGCCAGACGATGGCGGCTCGGCTTTTGATACATCGCTCGTTTTGCATCCCAACCTAGAATCCGATTATGCGAACCTCTAATCGATCGTTGCTTCGCGTGCCGCTTGGCTTCATGCTTTCGCTCACTACTTGCGCAGCCATGTCGCAACGGCTGCCCGAGCCGATGAGCCGGGACGGCGTGCTTTATGCCACTGGCGGGATTGGCGTAGACGAAGCACGCGCGTTCCAGGCCGCAGCGCCTCGGTATAGCCTGCGTCTGATTTTTGCAATGCCTTCGGGCGGCTACCTTTCCGATGTCGATGTGACGATCACGTCGGATGCAGGTCATCACGTGTTGCATGCGCGCACCGATGGCCCGTTTCTTTTCATCATGCTGCCCGCAGGCCGCTATCGCATTCTCGCCAACAATGGCGCGGCCCAAGTGACGAGGCTGGTGACGGTGCCATCTCGAGGCGGAGTTCAGGTGAATGTCACGATGTCCGAAGCCCCCCTCGGTGCCCGCGCTGTGACGCCTGGACGCTGCCCGCGCTGTAACGCCTCGGCGGGGCGCTAGCCCAGTTTGCGAGGGGATCCAAAGGGCCGGGCAACGCATTTCGGACAATACATGGACTTTTCACAAGGACTTCCCGGTCGGGCAGCGCTAAGACGCGAAGCGGGCGGATGTTTCAAGCGCTATCGGCGGTCGTAAGATCCCGCCCTTTGGGCAGCTCTCCCCAATCGATGGGACCATATAGGGTTCCACCGGCCATGCTGACGAGAAGATGGAATTGACGCAAGGTCACGCCCGCCATGATGTGCACCGGTTTGCCGTGAAAATAGCTCTCGGTGCGCAGCCACGGCGCCACGCCCTCATTGAGTTCGCGCACACAAAGCGAGTGTCCGTTGCGGCCTGCTTCGGGCGGAAAGAACGGACCGTCGAAAGCGACTCTGAGAATCGGATGGATTCTGCTGGAATCGGGTAACCCGGCATGGAGTTCATAGGGGGCTTGGTCCCAGTGTTCCCCCCATTGACGGTCAAGTGCGACGCGAGTGAAGAACGCCCAGGGGACGCGCACGAAACAAAGCCGGTAGTCGTCACCGACCGGGTCGAAATTGGCGCTAAGTGTCACGATGCCGCTTCCTTCATTCTGCCCGTTAACAACAACGTTGTTGTTCGAGCAAGTCGGATGGTGGACCAAAACTAGCCGGCGGCTAATCGGCGTTGTTCCAGACAGCGGCCTTGCGAACCCAGAATCGGTCCTGCTTCTCATACAGGCGCTTTACGCCTGCCCAGGCAATCCGGTGAGCTGCTTCCTCGCGCCGCGGATCGTTGCGATGATCTTCAAATGCATGGTTAAATGCGGCGCGGTAAATGTCCTGAGCGTGCGGAGGCAAATGAAGCCGCACCGCTGACGGCAAGTCGGCGTTCGTCGCGTAAGGCATGAAGACTCCTCTGTGCCCGGGTTACTTTATGGTCGGCTAAGGTGTCGAGTTGCGCGTTCAAAATTCCTCGCTCAAATAGCTAGGCACGTTTCCTCCACGATTTGCCGTCGCGAGCGCCGGTTGCTGCGCCACCATGCAATCGGTCGTCATCAGCAGCGAGGCGACCGATATCGCGTTTTGCAGTGCCGAGCGGGTCACCTTCAGCGGATCGACGATGCCGGCGTCGAACATGTCGAGGTAGCGATCGTGCGCGGCGTCATAGCCCTGTGTGTCGTGCGCCTCCGCAACCTTGTGCACGACCGTCTGCGCATCGGCGCCCGCGTTCTGCGCGATTTGCCGCAGCGGCGCTGCCAGCGCTTCATGGACAATGCATGCCCCCGTGCGCCACGTGTCCGACTCACTTTCACGCGGCGTGAGCGCGGCGCGTGCGCGTAAGAGCGCCACGCCGCCACCCGCCACGATGCCTTCCTCCATTGCCGCACGTGTTGCATGAAGCGCGTCCTCGAAGCGGCTCTTGCGCTCCCGCAGCCCGGTTTCGGTGGCAGCGCCGACTCGAATGACGGCAACGCCACCCGAGAGTTTGGTGAGGCGCAGCTCAAGTGCCTCACGGTCGTATTTCGTCTTCGCATCGCTCAGCCGCCTTCTAAGTCCGGCGACGCGATCGGCCACAGCATGTCCACTCGTTTGCGCCGCGATCAGAATCGTCTTTTCGCGGCCCACCTCGACGCGACGCGCGCTGCCGAGGTCGGCCGGCGTGGCCTGTTCCAGGGTACGGCCCATCTGGGGGGAAATGACGGTCGCACCCGTCAACGCCGCAAGATCGGCGAGCTGCTCGCCACGGGCATCGCCGAAGCCGGGAGAGCGAATGGCGCACGATTTGAGCGTGCCGCGCAGGTGATTGACGACCAGGGTTGCGAGCGCTTCGCCTTCGACTTCGTTTGCTACGATCAGCAGCGGCTTGCCGCTTCCGCTGACGGCCTCGAGCACAGGAAGCAACTGCGCGACAGAGCTGATGTTCATATCGCACAACAAGACGCGGGGCTCCTCCAATACGACTTCGGGATGTTCTGGCTGGGTGAACAAGGCGGATAGATACCCGCGCTCGATGACCGAGCCTTCCACCACATCGAGCTCATCCTCGAGGCGCGAGCCGTCCTCGATGCTCACGGCGCCTTCCCGCCCAACACGACCGACGGCACGGGCGACGAGCTCTCCGATGCTTGCATTTCCACTCGCGGAGATAGTCGCGATGTTGCGCATGGCATCGCTGGTGGAGCACGGCCTAGACATTTCGTGCAGCGCCGCAACGACACGCTTGCCAGCGTCCTCGATGGCGCGCTTGAGCTCCATCGGGTCGTGCCCCGCGGTGACGCATTTCATGCCTTCTATGACCATCGCCTGAGCGAGTGTCGTCGCAGTCGTCGTGCCATCGCCCGCAACCTCACTGGTCTTCGTCGCCACCTCGCGTAGCAGCCGCGCCCCCATTTCCTCGAAAGGATCGACGAGCTCGATGGCGTTCGCGACGACTACGCCTGAATTGGCCGCGATCGGGGGGGCGCCCTCGCGCTGAAGAATCACATTTCGTCCTCCCGGGCCAAGGGTGACCTTGACGGCCTCCGCTAGCACGTTCACACCGATGAGTAGTAAATGGCGCGCCGATTGATGGAATACGAGTGACTTTGCCGTCATGTCGTGTGTCTCGATGAGGTTAGCCTTGACCTGCCTATTCAACCCACGATGCGCGTTGAAGCGGTTGACTTGCATCAAACTACCGGGCGATTTGAGGCGCGCCACTCGAAGGTATCGACGCATGCTTCAATTGACGATTGATCCGCGTCAATTTGACGCTGGTTCAGCGGCGATAACCTGAGGGCACGCTTGGCCGAGGTGGCCGACCGATCAGCTCAGGAGGATGCGGTATGAGTCAAGGCAGCCATTCGACATTGAAGCGCCTGCGCGCATACCTCGACGTGCACGGCCCGTCATTCGGAACACCGGCCACGGTTCAGATGCCGTCGGCTTGGGCTTCGGCGTGCGGCGAGGCTTGGCAGATTGCCGACGGTCTGGAGCGAGGTGAGGGCATGCGCAGTCTGAAGCGTGCAAAAAGCCTGAATGCGGACAGTGTCACCGCACTGGTGCACGAACTCGTGTTCGAACTCGGCGCGCTCCTGAGATGTTTGCCCGAAGCTGAGTCAATTGACGCGCTCGCCAGCGACTTCCGGACCTTTCTCGCTCTCGCAACGCGATATGAACAGGGATCCGAAGGCGCCGAGGGCCTGCTCAGGATGATCCTTGAGAACCAGGCCTTTCCTGTCGGCAGCCTTCAGAACTTGGACCACGGGTTTGCCGTCGCCATCGAGGCCTATCTGCTTGGTTCTCTGCTGCGTCTGTGCGCTCTGCAAGAACAGGCGCTTCGAAGTGGCGAGGCATCGGATGCCAGGGCGGTGAGTGCTTATTCAAGCCTGGCCGCGCGAACGGGGTTGGCGGCAATCGACACGCTGAGAACCCTTAATACGTCCCGCGTCGGCGCAATGGCTTGTGAACGTGAGGCGGGTGGATGTCGGGACACGGGCGACGAGCGCGAGTGTTGGTGGTGGCACCGCTACAGATACGAGGTCGACGGCATACGACGGTATTCCCGCTCCTGGGTGGGGGACGGGGCCAACGGCAATGCTCTGAAGACGCCGCTCGAGTCCGAACGGACCTTGGAGATACAGAGAATTTCCAACCATCTTGAAAACGACGTACTGCCTCCCATACGCCATACTGTTTCGTTGCTCGTGCGGATTGGGCAAATGGCACCGCGGGAGCGCACGGCGCCTTGATGACGAGGGAATAGTCGGTCCATACACCATTGCGCGAGCGCCTTAAGGCGGGCGCAACGACGAGGAGAATTAGATGAAGGTCGCAGAAATGTATAGCAAGGGTACCGTGCACATTCCCATGTCATGCACCGTGCAGGAAGCCGCCAAGCAGATGCGCGATCAGCACGTCGGCGCGCTCGCGGTCACAGAAGGCGGCGAGTCGGGCCAAGTCATCGGCGTGGTCACCGACCGGGACATCGTCTTGAAGACTGTGGCACAGCGCGTCGCACCGGCCGATATTCTCGTTGGCGAAGTCGTGACGCCGGGCATGCTGACCGTGGACGCGCAGGCCGACAGCGTCGATGCCATGCAAACGATGCTCAGTCATGGCGTACGGCGTCTCGCGGTCACATGCGGTGAGGATCGGGTCGTCGGAGTGCTGTCCCTGGACGATCTCATGGAAGCGTACGGCCGAGACATGGCGATGCTGTCGTCGCTTCTTGCGAACGCGCGCAATCGTGAGCGAACGGGCAGTGTGCAGTCAGCATTGCATATGTAGCGGAGCATTGCTCCGTACAGGGAGACCGATCATGAGATCTTTGGGGTGGATTCCGAGCATGAGCCCAGCCGTAACGGCCGGTATGGCCAATTCGAGGTGGCTCGAACTAAAAGCCGAACCCAGCCTGGGACGACTGACATGAGCACGATAACCTTGCGGCCAGCGGAAGTCACCGCACCCGGGCAGATCGCACTCGCAAATGAGGAACCTGCCGCTGAAGGCTCTCCGCAATCCGACAATGCCTTGTTCGTTGAAACTATCACCGTGCTTCAGCACGATCCGCACTTCGCTTCGGAACCGGTGTTCGCAGATGTCCACGACGCACACGTGACACTGCGGGGAAGCGTCAGAAGCTACGCGAGAAAGGTGGCCGCATGCGAGACCGTTAGGGGGCTGTCGGGGGTTGCCTCGGTGACCGACTGCCTGGTCGTTGAACTGCCGCCCGATGCGCGGCGCACCGACGCCGCACTGACCTCGGACGTTCACGCGGCTCTGAAATGGGAGGCGTGCCTTCCCGCCGACGCCATCGACGTTGACGTCACTCACGGGTGTGTCACCTTGTCAGGTGAGATGCCCTGGTCGTTCCAGAAAAAACTCGCGGAGCATGCCGTCGCGCGTCTGACCGGCGTCACTGGACTAGTCAACCTGTTGCGGGTGAGTGACCGCCAGACTCAAATGCAGGCGATTACAGGTATCCATGCGGCCCTGCGCCGGGCGGCCGACATCGAAGCGGACGATATCGAAGTACTGGTTGCGCACGGCACGGTGACGCTGCGAGGCACAGTGTCGTCGCCAGCCGCGAAAAAGCTCGCATACGACACGGTTCGTTCCCTTGATGGCGTCCATACAGTGCGCGACGAGATCCGCATCGCACGCGGCGACTGACGGGCGTCCGCCAAACCGACATCGAGCATTTCTTTCGAACGACGAGGCCAGCATGAGCTTTCCATTTATCGACAGAACGGACGCGGGCATCAAACTCGCGCACGCCCTGCACGCATTCGCCGGTCGGAGCGATGTCGTCGTCCTTGCGCTGCCGCGCGGCGGCGTCCCAGTCGCGGCCGAAGTTGCGCGCATGCTCAATGTGCCACTGGACGTGCTGATCGTGCGCAAACTAGGCTTGCCTGATGATCCCGAGTTGGCAATGGGCGCGATTGCAAGCGGGGGTGTGACCTTTATCAACGAACCCGTCGTGCGGGCGTTCCGCATATCGCCCGAAGTACTGACCGATGCCGTCACTCAGCAACGAGTCGAGTTGGAGCGGCGAGAAAATTTGTATCGCGGTTCGCGCGAAGCGGTATCGATCGAGGGCAAGACGGTCATTCTGGTCGACGACGGCATTGCGACTGGCTCATCGATACGCGTTGCCCTGTCAATGCTGCAATCGAGGCTCCCAGCTCATGTCGTGGTTGCGGTTCCGGTGGCGCCCGAGCATTTCCGATATGAAATCGAGGCGATGGGCGTGGAATTCGTGTGCCGTATCGAAGCCGCGAACATGATGGGCGTCGGTGGCTTTTATCAGCATTTCGATCAGGTCAGCGATGACGAAGTCACGCATACGCTTGCGAGCCTGACAGCCTGACTCGCGCAAGTTGCCGAGCCGGGACTCGAGATCGTGCAAAGGAGTACGCCGTGCAGCCATCCAAGACTCCCTTCCTCGCAGTGCGCGAGTTAGGTCAACGCCTGCTCGACAGACCATCGGACTATGATGCCCTGATCGATATGACGTCCGGGTGTGATTACGTGCTTCTCGGCGAGGCGACGCACGGCACGGCAGACTTCTACCGTATGCGCGCCGCGATCACCCGGCGACTGATCGAGGAACACGGCTTTGACGGTGTCGCGATCGAAGGCGACTGGCCCGATACGTGGCGGGTCAACCGGTATGTGCAACTCGATGACGATATCGATGCGAGCGCGTCGCTCGATGCCTTCAACCGGTTCCCGACGTGGATGTGGCGCAACCGCGAGATGCTCGAGTTCGTTAGATGGCTGCGTGTGCATAACTCGAAACATCACTCTGAGAATCGAGTCGGTGTATATGGACTCGATCTGTACAGTCTGTACCGGTCCGCGGATGCGGTGATCCGTTACCTCGAAGCAGTTGATCCCGTTCAGGCTGATATGGCGCGCGCTCGTTACGAAGCGCTCGATCACGTACGGGAGCCGCAGTCGTATGGTTACGCTGTCGCGGTGGGCGCGAGGACTCCGGCGAGCGCGGCCGTCATCGAACAGCTTGCCCGTCTGCGCGCGGAGGAGTTTGAGTATTTGTCGCGCGACGGGCTCGATGCGCTCGATGCACAGTTCTTTGCTGAGCAAAACGCGCGGGTCGTGGTCAACGCGGAGGCCTACTACCGAGAGATGTTCACCGGCCGGCTCAACACATGGAACCTGAGAGATGCTCATATGGCCAGAACGCTGTTCGCGTTGGCCAAATACAGGGTCCGACGCGGCGGTGCAGGACGTATTGTCGTATGGGCGCACAACTCTCATCTCGGCGATGCGCGGGCGACCGAATCACACCTGCGGGGGGAGTGGAATTTAGGGCAACTCGTGCGTGAACAAGTCGGGCAGAAGGCGTTGCTCGTAGGATTCACGACCTATACAGGCCTCGTTTCCGCGGCTTCTCGATGGGACGGTGAAGTTGAACTGAAGCGTGTCTGCACGGCGCTGCCGGACAGCTGGGAGCATCTGTTTCATACGACCGGACTCGATCGGTTCTTCCTGCCGCTGAGGGACCCGGCGGCGGCGCCCTTGCAGGAAACGCTGCTTGAACGAATCATTGGTGTCTTGTATCTGCCACGAACAGAGCGTGAGAGTCACTACTTCGTAGCGTCGCTTGCGCATCAATTCGACGCAGTCTTCCATCTCGACGAGACCAGTGCGCTGGAGCCGCTTTTGCCTTCGACGGGCTGGAAGGCTGCTGGTCAGAGCGAACGAACAGCGCTTCCAGAGGAGGGAGAAGCGTGAAAGCGTTCGAGGTCAGCTTGCCGGCTGACCAAGTCCAATTGCAAGGAGCGCTGGTCATCCCAGACCAGGCAAGCGGCATCGTCGTATTCGTTCATGGTAGCGGCAGCAGCCGTTTGAGCCCTCGCAATCGGGCCGTTGCGAGATCGTTGCAAGCTTCCGGCTTGGCGACGCTGCTTTTTGACTTGCTGGTGCACGACGAGGCCGAGCGGGATTCTCTCACCGCGGAGTATCGCTTCGATATCCCGCTACTGGCGCGCCGTCTATCATGCGTGCTGGACTGGTTGTCGGCTTGCCGGGAAACGAGCGGACTGGCGATCGGATTATTCGGCGCGAGCACCGGCGCAGCCGCCGCGCTCATCGTCGCCGCCGCGCGGCACGAGGTGCACGCGGTCGTATCAAGGGGCGGACCCCCTGACCTTGCAGATGAGGCGCTGGCCCGGGTCGCAGCACCGACGCTGCTGATTGTCGGCGCCCGCGACAGGGAAGTGATCGAACTCAATCGCCGCGCGTCAGACCAGATGATGTGTGAGCGAAAGTTGGTCCTGGTACCGAACGCCACTCATCTCTTCGAGGAAACCGGCGCGTTGGAGCGCGTGGCGCGTCTCGCCGCCGACTGGTTCGTCCCGAAATTGTCAGCGCCACGCTGATCGCCCTCACGCCTTCAACGTATGCGGATGTCGTGTAGGGTTCCCCTGACAGACATTCAAAAAATCCTACCGCCATTTCAGCCAGACCTGATTGCTGCGTACCGGGATGACACCGATACTGATAGTGCACAGTCACGTCTACCGATGCGGGAGGTTGCAATGAGCGATGACCACGTCAACGGAACGGGCGATCCTGCTCAAGGATTCCATCCGTCTCACAACGTCCTGACCACGACCGGCGAGGCATGCTGCGATGAAATGGCCACGTTGATTTCCCTGGCAAGAGATGCGGGCATGCTCATCACGCTTGACGGGCAAATCGGGCGTGAGAAGTATCAGAGCATCGCCGGATCGCTCACTTCATTGCGCTGCTTCGCGATCAAGTTGCAAGATCTGTTGCTCACTCGCGTTCCCGCCTAGCCCTAGCCTTCTGACGCGGCACGCATGGCCGGGGCGTGCATTCGTCAGTCGATCGGGGGCGCCGCGCGCGTGCCAGAGTCAGTCAAGGTTTCGACGCTCCGGAAGGCTACTGGTGTAAGCGTCGCGTGAGAGCCGTTTAGATTTTCCTGGACAGACGTTAAGCGCTGCACCTGCGGAGTGACGCCCGGCAGAAGGGTTCAAAGGTTGAGCGTTGCAGGCCTGTGCAGGTGCTTCGCGACGTTCCAAGGCAGCAATTCGTCGATGCGGTTGGCCTGATGATCTGCGATGTGCGTGAGCACGTATTCCAGGTAGGTCCGTGGATTGACGTCGTTCAATTTGCACGAGCCGATGAGGCTGTACATCGCGGCGGCTCGTTCACCACCACTGTCTGAGCCAGCAAACATAAAATTGCGCCGACCAAGCGCGACGCATCGCAAAGCGTTTTCGGCAAGGACGTTGCTTATCTCGGCCCGGCCATCATCACAGAATAGCGTGAGTGCGTCCCAGCGATTCAGAGAGTAGTTAATGGCTTCAACTAATGGCGCCTTTGGCCATAGCGTCGCTAGCTTCTCCCTCATCGACGTCTCGATGCCATCGAGCAGCGGTTTGCTCTTCTCTTGCCTGACGCGTTGCCGCTCATCGGGTGGCTTACCGCGGATAGCAGCCTCGATTTCGTAAAGATCGCCGATCGTGTCAAGCCATCTTTTCGTGGTGTCCGATGGGGCCGTCTCGTGCACATTGAACACGTATCGTCGGGCGTGATCCCAGCACGATGCCAGTCGAACTTTGCCGCTTTCGGTTATCTCGTTGAAACCTGCATAGCCATCACCCTGAAGGACACCTCGGAATTCGGCAAGATGGGTCTGGGGATGGATGCCTTTGCGGTCCGGCGAGTAGGCGAACCAGACCGCAGCAGGTTCGCTCGAACCTGAGCGTCGATCGTCACGCACGTAGACCCACAACCGACCCGTTTTGGTTTTCTTGTTGCCGGGCGCGAGCACCGGGATCGGTGTGTCGTCCGCGTGGAGCTTCGCAGTCGCCATCGTGTAGCGACGCAGGGCTTCGGTCAGCAGTCGACACAGTTCTTCGCATTGCCCGACCCAACGTGCCATGGTCGCCCGATCGAGACGGACGCCGTCGCGCCCCGCGATCTCGGACTGCCGATACAGCGGCGTATGGTTCGCATATTTCGCAACATCGATAGCTGCGCCGACGTCAAATAGATCTTGCCGCCATCGGCTTGGGGCCAGATAAATCGCCCATGCGAAAGTCGTTTTGCAAGCAGCCATAGTCCGTCATCGGTTGCCCAAAGGATCTTTACGAGATCGCCGCGACGCCCCCTAAAAATAAACACGTCGCCACCCAGCGGATTGTCTTCAAGTGCGGTCTGCACCTTCGCGGCCAGCGCCGGAAATCCGCTGCGCATATCAGTCACACCTGCTGCGATCCACACGCGCGTACCCGTTGGAAGCCCGATCACGATCGCACACTCTTCAGTACCGTACGTAGTGTTTCGGCGTCGACCGCTCCATCGACCTTGACCACAGCACGTCCGATCCGAACTTCGATCGTGCCCACGCTCGCGGCGGGCTTTACGATTAGCTGTTCCTGTTGGACCGACGGTGTCGGAGTGACTGTGCCCGGCGCGTCGTCCACGACCGTCACCGGAACAAGCTCGGTTGATACGGCGAGCTGCTCGGCCCGATATCGACGTCGCCACTTGAACAACATATTGGCGTTGATGCCATGCTCTCTGGCGAGTTTCGAAACCGAGACGCCCGGCTCACACGCCGCTGCAGCCAGACGCCGTCGAAATTCAGGGCTGTGGTTTGGGCTTCCTCTACGCGTTCCTGAGGCCAGCTTCTCTTCCGATCCCAAAGTGGTTCCCGCTACTTGAAGTCTCGTCTTTACCCACAAATAAGGTCATTCGTTCTGCCTGAAGATGCGGTACATCTCCGTAATCTGGTGCAGAGCGAGAAAGCCGCGCCACATAACGGTTGGCCCAGGTCGACGATCATGCTTGCGCGCGAGGTAACCGCCGAGTTTTGCGACCCATAGCACGACCTGCGTCAGCGTTGGAAGCCGAGCAGGCAACGTCGTCGTGTTGTTTACGCGGCAATACAATGCGCGCCATTCAAGTGGTTGAAGCAGCACATCGCATGGCAGATCGCCGTCTATTCGGGCCAGCAACGTCGCGTACAAGATGCGCCAACTGATTACGGCAAATAAGGCGGTGGCACGCACGAATCGATCGAGATTGCCGAATTGCCGTGCCTCGACGCGACAACCGCTCTTGAGTATGCGATGCCACGACTCGATCGTCCAACGCCGCTCATACCATTCCAGTCGCTCCAGTGCTTCTTCGCGAGTATTCGTGGGCACCGAAGTGAGTAGCATCCATTCAAGGGGTTCATGACCCTCGGCAACATCCGCTTCTATGGCGTGAATCGCGAACACCTCAACGTTGGGTAATCTTCTGGGGCGTCGATAGCGCGGTGGGCGCAAGCTCACCCGCGCGCATCGCAACGTTAGGCGTGCGGTGCGTGCGACCGTGCTACCCGAACCTGGAATCTTCAATTCAGTGAAGCCCAGCACCGGTGCTGCGACGATCGTCTCCCACAGAAACTTCTGCGGATGCGCCACCCTGCGATTCCAGCTCGCACGAACCAGCCAGTCGACGCCAGCAGGGCGATCGGCCCTGAATACGTCGTAGATGTCTCCCTCACGATCGCATACGCCAATGCAATGCGTCTGCGGACAATGCGCTTTGAGCGCGCTCAGGTGTTCCAGTCCTTCAAGCCATTTCGCGCTTTCCTTCTCCCGGATCGTGCGCCGCCTGCGCAACTCGCCCTTACCGCGCTCCTCGGGTGTACGCGTCCAGGTCTTCATGCCCAACACACCCAACGGCAACCCTTCCGGAATTACCGCCAGCATGCTATGCATCATAAAACCGCGAAGATTATGGCCTGCGCAATGGCCTAGACCTTCCGTGGCATGCAGATGCGTAAGATTGAATTCGGTCGTGTCCTGTACAGCCAACACGACCGACGTCTCCCGCATGCGTTCGAGGGTTCGACCAATATGCGATCCGAGCACGCCATCGGGATCTACCTTCGGATTATCAAAAAACCGGTATGCAGCTTTAAGGTCCGCGCCTTTAAGCGACTGGGGAAAAGAACATTGTGGAGCGCCCGACAAGCTACCTGCAAGTGCGATCAAGCGCTGAGTTAGGCGAGCGTCACCCAGTTTCGCCGCGCCGAACTCAACACTTGCCCAGTCATCGGGATCGCTCGCATCAGACAATGTTGAACATCGCCCACAAATGTCGTATGGGCGGAAGTTAACATCACGCGTCGAAGTTTACAAGTCAACCCGCCAAAGATGTGGGTAAAGACCAGACTTGAAGTGGTGGGAACCACTTTGGCGTCTCTGATTGCGCGAATCAAGACGGCCGTGCCGCGACGCTTACCTACTGGTTGCCCGAGTTCCCGCAGATAACTCAACGATTTCCGCTGTCACCATCTCCTGCCGCAGCCGGCAAAAGGAACCCGAAAGGCGCCGCGCAGTCTGGTGAACATTGTCCAGCGCGGCGCTCATCGCGCGCATGCGGGCTTCGTTTTCGGCTGCATACGAGAGCATGATGGCCTCGCATAATTGCGCAAACACGTATTCCTGCGCGAGCTTTGCGAGCAGCGTCGCCGCCGGCATCGACACGAGTGGCGGAGAACGCCGCGCTCGCGAGCCCGGACGTGTGAAGCGCGCGAAATCGAAGGGCAACAGCGCGTGCCGGACCAGCGTGGGTGAGAGGCCCGGCGCGGGTTGCGCATGCACGAGCGAGACGCCCGAAGTGTGCGCAGCTCGCAACTGGTCATACAGCGCATCGGCGAGGCGATCAGCAAGAACGGGCACCTCGTCAGCATGGATGGGCATCGGCCCGGCCCAACCGATATTGAGACCATGTTCTCGCGCCACAGTCTCGCCGCGCGTGCCCATCACGAAGTACTCGGTCTTGTCTGCCTTATGTGCGGCGTGGGCGCTTTCGACGATATGTTCGTTGAACGTGCCGACGAACCCTTGTTCGGCGCACAGCAATACGATGATATGGTTCGATGCACGTGGATCGCTCGTCGCCGCTTCGCCACGGGACCGATCGTCAAGCCTCAGCGCGTCGGCGATCGCTTCTCCGATCACCAGCGAGCAGGACTGGATTCCCGCGATGCGTTCTCGTGCCTCGCGCGATCTCGCGGCCGCGATGGCGCGCATCGCGTTCACGACCGATTGCAGTTCACGCACACTGTCGATGTGCTCCCGCAACGCGCCCATGCGTTCGGTCATGACGATGCGCTCCGATCGGCATCGCGCGCCTGAGGCTCATTGACGAGCTCGCGAACCAGGGCGTCGAGCGCATCTCGTGTCGATGCGTCGAGCGGCGTACTTTCTCCCGATTTGGCATCGATGCGCGCGGGCAGCCGCTCGCGTGCATCAACGATGCATTCGGGAGGCAATGCATCGAAGACGCCGTCGTCGAGCGCCGCGAGCAGGGCGACTGTGTCCACCGCACGCAACGCCGCGAAGCGCGGCTGTGTGATGAGCGCGCGGATGCGCTCGCCGCGCGCCAGTTGCGCCTTGACGCGCGCATCGGTGAGCCCGCCAAAACGGGTGAACATCTCCAGTTCGAGGAACTGCGTGTAATTGAGCCGCAGGCGCCCCGCGACGGCGCGCAGCGGCGCGATTTGTGCTTTGCCGCCAACTCGGCTCACGCTTAAGCCCACATCGACAGCAGGCCGCTGGTTCGCCGCGAACAGGCGCGCATCGAGCATGATCTGCCCGTCCGTGATGGAAATGAGGTTCGTCGGGATATACCCCGAGAGGTCGCCGCCTTCGGTTTGCGCGATCGGCAAGGCGGTCAGCGAACCGCCGCCGCGCTCGGGAGAAAGCTTCGCGGCGCGCTCGAGCAGGCGCGCGTGCAGATAGAACACATCGCCGGGGTACGCCTCGCGTCCCGGCGGCTCACGCGTCAGCAGCGCGAGTTCGCGATGCGTGGCGGCGTGATGCGTGAGGTCGTCGATGACGACGAGGGCATGCTGTCCGCGATCGCGAAAGTACTCCGCAATCGAAAAGCCGCTGAACGGTGCGATCCATTGCAGTCCCGGCGAAGCCGCCGAGGAGGCGACGACGAAGACGCAGCGCGCGATATCGCCGTGACGGCGCACCGCGTCGATCACGCGCTGCACGGAGTTGGCGCGCTGGCCGATGGCCACGTAGACGCAGATCACATCGGTGTGTTTCTGGTTCACCACGGCGTCGACCGCGATCGACGTCTTGCCTGTCGCGCGGTCTCCTATGACTAACTCGCGCTGGCCGCGTCCGATCGCGAAGAGCGCATCGATGAGCAGGATGCCGGTGGCAAGCGGCTCGCTCACCAGAGCGCGTTCGATGATCGCGGGCGCGGGCCGTTCGATCGGCAGGCGCTCGCTGGCGAGCACGGGCTCGTCGCGATCCAGCGGACGGCCCAGGGGATCGACCACGCGACCGAGCAGCGCGTCACCGACGGGCACATCCACAAGCCCACCTGTCGCGCTCACCCGCGAACCCGCTTCGATGGCGCCGCCGTCGTCGAGCAAGACGGCCTCGATCGCGTGTTCGTCGAGCGCAAGCGCGAATCCTGTCCGGCCGTTCTCGAAATGCATCAGCTCGTGCAGCCGAACGTCGGGCAAGCCGGAAACGGACGCGACCGAATCCGCGACGCGCTCGACTCGCCCCACCGTCTCCGCGCTCGGCGCGAACACCGTGCGGGCGAGGGCGGCGCGGCTGCGCGCGAGCCAGTCGTCGGGCGCCCGGCTAGCCATGATTCGAGTCGTCGGCGATCAGCTCGGCCCTCAGCCGCTCAAGATCGCCGCGCAGGCTGTCGCGCACGATCACATGCGCAGTACGCAGTTCGAGGCCGGCGATCAGGCCGGAATCGACCGTGATTTCAAGGCGGGGCTCATGGCGCAGAGCCTTTGCAAGCGCGTCGCGGCAAGCGCCCGCTTCCGTTTCGCTCAACGCGCGGGGCACGCTAAGTTGTATCGGCGTGTCGCTCCGGCCGATCTGTTCGCGCGCCTCCTCGGGCAGATCGGCGATCTTCCACGCGAGACTTTCGACGAATCCGGAGATACGCGCGGCGGGATCGAGACGCTCGAACAAGCGCGCGGCGATGTCGAGCGCGAACGACGATGCGCGCTCTGCATCCGCGCGGCTGGCCGCGTCACGGGCGGCGTCGATATCGGCTTGCGCCCGCGCGCGCAGCGCGCCGATATCCGCCTGCGCGTCTTGCTCGAGGGCCGCCTTGAGCGCGTGCGCTTCGGCTGCAGCCGAGGCGAAGAGTTTCGCGCGCTCGGCTTCGACACGCGCCTGCTCGTCGGCCGCGCGCCGTTGGGCGTTTTCGGCGGCGGCTTTCGCGGCGGCGGCCTCGGCGATCAGCGCGGATGCCGCGCCTTGCCTGTCAGCGATGATCTTCGCGACGGGACGAAACAGGAAGCGCGCGAGCAGCCAGACCAGAACCAGTGCATTGAAGGCCTGCAGCGCGAGCGTCGTCCAGTCGATATGCATGGCAGCGCGCCCATTACCTGACGAAGGGATTAGCGAAAAGCAGCAGAAGCGCGACGACGAGACAGTAAATCGCCATGGTTTCTATCATCGCCAGACCGACGAAGAGCGTGCGCGAGAGCGTTCCCGCCGACTCGGGTTGCCGCGCGATGGCGTCCATCGCAGCGGCGACGGCGCGCCCTTCCGCCAGAGCAGGCCCGATCGCGCCGAAGGACACCGCAAGCGCTGCGGCGATGATGCTCACGAGTTGCACGGCGTCGTTCATAATCTCTCAGCTTCCTTCTTTGATACCGCGTGTCCGGATTCCGCAAGCGCGGCCCCGATGAAGACCATCGCGAGCACGGTGAAGATATAGGCCTGCACCGCACCCGTCAGCAGGTCGAGCGCCATGAAAGGAATCGGCACGATCAGCGACGCGAGCGACAACACGATGCCGATGACGAATGCGCCGCTCATCACATTGCCGAACAGCCGCACGAAAAGGGAAAACGTGCGCGTGATCTGCTCGACGAGGTTGAGCGGAATCATGATCCAGGAGGGTTCGGCGAAACTCGTCAGATAGCCGCGCAGGCCTCTTGCACGGATGCCGAATACGATCGTTGCGCAGAACACGATACCTGCGAGGGCCGCGTCGGTTTCGATATGGGCGGTCGGCGGGTCTACGCCAGGAATGAGCGATGACCAGTTACACGCGAGGATCAGCAGAAACAGCGTGCCGATGAGCGCGCGATACGGCGCGGGACCGGCCTGCATGGTGGCGCCGATCTCGGCGTCGATCGTGCTGACAAGGAGTTCCAGCGCGGCCTGAGTCCTGGTCGGCGTGAGCGCAAGGCGCCTCGTCAGAGCCACCGAAGCGAGGGTCAGCACCGCCATGATCGCCCACGTGATCACGACCGGCGCCGATATTCCGACTGGCCCGATGTGAAAGAGCGGTACCGTTGCGAGCGGTGAGGCCGTCATGACGGGTTTCTCGCGCAGGCGAGCGTTGCCGTGCGCGCAACGAGGAATCCCGCCGCCGCACCGAGCAACGCCAACGGGCCGAGCCTCGCGATCGCCATGAACATGAGGATCGTCGTCGCGACACGCAGGATCTGCAGAGCAACCGCGCGCGCGAGCGCGTTACGCGTGACGAGCCGCACATTCGCGGCCAGCGTGCCAAAGTGCGCGAGCCCCAGCACGAAGCCCGCAAGAGGCCCCATTACAACCCGCGCGGCAAGTGGAATATTCAGGATCATTCGCGGTCTCCGCGACTTTGCCGATGCATCCATTTCCAGGCCGACCACAGACCGACGCTCGCTCCGAGCATCAGAAGCGGCGCGGAGAAAAACACGCGCGTCGCAAAGAGGCGGTCGAGCCAGTGGCCAATGGCGAGCCCGATCAGCGTCGGCATGACAATGGCCCAGCCGAGCACACCGATTTGCCCGAACCGGCTGCCGAGTGAGGGCTCAGGGTCGCTTTCGCTTCTGCGCTGGCGTTGCGCTGCGCGCTGTGCCGCGCGTGCCGTGTGGTTACCGGTCGCCGTCGCGTGGCCATGTCGTCCGGCCTCCGTCGCGGCTTCCGATTCGCGATGTTCCTCGCTCATGGCGTGAGGTCCTCATTCGTGACGCGCGTGTTTCCTGGCGCGCTCGCCTGTGGCCGGAGGTAGCGCAGCAGCCGGCGCAGTGCCTGTGCCTGCAAGCGCATGTCCTCGACGCGCGCGCGCCGCGCGGTGTCGAGTGCCTGTTCCCGGGCGGCGTGAACGCGCGCTTCCAGCGTTGGAAGCGAATCGCCTTTGATGCCTTCACGACAGGCGATCGACACGCGTTCGCTGTCGCTGACGCGCATCACGCCTCCCTTCACGGCGCAGAAATGCTCGGTGGCGACGTCGCAAGTTTCGGCGATCTCGCGCCAGCGGATCACGGTGGGCACGAGCGCGGTCAGGAAGTCTGCGTGGCCTGGCAGAATACCGAAGCAGCCGGATTCATCCTCCGCACGTAACGCCGTGACGCGCCGCGTATCGACGAGGATGATCGCAGGCGTGGCGATGGTCAGATGCAGCATCGGCTTCATGCTGAGCGCTCCGCCTGCACCGCGGCCGCAGTGCTCGCGCGTTCTTTCTCGCGCGCCTCCGCCAGGGTCCCGACCATGAACAGCGAATTCTCCTGCCACGTGTCGCAGTCGCCGGCGAGTATTGCTTCGCATCCCGCAAGCGTATCCTCGATCGCAACGGAACGACCCGAAACGCCCGTGAAAGCTTCGGTCACCGAGAAGGGCTGCGTGAGAAAGCGCTGCAGCCGCCTCGCGCGCATGACGATGCGGCGGTCTTCGGCACCCAGTTCCTCGACGCCGAGCAGCGAGATCACGTCCTGCAGCTCGCGGTAATGCTCGATCGCCCGGCGCACCGCGATCGCGACGCGAGCATGCCGCTCGCCGACGATGGCGGCGTCGAGCAGCACGGATGACGAGCCGATCGGATCGACCGCCGGATACATGCCCTCGGCGGCCATTGCGCGCGACAGGACGATGACGCTGTCCATGTGGCCAGCAATCTCGGTGACGGCGGGGTCGGTGAAGTCTTCGGCGGGAACGTACACCGCCTCGATCGCCGTCACGGCGGCGCCATCCACCGAAACGATGCGCTCCTGTAGCGAAGCGACTTCGGTTGCGAGCGTGGGCTGATAGCCGACGCGCGAGGGCAACCGCCCAAGAAGTCCAGATACTTCCGCGCCCGCCTGAACGAAGCGGAAGACGTTGTCCATCAGAAGCAGCACGTTCTGGTGACGTTCATCGCGAAAGTATTCCGCCACGGCGAGCGCCGTGAGCGGCGCTCGCCAACGCGCGCCCGGCGGCTCGTTCATCTGGCCGTAGACCAACACTGTACGCGCAAGGACGCCCGAGGCGCTCATGTCGAGCAGCATGTCGTGGCCTTCGCGGGAGCGCTCGCCTACGCCGGCGAACACGGAAATGCCTTGATACTGCTCGACCATCGCATGTATCAGCTCCATGACGATGACGGTCTTGCCGACGCCGGCGCCGCCGAACATCGCGGCCTTGCCGCCTTGCGCAAGGGGCATCAGCAGATCGATCACCTTGATCCCGGTCCAGAACAAATCATTGGCGCCACTCTGCGAGGCCAGGGCGGGCGGATCCCGATGAATGGGACGATCGGGCGTGGAGTCGGGAAATGGCGCGCCATGGTCGCGGGGCGCACCCGTCACGTCGATGAGCCTGCCCAAGAGCGCCTCGCCAACGGGGACGCGTATTGGGCCGCCGGTGCGTCTGACGGTCGCGCCGCGGCGCAATCCTTCGGGCGACTGCAGAGCGAGTGCGCGTACGGTTGTGAGACCGACATGAGCCTGGACCTCTGCGACGAGCGTCGCCGTTCCGTCAACATCAATTACGAGGGAATCGAAGATCGCCGGCAAGGGAGGGCCGTCGAATCTCACATCGACGATCGCGCCTCGCACGGCGGACACCCGCCCGGCGCCGAGGTATTGAACAGGGGGCGGCACGAGCGGCTCCAGAAACGGTCAGTCGAGCGTCAGCACGACGCGTCCCGTGACCTTGCCGCCTTTGAGATCGGCAAAAATCGAATTGATGTTCTCCAGCCGCTCGCGATGAATATGGGCGCGCACCTTGCCTTCCGCCGCGAAATCGAGCGATTCTTGGAGGTCGCGCCGCGTGCCGACGATCGAGCCGCGAACGGTGATGCCGTTGAGCACCGTCGAAAAAATCGGCAAGGGAAAGTCGCCAGGCGGAATACCGATGAGCGATACGGTCCCGCCGCGGCGCAACGTGCCGAGCGCCTGAGCGAACGCGCTACGCGATACGGCGGTGACGACCGCGCCATGCACGCCGCCGATTTCCTTCTGAATGACGTCGGCGGGGTCGGCCGTAGATGCGTCGACGGTCAGTTTCGCGCCCAGTTCGCGGGCGAGCGTGAGCTTGGCGGGATCGACATCGACGGCAACGACATGCAGGCCCATGGCGATCGCATATTGGACCGCCATGTGTCCTAGGCCGCCGATGCCGGATATGGCGAGCCACTGGCCCGGCCGCGTGTCTGTCGCACGAATGCCCTTGTACACGGTGACCCCGGCGCACAGGATGGGCGCGACCTCATCGAAGCCGAGATTCTTCGGCAGATGCCCGACATAGTTCGGATCAGCCACCACATACTCTGCGTAGCCGCCATTCACCGAATAGCCGGTATTCTGCTGCGCATGGCAGAGCGTTTCCCACCCCGAGAGGCAATGCTCGCAGTGACCACAAGCCGAATAAAGCCAGGGAACGCCGACACGATCGCCCTCTTTTACGTGGGTTACGTCGGCCCCGACGGCCGCGACATGCCCCACGCCCTCGTGACCAGGAATGAATGGAAGCGGGGGCTTTACCGGCCAGTCCCCGTCGGCCGCGTGCACGTCCGTGTGGCAGACGCCGGACGCGGCGATTTTCACAAGGATCTCTCCGCGGTGCACCGTCGGTACTGGAACCTCATCGATACTCAAAGGTTCTCCGAATGCGCGCACGACGGCGGCCTTCATCAGGTTGGTCATGGTCGAATTCCGTAGCCGGGATGGTTAGCGGCAAGCGTCATTAGTTGCCGGATGAATGCTCAGTATCCGCAGTTGTCGCCGCCGGGCTTTTGACTTGCGTCAACCGGATGTTGCTCGTGCGCGACCCTTGCCCGAAGCGCTTCCAGCCTTTCTGGCCTGATTCGAGTGCAGGTCGAGAGCGTTTCGAGCGCACGCAGAGTCGGCTCTGAACCGCATAGGAGGGCGGCGCTCCTGTCTGCCTCCACTTGCAGCGCAACGCCATGATTACTCTCGCGCGCAGGCGCAGACGACACGTACAGGCCGTACGCGACGACGAACGCGGCCACGGGAATGACGATATCCCATGCTTTTTGGTGCGGCATCCATGCGTACAGCAGCCACGGCACCGCAACGATCAGCCCTTTGCCCAGACCATGCGTCACCATCTCGCGCAATAACGCTTTGCGTTGCATCGCGTGCCCGACCTCATGGGCAACGATCACCCTCACTATGGAACTCGGAAGGCCAAGAATGGCGTGGCCGAGCTCGATTCTATTAAACAGAGGATCGTAGCCGCATGGCGCGCTCGAATTCACGAAGCGGACCTCAGGCATTCGTACGTGGAGTTGCGCCGCGAACTCGCCGGTCATCGCCCGGATGTAGGCTTCTTCCTCACCGTCCTTCAAAATCACCGTCCCCGGTCGATGCTGACGTGTCTTTACAGCAGGCGGGAGCCGATGTGAGTCGTTCAGGGCGTAGCCCGATGAGCGCCGTTGCTTTCTCGCGTACACCAGGATGCAGGCAAGCGAGGCCCAACACGATAAATGAACCGGGCAAAATGAGAAGCGCCAAGATCGCAATACCTTTAAGCATGATGTCGCCAATCAGGTAATGAGGTTCGAAGCCACGAAATTAACGTCCAAGGAGCGCGGGGAGTTGATACGTATCAACCTGAGCAACCGTAAGACCAGGCGATCAGAATCGGTGCGGCCTCATTCGTCGAGTGTCTGCCGTTTGCGTCTCTGGGCGTTGACCGATGCTTCGCCGGCCTCGACATGCTCGACCAGCCAGCGCCCGGACTGCGCCGTCACGCTCGGAGTGCCATACCACTGCGCGATTCCATTCGCGCCGCGGCGAGGCGATTCCAGATCGAATGCTTCCAGCACGCAGAGCGTAGCCATATTTTTCGAACCGCATACGAGCGCGTGGATGCCGTCAGTGGTGAGCTTGCCCGCCTCGGGCAGGTCGATGCCTACGTATCCTTCGCGCTGCCACGTTCGTGTGGTAGCGTCGAGCCAGATGACAGCATAGGGGCACGGTCCGTCAGGTGTCTTTCCGTCGAAATGAAGGGTCACGCGCATGGGGTATGACTCCGACTGAGCCGCTAGCGAAGATACGCCTCACTCGCGTAGCGGCGCATCATTCGCTGGCTGTTGAAGTAGGATGCGATATGGGCGATCGACTGTTTCATCATACGTCGCCACTGTCCGGGCTCGCCGTAGTACAGCGGCAAAACGACTTCACCTAGTTTCGCGTAAAGCGCGCGCACGTGCGCCTGTTCGTCGTCGCCGGCATCGTCTATTCCCCAACCCGTCACGCCCTCGATACAAGCCTCCACCCACCAGCCATCGAGGATGCTGAGATTGAGCACGCCGTTGAGTGCCGCTTTCATGCCGCTCGTGCCGGATGCCTCGAACGGAGGCAAGGGCGTGTTCAGCCATATGTCGCAGCCGCCCACGAGGGCCTGCGCGATTCGCATGTCGTAGTTCGGCAGGAAGACGCACATTACTTTCCCTTCCAGTTCGCGTGCAATTGCATGTATCGCTTCGATCGCGGACTTGCCCTCTGCGTCGCGTGGATGCGCTTTCCCGGCGATGACGATCTGGAACGGGCGTTTCTCGGCAATGGCCGCCAGTCGAGCGAGATCCTGAAATAACAGGGTGGGTCGCTTGTAGCCCGTCATTCGCCTGGCAAACCCAATGATCGGCACGGAACGAGAAAGCGTGTTACCGATGCGTCGCTCGATCTCGTCGATGAGATGCTGCTTGGCGGCCTCATGGCAGCGCCAGACATCGTCCTCCGGCAATCGCAGCGCACGCACCAGACGTTCTGGTTCATGTCTCCAGTGCGGGAAATTCCTGGAATAGAGCTCGGCAAATGCGGAATGAACCCATGTCTGCGGATGCACGCCATTCGTAATGGCATGGATCGGGTAACCTGGAAAAAGATGCGCAGTCGTTTCCGCATGCCGTCGCGCGACGCCGTTGACGAAACCGGCAAGATTGAGCGCTCGGCGCGTCATGTTCAGGCATTCGTGCCCCGCATATTGTTTAAGCATGTCGAGCGGGATAAAGTCCGGCAGCATGTGCTGGAAGAGCTCGTATGAGAAATGGTCGTGCCCCGACTCGACTGGTGTATGTGTTGTAAAGACACAGCAGGAGCGTACATACGCCGTGTCGTATTGCGGCTTGCCGTTACCCTTGTCATAGGAACGACCGAGCAGCTCGAGCAGAAGAAGCGCAGCGTGTCCCTCGTTTAGATGGTGCGTTTCAAGTGCGAAGCCAAGCGCTCGCAGCACGCGCGCGCCGCCTATTCCCAGCACGATTTCCTGCTTAAGCCTGTAGGCGTCATCGCCGCCGTAGAGAAAATGGGTGAGGGTGCGATCTTCCGGGGCGTTTTGCGGAAGGTCGGTGTCGAGCAGGAGCACTGGGATCATGTGGCCGTGGTCGCTCGAGTGAACATAGAGCCAGGGCCGGATCCATACCATCCGTTGCTCGATACGCACGGCAATCATGGCGTCCATCGGTGTGCACCACGCTGCGGGATCCCATGTGTCGGGTTCTTCGACCTGCCTCCCGTCAGCGCCGATGCGCTGCCGGAAATAGCCGGCACGGCTGACCAGCGAGACGAATACGACCGGTAATTCGAGGTCCGCGCAGGAGCGCGCCGTATCCCCGGCCAGCACACCCAAGCCACCGGCGCAGGTGGGTATATCCGGATGAATCGCAATTTCCATCGAAAAATACGCGATTCGCGTGCGTTTGAGGAATGGTGTAATGAGGGTCATCTCGCAAGCCAAGCTGTCTCTATACCGCGTCGGACGTGAGGTCTCTGGAATCGTCCGTCACCACTTCGACATGCCAATGCCCCGGTGCGGGCTGCATGCCCTGTTCACCGTACCAGAGCGTCGCGCCAGTCTCACCCTCGAACGGGCCTGAAGGGTAGGTGTCGAACGATTCGAGCACGCAGATCAGGCTTTTGTCTTCGGCCCGGCGCAGTTCGGTACCCCGCGGTGATTTTTCGACGACGCCTTCGCGCGGCATGTGAAGTCCGTATTGGCTCGAGCATGTCCAGCGTCCAGAATGCTGGTCGATTTCGAGGATCGCGTAGGCACAGGGACTTACACGGTCAAACGTGTCAAGGTGAATAGTGATGCGCATGGTGCTCGTAATCCGAAGATACCTGTCATCCACGGTGGGCAAAGCTCAGGTGTTAGCTTGCCCCCTCTGCGGACTGCACATATGACCTGGATCAACGATTTACGCGCGGCGCAACCCCGGCGCGTCGCACACGTTGTCGAATGGAGCCTATGCAGTCTGCGGGTGATTTCGAACTGACAACACCGCACGCGTGCGATGCGCCGGCAGCGGCTCGCCTCATCGCAAAAGGCCGATTGGCAGGTGCAGCCGGTGCCGCGAACTGCCGACGCAAGAACAACTGACGCAGATCAACTGAACTGGCCGCCGCCCGTTCTAAGTTCGCATGTGTTGACATGCCAGACGCGAAATCGGAGGGCGTTGGCTACACGTAGATGCGGGGGCGCAGGCGCGCTGTTGCTCGGTGGCCGCGCGACAGGCCGAAAGCGCAGTCCTCGTGAGAGGTCGGGAAAATTGCGCCGGCATGCAACATTTGGACTATGTCTTAACAGGTAAGGAGACGGCCATGGATTTCAAGTACAAACAGTTCTCCATCGACGTATCGTGCCTCGAGGAGGGTGGCCATTACTACGCCCGCGCGAAGATCTTCCGGCGCCCCGCGCAAGGCGATGGTGCACACGAGGTGAAATGGTCCGGCGACATTGGAGACTATCGAAGCGACTTCGAAGCGGTCGAGGCAGCACAACGATGGGCAATGCAATGGTGCGACACGAACGATAAATAGCTGTGTCGCTTGGTGCAGGCGACGGGGTATCAACTACGATGATTATGCCGCGTCTGACAAGGGCACCGCTATCACGGCGACTTCGGGCTACTTGGGCTTTTGGGCTTTTGGGCTTTTGGGCTTTTTGGGTTGGCTGATCGAAGCGATCATTGAAACGCATGACCTTGGAAGACAGTTCGGAAAGCTGGCGGCCGTGAGCGGTCTGTCGCTGTCCATTCGACCGGGCGAGGTATTCGGCTTGCTCGGTCGCAATGGTGCCGGCAAGACGACGGTCATCAAGATGCTGACGACTCTGCTGCCCCCTACCAGCGGTTCGGCGACGATCGGCGGCTTCGATATCGTCCGGCAGGCGGCGTCTGTCAGGCGCATCATTGGTTACGTGCCGCAGGCGCTTTCGGCCGACGGTGACCTCACCGGCTATGAAAATATGCTGGTCTTTGCGAAGCTTTACGACATTCCACGTTCCACTGGCCTCGATGGGCTTGACCGACTTCGCCGACAGGCGTCTATGCGATCGGGTTGCCATCATGAGTCGGGGCTCAGTCAGGACGGTCGGCGAGCCGCAGCGGTTGCGCGACGCGCTGGGCGCGAACGCAACATTAGAAGACGTTTTCGAGCATTACACCATCGACGATACCGCCGTGCGAGGCGCTTACGATGAAACACATCCGAGACCCGCCGTGCAGCCCACCGGCTTGGCTGACATCAATGCGCGAACGCGTCACGCTGCCGTCCAACTCAAGACAATCGCCATTGCCGACATGGTAGTCCGCAAGCTCCGTCACGATCCCACCGAGTTGCTGACTCGCGCGGTCCAACCCGCGCTGTGGCTGCTGATTTTCGGCCAAGTGATGAGCCGAGCCCACGAGATCGACACGGGAGGCTTGCCGTACCTGAAATTCCTCACACCCGGCATACTCGCGCAGAGTGCACTCTTCATTGCGATATTCAATGGAATATCGATCATCTGGGAGCGGGATCTAGGGATCGTCCATAAGTTCCTTGCTAGTCCGACGCCACGCGCTTCGCTGGTATTGGGCAAGGCGTTGGGAGGCGGAGTTCGTGCCCTGGTGCAGGCAGCGGTAGTGATGGCGCTGGCCGCAACCTTGGGCGTCAGGATGCGCATGGATCCGTTGTCGTTGGCAGGCCTTGTTCTCGTAGTTATGCTCGGGGCCGCGGTATTCTCAAGCTTCTCGCTCATCATCGCGTGTCTCGTTAAAACGCGCGAACGGTTCATGGGCGTCGGACAGCTTTTGACCATGCCGCTCTTCTTTGCAAGCAATGCGATCTATCCGACCGCCATCATGCCCCGCGCATTGCAGGTCGTTGCTCGTCTCAATCCGCTGACGTACCAAATCGATGCGTTGCGAATTTTGCTGCTTTCGGAACGCTGCAGCCTGCCGCATCTAGGAGTAGGGATCGATATCGCGGTGCTGACGGCGGTTCTGACCGCGTTGGTCGTGATAAGCGCTGGCCTTTATCCTCAGATCGCGCGTTGAGCAGCGGCCATTCGGGAACCGGTTCGAACGCGATCTGATCGCATCCACAGTGAAATGCGTCTCAAGTCTGCTCATGAACCTGTCCGGGGGACAAAAGCGATCGGTTATCAACCTATCAACCCTGCTGCTCATTGCGCGGAGACGATCCGGTGCCACGGTGGTCATCCTTCGATGCAAGTAGGGCGGCGTCGTGTTGTGCAACAGCAGAGAACGATCCAGAAGCATATCGACGGAAACGTTGCCGAACGATTTGATCAGACGCGACAGGTGCAGCCATTCGCCGAGGCGGGCGAGTCGCGGGGTGCGATGCCACTGACGAAGCGTGAGCAATGCGACGCGTACGAGCAGCAATACGAACAGAAACACGGCGACTGTGGTGAAGTATGCCGGACGGCATAGTGGTGCAGCCAGAGAATCCAAGCGCTCGAGAACACGTCCGCCCGCGAAGACGTCGCATCCTCGGGCGGATGAGATGGCGGTGGGGGGGCAGCATTCATCTGGATTGGGCAGGTTCACTGGAAAGCACCGCAAGTGCATGTGGGCCGACGGCATAGATCGCACCGTCATCTGTGGCCCGAGGCAGCCACGAACTCATCGGGCGCGCTCCGGCCTGTATCCATGACGCGACACCAACGATGAGTTTTCGGCTCGGGAAGATGGAATTCGGCTGCTACGCAATCTGCGTTGAAAAGCATGCACAGTGCATGCGAAGGTTCGCTGACGCCGTCGATGTCGCCCCCGATCCTGCCAGGACGAACAAGGCAGCCGAAGGCGCGTGTTCGTCCCTGCCAGTCTGGTTGCTCCCCTTGCGGCGCGAACCAGTGCAATTGGTCTTCCGGATAGAATTCGCCCGCACTGAACACGGGATTCCGTGTGCGCCAGCGCATGAGCTCACGCGTGAAGCGCACCAGATCCGAGTTCCGCTGGACGAGCCGCCAGTCAAACCAGGAAACGGGATTGTCCTGACAGTAGGCATTATTGTTGCCGTGCTGCGTCCGCCTGAATTCGTCGCCACCCAGAAGCATTGGAACCCCGCGCGACAGAGCGAGGGTCGCAAGCAGATTCTTGATCTGGCGCAGTCTGAGCAGTTCAGTCTCTGCATCGTCGCTTTCGCCTTCGGTGCCATGGTTGGCGCTGCAGTTCTCTTCCGCGCCGTCGCGATTGTTTTCGCCGTTCATGGCGTTGTGCTTGCTGGCGTAGCTGACGACATCATTTAGCGTGAAGCCATCGTGGCAGGCGACGAAGTTGATGCTGTTGATCGGTGCCTTGCCGTTACGGCTGTAGAGATCAGGGCTGCCGCAGACGCGCATTGCGAGCGTCCCCGCCATCCCGACGTCGCCGCGCCAGAAGCGTCTCACGTCATCCCTGAAGCGACCGTTCCACTCGGCCCAGCGGGAACTGGAGAAGGAGCCTACCTGATACGCGCCGCCCGCGTCCCACGCTTCCGCGATGAGCTTCACGCCGCGTAGCACCGGATCCTCGGCAATGCGCTCGAGCAGGGGAGGGTTGCGCAGCAGACCGCCATGCTCGTCGCGCCCCAGGATCGATGCCAGATCGAACCGGAAACCATCGACCTGCATGTCCGCGCTCCAGTAACGCAGGCAATCGATGATGTAATCCCGCACGACCGGATGATTGCAATTCAACGGTAAGCGATCCGCGAACGACGCCCCTCAGAGTAAGGTGGTAGAGCGCGTGATGTGTGATAGCGAAGTGGGTCAGCGGAGATCTGCGGGCATCTTCCAGGGAAGCAGCGCGTCGTAGTCGTCGACGGTCTTCGCCAGAGGAAGGCGTTGGAATAACCAGTGGAGGTAACGATAGGGATCGATGCCGCCGGCTTTACACGTTTCGATCAGGCTGTAGAGGTTTGCACTTGCGTTTGCCCCTGCAACCGTGTCGCTAAAAAGCCATGAACGGCGCTTATAGAAATGCTTCTATAAGCGCCGCTATCGACAGGTCGTAGTTATGGAAGGTCCGTACGACGTGGCCGCAATTTACCGCTTTTTTTCAGATCTAACTGGATCGAGGCACCTCCGGTACGCTTCCATAATATGCAGTACTTTCCTCGCATTGTTCTGCGTTTTCGAGGAGAGTCACCATGCCCAAATACTCGCGTAGTAAACCTGGCCACCTGCTTGGCCAGCAGTGGTTCGAGGAGGCTACGCTGCGAACGCATGCAGACGCTTACGTTCAATACCTGACCGAGCGTGGTTATGCCCGGGAGACAGTGGAATGCTACTTCAGGAGTGTCGCCCACTTCGTTCACTGGATATCGAAACGGGACATCTATCTTTGCGATATTAACGAGTCGACGGTCAACCAGTTTCTCGATCGACATTTGCCTCATTGCCGATGCGCTCCGCGGTGTCGCCACACGAGAACCGATGTTCGTGCTGGACTGAAACACTTTTTCGCGATGCTCGACGGGTCGCAACCACAACACCTGACTCCCAACGTTTCTGTGCCAATCGCCGCGGAGCTCGCAGAGTTTAAGCGCCATCTGGCAGAGGTCCGCGGTCTCTCCGACAGCACATGCACGGTTCGGCTGCGACAGACCTATGAGTTTCTTGTCGATCATTTCGGCGCGCGTCCCGTCCAAATTTCGACGTTGACCCCGAGCGATATCGTACGTTTTGTAATGCGCCGGACGAGCGGACTTGCTCCCGCTACAGTCAGGGGCATCGGTATCTCGCTGCGTAGCTACTTGCTCTTCAAAGCCAGTGGGGGAACGTCAACCACTGCTCTCATCGCGGCGCTGCCGAGGGTTGCCCAATGGCGCCTGTCCAGAGTTCCCGAGGTTCTCTCGTCTGTCGAGGTCAAGCAACTGTTGAAGGCGCTCGACCGCGGCAGTGCTACCGGCATGCGCGATTACGCCATGACGCGCTGCCTGCTCGATTTGGGCTTGCGCCGCGTGGAAGTGGCACGCCTGCGGCTGGAAGATATCGACTGGAGAGACGGGACATTGACGATACATGGCAAGGGCAAACGAATCGACATCGTCCCGCTTCCACGATCGACCGGCAGTGCGATCTCTGAGTACCTGCAGTATGGACGCCCAAACACTACGCGGCGCGAGGTCTTTGTGCGCCATCGGCCACCGCTCAATGCTCCAGCCAACCTAGATATAGTCCGCAACGCAGTTCGCAATGCCGCAGAACGGTGTGATTTACAAGAGCGCGTGCGTGGCACCCATGTTTTCCGTCACACCATGGCTTGCCGGATGGTACAAGGCGGTGCTCCATTCAAGGAGATCGGCGACATGTTGCGCCACCGTTTCCTCGACACTACGACAATCTACGCGAAGGTCAATCTTCCCGCCCTTCGTCGCGTTGCGCTCCCATGGCCAGGGGGACGATCATGAGCGCACACTCATCTTTTTCCACCTGGATCGACGATTACCTGGCTGTTCGTCGTCGGGCCGGTTTTGACCTCAAAGTGGTGGGTAATCAGCTCAAGCAATTTGCGCACTTTGCCGAAGAGGTAGGTCACAACGGCACGCTGACGATACAACTCGCCGCTCAGTGGGCCAGCAGTTCCAGCACCGGACGGCGTTTGACGGCAGCACGCAGGATCGAGGTGCTTCGCCCCTTTGCCGCGTACTGCCGGCAGTTCGATCCGGCGACTGAGATTCCGCCGCAATATCTGTTCGGACGTGCCCATCATCGGCTGACGCCACATATTTTCACGGATGAGGAGGTCCAGGATCTACTGACGGCCTGCGATGAGCTGTATCCGCCCGGTGGTCTGCGCGGTGCAAGCTGTAGGACGATCTTCGGATTGATTGCGGCGACCGGACTGCGCATTTCGGAAGCAACAGGGTTGACCCGTTCGGATGTCGATCTCGAACAGCGGCTACTGCATATCCGCTGCACCAAATTTGGCAACTATGCCGCGTCCTTGGCAATGCCGATCGCGCTGGGATAGGACCGCGAGGATGCTTGCAATGTGGAGTAGCATGATTCAAGGGTCATTGTATGATCGGCATAGTTTTAGTGCCTAAAGACCTTTGAGAAACGTCGCGAGCTTACTGTCAGGCCGGTATCGTACTGGCTTGCCATCATGTGGTCCGACATTGGCGAGAATTTTCTCCTTCAACTCCAGACTGGCGTCCAGGTATATCTGGGTCGTCTGGGGGGATTCATGGCCTAACCACAGGGCAATGTTGAATGGATCCACGCCGGCTTGCAGTAATTCCATGGCTGCGGTATGTCTCAGGACATGCGGCGTCACTCGTTTTTTTCGTAGAGAAGGACATCCTCTGGCAGCCTGGGTGGTGTACTTTTTCAGAAGGCGTTGTACCGCGTCCGGACTGAGATGCCCGCCTCGAACACTCGGAAACAGTGCATCATCGACAGGTATGCGAGGCTCCTTCATCCATACCTTTAAAATTCTGGCGGTCTGTTTGCTGAAGGGGATAACGCGTTGTTTTCGACCTTTACCCACGACATCAACGTGTGCGCCTGTGCCGAGGGTCACATCCTCGCATGTCAGGCCGGTCATTTCCGATACACGAAGTCCCGTCTCCACTGCCAGTCGGAGTAAAGCATGATCGCGACGACCGCACCAGGTGTTCGTATCGGGCGCGGCAAGCAGCGCCTTGACTTCCGGCCGCGTCAGAAAGTGAATGAGCCTGCGATCGTAGCGCTTTCCGGGCATCGACAGTACGCGCTGGATTTGCGCGGAATACGCAGGTGCCTCGAAGGCCGCGTAACGGAAGAACGAACGGATCGCCGTCAGCCGCAGATTCCGGGTGCGAGCACTGATGGCCCGGGTCTTTTCGAGATCGTTCAGAAATGCCGCGACGAGCGGTGCATTGATATCCTCAAATGCAAATTGGTCCGGTGGTTTGTGCAACCGCTTGTTGGCGAAGCGAAGTAGCAGCCTGAACGTGTCCCGATACGAACTGATCGTGTGTGGACTGGCCTGCCGCTGTTGCATGAGGCGTTCCGTAAAGAACCGCTGCAATAGTGCTGGGAAACTGACGGTAGATTTCATGACACATCCCTCCAACGACGCTCCAGGCGCTTCATCGCCCCCTTCATAAGTTCTGGGTGCTGCTCTACATACCAGTACGTGTCTTTCGTCCATTGATGGCCGAGGAAGGTCGACAACACCGGCAACCAACGCTCAGGGTCTTTACCTGATCGCGCCAATCTCGCCAGTGTCGCCACCGCGAATAAATGGCGATAGTCAATCAGTCGCGGAGCGTACCTTGTTGAATCTCGGAGACCGATTTTCTGTGTGAGTGCAGTAAATGTATGGGAGATCACTTCTCCACTGAGGGGTTTGCCTCGCGAAGTGACGAACAAATGGGTTTCCGGAATCCCGGCAAGACATCGTTCGCGACGTCGAAGATAGTCTGCAAGTGCATCTCGAGTGGAGGAATGAATAGGTACGTACCTCGATTTACCATGTTTGCTTCCCCTCACTGTCAGCACACATTCTTTCAAGTCAACATCTTCAAGTTCGAGATTGACCACTTCACCGGGTCGCAATCCCGTGACGCTTAGCAGACCGATCAGCGTAAAATAAGTCCACCGCCGGAGTCCCGATGCCGGTGGAAGGGCCAACGCAGCAGCTAATATTCTTCGGGTTTCCTCATCGGTGTAAAGGTAAGGAGCGCGCCGATGATATCGGTTCGGCAACAGTCCGGCCGGTGGAATCTCAGTGTGTGAATCGAAGGCACTCAGATAGCAAGCAAAGCCACGTACCACACCTAATCGCTGAGCCCAGATCACTGGTTGAACCGACGGGGATTCTCTTGCCCAGGTCAACGCCAGTGACGCGCTAATGTGAGAAGCACGACGCCGCTCCATAAAGCGGACGAAGCCTTCCAGTCGTTGGCCCGCTTCATGGAGTTTGAATCCCAAGCGCCTACGCATGGTCAAGTACTCATCCATCGATTTGCGTAACGTACTCATGATCGCGTCCTCGGCCATGGCGGCGCCAATGTCCGCAGTGAATCCAGATCGACCTTCGCGTATATTCTCGTCGAGTCAGGACTTTTGTGGCGCAGGACTTCGCTAATCTCGGCCAGCGCGGATCCTTGACGCAACATCTGCGTCGCTAGCGCATGCCGGAATTGATGGGCTCCCTTTCTCGGTGAATCGATACCAGCTCGCTCCAAAGCATATTTGACTACATTGCTTACCGCTTTTTCCGTCTTGAAGCCTCGAATCGGCGCGTTTATTCGCAGGAAGACATTCCGACTCTCAGAATCGGCGCGTCCGTTTTTCAGGTAGTCAGCGATCGCCTCACCTACCGGTGCGAGTAATGGCAGGGGTGACTCCTGACCGCCTTTTCCGTGAATGTTTAATGTGCCCGCTTCCCAATCGATGTCATCCAGCGTCAAGGAAGCCACCTCGCCACCCCGCAATCCCAGCCGAGCTAGGAGGAGCAGAATCGCATAATCCCGGCGCCCGATTGGACGGTGGCGGTCGCAACTGGCTAACGCTTGCCTGGCATGCTCAGGGGATATCGCTTTGGGGATTGACGCCATTGACCAGTTAGCGACCTTGGGGACCACTGCTGCAAGATCAATCTTGATCAAGCCCCTATAGCGCGCATACCGCAAAAACGAGCGCAACACCTTTGTGATCGATTTCGCACGTGCTGGACTTTGAGCGGCCTCATACTGAACAAAGTCGATGATCTCACGGGCACGGAGGTCAGAAAGCCGCGTTATCCCATTACCGTATTGCTTTGTTAAAAACAAACACGCACACCACCGATATGTCCTGATCGTCGTAGCTGCCAAGCCTTGTTCCTGGTGCAGGTACAACGCGTATTCGCTTACGATTTTTTCAACTCGTGTCAGCGCAATGGGTGCGTCCCTTGCAACGATTCCGTTATCTTGCAGCAATTGCACAAAGCGTCTTAGCGTATATTCCTCGCCTCTCCGACGACTGCGATGGTGTGCTCGGTAGCGAAGATAACGCTGCGCAGCCTCGTGAGCCACATCCTCGATCAACATATTCTTGCGCTTGAGCCACACACTGAAATCGGCAATGAGGCGCAGGTATCTACGAATCGACTCCTGTGCGTATCCTTGATGACGCAGCAGACTTTCAAATGCATCGAGGTGTTCAGCAAGGGGCCCCTCCGGTGCATCAAGCGCGTGCGATCGCGCTTTGGAGCACAACTTGTCCATGACCGTGCGCCTCTCCAAAAAGCGGGTCTAGCAACGGTTAGACTATGCCGATCATTTTTCGTTTATCAGGCTTGATTTACGGTGTTTTTCATCAATGTCGGACATAGTCAAGGACGCGGCATAGTTGCCACTACGCCGCTAGCGGCGTAGCGGCAAATCACGCTGGGTACCGATACATCCTACGACGGCAGCAGCGATGCGCCGCTATGTCCGCAAGCGCGACCGCGATTTCTCAACTGGAGACACCAACGCTTTCTTTGTGTTCGACTACGGTCGGCCCGCTTCAACAAGAAGCGTCGAATATGCGTTCAAGATCCTGCGCACGGCCTTGAAGTGGAGGGCTCGCGGTGGCCATCCCGCGCCGCGACTACATGATCTTCGACATTCGTTCGTCTGTCATCGATTGCAGGACTGGTACGCCCAAGGGCTGGACGTTGACCGTAGCATTCTTGCGCTGTCGACTTATCTTGGGCATGCCAAGGTCACGGACACGTACTGGTATGAAACAGCCACGCCTGAGCTACTGGCAATCGCAGCCCAACGCTTTTTGCGCCAAAGTGGAGGCGCATCATGAGCAAATCAGCAGCGCAATCTTTTCCAGTCCTGTTGCAGAAGTTCTTTACGGAACGCCTCCTTCAGCAACGACACGCAAGCCCTTGCACCGTGGCGGCCTACCGTGACAGCTTCCGGCTGCTGCTAGCCTTCGCGCATCAACGCTTACACAAGCGGCCCAGCAATATCGCTATCGAAGAACTGAACGCTCCGCTCATCCTCGACTTCCTTAAATACCTCGAACAGGATCGGCATAATTCTATTCGCAGCCGCAACGCCAGGTTTGCCGCCATTCGGTCATTCATGGAGTACGTTTCGTTTGCCGAGCCGTCGGTCCTGTCCTTGGCGCAGTCGGTTCTAGCAATCCCCATGAAGCGATTTGAGCAGCCGCTCGTCGGATTTTTGTCTCGCGAGCATATTGAAGCTATTCTTGCTGCTCCCGATGTCAGCACATGGACGGGGCAACGCGACCACATCATGTTGGCAATGCTTTACAACACTGGAGCCCGCGTCTCTGAGCTGATAGGGATGCGCATTTCTGATCTGACGCTCGGACCCACCACGTGGGTGCTTATCCACGGAAAGGGTCGCAAGGAGCGTTCAGTTCCGCTATGGCCTGAAACCGCTAAAGAGCTTAGGCGTTGGCTTCGGCAATATCCACGAGCTACCGAGGAGCCTTTATTTCCCGGGCGGGCTGGCGCTTCGCTCACGCGCGTCGGCTTTACCGAACGATTGAAGCTTGCCGTTCGCAGTGCCTCGCGGCAGTTTCCGGAACTTGCGCGGCACCGAGTCTTTCCACACCTTTTTCGACATTCGGTCGCCATGCATATGCTGCAATCTGGCGTTGATATCACCGTCATCGCACTGTGGCTCGGTCATGAAAGCCCCGTCACCACGCACCGCTATGTGGAGGCCGACCTGCAAATGAAGGACCGGGCACTGAAGGCACTGCAGTCGCCATCGAGCAAGCCACTTCGATATCGACCCAGAGATGACCTCCTTCGCTTCCTGCAGACGCTGTAGTTATGGATAGTTCGCAACTGGTACTGCCACAGGTCACATGCTGTATCGATGCCGTCGGTCCACAAATGCGAGGCCACGGCATCGATCGTCATTTTTTCACTGCACGCCTTTCCGGCAAGCCTTCCATAACTACGACCTGTCGATAGCGGCGCCCAACGACGAAGGGGCGAATCGCGTTCTCACAAGGGTTGTTCGAGATAGGCCAACTGCCGTTCTCGACATAGCGGATCAGCTTCGGCCACTGCTCGCGTAGATAGGTCAGTGCCTTTCCAAGCAGACTTTTTGGCACGATGCCGGGCGACTGCGCGAGCGCCAAGGCGTAGATGGCGTCGAGGATGCGCGTGCTGTATCGCCGTCGTAATCGCTGTCGTCGCTCAGGCTTCCATTTACTAGAGCGGGCCTCCGCAGCGAACAGTTTGCCGATCAGCGTGATGAACCGTGTTGCGAGCAGATCGGGCGAACGCGCGACTTTCGGCACGTTGTCCTCCGCTTTGATGAAGTACCGCCTCAGGTGCGCCCAACATCCGAGGTGCACGAGGTCGTAGCGTTGAGCGATGTCGTTGTAGGGCTCGTAGCCGTCAGTCACCAGAACCGCGCCCTTGCGGATGCCCGTGAACAGCTTGTCGGCCAACTTGGCGCCGCGTCCAGGTGTATAGCTGAAGCAGCGGATAGGAACGCCCGAGCCGGTCATCTGCGCCCAGAGGTAGCTCTTCGTTTGTGGTTTTCTCCCTTTTT
>JFHF01000026.1 GCA_000648925.1 Caballeronia jiangsuensis
AAAAAAATCGGTGGTCAACTTTGGATAACTGAATGAGCCGCACGTACGGGGTCATGCTTTCACGCTTCGAAGCTTGGCGGGCGACTCAGAGCGCGAAGCGTTATTCATCTGAAAGGCTACCGCGCCATCAATTAAATTTGTGTCTCAATTCGTGCTCGCAAAGTCTCTGAATCAAACGAGTGCTTTTAGGCAAGCGAAGTGGTACGGGGGTGTCGTAGCGAACGCAATCGTCCGTGGGGGCCCACGGCAATTACCCTAAAGCAGCGTTTAACGATCTCATTCTTCAGCGAGCAGCGCATCCCTAGACAATCCCGCTCACATCGACGCTAAAAAGATTCGTTTGTAACGCCAGCCCCCCCGCGTTAGCCTGAACGAATGACCGAAACCATCGACTACGCCGCCATCGCCGATGCCGCCCGCGACGGCTACATGAACCGCGTCATCTCGAGCGTCAACGATCACGACGTCCACATCAGCGTGATGGACGCGCCTTATCGATGGCACTTTCATCCGAATTCGGACGAGACTTTCGTCGCCGTCGAAGGCACGCTCGTCATCGAATTCGAGGAGGGCGCCATCGAACTGCGCGCGGGGCAATTGCTCACCGTGCCCGCAGGCAAGCCGCATTGCACGCGACCGGGCGGCGCGCGATCCGTCAATCTGACATTCGAGAAGAAGGACGCGCAAACCGTGTTCTGCGACGCGCCGCGTTAGCGCGCGGCCCGGGTTTCCAGATGCTCCACAAGGCGTCGCGCCGCCGGCTGCAACGCTTCGAAATCCCTGAAGCACACGACGAAGCGCCGCTTCGCGAACGCATCGGAAAGCGGAACGGCCTCGACGCCGAGCGCCCGCCGATACGTTCCCGCGACTTCCATCGGCACGACGCTGATGCCCAGTCCCGCCGCGACGACGCGAAACGCCGCGTCGAAGCTCGACACGATCACGCGATACGACATCGTCTTGCCGGCCTGCGCGGCCGCGCGTTGCAGCATCGTATGAACGGCCGTCGCGGGCGGCAGACCGACATGCTCGAAGTCCAGCGATTCCTCGAAGCTCACCGAAGGCCGCCGCGCGAACGGATGATCGGCGGGCACCGCGAGCGCAAGCCGGTCATGCCGATAGGCGCGATGCTGCAAGCCGCGCAGATCGACGCTGTCCCAGCACACGCCGACCGACGCCACGCCTTCGCGCAGTTGCCGCACGAGATCGTGCGACAGGCGCTCTTCCACATCGACCTTGATGTTCTGATTCGCGGGCTCGCGCATGAACGACGCGATATCGTCGAGCAGCGCTTCCGCAATCGCCGATGCCGACGCGCAAATGCTCACGCGCCCCATCAGACCGCCGCCGAACGCGGCGACATCGTTCGCGATGCGCTCCATCGTGAAGAGCACGCTGCGCGCGTGCTCAAGCAGCGCGATGCCCGCGGGCGTCGGTTCGACGCCGCGCCGCGAGCGCGATAGCAGCGGCACGCCGAGCGACGTCTCCAGTTGCGCGATGCGCTTGCTGATCGCCGAAGGCTCGATATGCGATTCCTGCGCCGCGCGCGCGATGTTCTGGTGCTCGCAGACCGTCACGAACAGGCGCAGCGTTTTCAGGTCGATGTCGCGCATGGGCTGACCACTCCTCTGACGTTCCGAACGGGAAGCATAAGCCTTCCAAATTACCGCTTTAATGGCGTTTGCGGAATCTCTAAAGTCGAGACCATACACACAAAAGACTCGGAGACAAAGCCATGCCCGCGTTCCCACAGCGCGCCGTGATCCGTGAGGTCGGCCTGCGCGACGGCCTGCAAAGCATTCGAACGATCGTGCCGACCGCACGCAAGTTCGAATGGATCGGCGATGCCTACGCCGCCGGTCAGCGCGAAATCGAAGTCGGTTCGTTCGTGCCCGCGCGCCTCCTGCCGCAACTCGCCGACACCGCCGAACTCGTCGCCTACGCCAAGACGTTGCCGGGGCTTTTCGTCTCCGTGCTGGTGCCGAATCTCAAGGGCGCCGAGCGCGCCATCGAAACACAAGCCGATCTGATGCTCGTGCCGCTCTCCGCGAGCCGCGCGCACAGCCTCGCGAACCTGCGCAAGACGCCGGAGGAAGTCGTCGCGGAAGTGGCGCGCATGAGGGCGGCGCGCGATGCATCGGGTTCGAAGACGATGATCGAAGGCGGCATCGGCACGGCGTTCGGCTGCACGATCCAGGGCCGCGTCGATCCCGCCGATGTGCTGCGCTGCATGCAGGCGTTGCTGGATGCCGGCGCGGACCGCGTCTCCATCGCCGATACGGTCGGTTATGCCGGGCCGTCGGCGGTGCGCGATCTCTTCGAGAAGGCGCGCGCCATCGCGGGCGAGCGCTTCTGGTGCGGCCATTTCCACGACACGCGCGGCCTCGCCCTCGCCAACGTCTGCGCCGCGCTCGAAACCGGCGTCGCGCGCTTCGATGCGACGCTCGCGGGCATCGGCGGCTGTCCGCACGCGCCGGGCGCGAGCGGCAATGCGTCGAGCGAAGACCTCGCGTTCATGCTCGCCGATATGCGCATCGATACCGGCATCGACATTCCCGCGTTGCTCAACCTGCGCGCGAAGCTCGCGCGCTGGCTCGACGGCGAAACCCTGCGCGGCGCGCTCGCGCTCGCAGGCTTGCCGGTCACGTATGAATCAACCGCTGCAATCGAAGCCTGAGGACGATATGAGTCATTCAACCCTGCCGCTCGAAGGCGTGCGCGTGATCGAATTCACGCATATGGTGATGGGCCCGACGTGCGGCATGATCCTCGCGGATCTCGGCGCGGAAGTCATCAAGATCGAACCGCCCGGCGGCGACAAGACGCGCAATCTGCCGGGCTTGGGCATCGGCTTCTTTCGTTCGTTCAATCGCAACAAGAAAAGCGTCGTCATCGACATCAACACGGAAGAGGGGCGTGAAGCCGCGATCGATTTGATCGGCCAATGCGACGTGCTGCTCGAAAACTTCCGCCCCGGACTGATGGCGAAGTTCGGGCTCGACTACGACACGCTCTCGAAGGCGCATCCGAAGCTCATCTACGTGTCGCATAAGGGCTTCCTGCCGGGCCCGTATGAAAAGCGCCTCGCGCTCGATGAAGTCGTGCAGATGATGGGCGGTCTCGCGTACATGACCGGTCCGGCGGGACGTCCGCTGCGCGCGGGGACGTCGGTGAACGACATCATGGGCGGCATGTTCGGCGCGATCGGCGTGCTCGCCGCGTTGCGCGAACGCGATCTCACGGGACGCGGCCAGGAAGTGCAGAGCGCGCTCTTCGAGAACTGCGTGTTTCTTTCCGCGCAACACATGCAGCAATACGCGATGACACACGAAGCGCCGCCGCCGATGCCATCGCGCGTATCGGCGTGGAGCGTGTACGACGTCTTCACGCTGGCCGAAGGCGAGCAGCTTTTCATCGGCGCAGTGAGCGACAAGCAGTTCGTGACGCTCTGCGACGTGCTCGAACGCCCCGATCTCGCGCAGGAACCCGGCTTCGCGACCAATGCGATGCGCGTCGCGGTGCGGCCGCATCTGCTCGCGCGGCTCGGCGAGATTCTCGCGAATCATCGCGCGGACGAACTCGCGCCGAAGCTCGAAGCGGCCGGCATTCCGTACGCGCCGATCATGCGCCCCGAACAGTTGCTCGACGATCCGCATCTGAAGGCGAGCGGCGGCCTCGTGCCGATGCAGACCGACGACGGCGGCACCACCGACGTCGTATTGCTGCCGCTCACGATGGGCGGACGCCGCCCCGGCGTGCGGCAGCCGCTCGCGCGCGTCGGCGAGCATACGGACGAAGTGCTGGGGCAACTCAGGAAGAACGTCACGGCGTGAAGCATCGCGGCGAGCGCATATAAAAACCGGCGCCGTCGTCCACTCAGGAGACAAAGCAATGCAACCAACTTTCAGCGCGATCGCCGAGCCGCTCGCATCGCCCGACATTCGCGTCGCCACGACGCCCGGCGCGCAGATCTCCGCGCGCATGGATCGGCTGCCGATCACGCGGCATCTGTGGATGCTCGTGTTACTCATCTCGCTCGGCGGTTTCTTCGAAATCTACGATCTGATCTTTACGGGTTATATCGCGCCGGGCATGGCGAAGAGCGGCCTCTTGCAAACCACCACGCACGCGTTCTTCGGCTTCACTGGCATCGCGGGTTTCATCGCGGCGACGTTCGCGGGGCTTTTCATCGGCACGTTCTTCTTCGGCTGGCTGCCGGACCGCTACGGGCGACGCAGCGTGTTCACGTTTTCGCTGCTGTGGTACTCGGTCGGCTCCGCGATCATGGCGTTCCAGACCACGCCCGAAGGCGTGATCTTCTGGCGCTTCGTGACGGGCATCGGCGTGGGCATCGAGATCATCACCATCGACAGTTACGTGACCGAACTCGTGCCGCAGCACATGCGCGGCCGCGCGATGGCCTTCAATCAGATGGTGATGTTCGCCGCCGCGCCCGTCGCCGCGCTGCTTTCCTACTGGCTCGTGCCGGAAACCGTGTTCGGCCTCGATGGATGGCGCATCGTCGTGCTCGCGGGATCGGTCGGCGCGGTGGTCGTGTGGTTCATCCGGCGCGCGGTGCCGGAAAGCCCGCGCTGGCTCGCGATGCATGGCCACAACGAGGAAGGCGAACGCGTCGTGAGCGAGATCGAGCGCGTGGTCGAGCGCGAATCGGGCGCAGCGTTGCCGCCGCCCGCGCCGGTCGTCGAGCAGCCGGCGCATCGGCGCGCGTCGCTTCGCGAGTTGTTCGAAGCGCCGTATCGCTCGCGTCTCATCATGCTCGTCGTCTTCAATTTCTGTCAGGCGATCGGGTATTACGGCTTCGCCAACTGGGTGCCGACGCTGCTGATCGGCCAGGGCGTCACCGTGACGAAGAGTCTGCTGTATTCGTTCGTCATCGCGTTCGCGCTGCCTGTCGGACCGCTACTCGCGATGCTCTACGCCGACCGCATTCAGCGGAAGTATCTGATCGTCGGCGGGGCGCTCGTCGTGATCGCGAGTGGTCTCGCGTTCGGGCAGATGAAATCTCCCGCCGCGCTCATCGCGCTCGGTGTGCTGATTTCGCTCGCGGGGCAAACCATCTCGGTCTGCTATCACGCGTATCAGACCGAGCTTTTCCCGACGGCCGTGCGCTGCCGTGCGAGCGGCATCGTGTATTCGGCGAGCCGCGCGGGCGCGATGATGTCGGGCTTCATCATCGCGTCGCTGCTGAAGGACTTCGGCGTGCCGGGCGTGTTCGTCGGCATCACGGTGTGCATGTTGCTGGTCGCGCTGGCGATCGGGCTGTTCGGGCCGAAAACCAACGGATTGCGTCTAGAGGAACTGAATCACTGAGCGGGTAGTGCCACGGCCATAGGGCTTTCACGAACCCGTGCGCGGGCGTATGTTCGAAGGAACGTGCAATCGGACATACGCTCGCGCATGCGGCATCCTATGCTTGTGCGGGAACAACTCCTGCAATGCATGGCTCCAAGCGAGCGACGCAGGCGAACCAGGCCGCGATCAATCTTCACATCCACTTCGACGACACCGCTCTCAATCGCACGAGACGCCGTATTTTCAGCCTCCGGCGATGAGCGCAGGCTTGAGCAATATGGACACGCAACTGAGTGAACAATGTAAGTCTCGCCTGTACCGCTTGAAATTCGAGGCGCCGCTCGAGAGCGTCGCGTTCGTTCTGGCGGACAGCCGCGAGGCGGCATGGCGCATCGGCAAGACGGTGATGGCGGTGCTGCACGGCGTCGGCGTCCAGACGGTCGCGCTGCACGATATCCTTTCGCTGCGGGAACTCGTGCGCATGGGCGTGAGCGACGACGAGGACATGCGCATCTTCGAACTCGTCGTTGCGGGCGGCAAGGTGAAGCAGTGGGCGCACGCGCCGTACTTCCTGACCGACGACGCCACGCTGCTCGGCAAATGGGCCGAACTGCGCGCCGATCTCGCCGCGGATGTCGCCCGCACGGCGATGCGCCGCGCCAGATAATCGCCACGCGTCATGGCCGTGCACGGGAACGTCTCGTGCTGAAAGCACGATCAGACGCCGTGCATCGTTGCGGTGCGCGGCTTTGCGTCGTCTCAGCGTGACGGGGTGCTCCGATGATCCGGTCGTACAACCACAAAGGCTTCGTGCTCGAAGTCGCGATCGAAACCAGTCACAGGCTCGTGCCTGCTCCCGGCGCGACGCACTATCTGGCGATCGTAACCATCAGCCGTTCGGGAAGACCGGTTACAGCGTTTTCGCCGCTGTGCATCGAAAGCATGCGCTATTCGAGTTTCACGTCGGCTGAAGACGCGCTGATGAGCGCGCATACGGCGGCACGCACATTCGTCGATGAATGGGTGCGAGCGGCCTCGTGATGCCGTCGTGCGATGAGGAGCGAAGTCAGGCGGCGACGCGCCGGCTCTGCTGACCGTCCTGAGCGTCGGCGGCCGTGTCGAGTGCTTGATCGAGCAACGCGAGCTTGCGTTGAAGCGAAGCCACACGATGACTCTGCGACGGGACGAGATCGTAATCCTCATCCAGTTGTGAAATGCGCATGTTCCAGTATCTGGCGGGCAGACGGTCCGAGGACGTGCTGCCTTCGACGAAACTCGCCAGGATCCTTTCCAGGTGTTTTAGTTCGCCCTCCGCGAGTTGCGCTGGGCGTCGCTGTCGAAAGGCTGGGACGGTGGTTGCATCGGCGTTTCTTTTCATGTTGCTGATTCCGGCTGGATTTGCAGAGACCTCTATTTAAGCAATCAATGTTCCGGAGAGGCGATTCAAGGCAATTCAATTTGTTTCGAAATGAAACTCCGGATGTCCGATGACCGCCGCATGCCACGGCAAACGTTTGACAGGCAGTTACATTTCTTGAAGAAGTTTCCCTCTAATTGCCGAACGTCGAGGCGACGGCTGTAACTTCGTCGCGCCGAATCGGCGGGAACTCGCGCAAAAATTTCAAGGCATCGAGATATTCTCGCGAACATATCGGCGATATCGATGCGAATGAATGTCGTTTCGACAGACAAATGAATGAAAATCCCCTGCATTCTACCGAATGGTTCGGGTACCTGATTATTTGCGACGAAATGGGTTTATGAGCGAGGCTAAAACGCTCGCATTGAAGTGTGATATACGCGCAGTCGAAGAATCGGAATCGAATCCGAAAAGACGAATTAAAACGGGGCGGTCTCCTCTCGCGAAACCGCCCCGTGTCCTCAGAATATCTGCTTCGGAGACCTGTAGACACGAACGAGCTTAGCAAATACCGCCGTTCGTTATAAACCGCATTCGGCGAAATGGAGTTCTCCAGAATCCGCACCAATAACGTCGTCGATGTGCAACAGAAGAATCATCGTCGAAGGCCGGCTGGCGGGGCTAAGCGCTTGACCTTAAACGAATATGAAGGCATTTGCGCACCCGGTTGCAGAATCGGCAAATGATTATTGCGCGCGATACGCCGACACTTCCGTTGTCCGTCGAATAAAGTGTGTCCCAGTTTCACGAGGGCAAACGGCCATCGATACGGTTCGTCAACCCCGGAAGCTTTCGCTTTAAACAGGACACTAGAGAACCATGAAAAAAACCCTTCTCATCGCGGGCATTCTCGGCACGTTCGCAGTAGCAGCCCACGCGCAGAGTAGCGTTACGTTGTACGGCACGCTTGACGCAGGTCTCGTCTATACGAACAACTCCGGCGGCCATAACAACTGGCAGCAAGGCAGCGGCGCGGTTTCCGATACTTACTTCGGCCTGAAAGGCAGCGAAGATCTGGGCGGCGGGTTGCACGCGCTCTTCAAGTTGGAGAGCGGCTTCAACCTCAATAACGGCCGCTTCAACGAAAGCAACACGATGTTCAATCGCCAGGCATACGTTGGCCTGCAACACGATCAATACGGCACGGTCACGCTCGGCCGCCAATATGATTCGATGGTCGATTATCTGTCGCCGTTCGCGGAATCCGGTGCGGGCTACGGCAACAACCTGGCCGCGCACCCGTTCGATAACGACAACCTCGATCACTCGTTCTCGATCAAGAACTCGGTCAAGTATCAGAGCGCGAGTTACGCGGGCTTCAAGTTCGGCGGCCTGTACGGCTTCTCGAACGACGCAGGTCAGTTCGCGAACAACCGTGCGTGGAGCGCGGGCGCTTCGTATGGCAACGGCCCGCTGAACTTCGCGGCGGCCTATTTGCAGACGAACAACTCGCGCGGCAACGCGAATGCGGGCGGCGCGGTTTCGGCGGGTCAGGGCAACAACGCCAATCTGACGGCCGAATTGCAGCGCACGTTCGGCGCGGGCGTGAACTACACGTACGGCCCGGCGACGGTTGCGTTCGTGTGGACCAACACCCATTACGACAACCTGCTCGCCGCGTCGCAAGGCGGCACGACGGTCGCGCTGCCGGGCAACACGAATCTGCACCTGAACAACTTCGAGCTGAACGGCCGCTACGCGCTGACGCCGGCACTGAGCCTCAACGCCTCGTACACGTTCACGGACGGCAAGGTGACGGGCGCGAACGGTTCGGGCGATCCGAAGTGGCATACCGCATCGCTGCAAGCCGATTACGCACTCTCGAAGCGCACCGACGTGTACGTCGAAGGCGTGTATCAGCACGCGTCGGGCGATCTGGGCAATGCAGGCGCGAACGTCGCGATGATCAACACGCTGTCGCCGTCGTCGACGCAGAATCAGGTCGCGGCGACCGTGGGTCTGCGTCACCGCTTCTAAACGCCACCGAGCGTTATCAAAGCGCAACGGCCGCGATCGATGAGATCGCGGCCGTTTTTGCTTTGCGCGTTACTTCTTCTCCTGCTCCGAACGCCTGACGAGCTGGCCGATGTCATGCCCCGCGCCGCCCGTGCCCGCCGCGAGCCGCGCCAGCGCGGACGCGGCCGTGTCGCGCCGCACGCCGCTCTCGGGGCGAAACTGCTTCGGCAGCGCCAGATGAAAAGTCGCGCCCTGACCGGGCGTGCCGTCGGCCCAGGCCTTGCCGCCATGCCGCTCGATGATGCGCCGCACGTTCGCCAGGCCGATGCCGGTGCCGTCGAACTTTTCGTTCACATGCAGGCGCTGGAACACGCCGAAGAGTTTGTCGACGTAGCGCATGTCGAAGCCCACGCCGTTGTCGCGCACGAAATACACGACGTGGCCGGCCAGTTCGCCCGCGCCATCGTGTGCGCCGATCTCGATCGTCGGCTGATCGCGCTGCGCGCTGAACTTCACCGCGTTCGACATGATGTTCGCGAACGCCACGTGCAGAAACACGAGATCCGCCTCGATGGACGGCAGCGCATCCACCTTCCAGTGCACGCGCGCCGACGCGTGTTCTTCGATATCGTTCTGGATTACGGTATGGACGAGCGCGTGGACATCGACCTTGTGCGGACGCAGCGCCGCGCGGCCGAGTTGCGCGAACGAAAGCAGATCGTCGACGAGACGGCCGCCGAAACGCGCCGACGTCACGATGCGCTCCAGATAGCCGCGCCCGCGCTCCGACAGCTTCTCGCCGTCGATCTGTCCGAGCAGGTCCGCGAAGCTCACGATATGCCTGAGCGGCGCGCGCAGATCGTGCGACACCGTGTACGAAAATCCTTCGAGCTCGTGATTCGCGCGACCCAGTTCGGTTGCGAGTTGCGCGATCTCTTCCGCGCGCCGCAGCACGATGCCGAGCACCGCCGCGCGAAATTCCAGCGCGATCTCGCGCTCGGCAGGACGCCACGGCAACGAGCGATGACGCACGACATCGGTCCACGTATCGAAGCTCACACGCGGCGACAGCGAGTCCGCGAGGCCCGTGAGCTTCGCGCGCGGGTCGCCGGCCCATTCGATCGTCTGCACGACTTCGCGGCGGAACCAGATCACGTAGTTGCGGTAAATCTTCGAGATCGACACCGCGAGAAAACCGGCCACGTCGGACGAATCCGCGAGCGCGGGGCATTCCTGCGAGGCGCGATCCGACATCACGACGTCCTCGCTCTGATCGTCGAGCCAGTCGACGAGCGCCGTCACGCCATGCTCGCCCGGCGTCACGCCGATGAGCGACGTGCGTCCTTCGAAGATCACCGCCGCGCCCGACGAGCGCGTGAAGCCGAGCAGATCGGATGCGTCGTTCACGAGCGCGTCGACGAAGCTGTCGGTATTGGCCATCGACGAAAGCAGCTTCGACAGCATGCGGCGCAGTTCGAGCCGGTAATGCGCCTCGCCCTGCGACTCGCGCGCCTCGATCTGCAGCGAGACGATCTGCGCGACATGCTCGCACGCGGTGCGCACTTCGAACGGCGGCAGGCGCGGCGTCGCGTGATGGCAGGAAATCAGGCCCCACAGCTTGTCGTCGACGAGAATCGACATCGACATGGAGGCGAGCGTGCCCATGTTGCGCATGTATTGCAGATGCACCGGCGACACGCTGCGCAAGGACGCGTAGGTGAGATCGGTCGGGCGGCCCGTCGCCGGATGCAGCGCGGGCACGAGCGGCGCGGCCTCGTAGTCGGCGTTCGAGATGAGGCGAATGCGATTCCTGCGATACAGCTCGCGCGCCTGCGCCGGAATGTCCGACGCCGGAAAGTGCTGGTTCAGATACGACGGATAGCCCGGCTCGACGGCTTCGGCGAGCACGTTGCCGTTGCCTTCCTCATCGAACCGGTAGACGAGCGTGCGTCCGAATCCCGTGATGCGCGCGATTTCATCCGCGGCGAACTGGCAGAGCTGCTCGATGGTGCGCATCGATTGCACTTCGGTGACGAAGGAGCGCACGAGCGGGTAAATGGTCGAGAACACATCGGCGGTGTCCTGCGCCGGCTCGACTTCGACGAACAGCAGCCCGTCATGCCGATGCACGACGATCGCGACCGGCCCGCGCAGCGTCCAGCCGTCGAGCACCACGTTGCCGGCGTGGATCGTCGCGCCGTCGCGCGTGAGTTGGCGGAGGCCCGCGCTCGCGCGTTCGGCTGCGGGCTCGCCCAGCACGGCCGATAGCGCGAGGCCGAGGCACGCGTCGGGCGCGATGTGCGCGAACTGCGCGACATTGGCGCTCACCTGAAGGATGTGGCAATGCGCATCGACGCTGAAGAGCACGCCGTGAGGCTGGATGCCGCCGGGAATGTGGATCGGCTCGCGCGCGCATTGCGCGTCGATATCTGCGGTGGAGGTTTTGTCCATCCCTGTCCTGGTCATGCGGCTTCGGCTGGTCATCGAGCCGATCGTCTTCGAATCATAGATGGGTTGTGCGTTCGACACATGCGTCGCGCGTGAGGCGGTGATTTCTACATGTCGAATGATTCGCCCGGCGTCATTTCTACGTGAACCGCGATGGATACGCTTACTGCACGAAACGTTCCGCGACATCGCTGATACCATGCGAAGCCGACCCACGCGACGAACGCCGGAGGATACATGCTTCATGATCGCCGCGCGCGACTAATCGATTGACACGCGCACGCGTTGCCGCGACGGTCGTGTCGGCTGCGATCGTCTGCATCGTTCCTGCACGCGATGCCGCCGCGCAGTCGTATCGCGATGTCGCGCCGATCGCGCCGCCCGCCGAGGAACGGCCGCGCGCGTCGCCATCGCGGCCCGAACCTCGCGATGACTCGCAGGACATCGCTATCCGCGATCTGCGCGGCATCGCGTTCGTGCGTGCGGATGCCGCGGAGCCGACGACGCAATCGGCGGCCAACAACGCGATCACCGCGACGGGCGCGCCATTGCTCACGCGCGAATTTCTCGACGGCTTCTCGGCCGATCTCCACAAGCCTCTGACGTTCGCGCGTCTCGCCGGGATACGGCGCGCGGTCGTGCAGCGATATCGCGCCGCGGGCCAGCCGCTCGTCGATGTGTACGTGCCCGAGCAGGACGTGAGCGATGGCGTCGTGAAGATCGTCATCGCCGAGTTTCGCGCGGGGCGTGTGATACCCCAAGGCAATCGCTATTTCTCCGATGCGCTGCTCATGCGCGAGATGCCGCTCGCGAGCGGGGAGCCGATCCGCGAAAGCGATGTCGCTTCCGGGCTCGCGCTGCTCAACGCGAATCCGTACCGGCGCGTGGACGTGATCTACGCGCCGGGCGCCGCGCACGATACGACCGATGTCGTGCTGCAAACCGAGGATCGCTTTCCGTTTCGCATCTACGGCGGCTATAACAACGACGGCGTGCGCGATCTCGGCCGCGATCGCATTCTCGCGGGCTTCGATTACGGCAATCTGTTCGGCATCGATGCGCGCATCGGCTATCAGATGACCGCGAGTAACGATCTTCTGAGCGGCAATCCGGATATCGAAGGCCGGCCGGATCGTCCGCGCTACATCGCGCACGCGTTCAATGTCGTGGCGCCCTTGCCGTGGCTCGATCGCGTCGAGTTGTTCGGCGTGTTCGCGCAAAGCACGCCGCGTTTGCCGGACAGTTACGGGCAAACCGGTCTCAGCTCGCAGATCAGCTTTCGATACGACTGGCGCTTGCCGCCGCTCGATCACGCGGGCGCGTGGCAGCAGCAAGTGCAGCTCGGCTATGACTTCAAGCGCTCGAACAACGACCTCGAATTCGGCGGCTTTCAGGTGTTCAATGCGAACACGCATATACATCAGTTCGTCGTCGCCTACGATCTTTCGAAGAGCGACGCTTCCGGCGATACGCATCTGAATGCATCGCTCTTCGTGAGTCCGGGTTATTTCGACAGCAACAGCAACGACGAAGCCTACGATGCCGCGCGCCTCGGCGCGAAGCCGCGTTATCAGTACATGCAGTTGTCGGCGCAGCGCGACATGCCGCTCGGCACGTCGGGCTTTTCGGTGTCGGCGCGCGGGCTTTTCCAGTGGACGGGCAGCACGCTGTTGCCGAGCGAGGAACTCGGTCTGGGCGGCGATGCCACGGTGCGCGGCTATGAGCCGTACGCGGCGCAGGGCGATCGCGGATGGAACCTGCAGACGGAACTGCGCGCACCGGCGATATCGGCGGGCATCGCGGCGATGCAGCCGTTCGTGTTCTTCGATGCGGGCCACGTGTGGAATCGCATCGCCGAATTCGGCGAGGTCAACGATGCGTCGCTGGCGAGCGTCGGGGCGGGTATTCGCGTGCAGGTCGGGCGCTTCGTGAGCTTTCGCGGCACGTATGGATTTCCGCTGAAGGCCGTGGTGCCGAATGGATCGAAGGCGCCGGTCGGCGAGATCTTTCTCGTGATCGGAAGTTAGCGCGACGGTTTTTCATCGACGAGACCGAGCCCGGCAATCGGGTTCCTTCAATGACGTCAGGTCGACGACAGCCGCCGCATCAACGCCGATGTGCTGCACGGCCAACCCACGCGTCCGAACCACGCGCCGCCGGAAATCGTGCCGGCGATGACGAGACCGTACACCACGAGCGCCGCGCCCTGCGCCAGGAATACATGTACCAGGTCGCCGCCATAGCGCAGGGAAAGCCATCCCCCGAATCCGGCCACGGCCAGCCGCAAGAGGTTGCCGATCACGGGCCACTTCAGGCGTCCCGTGCCTTGCGAAGCAAAATGCAGCACCTGTCCGAGACCGAAGAACCCGTACAGCGGACCGACCGCGCGCAGATATTGCACGCCGGCCTCCAGCATCGCGGGCTCGTTGCCGAACAACAGCAGCCAGGGGCGCGGAAAGATCGCCGCCGCGAGGCCGATGGCCTCCGTGATTGCGAAGGTCATCACGGCGCCGACCCACGCGGCTCTGAGCGCGCGCTCCCTGTCGTTGGCCCCGATGCATGTGCCGACCATCGCCAGCAGCGGTGCGCCAAAGCCGAACGCGAGCGGCACCAGCAGGTACTCGAGGCGCGCGGCGGTGCCGTAACCCGCGATCGCGTCCGGACCGAAGTGCCCCGTCAGCGCAGTCGCGATGCCGATCGACAAGTTCGTGGACACGGTTGCAATCGCGCCGACGAGACCAACGCGCAAGATGTCGCGAAACAGTGGCCAGCGAAGCCGAACGCCTGCCAGCTTCGGCTTGAGAAGGCTCTTGGGCGAGCGCAGATACATCCAGAGCGCGAGCGTTCCGCCGAGGTAGTAAAGGAGCAGCGCCATCGCGCCGCCCGCGATGCCCATGCCGGGAATGGGCCCCCAGCCGAAGATAAGCAACGGCGATAGCGGGATGAGCACCACCGCGCCGGCGACGGTCACGTTAGCCGGCACAGCCATGTTGCCGGTGCCGCGAATCACCGCGCTCAACGCGTTGAAAAGCCAGACCAGCACGGCACCGGCGAATATCCAGTCCGAGTAGATGAGCGCTGCGTCGAGCGACGCCCCGGTGCCGCCCATTTGCGTGTATAGCCATCGGCCGCCCAACAGCAGCGCCGTCGTGAACGCGAGGCCGAAGCCGAGCGCTATCAGCATCGCGTGAACTACCAGTGCATCCGCATCGTCCCGGCGTCGCGCGCCGAGCGCTCGCGCAATCGACGATGCAATGGCGCCGCCGATCGCGCCGGCAGAACTCATCTGCATCAGCATGAGAATCGGAAACACCAGCGCCATCGCGGCAAGCGCGTCGTTGCCGAGTTTGCCGACGAAATAGGTTTCGATAAGGCCGACTGAGGCCTGCACGACCATCACTAAAACGTTAGGGGCCGCCAGTCGTAAGACGGTCGGCACGATGGGCGCTTCCAGAAGAAGACGCGTGCGAGGATCGATCTGCGTCATGGGTTTGTCTCCGTTATTTAATGTCGTGCGTCTGAGCACGTCATTTAACGGGGGCCGTTGCCATGAAGCAAGTGAAATCGCCTAATGCATGTCATGCATGAGATTCATACTGATGACGAAGGGCAATCGATGACGGGAGCGAGTCCCGGCATCCGCGCGCCGTCTCGTCGATCTCGTCAGGGCTGCGCCTGCTGCCACTGCAAGACGGGATGCGTCGCGCCCGCGGGCATCGCCCAGACGCCGCCCGACGGAATGTTCCAGTCGAGATAATTCGACGCGTTGCTCATCTGCGCGGTGCTGAGACCGTTCGAATCGGGCGGGACGGTTCCCGAATTCGATCCGGCCGCGCTGGTGCGAATCGTCGTGTCCTTGTTCCAGTAGACGTTGTTGTGAATCGCGCCCTGGTTGTACGCCGCGATGCCGCCTTCCGGGTCGCCCGGAGGCCCGCCGCCGCCGACTTGCCCCACCGCGAACGATTCGTTGATCACGCCGTTGGTGCCGTTGACGAACACGAGTCCGCCGCCGCCGAAGCCGCCCACGCTGCCCGTCGCGTACGACTGCGTGATCAGTCCGTTGTTGAAGGCGACGAGCCCGCCCGTTTCGCCGTGCGTCCCGGCCTGAGTCGCGCCGGTCGCGAACGATTGCGCGATGGTCCCGTTGTTCACGCCCACGAGCCCGCCCGCGGGAATCTGATAACCGACATCCGCCGTGCTCGACGATCGTTCGATGATCCCGTTGTTCACGCCGACGAGCCCGCCCGCGCCCGCTCCGCCGAAGCCGTTCTGCCCGACGCCGCCCGTCGTGTTGACGTAGGTGACGAGGCCGTTGTTCTGGCCCGCGAGCAAGCCGAACGCGCCGGACGAATAGTCGCCCGTGCTGGCGTTGGTGAGATTCAGATTGCGCACGACGCCGCTCGCGCCGATCACGCCGAACATGCCGTAGCGGTCGTCGTTGAGGTTCGCCACCGTCGCGAGCTTGTCGATCGTGTGGCCGAAGCCGTCGAACTGGCCGGTGAACGGCGTCTGCGTTGCGCCGATCGCCGTGAAGAAGTTCGGATAGGCGGTCGCGCTCGCATCGATGTCCTTGCCGAGCGCATAGACGCCCGCGAGGTCTTTCGACATGCTCGACAGATCGGCGAGCGTGTTCACGAGCTTGTACGCCGTGATTTGCGTGACGACGCCGCTATACGGCGCGGCCGTCCATCCGCTGTTGGTCAGCAGCGTGCCCGGCGCGTAGCTGCCGTTCATGTCGTAGAGCGCGCTGACGATCCCGCCGCTCTTCGACCAGTCGATCGTGCCGCTGTTCGTCACGCTGCCGCCGTTGTCGATGCCGCCCGCATCCGCGCGCAGTGTGAGATTGCCGTTGCCCGTGTTGCCGATGGCCGCGCCCGGACCGACCGACACGCCATGCGCCGCGCCGAGCGTGAGCGACGCATTGCCGTTCCACTGGACGTTGCCGCCCACGGTCAGATCGCCGCCGCTGGCTTCGACATCGACCGATGTGCCGTTGCTCAGACTGCGCGCGAGCGAGTCCGCGTTCGCCTGATCGACCGTGAATGTCGGCGCGCCGAGCTTCCATGTGCGCGCCTGCACGTTCGCGCCCGCGACGTCGAGCGTGTTCGCGCGCGTCTCGACCGTGCCGCCGCCGTCGGCGTTCGTCGCGGCGATCGCGCCGTTTGCGTGCACGGCGCCCTGGTCCGCGACCAGCCAGACGTGGCCGTCGCGCGTCGCGGTGCCGGTCGCGCGGATCGCGGTGTTGTTGCCCGCGAGCGCGTAGACGTTGCCGTCGGCGGCCTGGAGGCTGGCCTGCGCCGCCTGGATCATGCCGCCGTTCATCGCCGTGCCGCCGCTGCCCGCCTGCACGAAAACTTGCTGTCCGCCCGACGCGTCCTGCAACAGCACCTGATTGCCCGCCGCGATTTCGGCCGTGCCCTGCGGCGCGCTGATGCTGCCGCCGTTCACCGCCGCCGTGCGCGACACGAGGAACACGTCGCCGCCGCTCGATCCGATCTTGCCGAGATTGATGACCATGCCGTCGCCGCCGCCCGAGAGCGTGAGCGGGCCGCCCTGCATGAACGCGTCGTTGCCGATGTCCAGTGCGGACGCGACGAAGCGCCCGCCCGTCGCGACGACTCCGCCGGGACCGACGAGCACGCCCTGCGGATTGACGAGATACACGCTGCCCGTCGCGTTGAGCTGCCCGAGAATCACCGATGCGTCGCCGCCCGTCACGCGATTGAGCGTCGCGCCGGTGCCGTTGTTGAACGTGACCTGCCGTCCGCCGCCGATCGAGAAGCTGTTCCAGGTGATGACGCCGCGCGTCGATGTCTGGTTGATCGTGAGCGACTGGTCGTTGCCGCCGATCGCGCCGCTGCCCGCGACGAACTGGCCGCCTGCCGGCAAGGGCGGCGCGGCATCGGCGGGAATTGCGCACGTCAGGCCCGCGACGAGCGGCACGAGCATCGCGAGCGGCCGCAACCGCACGCGACGAATCGGGAATTGAGGAAGGAGCGGACGAATGCTGCGCTGCATGGCGACCTCCGGTCAGTGTCGATTGTTCACATCGTTCTTGGCCGCTGACGGTGTAGCCGCTTTTCAGCCCGGCGTTTCGGTGACGGCCGGGGGCGCGAACATCGACGTGCGAGCAGGCGCGCCGATGTTAGCGCCGCGCCATGAGCGTCAATGTGGGGTTCCGCACATTCGTGCCGGTCGAAAAAATGTGCGTGCCCGAACGCGAGAAGCTTCGGGGCACATGCCTGATGCGGCATGAAAATTGATTGCTAGTGCGAAGGTCTGCGCCGGCTCGTCAGCTCGATCCAGCACTCGTGATAGATGCGCTGCACGAGCGCGCTTTCGTAGTCGAGATCTTCGCCTTCGAGAATGCGCTCGATGTCGCCGCGCGAGGCGTCGGCGTCGAGCGTCGTCGAGAAGCGCGCGGCGAGCGCCTGCGCCGCCGCCGAAAGCCGCGCGGTCTCGATCCATTCCGCCGCGCGATGATGCCGGTCGAGCCAGCGGTGCGCGGTGCGCACCTGAAACGACGTATCGGGCCAGTCGCCTTCGATGTAGTACGCGCCGAGCAGTCCGCACGTGAGCCAGCACATCAGATGCACCCGGTCATCGGGTCCGAGGGGATAGCGCACTTGGCTCATGATGGCGGCATCGAAATGACCCATCGGAATCACGCTTCGACGATAGCATGCCGCACGCGCGCCCGGCATGCGGCTCGCGTATGTCCTTACGCGGCCTGCATGCGGCTTGAGATCGAACGGCCGAACGGCCGAACGCAAGCGCTCAGACCGTGACGGTCACGACGAGCCCGCGCGGCGCGGCATCGGCGAGCTCGACCTTCGCGCCCATGCGCGCCGCGATCGTGCCGACGATCGAAAGGCCGAGGCCCGAGCCGTCCACGTCGCTGCCGAGCACGCGATAGAACGGATCGAAGACGCGCGCGCGTTCCTCGGGCGCGATGCCGGGGCCGCTATCCTCGATGCGAATCCACGGACGCTTGTTCGCGACGCCCGTCGCGAGATCCACGCGGCCGCCCGGTGGCGTGTAGCGAATCGCGTTGTCGACGAGATTCTTCACCAGGATCGTGAGATCGGCTTGCGGCGCGTGGATGAACACGTCGTCGTCGCTCGACACGCCGATGTCGATGTCCTTCGCCTCCGCGAGCGGCATCAGATCCTCCAGCACGTTGCGGAAGACTTCCTGCACGCGAAGCTGCGCCGTATCGGCGTCGGTGCGTTGCTGCAGGCGGGCGAGCGTCAGCAGTTGATGCAGCAGCGAACGCGTGCGCGCGAGACCGCGCCTGAGCGCATCGAGCTTCGCGCGCGCGGAGTCCGGCAGGTCGGACGCGCTCAGCCGCTCGGCCTGCAACGACAGCGCGGTCAGTGGCGAGCGCAGTTCGTGCGCGGCATCGGCGACGAAGCGGCGTTGCAGCGCCACCGACGCCTCCACGCGCGCGAGCAGCCGGTTGATCGCGACGACGAAGGGCGCGATTTCGCTCGGCAGCGCATCGCCGGAGAGCGCGGAGAGATCGTGCTCGGGGCGCGTGTCGAGACCGGCGGACAGCGCGGCGAGCGGCCGGAACATGCGTCGCACGATCAGATGCAGCGCCGCGAGCAGCACGAGCGCGAGCGCGGCGAAGGGCGTCACGGTGGCGAGCGCGCCGTTGCGGGCAAGCTCGTCCCGGCCCGCCGTCTTCTGGCCGATCACGACGCGGGTGCCGTCGTCGAGCGTGTTGATGGCAAGACGCCACGGGGTGCCATCGACGATCGCGTTTTGCAGACCGTCGGGCAAACCGGGCGCGAGCGACAGCGGCGTGCGCTCGGCGATCGTCTGAATGATCAGCTTCGATTCGGGGTCCGCGCCACCGACGTCGACGAGCGCCTCACGTTCCATCACGGCGAGCGTGCGCGGCGTCACGAGCGCGGCGATCTGCTTCAACTGGCCGTCCTGCAACTCGTTGGCCTCGTGGAACGCCGTCTTGAAAGCGATGACGCCGCCCGCCGCCGCGATCACGACGATCAGCGCCGACAGCCAGGCCGACAGCCTGAACTGAAGCGAACGCGTCATGGCTGCTTCGAAACCATCCAGCCCACGCCGCGCACGTTCTTGATCGCGGCGGCGCCGAGCTTCTTGCGCAGCGAATGGATCAGAAATTCGACCGCGTTGCTTTCCACTTCTTCGTTCCAGCCGTAGATGCGGTCTTCGAGTTCCGCGCGCGAGAGGATTGCGCCGGGCCGGATCATCAGCGATTGCAGCAGCGCGAATTCGCGGCTCGAGAGGCGAGTCGCGATCTCGCCGGAGGTGGCTTCGCGCGTCGCCGGATCGAGCGTGAGCACGCCGTTCGTCATGAGCGGCGCGGCCTGTCCGCCACGGCGGCGGATCACCGCGCGCATGCGCGCTTTCAGCTCGGAGATGTCGAAGGGCTTGATGAGGTAGTCGTCGGCGCCTTCGTCGAGACCGCGAATGCGCTCTTCGACGGAATCCCGCGCGGTGATGATGATGAGCGGCACGTGATGCGCCCCGCGGCGCACGGCGCGCAGCACGTCGATGCCGTCCGCGCCGGGCAGGCCGAGGTCGAGCAGGATCGCATCGTAGACGTGCGTGGTGAGGCTCGTCAGCGCGAGCTTGCCGTCGCGCACCCAGTCGACGGCATAGCTGCTTTCGCGCAGTTCGTCCCGCACGGATTCACCGATCATGCGGTCGTCTTCGACGAGCAATACCCTCATGGCGTGTCTCCGGGCGGTCATGGCTTTCGACGACGCGTGACGGTGGCGGATGGCGCTAGCTTCATCTTGCGGGTCTTCGCGTTCAGGGAAGCCGCAAGCGTAGTGGAGGGAAGCTTAGGAAATGCTTAGGGAGTTTCGATGCGGTGCTCGGTGTCGCCGGTTAAGCATCCCATAAGGTACGAGCGCCGAAAATATTGGTTTCTCCCTGAATGCGGATCGTTCCGGCGCGTCGCTCGTGCCGCCCGTTTCCGCCGGCGCCCATGCCTTCCACCCTTCGCATCCCCGAGCTTCATGCCGCGGAGGTTCCGTGGCGCTACTACGATCTCGCCAAGTCGCGCGTGCAGATCCACGAACCACCCGCGCCCGGCGAGGTCTGTCTTTGGCTCGTGCCGAGCGAGTTTCGCTTTGCGTCGGCATCGAATATCGGGAGCTGGCTCAGCCTCGCCGAGCGCAAGCGCGCGCGGCTGCATCCGAATTCGGCGCTCGGGCGGCGGTTCGGCGTCGCCCGCGCGACGCTGCGCCTCGTGCTCTCGCACATGCTCGGTTGCGAGCCGCACGAAGTGGGCGTGGACGACGGACCCGGTGAACGCGTCGTCGTCACGCATCCGTCCGCTGGCGGCGCGATATATGTCGATGTCGCGTACTCGGGCATCTGGATCGTGATCGCGGTGGCATCGACGAGAATAGGGCTTGGACTGACCGTCGAGACGGCCGGCGCCCGCGATGCGGCCGCCAGAAAGCTCATGTGGGACGAAGCGGCGCGGATCGGCAGAACGCGCGCGGCACACGGCGAAGCGGGCGACGACGCCGCGCCGGCCGGCTGGCACACCCTCACGCTGCCGATGCCCGGCGAAATATGCGGCGTGCTCGTCGTGGAGAAGTCCGTCGCGCGTGTGCAGGCGTTCGGGTGGGACAGACCGTTCGAAGCGGAGGCCAGCGCGGCAGCGTCCTGAGCCCGCGCGAGCGACGGGCAATTGGGGAGAAACAGGACATCATGGAATACACGACGCTCGCGCAACGGCATGCGGTCGAGATCATCGCGATTGTGCTCTTCGTCGTTCCTGCCGTTGCGGCCTTCGGGTGGGCGTGGGCCGCGCGCGAAACGCGGACGTCGGGGCGGGCCGTCGCAATGTGGGCGCTCGTGACGGTCGCGTTCGGCGCGACGGTGTTCGTCGCCATTGCGACGCGCATTGCACACGGCACGGCGTTTTCATCGGCGGATCAGCGTTTGCTCGACGCGGTGCGCGACGGCACGCCCGCACTCGCCGCGCGATGGTTCGCGAATCTCACGCATCTCGGCGATCCCTGGTTTCTCACGCTCGTGTGCGCGCTCATGTGCGCGGCGCTGATTCTCACGCGCCGCTTCGGCCTCGCCGTGTATTTCGCCGCGGTGACGAGCGCGGGCGGCCTGCTCAATCAGGCGCTCAAGGCGATGATGCGCCGCGACCGTCCCACCGGCTCGACGATGCCCTTGCCCGAAAGCTTCGCGTTTCCGAGCGGGCACACGTTCGGATCGATCGTCTGCTACGGCATGTGCGCGTACGTGCTGCTGCGCCTTGCGCCGACGCGCCGCGATCCGCTCATCGTCGCGCTGGCGTGCTTCATCGTGCTGGCGATCGGAACGAGCCGCGTCGTGATCGGCGTGCATTTTCCCGGCGATGTGATCGGCGGCTTCGCGTCGGGCGGCGCGTGGCTCGCGGCGTGCATCGGCGTGGCGGAATTGGCGCGTCGGCGATCGCGCGAATTTTAGGATTCGTTCGATTGTCCGGCTCTCGCGATGCCGATAGCTTCAGACCTTTTTGCGAGGACTGAAGCGATGCTCAAAGCGAAAGCGGGTGGTGTGATGGGACTGGTTCTGATCCTGATCGGCCTGAGCGGATGTTCGGCCCTCAGCAAGGATCCGGATCCGCAGGAATACATGAGCCGCGTGAAAGTTGGCATGACGCGGGCGGACGTCGAAGACAATCTCGGGCCGCCCGATGGCAACTGGGGGCCGTGGCATTCGCAGTGCACCGAATATGCCTTCAAGGATCATGGCACCGATCGATGGTCGGTCTATTACAGCAATCAGAATCGCGTCGTATATACGGAACACGCGGCGTGCAATGTGAAGCGGGCCAGGGAAGTCGGGCTTCGCTGAAAGCCAGCAACGAAAACCCCACGTGAGAACGTGGGGTTTTTGTTTGAGCGGATCTCGAATGCTGTCGCGCCGAGAATCGACGATTTTCGCAAATACTATGAAATGAGCATTCGAATCTGACCGCGCATTAGAAAATATACTTCTCCTGCGATCACGGAGAAGAAGATGAGACGATTCAGCGCGTGGCTATTTGCATTATTGTTAGGAATACTGTTGAGTGGATGCGGCGCAGGCGATAGTTCCGACGCCGCGAATTCCGCAACCAGAAGCTCGACCGAGCAATCGAACGCGCAGGACAAAGCCACGGCCAAGGGATTCGCGTTATCGACTGTCATCTGGAAGCAGCTTCCGATCGGCGTGTGCTGGGACCTGAGCAACGCCGATTTTGCGTTGTACGCCACTCAGCGCGACTGGAGCCGTCTCGCGGTCGAGGCGAGCTGGGAGGCGCATTCCGGCGTTACCTTCACGGGCTGGCAACAATGCACGAACGCCCCTAACTACTACGGCATACGGATTTCGGTCGAGGACAGCGCCGCGACCGGGCCGCATACGCAAGGGCTCGGCACGATGCTGAACAACGTCGTCGGCGGAATGGTGCTCAACTTCACTTTCAGGAACTGGAGTCCGAGTTGCATCGGCCGTGAAGAGTATTGCATCCGCAATATCGCCGCGCACGAGTTCGGCCACGCGATGGGTTTCGCGCACGAGCAGAATCGGCCGGACACGCCGTCGACCTGTAATGAGCCCGCGCAGGGCAATTATGGCGACACGTTGATCGGCGCGTGGGATCTGGCGTCGATCATGAACTACTGCAATCCCGATTGGAACGGCAACGGCCAGTTGAGCACGACGGATATCGTGATGGCGCAGATGTTTTACGGGCCGAAATGAGTCGATAGCTGCGCGGACTACGCCGCAGCTTCAACCCCCAATTTTGGATCCAAAATCCTTGATTCAATCTTAATATCGGCGCACAATCCCCCGGAACCGCACTCCATGCGACCGAGGGAGCCCCCATGACCGACCGCGCCAACGCTGTTGCGAACCCCTACGTTTCCAGCGAGTCACCGAAGACATCATCGAAATCCAGCCGCGCGGTCACCGCCGCCGTCGTCGGCAACATTCTCGAATGGTTCGATTTCGGCACCTACGCGTTCCTCGCCACCGTCATCGCCAAAGTAATGTTCCCGACAGGCGACGACTTCGCCGCGATGCTCGGCACCTTCGGCGCGTTCGGGCTCGGCTTCGCCGCGCGTCCGCTCGGCGCGATCATCTTCGGCTGGCTCGGCGACAAGAAAGGCCGCAAGTGGACGCTCACCTTCGTCATGCCGCTGATGGCCGCTGCCACGCTCTTCATGGCGCTGCTGCCGACGTATGCGTCCATCGGCATCATGGCGCCGATTCTGCTCGTCGCCGCGCGCATGTTGCAGGGCATTTCCGTCGGCGGCGAACTGGGCAACGCGGTCGCGTTTCTCGTCGAATGGGCGCCGCCCAACAAGCGCGGCTTCTACGGCAGCTTCCAGCAATGCAGCACGCTGGGCGGCATGTTGCTCGGCTCGGGCGCGGCCGCGCTCATGACGACGCTGCTCAGCCAGGACGCGCTGCTCGACTGGGGCTGGCGCGTGCCGTTCATCGTCGGTGCGATCGTGATCGGGCCGATCGGCTGGATCATCCGCAAGCGCAGCGAAGAGACGCCGGTGTACCAGAGCGCCAGCGACGAAGCGCCCAAGGCGAAGGGCCGCGCGCCCGCGCTGCTCGGGCTGCAAGCGTGCGGACTCGTGATCGTGTGGACGGTCTCGCTCTACGTGCTGCTCAACTATCTGCCGTCGTTCACGACGAAGTACGTCGGCATTCATTCGTCGACGGCGCTCTGGCTCAACACGGCGGGCCTCATCGTGATGACCGCATCGATTCCGTTCTGGGGCGCGGCTTCCGACCGCTTCGGCCGCAAGCCCATCTATACGATCGGTTGCATCGCGTTTCTCGTGCTGCCGTACCCGATCTTCTACCTGATGCTCGAATACAAATCGGCGGCGATCGTCGGCGCGGTGCAGGTGCTGGGCGGCGTGATCATCGGCATCTTCTCGGGCGTCGGGCCGGCCGTGCTGTCCGAACTCTTTCCGACGAAAATCCGCACGACGTGGATGTCGATCGGCTACGGCATCGCCAACGCGGTGTTCGGCGGTTTCGCGCCGATGATCTCCATCGCGCTCATCAAGGCGACGGGCTCGCCGCTCTCGCCCGCGTACTTCGTGATGCTCGCCGCACTGCTTTCGACGATCACGGTCGTCACCATCAAGGAGACGGCGCACGCGCCGCTGCAATAGACATGCGCTGGAATCGAACGCTCACAGTAGTGAACTGCCACGCCGAAGGCGAAGTCGGCAACGTGGTGACGGGCGGCGTTTTCGACGTGCCCGGCGCGACCATGTTCGACAAGATGATGCATCTGGAAGAAGTGCGCGACGACCTGCGCCGCATCTGCATTTTCGAGCCGCGCGGCTCGGCCAATCAGACCGTGAACTTCCTGCTGCCCGCGACCGATCCGCGCGCGCAAATGGGTTACGTGATCGCGGAATCGACCGAGTATCCGGCGATGTCCGGCTCGAACACGATGTGCGTCGCCACCGTGCTGCTCGAAACCGGCATCCTGCCGATGGTCGAGCCCGTCACCGAACTCGTCCTCGAAGCGCCGGCGGGGCTGATCCATCTGAGCTGCGCGTGCGCGAACGGCAAGGTCACGAAGGTCGAGTTCACGAATCAGCCCGCGTTCGCCAATCATCTCGACAGAACGATCGAGGTCGAAGGCGTCGGCAGCCTGACCGTCGATGTCGGCTATGGCGGCATGACGTATGTGATCGTCGATGCGGAAAAGCTCGGCTTTCGCATCACGCCCGACGAGGCGCGCGAGCTGTGCGAACTCGGGCAGGTCATCAAGGCCGCGGCGGCGGCGCAGTTGCTTTCGCCGCATCCGTTGAATCCGCTCATCAAGGGCATCACGATGACCGAGTTCGTCGGGCCGCTGTCGCGCGAGAACGGCGTGCTCAAATCGCGCAACACGGTGATCGTGTCGCCGGGGCGCTGCGACCGTTCGCCGTGCGGCACGGGCACCTCGGCGCGGCTCGCGGTGATGCATGCGAAAGGGCTGATCGACGTGGGCGAGACCTTCCTGCACGAGTCGATCATCGGGTCGGTGTTCGAAAGCCGTATCGATTCGGTCACGCGCCTGGGCGACGTTCCCGCGGTCGTGCCGGTCGTTGCGGGGCAGGCGTGGATCACCGCGATTTCGCAGGTCGGCGTCGATCCGACCGATCGCTTTCAGACCGGCTTCACGCTCGCGGATACGTGGTGCGAAGCCGTCGATGACAAGCTCATCAAGTCGCGTGCCGGCTCATGAGCGTGGCGGATGAAGAAATGGCGGACGTCGTCGTGATCGGCGCGGGCATCGTGGGACTGGCTGTTGCATGGGCCGCGCTGCGCGACGGTGCGCGCGTGATCGTGATCGATCGCGATTTCGAAGGCGATCGCGCATCGCATGGCAATGCGGGCGGCATCGCGGTGACGGAGAGCACGCCTATCGCCGTGCACGGCATGTTCACGAAGGTCGCCAAATGGCTGATGGACCCGCTCGGGCCGCTCGCGCTCGACTGGAAGCATCTGCCGAAGGCGCTGCCGTGGTTGATGGCGTTTCGCCGCGCGAGCGAGCCGGACTGCTATCAGGCGATCTCCCATGCGCTCGCGTTGCTGAACAACCGCGTCTACGACGACCTCCTGCCGATGTTCGACGATATCGGCGCGAGCGCGATGCATTATCGCCGTGGCGCGCTGACGGTCTATGAAACCGACGAAGCCTTCGCCGCCGATCAGCCCGAATGGGCGTTCAAGCGCGAACTCGGCGCGCGCTGGCATGCGCTGAACGCGCAGCAGGTGCGCGAATGCGAGCCGTCGCTCGCGCCGGTGTTCAAACATGGCGTGTTTCTCGACGACTGGTCGCATATCGGCGATCCGCGCCGCATCGTCACGCTTTTGCGCGAGCGCGTGCGTGCGCTCGGCGCGCGCTTCGTGACGGGCAGCGCGCGTGCGATCGAGTCATCGGATGCGGTCTTGCTGGCGGACGGCAACCGCGTGAAGGGACGACGCATCGTGATCGCGGCGGGCGCGTGGTCGGCGGCGCTGGCGAAATCCATCGGCGATAGCGTCTTGCTCGAAAGCGAGCGCGGCTATAACGCGACGCTGCCGAAGCACGGCGTCGCGCTGACGCGCGAAGTGATCTTCGCGGAGCGCAAGTTCGTCGCGACGCCGCTCGATGTGGGCTTGCGCATCGGCGGCGCGGCGGAGTTCGCGGGACTCGCTGCGCCGCCGAACTATCGCCGCAGCGATGCGTTGCTCACGCTCGGCAAGCGCTTCATTCCCGGCATCGACGATACGGGCGCGGCGAAATGGATGGGCCATCGTCCCGCGACGCCCGATTCGCTGCCGGTGATCGGCGCATCGCCGCGCGTGCCGTCGGTTGTCTATGCATTCGGTCACGGGCATCTCGGCCTCACGCAATCGGCGACGACCGCCGCGCTCGTCGCCGATGTGCTCGCGGGCCGCGCACCGCGCATACCGCTCGGTCCGTATTCGATCGCGCGTTTCTAAACTGAAGGAGCAACCATGCAAGTGAACTGGAAAGGCGTATTTCCCGCCGTCACGACGAAGCTCAAGCAAGACGGCTCGCTCGACCGCGATGCCATCGTGAGCGGCCTGAACCGTCTGATCGATAGCGGCGTCGGCGGCGTCGTGATGATGGGCATGGTCGGCGAGAACGCGCAGCTCACGCCCGAGGAAAAGCGCACGGTGCTGAAGATCGCGGTCGAAACGGTGAACGGGCGCGTGCCAGTCATCTCCGGTCTCGCGGAGCTGAACACGGCCAACGCGATGCAATTTGCCAAGGACGCTGAAGCGATCGGCGTGCAGGGTCTGATGGTGTTTCCGGGTCTCACGTATCGCTCGGACGATCGCGAGACCGTCGAATACTATCGTTCGATCGCGCGCTCGACGAAGCTCGGCCTGATGATCTACAACAATCCGCGCGGCTATGGCGTCGATATGCGTCCCGACCTGCTCGCGCAACTCGCCGATGAACCGAATGTCGTCGCGATCAAGGAAGAAACCTACGACACGACGCGCGTCACCGATCTATACGCGCGCTTCGGCGAGCGCTTCGTCGTGTTCTGCGGCGTCGACGATCTGATCGTGGAATCCGTCGCGCTCGGCGTGAAGGGCTGGGTCTCGGGCATGGCGAACGCGATGCCCAAGGAATCCGTCGACCTGCTGAACTACGCGGTCGATGGCGAGTACGACAAGGCGCGCGCTTTGTACCGCGCATTGATCGACCTGTTCCATCTCGACACGCATGTGAAGCTCGTGCAATACATCAAGCTCGCGGAAAACATCACGGCAGGTTATCCGGAATACGTGAAGGCGCCGCGCCTGATGCTCGAAGGCGATGAGCGGCGGCGGACCATCGAGATCGTCGAGAAGGCGATCGCGAACGTGCAGGCGCTCGCGCGATGAAATCCACGTTCTTCTGCATCGACGGCCACACGTGCGGCAATCCGGTGCGCGTCGTCGCGGGCGGCGCGCCGGTGCTCGAAGGCGCGAACATGATCGAGCGCCGCGCGCACTTCCTGCGCGAGTTCGACTGGATTCGCACCGCGCTCATGTTCGAGCCGCGCGGTCACGAAGTGATGTCCGGCAGCATCCTCTATCCGCCGACGCGCCCCGATTGCGATCTCGCGATTCTCTTCATCGAAGTGAGCGGCTGCCTGCCGATGTGCGGGCACGGCACCATCGGCACGGTGACGACCGCCATCGAACACGGACTCGTGCGGCCGCGCGAGCCGGGCGTGTTGCGGCTCGATACGCCCGCGGGTGTCGTCGTCGCGCGTTACCGGATGAATGGCGAGCATGTGGATTCGGTGCAACTCGTCAACGTGCCGTCGTTTCTGCATTCGCGGGACTTGTCCGTCGAAGTCGAGGGAATGGGCGAGATTCATTTCGATGTCGCGTACGGCGGCAACTTCTATGCGATCGTCGAGGCGCAGCGCAACTATGAAGGACTGCACACGCTGAAGCCTTCCGACATTCAGCGCCTGAGTCCCGCGCTGCGCCAGAAGGCGAACGAGAAGTACACGTTCGTGCATCCGGAAAGCGACGCGATCCGCGGCCTCAGCCACGTCATGTGGACGGGCGAGCCGACAGTCGAAGGCGCGAGCGCGCGCAATGCCGTGTTTTACGGCGATAAGGCCATCGATCGTTCGCCGTGCGGCACGGGCACGTCGGCGCGCATGGCGCAGCGCGTCGCGAAGGGCCAGTTGAAGATCGGCGAGCGCTTCGTGCATGAGAGCATCATCGGCACCTTGTTCGAGGGCGTGCCGATGGAAGCGGCGCGCGTCGGCGAGTTCGATGCGATCGTGCCGGGCATAGAAGGCTGGGCGCGCGTGACCGGCCACAACACGATTTTCGTCGATGACCGCGATCCGCTCGCGCACGGATTCCTGCTGAAATAACCGGGAGAGATCAAGCCATGCTGATTCTGAAAAACGCCCGCGTGCTCGACGCCGATCACGAGCGCGACGACGGCCGCTATTCCATCGTCATCGATGGCGACACGATTCGCGAGGTCACGCGCGAGCCGGTCGAGGCGAGCGGCGCACAGGTGATCGATGTCGGCGGCAAGACGGTGATGCCCGGCATGATCGATTGCCACGTGCATGTGATCGCATCGGTCGCGCATCTCGGCAACAACAGCCGTTTGCCGAATACGTTCGCCGTGCTGCGCGCCGTGCCGATTCTCGCGGGCATGTTGCATCGCGGCTTCACGACCGTGCGCGATGCGGGCGGCGCGGATTACGCGCTCTCGCGTGCGATCGAAGACGGCGTGATCGCGGGGCCGCGTTTGTTCGTCGCGGGCAAGGCGCTTTCGCAGACCGGCGGCCACGGCGATTTTCGCGAGCGTTTCGACAATTCCGACCCGGACCCGTGCGGCTGCAATCGCAACATGGGCGCGATCGGGCGCGTGGTCGATGGTGTCGATGAGATGCGCAAAGCCGTGCGCGAGGAGATGCGCGCGGGCGCGAATCACATCAAGATCATGGCGTCGGGCGGCGTGGCTTCGCCGACCGATCCTATCGGCAACCTGCAATTCTCCGTCGATGAAGTGAAGGCCGCCGTCGAAGAAGCGGAATCGCATCAGACCTATGTGATGGCGCACGCGTACACGGCGAAGGCGATTGCGCGCGTCGTGAAGCTCGGCGTGCGCACGATCGAGCACGGCAATCTGATCGACGACGACACCGCGCGCGTGATGGCCGAGCACGGCGCATACGCGGTGCCGACGCTCGTCACGTATGACGCGATGTCGAAAGTCGGCGCGCAGATGGGCCTCGCGAAAGACACGCTCGACAAGAACGAGTCGGTGCGCAAGCGCGGACTCGAAGCACTCGCGATGCTGCACGCGCGCGGCGTGAAGATTGGCCTCGGCACGGATCTGCTCGGCGACATGCATCAGTATCAGAGCGATGAGCTTTCGATACGCGCGGATATCGTCGGCGCATTCGAGGCGATTCGTCAGGCGACGGCGCTCGGCGCGGAGATCGTGAACATGAAGGGCAAACTCGGCGTCGTCGCGGCGGGTGCTTACGCGGATTTGCTCGTCGTCGATGGCGATCCGCTGAAGGATATTCGCGTGCTGACGGGGCAGGGCGAGCGCATCGCTGGGGTGATGAAGAATGGCGCGTGGGTGCGGGAGACTTTGCTATGAACCTGCATCCCCCAAGGGGATTTCCTACGGTTCGCCCCTTGCAGGGGCTCCCTTCGGGGCATGCTACGATGCCGCAACACTACCGATAAGCGCTATAGAAGCACATGCCTCCCGTCGCCACAAAACAAGGCCCAGCCGATTCCACGCACAGGATCGTGCGCACGACGACGGTCGAACTCGTCACCACGGCGATCCGGCAACGCATCCTTTCCGGCGATCTCGCACCCGGCGAAGTGCTGCGCCAGGAAGCGCTCGCCGACGAACTCGGCGTGAGCCGCGTGCCGATTCGCGAGGCGATCACGCGGCTCACCGGCGAAGGCTTGTTGACGAAGGTGCCGCACAAGGGCGCGTATGTCGCGGAGTTGTCGATAGAAGAAGTGCAGGAGACATTCGAGATTCGCTTGCGGCTGGAGCCCTGGCTCTTTTCGCAGGCGATTCCGCATATCACCGATGCCGAAATCGCGAAAGCCGAGAAGCTCGTCGGCGAAATGGATGACGCGGATTCGGGCGTGTGGGGTCAACTGAACTGGCGTCTGCACGAAACGCTTTACCTGCCCGCGCGGCGCGACATCACGTTGCAGATGCTGCGTGGACTGCACGATCGCAGCGACCGCTATTTCCGCTTTCAGGTCGTGCAGGTGCCGATCCGCGAACAGTCGCACGAAGAGCACATGAGCCTGATCGACGCATGCAGAAAGCGCGACGCGAAGCTCGGCGCGAAGCTGCTCGAACAGCACGTCAAGACGGCGGGGCAGCAGATCATCTCGGTCGTCGGCACGATCATGGCGCGATGAGGCGCACGTTCGCGGGCAGCGTCGCATCGCGGGCATCGATCTCGATGTGAGCATCGGCAGTTGCGATCTGCGCGAACGCGGCTTCATCGACCATCACGACCGGCACGTCGGACGCATACAGTTCGTTCGCGACGATCGCGCCTATCGACAGGATCAGATCGCGTTCCGTGAGCACGATGCCCGCCGGGCCCGTGCCGTTGCGCAACGCTTCGGCGAGCACGCTGCTGCTCGAACTCGATCCGCGCGCACGCGGCATCACGACTATGCGCGACGCGAGGCTCTTGCCATGACCGGCGTGCGTCGCATCTACGATCACGCCGCGTTCGGCGTCGTAACCGCCCCAGAAACTGAGCGGCGGCAACGCAATGCCCGCGGCGCGCGCGCGGCCTGGAACGAGCGTGACGGCCTCAAACGTTTTCATCGATGCACACCTTTCCCTCGAAAGCCGATCGCACGCATTCGCTCATGCTGCCGAACGCGACCGTCACGCCGATGTTCGCCGGCGCGTAATGCGCCCATTTGCCCGAGTTGGTCATCACGAGGCCGCTGACTTGCTTCATCACCGGCGTGATGTACGTGCAGGTATCGACGACGATCTGCACGCCGCGTTCAGCCAGCGTCTTCGCGATGCCTTCCTCTTCGAGTTGCCAGAGCACGAAGCGGCTCGTGTTCACATAGACGTCGCAACGCGGCGCGCCTTCGTGACGATCGAAGAGCGACGCGAGCGTGCGGAATTCATCGACGGAAAAGTGCGGCGTGCCGAGCGCGACGGCCGCGAGCGCATCGCCGGGCTTCGCATGGCTCCAGCGCTTGCGCACGGCATGCAGGTCCGAGGCGCTGACCGCGATCGTGCGCACGGGCGCTTGCCCTTGAAGCGCGGCATCGAGCGTCGCGGCTTCCGGCGTGATGCCGACCGCATGAAAGAGCGCCACCGATCCGCTCGATGCCGCCGCCGCGCCGAGCGCCTTCAGTTCGTCCTCGGTGGTGTCGCCGGGCAGGCCCGTGATGGCGGCGACCGTCGCGCCGACCTCGCTGCCGAGCAGAAAGCCGAGCGCGGCAAAATCGGCATCGCGATGCGGCGACGCACGCAGATCGGGCGCCGCGATCACGATGCGCGCCGCGCGATTCGCCGTGACATGCAGGCCCGCGTTCGGCACGCGCCCGGTGATCGCGGCGGCGAGATCGAGGAAATCGCCGTAACGGCTCGTGCGCGCGCCGAGCACGGAGTTGGCGAAGACGATCGCATTCGATTCGGCCCACGCGATCTGATCGCCCAGCTTCGGACGATGCTTCAACTGATAAGGCGCGCACGTGAAGCTCGCTTCGCAGCCGAGTTCGATATGCGCCTCCATCAGCCGCTTGCCCGCGCTCGCGATGTGCGCATCGCCATGAAACAGCTCGGGATGGATGAGATCGAGCGAGCCGACATTGAGCGTGGTCGGCACGGCGACCTTCGCGCCGCTCGCGACGAAGCGCTCGACGAAGTCGAGACTCGCCGCGCCGTGATACAGGCAACCGTCGATATGGGCGGACGAGATGTCGATGAGCGTATCGGCATCCATGACGCGCGCCGTCGCCGCGACGATGCGCATCGCGAGCGCGAGGCCATCGCCGAGATCGCCTTCGAGCATCGCGGTGTCGCGTGGGGAAAGAGTGAGCATCGGTCCGATCATGCAGCGCTGAGAAATGACAGCGCAGGATAACGGATCGGCTCGATGCTGTGCGGACTACCTTCGTCCGAAGCGGCGCACGAAGCAATAGAAAATCCACGGATGGATTTTCAGCATCGCCATTACGATGGACAGCTTCGGCCGATGATCCGAACACATGCCGAGCAGATGCGCGAGGCGAAGTTTGTCTGAAACGCTGAGCAGGATCGGTTTCGCCAGCCGATATGTCGGCGCCTTGATTGCCGCCTGAAACGCGATCGTCCGGTAGGCGTAGATATATTTCAGCCTGAAGAGCAAACGTCTGTAATTGGGTATCGGCATCGACGCGGTGATTTTCTCCACCCGATCGATAATGGCAAAAAGATCCACGATCTTCGGATTGAAGCGTGTCGAAATTCCCGATTCCCTATACATGTACGCATACAAAGTGTCAGGAATGAGGCGCACCGTCTTCGATTTTCCGAGCGTCTGAACCGATACGCAAATATCTTCGTAAATCAATCCGGTCGGATGCTCGACCGAAAGGAAGATGGACCGGCGCACGAGCTTGTTGCAGCAATAGGCCTGCAGGGAAAGATCGAGGATTTTCTCGACGGCCTGCACGCCGGTGATGATCTCGTCTCCGGTTTCGACGCGGTAATTGATCTTGCCATCGGGCGTGAGGTTTTCCGCGGCGAACACCACGACGTCGGCGTTGTGCTTGTCGGCTTCGTCGATCACGCGGCGGATGAGATCGTGATGAACGTGATCATCACTGTCCACACACAGAACGTATTCGCCGCGCGCCGCCAGTGCGGCGATCTTGCGGGTTTCGGCGAGTCCCTTGTTCTCGAGATTCTTAATAAGCTTCCACGGAATTCTGTTTTGCTTCTCCAGAATGCGAGACGTCATTTCACCAGATCGATCAGGACTGCTGTCGTCAACGGCGATTATTTCGAAGTCAGTGGATGTTTGTGACAAGAGTGAGTCGAGGCATTCTTCGATGTACGGCTCAACTTTGTACACAGGCAGCAGGACACTGATTTTGGGCGGTGCGTGCATGTATGTGTATCCCAGCTTCGGGATTTTTTGAGGAGAACGATAAGTGCCCCAGGGATTCTACAAGCTGAGTCTCATGTCGGTATTAGGGTCATTGACTATTGCCATTGGAATCTAAGGGTTATTCAGGAGTATTTTCCTTATCGAAATGGTCTTCGCCCTGTACTTAATACTTAAGGCATCCTCTTTTTCGCCGATATTGACCGGCTTGTCGCACGAGGCGGTCAAATGAACACAGTGTGTCAGGAATTGTGCAGGTTGTCGCCGCGAGTGTCGTCGCGGCTGTGTCGGCGGCGATGGCATCGTCCTTGCGTGTGCGTGTCCCCTCGGTCTGGGAACCATCGTTCAGCCTTTAAAGGAGAGTGCTCATGAGTCTCGATCTGACGTTTCGCGCAGGCGAAGCAACCGTGCTGGCCGCAGCGGGGCAGGCGACCGATGCGATGCCGGAAATCCTGATCGGCCGTGTCGATGGGCCTGTCGGCCACGCGTTCGCCAACATGATGGCGCAGTCGAAAGGACATACGGCGATGTTCGCGATTCGCGCGTGCAACCAGATGGTCCGCCCCGCGACGATGATCGTCCCGAAGGTCACGCTGAAGGACATGGCGAACATCGATCTCTTCGGCGGCGTGGTGCAGTCCGCGACCGCCGACGCCGTCGTCGATTGTTTGATCGAAGGCATCCTGCCGAAAGATCAGGCCAACGACTTGTGCATCATCAGCCTCGTGTGGATCGATCCGCGTTGCGCGACCGATGCCAACCTCGACAAGAAGGACATGTATCGCACGAACTACGAGGCGACGAAACTCGCCATTCAGCGCGCGATGAGCAACGAGCCGAGCGTGGAGGAACTCATCGCGAATCGTCACAGCATCAAGCACGACATGGACGACTGGAGCTGAAGCCGGCTTCCCGATCGAGATGCTCAGGTGTACGGGAGAATCGGCGCGTCAGATCGACGACCTCGCGCGCTCGTCGCCTGCCGAGCGCGCGAGACGCTGCTAGACTGAACATCCGTGCCGAATAGCGCGAACTGCGCGCATACACGATCATGCACTGCAACATGCGTTGGCGCATCGCAGCAGCACTGTCTCTCTATAGCCGTCCCCTATCGGCGGCATTGCAAAAATCGCATTCTATTGAGCGGCGCTCTCACGTATTTTCTAAGTTGAGGATGGCGGCCGGACGCGTCGCGCACGCCCGATGCAGGCCACGAAATCCCTTATCGGATCAGGTTTGTGCAGCACGGAAAAACCATGAACCTGAAGCCTTGGTGGTGAGTAGTAAAAGAACTAGTGGGTACGTCCTCGCAAGGAGATAACGCATGTCGAACGAATCGAAGTGCCCGTTTACGCATGCTGCCGGCACCGGAACGACGAACCGTGACTGGTGGCCGCGGCAACTACGGGTGGATCTGTTGAATCAGCATTCCGGCAAGTCGAATCCGCTCGAATCGGGCTTCGACTACGCCGCAGCTTTCAAAAGCCTCGATCTCGCCGCGGTCAAGAAGGACCTCGCGGAAGTCATGACCGATTCGAAGGACTGGTGGCCCGCCGACTTCGGCCATTACGGTCCGTTATTCATCCGCATGGCGTGGCATAGTGCGGGCACCTACCGCATCGGCGATGGCAGGGGAGGCGGTGGCCGCGGCCAGCAACGCTTTGCGCCGCTCAATAGCTGGCCGGACAACGTGAGCCTCGACAAGGCGCGCCGGCTGCTTTGGCCGGTGAAGCAGAAGTACGGCCAGAAGCTCTCCTGGGCCGATCTGATCATTCTGTCCGGCAATGTCGCGCTGGAGACGATGGGCTTCAAGACCTTCGGCTTCGCGGGCGGACGCGAGGACACATGGGAGCCGGATCAGGACGTCTACTGGGGCAATGAGAAGACCTGGCTCGGCGGCGATGTCCGCTACGGCAAGGGCGCGGCGGGCAACGACCAGGATCAGGGCGTGATTACCGCCGACGTGGAGAAGCACGGCGAGGAAGTCAGCCGCACCGATGGCGGCCGCAATCTGGAGAACCCGCTCGGCGCGGTGCAGATGGGTCTGATTTATGTCAATCCGGAAGGCCCGGACGGCAATCCCGATCCGCTCGCGGCGGCGCACGACATCCGCGAGACGTTCGCGCGCATGGCGATGAACGACGAGGAAACCGTCGCGCTGATCGCGGGCGGGCACACCTTCGGCAAGACGCACGGCGCGGGTCCGGCGGATAACGTCGGTCCCGAACCGGAATCGGCGGATCTGGAAAACATGGGCCTCGGCTGGAAAAACAGCTTCGGCTCCGGCAAGGGCGCGGACACGATCACGAGCGGCCTCGAAGTCACCTGGACCACGACCCCGACGAAGTGGGGCCAGGGGTTCTGGGAGAATCTGTTCGGTTACGAATGGGAGCTGACCAAGAGCCCGGCGGGCGCGAATCAATGGGTCGCGAAGGATTCGACCGAAACCGTTCCGCACGCGCACGATGCGTCGAAGAAGATCAAGCCGACCATGCTGACGACGGACCTGTCGCTACGGTTCGATCCGGAATACGCGAAGATTTCGAAGCGTTTCTGGGAGAACCCCGACCAGTTCGCTGATGCCTTCGCCCGCGCGTGGTTCAAGCTGACGCACCGCGACATGGGACCGAAGGCGCGCTATCTCGGACCGGAAGTGCCGCAGGAAGAACTGCTGTGGCAGGACCCGATTCCCGCAGTCGATCATCCGCTCGTCGGGGATGACGACGTCGCGGCGCTCAAGCAGAAAGTGCTGGCGTCGGGGCTGTCTGTTTCCGAGCTGGCATCGGCGGCGTGGGCATCGGCATCGACGTTCCGTGGCTCCGACAAGCGCGGCGGCGCGAACGGCGCGCGCGTTCGCCTGGCACCGCAGAAAGACTGGGAAGCGAACGATCCCGAGCAACTCGGCAAAGTGCTGACGGCGCTCGAAGGCATCCAGAAGGAGTTCAACGGCGCGCAATCCGGCGGCAAGAAGATTTCGCTCGCCGATCTGATCGTGCTGGCGGGTGGCGCGGCGATCGAAAAGGCAGCGGAGAAGGCTGGCAAGAAGGTCACGGTGCCATTCACGCCGGGCCGCATGGACGCCACGCAGGACAAGACGGACGTGCAGTCGGTCTCGGCGCTCGAACCGGTCGCCGATGGCTTCCGCAACTACGTCAAGTCCAACGTGCGCGTGCCCGTCGAATCGTTGCTGATCGACAAGGCGCAATTGCTGACGCTGACGGCGCCGGAGATGACGGCGCTCATCGGCGGTTTGCGCGCGCTGAACGTGTCGAGCGCAAAGAGCGCGCACGGCGTCTTCACCGACAAGCCCGAAACGCTCACCAACGACTTCTTCGTCAACCTGCTCGACATGGACACGGAGTGGCAGCCGATGTCGTCGGCCCGCGATGTGTTCGAAGGGCGCGATCGCAAGACGGGGCAGCGCAAGTGGACCGGCAGCCGCGTCGATCTGATCTTCGGCTCGCATTCGGTGTTGCGCGCGCTCGCCGAGGTCTATGCGAGCAGCGACGGGCAGGAGAAGTTCGTCGATGACTTCGTCGCGGCCTGGACGAAGGTGATGAATCTCGATCGCTTCGATCTGAAGAAGTAAGCAGCAGCATCAGCGCAAGCGGCGGTCCTTCGGGACCGCCGTTTTTTTTGCCGACGTTTTCAGTGCGCCACGCGTGCGGGCCGCTGCTTGAACAGAAAACCGCACACGACGATGAACATCACGAGCGCGATCGACGCGCCGTAGCGGCTCATCGCGAGTCCGCCATGCGCGACCGGCTTGTCGAGAAAATCGCCGACCACCGCGCCGAGCGGCCGCGTCAGAATGAACGCGCCCCAGAACAGCACCGTGCGCGACACCTCCGTGAAGTAATACAGAAGCAGGACCACCAGCAGCAGGCCGCCGAAGATCATCGCCGCGCCCGTATAGCCGAAGCCCGCGCTGTCGGCGGTCCAGTCGCCGAGCGCGGTGCCGAGCGTCTGCGAGAACATGATCGTCAGCCAGTAGAACGCTTCGGCTTTCGGCGATGCGATCGTCGATACCGAGACCGAGCCCATCGCGCGATACCACACCGCGAGCGATGTCAGCAGCAGCGCAAGCAGGATCGCGCTTCCGCCCGCATAGCCGATGCCGAGCGAGCGGTCGGCGAAGTCGGCGAGCGTGGTGCCGACCGTCGTCGTCGCGATGATCGTGATCCAGTAGAGCGCGGGCTGGAACCGGTCCGCTTTGATCTGAGCAATCACCGCGACGGCGAACACGGCCGCGAAAATGAACGTGCTCATCAGATAGCCGAGATTCATCGACATCGAAAGGGCGTCGCCGCCGGTTTCGCCGAGCGTCGTCGCCGCAATCTTGATGATCCAGAATGCCAGGGTCAGTTCCGGAACCTTGGCGAGCGCATGTTTTGCGTGGTCCATGTCGTCTCTCATGGTTTGGAAAGGCTCAAGCGTAGTGGGTGCTTGCTTAAGAGAGACTTAGTGACGAGCACGCTTTCGGTCGATCGCGTATCGTCTACGTTCCGACGCGATTTTCCACAGGAGACACGCCATGCCCCGCACCGTCGCCGAGAAACGCGCAGCCTTTCGCGCGCTGCACGAATCCGGTTGCTTCATGCTGCCGAATCCCTGGGACATCGGTTCCGCGCGCTATCTCGAAACGCTCGGCTTCAAGGCGCTCGCGACGACGAGTTCGGGCTTCGCATGGTCGAATGGCCGCGCGGACAATCACGTGACGCGCGACGCGGTGCTCGCTCATTTGCGCGAGATCGTCGAAGCGACCGATCTGCCCGTGAACGCGGACTTCGAAAGCGGCTTCGGCGCGACGCCGGACGATGTCGCGCACAGCGTGAAGCTCGCGGTGGAAACGGGCGTCGCGGGCTTGTCGATCGAAGATTCGACGGGCGATGCATCGTCGCCGCTGTTTCCGGTCGATGTCGCCGTGGCGCGCATGAAAGCGGCGCGGCGCGCGATCGACGAAACCGGCGGCGACACCTTGCTCGTCGGCCGCGCGGAAAATTTCTTCGCGGGCAAGCCCGATATCGACGATGCGATCGCGCGTCTCAAAGCGTATTCCGATGCCGGCGCGGATTGCCTCTACGCGCCCGGCATCAAGACGCGCGAGCAGATCGAGGCGGTCGTGAAGGCGGTCGGGCGCAAGCCTGTGAATCTGCTGATCGGCGGCGTGTCGGAATTCACGTTGAGCGATGTCGCGGCGCTCGGCGTGCGGCGCGTGAGTGTCGGCGGAGGGCTTGCGCGCGCTGCGTGGGGCGGATTCATGCGCGCGGCGCAAGGGCTCGCCGACGGCCGTTTCGATGGTTTCAAGGATGCGGCGGCGGGCAACGATCTGAATGGAATTTTCGAGGGTCGCGGGTAGTTCCTCACCGCAAAGGAGACGATGACATGGCTCGCGAAATCATCCGCGTCGAACCGCTTTCGACCTGGCTCGAACGATTCAAGGCGCCGACGTCCGCCGTCACGCGCCACGGCGACACGGTCTACGTGTCGGGCTTTCCGCCGTTCGATCCGCAGACCGGCGAGATCGTGGCGAATGCAACCATCGAACGTCAGACCGAACTCGTGTTGCAGCAGTTGAGGCTGTGCGTCGAAGCAGCGGGTTCGTCGCTCGATCAGGTGCTGAAGTGCAATGTCTACTGCACGTCCGTCGATGCGTTTCCCGTCGTCAACGCGGTCTATGCGCGGTTCTTCGGACCGAACCCGCCGGCACGCATCTTCGTCAACGTGCCGGCGTGGCCGGGCGGATTCGACATCGAGATCGACTGCGTGGCGGCGGTGGCCTGAGCGGCGGTATCGTCGATATCGTCAGTCCGCGTGCGCCCGATCGAACGCCCAGACTTCCGGAAAGCCCATCAGCTCGCACATCTCGGAGAACGGATACATCGTGCCGACAGCGCCTTGCGTGCCTTTGCGCGCGAGGATTTCGCCGTAGACGTCCTTGAGCGCCTTCGCCACGGCCAGAAACCCGGACGCCGGATAAATCGCGAGCGAGAATCCGAGCTTCTGCAATTCCTCGGGCGCGAGTTGCGGCGTGCGTCCGCCTTCGACGACATTCACGAGCAGCGGCATATCGAACGTACGTCCGATCTTCTCCAGTTCTTCTACCGTCTCCGGCGATTCGATGAACAACACGTCCGCGCCCGCCTTCGCATACGCCTCGCCGCGACGCAGCGCTTCATCGAGTCCGAGCGACGTGCGCGCATCGGTGCGTGCGACGATCTGAAAGTTGCCGTCGCTACGACTTTCCGCCGCGACCTTGATCTTGCGGACCATGTCTTCCATCGCGATGACCCGCCGTCCCGGCGTATGCCCGCACTTTTTCGGGAATTCCTGATCTTCGAGCTGAATGCCCGCCGCGCCCGCCTGCTCGTAACCCCGCACCGTGTGCGCGACATTGAGCAGGCCGCCATAACCCGTGTCGCCGTCGCAGATCATCGGCGTATTCGTGCCGCCGCAAAACGCCGCGACGCGATTCACCATGTCGGTGTAAGTGGCGAGGCCCGCGTCGGGCAGGCCGAGGTAGGACGCGACCGTGCCGAAGCCCGTCATGTAGAGGCATTCGAAGCCCATCGAATCGGCCATTTTCGCGGAGATCATGTCGAAGATGCCGGGCGCGGTGACGATTTCCTTGCGCGCAAAACGCGCTTTCAATGCCTGACGCTTGCTTTCATGCGTGACGCTCATGACGGTTTCCTCAGAAAGTTTCAACGATGCGATTCGCGCGAAAGCGCCGACGCCGCGAGCGTGCCGTCGGTGTCGGGCGAAGGCGCGATTTCTTCCAGCGAGCGGCGATTCGTCTCGATGCCGAACACCGCCAGCACGACGGCCATCACGACGAGCGCGCCGATGATCATCGACAGCACGTCCTTCACGCCGCCCGCCGCGTACATCACGACGACGAGTTGCGGCGCGAGGATGCCCGTGACGCGTCCCGCGCAACCCGCGACGCCGTTCGCGCGCATGCGGTTCTCGGTCGCGAAGAGTTCGGGAATGTACGTCGCGATGCCGAGCGCGACCATCAGATAAGTCAGCGTGAAAAGCAGGAAGCCGAGCAGCGTGGCCATCGCGACGCCGGTGGAGTGCCCGTAGAGCCAGCCGATGATCGCCGCGAGCGCCGCTACCGCGATCAGTCCGTTCTTGCGCCCGACGCGATCGGCGATCAGCACGCCGACGAGCGCGCCCGCGGGCCCGCCGAGCGACATCAGCGTCGTATAGCCGAGCGACGACGCCATGCCGATGCCCTGCTTCATCAGGAACGTCGGCACCCACACGATGAAGCCGTAGATCACCATGTTGACCGCGATCTGCACGACGATCGACACGAACGTGCGGCGAATCTGCGACGGCGAGAACAGCTCGATCAGCGTGGTCTTCTTCGTCACGGTGCGCGGCGCGTCGTCGATGGGCGACAGCGGCGCGCGGCGCGACGATTCTTCCTCGGCGGCGCGCAGGATCGCTTCGGCTTCGTCGTAGCGGCCTTTCGATTCGAGCCAGCGCGGCGATTCGGGCATCTTCTTGCGGATGACCCACACGATCATCGCGCCGATGCCGACGATCGCGAACATCGCGCGCCAGCCGATCGTCGGAATGATCAGATAGCCGAGAAACGTCGAGAAAAAGAGCGCCGAGTTCGTGATGAGCGACAGATACGCCGACCACTTGCCGCGCACGGCAGGCGGCATGAATTCGCCGACCGAGCCGTAACCGACGACGATCTCCGCGCCCAGTCCCAGTCCCATGAAGAAGCGGCACACGATGAGCCACGTCATGTTGGGCGCGAACGCGCCGGCGATCGACGCGAGGCCGAACACCGCGAGATTGAACTGATACGTGAACTTGCGGCCTTTCGCGTCGCCGAGCACGCCCGCCGTGAATGCGCCGATCAGCATGCCGACGAACGTCGACGAGAGGAACGCGGCGTTGAGCTGCATCGTCGACCAGCCGGTCTTGGCCAGTGCGCCGAGCACGCCGCCCGCGAGATAGATGTCGAACGAATCGAGGAACATGCCCGCCCCGATCAGCCACAGCACGCGTTTGTGAAAGCCGGAGATCGGTAATCGGTCCAGACGCGGACCGGCGCTCACGGTGCTTATGGTCGTGCCATCGATGCTCGGCATGTCGTGTCTCCCATGTCGCTCGCGCGACTATCCAACGACGGTTCGTAATGCTGTTTCGACCCGGAGCGCTTCAGGCTCAGGACGCGGGATGCTCCCGGTCGTGACGGTCGAGCACCGCCTTTTCGGCGGCGAGAATATGGCAGCGCGTGATGGCTTCCGCCCACGCGGCGTTGCGCTGTTCCAGCGCGAGAACGATTTCGACGTGCTGGCGCGCGCTGCGCTCGCGGTCCGCGTCGCTATAGGTGTCGAAGGTCCACTTGATGAGCGGCGTTTCCTTCATCGATTTGAGCGAGCGATCGAGGCGCGCGTTGTTCGCGGCGGCCGTGATGATCGCGTGAAATTCGCCGTTCGCGGTGAACCACGCTTCGCAGGATTCGGATGTCGATGGACGTCGCGTGATGTCGAGCATCGCCTCGGCGAGCGCTTTCAGGCGCGCGATGTCCGATGCGCCGATCGCGAGCGCCGCGCGCCCGGCGAGATACGGCTCGATCAGAAGACGCGCCTCGAAAATTTCGCGTGCGTCCTGCACCGTCCACGCTTTCACGCGCACGCCGAAGTTCGCGCGCGTTTCGACCCAGCCTTCGGCATCGAGCCGGCGCAAGGCTTCGCGCACCGGCGTGCGGCTCACGCCGAGGCTCTTGGCGAGCTGTTCTTCGCGCAGATATTGACCCGCGCCGTACTGGCCGTCCGCGAGCGCCTCTTTGATGGCGACGTAGACGTCATCGGCCGAACGCGCGGGTTCGGGCAGGATTGTATGCAAAGCGGGTTGAGTCTGCGCCACTTCGGCCTCGTTTCCAGCGATCGACGAGACTATTGTATGCAATGTTGGCGCGTTGAAACTTGGGAATTTCCCTCAGTGCCCGCTTACTTCCTGCGCTTGGCCATATAGCCGAGGTAGGCGATGACCGCATCGAGATCGCTGTCGCTGATCGCGTTCTTGTCGAAGGCGGGCATTTTCATGTCGGACCAGGCGCGGATCGACTTCGGATCGCGGATGAACGATCTGAGCGCCCACGGCTGGAAATATTCGGTCGGATTGCGCGGGAGATTCAGGTCCGGCCCCATCGATGCATCGCCGGCGCCGTTCAGCTTGTGGCACACCATGCATTGCGTCGCGAAGACGGTCTGACCGCGGCGAATCGGCGAATTGGGCGGCACGCTCTTGTCGACAGCGATTTGCGGGAAGCGCGCGGCGAGCGTCGGCGCGATGCGGATCGCGTCGACCTTGAAGGGCCATTGCTCGCTCGACACGCCCGACGCGGCCGGATCGATCCACACGACATAGAACGGACCGATATCGCCGCCGTCCGGCAATCGCGGCCAGGGTTCGTCGGGCGACTCGATCGCGAGCCACGGCTCGGCGCGCTTCTTCGCATCGCCGAAGAGCAGCTTCGCGGAAAAGTGCGTGACGAAGCCGTCGCTCGCGGTGACCTGAAGCTCCTTGCCGGCGGGCAATTCCGTGATGCCGAGCAGCGCGCGCAAAGGGACTGCACGATACGTCATCGTGCGGTGAAAAGTGACATCGTTCGGCACGCGGATGGTCGCGACATCGGGACGTGCGAGCAACTGCTCGGTCGTGAGCGAGCGCTCGCCGCCCACGTTGATCGCGAGCGTCGCGGCCATCGACGAAATGCAGGCGAGTAGCAGACTCACGAGCGCGAATGCATGTCTGAAGCTCATTCGATCTCTCTTCGTGTGCTCGCGTTGATCGAGCAACTCGCCCTCATACTACCCGCGACGAACCCGGACCGCTTCAGCCGAAGGCCGCGCGATTCGCCGTCACGAATGCCTCGACGGTCTGCGGCGCGCTTCCCGTCAGGCGCTCGATGATGCCGTCAGTGCCCTCGAAGACGCCGTTCTGATAATCGACAGCCACCTCGACGAAATGCTGGATGGTGAAATCCGGAAGATCGTAGTGACGCAGATGCTCGCGATAGCCGTCGAGCGTCGCCGGGCGGTAGACGATTTTCCTGCCCAGCACGTCGCTCATCACGGCGGCGATCTCCGCCTGATTCATTTGAACCGGGCCGCACAGTTCGTAGGTCTTGCCGACGTGGTCATCGGGATTGGCAAGCACGGTGGCGATAAAGCGCGCCTGATCGTCCGCCGCGATAGGCGCATGCCGGCCATCGCCGAACGGCAGCGCGATCTCGCCGTCGCGAACGATCGTGTCCCGAACCCACGGAAAGACCAGCCACTCGGAAAAGAACGTCGGCCGGATGTGCACGGTCGGCACGCCCGCCCAGTCGAGCACGCGCTCGGCAATCCAGTGGTCCCGCGCCGCGTGGCTTTTCGCGTTCTCGCGCGCCGAGATTTGCGACATGTTCACCACCGCTTTCAGTCCCGCGCGCCGCGCCGCGTCGGCGAAATAGGCGGTCGCCTGAATGAAACCGGGACGCACGGGATAACAGAGATACGCCGCGTCCATTCCGTCGGTTGCGCGGATCGCGTCGTCGTGCGAGAGAAGGTCGCCGGTCATGATTTCAGCGCCGGCTTGCCTAAGCGCCTCGCTTCGATCGTCCTCCTTGCGAACGAGCGCGCGCACCGCGTGACCGCTGTCGAGAAGGTTCCGCACCGTGTGAACGCCTGTCTTGCCGGCAGCGGCCGTGACCAGAATCTTGTGTTGTTCCATGATGAAATCTCCGTTGGAAGTGCATATGCACAATTTTGGGCGCAGTGATTTGGTGCCACTACCCTTTCGATCGATACTGCACTGATCTGGATGTTAGTCATAATCCAGAAGCGGAGCAACTTTTCATGACTCAACTCAGAATTGCCGCACGCGCACCAATGGAAAACAGGTAGCGGGATTACACTTGCCCGCCAATGCAGTGTGGAGATGCAAATGGGTCATTCGCAAGCACAGAAGGTCGAGACACGTCAACGCATCGTTGAAGTGGCGGCAAGGCGATTGCGCGAGCGCGGGATCGATGGCGCGAGCATCGCCGATCTCATGAAAGAGGCCGGACTCACCGTAGGCGGCTTTTACAAGCACTTCGCTTCTCGCGATGAACTCGTGCGGGAAGCGTTCGAGTACGCGCTGCGAGATATCGAGTCGTGGCAGGCATCCATCCCGACCGATCCGCAACGGGCGATGCGCGCGTATCTGTCCGGGTCGCACAGGGACAACATCGAACGCGCCTGTCCGGTTTCGGCGCTGGTCAATGACATGAGCCGCTGCGCGGGCGCGACGCGCGAGGTGTATTCGCTTCGGATCGAGAAAATTGTCGAGCTGATTGCTCAGGCATCGCCCGCGCTGCTCGACGCAGCGAAGCGCGCGGAGGCGTTCCACATATTGAGCGCGTGCGTGGGTGCGGTGACGCTGTCGCGGGCTGTATCGGACCCGGAGTTGTCCAATCAGATTCTCGATGGCGCGCTGAGCGGCGTGCTCGCGATGCTGTCCTCCGAGCGTGCGTGATTTCCTGATCCGCGTTCACCGATTTGGTGCCACGCGCCCAGTCTCAAACACTTGCAACCCCACTTACTTGCGGGCAATCGTCCAATGATGACGGTAAGCGTGTACTGTTCTACTCGGACGATGATGCGAACTCGAAAGTTCGAGCCGTCGCATCGATAGACTGTCCGTCACCGTTGTCTCGCCTGCAAGAACGTCGAAGCCGGCGTCGGGTTACCAACCCGGCCCGGCATCCTGCTCCACACCTTCTCACGAGTGAGGATTGATCATGCCGTTCGTCACGACCAAAGATAACGTCGAAATTTTCTATAAAGACTGGGGGCCGAAAGACGCGCAGCCCATCGTCTTCCATCATGGCTGGCCGCTTTCCTCCGACGACTGGGACGCGCAGTTGCTCTTCTTCGTGCAGAAGGGGTATCGCGTGGTCGCGCACGACCGGCGCGGGCACGGGCGCTCGTCGCAGGTCTCCGAAGGTCACGACATGGACCACTACGCCGCCGACGCCTTCGCGGTCGTCGAAGCGCTGGACCTGAAGAACGCGGTGCACATCGGACACTCGACGGGCGGCGGCGAAGTCGCCCGATATGTCGCGAAGCACGGCGAACCGGCGGGACGTGTCGCGAAGGCCGTGCTCGTCAGCGCGGTGCCGCCGCTGATGCTGAAGACCGAAGCCAATCCGGAAGGCCTGCCAATCGAGGTCTTCGATGGCTTTCGCAAGGCGCTCGCCGACAACCGCGCGCAGTTCTTCGTCGATGTTCCCGCCGGTCCTTTCTACGGCTTCAATCGACCGGGCGCGACGATTCATCAGGGCGTCATCCAGAACTGGTGGCGTCAGGGCATGATGGGCAGCGCGAAGGCGCATTACGAGGGCATCAAGGCGTTCTCGGAGACGGATCAGACCGAAGACCTGAAGTCGATTTCCGTGCCGACGCTCGTCCTGCACGGTGACGACGACCAGATCGTGCCGATCGGCGACGCTGCGCTGAAGTCCATCAAGCTGCTGAAGAACGGTACGCTGAAGACGTATCCCGGCTATCCGCACGGCATGCTCACGGTCAACGCGGACGTTCTCAACGCCGACCTGCTCGCATTCGTGCAGGGCTGATCGGGAGATAGCGAGCCGGTATCGACGCCGGCTCGCAGCTCAAAGCGTCAGCCTGAAGCTGCGGGCGAGCAGTCCCGGCAGCCGCAAGCCGCCGGTCGAGCGTTCGCTCCACGTCGAGTCGTTCAGAAGCAGTTCCGGCGTCGCGCCGAGCCGTTCCAGCTCGCTGCCGAGCAAGCGATAAAGACTGTCGTCGAAGCGCATCGCATCGATGGGCGCGACGATCTCGCCGTCTTCCACCCAGAACGTGGCGAAGCGCGTCATGCCGGTCAGCCGGCAATCCATCCGGTCGGAAAAGTTCACGTACCACAGGTTGCCGATATACAGGCCCGTGCCGATCGCGGCGAGCACGTCGGTATCGGCGAGATCGCCTGCCTGCATCGAGAGCGAAACTGGCATCTCGTTCGCGAGCGCTCCGTTGGGACGCAATCCATATTCGCAGGCCGTCCGCGCGCTCGTGAGTTGCTGCGCGCCGCGTCCCGCCTCGATGAGCGGCACCGTCTCGCGCCGATAGCCGTCTGCATTGAAGCGCGGCGCAATGCCGAGATCGAGATCCTCGATCAGCGTGACGCGCTCGTCCAGCGTGACGTCCCCGCGATTGAGCCGATAGAGTTCGCTGCGCGCCGTCGCCTGCTGCCGGGCCGAGAACGCCGTGAAAGATGCCGTGCCGATCAGTTCGGCGAGCGCACTCGGCGCGAGCCACGCGCGATACGAGCCCGGCGCCAGCGTGCGCGGCGCACGTGCGAGCACCGGCATGCGCGCTGCGGCCTCTTCGATCTTGCTCGCGAACGTCTCGTCGCTCCATTGCTCGCTCGCGTACGTCGTCTTGATCGCGCGCCCGCTCGCATCGTAGAGCGACCAGCTGAAATTGAAGTTCTCGACTTCGTGCCAGCCGCGACTTCCACCCGACGACGCGAAGCCGCGCACCAGCGCGCCGCCCGCATAGAAGCCGACGAAGTCGAGCCCGGCCGCGCATCGTTCGACCACGCTCAGCAGCGACCCGATCTCCGGCAGCGTGCCGCGCCGTTGCGTGGTCTGCGTCCACGTCGAAGTATCGACGAGCAGATGAGGATCGGGGCTCGCATCCCGAAGCGCCTCGCGAAGTCCGTCGAGCGCGCCGGCGACCGCGTCGCGATCCACGTTCGAATCGCCGCATATCGTGAGCGTCGAATAGGCCTGACGCTCGTCCTCGATCAGCCGCACAGTCAGCGTGCCCTGCGACACATGACCGATCTGACGCACCTTGCCCGCATTGAAGCGCACGAAGTCCGATTCCTCGGCGGCGAGCGTCGCCAATGACATTTCGCCCGGCGCGAGCCGCTCCTCGATGACGTCGGCGAGCATCAGGAAATGGCGTTGCCAGTCCATCGTCGTGGCGTTCATCGCGTGCCTCCGAATACATCGACGTCGCGGAACACGCACGCGGGCGACGCGTGGCCCACGCGCGCGATCTGCATCGGCTCGCCCTTGCCGCACAGCGCCGTGCCGTAGACGCCGCGCGTCGCCTCGTTGCCGACGGCGGCAAGACTCCGCCAGAAACTCGCCGATATGCCCCGATACCCCGGCTGCCGCACCACTTGCGTGAGTTCGCCGTCCTCGATCAGTTGCCCGAACTCGCAGCCGAACTGAAACTTGTTGCGATGATCGTCGATGGACCACGACGTGTTCGTGCGCATGAGAATGCCGCGTCCGATGCCGGCGATCATCTCGTCGAGCGAACTCGTTCCCGGTTCGATGTTGAGGTTCGCCATCCGGTCGATGGGCGGACGGTTCCAGCTCGATGCCCGCGAATTGGCGACGCCCGCGATGCCCGCGCGCTGTTGCGAGAGCGCGCCGCCGAGCGCGCGTTCGAGCACGCCGTCGCGGATCAGATGGTGCTTGTCGGCGGCGGCGCCGTCGTCGTCGAACGCGTAGGCCGCGGCCTCGCCAGGCAGAGCCGGATCGAACGTGACATTCAGCAGCGGCGAGCCGTATCGATAATTGCCGAAGAACGCCGGTTTCACGAAGCTCGATCCGGCGAAGTTGCGCTCGTCGCCGAGAATGCGGTCGAGTTCGAGCGGATGTCCGATCGATTCGTGAATCTGTAGCGCCATCTGGTCGGGCATGAGGAGCAGGTCGCGCACGCCGCTCGGACAGTTCGGCGCGGCGAGCAGCGCAAGCGCCTCGCGCGCGAGCCGCTCGCCCGCGCCATCGAACCCGAAGTGATCCAGTATCTCGACGCCGCCTTGCGCGATGGTTCCGTAATCGCCGCCGAGCGTACGGACCTGCGTATCGCCGTCGTCATGCGCGGCGACCGAGAACTGCGGCATCACGAATCTGAAGCGCTGCTCGATGCGCACGCCGTCGCTCGTGATGAATATCTGCTCGCTCTCGACGACCTGCACCGACGCGACGCGCTCGACGATGCGTGCGTCGATGCGCGCCGCGCCGCACTCGTGCGCGAGCCTTGCGAGCCATTCGCGCGGCGTCGGAAGCGCAGTCGCCATATGCGGCGATTCATACGCGCCGCTTCGCGACGGACGCGCGACACGCCGATGATCGACGAGCGAAAGCCGCGCGCTCGCCTCGGCGCGGCGCGTGGCGATGTCGAGGGCCGCCTGCAAACCCGTCGCGGACAAGTCCGGCGTCGCCGCATATCCCGCGCCCGCGCCGCGCCATGCGGTGAGCATCGCGCCGCGATCGCGCGCGCGGCGCAATGGCTGGGCCACGTCGTTGCGCACCTGATGATCGTCCGTGCGTTCATCGACGAAGCGCACGGAGTAGAAGTCCGCTTCGCTTGCGAGCGCGCGGACGCGGTCGTCGAGCCGTTCATCGGTCATGTCGGTTTCCGTGTGTGGCAGCCGTCGAGTGCGGCGCTCATATGCGATTCGCAAAGCGCGCGGCGAGCGCGGCCCTGAAACGGGCGGCGATTTTGCCGAAACCCGCGCCGGTGGGATGCAGTTCGTTGGCCCAGTCATCGGGCGCGAGCGTGCCTTGCGTCTCGACCAGCACCATGTCATTGGCGGGATCGCTGGCGAGCCGCTGCAGCATCGCGCGGAACTGGATGAGGATTGTCCTCACGATCAGCGTGCCGGGCGCGAGGTCCGGCCAGCCGCGATCCACGAGCGATGGACGAAGCCACGGTCCGGCGAGATGACAGGCCGAGATGCCGTTGGGAATCGCGAAGTCGTAAGCGTGCACGAAGATGGGCGCGTGCGGCGCGAACTGATCGCGGATGCGGATCAGATCGAGATAGGCGCTCTCGACGACGCCGAAGATATCCGCGAGCCGCTGGTTATCGACGCCCTGCGCGGGATCGTTGCCGACCGCGCTCGCGTCGTGGAGCCAGAAGCGGAACTGGTCGCCGACGACATCGTTGCCGCCGCCGGAGAAAAGCAGGGCATCGATATGTCCGTTGCCCTTGTCCTGCAACTGGGCGATGAGGCGGTTGCGCTTGTTCACGCCGAGGAGTGTCGTGGTCGCGTCGCTGTAGTGCGCGAGCTTGAGGATCATCGGCGCGGGATTGCCGGTGTCCTTGAGCGCTTGCAGCACATCGGTCGCGTGAAGCGGGTCAGGCAGCGGATAGTCGAACCAGGAATCGCCGTCGCCGATGAGATTGAGCGGCGCGGGCGCGCCTGCCTGATGCGCTTGCAGCGCATTCGTCTGCCGCACTTCGTGCTGATGTGCCTTGACGCGCGCATCCAGATCCTGCTGGATCTGCTTCTGCCAGTTCTCGTAGAGGTTGCTCGCCGGACCTGTCATGACGTGTCTCCGATGCGCGCGTTCACGCAGACATTCTATCGTCGCGGCGTGCTCTCGATGAAGACGTTGAGGAATGTTGAGCAGACAAGTGGTCCGATGCGCCGTCGAAAGACGAGTTGTACACTCGAAAAGAACGAACGAGGACCGCGATGGCGAAGCGCACACCGGAGCCGTGGTATCACCCGCCGCAGGAGGAAATCTGCGCGCTGTGCGGGCGCGCGGTGCCGCCATCGGAACGCGATCTGCATCATCTCGTGCCGAAGTCGCAAGGCGGCAAGCAGACGGCCGTGCTGCATCGCATCTGTCATCGGCAATTGCATGCGCTCTTCACCGAGAAGGAACTGGCGCAACGCTATTCGACCGTCGATGCACTGCTCGCGCACGAAGCGGTGCATAGCTTCGTCGAATGGGTGAAGACCAAGCCGGACAGTTTCTATCAGCGCACGCGGCGCGCGCGTGCGCGCTGACAGCGCACATCACTGCACGCAGGAAAGCTCGCTCCGGTACGCCGTCATGCCGAAGCGCTGAAGAATGAAATTCTCGACGACGAGCCGGATATCGGCTTCGCGCGGCCGCGTGCCCCAGCGGCTGTTTCCCGCCACCGACGCCACCGTGAACCATGACTGCGGCGGAAACAATTCGACGCGCAACATGCCGCGTTCGAAGATCCTGAGACGCCCCGTATCGATATGAAACTCGGCGCTGACCGCGCCGCCCGGCATGCCGATGCTTGCCGTGATTGCCTTCACCTTCATGGTCTCGCTCTCTCAAAGTTCCGGCGCCGCGCGCACGTTTTTATCGTCTCGATGCGCGGGATAACCTTATGACGCTCTTATCCGATCGGCTAGCCCCATTAAGCAGGGAGTCGAAAGAAGGGCGCACGATTGTCAAATTCTCCAGCAACGCAATTGCGCAGTCCTTTCGAAAGGCATAATCGCGCGGCCATTTCGGCAGAGATCTTCTTATAGGCATACAGTATCGGCGTTGCGTTTCGCCGCCGAAATATCGGCGCAATCGGCAAGTCGCCCGCAACGCGTGCGGTGCATGACGGCGACTGTTCGCTGCCGCACAAAAACGATCTCCTGACACGTCTCATCAGCCGGCCTTTTTGCATCGCGCCGGGGCCGGCTCGTTCACGAAAGATTCAAACCAAAGAGGGAAGCACAATCATGCTGAAAGCGTATTCCTATGCAGCCGCCGCAGCCGACAAACCGCTCGGCCCGCTCGAAATTCAACGCCGCGATGTCGGTCCGAACGACGTGCGCATCGACATTCTGTTCTGCGGCGTGTGTCACTCCGATCTGCACATGGCGAGAAACGAATGGGGCGGCTCGAACTATCCGGTCGTGCCGGGGCATGAGATCGTCGGACGCGTCGCGCAAGTCGGCTCGGACGTGTCGAAGTTCAAGGTCGGCGATCTCGCGGGCGTCGGCTGCATGGTGGATTCATGCCGCGTGTGCGCGTCCTGCCAGGAAGGACTGGAGCAGTTCTGCGACGGCCCCGATAGCTTCACGCAAACCTATAACTCGCCGGACAAGAAGTCGGGCGGCTTCACGGCGGGCGGCTATTCGACGAGCATCGTCGTCGATGAGGCGTTCACGCTGAGCATCCCCGAAAACCTCGAACTCGCGGCGGTCGCACCGTTGCTGTGCGCGGGCATCACGACCTATTCGCCGCTGCGCCACTGGAACGTTCAGAAGGGGCAGAAGGTCGGTATCGTCGGTCTCGGCGGCCTCGGTCACATGGGCGTGAAGATCGCCGCCGCAATGGGCGCGCATGTCGTGCTCTTCACGACATCGCCGGGCAAGATCGAGGATGCGAAGCGTCTGGGCGCGCACGAAGTCGTAATCTCGAAAGACGCGGATCAGATGGCGGCGCACGCGAACAGCTTCGACTTCATCCTGAACACGGTGGCCGCGTCGCACGATCTCGATCAGTTCATGGCGCTGCTCAAGCGCGACGGCACGATGACGCTCGTCGGCGCGCCGGAGCATCCGCATCCGTCGCCTTCGGTGATGAACATGATCTTCAAGCGCCGCTCGCTCGCGGGATCGCTCATCGGCGGCATCGCGGAAACGCAGGAGATGCTCGATTTCTGCGGCAAGCACGGCATCACGTCGGACATCGAGATGATTCGCATGGACGAGATCAACACGGCCTACGAGCGCATGTTGAAAAGCGATGTGAAGTACCGCTTCGTGATCGACATGGCGACGATGGAGAAGTAAGCGCGCGGTTCAGCGGGGCGCGTTCATCGTCGCGCGCATGCGTTCGACGAAGCGCTCCGTCACGGCGGGCAAGGTCCTGCCGCGCTTCTTCACGATGGCGATCGGCCGCACGAACGCAGGATGGTCGATCGCCTTCACCACGAGCCCCGGCTCGGCGCGCACCTCGCGCGCGGTTTCCGGCAGGATCGTCACGCCCAGACCGCCGCGCACCATCGCGACGGCGGTCATCATGTAGGTCGGTTCGCACGCGATATCGAGCGCTTCGCGTGTTTCGCTGAGCGCCGCATCGACGACCGCGCGCACGCTCGTGCCCGGCGCGGTGAGCACGAGCGCAGAGCGGGTGAGATCGGCGAGGCTCACGCGGCGCTTCCTCGCCAGCGCATGTTCCTTCGGACACACCACGACGAGCCGATCCACGCCCGCGTGCAGCACTTCGAGCATCGGGTCGAGCACATCGCCGCCGGTCAGGCCGATATCCGCCTCTTCATTGCGCACGAGCGCATTCACGGTGCTCGCCACCACATCGCGAATCTGAAACACGACGCGCGGCACTTCGCGCTTCATGCCGATGATCAGTTCCGGCAACACGCTCGCCGCAAACGTAGGGAGGCACGCGATGCGGATCGTGCCGCTTTCTCCCTCGCCCATCGCGCGCGCATCGCGCAACACGTTCTCCATGTCGCGCAACGACTTGCGCAAGAGCGGCAGCAACTCGCGCCCGGTCGGCGTCAGCGCGACATTGCGGCTATTGCGATCGAAGAGCCGCGCGCCGACCGCATCTTCCAGCCGGCGTATCTGCACGGTGAGCGCGGGCTGCGACAGATGCAGCCGTTCCGCCGCCCGCGTGAAGCTGCCCGCCTCGGCCACCGCGACGAGCGCGCGGATATCGCGAAGATTCAGATCCATTATGGTTTGTGATAGCTGCGATCAAATCATTTCAATTGTGTTATCGCCGCTTCGAACTTACTCTCGACTCCATCAAAAGACAATATTCGGAGACAAGTTCATGCTGCCGTTGCTCGGCCTCGCCACCATCGTCGTCCTGCTCGGGGCGATTCTCTCGAAGCGCATGTCGCCGCTCGTCGCGCTCATCATCGTGCCGATCGCGGCGTCGCTGATCGGCGGCTTCGGCCTCTCGACGAGCAAGTTCGTCATCGACGGACTGAAGAGCCTCGCGCCCGTCGTCGGCATGTTCGTGTTCGCGATTCTCTACTTCGGCACGATCACGGATGCGGGCACACTCGATCCGATCATCGACCGCATCCTGCGCGCCGTCGGCACGAAGCCGACGCGCATCGTGATGGGCACGACGCTGCTCGCGCTCCTGATCCATCTCGACGGCTCCGGCGCCGTGTGCTTTCTCGTCACCATTCCGGCGATGCTGCCGCTCTACGAGCGCCTGAACATGGACAAGCGCGTGCTGGCGGCGGCTGTGTCGATGGCGGCGGGCATCAACTTCCTGCCGTGGACCGGGCCGATGATCCGCGCGTCCGCCTCGCTGCATCTGCCGATTTCCGCGCTGTTCAATCCGCTGATTCCGGTGCAGATCGTCGGCCTCGTGTTCGTGTTCGGCATGGCGTGGTGGCTCGGCCGCCGCGAGGAAAAACGCCTCGGTTATTCGAGCGCCAGCGGTTCGATCCCGCTGCCGAAGCGCGAACTCACGCCCGAGGAACAGGCGCTGCGCCGCCCGAAGAATTTCTGGTTCAACATCGTGCTGACGATCGTCGTGCTCGGCACGATGGTCGTGATGGGCGAGAAGATTCCGCCCGCGATCATGTTCATGGTCGGCCTGTGCATCGCGCTGATGGTGAATTACCCGAACGTCGACATGCAAAGAAAGCGCGTCGATGCCCACGCGCGCGCCGCGCTGATGATGGCCGGCATTCTGCTCGCGGCGGGCGTGTTCACCGGCATCATGCAGGGCAGCGGCATGCTCAAGGCGATGGCGCAGGCGGCAGTCGGCTTCGTGCCGCCCGCGATGGCCGGACACATTCCGGTCGTGCTCGGTCTCTTGTCGATGCCGCTCTCGATGCTCTTCGATCCCGATTCGTTCTATTTCGGCGTGCTGCCGGTGATTGCAGAAGTGGCGTCGCAACTCGGCGTGCCCGCCGTGCATGTCGGCCAGGCCGCGCTGCTCGGCCAGATGACGACCGGCTTTCCCGTGAGTCCGCTCACCCCCGCGACGTTTCTGGTCGTCGGCTTGTGCGGCATCGATCTCGCGGATCATCAGAAGTTCACGTTCCCGCTGCTGTTCGGCGCCTCGATCGTCATGACGATCGCGTGCGTCGTGCTGGGCGTGTTTCCGCTTTAATCCATACCGGACGACGTCATGAAAGACACCATCAGACTAGGCGCGGGCGCGGGCTATTCGGGCGACCGCATCGAGCCTGCCGTCGAGCTCGCGGAGCACGGCGCGCTCGACTATCTCGTGTTCGAATGCCTCGCCGAGCGCACGATCGCGATCGCGCAGCAGGCGCGCCGCAACGATCCCGAACTCGGCTACGACCCGCTGCTCGAAGCGCGCATGCGCGCGGTGCTGCCGGTCGCGGTGAAGAACGGAGTGCGCATCGTCTCGAACATGGGCGCGGCCAATCCGCGCGCGGCGGCGAGAAAGACCGCGCAGATCGCGCGCGAACTGGGATTGCATGGACTGAAGATCGCCGCGGTCACCGGCGACGACGTACTCGATGCCGTCCTTCAATCGCGGCTGCGCTTCGAGGAATCCGGCGACGATGTGAGCGCGTATGCGGACCGCATCGTCTCGGCGAACGCGTATCTCGGCGCGGCGCCGATCGTCGATGCGCTCGCAGCGGGCGCGGATATCGTGCTGACGGGACGTGTCGCCGATCCATCGCTGTTCACGGCGCCGCTCATCCACGCGTTCGGCTGGCCGATGGACGACTGGAACACACTCGGGCAGGCGACCGTCGTCGGTCATTTGCTCGAATGCGCGGGGCAGGTGACGGGCGGCTACTTTGCCGATCCGGGCTACAAGGATGTCGGAAATCTGGCGCGTCTCGGCTTTCCGATCGGCGAAGTGAGCGCGGACGGCGCGGTCGTCGTGACGAAGGTGCCGCACGCGGGCGGCTGTGTGACCGAAGCGACCTGCAAGGAGCAACTGCTCTATGAGATTCACGATCCGGGCCGTTACTTTCAGCCGGACGTGGTCGCGGATTTCACGCAGGTTCGCGTGATGCGGGAATCGCACGACCGTGTGCGTGTGACGGGCGGATGCGGCAAGCCGCGCACCGATACGCTCAAAGTCTCCGTCGCCTATGCCGACGGCTACATCGGAGAAGGCCAGATTTCCTACGGCGGTCCGGGCGCGGTGGCACGCGCGCGGCTCGCGCTCGATATCGTGCGCGAGCGGCTCGCGATCACGGGCGTCGATACGAGCGAGCTTCGCTTCGACCTGATCGGCGTGAACGCGCTATACGGCGACACGCTCGCTTCTCAGCACGACGAACCGTACGAAGTGCGTGCGCGCGTCGCGGGCCGCGTATCGAACGCGAAGGAAGCGGCGCGCATCGGCAACGAGGTCGAAACGCTCTACACCAACGGCCCGGCGGGCGGCGGCGGCGTGACGAAGGCGACGCGCGAGGTCATCGCGGTGCAGTCCGTGCTGCTCGCGCGCGAGCATGTGAAACCCGTTTTCGAATTCGTGGAGGCAAGCGATGAAACTGCGTGAACTGGCGCACGGCCGCACCGGCGACAAGGGCAACACGCTGAACGTGTCGGTGATCTGCTTCGACGCGAAGCACTACGCGCATTTGCGCGCAGCACTGACGCCCGAGCGCGTGAAAGCGCATCTCGCCGATGTCGTGAAGGGCGATGTCGTGCGATACGAATTGCCGCATCTCGGCGCGTTCAACTTCGTGCTCGGTCATGCGCTCGGCGGCGGCGTCACGCGATCGCTCGCGCTCGACGCGCACGGCAAGTCGATGAGTTCGGCGCTGCTCGATATCGAAATCGATACGAAAGCAGGCGATCTTTCGTAGGAAGAAATACCTGACCCGTGGCGTACTTCAGATGTTGGGAAAGCTAACTGTTTAGGTAAAAAACGCCGCTCAACTATGGACAAAAACTCGCCAACTGCTAGCATGACGTTCTCGTTAGACTTTTTTACATTTTAGTTGTCTTTAGGTTCTAAGCGCCTGAATACAATCGAAATTGTTAAAGATTGTGCAATCGCCGGGACCTAATGAACACGAAGCGAAAAACGATACTTTCCATTTTTGGAACGCGGCCCGAAGCCATCAAGATGGCGCCCCTCGTAAAGGCGCTGGAAGCGGAACCCGGTATTCGTTCCGTCGTGTGCGTGACCGGCCAGCATCGCTCGATGCTGAAGCAAGTGCTGGATCTGTTCGACATCACGCCGCATCACGATCTCGCGGTCATGTCGGAGAACCAGACCCTGAACGGGCTGGCTTCGCGCCTCATCGCATCGATCGATGACGTCATCACAAAGGAGAAGCCGGATCGCGTGCTCGTGCATGGCGACACGACCACCGCGACGGCGGGCGCGCTCGCCGCGTTTCATCGGCGGGTGCCTGTCGCGCACGTCGAGGCGGGCTTGCGCACCGGCGACATGAGCAGCCCGTGGCCGGAGGAAATGAACCGGCGCTTCGTCGATGTCGTGAGCGACATGATGTTCGTCCCGACCTCGCGTTCGCATGCGAATCTCGTGAAGGAAACGCTGCACGGACGCGCGTTCGTCACCGGCAACACGGTGATCGACGCGCTGCACTCCGTCACGAAGCGCATCGATTCGCAGGACGCATTGCGCCGCACGCTCGATGCGCGCTTTCCGTTTCTCGATCCATCGAAGCATCTGATTCTCGTCACCGGCCATCGGCGCGAAAGTTTCGGCCGCGGCCTGCGCGATATCTGCGCGGCGCTGGTGCGCCTCGCGAAGCGTCGCGACGTGCAGATCGTCTATCCGGTCCATCTGAATCCGAACGTACGTGCGACGGTGATCAGCGCGCTCGGCGGCGCGCCCAACGTGTTTCTCATCGAGCCTGCGGACTATCTCGGCTTCGTGCGGCTCCTGCAGCGCGCGACGCTCGTGCTGACCGATTCCGGCGGCGTGCAGGAAGAAGCGCCCGCGCTCGGCAAGCCCGTGCTCGTGATGCGCGAAGTCACCGAGCGTCCCGAGGCCATCGACGCGGGCACCGCCATGCTCGTCGGCACGGACAGCGACGCCATCGCCGCGACGGTGCATCTGCTTCTCGACGACACGGACGCACGTGCTGCGTTCTCCCGCAACGTCAATCCGTACGGCGATGGACGAGCCTCGGCGCGTATCGTCGCGGCGCTCGCGGGCCGTCCCTTCGAGGAATTCCGACCCGTCACGCCGCGCGGAGCGAACAATGCGGCGCGTGTCGCGCGCGAGGCGTTCGCCTAGTCCTTCGGCTGCACACGCATAGCCTGTCGCGCGACGTGCATGTGCCTTCGCGGCCATCCCGGCACGTTGCGTCAACTTCGAGTCATTCAACTTGGTCAACGACATCTTCAAGCGGCGCGGCCTGCGTGCCGTTCTGGCTTCAATCGCGCTGTTCGCGGGTCTCCAGCATGCAGCCTTCGGCGCGGCCACGACGGACACCGGCATCGCCGGCGCGCTCGGACGGCTCGGTGCCGACGTGCCGGAAACGCGCACCGTGACCTTGCGACAGCTCGGCCTCATCGAAAGCGTGACGCTCAACGCGCCCGACACGCGCCGCGAGTTCTTCCTGCCGGTGCCCGCCGGCGTGCCGATCACCGACGCCGCACTGCAATTCGACGGCGGCTATGTGCGCGGCGACGGCGGCCGCGTGACGATGCTCGTTTCGCTCGATGGTTCGCCCGTGCTCGCGCGCGCGTTCACGCAGGATGCGGGCGGCGTGTCGGTCAATCTCGGCGTCGATGGCGCGGCGCGTTCCACTGGTTTCGTGCGCATGGGCCTCGGCTTCGCGTCGGTGGTCAGCCAGGGCGAGTGCGCGGATCAGACGGCCATCGGCAACGTGCTGCGTGTCGATCCGACGACGCGGCTCACGTTCCGCTTCAATCCCGCCGACGTGCAGGACCTGCGCACCGCATGGAGCGCGCTGCCGTACGCGCCGGTGCTCGCGGTGTCGGGCCGCAAGCTGTCGACGAACGCATTCGACACCGCCTGGCGCACCGATGCGCTGCTGCAACGAGACGGCAAGCGCCCCGTGATGCAGGCGCTTCCCTCCGTGGGCGATACGGTCGATCTCGCGGGCCTCGACGTGCCCGCGCCACTGCGTAGTGTTCCCGCGTTCGCCGCGCTGGCGGCGGGCGGCAAACATGCGATCGCCGACGACGCGGAACTCGGCGCGCTCGTCGCGCTCGGCGCACGCGCGGCGTTCGGCCCGGACGTGGCCGTCGCCGACGAAACGATGCGCAAAGCCATCGACCGCGCGCTCGACGCATTGCGCGCGCAGGTCGCGAGCACATCGGGCGATGCGCTCGCCGCCTTCGACGCATGGCGCAGGCAGACCGCGTCGCAATTGACCTCGCCGCTCGCGCCGGGCGAAGTGCGCGTCGCGCATGTGGGCGGCCGCGCGATGATCGTCGTCGGCGACACGCGCGGCATCGGCGCGCTCGCGCACGGCTGGCGTCCCATCGACGTATCGAATCGCGTGGTCGTGCATCGCATCGACGTGGCGCAGCAAACGCGCGGCGACACGATCGCGCTGTCCGATCTCGGCGGCGATCCGCGCAGCGTCGATGTGCAGACGGCCGCGTCCTGGGATGCGCGCTTCGATCTCGCCGCGGCGTCCGGCAACGGCCGTTTGCCGGAGCAGGTGGTGCTCGATCTCGCGGCATCGCCGACGCTTTCCAATGGCGGCGCGACCGCCACCGTGTACTTCAACGACGTGATGATCGGCGCGAAGCTCATCAACGTCGATGGCGCGCGTCAGCGTCTCGTCGCGCCGATTCCGCGTTACGCGCTCGCGCGCACCAACGATTTGCGCGTGACCTTCCGCCGCCAGCCCGACGGCGGCTGTCAGGCGCGTCAGACGTATCCCGTCGCCGTGCTGCCGTCGAGCCATCTGCGTCTCGCGAAAGGTACGCCCGACAACACCTTCGCGGGCATGGCGGCGCGCTATGCGTCGTCGGCGACGGTGTACGTGCCGCGCGCCTATCTCGACGATGCCCTGAACAGCGTGCCGCGCCTCGCCGTGCTGACCGGCGCGGCGGGCATCGCGCCGGTCTCGGCGAAATTCGCGGTGAGCGCGGGAGACGCCGCCGCGCAGCCCGACGGCCCGTTCCTCGCCGCCGACGTCAAACTCGCCGACGAGAAGAATCCCGCCGTGTATTCGGCCGAGCGTCTCTCGCTCACATCGCCCGCGGGCGACACGCTGCTCGACATGTCGGGGCTCTCGCGCGTCGCGGTGGTGAGCGTCGCGAGCGCGGGCGGCGAGAGCGGCCTCGTGTATCGATCGGCGGGCGCGGCGCCGGTGCTGACCGACAAGCTGCAGCTTTCGCGCGGCAATATCGCCGTGGTCGACGGCAGCGGCGTGCTCAAACAGTTCGACACGGTCAATCCGGAAGAGATGACCGACGAGCCCGCGTCGAGCGCCGACTGGGTCACGCGGCATTGGGCGCGCTGGGGCATTCCGGCCGTGCTCGTGGTGCTGCTGCTCGCGCTGATCGCGCTCGCGGGCCACGCGCGCCGCAGACATCGCAACGCCCGCGCCAGCGACGACGAGGATCGCGCGTGATGCTGGAGGCGCTCAGGTGGTACGGCGAGCTCCTGCTCGCCGAGTACTACCAGGGACTCGAATACGTGGCCGCGACGGTCGCGGCGATCATCCTGCTTTCGAGCCTGGACGATCTCTTCATCGACATCTGGTACTGGACGCGCAAGCTGTGGCGGCGCGTGACGGTCGAACGCCGCTATGCGCCGCTCACCGTCGAGCAGCTCTATGCGCGCGAGGAACAGCCCATCGCGATCATGGTGCCGGCGTGGCAGGAAGACGACGTGATCGCCGCGATGATCGCGGATCTCGTGCGCGTGCTCGACTATCGCGCGTACACGGTGTTCGTCGGCACGTATCAGAACGATGCCGCGACGATCGCCGAAGTGGAGCGCATGCGGCATCGCTATAAACATCTGCATCGCGTGGAAGTGCCGCACGACGGCCCGACGTGCAAGGCCGACTGCCTCAACTGGCTCGTGCAGGCGATCCTGCATCACGAGTTCGAAGCCGGCATGGAGTTCGCGGGCATCGTGATGCACGACAGCGAAGACGTGCTGCATCCCGTCGAACTGAAGTTCTTCAACTATCTCCTGCCGCGCAAGGACATGATCCAGTTGCCGGTGGCGTCGCTCGAACGGCACTGGTTCGAACTGGTCGCGGGCACGTACATGGACGAGTTCGCGGAATGGCACGCGAAGGATCTGGTCGTGCGCGAGAGCCTTGCGGGCGCGGTGCCGTCGGCGGGCGTGGGCACGTGTTTCTCGCGCCGCGCGATTCTCACGCTCGTCGAAGAGACGGAGCAGCAGCCGTTCAACACCGAAAGCCTCACCGAGGATTACGACATCGGCACGCGCATCACGCGGCTCGGCATGCAGTCGATCTTTCCGCTTTTTCCCGTCGAATTCACGACGCGGCGCAAGGGCTGGTTCGGCCTCGGCCCCGAGCGCGAAATCAAACTGACGATGCCGCTGTGCGTGCGCGAATTTTTCCCCGACACGTTTCGCACCGCCTACCGGCAGCGCGCGCGCTGGACGCTCGGCATCGGCTTGCAGGGCTGGGCGCTGACGGGCTGGAGCGGATCGCTCGCGAACCGCTATCTGCTGATGCGCGACCGCAAGGGCGTGGTGACGGCGTTCGTCGGCATGTTCGCGTATCTGCTCGCCGTGCAGTTCATGCTGTTCGCCACGGCTTCGTATTTCGGTCTCGCGCGCGATTTTTTCCCGTCGCCGTTCATCGATTCGGCCTGGCTGCAGGCGCTGCTCGCCGCGAACTCGGTCGCGCTCGTGTTGCGCGTCACGCAGCGCATCATCTTCACGACGCGGCTCTATGGCTGGGAGCACGGGGTGCTGTCGGTGCCGCGCATGGTCATCAGCAACATCATCAACTTCATGGCGGTGGCGCGCGCGTGGCGGCTTTTCATCGTGCATATGGTGACGGGGCGGCGGCTCGCGTGGGACAAGACGATGCACGATTTCCCCAGCAACGAGGGCCTGCGCGACACGCGTCAGGATCTGGGCGAATTGCTCGTCTCGTGGCAGGCGATCGCGCCCGAGCGGCTCGAAGAAGCGCGACAGACCGATCACGCACGCGAAGCGCCGATCGGCCGCGTGCTCATCACGCGCGGCTGGCTCGACGAGGAAACGCTCGCGGAAGCGATCGCGTTCCAGGCTGACCTGCCGCGCGGACGTTTCGATGCGGCGCGCATGGATCTGACGCGCATCGCGACGCCCGAGACGCTCGTGAGGCTGCGTGCGCTGCCGCAGGACATCGATGCGAACGGGCACGCCGTGTTCGTTTGCGCGAGCCTGCTCGACGATGCGTCGCTCGCCGAATTGCGCGCGTCGGCGGGCGGCCCGGTCGCGCTGCATATCGTGCGCGAGAGCGAGATCGCGGCGGGGCTGCGGATGCTGCGCGCGGTCGGGATGCCGGTCCATATGGGCGATGCCGAAGACGATGCGTCGCCGGCGCTTTCGGATGCGGCCGCCGCGAGCGGCGTGCCCTTGCTCGGCGACATCATGATCGAGATGGGGCTCGTCACGCGCAGCGCGTTCGAGGCCGCGTTGCGGGACTATCGGCCGGAGCGGCACGGGCGCATCGGCGATTACATGGTGGCGGAGCGCATCATCACTTCCGATGCGCTCACCGCCGCGGTCGCGGAGCAGCGCCGCCGCTATCTCGCGCGGGCCGGCATTCGATGAGCTCGCGCGTTCGCGTTGCGTTGTGCGCCGCGCTCGCGTTGTGCGCCGCGGCTGCGTCGCGTGCGGACGAGACCTTGCCGCTGCCTTTGAGCGGCGCGGCGTATCGCGTGGCGCGCGAGGCGTTCGCGGCCTACGGCGAGCATCGTTACGCCGATGCCATCGCCGGGGCGCGCGAGGCGATTCGCCAGCGGCCCGACGTCGCGGAACTGCGTCTGCTGCTCGCGAATTCGCTGGCGGCGCGCGGGCGTCTGAAAGAGGCGAGCCGTGTGCTCGGCGAAGCCATCGCGCAGCTCGGTCCGTCGCCTTCGCTGAGCGCGCGGCGCAGACAGATCGATATTCTGATCGCGTCGGGCGGTGCGGGCGGCGTGCCAAGCGATTTGCCGGAGCCGGCGCTGAAGGCGGCGCGCGCGGCGTATCGCGATTATGCGAAGAAGGATTACGCGTCGGCGGCGGCCGAAAGCCGCGAAGCCGTGCGCCTCGCGCCGCAGGCCGAGCGTCTGCGTTATCTGCTGATCGATTCGCTCGCCGCATCCGGCGACGATGCCGCAGCCTACGACGCCGCCGTCGATGCATCGACGCGCTTCGGCGACAACGACGCCTTGCGCGAGCGGCGGCGCTTCATCGGCGACAGGCTCGCGCCGGATGCATCGAAGTCCGCGTATGCGGCGCGCGGACGCGGCGATTTCGACGCGGCGCAAGGATTCGCGCGCAAGGCGGTCATGTACGCGCCCGCGCGGATGGATTTCCGCATGCAGCTCATCGAGATATTGTTCGCACGCGGCGATCTCGCGGGCGTGGAAGCCGCGACGAGCGATGCAATCGCGATCGATCGTGACGATGCGCTTGCCTGGGCGTTGCGCGGTTATGCCCGCGCGGCACGTGGCGGCGATGCGGACGCCGACTTCGCGCACGCGCTTTCGATCGAGGCGAGCGACGGGCGAAAGAACCGCGATGTCCGCGTCGCGCGCACGATCGTCGCGGACGTGCGGCTCGCGCAAGGCAACGCGCAGGCGGCGCTCGATGCGCTGCCGCCGGTCGCGACCCAAACGCCCGACGACGCCGACGCCGCAATCACGTTACGCCGCCATCGCGCGCAAGCGATGTTGCGACAGGCCGCGACGCAGACAGCGCAGATCGACCCGCGCGCGCGTCCGACATTCGAGTGCCGCGAAGACCAGTTCGGCGCATCGTGCGATGTCTACGCGCACGATCCCGCGCTCGCCGCGACACGCGAAGCGCGTCTTGCCGAGCGTCGCGGCGATCGAGGCGCGGCCATCGGCTTCTGGCGCACGGCGATTGCCGAGGTGCCCGACGATCCGCAGCCGCGCATCGCGCTGATCGATGCGCTCGCGGCGACGGGCCGCACGCGCGAGGCTTCGAACGAAGCGCGCGCCCTGATCGATGCGAACCTGCTCGATTCCATGACCGACACGCAGGCCGCGTTCATCGCGCAGCGCGCGGGCGACAGCGCGCTCGCGCTCGATTACTTCGCGCGTGCCGATCGCGAGGGCAAGCTGCCCGCATCGGCGGAAGCGGACGCCGGCTACGCGGCGCTGAACCTGCGTCGCAATGAGGAAGGCGCGAAGTACCTCGAACGCGCGATCGATCACAACGACACGACGCTCACGCCCGAAGCACTGAACGACGCGCGCGCCGCGCACGCCGAAGCGACGCGCAACTGGGGCTTCAGCGCGTCGGTGAACTATCGCGGCAACGGCGCGCAGCAAGGTTTCGCGTTCGCACCGCCGCCGGGCGTGTCGAACAACTGGCAGGCGGGCGCGGAGGCGTACTGGCGTCCGTTCGGCAGTCTCGGCGACCGCATGTTCGAGGTGTACGCGCGCGGCTACGAGAACTTCGGCGTGGAGGGCGGCGGTCCGTCGGGGGCATCGACGTTGCAGGCGGCGATCGGCGCGCGCGTGAAGCCGTTCGCATCGGCGAATGCGATCTTCGCGATCGAGAAGATTCTGCCGATCGGCTCGGACGTGCGCTCCGACTGGCTCGCGCGCGCCGCGTATTCGAACGGCTTCGGCGACACGCGCAGGCTCGACGTGCCGAGCTGGTGGACGGGCACGGTCTACGGCGAGGCGGGCCATTACATCCAGAACGATTCGACCTACGCGACCGCGAACGCGCGTCTGGGCCGCACGTATCGCGTCGATTCGGTGAGCCCGCGCCTGACGGTGTTTCCGCATGCGGTCGTCGGGCTGGACTACGATTCGGCGGTCGATCACAGCGTGCCGGTGGGCATCGGCGCGGGCGTGGCGGCGCGCTACTGGTTCCGTGGCGGTCCGTATGACGCGCCGCGTTCGTTCGTGGATGTGGCGGTGCAGTATCGCTTCCGCGTCGCGGGCGACGATCGCGCGAAAGGCGTGTTTTTCGGCGCGGTATTCTCGTACTGATGCCCTCCCTATTCTCCGTCCTCGTCATTGCGTGCTGCCTTGCGCTCGGTCCGGCTTCCGCTCATGCCGATGCCGCGCGCATGCGTCTCGTCGACGGCATCGTCTGGCAGCCCGACAATGCGCACGCCGATCCGCGCGGCGACTGGGACCGGCTCGGCGCGCATGAACTCATCGTGCAATGGACGGCGGTGGATGGCATCGCGTTCGTGCCCGGCGCCGGGTTGAGCGCGGCGCCGAAGATGCCGGACTGGGATCGCATCGGGCAGGAGCCGTGGGCGCGCAATGTGATCGTCGGACTCGCGGGCCGTTTCGACGAAGCGGCGGCGCGCGCGAACGTGGCGCAACTGGTCGTCGAATCGATGCGGCTCGCGGAGGCGCATCCGCCCGTGCATGTGACCGGCTACTACTTTCCCGTCGAGATCGATCCGACCTGGCAGAACGCGGGCGCGTTGCGCACGATGCTCGATGCGTTGCCGCGACCCTTGTGGATCAGCGTTTACGATCGCGCGAACGTGGGTGGCGCGGCGCTCGCGGAATGGCTCGATCAGTGGCTGCCGCGCGATGTCGGCGTGTTGCTGCAGGACGGCTGCGGCGTGTATGCGCGCGAGCCGCGCGTCGCGCGGGAGTACGCGGACCAGATTGCGGCGAAGCTCGGGCGGCGTCGCGTGCGGATCATCGCGGAAGCGTTCCGGCCGCAAGTGGGCGGCGGATTCCGTTCGGCGACCGTGGACGAACTAAAGCCGCAGATCGACGCGTACCGGGGTTACAAGACCTATCTCTTCGATGGGCCGCATTATGTTTCGGCGGACATCGTGCAAGGGCTGCTCGATGCCTATCGACGGCATTAGCGGCGCATCGAAGCGTGACGCTTACTTGACCGATGCGGTATCGATCGCACGCGCCGAGTCACCAGGCAACACCGACGTCAGCACGCTGGCCGGCACATGCTGCGCCTCTTCCTTCGACACCGCGCCGACGAACTTCCATCCCGACGGCATCTTCACGAACGTGAAGCCGGTAGGCTGATCGACGAACACGGAATACGGCGCAGGCGTTGCGGCCGTTGCCGTGGTTTGCGCGAACGACATCAGCGGGCTCATCAACAGCAAAGCAGCGGCAAGCGCGGACAACTTCGATTTCATGACGACACTCCCAAGAAGGTTCCGATATTTATGTGACGATCGATACAGATATTTAAACATCGCCGGATGACGGCGTCCAGTTATTTTGTTACGATCGACACATAATTCAGAATTTCAATGCGCATGACAATCGCTGGCATGCGCAAGGAGCGAGACATGTCGCCGGAAGTGCGGGATACGCAGCACAAGGCGCGCGGTCGGCCGCGCGCGTTCGATCGCGAGGCGGCCTTGCGATGCGCGATGGAAGTGTTCTGGGCCAAGGGCTTCGAGACCTGCTCCATGGCGGATCTCGTCGAGGCGATGGGCATCAATTCGCCGAGCCTCTACGCCGCGTTCGGCAGCAAGGAAGACTTGTACCGCGAGGCGGTCGCGCTCTACACGGATGCGGAAGGCGGCGCGGCGCTCAGACAGTTGCAGGCGCACGAATCCGTGCGCGACGGCCTGCGCGCGATGTTCCGCGCGAGCATCGAGCTTTTTACCGGCACGCAGAATCCACGCGGCTGCATGATCTTTCTGGGCGCGATGTCCGTCGGCGCCGAGCACGCGCAGTTGCGCAGCGAGATGCAGAAGCGCAGGCGCAAGGTGGCGTCGATCGTCGCGCAACGGCTCGCGCAAGGCGTCGAACATGGCGAGCTCGACGCGCGCACCGATGTTCAGGCGCTCGCCGCGTTGTGCATGACGCTGTTCGCGGGCTTGTCGATTCAGGCGCAGGACGGCGTGCGCCGTGCCGCTCTCTTCGCCGCGATCGATCAGTTCATCGGCACGCTGCCGCTGCGATCGAAGCGCACGCCGTAAAACGATCTCGGCCAGCGCTACGCGGACTGAAACAAACTGTCGTCGAGCTTGCTGGAGCGCCGACCCCGGGACCAAAATCCCGGGACAGGTACGCTTCACGGAGCATCGTCATGACAACCCGCGTCATCAGTTTTTTCGCCGACGATAACGCTCGCGCGTCGTTCGAGAATCATCGTCGCTATTGCGCGCGTCGTGGATACGCGCACGAGTACGTCGATGCGAGCGCGATCGGCTGGTCGCATCTCCACATGCTGCTGAAGTATCAAGTGCTGCTGCGAACGCTGCGCGCCAGCGCCGAAGGCGATCTCGTGCTGCTGCTGACGCAGGACTGCCTGCTGTTGCGCGACATTTCCTGCGAGACGTTGATGCGCGACGAGAGCCGCGACTGGCTCGTCTCGTATCGCGACGGCGAATCCGTCGATGTCATGGCGGCGTTCCAGCTCTGGCGCAATACAGCGGCCGCGCGCGAGCGCGTCGAACGCCTTTGCGGAGGCGCGAAGTTCGGGTGGGCGCTTGCGAGCGAGTCCGAGTTGCTGCGCGCGCTCGATCCGCTACCGTTCAACGTGGCGATCGACGGTCATGTGCCGGTCGTGCTCGCGGCGCTGGATGTGTCGCCGGTCTGGTCCGAATGGTCCGCATTCGCGCTCGCGCTCGCGGACATCCGCGACGCGCCGAAGAATCAGCCGGTGTTCGCCGACCTGCGCGATCTGTTCGCGGAGCACATCAACGATTGTCAGGCGCGCGGGTTGCCGTATCTCGCCTTGCCGCCGCCGGAAGCCGGCGAAGCGCGCTACGAGGCGGTGAATGCCGACGCGCCCATCGCGCTCGCGATGCTCTACACGTCGAATATCCGCGAGTACGGTGCAATCGCCGAGCGCAATCTGCGCCGCTATTGCGAGCGCCACGGCTATGCGCTCCACCTGTATCGCGAAGTGCCGCCGGAAGCCGGCCTGGGCGCGAGCGGCAACTGGATCAAGCCGTGGGTGTTGCTGCGCCATCTCCCGGAACACGAATGGCTTTTCTGGATAGATGCCGATGTGCTCGTCGTCGATCAGGGCAAGGCGCTCGAATCGCTGTTGACGAACCGCGAGCGCGTGATCGCGACGGACATGAGCTGGAATTTCAACTCGGGCATCATGGGCTTTCGCAACACGCGACACAACCTCGACGTGCTGACGGAAATCGAGCAGACCATCGGCGCAATCGTGGATAAATCCTCCACCTACGCGAGCGGCGGCGATCAGGACGTGTTCATCAAGGTGCTGCAACGGCACGGCCTGGCCGAAAACCGCGATCTGCTCGATTGCACGACGATCAACACGCCGTACCAGCTTCAGGGCCGCGACAGCTTCATGGTGCATTACATGCATATGTGGCCGTCGTTGCGCGCGCTCGCGATGCATCACGGCGACCTGACGAGCCAGATGCGCGGCGCGCGCCGTCCTTGACTTTCTAATCCATTACGCGCGAGCATGAGCCATCGCGCGGGGCTGCCGCGCGGGCATCGCCTTTGTACGTAGTCCCTACATACACCTCACGCCGATGATGCCGCGCCCGTCCATGCCACGGCAACAGATCCGCCTTTGCCCGGCGAGCGACGGCGTGCGCATCGCGTACGCGACTTGCGGCTCCGGGCCGCCGCTCATCAAGGCGGCGAACTGGCTCAGTCATCTGGAACTGGACTTCACGAGCCCGGTCTGGAGCCATCTGATGCTCGAACTGTGCAGCCGCCACACGCTGATTCGCTACGATCAGCGCGGCTGCGGCCTCTCCGACCACGATGTCGCCGACATTTCCTTCGACGCCTGGCTGCGCGATCTCGAAACCGTCGTCGATGCGAGCGGCCTCGAACGCTTTCCGCTGCTCGGGATATCGCAGGGCGCGTCGATCGCCATCGCGTATGCGGTCGCGCATCCGGAGCGCGTCACGCATCTCGTGCTGCACGGCGGCTACGCGCGCGGCCGGCTCAAGCGCACCTGCGATCCGGCGATGCGCGAGGAAGCCGAAATGCTCGTGAAGCTCGCCGAACTCGGCTGGGGCAAGCAGAATCCGGCGTTCCGGCAGTTCTTCACGACGCAATTCATCCCCGGCGGCACGCCCGAGCAGCATCACTGGTTCAACGAACTCGAACGCCTCACGACCACGCCGGGCAATGCCGCGCGCATCATGCGCGTCTTCAACGAGATCGACGTGGTCGATCTGCTGCCGCGCGTGCAATGCCCGACACTCGTGTTGCACGCGAGCGGCGACGCGCGCGTGCCCTTCGACGAAAGCCGCCTGCTCGCCGGGCAGATTCCCGGCGCGCGCTTCGTGCCGCTCGAAAGCGAGAACCATCTCACGCTCGAATTCGACGCCGCCTGGCAACGCTGGCGCGAGGAGGTGCGGGCGTTCCTGCCGTCGGCGCACGTGGCCGATCCCGCGTTTTCCGCGCTGACGCCGCGCGAGCGCGATATCGTCGAACTGATCGCGGGCGGGCGCGACAACGCGCAGATCGCCGCGCGCCTCGCGCTGAGCGAGAAGACCGTGCGCAATCACATCACCAGCATCTTCGCGAAGCTCGAAGTCGAAAATCGCGCGCAGGCGATCGTGCTTGCGCGTCGCGCGGGCTTCGACGCGCCCGCCTGATCGCTTCGGGACACACGTCCCCCATCTTTGCCGCCAAAACACGATGTCCCGGTTCGCGACCGGGACATGCGCCTCATGTGCGAAAGCGCGGCTCTCCCGAGAATGGCTCGCAGAACGGTGACGCGACGAATCAACCTGCGCCGACCTGTTCGACGCAGCGCCGCTCGTCCGGCGCACATTTCATCGCAGTCACCGACGCAGAGTCATCCCGGAGTTTCTACATGAGAGCCGTTCAGCAACAGTCCAGCAAGATCAGCACGCAACAACGCTATGCGAAGTGCATCGAAGTATCCCGCCGCATCCGCTGGGATATCGACCGCGACGTATTGCGCGGCCGTCATTTCGATCCCGCGCACAAGTTCATGCCCGACGGGCTCACCCAGGTGAACCGCCTGCCCTTTCTGGACACGCGCGAACGCCGGCTCATGTCGCAGATTCAGGGCCGCACGTACGCCAACATGTTCGGCATGATCGAGCGCTTCGTCGGCGCGAAGATGCTGGAAGTCGGCCGCGATCACGCGCTCGGCGATCAGACCGCGCTCGAAGCGATCGTTCGTTTCACCGATGAGGAGCTTAAGCATCAGGAGCTGTTCCGCCGCGTCGAGGCGCTCGCGGCCGAAGCGCTTCCGTCCGGCTACCGCTTCGTTCCGCAAGCCGACGAAGTGGCCGCGTTCGTGCTCGGCAAGTCCACGTGGTCGATTCTCGCGCTGACGTGTTGCGTCGAAATCGTCACGCAGGTGCATTACCGGCAGAGCATGGAAAGCGACGCGACCCTCTCGCCGCTCTTCAAGGACATCTTCCTGTTTCACTGGAAGGAGGAGTCGCAGCACGCGATCATCGACGAACTGGAATGGATGCGCGAGGACGCGCGTATCGACAACGACGCGCGCGATGCCGCGATCGTCGATCTGATCGATCTGGTCGCGGCGATCGACGGCATGATGCAGGCGCAGGCCGCCGCCGATGCTCACTACTTCGTCACGCTGCTGGACCGCGCGCTGTCCGGCGAGGAAGAGGCGCGCGTACATGCGGGGCTGATCGATGCGTATCGCTGGCAGTACATCATCTCGGGCGTCGATGAAGCGCGCTTCGGCGAGATCCTGACGAGTCTGATCAGCGAGGCGCAGGGCGAGCGCCTCGGTGCCGCGCTCGCGCCGATGCGACGCCGCGCGCTCACAAGCGAGTTCGACGCGCTCGCGTAACGCGTTCAGTCTGAAGCGACAGAGGCCGGGCGGCAGCGCCCGGCCTCTGTCGTTTTTGAAGGCGATTCGTAAGCAAAAAGCGTTTGCTGCTTTGCAAAACGCTGAATTAGCGTGGAAACCTAGTCGTTACTGACGTACTGAAGTGCTTGCTTTTCGGGCAACATATGAGAAATCAGGTAGTCGTCGTTCGCTGTCCCAAACTGATAACTAGATTGGACCATCATGCTCGCCGAACCGTTGCCGCACACATCCGACATCGAAAAATTCGCGGAAGACCACGAGCGCTTCGCGCGACACACGCCATCCGAAATATCCATCGTTCTGCGCAATCTCGTGCAGCGCCGCGACATGCTGACGGTCACGAGCGGCAAAGGGCAGATCGTCACGCAATTGCTGGAAGTCGACGTGCGCGGCGCGCGCATCGTGTTCGACTGGGGCGGCGTGGAATCGGATAACCGCGCGCTGCTCGAAGCGCGTCAGTTGTATTTCAAGGGCGCGCCGGACGGCGTGCGCGTCGAATTCACGACGCTCGCCGCACATGCCGTGACCCACGAGGGACGCCAGGCATTCGAGGTTTCATTTCCCGAGAAGCTGTATCAGTTCCAGCGCCGCGAATATTTTCGCGTGCCGACGCCGATCCTCGATCCGTTCTACGCGAAGGGCGCTTTCGCCGACGGCGATGCGTTCCGCTACGAAGTGCATGACCTGTCGCTCGGCGGCATCGCGCTGCGCATGGACACGCCGCGTCTCGCGGAAACCGAGCTCGGCACCGTGTTCAACGATGTCGTGCTGCATCTCGGTCCGGGCGCGGCCTTTCCCGTCGATCTCGAACTCGTGTCGCCGCGCGCCGTGACCACGCCGCGCGGCGATGTGCGCTATGTCGTCGGATTCCGTTTCGTGCAGCTTTCGGGCGCGGCGGAGAACGTGCTGCAGCGACTCATCACGCGCATGGAGGCGAAGCGCCGCAGCCTGTCGGCGTGAGCCGCGCGCCGATGCGGGACACGCGTGGAGTAGAATGCGTGCCTCCTTCCACTGCACGACGACGCATGTTTCGCAAGGCCTGGCGCGGAGAAGAACGCTTCTGGAAAGTCTGGTGGCTGTTGGGCGTGCCGATCCACCTTGCATGGTGGTTCGTCTATCTCGACCTCTGGACGAGCGGCGTCGCTCCCGAAACCTTCCTGCTGCTCACCGTCTGGTTCTGGCCCGGCATGCTGGGCGTATTCGCCATCTGCTCGGTGCTCTATCTGATGTGGTGCACGCTTGCGTGGCGCTGCGCGGGCAATGTCGATCGCCGCATGTGGACCGTCATCGCGCGCGTGTTGATCGGCGTCGGGCTCGGGTCGTTCATCACCGAATGCGCGCTGATTCTCGCTGCGCCATTCGCCTGAACCGTCGATTGCCGTGCACGCGCTGCGACTTCGCGTGCACAATGTCCGGGCTTGCAGCACGCCCAAGACGAACGGACAACGACGCGCATGCTCAACGAATTCGCCAAGACGGTTCTCGTGATCGTCGCCGGGTTGTTTCCCATCATCAATCCGCCGGCCACCGCGCTCGTCGTGCTCAGCATGCTGCCGCATATCGGCGACGACGATCGCGCCGAACTCGCGCGGCGCATCTGCATCAACAGTTTCGCGATCCTGCTGGCGTCGCTTTCGATCGGCGCATACGTGCTGACGTTCTTCGGCATTTCGATTCCGGTGTTGCGCGTGGCGGGCGGCCTGGTCGTCGCGATGGCGGGCTGGAATCTGCTCCAGGCACCCGATGACGACGACGCCGCCGAAACCGCGCCCAAGCCGCGAAGCGACGCGACGCTGCGCGCGAAGGCCTTCTATCCGCTGACACTGCCGATCACCGTCGGGCCGGGCGCGATCGCGGTCGCCATCGCGCTCGGCACCGGCTCGCCGCGTCATGGCCTGCAGCCGGTGCATCTGGCGGGCGTGGCCGTCGCGCTGGCGATCCTGTGCGCGAGCATCTATGTGTGCGTGCGCTTCGCCGGGCACCTCGAACGCCTGCTCGGCACCGCCGGCACGCAGGTCGCGATGCGCCTCTTCGCGTTCGTCATCTTCTGCATCGGCGTGGAGATACTCTGGCTCGGACTGTCGGAACTGATCGCGTCGATACATCTCACCGTCAAATAGCGCAATTCCCCGGACAAACCCCAAGCGACGCTCGCGGATGACAGCGCTACCATCTGTCGGCATCGAATGGTAACGCTACCATCAAGGAGGCGCTGCTTGACTCTGATTCGCAAGAAGCCGGAAGAACTGCGCAGTCACCGCTGGTACGGCGTGAACGATCTGCGCTCGTTCGGCCATCGCTCGCGCACGGCGCAGATGGGGTACCACGCGTCCGATTACATGGGCAAGCCGGTCATCGCCGTGCTCAACACGTGGAGCGAAATCAATTCGTGCCACACGCACTTCAAGCAGCGCGTCGAGGAAGTGAAGCGCGGCATCTGGCAGGCGGGCGGCTTTCCCGTCGAAATGCCGGTGATGACGCTCGCCGAGCCGTTTCAGAAGCCGACGACCATGCTCTACCGCAATTTCCTCGCGATGGAAGTCGAGGAAGTGCTGCGCTCGTATCCGTTCGATGGCTGCGTGCTGATGGGCGGCTGCGACAAGACCACGCCCGGCCTTCTGATGGGCGCGATCAGCATGAACCTGCCCGCGATCTATCTGCCCGCCGGCCCGATGCTGCGCGGCGACTGGAACGGCCGCACGCTCGGCAGCGGCTCCGATACGTGGAAGTACTGGGCGGAACTGCGCGCGGGCAAGATCACCGAGGACGAGTGGAAGGGCGTGGAAAGCGGCATCGCGCGCTCGCCGGGCCATTGCATGACGATGGGCACCGCATCGACGATGACGAGCGCCGCCGAAGCGCTCGGCATGACGCTGCCGGGCTTCGCGTCGATTCCCGCGGTGGATTCGCGGCACGCGCAGCACGCATCGCTGACGGGACAGCGCATCGTCGAGATGGTGTGGACGGACCTCAAGCCGTCGGACATTCTCACGCCGAAATCCTTCGACAACGCGGTGACGACCGTGCTCGCGCTATCCGGCTCGACCAACGCGATCGTGCATCTCGTGGCGGTCGCGCGGCGCGCGGGCGTGCCGCTCACGACCGCGCGCTTCGATGCGCTCGCGCGCGTGACGCCCGTGCTCGGCAACATCCGTCCGGCGGGCAAGTATCTGATGGAGGATTTTTTCTACGCGGGCGGTTTGCGCGCGCTGCTCGCCGAGCTGGGCGATCTGATCGATGGCTCGCAACTGACCGTCAATGGCGCGACGCTCGGCGAGAACATCGCGGGCGCGGAAATATTCAACGACGACGTGATTCGCCGCCGCGCCAATCCGCTGGTGCCGAACGACGGCCTCGCCGTGCTCACGGGCAACCTCGCGCCCGACGGCGCCGTGATCAAGCCGGCGGCGATGGAAGCGCATCTGCTCAGGCATCGCGGGCCGGCAGTCGTGTTCAGCAATTACGCCGACATGGCCGCGCGCATCGACGACGAAGCGCTCGACGTCACCGCCGATTCGGTGATCGTGCTTCAGCACGCGGGTCCGGTCGGCGCGCCGGGCATGCCGGAGTGGGGCCAGTTGCCGATTCCGCAGAAGCTTTTGAAAGAGGGCGTGCGCGACATGGTCCGCATCTCCGATGCGCGCATGAGCGGCACGAGCTACGGCGCGTGCGTGCTGCACGTGGCGCCGGAATCGTTCGTCGGCGGGCCGCTCGCGTTGGTGAAAGACGGCGATATCGTCGAGCTGGACGTGCCCGCGCGCCGACTGCATCTCGACATCTCCGATGACGAGCTCGCCGCGCGCAAGGCCGCATGGAAAGCGCCGAAGCGGCCGTTCGAGCGCGGCTTCGGCGTGATGCATCAACTGCATGTGACGCAAGCCGACAAGGGCTGCGATTTCGATTTCCTCGAAGAAAAGACCGCGACCGCCGGCGAGCCGGACATTCACTGAGACGCGCAAGATCATGACGACCCAAGACATCGCCATTTCCGACGAAACGATCGAGCTGCTGCGCCACGTCAGCACCGCGACGCTCACGACGCAACTCTTCAAGCGCGGCCTGCGCAACGTGTTCCTGCAAGGCGTCGCGCCGCTCGTGAAACCCGCGAAAGGCGCGCCGAACATGGTCGGGCCGGCGTTCACGCTGCGCAATATTCCGGCGCGCGAGGATATCGATCACGTCGGCGTGTTTCAGGACCCGGATCATCCGCAGCGCAAGGCCGTCGAGAGCGCGCCGCCGGGCAGCGTGCTCGTGCAGGATTGCCGTGGCGATCGCAGCGTCGCGTCGACGGGTTCGATCCTCACGACGCGTCTCAAGATTCGCGGCGTCGCGGGCATGGTGTCGGACGGCTGCGTGCGCGATTCGGGCACGATCGGCGATATCGGCCTGCCGCTTTTCTGCGCGGGCGCGAGCGCGCCGCTCAATCTCGCGAAGCATCACGCGGTCGATATGAACGTGCCGATCGCATGCGGCGGCGTGGCGGTGTATCCGGGCGATATCGTCGTCGGCGATGTGGATGGCGTCGTGATCGTGCCGCGCTATATGGCCGGCGAAGTCGCGCAGGACGCGACCGAGCAGGAAGTCATGGAGGAGTTTCTGTCGTCGCGCGTGGAAGGCGGCGCGATGCTGCGCGGCACGTATCCGCCGAACGAGGAAACGCTCGCGGCGTACAAGGAATGGCGCAAGCAGCGCTGATCGAGGAGACGCCGTGAATACGCTTTCGCCAACGCACGCCAGTGTCGATGAGCAGCGCCTCATCAATCGCCTCGCATGGCGGTTGATGCCGCTCGTCGGCCTGCTGTATCTCGTCGCGTATATCGACCGCTCGAATATCGGCTTCGCCAAGCTGCAGATGCTCGGCAGTCTCGGCATGTCGGAAGTCGCGTACGGGCTCGGCGCGTCGCTGTTTTTCATCGGCTATCTGATCTTCGAGATCCCGAGCAACGTGATGCTGCACAAGTACGGCGCGCCGCGCTGGATCGCGCGCATCATGCTGACGTGGGGCATCGTCACGATTCTTCTCGCGTTCACGAAGAACGCGACGATGTTCTACGTGCTGCGCTTTCTGCTCGGCGCGTCCGAGGCGGGGCTTTATCCCGGCGTGATCTATTACCTGACGCTGTGGTTTCCGCAGCGGCATCGCGTGCGGATGCTCGGGTACTTCACGCTCGGCAGCAGCATCGGCAACATGGTCGGCGCGCCGATCTGCGGTTATCTGCTCGACAAGAACTGGTTCGATCTTCAGGGCTGGCAGCTCGTGTTCATCGTGACGGGCCTGCCTTCGGTCCTGCTGACCGTGGTCGTGCTGCTGTGGCTGCCGGCATCGCCGCTGAAGGCCACGTTCCTTTCCGGCGACGAAAAAAAGTGGCTCGGCGATACGCTCGAAACCGAGCGCCTTCAGGCCGCGAAAGTCGAGAAGAGCGGCTCGCATGTGCTGCGCGTGCTCGCGGAACCGCGCGTGATCGGCATGGCGCTGTACTACATGATGCTGTCGATGTCGGTGTACGGCGTGAGCTACTGGCTGCCGACGCTCGTGAAGGGCTTCGGCGTGACGAACACGGTCAACGGCCTCTTGAACATCGTGCCGTGGCTCGCCGCGACGATCGTGCTCGCCTGGCTGCCGTCGAAGCTGCGTAAGGGCAATCGCACGACGGCCGCGATGCTGGCCGCCGCGCTGATCGGCGTCGTGTTCTTTCTCGGCAGCGTATTCTTGCCGACCAATACGTTGCGCTTCATTGCGCTGTGTCTGGGCGCGCCGTGCATGTATCTGCTGCTGCCGTGCTTCTGGACGATACCGCCGAAGTTTCTCACCGGCGCGCGCGCGGCGGCGGGCATTGCGGCGATCAATTCGCTCGGCAATGTCGGCGGATTCATCGCGCAGAATCTCGTGCCCTGGGTTCGGCAGACGAGCGGCTCCGTCAAGGCGCCGATGCTCATTCCCGCCGCCTGCCTGCTGATCTTTGCCATCGTGACGATGGTTCTGATGCGGCGTGAAGCGGCTGCGCGAGCCGATGTCGCGGCGTTCGAGTCCCGGGCCTAGCATCATGGCGGCCTCGAAATCCGTCGATGCGGCGCCCACGCGCCGCGCACGCTCGGGCGCCAAAGGCGTGCGAATCACCGACGTCGCGGCCATCGCGGGCGTATCGCCCATCACCGTGTCGCGCGTGTTCAACGCGCCCGACACCGTCGCGCCCGAAACGCTCGCCCGCGTGCGCCACGCCGTCGCCGAACTGGGCTACGTGCCGAACCGGCTGGCGGGCGGGTTGTCATCGGCGAAATCGCGGCTGATCGCGGCGATCGTGCCGACCGTCGCGCATTCGCTCTTCTCCGAAACCGTGCAGGTTTTCAGCGATACGATGTCGCGCGCCGGCTATCAGGTGCTGCTCGGCCTGTCCGGCTACAGCGACGAAAACGAAGACCCGTTGCTCGACGCCGTGCTGAGCCGCCGACCCGAAGGCGTGTTCCTCACCGGCGTCGCGCACACGCCGACGCTGCGCGAACGCCTGCGCAAGATCGGCATTCCGATCGTCGAGACGTGGGACATGAGCGACGATCCCATCGACATGCTCGTCGGCTTCTCGCATTACCGTATCGGCGTGATGGTGGCCGAGCGCTTTCTCGCGCGCGGCACGCGCCGCCCGGCGCTCGTGTCCGCGAACGATCAGCGTGCGCTCGCGCGGCGGCGCGGCTTCGTGGAGACGCTCGCGAAACACGGCGTGAACGATGTCGCCGAAATGCTGATGCCGCCGCCCAGTTCGATCGCGCTCGGCAAGGAAGGCTTGCGGCGCGTGCTCGACATGCGCGCGGGCGTCGATGCGATCTTCTGCAGTTCCGATCTGCTCGCGCTCGGCGTCGTGTCCGAGGCGCGCCGGCTCGCGATCGACATTCCCGGGCGCATCGCCGTGTGCGGCTTCGGCGATCTCGAATTCACCGCCGACGCGATCCCCGCGCTCACGACCGTGCGCGTGGACGGCAAGCGCATCGGCGCGACGGCGGCGCGCTGTCTCATCGACAGGCTCGGCGGCGCGACGGAGAAAACGCTCGTCGATGTGGGCTTCGAACTGGTCGAGCGCGAGACGCTTTGATTACGGCAGAAGATTCCACTTGATGATCGCGCGCACGTCGCGCTCGAAGCCGAGCACGCTCATCGCGGCGGTGTCCATCGCGAGATGCGCGCCGAGCGCGGGCGAGCCCGTCGCCCATTGCGCGCCGAACACGCGCGAGAAATGCGCATGCGAAAAGAGCGCGATATGCGTCGCGTTCGTGGCGAGCAGCTTGTCGATGAGCGCCTGCGCCCGCCTGCCGACATCGGCGAGATTCTCGCCTTCGGGAATCGGCGATGTCCATACCGACCAGTCCGGCACGTCCTCGCGGATATCCTGCGTTTTGCGGCCTTCGTAGATGCCGTAATTCCACTCGTGCAGTTCCGGCTCGACCTGCGCGTGTTCGGAGAGACCCGCGAGGCGGCAGGTTTCGATCGCGCGGTTCATCGGGCTCGTCAGCACGAGATCGAAAGATTGCGACGCGAGCACCGGCGCGAGCGCGGCTGCCTGCTTGCGGCCTTCGTCGGTGAGCGGGATGTCGGTCGTGCCGGTGTGCTGGCCCGACTTGCTCCATTCGGTTTCGCCATGCCGGATCAGCCAGATATGGACGCCGCCTTTCATGTTCATGTCGTTCACCCGGTGTCTGAGGAATGCGGTTGCGCGCCCGCGGGTCAGAGCCTCGAATTCTGCGCCGATCGCCGAAGTCGCGCCAGGACGCTGCCGTTCAGTCCAGCTCGCCGGTCGCGAACGCCTTCAGCAGATGATGCGCGATCGCGAACGGCTTCGGCGCCGACAGTTCCTGTTCGTGCGTGCTGTCGAGCATCGCAGCGACTTCGCGGCGCGTGAACCAGCGCGCGTCTTCGAGTTCGTTCTTGTCGACGGTGAGTTCGGTCGTGGCCGCGCGCGCGAAACAGCCGATCATCAGCGACGACGGAAACGGCCACGGTTGCGACGCGTAATAGCGCACGTCCGTGCAGCGGATGCCCGCTTCCTCCAGCACCTCGCGATACACCGCGTGCTCGAAGGTTTCGCCCGGCTCGATGAAGCCCGCCAGCGCCGAATACATGCCCGGCACGAATTGCGGCTGGCGGCCGAGCAGACACCGCTCGCCATCGGTGACGAGCATGATCACGACCGGATCGACGCGGGGAAAGTGCTGCGCCTTGCAATTCGGGCAGATGCGCCGCCAGCCCGCGCCGGCGGAGTCGGTCGGCTGGCCGCAGTTCGCGCAGAAGCGGTGACGGCGATGCCAGTCGAGCATCGAGCGCGCTTCGCCGAGCGCGCTGACGAGCGGCGGCGCGACGAGGCCTTGCATCGCGATGGGGCGAAGCTCGATCGCTTCGACGTCGCGGAGGCTTTCCGGGTTGTCGTCGAAAGAGGCTGCGAAGAGCGCGCGCTCGTCGGCGTCGCGGCCGAGAAACACCGCTTGCAAGGGTGCGCCGGCCGCCGCCGCTTCCTGCGCGCTGAACAGCGGATCGTGACCGTCGGCGCGCTTGAAGAGCGGAACGTTGTTCACGAACAGCAGAAAGCGCGTGGACGGATCGTCGCGCAGGCTGGCGACGAAAGCATCATCATCGCGCTTTTCCGACACGCGATCGAGCGGATCGAGCGTAAAACCGATGGCATGAGGCGGCGTGGGCATAGTATTTTTCGTGTGTGGCGGCGCGTGCCGGGTAGATGCCGGAACGCGGGCCGCGTGACGGGAAGGTGCAAGGCCAATCGGGAATCGTAGCGAAGTTGGCGCGTCCTTGCAGGGCGACGCCCGGAGACGTCGATGATCACGCTCTATTCGTATCCTCAGTTGTTCGGCCTCGAAGACAACAATCCGTTCGGGTTGAAAGTGTTCGCGTTTCTGAAGCTCGCGGGGCTGCCGTTCGAGCATCGTCATGTGCTCGACACGAGCGCCGCGCCGCGCGGCCAGCTTCCGTATCTCGTCGATGACGATGAAACCATCGGCGACAGCGATGCGATCATCGCGCATCTGAAACGCAAATACGCGCTGACGCTCGACGACGCGCTCGCCGGCGCGCAACGCGATCTCGATCTGCTGATTCGCCGCACGCTCGACGATCTCTACTGGGTGATGTCGTATTCGCGCTGGCGCGACGACCGCTACTGGCCGCAGTTCCGCGATGCGCTCATGCGGCAGCATCCGGATATCGGCGGGGAAGCGCTGGAGGGCGCGCGCAAATACAACTTCGAGCGCTATCGGTATCAGGGCATCGGACGATACGAGCCGGATGCCGCGTATGCGCGCGGCATCGCGAGTCTTCAGGCGCTGGCGAATCTGCTCGGCGACAAGCCGTTCATGTTCGGCGATGCGCCCGCGAGCATCGATTGCGCGTTGTACGGGTTCGTCGCGAGCATCTGGTTTTACGATATCGATACGCCGCTCAAACAATTCGTGGCCACGCAGCGCAATCTCGTCGCGCATTGCGGCGCGATGCGCGAGCGCATGGGGCAAAGCGCGGCGCCGTGAGCCTCACTCCGGCGCCGTCTCCACCTCCTTGCCCGCCCAGCTGATGCTCGACACGCCGCGCTCCATGCTCATGCGGCTCGCCATGCGTTCGAGCTTCGCCTGATCTTTCGGATGCATGCGCACGGTCGCCGTGACCTTGATGCGCGGCGGCTCGCTGTCGACATCCTCGCTCGTGAGGCTCTGAAACGAAAGCGGCTGCGCGTCCATCGCGTTCGAAAGCAGCGTGCGGATGTGAATCTCGTCTTCCTGTCGTCCGATCACGGTCAGCACGTATTCACGCACGATGTCCGCGCTCGATACGGGCGTCGCGTTGATCGCGCGGCTCACTTCGCGCAGCAGCGTGTTGGTCGCGAGCACGACGCCCGTGCCCGCGATCGCCGGGCCGTAATGCCCGGTGCCGCACAGCACGCCGACGGCCGCCGAGCACCACAGCGTCGCCGCCGTGTTGATGCCCTGAATCGAGCCCTTGTCGCGCATGATCACGCCGCCGCCGAGGAAGCCGACGCCGGACACGACATACGCGGCGATCTGCGTGACGCCCGCGACGCCGTTGCCCGTCAGCATGCCGAGCGTGACGAAGAGGCACGCGCCGCTCGCGACGAGCGTGATCGTGCGCAATCCCGCTGTGCGCTGGCGCAACTGCCGTTCGAGACCAATGGCGACGCCGCATGCGAACGCGGCGAAGAGACGCAAGGCGAAATCGACGCTCATCGGCTGAAGGCGATGCCTTTTCTGGACATAAACCCAAAAGCATCTCACCGGAGGATGTCGCTGGTGTGAAAGCGGGATCGGATTTTCGCCCGTCAGGGAACGACAACGAACTGCCGCACGCTCATGCGCACGGGATCGTAATCGGGCGACGCATCGAACGAAACCGTGGCGCCGGAGGCATTGCAGCAGCTTGCGATACGCGGCGAGACGACCTTCTCCGCGCCGGAAAGCACGCGCTCGCACACGCGTTCGAACGCGCGCGCTTCCTCGCGCGGACTCACGAGGCCCGACGCGCCCGCATGCTGCATGTCTAAGAGCGTGTGCGCGTCGGTTTCTTCGGTGAAGACGACCACGGGCGTCTCCGCAAACGACCGGCGCAATTGGCGCAGAAGCGCGAAATCGTCTGCATGGGAGCCTTCCAGACCACGGCCCAGCACGATCACGTCGTGGTGCGCGGCCTTCAGCCTCGCGAGCAGTTGACCGGCGTTCTTGACGCATGCCGTCACCCGAAACCGCTCGTGTGCCTCGAACCAGCTTTGCAGCCCGTATAGAACGACGGGGCGATCGTCTGCAACGACGATACTAATTTTATCTGTGCGCTTCATTCTCTTCGGCCGACTCGACGGACAATGTATCCGGCGGCGGCGCATCGGTTGCCAGGGGCCGCGCACGTTAGCAAATCGTCAACCGTCACGCTGCGCCGCACAACAAAATATATCGATTCGTTGTCGATTGGCCGCGTCTTCGCTCGTCGTTCAGGTATCCGGCGCTGCAATCGTCGTCTGCGCATCGCGCCGCGTTCCGAACTGCTCGACGACCTGGAGGCTGTCAGATGAGCTTGCAACTCTACGCACACCCGTTTTCCTCTTATTGCCAGAAAGTTCTCGTGGCGCTGTACGAGAACGGCACGCCTTTCGAATGGCGGGCGCTCACGCCCGAAACGCCCCAATCGATGGCCGAACTCACCGAAATCTGGCCGATGAAACGCTTTCCCGTGCTCGTCGATGACGGCCGGCCGGTGATCGAATCGACGGTGATCATCGAATATCTGGGACTGTTTCATCCTGGCCCGGTGCGCCTCATTCCCGACGATCCGCGCGCCGCGCTCGAAACGCGCTGGATGGATCGATTCTTCGACAACTATCTGTCGACGCCGCAGCAGAAGATCGTGTTCGATGCGATGCGCGATCCGGCAGAACGCGATGCGCGCGGCGTCGCCGATGCCCGCGCGATGCTCGACACGTCCTACGCCTTTCTCGATCGCAAGATGGCCACGCGCGAATGGGCGGCGGGCGACGCGTTCAGCCTCGCCGATTGCGGCGCCGCGCCGTTCCTGTTCTATGCGGACTGGTGTCATCGCATCGGGGACGCTTATCCGCACGTGATCGCGTATCGCAAGCGCCTGCTCGCGCGGCCGTCGTTCGCGCGCGCGGTCGATGAGGCGCGGCCGCATCGGGCGCTGTTTCCGCTCGGCGCGCCGGATCGCGATTGAGCTACCTGAGCCAAAGGAGATCGGATATGAGCACGACCACGAACTACGTTCCCGCCGATGAACTCGCCAAGCGCGCAACGATGAGGTTTCCGAACGAAAGCGCCGAATATCGGCAGGCGCGCACCGCGTTGCTCGCGGAGGAAATCGAATTGCGCCGGCATATCGAGCGCGTAGCGCAGATGCGTCGCGCGCTGCCGCCCGGCGGCGAAGTGAAGGGCGATTATCGATTCGAAGGCGAGCGCGGCGCGGTCGATTTCGCGGGCCTTTTCGGCGACAAGGACACGCTCGTCACCTATAGCTACATGTTCGGGCCGCAGCGCGAACGGCCGTGTCCGATGTGCACGTCGCTCTTGTCGGCGTGGGAAGGCGAGGCGCGCGACATCGAGCAGCGCGTGGCGCTCGCGGTGATCGCGCGCTCGCCGCTCGCGAAGCTCTTGGCGTTCAAGACGGAGCGCGGCTGGCGCGATCTCCGGCTCTTTTCCGATACGAACGGCGCGTTCAGCCGCGACTATCACGCGATATCGAAGGAAGGCGGCGACGATCCCGCGCTCAACGTTTTCACGCGACGCGACGGCGTGATCCGGCATTTCTGGAGCGGCGAGATGGATTTCGGTACCGCCGATCCCGGCGAGGACCCGCGCGGCGCGCCCGATCTGATGCCGCTCTGGACCGTGCTCGACATGACGCCCGAGGGACGGGGAACGGACTGGTATCCGAAGCTGGATTACGAGCCGAGGGGCTAGGCGGATTCGGCGCGACGAAAGAGGAAGTGTCGTCTGTAAAGATGAGTCATATCTTCGCCGCACAGGTCAACTTCGAACCGAGGCAGACGTTGTGAGCGAGTCGATGGAATGCGTCGGCATTTCATGGAGAGACTCGCTCATGCAGGACAACAGACCCATCATGCAGTGGCAGGCGGCCGGCGTGGCCGCCATCGCGGCTTCCGGCGCGTGCGCGACGCTCGGCGGATGCGCCGTTCATCCGCACGACGCGTCGAAGGAAGCGGGCACGCCGTCGGTGCTGACCGAAGGCGCGCGCATCGCCGATTCGATGCGCGCTCACGAAAGCCATTCCCTCGACGGCCAGCCGCTCGACTACCGCGACGCCACGACGAAGACCGTTCCGAATATCGGCTGGGCGTCGTATTACGGCAAGAAGTTTCATGGGCGCAAAACGGCCAGCGGCGAACGCTACGACATGCACGCGTTCACGGCGGCGCATCGCACGTTGCCGCTCGGTTCGTATGTGCGCGTCAGCAATCTCGCGAAGACGCGGTCGGTCGTCGTGCGCATCAACGATCGCGGTCCTTTCACGAGGGGCCGCATGATCGATGTGTCGTTCGCGGCGGCGGTCGAACTCGGTCTGCAGCGATCGGGAACCGCGCAGGTGATCCTCGAACCGGTCGATCGACCCATCGCGCTCGCGTCGACGTCACGCGCGCCCGAACGCATCATGCTGCGCATCGCGCCTCATCCGCGACACAAGAAGCACACGCATCGTCATTGACGCCGGACGGATACAATGCTGCGGCGCGCGATCATCGCGCCTCAAGCCGAAGCCATCCGCCAAGTCATGAACAATTCGCCCCGGGCCTTTTTGCTGGGCCCGCTTCTCAAGCGCGTGTCGCGTTCGTTCTACCTCACGCTGCGCATTCTGCCGACGGACATGCGCGATCCCATCGGGCTCGCGTATCTGCTGGCGCGCGCCGCCGATACGATCGCGGATACATCGCTGATCTCGCCGCAACGTCGTCTGGAACTGCTGCTGTCGCTGCGCGCGCAAATCAATGGCGCACCCGACGACGGCGCGCTCGCGCGAATCGCGGGTGAAGTCGCGGGGCAGCAGGCGCAGCCGGACGAGCGCGCGTTGCTCGAAAGCCTGGGCGACGCGCTCGCGATCCTGCCGCAACTGGGCGCGCAAGATCAGGCCGCGGTTCGCGATATCGTCACGACGCTCAGCACCGGCATGGAGTTCGATCTGCGCACGTTCCCCGACGAGACATCGGGCGAGATCGTCGCACTGAAGGAATTCGAAGAGCTGGACCGCTACACGTATCTCGTCGCGGGCTGCGTCGGCGAGTTCTGGACGAAGATGACGTACGCGCATATGCCCGGCACGCTCAGAGCCGCGCCCGATACGATGCTCGCGCTCGGCGTGCGCTTCGGCAAGGCGCTCCAGATGACCAACGTGTTGCGCGATTGCGCGCGCGATCTGCGCATCGGCCGCTGCTATCTGCCCGACTCGATGCTCGCGCGTCACGGCCTCACGCCGCAGGATTTGTTGCGGCCGGAATCGTCGGCGCGCGCGCGGCCCGTGCTGTTCGAATTGCTGAGCACGTCGCTCGCGCTGTTTCGCGATGCGGTCGATTACACGCTCGCGATTCCATCGGGCGCCATCCGTCTGCGCCTCGCCTGCCTCTGGCCGATCATGATCGGCCTCGACACGCTCGTGCTGCTCGCGCGTAACGATGCATGGCTCGATCCCGACAAAATCTCGAAGGTCCGGCGCAACGACGTGTATCGGATCATGGCCGCATCGTTGCCGATGGTCGCATCGAACGGCATGATGCGCGCGTGGACCTCGCGCCGCATCCGCGCGATCGAGGCGGAAATCAGCGGCGCAGTTCGGCCATGATGCGTTCGGCGAGAAAGTCGCAAGGCGGGCGTTTCGACGCCGCGCTGCGCGCGAGCACCACTTCGAGCGTGCCGATATCCGGCAGACCTTGCGCCGGCCCGAGCAGCGTGAAGTGCGACGGCACCGCGCATTTCGCGAGCGGCGTCACGGCGAGGCCCGCTTCGGCCATCGTCAGCAAACCGAGCAGGCTCGGGCTTTCATACGACGTGCGATAGCCGATGCGCGCGCGTTCGAGGCTCCGAATCGCGTTCTCGCGAGCGACGCTGCCCGGCAGAAACACCGCGATCGGCAAAGGCCGCTCCTTCCAGATTTCGGTTTCGCCGGGCGCGGCGGCCCAGACCATCGGCTCATGACGCAGAAATTCGCCGGATAAGCCCTTCACGCGCGTCGCGCAGACGAGATCGACCGAGCCGTCCTTCACCATCGGCGCGAGCGCGAGGCTCGGCAGGCCGACCACCTGAATCTCGACCTTCGGATACGTCGCCGAAAACTTCTTGAGGATCGGCGGAAACAGCGACGACGCGTAATCGTCCGGGACGCCGATCACCACGCGCCCGGTCACGTCCGGCCGCACGACCGCCGCCCACGCCTCGTCGCGCAGCGCGATCATGCGGCGCGCATAGGTGAGCAGCACCTCGCCGTCCTGCGTCGGCACCACGCTGCGCGGCTTGCGCACGAAAAGCGGCTTGCCGAGCGCGGTCTCCAGCGTCTTGATCTGCATGCTCACCGCCGATTGCGAGCGATGCACCAGTTCCGCCGCGCGGCTGATATTGCCCGTATCCGCGACGGCGACGATCATCGAGAGGACATCCAGATCCAGCGCTTTCATGGGTGAACGACCGTTTGGTATCAGAAAATCTGAACGATTCTATCAAAATTATGCGTTTTTCTTTTGCTTCGGCGCGGCGCATAGTCGCATCCAAGGAGCTTATTCATGAACGCGCGAACCGATCTTTCCGTCCTCACCGCCGTGCAAGGCCTGCCCGAACCGTCGTTCGCCACGACGGCGTCGGGGGTTTCGGTGCCGTATATCGAGTGCGGCGAGGGCGAGCCGCTCGTGTTCGTGCATGGTTCGCTCTGCGACTACCGCTACTGGAACGCGCAGATTCTGCCGCTTGCGAAGCAGTTTCGTTGCATCGCGCCGAGCCTGTCGCATTACTGGCCCGCCGTCGATGCCTTCGTGCAAGGCGAATTCGGCTGGGAAACGCATGTCGCGGAAATGGCCGAGTTCATCGTCTCGCTCGATCTCGCGCCGGTGCATCTCGTCGGCCATTCGCGCGGCGGCTGTATCGCGTTTCATCTGGCGCGCGAGTATCCGCGGCTCGTGAAGACGCTCACGCTCGCCGATCCGGGCGGCCCGCTGCAAACGACGCCGCAGCCCGTGCCCGCCACGCTGCCGCCCGCGACCAACGCATTGCGCGCACGCGTGGCCGAACTGATCGAACAGGGCGAGTTCGATCGCGGGCTGGAACTGTTCGTGGATTCGGTCAGCATGCCGGGCTTCTGGAAGAAGAGCACGGAGAGCTTCCGGCGCATGGCGCTCGACAACGCGCTCACGCTGCCGAGGCAATTCCGCGATCACTTGCCCGCCTACACGCGCGAGGCGGCGCGCGACATCAAGTGCCGCACGCTGCTCATCGACGGTCAGAAGAGCCCGCGCATGTTCCGCAACAACGTCGAGAAGCTGGAAGAGTGGATCGAGTTCGCCGAGCGTCAGACGATCGCGGGCGCATCGCACGGAATGAACGCCGCCAGCCCCGGCGCGTTCAATCGCGCGGTGCTGGCGTTCGCCGGCGCGTGGTGAAGCGAACGCGGCTTATTGCAGCTTCCAGATATTCGCCGCGATCGTGCCCTGGTCGTTGAACACGTTGAGGATGTCGGGCACATTGGCGATCGGCACGTTGTTCACCATCAGCGCGAACGCGAGGCGCCGTCCGCTCTTCGCGTCGATATAGCCCGCGAGCGCCTGTCCCTTGAGCGTCGTCTGCACCTGACCGTTCGGCAGTTCGGTGCCGGTCGCGTAAGTGCCCGTTTTCGCGTAGACCTTGCCTTTCGCGCCCGCGAGCGTCGGATCGTTTTCGAAGTCGGTCGTGCTCGCGAGCGAGCCGTCGACGCCGAGGAACGGCATCGAATCCACATACGCCGGGAAGGCCGGACGGCCGTTCATCGCGCGCAGCATGGCGATGACCGCGAGCGGCGTCGCTGTCGTCTCGCCGCCGCCGCTACCGTCGATGAAATGCGTCTGGGTCATCGGCACACTGAACGGCGCGGCCGACAGCTTCGCGCTCTCCGCGGCCAGCGCCGCGTTCAGCGTGGTCGAGCCGTTGTTCGCGACGCCGAAGAGCATCAGGCTCGTGTCCGCGCCGATGTTGTAGCTGACCTTCAAAATCCACTTCGAATATTCGCCGTACGGCTGCGACGTGAGTTGCGCGACGCGCGTATCGGCGGAATACGAGTTCTTCGCGGGCAGCAGTTGCACCGGGTTGTTCTCGACGGCCGTCGCCGTCACCGTGACGCCCGCGCGCGCGAGCGCCTCGATCAGCACCGTGCGCGCATAGTTCGACGGCTGCGTGATGCGGAACGTGCGGATCACCGGGAAGCTGGGCACGATCGGCGGCACGTAATCCGCCGGAATCGAGCCGCTCAGCACGCCGCCGCAGGGCAGCGTGCCGAAGCAGGTTGGGTCGGTCGGCGTGACCGTGATCGTCGCGGGCGTGCCCGCCGCGCCCGTCGTCAGCGTGGACTGAACGGTGAACGCCGATGACTTCGGACGGTAATCCACCGGCGACGCCGAACCCGCGCTGCCCTGACCGATGATCGTGTCGACCACATCGTCGTTCACGAAGATCGGCCGCAGGTCGAACTCGTCGCGGAAATCGAAGGGACCGAAGAGACGGTCGTCGATCACGACTTCGCCGTTGATCTTCTTGATGCCCGACGCCGCCACCTGCGCCGCGAGCGAGTTGTAGCCCGCGAGCGGATCGGGCGCGGTGATCTGCGCGTTGCCGAGACTGTTCGCCTCGTTGTGATCGAAGTTCGTCCAGGCGAGCGTGCCGTCGGGATTCGTGCGGCCGCCCATCGCGAGATCGCCGCTCGCGACGAGCACGAGATTGCCGTTGAGCGTGCCGGTCGCATCCACGCTGCCGAGTCGATAAACCGGCGTCTGGAACTGATGATCCGCGCCGTACTGATCGAGCGCCGCGCCGAGCGAAAACACCTTGCGCACCGATGCGACATACACCTGTGCGTTCGAATTCATGTCGTAGATGAGATCGCCCGAGTTCAGGTCGACAACGCGCAGCGCCCATGTCGAGCCCTGATACATGGGCTTCTTCATGATCTGGGTGATGGCGTCGGGGACGGACGTATTGTTCGAATCCGACCCGCCGCACGCGGCGACGGATGCGGCGAGCGCGCACGAGAGCGCGAGAGCGGCAACGCGTGCCGGACTTCCTGAAAGCGGGTACATGACGCGGCTCCGATAAAGGCACATCGCGCTCCACTGGAGCGAACATCCAATACGTCGGGACTGCTTCACAGCGCAGACAGGAGATGTCGGCGGCCGTCCACCATTCTTCGAGGCGGCGGCTGAGTGAATTAAATACCTTGCGCGGGCCTTGTCAAGCGAGGACTATCGCGAATTCAGTGCTTTAGGCAAGCGCTTTTTGTAGGATTTCATGCGCGCTTTTGATCTGCTTGTTGTGACGCGACAACGGAAAAACGTTTGGCGCGGGCTAACATCTTCGGCACCTCATCGCGAAGAAGAGGACATCCGTGAGCATGGGCCAAGACGATCTCGATGCATGGAAACGCCGGCGCACGCTCGAGCTGGCGTTCGAACTGGCCGATAGCGGCCGCCATGAGGACTTCACCGACATCGCTTATGCGTTGCAGTTCGAGCGCGGCATGGCGACCGCGCAAGCGCTGATCGACGACCCCGAGATGCGCCGCGTGCTCAATCAGCGTTGCGGCGATGCGCGCGAAAAGCTCCAAAAGCTCGCGCCGCTTCCCGAGCCCGAAGTGATCGAAGCCGAACCTTTGCCGGTCGGCGAAGCGATAGCGGAAGCATCGAACGATCATGCGCAAATGCCGCAGTCCGAAGACTTCGCACGCGCGCCATCGGTTCTTCGCCGCGCCCTGAACTTCATCTGGCGATCCGGCAACGCGGGGGATCTCAATTCCGCCGCTTCCTGAGCTTTTCTATCGCAGGCCGTGCGTCAACGCACGGCCCGAACCCATTCGCGCCCCCTTTGCGCACGAATGGCGGATTTGCACGACTTGAGCGCCCGCCAAAACCATTACACTTGAGGAAGCTGAACCATAAGCCCGGACTATGCATGCGCGCAGGTCCGGAGTTTGAACTTCGAGGAGGAAATGTTCGTGGCTAACGAAAAGATGCTCGCGCAAATGGCTGAGAAGGATGGTTTCATTGCCGCTCTGGATCAGAGCGGTGGTTCGACGCCCGGCGCGCTAAGGCAATACGGAATTCCGGATGACGCCTACAACGGCGACGCCGAAATGTTCAAGCTGATGCATGAAATGCGCGTGCGCATCATGACCGCGCCTTCGTTCACGGGAGACAAGGTGATCGGTGCAATTCTATTCGAGCGCACTATGGACGGCGAAGCGGAAGGCAAGCCGGTCCCCACGTTCCTGTGGGAAGACCGTGGCATCGTGCCGTTCCTGAAGGTTGACAAGGGCCTCGAAACGGAAGCCGATGGCGTGCAGGTGATGAAGCCGATCTCCGGCCTCGACGATCTGCTCGCGCGCGCCGTGAAGCTCGGCGTGTTCGGCACGAAGATGCGCTCGGTGATTCATCAGGCCGATGAAAAGGGCATCGCGGCGGTGGCGAAGCAGCAGTTCGAAGTGGGCGCGCAGATCATCAAGCATGGCCTCGTGCCGATTCTCGAACCCGAAGTCTCGATCAAGAGCCCGGACAAGAAGGGCGCGGAAAAGATTCTGCGCGACGAATTGCTCAAGGGCCTCGACGCGCTGCCGGAATCGAGCAAGGTGATGATCAAGCTGACCATCCCCGACGAGGCGGATTTCTATCGTCCGCTGATCGAGCATCCGCGTGTCGTGCGTGTCGTCGCGCTGTCGGGCGGCTATACGCGCAGCGATGCATGCAAGAAGCTGGAGCAGAACCACGGCATGATCGCGAGCTTCTCGCGCGCGCTCATCAACGAGCTGAAGAAGTCGATGAGCGACAGCGAGTTCGACAAGACGCTCGAACAGTCGATCGACGAAATCTACAACGCGTCGGTGAAGAAGGCCTGATTCTTCGGCGCTTATCCGCGTTCGGTTGGCGGCGGCGTTTGCACGACAGGCGCCGCCGCCCGAAAGAGATCCTCGCGCGTGCCGCTTTTCGGCGGATAGATGCGTTCGCCGTTGATCGTGCGCTTCGTCGCCTTCGCCGTCTCCCCTTCGGCGACGAGCTTCCTGTCCCATCCTTCCGTATACACCGCGCCCCACGGCCCGAGATCGCAGATGGTCGTGTACCAGTCGATCGATAGCGGCAGCATCTCCAGTCCGAAGAGATCGCAGACGGCGTTGTTGCCCGCGTAACGTCCCATCGGCCGGCCATGCTGGCACGACATCACCGATGGCCGCGTGCCGTCGATCAGAATGCGCGCGCAATCGCCCGCCGCGAACACGCCCGGCACGCGTTCCGCGCGCAGGAATGCATCGACGGGCACGCGGCCGAGCGGATCGAGCGTGACCGGCAGTTGCGCCGCGAGCGCGTTCGCATGCATGCCGCCGCACCAGACGACCGTCGCGGCTTCGATGCGCTCGCTCGTGGCGCCGTCGTGGAGCGTCACGCCCTGGCCGTCGAGCGATTCCAGCGATACGCCGGCACGCGTCTCGACTTCGAGCGTCTTCAGCGCGCCTTCGATGACATGCTGCGCGCCGCCCATCGACTGCCCGATCTTGGCCGAGCGATCCGCGAGCACGACGCGCACCTTGCCGCGATCGGCTTCCGCGACGATCTCGTGCAGCCGCGCCGGCAGTTCCGCCGCGAGCTCGACGCCCGTCAACCCCGCGCCGACGACGACCGCCGTATAGCGGCCCGGCGTATCGGGCAGCGCGGGCAGCGTCAGCAGATGCGCCTGCAGCTTGCACGCGCCCGCGTAGGTATCGACATCGAACGAGAAGCGGTCGAGGCCGGGAATCGGCGGGCGCACGAGCACGCTGCCCGCTGCGAGAATCAGCCGGTCGTAATCGAGCGATTCGGACGCGCCGTCGCGCTCGATAGTCACGCGACGGCTCGCGCTGTCGATATCGGTCGCCTTTGCCTGGATCAGCCGCACGCCCGCGGGCCCGAGCACGGTGTCGAGCTGCACGAGCGTCGGGTCGAGCGGCTGCTCGTAATTGCGCACCCGGACGCTGTGAAAGGGCACCGGATTGACGATGGCTACTTCGGCTTCATCGGTGCGATCGAGTTCGTCGAGCTTGCGCGCCGCCGATAGCGCGCTCCACAGACCGGCGAAGCCTGCGCCGATCACAAGGATCTGGTTCAAGGTCATTCCCCTGAATAAACGATCGTTCGTGCTATTAGTCAGTTAAAGCGGCCGCTCTGTTCTTGGTTATAGGCGATTCGCAAGGCGTTGGTTCCCAATGCTTTCATCCGGATTAGCCCACTTTTCGCCAAAAGTGATTTCGCCGTTTAGGTATTTACCCTAGATCGTGCGCTACCTAAACTCTCTTCAACGGTCGCGAACGAGCAAAACACAGCAACGTAAGCGGCAATTCAAAAACTTCTGTACAGAGGAAAGCATCATGAACAAGCTCATCGGTATCGCAGCGGTCGCTCTCGCTTTTGCCGCTCCGGTCGCATCGTTCGCGCAATCGAATCAACCTTTGACGCGCGCGGAAGTTCGCGAGCAAATCGTGCAACTGGAAAAGGCCGGCTATAACCCCGGCGTGATCAGCGACTCGAAGTACCCCGCAGACATTCAGGCCGCCGAAGCACGCGTCGCAGCGCAAAACGGCGCGGCACAAAGCGCATTCGGCGGCGCGACGGAAGGTTCGGCGCAATCGGGCGCGCGCGTGAATCCGATTCAAGGCGACGTGTTCCCGACGTTCGCGCATCACTAAGCAGCAAGGGGTTTAACGGAACGCGCCCGCATGAAAGCGGGCGCGTTTTGCCGTTTACGGAAGTCCGCTCTAAAGCGGAAACCCACCCGCAAAAGTCTCGCGCAAATATCCGATGAAAAGCGCGACGGCGCGCGGCACATGCGGCGCATAAGGCCGCACCACGAATAGCTGATCGGCGAATGCGCCGACTGGTCGCCACTCCGGCAACAGCACGACAAGCTTGCCCGCCTGCACGGCGGCCTGCGCGGTGAAATCAGGCAGCAGCGCAATGCCGAGATCGTCGAGCGCGGCATCGCGCAAAACCTCGCTGTTGTTCGCCGCGAACGGGCCGTTCACCGCGAGCGTATAGGGCCCGGTCGAACTCTTGCGCCCGCCCTTTCGCTGAAACGACCAGATGCTCGACGCCTGCGGACGCGGATAAACGAGGCAATCGTGCGTGGCGAGATCGTTGGGCGTCGCGGGCGTGCCGCGCCGCTTCAAATAAGCGCGCGTCGCGACGATCACCGAATAGGTATCGCACAGCTTCCACGCGACATGCGTATCCGGCACCTGCGCGCTGTGCCGCACCGCGAGATCGAAGCCTTCCGTCGCGATCGAACTCAGCTTGTCCGACGCCTCCAGTTGCACGCGCACGTCAGGATGCGCATGCAGAAATCCCGACATGCGCGGCACGAGTTGCTGCCGCGAAAAGGCCATCGGCGCGGTCACGCGGATCAAACCGCGCGCCACGCCCGCCATTTCCTTCACGCTCAGGAAACTCGACGCGATGCGCTCGTACTGCCCGCGCGTATCGTCGACGAGTCTGCGGCCCGCCTCCGTGAAACGCACGCTGCGCGTCGTGCGCGTGACGAGCGGCACGCCCGCTGCGCGCTCCAGCTCCGCGATGCGCTGGCTCATCGCCGCTTTCGACACGTTCAGGCGCGCCGCCGCCGCAGTGTAGCTGCCTTGCTCCGCGAGCACCGTCAGCCAGTGCAAATGGGTCCAGAGACCTTCGATCTTTTGCTCGTCCATCAGCCGATTGTTTGCCGATATAAACAATGAGTTCAATCATAGCGCCTTTGCACGGAGCGCGACCGTTCCTACACTGTGTCCATCGCCAAACAATCAGTGAGAGGAGTCGAGATGCAAGCGTTCAACGATACGGCCGACGTGGTTCATTACATTCACGGTGAGCGCACGCACGGCTCCGCCACGCGCACGCAGCCGGTGTTCAATCCGGCGACGGGCGAGCGTCCGCGCAAGCTCGTGCTGGGCGAAGCCGCCGATGTCGATGCAGCCGTCGCGAGCGCGAAAGCCGCGTTCCCGGCCTGGCGCGACACGCCGCCGATCCGCCGCGCGCGCGTCATGCTCAAGTTCCTCGAACTGATGAACAAGCATCGCGACGAACTCGCCGCGATCATCACCGCTGAGCACGGCAAGGTGTTTTCGGATGCGCAGGGCGAGGTGTCGCGCGGCATCGACGTGATCGAATTCGCGTGCGGCATTCCGCAACTGCTGAAGGGCGATTACACCGAACAGGTTTCGACCGGCATGGACAACTGGACGATGCGCCAGCCGCTCGGCGTCGTCGCGGGCATCACGCCGTTCAACTTCCCGTGCATGGTGCCGTGCTGGATGTTCCCGGTCGCGATCGCGGCGGGCAACGCGTTCATCCTGAAGCCGAGCGAGCGCGATCCGTCGGCGTCGCTGTTCATGGCCGATCTGCTGAAGCAAGCCGGTCTGCCCGATGGCATCTTCAACGTCGTGCAGGGCGACAAGGTCGTCGTCGATGCGCTGCTCACGCATCCGCAAGTGAAGGCGATCAGCTTCGTCGGCTCGACGCCGATCGCTAACTACATCTACGAGACGGGCGCGAAGCACGGCAAGCGCGTGCAGGCGCTCGGCGGCGCGAAGAATCACATGGTCGTGATGCCCGATGCGGATATCGAGCAGGCCGTCGATGCCTTGATCGGCGCGGGCTACGGCTCGGCGGGCGAGCGCTGCATGGCGATCTCGGTTGCGGTGCTCGTGGGCGATGTCGCCGACAAGATCGTGCCGATGCTCGCCGAGCGCGCGCAGCAGCTCAAGATCAGAAACGGCATGGAGTCCGATGCGGAGATGGGCCCGATCGTCACGCGCCAGGCTCTGGAGCGCATCGAAGGTTACATCGCGCTGGGTGTCGATGAAGGCGCGAAGCTCGTCGTCGATGGACGCGGCTACAAGGTGCCGGGTCATGAAGACGGCTTCTTCACGGGCGGCACGCTGTTCGATCACGTCACGCCTGACATGCGCATCTACAAGGAAGAGATCTTCGGCCCGGTGCTCGCGTGTGTGCGCGTGAAGGACTTCGGCGAAGCGGTCGAGCTCGTCAACGAGCACGAGTTCGGTAATGGCGTGGCGTGCTATACGAGCGATGGTCATATCGCCCGCGAATTCGGCCGACGCATCGAAGTGGGCATGGTCGGCATCAACGTGCCGATTCCGGTGCCGATGGCATGGCACGGCTTCGGCGGCTGGAAGCGCAGTCTCTTCGGCGACATGCATGCATACGGCGAGGAAGGCGTGCGCTTCTACACGAAGCAGAAGTCGATCATGCAGCGCTGGCCCGAGAGCACGGAGAAGGGCGCGGAATTCGCGATGCCGACCGCGAAGTAACGCATACATGAGCGCATGAATATCGCCCGCTTTTTCCCGTGTGGAAGAAGCGGGCGATTGCTTTTGGGGCGACCGCGATCGATCTGTTCCCGTGCGTCACAACTCAAATGAACTGGCGTCGGTTGACCGTGCGTCCGCAAGCGCGGAAGATGCACCGAAAACGACGCGAAGCCATTCGACATGCAGCGGCAATTCGACGATCTTCTTCTCGGCAGCATCGAACTCTTCTGCCTCGCGGCGGAGCTGGGCAGCTTCACGCTGGCGGCAACCGCGGCGAGCGTCACGCCCGCGGCGGTGAGCCGCTCCGTCGCGCGGCTCGAAAAACGCCTGGACGTGCGGCTTTTCGTGCGCACGACGCGCCAGATTCGACTGACCGATGCGGGCCGCCGCTACTTCGAGCAATGCCGCGACGCGCTCAATCGTCTTGCGGAAGCGGAGCGCGAAGCCACCGGCCAGCAGACGACGCCGAAGGGCGTGCTGCGCATCAGCATGCCGACGCCTTACGGCCACTATCGCATGCTGCCGATCCTCGCGGAGTTCCGAACGCGTTATCCCGATGTGACCGTCGAAGCGCATCTGAGCAACCGCAACATCGACTTCGCCGATGAAGGTTTCGATCTGGCGATACGCGGCCGCGCGCCGCGCGATTCCGGATTGATCGCGCGCAAGCTGGAGGATGCGGAGCTGGTCGTCGTGGGCACACCGGCTTATCTGAAGCGCACCGGCATGCCGAAAAGCATCGACGACCTGCTCGAACACGAGTGCATTCAGTTCGAGATGCCGAGCACCGGACGCCCCGTGCCGTGGCTATTCATGCAGAACGGCGAACCGATTGAGATCACGACGCAAGGCGGCTACGGCACGTCCGGCGATGCGCTCGCGGGCATTCCGCTCGCGTGCCATGGCGCGGGCCTTTTTCAGACCTATCGATTCACCGTCGAAAACGAATTGCGCGCGGGCACGCTTACCGAAGTGCTGCGCGAGTTCGGTGGTTGCAGCAGACCGTTCATCCTGCTGTATCCGCATGGCAGGCATTTGTCGTCGCGCGTGCGGGCTTTCGTCGACTTCGTCGTCGAGAGGCTCGCGAAGCGTTGAATCACGCAATGTTTAAAGGATGCATATCCATGAGCAAGAACGCATTGACCTCGTTACTCGGCATCGAGACGCCGATCATTCAGGCGCCGATGGCCGGCGTGAGCACGCCCGCGCTCGCGGCGGCCGTATCGAACGCGGGCGGCCTCGGCTCGCTCGGCGTCGGCGCGATGAACGCACAAGGCGCGCGCAAGGTGATCCGCGAGACGCGCGAGCTCACCGGCAAGCCGTTCAACATCAACGTGTTCTGTCATGCGCCCGCCAGCGCCGACGCTGCCATCGAGAAGGCGTGGACCGAATGGCTCGCGCCCGTATTCGCGCAATACGGCGCGACGCCGCCCGCGAAGCTGAGCGAGATTTACACGAGCTTCGTCGTCGATAAGGCCATGCTCGACGTGTTCGTCGACGAGAAGCCGGCGATAGTGAGCTTTCACTTCGGCCTGCCGTCGAAGGAATATATCGATGCATTGCGCGGGGCCGGCATCAAACTGATTGCATCCGCGACTAACGTGCGTGAGGCGGAACAACTCGTCGCGGCGGGCATGGATGCGATCGTCGCGCAGGGCATCGAAGCGGGCGGGCATCGCGGCATCTTCGACCCGCAAGCCGACGATGACAACCTCGGCACCTTCGCGCTCACGCGCCTTCTTGCAAGCAAGTTCGATGTGCCGGTGATCGCGGCGGGCGGCATCATGGACGGCGCGGGCATCGCGGCGGCGCTGGCGCTCGGCGCGCAGGCCGCGCAACTCGGCACGGCGTTCGTGCCGTGCACGGAGACGTCGATCGATGAAGGGTATCGTCGCGCCATCCTCGGGGACGCGGCGAACCACACCACATTCACCGCGGCCATCTCGGGCCGCAGCGCGCGCGGCCTCGTCAACAAGTTCACCGAACTGGGGCGCGGCGGAGAGGCGCCCGCGATTCCCGCCTATCCCATCACCTACGATGCGGGCAAGTCGCTGCACGCGGCCGCCAAAGCGAAGGGCGAATTCGGTTACGGCGCGCAATGGGCGGGACAGGCGGCCGCGCTCGTGCGCGAATTGCCCGCAGCCGAACTGATGGCGCGGCTTGAAGCGGAACTCCAGCAAAGCATCGCGGGCCTGCAGCAATACATATCTCGCTGAGCGCTACAAAGCTTAGTCGAAACGCTTCGTTGGTCGGGCGTCCTGTCGATGCTTCAATGATTCCGTCGCATTCACTGCGGCCTGCATCCGACAAACGCATACCAACGGAGATTTTCGATGTCCGATATCCCCACGCTCGCCGCCGAGTCCACGCTTGCTCCCGTCACGTCGAACGAACCGTTCCAGGTGCGCCCGATAGGCGGTCGCATCGGCGCGGAAGTGCGCGGCGTGACCCTTTCCGCCGATCTCGACGACGCCGCGATCGCCGCGATCAATCAGGCGCTGCTCGAACATAAAGTGCTGTTTTTCCGCGGCCAGTCGCATCTCGACGACGCCGCGCAGGAAGCCTTCGCCGCGCGCTTCGGCGAGACCGTCGCGCATCCGACGGTGCCGTCGCTGTCGAGCGGAAGCCGCCTGCTCGAACTCGATTCGAAGCACGGCACGCGCGCGAACTCCTGGCATACGGATGTCACGTTCGTCGATGCCTATCCGAAAATCTCGATTCTGCGCGGCGTGGTGGTTCCGCCCGCAGGCGGCGACACGGTGTGGGCCAACACCGCCGCCGCATACGCGAATCTGCCCGACGCCCTGCGCGATCTCGCCGACAAGCTGTGGGCGCTGCATTCGAACACCTACGACTATGCTGCGACACGTCATGCGCCCGACACCGAAACCGAGCGCGAGTATCGCAAGCAGTTCACCTCGACGCTCTACGAAACGGAGCATCCCGTCGTGCGCGTGCATCCTGAAACGGGCGAGCGCACGCTTGTGCTCGGGCACTTCGTGCAGCGCTTCATCGGCCTGTCGCAGCGCGATTCGGATCGCCTGATCGAACTCTTCCACGACCACGTCACGCGGCTGGAGAACACAGTGCGCTGGCGCTGGACGCAAGGCGACGTCGCGATCTGGGACAACCGCGCGACCCAGCACTACGCCGTGGCCGATTACGGCGACGCGCATCGCGTCGTGCGCCGCGCGACCGTGCATGGCGACGTGCCCACGGGCATCGACGGGCGCAGGAGCCGCATCGTCAGGCAGGAAACGCGCAGCGCCTGACACGCTTCGCTTTTGCCTTTCACTCTTTCTCGATTGCACGATGACACTACGATTCAAGCTCCTCGTCGGCGCCGCGACGTTGTTCGCCGCGCTCATCGGTCCCGCGCATGCCGCCGATCCGGCCGTGGTGCGCATCGGCGTCGCGCAGCAGGGCAGCGGCGATCCGCCGACCTTCGGCGGATCGCCGGCCGCGACCGCGCAGTTGCAGCATCGTGTCGAGGATGCATTGCGGCCCGCGCAGGTCAAGGTCGAATGGATCTTCTTCAAAGGCGCGGGACCGGCCGTGAACGAAGCGCTCGCGAACAAGCAGATCGATTTCGCGTATCAAGGCGATCTGCCTGCCGTGATCGGCCGCGCGAACGGTCTGAAGACGCATTTGCTGGTGGCGTCGAACGTGCGCGCGGGCGTCTATGTCGCCGTGCCGCCCGACTCCGATATCAAGAGCGTGAAGGATCTCAAGGGCAAGCGCGTGGGCATCTTTCGCGGGACGAATCTACAACTCGTCGCCGATAACGTGCTCAAGCAAAACGGCCTCACAGAGCGCGATCTGCGCGTGATCAATCTCGATACCGCCGCTGCGCAGGCCGCGCTCGCATCGAAGGGCGTCGATGCTGTGTTCCTCGACTACTCGCTCTTCAAGCTGCAACGTCAGGGGCTCGCGAAGATCGTCTATGCATCGCGCGACGACGGTTTGCAGCTCACGCGACAGGCGCATCTGCTCGTGCTCGACGACTTCGAAAGCGCGCATCCCGATACGGTGCAGAAGGTCGTGACCGCGGTCGTTCAGGCGGCGTACTGGTCGTCTGATGAAGCGAACCGCAACGCGCTCTTCACGCTGTGGTCGAAGAGCGGCGTTCCGACCGAATCGTGGGCCTCGGAGTATGCGAATCAGCCGTTGAAGGATCGCAACTCGCCGCTCATCGATCCGTTTCTCGTCGCGCGCTATCAGGCCGTCGCCGATGACGCGTTGCGCCTGAATCTGATCCGCCAGCCCGTCAGCGTGAACGGATGGTTCGAGCCGAAGTATCTCGATCAGGCGTTGAAGTCGCTGAAGCTCGAAGCGTACTGGCCGCGTTTCGATGCATCGGGCAAGCCTGCCGGCGAACGTCTCGCGGAGAATCGATAGATGGCCAATGCCCTGACGCGTGTATTTCTGCCCGCGTATCGCGCGCGCGGGACGCTGTCTCGCGATACGCTGCGCACGATCGGCTGGACCGCGTTGCCGTGGATCGTGCCCATCGCTCTGGCCTTGCTGTGGATGCTCGGCTCGCGCTACGGCTGGATTTCCGCGCAGGTTTTGCCGCCGCCTGCGCTCGTGTTCGAAACGCTCGGCGCCCTCCTGAAAAGCGGCGAGTTGTGGATGCATGTCTCCGCGAGCATGACGCGTGCTGCCGTAGGCTTCGGCGGCGGCGTGGCGCTCGGCATCGTGCTGGGCGGTTTGCTGGGCCTGTCGCGCACGCTGGAGGCTTACGTGCTGCCGAGCTTCAATGCGATCGTGCAGGTGCCCGTGCTCGGCTGGCTGCCGTTTCTGATGATCGTCGTCGGGATCGGCGAGCCGTTGAAGTACCTGCTGATCGGACATGCGGCGCTCGTTCCCGTCACGCTGTGCACGTTGCAGGGCTTTCGCGGCACGCCGCGCGCATTGCAGGAAGTCGCGGCGGTGTATCGCTATTCGCGCTGGCAGGTGATTACGCGCGTGACCTTGCCTTCGGCGATCCCCGTCATCGGCACCGGCGTGCGGCTCGCGTTCACGAAGGCGTGGCTGACGCTGGTGGTCGTCGAACTCGTCGCGTCGTCGGAAGGGCTGGGGTATCTGATCGTGTACGGACGGCAGCTCTTTCAACTCGATCTCGTGCTGGCTGCGGTGCTGATCGTCGGTGCAATCGGCTATGCGGCCGATCGTCTGCTCAATGTTTTCGAGCGCAAGCTCCAGCGCGGCCGTTCCGTTTGAGGATCAACAGATGTCGACTCTGGATTGGGAAGCGGGATCGGTCAAAGGATCGTGGCGCGGCCTCGTGCTGCCGATCGCCGCGCTCGGCGTGTGGTGGTTCGTGTCGCGCGGCGCGCAAGTCGGGCACGGCGTGATGGTTTCGCCCGCGCAGGTCTGGGCCACCGCCGTGGAGCAGGTTCGAAGCGGCGCGCTCGTGCGTGCGCTGTCCGCGTCGCTTGCACGCGAACTGACGGGATTTGCAATCGGCACGATCCTCGGGCTCGCGCTCGGCGCGTTGCTCGGCATCTCGAAGCTGGCGAATCGCGCGATCGCGCCGAGCTTCAACACGTTCAAGCAAGTGTCGCTGTTCGCGTGGATTCCGCTGATTTCCGTCTGGTTCGGTCTGGGCGATGTCGCGAAGGTCGTGTTCCTGTCGCTCGCGGCGCTCGTGCCGGTCGTGATGCACACGAACGACGGCATTCGCGCCGTGCCCGTCGATTTGCTCGATGTGGCGCGCGCCTATCGCTATGGCAAGTTGCAGACGCTGGCGTATGTGGTGTTGCCTGCGGCGTTGCCGTCGATCTTCACGGGTGTGTATCTCGCGCTCATCTATTCGTGGCTCGCGACGCTCGGGGCGGAGTATCTGCTCGTCGCGGGCAGCGGGATCGGCAATACGCTCGTGGATGGCAGCGAGCAGTTTCGCATGGATCTCGTCGTGTTCGGCGTGATCGTGGTCGGTTTGACGGGGTGGGCGCTGAATGCCCTCGCGCGCGGCGTGCAGCGACGCTGGTTCGATACGTCGCGCGCGGCTTGAGGAGAATCCAGGAATGACGACGTTAGTTGAGCAAGACAGCGGTCTGACGCTGCGGCATCTGAGCAAGCGCTTCAACGACGATGCGGCGCCTGCCGTACTCGATCGCGTCGATCTCTCGATTGCGAGTGGCGACTTCGTCAGCATCGTCGGGGCGAGCGGATGCGGCAAGTCGACGTTGCTTCGGCTCATCGCGGGACTCGACGGCAGTCACGAAGGCGAGATCGCGTTCGACGGCAAGCGTATCGTGACGACCGATCTGTCGCGCGGCATCGTGTTTCAGGATCATCGGCTGTTTCCGTGGCTCGATGTCGAGCAGAACGTGGCCGTCGCGTTACGCAATGCGCCGCTCTCGAAAGCGGCAAAGGCGCGGGCGGTGGCGGAGCATATCGAGCTTGTCGGGCTTACGGGTTACGAGCGGCATTATCCGCATCAGTTGTCGGGCGGGATGGCGCAACGCGTGGCGATTGCGCGCGGGCTCGTCAATCGGCCGCGATTGCTGCTGCTCGACGAGCCGTTCGGCGCGCTCGACGCGCTTACGCGCAGTCGCTTGCAACTCGAATTGCAGCGCATATGGGAGCGCGAGCGGATCACGATGGTGCTCGTCACGCACGATGTGGAAGAGGCCGTGCTGCTTTCGGACCGGATCGTGGTGATGCAGGCGCGGCCGGGGCGGATCGGCGAAGTGATCGACGTGAGTTTGCCGAGGCCGCGCAAGGTGGGACATCGCGAGGTCGCGCGCTTGCGGGACGATATCGTCGATACGTTCTTCACGGAAGCCGCCTAAAGCTGCGCCTCGATCGCGGCCTTGTCGATGACGGACCAGACGTTGTCGATCTTTCCCTCGCGGAACTCATAGAACACGTTCTCGCAAAACACGACGCGTTTTCCGTCGACGCGCAGTCCCATGAAAACATCTTTCGGCGCGCACTCGAACCGCAATCGGCACGCGATGCGCGGCGGTTCCTCGATCAGCATTTGAATGTCGAAAAAGAGATCGGGTATCTCGCGGAAGTCCTTTATCAGCATCTCGCGATAATCGTCGAGCGTCAGCGCGCGGCCGTTGTAGTGCAGCGCGTCATGAACGAACGTGCCGAGATTCGCCCAGTCTTGCGCGTTCAGACAGGCGATGTAACCGCGATAGATTTCTGAAAGCATCGGACACGCTCTGCAAGAGTCGACGATCCGTGCATCCTCTCACAGCGCTACACAGCAATCTCTCACGGGAAAACCATGAGAGATTCGCTTTGAACTTCTTTCGTTTCGAAACTAGACTCTTCCGTGACGAAAGAGCGTATGGAAGCGGCCCCCGATGCTCACCAACAAGAGTTCATTGAAGCGACGCCTTCAAATCGTCGAACTCGTTCGCAAGCGAGGCGAGGTTTCCGTCGATGAACTCAGTCACGCTTTCGAGGTTTCGAGCGTCACCATCCGCAGCGATCTGACGTACCTGGAGCAGCAGCGCTATCTTCAGCGCTCGTTTGGCAAAGCCCGCTATCTCGCGCAGAAGGCCGGAGACGACATACTCGTGCCAGCGTCCGACGCCGCTGCACGCAAGGCCTCCGAAACGCTTCTTGCCCGATTCGCGGCGGAACGGGTGGCGGATAGCGAAGCGGTCATGTTGGGCGCGGGCGAGATCGTTCATAAGATGATTCCCTTCCTCGCCGACCGTGCAAACCTTTCGTTGCTGGTGCAGGACGTTTCGGTTGCACAGACGGTTCAGCGGTTTCTGCACTGCGAGGTGCTTTTGACTGGCGGGCAACTGGAACATGGCTCGACCGTGATGACCGGACCTGACGCCGAAGCTTCCGTCGGGCGACGCGCGATCGATTTGTGCGTCCTGCAAGCGTCCGGTGTCGATCGTGACGGCAACCTGCTGACGGCGAACCTGGCCCTGGCGCGTGTGGCGCAGGCAGCGCGCCGGGCTGCCAGGCGCACGATCGTCGTTGCGTTTCAGCCGGCGCTCGACGAACGCAGCGGCGAAGTGTTTGCGAGCGCGCAAGAGATCGACACGCTTCTTATCGACGATGGAATCGATCCGCCGACGATGGAGACGGTCATGCGCAAAGGTCTTCAGCTACAAAGGCGCGATACTGGAATTCTGGAGTTTCGCGCTTCCTGACAGGACGTATTGAGAAGTAGAAAACCCGAAAAGCGCGTGCTGTCTGGTGCCTCGTGCATCGTTATCCTAATGAAAACCGACATGGCGAAATCTGAAGCGAAACCGGACGCTCGTCCCGGCTGCATCCTCACGATGGGCGAGATTCTCGTCGAGATTCTCGCTACGGAAATCGGGCAGTCCTTTCGGCGCGCGGGAACGCTGATCGGACCGTTCGCGAGCGGCGCTCCGGCAATTTTTATCGATCAGGTCGCGAAATGCGGTAGTCCGTGCGCGATCATCGGATGCGTCGGCGATGACGATTTCGGCGCGCTCAATGTCGAACGCCTGCGCGAGGACGGCGTCGACGTCTCCGGCATATCCGTCATCAAGGCCGCGACGACCGGCAGCGCGTTCGTCACCTATCGCAAGGACGGCGACCGAGACTTCATCTACAACATCGTCAACAGCGCGTCGGGACATCTCTCTGTCAGCGAGATTCGCGAATCCTTGCTGAAGGATTGCAGGCATTTCCATGTGATGGGCTCGTCGCTCTTCTCGTTCCGCATCATCGAGGCGATGAAGAGCGTCATCGAAACGGTGAAGGGCAACGGTGGCACGGTCAGCTTCGACCCCAACATCCGCAAGGAGATGCTGCGCATTCCGGAAATGCGTGAAGCGCTCGACTTCATCCTCGACTACACCGACGTGTTCCTGCCAAGCGGTCACGAAGTGATGTTGCTCGCGAGCGCGAGCACCGAGAAGGCGGCGATCGACGAGTTGCTGGGCAGAGGCGTGCGCGAGGTCGTGGTGAAACGCGGCAAGGATGGTTGCAGCTACTACGATGGAAAAAGCGAGCGGCACGTGCGGGCGTTGCCTGTGACCGAAGTCGATCCGACGGGCGCCGGGGATTGCTTCGGCGGTACGTATGTCGCCTGTCGCGCACAGGGATTTGCCGTCGAACGCGCGTTGACCTACGCCGGCGCCGCGGGCGCGCGCGCCGTGACGTATCGCGGACCCATGGAAGGCACCGCGACGCTCGCGGAACTGGACAAGTTCATCCAGGAGAGATCCGAGGCGAGCCATGACTGAAATCGTCACGCGGCTCACGGGCGACGCACGATTCGCGTCCCGGCTGAGGGGAATCTACTCGGTCTGCTCGGCTCACCCGTGGGTGATCGAAGCGAGCATGAGGCAGGCGCTCGATGACGGCACGCCGTTGTTGCTGGAGTCGACCTCGAACCAGGTGAACCAGTATGGCGGCTACACCGGTATGCAGCCGGCCGACTTCGTGCGATTCGTCCACGGCATCGCCGACAGCGTCGGTTTTCCTCGGGCAAGCTTGCTTCTCGGCGGCGACCATCTCGGCCCGAATGCCTGGAGCAATCGTCCGGCCGATGAAGCGATGGACCACGCGGACGCCCTGATCGATGCGTACGCCGCGGCAGGATTCCGAAAGCTTCACCTCGACACGAGCATGAGTTGCGCCGACGACCCGCCGCGCCTTTCGGACGAAGTTGTCGCCCGGCGTGCGGCCCGTTTGTGCGCGGTCGCGGAGCAGGCAGCCGGGCGCGCGGGACTGCGCGAACGCCCGGTCTACATCGTCGGTACGGAAGTGCCCGTGCCCGGTGGCGCATCCGAAGCGCTTTCCACGGTCGAGGCGACCAGCCCGCGTGCGGCGCTCGAAACCGTCGCGGTGCATCGTGCGGCATGGCACGCATGTGGCCTGGACGCGGCGTGGCAGCGCGTCGTGGGTCTCGTCGTTCAGCCGGGCGTGGACTTCGACCACACGAAGGTCGTGGACTACGACGCGTCGTCCGCTCGCGAACTGTCGCATATCCTCGAAGACCTGCCTGACATGGTCTTCGAAGCCCATTCCACGGACTATCAGAAGCCCGAAGCGCTTTCGGCGCTGGTTCGCGATGGCTTCGCCATTCTGAAGGTCGGACCCGGCGCGACGTTCGCGTTGCGGGAAGCGCTCTATGCGCTCGCGGACATCGAAGACGAACTGGTCGCGGCGGATGCGCGCTCTCATCTGCGAGCCGTGGTCGAGCGCGTGATGCTGGAGAAACCCACGAATTGGGAGAAGTATTACCACGGCAGCGAGCAGGAAAAGCGGCTCTTGCGCACGTTCAGCTACAGCGACCGGATTCGCTACTACTGGGCCGATCCGGCGGTCGGCGCTGCAACGCGAAAGCTGGTGTCCAATCTGGAACGCGTCGATATAAGCGAAAACCTCATCAGTCGATACCTCCCGAACCAGTACTGGCCACGCCGGCGCGGTCTGATCGACGGTTCGCCGATGAGCCTGATCTTCGGTAAGGTCCGGGAAGTCATCGGCATGTATGCGGCAGCCTGTAGAAAGTAGAGCGTCTTTCTTACCTGTGCAGGGAAAACCCGCTTTGTTGGGCTTTCGACTCGAAACTAGAATTTTTCACGGTAAAAGCGGCTCGCCATTCCATGGCGAGCGCCGAGGCGTACTGGAGGCGACATATGAGCAAGGTGACCCCGGTCAACAATGAGCAGCCTAAGCCTCGCAAGGGTTTCGCGTCTCAAATAATGCACTCGCGCGAGACCGGCATCGTGGGTGCGCTGGCCATCATGATCGTGCTGCTATCGATTTTCGCGCCGGACTTCGCCAGCAAGGGCAATCTGCTCAACGACGCGCGCAATCTGTCGTTCATCGGCATCGTGGTGCTCGGTCAGGCTGCGGTGATGATCACCGGCGGCATCGACCTTTCGGTCGGCAGCGTGTGGGGCCTTTCGGCGGTGGCGTCCGCCGCGATGATGCAGTCCGGCATGGGTGTCGTTCCGGCGTGCGCGCTCACGCTTCTGATCTGCGCCGCCGTCGGCTTCTTCAACGGCTTCTGCGTGACGAAGCTGCGCATGCTGCCGTTCGTGCCGACGCTCGCCACCATGAGCATCGCGCGTGCGCTCGCGCTCATCATCACACGCGGCAAGGCAATCGACGGCTTCCGGCCCGACGGCGACGCGTTCTTCGCGCTCGGCGGCGGCGACTTCCTCGATTTGCCGGTTCCTTTCATCATCTTCGTGGTGCTGGCGATCATCTCCGCGATCGTGCTCAAGAGAACGGTCTACGGCCGCCAGTTGTATGCCGTCGGCGGCAACGAACGCGCGGCGATGCTCACCGGCCTGAACGTGGACCGGCTCAAGATGAGCGTCTACATCATGTCCTCCGTCCTGGCGGGTGTCGCGGGCATCATCGAAGTGAGCTACCTTTCGTCCGCGATTTCGAATCAGGGCCTCGGCAAGGAGCTGAGCGTCATCGCAGCGGCGGTCATCGGCGGCACGGCCCTGTCCGGCGGCGAAGGCACCGTGATCGGCGTGTTCGTCGGCACGGTCATCCTCGAAGTGCTGCGCAATGGTCTCGTCTTGCTGGGAACGGACGCTTATTGGCAAGGGGTGTTCGTTGGTTCCGTCATCGTGCTTGCCGTCTTTATCGACCAACTCAGAAAAGGCGTCTGGCGACGTCGATGAGCGCTGTAACCATAACAACCCTTGGAGAAGACATGACACGCACCATGATCAGCGCAGTAGCAGCCGCCGTCCTGTTCGGGCTCGGCATCTCGCAATCGCAGGCAGCCGACAAGAAGGTTTTCGCTGTCGTGCCGAAGGCGCTCGGCGTCGCGTTCTACGCCGATGCGGAGAAAGGCTGCAAGGAAGAGGCGGCGAAACTCGGCGCCGAGTGCCTGTTCACGGGCCCGGCGCAGCTCGATGACGCCGAGCAGGGCCGCATCGTCAGGGATCTGATCACGAAGAAGGTGGCCGGTATCGCGATTGCGCCGAATAACGCCGACTCCATCGGTAACGTCATCAGCGCGGCTGTCGCGAAGAATATCCCGATCGTCACATTCGACTCCGATGCGCCGAAGTCCAAGCGGGCCGCGTTCATCGGCACGAACAACGAGGCTGGCGGCGAGGCCGCCGGGGAAGCATTCGCGAAAGCGCTTCCGAAGGGCGGCACGTACGCGATTCTGACGGGCGGCCTGTCGGCGGCGAATCTGAACGAGCGGATCAAGGGCTTCAAGTCCAAGCTCGGCGGCAGCTTCAAGGAAGTGTCGGGTTCGCCCTTTGCGTGCAACGACGATTCCAGCACGGCAGTGCAACTGATTCAGGACATTCTCGCCAAGAATCCGAATCTCGACGGCATCTTCTTTGCAGGCGGCTGGCCGATGTTCGCGCCTGAGGCCTACATCCGCGCGGTCAAGAACAAGGCAGCCGACATCAAATCCGGCAAGTTCGTGATCGTCTCGTTCGACACGTTGCCGTCGCAAGTCAAGCTGCTGAAGGAAGGCTACGCGACCACGCTGATCGGCCAGCGACCGCTCGCGATGGGCATCGAGTCGGTGAAACAGCTCGATGAGCTTTCCAAGGGCGGCAAGATTCCGCCGATCACGGATACCGGTGTCGACATCGTGAATTCGTCCAACGTGGACAAGTTCGTCGGCGGCAAGTAATCCATCCGCCCGGGACCGGGATGCCCACGGTCCCATGCTTTCCTTGCGAAGAGTCCCGCCATGACCGTTCTATTGAGCGTTGAGCAGATCACCAAGACCTATCCGGGTGTCAAGGCGCTGCAAGAGGTCTCCTTCAGCGTCGAGGCGGCGACCGTGCACGCGATCATGGGCGAGAACGGCGCGGGCAAGTCGACGTTGATGCAGGTCATCGCCGGGGCGCATTCACCGACTTCCGGCAGGCTCATATTCGACGGACAGGAAGTCGAGTTCACCGGCACGCGCGACGCAGCGAAGAAGGGCATTTCCATCGTGTTCCAGGAGCTCATGCTGGCTCCGAACATGACGATCGCCGAGAACATATTCCTCGGCACGGAGCCGCGCATGGCGCGCGTGCTGGTCGACCGCGGCACGCTGCTGGAAAAGGCGAAGGCCGCCATGCTGCGTCTGGGCATCTCGCTCGACCCCGACACGCGTCTGGGCGATCTGACCATCGCTCAGCAACAGCTCATCGAAATCTGCAAGGCGTTGATTCACGAGCCGCGCCTGCTCATCCTGGACGAGCCGACATCGAGCTTGTCCGAAGCCGATTCGCTCACGCTCTTCAAGGTCGTTCACGAGTTGCGGGACCGGGGCGTGACCATCTTGTACATCTCCCATCGGATGCGCGAGGTGTTCGACAACTGCGACGCCGTAACCGTCTTGCGCGACGGCAAGCACGTGCGCACCGCGCGGCTTGCCGATACCTCGCCCGACGAGGTGGTCCGCCTCATGGTCGGCCGCGACCTTGCGGAGGTGAAGCGCGTTCGACCGGAGCACGCGGGCAAGCCTGTGGTGCTTTCGGTGGAAGGCCTGGGCGATGACCATCGTTATCGCGACGTCTCGTTCTCGCTTCGACAGGGCGAAATCGTCGGCCTCGCGGGTCTGATCGGAGCGGGTCGCTCGGAAGTGGCGATGGGGATTTTCGGCGCGCCTCCGCCGAAACACGGAACCGTCTCCATCGCCGGCAAGCCGGTCAAGATTTCCCGACCGCGCGATGCGATGCGGCTCGGCATCGCGCTCGCTCCTGAAGACCGCAAGGATCAGGGACTGGTTCTGGGCATGTCGGTGGGGAGCAATCTTTCGCTCGCTGCCCTCGGACTCGGCCGCCTGTCGAAAGGACCGGTCGTGCGGCCCATGCAGGAGGCGCGGCTGATCGACACCTACGTCGGACGATTCAAGATCAAGACGCCGACGGTCGAGCAGCTGGTGCGGCTCCTGAGCGGCGGCAACCAGCAAAAGGTCGTGCTGGCGAAATGGCTGGCATCGAGACCGCGCGTGCTCATCGTGGATGAGCCCACGCGAGGCGTCGACGTGACGACGAAAGCGGAAATCTATGCGCTGATGCGGGAACTCGCTCACGAAGGACTGGCGATTCTCGTGATTTCGAGCGACCTGCCCGAGATCCTCACCATCTCGGACCGTATTCTGGTCATGCGCGCGGGGCAACTGGTCGGCGAGGTCGGCTTCGATGAAGCGTCGGAGGAGCGGATCATGTCCCTGGCCGCGCTCGAACACGCCGATCCCGCGCATCCGGAGGTCAAGCCGACCGGATTCGTTTCCTGAGCTGACTTCGAGACGCTCTCATAGAGGAGTTTCGCCGTGAACAAGGTTGGCATGTTCTACACCTACTGGTCGACCGAGTGGATGGTCGATTTTCCCGCGACGGCAAAGCGTATCGCCGGGCTCGGTTTCGACATGATGGAAATCTCGCTCGGCGAATTCCACAACCTTCCGGATGCGAAGAAGCGTGAGCTGAAAGCGATCGCCGACGATCTGGGCCTCACGGTGATGTGCTGCATCGGGCTGAAGCCCGAGTACGACTTCGCCTCGCCGGAGCAGAGCGTGCGCGACGCCGGCACCGAATATGTGAAGCGTCTGCTCGACGACTGCCACATGCTCGGCGCACCGGTCTTCGCCGGCCTCACGTTCTGCGCGTGGCCGCAGTCGCCGCCGCCCGGCATGAAGGACAAGCGGCCTTACGTCGACCATGCGATCGACAGCGTGCGCCGCGTCATCAAGGTTGCCGAAGATTACGGCATCATCTATGCGCTGGAAGTGGTGAACCGCTTCGAGCAATGGCTATGCAACGACGCCAAGGAAGCACTTGCCTTCGTCGACGCAGTGGACAGCCCGGCTTGCAAGGTGCAGCTCGACACCTTCCACATGAACATCGAGGAGCATTCCTTCCGCGATGCAATCCTCGCGTGCAAGGGCAAGCTCGGACACTTCCATCTCGGCGAAGCGAACCGTCTGCCGCCCGGAGAAGGCCGTCTGCCGTGGGACGAAATCTTCGGCGCACTGAAGGAAATCGGCTACGACGGGACCATCGTGATGGAACCCTTCATGCGCAAGGGCGGCTCCGTAAGCCGGGCCGTCGGTGTCTGGCGTGACATGTCGAATGGTGCGACGGATGAGCAGATGGACGAGCGCGCTCGTCGCTCGCTGCAGTTCGTTCGCGGCAAGCTGACCTGACCGCGCAGGCCGCCAGTGGTTCTTCGCAAACGAAACCTGTTCCGGGACGAAATTTAAGTAATTGATTTTTAAAGGTAAAAATTTTTCTATTGGACAGGGCAAGGAAATAAATCTGGATTGGTTTGTCACCTGATGTGGGAGAGATTCGCAAATGAAACCTGTTTTGGTTCTCGGCGAAGCCCCTCCAATGTGTTCTCGATTGCTTAT